>NZ_JBFBLM010000002.1:198204-647534 GCF_040686675.1 Microbacterium sp. NPDC079176
GGTCGGTCGGGATGGGCGCCTGTGGATGGAGGTGCAGCTCACGGGCATCGGGTCGCCGGGGTCGGTGCGGGCGGCATCGGCTCCGGTGCGGATCGGGAGATCGGCAAGAGGGCTGATCCGTGCATCTTCTAGATCGTGGGGGTGTCCGCGCACCCGATTGTTTGGACGACTATGACTATTCCGATCACACGTGGAAACAATTCGGCAAAGCGTGTAAGAGAGAAGTCAGAGCCCGCCTAGTGGAGATGCAGGGCATACCGGGCGTCAGCACCGCTTCAAGCGCGAACGAGTATGGCGTCCGTTGCGCGTACTGCGAAGGTCCTATTTACGTCGACGGCCATATTGAACACTTTCGACGCAAGAACCCCGCGCATTTTCCGGAATTAACGTTCGAATGGAGTAACCTCTTTCTCGCATGTCGTTCCGTCTCCCACTGTGGACACTTCAAGGATCGACGCTCCTCAGATTCGTACTCGCCGGCCGATCTAGTCAAGCCGGACGAGCGTGATCCTGAGGCGTTCCTGTTCTTCTCATCGAACGGACGGGTCTATCCCAAGGATGGTCTCGACTCGATCAACATGCACATTGCCACGGAGACGATCAGGGTCTTCAATCTCAACGATGACGCCCTCGCGGCACGGCGCCGGAGTGCCCTGAAGCCATACTTCGAGCAGATCTCTGAATTTCTCGATCTCGGGATGGAACTTGACCCCCACGAGCTTTTCGACGACCTGGCCAGCGAGATCCTGCGCACCCAATACGAAGCCTACGCAACTACAATCAAGCACTTTCTTCGGCCGCACTAAGGGTGGGTCATCCGCGCGGTGACGACGTGGCCGCGTTCAATCGATGATTTGTGCTCGTAGCATGCAAACTCATGTTGGTGGCGTGGGCATGCTCGCCCACTGCACTGAGCTCTAACGTCCGCACTCACCGCACGGGTGGTTGCCGCGAGTGTGCCCATTGCAGCCAGCCGCGAGCATCATCATCCCGAGGAAGCGGGTTCGCGCCGACAGTCGGGATAAGTGGTCTTATCGTGGCCAATGGGCCAGACGTTGAAGTGAGATGGGGCTGAGTAGGTACCTGGCGTCTGAGCAGTGCTCGAGCGGGATCGAGAGGGTTCGAGCGTCTGCAAAGAGCGGTGCCGCGGAGCTCGATATACGGCCTCCGAGACTCAGGCAGTCACAGCGATGCAGGTGCGTGCCGCTCAGGTTTCTGTGGACGCCAAGTGAGCAGCTGTCTCGGCGAGACGCATCGAGAATCCGGCCTCGTTGTCATACCAAGCCGCCACGGAAACCATGCCGTTGAATGACTGGGTCAGCGGAATGTCCACGATCGAGGAGTGCGGATCTCCGACGATGCGGGCCGAGGTCCACTCGTCTTCGAACACATCAAGGATGCCGCGGAGTGGGCCCGCGGTCGCAGCTCTGCGGAACGCGTCGCGAAGATCCTCCGTCGCGATCTCGTGCTCCGGAATCACGTTGAGCTCCACGATGCTGCCGGTGCGGACGGGCACCCGATAGGCCTTGCCGGTGATCTGAAGATCCGGCCAGATGAAACCCAGGGCTTTCGCAGCGCCGGAAGAGGACGGGATGATGTTCTCCGCGCCGGCCCAGGAGTCTCTCCTGGACTTCATCGGTTGGTCCGTCAGTGACTGAGTGTTCGTGTACGCATGGACGGTTGAGAAGACACCGAAGCGAATGCCCGTGGACTCGAGGAGAACCTTGACGACGGCCGCAAGTGCGTTGGTGGTGCAACTCGCCATGCTGATGATCTTGTGCGCACCGCTGTCGTAGTCGTCCAGGTTGATGCCCGGTAGCAGCACGGCGTCGCAATCCTCAGCAGTCTTGCTCGGGCCGCTGACCAGCACGCGCTCGGCGCCGTTTGCGAGATGCCGCTCAGCCGCTTCCCGGGTGACGCCGCGGCCGGTGCAATCGACGACCAGATCGATGCCGAGCGCGTTCCAGTCCGGCACGCCCTCACGGGAGTTGATGTACGTGATTCGTCTACCGTCGATGGAGATGGACGTGTCGTCGTCTGAGGCGACACCTGGCCACTGTCCGTAGTTCGTGTCCACCTCGAGGAGCGCGGCGAGGTCATCGGCCGAAGCGATGTCACAGACGACGCTCGGGAAGAAGAGGTCGTTCTGCACGGCGCTGCGCACAAGCTGGCGGCCGATACGTCCGAAGCCGTAGACGGCGATGTTCTTCATGATGTGATCCTTCGAGTGAGGAGGTGGTCGCTGGGTGTATGTCCCGGATGTTCCGCGTCGACCAGGTCCCCATATTCCGGATTCTGGTTGATGTAGGCAGAAACCAGGGGACAGTAGATGGTGACGAGCAGACCGCGATCGCGCACGTCGTCAAGGGCGTGAGCGATGAGCTCCACAGCGATGCCTCGCCCTCGGAACTCCGGAACAACCGTCGTGGAGAGGATCACGACCCGGTTACCCATCTGCTTGAAATCGATCGACGCGACCTCGAGCTCCTCGAGGCTGGCCACGTAGTGACGTCGAACGTCGTCGCGGTGCACGACCATCTCGAACTCCGCGTCCACCGAGGGCAGATCGACGTCGCGAAGACTGTCCCTGCGAAGGTCCGCCAGGCCGTCCCGAAGGAACCTGTCCTCGGCTGTGTGGACTGCGGATTCGGAGCCTTCGCTCTCGCCGCTGTTCTGTTGCGTGCTCATCATTCGCGTCCATTCTTCAGGGGATCGGTTTCAATCGACCGCGCATCGTGGATGTCGACCGCCGGTCATGAGGCAGCGGGTCACCCGATGAAGACGAATCCGCCCTCGGTGGCATTGGCTTCAGAGAAGGTGATCGCCATCTGGAGGTAGCACAACGCCTCCTGTGCCTCGGCGCGGTCAAGGCTGCCGACGTCAAATGTCTCTGCCCCAGCACGGCTCGCCATATCGAGGACAAATGCCGCGGCATCGCGGTCATCGGATGAAGCAAGCACCGTGAGCGGCTGGTCGTCGATACCTGCGGCCTTCAGATGACCGGCGTAGTTGGTGTTGAATGCCTTGACGATCCGGCTGTCGGGCAGCGCCTCAGCGAGAGCGGTAGCCGCGCTCCCTTGCGGGGCGCGTACCCGAGCAAGCGGGTCGAAGGTGACGGGGTTGCTGATGTCGATGACGATCTTGCCCGCGAGAGCTTCGCTGTGATCTCTGATGATGTGTTCGTGCGCGGTGTAGGGAACAGCCAGGAGGACAGCATCGAAGCCTGAAGCATCCCACTCCTCGCCACGGCCGACGGCCTTGGTTTCGACAGACGCTCTCGCCAGAAACTCGCTGATGGCGCTGGCCATGTTTCCGTTGCCAAGAATCAGGATCGATGTCATGAGCTTTCTCCTTCTGTAGGCATCATCGCTTCGCGCATGTCGACAGCGAGGGCTGGGCAAACTGCGCTGCTCACAGACTGCTTCAGTCGATGAGAGAAGCGAAGAGTCATTCGACCCAGAACTACTCAAGTCATCGCCCGGTGTTGTGAGTGAGTGCCCTGATTGCGCCGGTCAGTGAAGACGAGTGAGTAGCGCGCTGGGTCGACTTCGAGTCATCTGACTGCTGACTTCGCACGCCGCGGACGCGAGCCTGAATGCCTAACGGAAGGGGTCGAAGTGGATCCGACGAGAGAGCCAGACGGCGGGGCGATCTGCCGACTGGAGCGTGAACTAATCGTCAGGGATTTCCTGGCGACATTCAACGCTGCACCTCGCGATGCTGAAGGCACGGCTTCGATCGCTGCCTTCCTGCACCCCGATGTGGTGTACCGTCCTTCCCTGTGCCATGGGGCTGTCGGTCGCGACGCCGTCGCGCGCGTCTGTGAGCAGGTGCGCGGTGCGTTCGAGACATTCGTGATCGAAGTCGAGTCGCTACTGGTGGGGGAGGGGGTGATTCTCGTCGAGCACGCGATGCGCATAGGTCTCATCGGGGTTCCCGTGCAGAACCTGATGGGCTTCTCAAGCTTCCAGATCAGCGGTGAGCTCATCAGCGAGTGGCATCAGGTGCATGTATGACCCCTCGCGCATGAACAGCGCGCGTTGCGCAACGGGCAATCGATGAGTCATGTGACCCGAAGACGCATGCGCGTTTTTCGTCCAAAGTGAGTGGTGTCCACTGCTGAGTGGGCTGCGGTCGAGGAGAGATGATGGCAACCCAGCACGAATCCCAGGATCAGTCGTACGCTCGCTCTCCTGAGGAGGTGCTCCGAGTCCTTGAGGTCTCTCGCGATGGGCTCCGCCAGGACGAAGTGATTGCGAGACAGCGGAGCTTCGGGCCGAACCGGCTTCCTGAGGCCAGAAGACGAAGCCCTGTCCTGCGATTCCTCGGCCACTTCAACAACATTCTCATCTACATCCTGCTCGCATCGGCTGTCGTGAAGGCGGTCTACCGGGATTGGATCGATTTCTGGGTGATCTTCGTCGTCGCCCTCGCCACGGGGCTCATCGGTTTCCTTCAGGAGGGCCAGGCCGAGCGCGCACTCGCCGGTATCCGACGGATGCTCTCCTTGCATGCGACAGTGCTGCGAGATGGTGAATGGTCGGACGTAGTCGCCGAGGAACTTGTGCCGGGAGACATAGTGCGTCTTCGCCCGGGCGATCGCGTGCCCGCCGATCTGCGCCTTTTGACCGTCGAAGGCTTGGAGATCGATGAGTCCCCCCTCACCGGCGAATCGGTACTCGCGGTCAAGGGGACGGGGGCTGTGCCTATCGGAGCGGTGATCGGTGATCGCGTCGGGATGGCGTTCTCTGGAACGGTTGTGGGCGCCGGTACAGGAATCGGCATGGTTGCGGCTACGGGAAGCGACACGGAGCTCGGTCGGATCCAAACTCTCATCGACGAAGCGGATCCCCTCGGGACTCCTCTGACGGGGCAGCTCGATCGCCTCGGCAAACGGATCGCAGCGTTCATCCTGGTGCTGGCGGGAGTGATGACGGTTGTCGGTTTGCTGCTGCACGGTGACGGGCCGGAACAGCTGCTCGACTCTGCGATCACTTTCGCCGTAGCTGCAGTCCCGGAAGGGCTGCCGGCGATCGTCACGATCACACTCGCTCTCGGCGTGCGGCAGATGGCCCAGCGCAACGCGATCACGCGGAAACTCACGGCTGTCGAGACGCTCGGCGAGGTGACGACGATCTGCTCGGATAAGACCGGAACTCTGACGTACAACGAGATGACAGTGCGCTCGCTCGTCACATCGGTGGGTCGGTACTCGATCACAGGGGTCGGGTACAGCCCCGAAGGCCACGCGGTCTCAGAGCACTCGGGGGAGGCCGCTTCCTTCCATGAGCGTCGCGACCTGCACGAACTCGTGATCGCTCTTTCCCGCTGCACGGACGCAGCCGTCCAGAAGACTGACGATGGCTGGTCAGTCGTCGGTGCGCCCACAGAAGGAAGCTTGGTGGTGCTCGCGCGCAAAGCGGAGTTCACGGGGGAGGGATACCAACGGACGGCCGAGCTACCGTTCAACTCCAAGAACAAGCTCATGGCTGTGCTCGACCGCTCTCCGGACGGCAGCGTGCGCCTGATAGCGAAGGGGGCGCCCGATCGACTCCTCGATCGATGCGCGTACCAACTCGACGCGAATGGGGGGAAGACGCCTCTCCGACGAGAAGAGTGGGACGACGCGGTGGACTCGTTGGGTCGTCAGGGGTTGAGAGTCCTCGCTGCTGCTGCTGCTCCCTCATACGGAGCGTCGACCATAGAGCTTGGGGACGTGCACAGTCTCACACTGTTGGGACTTGTCGCGATCGCGGATCCACCACGCGCCGAGGCGATCGAGGCGATCCGTCGCTGCCGAGAGGCAGGCATTCGGGTCACGATGATCACCGGAGACCACGCATCAACTGCATCCGCGATCGCGGCGGAGCTCGGTATCGCGGGGCGGTCTTTTCCGCGGGTGGTGACCGGCGCCGAGCTGCAGGGGATGTCGGATGTCGATCTTGCAGATATCGCACCGACCGTGGATGTCTTCGCTCGTACGAATCCGGAGCACAAGATACGAATCGTTCGTGCGTTGCAGTCGCGACGTCAGGTGGTTGCGATGACGGGGGACGGTGTGAACGATGCCCCTGCTCTCACCCGTGCTGACATTGGCATCGCGATGGGCATCAACGGAACCGAAGCAACGAAAGAGGCGGCAGACATCGTCCTCGCCGACGACGACTTCGCCACGATCGAGCGGGCGGTAGCCGAGGGGCGGCGCATCTTCGACAACATCCAGAAGTCGCTGATGTTCATCCTGCCGACGACTTTCGCCCAAGCGCTGATAGTTCTGACAGCGGTCATCATCGGGTTCGTTCCGCCGCTTCAGCCGACTCAGGTGCTGTGGGTGAATCTTGTGACCGCCATTACTCTCTCCCTGGCTCTCGCATACGAGCCGGCCGAACAAGGGCTGATGTCCCGGCCGCCTCGAGCCGTCACATCCTCGATAATCGACGGCATCCTTATCGCGAGGATCACGGTCGTGACGCTACTGATCACAGCGGCGTCGATCGGCATCTTCTTCGTGGAGCTGGGGTCTGGGTCGTCGTTCGCCATTGCGCAGACCAGCGCGGTGACCGTGCTCGTTCTCGGACAGGTTGCGTACCTGTTCAACTCACGATTCTTGCGCGTCTCGAGCTTCTCCCTTCGTGCGCTCCGCGGCAACCCAGTGGTCTGGGTATCTGTCGGTATCCTGCTCCTGCTTCAGCTCGCTTTCACGTACGTGCCAGCTATGCAGGAGTGGTTTCACACGGCACCGCTCACGTGGCGAGAATGGGGCATCGCCCTCTCGCTCGCTGTAGCGATCTTCCTGATTGTGGAAGTAGAGAAGGCGATCGCTCGGGCGGCCCGCAGGCGCCGGGCACCTCGCACATACCGTTGATGACAACGCGCGGCAGCCAGGCTGACCTGACGATCAGCCTTCGCTGGCGAACAAGTCGTCGAGCTCAGCGAAAAGGCCCTCTGCGTCACCATCGCAGGTGAGCAGCGCCGCATTGAGAGGAACCTGCGCGGCTGCGTCGACGCCAACCACGACGGAAACAACGGGAGGTGCCGGTCGGCGCGCGAACGCCACAGCTGCTTCCGGGAGCGTAAATCCGTGGCGAGCAGCGATCGATGCCAGCTTGCGAGCTCGCGTCACGACTTCATGAGAGGGCTCCGCGTACTCGAAATGCGACGATCGGTCGGGGGTGGGTGAGGCAAGAATGCCGCTGTTGAAGACGCCCGCCGACATGACGGCGACTCCGCGGGCCAGGCATTCAGGAATCAGCTCGTCGAGTGCGGTTCGATCCAACAGCGTCAGTCGGCCCGCCACCATGACGACGTCGATGTCGCTCTCGCGCACGAACCGCAGAAGTGTGGCGACATCCTTGGTCCCCACCCCGATGGCGCCCACCTCTCCAGAAGCGCGCTTTCGCTCGAGAGCCGGTGCTGCCTCTGAGATTGCTTGATCGACGTGTTCGTCCGGGTCATGGATGAAGGCGATGTCGATGTCATCCATTCGGAGGCGTTCTCGCGAGGAATCGAGCGATCGTGACACTCCGTCGGAAGTGAAGTCCCACCGGCGATAGGCTGCGGCTCCGACGCCTTCGATGATGCGGCCGACTTTGGTGCTCACAACGATGTCTGCCCTGTCCACTCCCACCAGCGCTTGACCGAGCCGGCATTCCGACAGCCCGAGTCCGTAGTGGGGGGCGGTGTCGAAATGGCGGATACCGTTGCTCAGAGCACTCTGCACGATGGCGTCCGCCTCGTCCTGGTCGAACGAGTCGTAGAGGTCTCCGAATTGGGCTGTCCCGAGCCCCATCTCAGTGACCTCGACGCCGGTAACGCCGATCGCTCTCGACTTCATTGGTTCTCGCCGCTCAGGCGGGTCGTCAATACGAACCCGCTCATGCAGTGCGGCTGTCTCGCCAAGCCTCGTACTCCGCGCGGCTGTTGGCAGACAACGGGTAGTAGTCCGAGAGCCGGGCGCCCTGTTCGAGACGCATCCGGCTGAAGACCTCCCAGTTCTCGTGATCCTCGGCTGACTTCACCAGTTCGAGGGCTTTTCCCTGTGGCACGATCACAGCGCCGTCGTCGTCGGCGACCACGACGTCGCCGGGGAGAGCGAGTACCCCACCCACTGCGACAGGAACGTCGTATGCCCATGGGAACAGGTCTGTCTGCGACGCATAGTGTGGGGTCGTTCCCGTGCACCAGATGGGTACGCCCAGCTCGCGGACGCGCGCTGCGTCTCGGATTCGGCCGTCGACGACGATCCCCGCTCCTCCGCGACGCTTGAAGTATCGGACGAGCATGTCACCGAAGCAGCCAGTGAACGCACTGCCGTATGCCTGGACAACCAGCACGTCGCCCTCCTGCACGGTTTCGAGAACTTCCCACAGTGCGGTGTGGCGTTCGATGTATTCCTGATCGACACCGCTCGCGATGTCCTCGCGCTGGGGCATGAACTGCAAGGTGAGCGCAGAGCCGACGACACGGCTCCCGCGTTCAAACGGCATCGGTCCCTGCACGGCCGTTCGGGTGATGCCCATGCCGTTGAGCTTCGCGCAGGCTGTCGCCGCGCTGATGATGTTCATACGGTCGATGATGTCGGCGTCCGCGCGGTCGAAAGCATCGCCGCGGACAGGCAGCGGCCAGACATTCGAGAGGTTCTCGGTTGCGGTGTTCATTAGTTCTCCTGTGTCGAGCGGATGAGCTGGTGGGTGGCGCGATACACGCGGCGTGCGATCGCGAGTTCGAGGGTGATACGCGTACGAGGGGGCAGCGAGACGGTCAGGCGAGGGCCATCTATCTGGCGAACGTCGTAAGAGATGGAAGGGTGTGGAATTGCGTAGTCGTGCGGATCGCCGGGGTAGTTCCCTCCCCGATCGAACGCGACTGAGGCGATGCGGTCTTCGCCGAACGACCCGGCGGTCACCTCGACCTCGCGGTCGTAGTCGCCGACATTGACAAGCTCGAGCGAGACCGAATCTTCGCCAGCGCGTCGGACGAGGGCCGCAATATCCTCCGGGAGTCCCGGTCGCCCGCGCTGCGCGTCTGCAATGATCACTCGAGCGAAGGAAAGCCCGCCGTAGTAGACAGCTGGCGGTGCTCCGGTCACGAGTTGGGTGAGGACCTCAGTTACGACTGGGTTGAGCCTTTGCCAGAAATGGATGTCACCGTCGGCCGGCGTTTCGTCGGCTCGATCGATCAGCGCGAGCCGGCGCAGGACCTGACCGATCGCCATGTCCAGCGCCTTCTCGGGGTAGTCCTCGTTGCGGCCGTCGAGGAACTCGAGCCAGGGCGCCTCGTGCCCCTGCTCCTCCTTGTCGTGGAACCACCGCACCTCGCGCCAGTCGGTGCTGGAGGACGTGCGGATGCGATCGAGCAGATCGCGGGCCTCGGCCGCGTGACCGATCCAGTCAAGCCACATCGCCGTTTCGATCGGCACGGGGTGGTGGTCGAACCAGCCGTGCGGTCCATAGCGGTAGGGGACGAGGAGTTCGGTGGTGTCGTCGTCGGCACCCAGACGTTCAGCCCAGCCGGGACCGAGGCTACCCCGCGTGGCAATTCGATCCCATGTCACGGCGTGAGCCAGCACTGTGTCCAGCAGCCCTTGGGCAAGGTCTAGTCGCCCCGTTTCTCCAGACAGCACGACGCTGTTGAGTGCCGCGACCGTGGCGGCACTGGCGATGGTGTGAAGACCGTGGGGCCATGACCAGCCGTAGTGCCCGCCGTACCAGGCTCCTTCGTGGAGCTCTCCGACCTGACCGCTGGGCCCCACGTTGTCGGGGAGGACGCCGTCGTTCGCCGCGGCTCGTTCGCGCCATGCGTCGATGTAGTCCAGCGCCCAATCGCGGTACCGGTCGTCATGGTCGTAGAGCCAGGCGTTGGTAGCGAGCGTCGTCGCGGTGAGGTTGACGGCGGTGTCACCGCGCCCCATTCGCTCTTGCATGGAGGCGCCCATCCGTGCGGCGGCGCCCGGCGCACGGAGATCGTCCCAAGAGCCAACACCCTCGACGTCCAGCAGGGGCAGTCCGTAGATCTCCATCCCCGGCTGGTCCGCGCTGTACTCCGCCCAGTCTTCGCCTACGCCCCAGCGTGGGCCGCCGGCTCCGGTGTGGGGAGCCACGATCATCCGTGAGGCGGAATCGTAGTTTCCGGTGGGGGAGTCGGGGAGGTAGTACCCGGCAAATCTTCTCGCTCGCTCGCGGAACAGCAGGTCAGCCGGGTCGGCGGCGCAGATGCCGAGGAACAGGGACAGTGACTCGCCCTGATGGAACCAGTCATAGCCGACCTCGTATTCGTCTCGGACAAAGCCGAACGCGGTCATCTGGGACGTGATCCCCTCCCAGTGTCGCTTGGCTGCGTCAAGGAGATCATCTGCTCCGCCAAGTCGGTACAGCGCCGGCCAGTTGAAGAACGGCTCGTAGAAGTCATCTACGCCATCGCGGCCGTACATGCTCCCGTTGTAGCGGAGGCTGCCGTCGGGCTCGCAGAAGCGCTCCTCGAACCGACGCCAACCCAGATCGAGGAGGCGTAGGAGCTCGCGCTCAAGGAGGGCCCATCGCGGTATGCCGCGAAGCGGGACGGATGCCGTGATGCGCGTCATCCCTTCACCGCCCCTGAAGTGAGGCCGCCGATGATGCGCTTTTGCAGGAGTACGTAGAACACAATCACCGGCACGACGGCGAGGAGCATGTTGGAGTACACGAGCGTGTAGTCGGTGGAGTATTTGCTGATCGCGGCGAAGACGCCGGTCGTCACCGTGTACAGTCCGGATCCCGGGCCAAGGATGATCCGTGGATTGACGAAGTCTGCCCAGACACCCACCGCATTCAGCACCACTGCGGTGGCGATCGCGGGCGCCATCAAGGGGAAAATCACCCGCCAGAATGTCCCAATTCTCGATGCTCCGTCGATGCGCGCGGCCTCGTCGAGCTCGCGCGGGATGCTCTGCACGTATGCCGTGAACAAGAACAGTGTCGTCGGGATCGTGAGTGCAGTCTGGTAAAGGATGAGCCCGGGCATGGTGCCCATGAGCCCCACGGTCTTGAGGACATAGATAACCGGGATCACGATGGTCTGGCTCGGAATGAAGAGACCGGCGAGCATCACGAGCATGACGGTGCGGTGGATGCGCCGGGTGCCCCGTGCGATCGCGTAGGCAGCCGGCCCGGTGACGAGAATGGAGAGGACATTCACGATCACAACGAGGAACGCGGTCGTGCCGTATGCGGCGATCACGTTGAAGTCTGTCGACGTTGCTGCGGCAAGCAAGTTGTCTATCGTGAAGCCCTGGGCTGGCGGTGCGAAGGGTGCACCGAGGATGTCGTCCTCTGTCTTGAATGCGTTCGTGATGAGCAGATAGAGCGGGGCGCCCATGAGGGCGACGAGGGCGAGGATGGCGGCGAGCCAGGCAATGCGACGGGCCATCATGCGGACACCGCTTCCTCGCTCCGTCGGCGTAGCTGCGTGAGCGCCACGGTGACAACGATGATGACGATCATGAGGACGACGGACTGGGCTGCACCGTATCCGAGCTGGGAGCGACTGAACGACGTGGTGAGAATCGTGAAGACCACGGTCTGGGTCGTGCCCGCGGGCCCGCCGGCCGTGAGCGCGAGCACGATCTCGTAAACGCGGAGCAGACCGATGGCTGCCAGCACGATGTTGAGGGTCACGGTGGGGGCGAGCACCGGGAGCTTGACCCGCCAGAACGTTGCCCAGGGGCCGGCGCCGTCGATCGTCGCGGCTTCGAGTAGCGACGCATCGAGGGTCTGAAGACCCGCAAGGTAGAGGATGACGTTGAGACCAAAGCTCGCCCAGATGATGACGAGGACTGTCGTGACCATTGCCCACGTCGGATCCGCGAGAAATGGCACCCGGTCGACGCCGAGGGACGTCAACAGGGAATTGACGGCACCGTTGGTGCCAAGGATCGATGCCCAGAGAAAGCCCAGGATGATGGGGCCGATCACATACGGCGAGAAGACGAGAACCCGCATCACTGTGTTCACCCGCGAGTTGCGATTGAGGAGCAACGCGATGCCGAGGCCAAGTGCATTGCACGCGAGAGTGCCGACGACGGCGATCACGCCGGTGTACGTCGCCGCGCGGAAGACCTCAGGGTCCTGCAGGAGCCGTTCATAGTTGCGAGTACCGATCCAGGACGGCGGGATCGTGAATCCGTCCCAGTCGGTGAAACTCAGGTAGGCGGCGATGGCGATAGGAATGAGCACGAAGAGGGCGACCAGCGCAAGCGCCGGTCCAATCATCACCGCGTCCGTCAAGAACTCCATCCGTCCACGGCGCCGCCTCCGCGCGGCCGAGGCCGACGAGGAAGTCCCCTCGTCGACCCCGGTCAATACGTCATTGCGTGGCATTGAGGCCCCACCACGCGTCAAGGGCGGCAGCGGCATCGGCAGGGGTCGTGCCCACATAAAGCGCCTGAACCTGCTTGTTCAGCTCGTCCCCGAAACCCCCGGGAATGCCGGGACCAGAGGTGCCGATCACAAGGCCAGGTGCAGCATCGAGGATCGCTCCGACCTCCTGGTTCAGCGGACTGCCTTCGTAGGCGTACCCCTGACGGAAGTTGCCCTCCGACTCGAGGGAGGTTGTCACGGCCTTTTCGTCAGTGACCAGATACTCAACGAGCGAAAGTGCGAGTTCCTTGTTCTCGGACCCCTCAAGGATCGAGTACGGCTGCGCGGGCCCGCTCATCTGGGGCGCTGTGTCTCCCGTGAGCGACGGGGCGGCAAACACGCCGACCTCGAAGTCGACGCCAGCCTCGTCGATCGAAGGGACAAGCCAGTTGCCCATGACGATTGATGCCGAGGTTCCGCTCGTGAAAGCATCGATCGAGTCCTGGTACTTCAGACCGAGGGCTGCGGGATCGACCACGCCGTCAGCGATCCAACCGGAGTATGCCTCCAGGAAGTCAGCGTAGGCGCTGTCCGCGAAGGACGCGTCACCGTCGGTCACCTCAGTGTAGAAGTCACCCGATTCGAGCAATGCCGGGTTCGACATCATCGCAAACTGTGCGCCGGTGACCCACTCGCCAGCGGTGCCCAGCGGTGTGACACCGCCCGCGGCCTTGACAGCCTTCAGCGCCGCCGTGAAATCATCGACGCTGGTCGGGGCTTCGGTGACTCCCGCGGCGGCGAACAGGTCCTTGTTGTAGAAGACGAGTGACTGGATCTGCGCGCCTGTAGCGACCTGCCAGATCTTGCCGTCAATCGCGTTCTCCTGCGCGAGCGGGGTGTCGAGCACCCATGACTCCTCGGGGAAAGCCAGCAGTTGAGGTGCGACCACCGGGTCGAGGTTGCTCGCGACGATGTCGGGGATATCACCGGACGCCAACTCCTGCTGCAGCGTGGACTGAACGTTCTCGCCGCTGGGGACCTCGATCGTGACGGTCACTCCCTCGTGCTCGTCGACCCAGGGCTGGACAAGTTTCTCGTAGTACTCCTTGGTCAGAACGGGCGTGATGTTCGCCAGAATTCGCAGTTCGGTCTCACCGCTGTCGCCGCCACCGCCACTCGTCGAGCAGCCCGCCAAGAGCCCGGCTCCGAGAGCCGAGGTGGCGATCAGCGCGACGACACTCCGGGTGTTGTGTCGCATGAATCCTCCTTGATCAGATGCAATCGCCTATCGATAGGCGATTGCAATGTAGCGCGAAACTACAAGCGATGGCAACTACGCGCTCGGATGGTCTAGTGCACCGGATGCGTGCTCCGCGAAGGCTGCCGCCGCCGCGTCTGGATCTCCGTCGACCAGCGTCTGGATCAGGTCGCTGTGCCAGGACACCACGCGACTGCGGTCGCCGAGATATCCGGGGTCGCCGATCGCACGCTGACTCACAAGCATCGGCTCGAGCGTGTCCCAGAGGCGGGCGAGTACAGCTCGGCCCGTTGACGCGATCACGCTGCGGTGAAACTCGACGTCGAGCGCGCGGAAGGCTGCACGGTCGTCGGCGTCGATAGCCTGCTGCATCCGAGAGACCACTCCGCGCAACTGCTCGAGTTCGGTGTCCGTGGCCACCTCGGTGGCGATCCTTGCCGCCTCCCGCTCGATGGATGCACGCATAGTCCGCGCTATCTCGAACTCGTGAGGGGAGATCTCGGTCACAAAGCTCCCGTGGCGCGGCACGGATTCAACGAGGCCAGCATGGACCAGGCGCTTTACAGCTTCGCGGACGGGAGCCTGGCTGATGCTGAGCTGCCGGGCGATTTCCGACTCCACGACCCGGGTTCCGGGTGCGCGGCTGCCATCGAGGATCGAGGCGAGGATGATCTCGTATACCTGGTCGGACAACAGTCCTCTGCTGATCATCGTTTCGGGCATTGTTGCTCCCTCTCATCGTGCGCGGTCCTGCAACACTAGCGATAGTCGATCAGGAGGTACGGCATGGGCACGGTGGTCGAGGGCTATCGGACACGACTGCGCGCGGGGGCGGCTGCGGAGTACCTGCGCGTGCACTCTCGGATCCCTGAGGAACTTCACGCTGCCTTGAGCGCGTGCGGGCTGGTTCGGTGGCGGATCTGGGTGGACGGCGAGACTCTGTTCCACGTGATCGAAACCCGCGACGGCCGCGATCGGATGGTCGAGCGGATGGAATCCCGCGAGCCCGTGGACCCTGCATGGGATGCGGCTATCGCAGCCTTGGTCGACGACGCCGACGGCAGCTCGTCGACGCTGCCACCGGTGTGGGATTCCCTCCTCGGGTGAGCCTGTAGCGCCCGACACGTACTGGCACATGCAGAGCGCCTCCCTGTGCGGTGAAGGCTTGGAGCATTGACGACGATGCCTCGACGTGGTTTGATCTCGATCAGCCGTAATCGACTATCGATTGGAAAGATCAATGAAGATCCGACGGATGGTTGCCTTCGCAGCCGCGGGTGCTGTCGCAGCCGGCGCTCTCTTGGGCGGAGTCATCGCTCCCGCAGCGAGTGCCGGCGTACTCGGGAGCTCGCTCCACGTATCGACATCGGGGGATGATGCAGGGGACGGCTCCTCGTCGTCCCCGTTTCGCACGATCCAGCACTGCGCCGATGTCGCCCGTGCGGGTGACACCTGTGTGATCCGCGAGGGCACTTATCGAGAGACGGTGACACCGCAGCGAAGCGGCACCGCGATGTTGCCGATCACCTTCCAAGCTGCGGAGGGTGCCCGTGTCGTGATCGACGGCTCTGAACAGCTCGACGGATGGGAGCCGGTGACCGCATCGGACCTCGCGGATCTTGTCGTGGCCGATCCGAGTCTCGAGGGCTCGGAGTTCGCGAGCTCCGTTGAAGGGGGCACCGTGTTCCGCGTGGACGTGGACTTGCCCGCGGGTCTTCCAGGTCAGCAGATCTTCATCGATGACGCTATGGCACCGGAGGCTGCCTGGCCGCACGCCGGCGATGACCCGGCGCACGCGGCGAAAGCACACGCCGACTGGGGTACGCAGACGCAGCTTGGCGATGATGCTCTGTCGCAGCCCGAGGGCTACTGGGTCGGTGCACGGCTGCTGTCGCACAACTGGTTCGTGAGCGAGACGGGACGAGTGACATCGTCATCGCCGGGCTCCGTGACCGTCAACACTCTGCCAGCCTGCGTAGGCCTGAGCCCGAACACGACGAACTACTACGCACTTTCGGGCAAGCTCTCCCTCATCGGGCGTGACCGGGAATGGCACTACGACGATCAGGCAGATGCTCTTTACGTGCGAGTTCCCGGTGGCGACCCCGCCTCCGTCAAGATTGAGGCGAAGCAACGTGAGTTCGGATTCGACCTCTCTGCACGCTCCCACGTAAACGTCATCGGGCTCAGCCTGAAAGGCACGAGTATTCTCACTTCGTCAACGACGTCCCACGTCGTACTCGACGGACTCTCCGCGCGGTATGTCTCTGAGTACGCCGACCTCGTGATCGACCCCAACACGGTCACCCCCTCGGACCCCTGCGATGTCTTGACCGCCGGAGAGACGACCAGCGGCATCCAGCTTCACGGCTCGGACAACGTCCTGCGCAACTCTTCGATCGCGTACAGCGCCGGTAACGGCGTCGTCGTGACGGGGGAGCGCAACAGCGTCCTGAACAACGTCATCACCGATACCGACTACATGGGCAGCTACGCGGGCGGCGTCAACGTGTTGGGTACCGATAACACGGTGATGCATAACACCATCGCCGGCACGGGGCGCAGCAGCATCAACATCGACAACAAGGTTGCGGGCTACGACGCCTCTGGCCACCGCATCGCGTACAACGACATGAGCCACTACGGAAAGCTCGTGCACGACGTGGGCGCGGTTTACGTGTGCTGCCGGGTGGACCTCGGCGACACTCTCATCGACCACAACACCATGCGCGATGCGGCGCCTGTGTCGACTGTTGCTCCCGCCCCAGGGGTCTACCTCGATCTGGAGACCATCAACGGAGTGGTTGCCGACAACGTGACGTGGAACCGAACCACCTACGGGGTCGTGTTGATCAATCCGAACGGCGGTCACGCCTCAGGCACGAAGGTCATCAACAACACCAGCGGCACCGACCGCAAGGCGCTGAGTCTCTTCGGCGGCACGTACGAGGGCATCGAGGTCACGAACAACCTCGGTGACGTCGACAGTGCAGCGGGTGTGACCCTGACAACCAACCTGCCCAATCAGGAGGCCGATTTCACGAACCCGGCGACGCATGACTTCACCGTGGGTGAAGGATCCTCCGCACGCAACGGCGCAACCCCGCGCCCTCCCTACTCGGACGGATCCACAGACGCCGGGCCGACAGTGGGCGCGTACCAGTTCGGAGCGCCAACCTGGCGGTCCGGGGCGACGCTCGTAGGCGGCACGGTCGAGGCTGAGTCCTACACAGCGTCATCAGGCACGTCGACCAGGGCCGGTGCGAGCGGCACGGTCGTCGGTAGCTTCGACGGGGGCGACTGGGTGTCCTACAGCGGAATCGACTTTGGCGCCGGGCGCGACCTCATGCGCCTCAACGTCGCGACCGACGACCCATACGAGAACCAGACCTTCGAGGTCCGTATCGACGCAGCGGACGGTCCTGTGATCGCGAACTTCCGCGTCGATTCGACCGGTGGATTCGACCGATTCTCGGAGCAGTACACGAGTATCGTTCCGACCTCTGGAGTGCATGATGTCTACATTCGCTCGATCGGCTGGGCGGGGATCGGCGATGTCGATGCCTTCTCATTCCTCAACACAGGTACGCAGCTCGAGGCGGAGAGCGCGGCCCTCAGGATAGGGACTTCGACGGAAAGCGGGGGAAGCGGCGTCGTGGTCACGAGGATCGACCGCGCGAACGTGCTGCTGTTCCGCGACGTCGATTTCGGAGCTGGCCGCACGGAGTTCGCTGCGTCCCTCGCAACAGATGCCGCGGGGGTGAAGTACGCGATCAGTCTCGACTCGCCTCTGGGGACGAAGATTGGCACCCTGAACGCAACGTCCACCGGATCCACGGTCCGGTTCGAGACGCAGGAGGTCGCGGTCACAGCGACCTCCGGAGTTCACGACGTCTACCTCATTCCATCGGGCGGGCGAAAGCTGGGTTCACTCGATTGGATCGCGTTGCGCTAGTCGAGCTGATGCGACGGCAGGACCCAGGGGTGTCGGGGACTACCGTCGACGCCGGGCTCATCGGGGCCATCGACTGGCTAGAAGCTGATTGTGAGCCGTTCTCGAGTCGAATGACTTATCGCCGACCGCACCCGACATGGCTACGGTTTCCGGATGAGAGATATCGACCCGAAGGCGGTCCCAAGCGGCACGGGGTGCGTGGACTGCGACAATGTGGGCTCGTGGTGGGTGCACCTCCGCCGCTGCGCGGCATGCGGCCACGTGGGATGCTGCGATAACTCCCCGAATCGCCATGCGACAGCTCATGCTGCGACCACGGGCCACCCACTGATCCAGAGCTTCGAGCCGGGGGAGGAGTGGTTCTGGAATTACGACAGTGAGCAGTACGTCGACGGACCGGTCCTTGCTCCGCCCCAAAGTCATCCCGATGGCCAGCCCGCCCCGGGGCCGGCCGGTCGAGTGCCCGCTGACTGGAGGCAGATCCTGAGGGCCCAGGGCGCGTAAATCGTCATTGACGGTGAGCGGGTGAGAGCACCGAATCGAGTCGATTGACCTACGCCGACAACCAGCGGCTGCGGGATAGTCGGATCATGGAGCACAAGAAGAAAATCGTCGTTGTCGGCGGCACCGGACTGGCGGGGTCTGCAGTGGTGAGGACCCTCTCCGAGCAGCCCGTAGACCTCGTCGTAGCGTCTCGGGCCACTGGGGTGAACTCATTCACGCGCGCGGGTCTTGAGGAAGCGCTTGATGGAGCGGAGGTCGTCATCGATGTCACCAACTCCTCCTACACCGATGAAGCGGCAGCTCTCGAATTTTTCGAGGTGTCGAGCTTGAACCTGGTGAACGACGGACGCGCAGCGGGAGTCTCGCATCACATCGTGCTCTCCATCGTCGGGGTCGAGAAACTGGCGAATTCCGAGGGCGGCTATTTCCGAGCAAAGGCTCTCCAAGAGCGAATCGTCGCAGAATCTGGGGTGCCCTACACGATCATCCACTCCACACAGTTCTTCGAGTATCTCCGCAGCATCGCAGCGTTCGCGACGCGTCAAGGGCGGGTGACTGTCCCCGACGCGCTGGTCCAACCAGTGGCGGTCGAGGAAGCCGCGAAGGTGATCTCAACGGTCGCGTTGTCTGAACCTCGCAACGGGGTACTCGAAGTCGCAGGTCCGCAACGCGGCCGGCTGAAAGACTTCATCCGCTTCGATCTCGCCTCGGTTCTCGACGATAGGCAGGTCGTCGCCGACGCCTCCGCGACGTACTTCGGAGAACTTCCGACGGACGATCTATTCCCTCCGGGGCCGTCCGCTCAGCTGTCCGACGTGACGATCTCGGAGTGGCTCGAAACTGCGCGCGCGGCTCAACCAGACCTGTTGCATGTGAGCTGGCCCTTCCCGTGAGATCGAACCCCCAGAGATCGGAAGAATGATGTCCACACAACATGAAGCCCCTCTTCCGGAGGACGTGGAGCAGGGCGTCCTGATTGCCGGCGCGATCCCCGGAGGCGACCCCGCGGTACTCCATCACGCAAGCGCTCTCGCTCAGGCGATGGGTGTTCCACTGCTGGTCGTGCATGTCGATACCACCATCGAAATCGACCTGCCCGATCCTGATGGCTACGTCCGTCCTGTACTCGAGGCGCTTCGGCGCGGCGAAGCGGATCTTGAGATCGTTCGCAGAGAGGCGAAGTCAGTTCTCGAGCAGACAAGTGTCGAGTGGACCGTGGTCCAGGTGGCCGGTGATCCGGCGATGGCTTTGCATCATCTTGCTGAGCGCTACCACGCGTCGATGTTCGTTGTTGGTACTCGGCGCGGCGACATCGGAGACGCCGTTCGTGAATTCTTGGACGGCTCCGTGGCGTTGCGCCTCACTCGCCATCAGTCTCGCCCGGTCGTGGTGATTCCGACAGGGGTCATCCACCCCTGGCGTAGCGAGGGCGACGGATGAGAAATGCCAGCGTGCGGCGCCGAAAGGGCCTGTGATGGAGACCCTGAATGAGGTGGTCCTCCCGTATGCGGAATGGCAACCCACGAAAGAGACGATCCACAGGTACCTGCAGATCGTAGGGAAGCTGCGCCTCGCCGTCAGCCCGAGGAGAAATCACTGGTGGAATGTACCGTTCCATGTGACGGCTTCGGGTATCACTACTCGCCCGATGGGCCGAGACCCGGTGTTTGCGATCGACTTCGACTTCATCGATCACCGCTTGATCGTGGCCACGAATCACGGGTCTCGAAGTTCCTTTTCTCTCCAGGGACTGAGCGTGGCAGAGTTTCACGATGCGCTCGTCCACGCGATGCTTGCGGTGGGTGCGGACCCGTTCCCCATATTGCTGTCCCGCCCGTTCGATCTCCCGGATAGCGACCGTCAGTTTCGAGTCGACGACGAACATCGCTCCTACGATCCTTCAGCTGCCGCAACTTACTGGCGGGTGCTCGCCGACGTGAACATCCTGTTGGAGGAGTTCTGCGGCCGATACTCCGGAAAGACGAGTCCGGTCCACCACTTCTGGCATACCTTCGACATCGCAGCGACACGGTTCTCGGACGCCATCGTGGAGCACGGCGGCGGCGTCGACCCCGTCACACGAGAGGCCTATTCGCGCGAGGTCATGAGTTCGGGCTTGTGGTTCGGTGACGCAGAGACACCAGAGCCGACGTTCTACGCGTACACATCGCCGGAGCCAAACGGACTGTCTGACCAAGCGCTGCCCGAGGGCGCGAACTGGCGGCCTCGAGGCGGCGAGCACCTTGCGGTGTTCCCGCTCTCCGCGGTGCAGCGCACTGGCGACGTCCGAACGGCCGCGTTGGAGTTCTGGGAGGTCGCTTACCGCGCCGGTGCGATGCTTGCCAACTGGGACATCGATCGGCTGTCCTGCCCCGATGGGGTGACTGATCCGTTACTGCGCATCTCGGGCGCTTCGACTGCGGCGCCGCTCAGGGCGTCCCGCAGCTGAGCTCTCGTCGTCACGCCCAGTTTCGGGAACAGCCGATACAGGTGCCCCGCTACGGTTCGCGGCGACAGGAACAATCGCCGACCAATCTCCTTGTTCGAGAAGCCGGCGGCCGCCAACTCGGCGACGCGCGCTTCCTGCTCCGTGAGAACGGACACCACGTCGTCGAGTGGTTCCCTTGTGGTGGTGCGCAGTTCGCGCTGGACACGGTCGACCCAGGCCACCGCTCCGATGTTCTGGAAGTCCATCCTCACTCGTAGCAGCTGATGCCGCGCCTCAGTGATGCGTCGCACGCGGCGAAGGCGTTCTGCGTAGACGAGCCGTAGACGAGCGGCCTCGTACACAAACGGCAGACCTTCGGCCTCAAGAAGAAGCCCCTCCATGCGTTCCAAGGCGTAGTCGTTGTCGAGGATCGCCTCGCAGGCCTGGAGGACGAAGTCCGCACGAGTCGAGCGGAAGGTCTGCATCAAAACCGTCGACTCTTCCAGGCGCTTCTTCGCTTCCGAGATCATGTCGATCTTCGTGGCGAAGTCAACAAAGTCGAAGACCTCGATCGGACCGTAGGGGCCGACAGTGAGACTGAGGTGGTCTGGTCGACGCGTCAGCAATAGAGCCAGGGCAACGTCGTAGTTCCCTCGTGACCCTTCGAGCAGAATGATCACCGATTCAGTTACGGCGCGAAGGCGGTGCGCACGGCGTATTCCTGGATCGGAGAGCACGCGTTCCACACGCTCACCCGCTCGATCGCGTTCACCACGGAAGGCTTCGACAACGGCCAGCATGGTCTCCGCGTTTAGAGCCAGGAGATTGCTTTCGATTCGACGAGCAAGAGTGAGCGCGTCAGCAGCCGTCTCTTCTGCCGCCGTCCAGAACTGCGACTGGATCTGCACGTGCGAGAAGAAGGTGGTCCGGATCAACCCCGCAAGCGCGTTGGGTGAGGTCCTGCCGACCCGTTCTGAGGTCGCATGCCCGGCCAACCTCATCGTCTTGAATGCGTCAAGGACGTCCGCGATGCTTTCAACCACCTCCACCCAACTCCGTCTTCTGTCTGGCTGTGCGTCAGAGATGCGAGTGACATCGGGGGCGTTGACCGCTGACATCGTGGCTGCGATGCGGTTCAAGGTCGGATGTACTTCGTTGACCTCGGATGCGACCGTCTCGATGTACTCGCCCCACCCAGACTCCTGAGGGTCCACCATGCAGCGCAGCGCGAGAACCGTCAAGCATTGGTTGCGGATGTCTGGGTCGGTCACTTTGCCCAGCGTCGCATGAAGGGTGCGATGCGCCGCTTGCATGTCGTCCTCATGAAGAAGCTGGATGAGTGCACGGGCGGGCGCGGTCCAGGTCAACAGGCCGTCGCCCTCGCCTAGAGCCGCACCCCGTGCGATCAGCCGGCGGGCGAGGCCAAGGTCGCCTTCGAAGGCGGCGACGTTGGCGGCTCGAGCGACCAGCAGCGCTATCTCGATAGGTTCCGATCGCTGTTCGGCCGCGTCTAGCAGCCAAGCCACCGCCCATGACGGGGCTCCCGCTCGTTCGAGGTGCGCGCCAGGGTCGAGGGCAGCGATACTCGCGCCCTCGAGCAGAGCGTCGCTGACTTCCGTCGGGTTCGCGGTGGCGAGTGCGACCACGCGGCGCGATGAATCCGCGGTATGGAGCGCGCCATCCTCCCGACGCAGGATGAAGCCGATCTGGACAGCTTCCTGCTCTTGCGCGGTCTCCACAGATGGTCGTGGAGCCGACGTCGTCGCAACACGCAAGATGAGGGATCGCGCTTCCGGGCTCGCATCGCGGAAAGCGCGGACCGCCTGCTGATCAAGGTCGAGAGACGAGGGCTGCGGGATCTTACCGGTCCAGGCCGTGGAGATGAGCTCGTCCGGCGGAGATGCCGGAAGGGGGTGCTCGGAGCCGTAGAGGTCGAGCATAAGACGCACGGCGAGCGGTGACAGCTTCGGGAAACGGCTGCCGATGGAAAGTATGTCGCTCATACAAGCAAAATAGAAAAGATTGATGTTCCGCACATCACACGTATTCCGGGCGCGTTAACATGCGTGCGGCACCAGCGAGCAACGGAGAGAAAAATGAGCGACGACGAAGCCGTAGTTGGCTCGGATGGTGTGGCTACAAGCATCCGCGGCAGGGATACAGAACTCGCGCGGCTGCGGCACGCCGTGAGCGCGCTCCGCGAGGGAAAATCCGCGCACGTGCTCGTGCTCGGCGAGCCCGGGGCTGGTAAATCGACGCTGCTCGACTTTGTCTGCGACGCGGCGCGCGCGGCGTCCATACCTGTGGCACTCGTGCGGGCCGGAGGAATCCCATCGGCGGGCGTGGCAGCAACGCTCGCCGAGGCGCTTTCGGCGCCGAACGTGGCGGCCATCGATACGGCTACCGCCACACAGATGGATTCGTCCGTCGAGCTTCGGTACTGGTGGGTTCAGGAACTCGAGGCCGCGATTGAGAGACTTGCGCAACCGGTTCTGGTCGTAATCGATGATCTGCAATTCGCTGACGAGCTCACACGCCTTGCGGCCCGTGCGCTGCCGTTGCGACTGGGACGCTCTCCGGTCGCTTGGGTAATCGCTCAGCGCACCAAAGATTTCGAGCAACGCTCAACTCACAGCCGTGGCGATAGCGCAGCTCTCGAGGATGCCATAGTGCTTCCGCGGCTGGACGAGCATGCAGTGTCCGAGGTGGCAGCAGACATTCTCGGAGGTGCGCCCAACACAGAGATCAGGACGCTGCTAGCGCATGCCGACGGGCTTCCTTTGCGCGTGACGAGCTATGCGCGCGAGCTACGCGACGCCGGCGTAACGCAGCTTAGTGAGGGGGTCGTTTCTCTCGCGGTCGACTATGCGGGGGAGCACGAGGATTTCGCGGACCCCGTCGAGCGACGTTTCGGGCTGCTTAGCTTGCCTGCTCGTCAGCTCGCCCTGTCTGCGTCGGTCCTCGGGCTGCAGTTCACTTTGACTGAGGTGCTCGCACTTACCGGTCTGCGGGCGGGGCAGATCCTCGAGCCAGTAGAAGAGCTCCTTCGATCGGGAATTCTGCATGATTCTGGTGGAGCTCTCGAGTTCGAGCATGAGATTGTGAGGAGTGCTGCGGAGGCGCAGCTGGACGAGGGGAAGCGCAACCTTCTGCGTCGTGCAGCGTATGCCCTGAGTAGGGACGACGGCGGTCGCCCCACCACCCTGGGTCAACGTGCGCTTCGCGCTGTCGAGCACACCGAGTTCGAGGAGGAAGGAGCGCCGTCGCGCGTCGACGCGCTTGCGATCGTAGAGGACGCGCTGACCATCGTCCTCGATGAAGATGCATCTCTGGCTGCAGATCTCATCGAACGGCGTCTGCAGCTGCTCGATGTATCGGGAGCTGGACTGCGGGCGGCGATGGCCGACGCGATCCCCGTGATGCTGCACGCTGGGCGAATGGCCGAGGCCCGTGAGCTCGCTCGTCGAGGGATCGCCGCGAATATGGACCCTGACGAAGAGGTAGCGGCCCGTCTCGCTCTTGCTCAGCTGACAACGCTGGATGAACCGCGCGCAACCCGCGAGAACCTCGATGTCGCCCTGCGGTTGCCGGTCAAGTCTCCAGTTTTGAAGGCGCGCCTGGCCGCACTCAGCACCCGACCGTATACCAGTGACTATCTCTACGATGCGCTGGAACTGGTGCTACCGGCGGTTCGCGAAACCGTGCTGGCAGCCAAAGACGATGTTGCGCTCTCGACGTTCGAGCATGTGGAAGCGATCGCGGCGTTCCACCGACACGAGTGGGCGTTCGCGCGTGAGGCGATCAGCAGAGCTGAAGAACGAGGCCAGCGCACGGGCGGATCAGAGTCATGGTTCGCAAGTCTCATCAGGGTCTCGTTGTTGAGATGTGTGGGACGTCCGCTAGATGCACTGCTTTCGATCGATCGAGAGATCCGAGCAGCGGACGAGCGACGGCAGGCGCTGGCACTCCTGCATCTGCAACTGGTGCGGGCGAACATCCTTCTCGACCTGGGCCGACTCGATGAGGCAGAGATTCAAGCTGAGGCGGTGCGCGAGCTGGGTGAAGACATCGGTGCCGAGTGGACGGTAGATGTGGGGGCCGTATCGATACTTGCGCAGATCGCTGTGCATCGCGACACCCCAGATGTGAGGGACAGACTTGGTCCAGCGGCCGCGCGGTTCGCTGAGGACAAGGTAGCCAGTCAGCGCCTCGGCGGTGAGTGGACTGAGATGCTCCTCGCTGATATCGCAGGGGATCGGACGACGATCGAGATGCGGACGCGCGGAGACCATTACAGGTCGCGTATCCTCGGGCCGCCAGTGGGCGGCGCGTCAGACGTCCTCGACGACGTGTACTTCACGCGGCTGGTACTCGAGAACGGGATGCCGGAGCGGGCGCGCAAGGTCGAGAGCATGGCGCGCGAGCGCGCGCGCATCACCGAGGCTCCGATCGCGCACGGGGTGTTGGACCACGTCGTAGGTCTGATTGATGGAGACCCGCGACGACTTGAGTCTGCTGCCAGGGTGTACAACGAGATCAGTCGCCCGCTGGCGGAGGCTGCGGCATGGGAGGACCTCGCTGTTGCACAGAGCGTCGGCGACTCCGTAGCCTCGGCCGACGCGCTCCGGCGCGCTCACACGCTGTTGTCGTCTTGTGACGCCACCCGATCGCTGGCTCGCGTCGAAGGGCGACTGAGAGATTTGGGGGAGCGCCCCCCGGTCCGTGTCAGTACACGGAATGCCCTCGGTCTGACGGCCGCAGAGCAGCGAATCGTAGATCGCGCGGTAAGAAACGAAACCGCGGCTGAGATCGCGGCGTACCTTTACCTCTCCAGGAATACGGTGACCGCGCACCTCCGTCGCATCTACGCCAAGCTCGATGTGAGATCACGACAGCAAATGATCGAGGTCGTCAGGGCCCATGGCGTCGCCCCGCGGTGACGCCGCCTCATGCCATTGACGTAACTCGTCGCGCGAACTGATCCCAAGCTTGATGTAGACGCTTCGCAGATGCGCCACGACTGTGTGGCGCGAGAGCAAAAGGTCTGCAGCGATCCGCGTCATGGAGGGCCCAAGGACGGCGCGTTCAACGATCTCCTCCTCCATCCAGGTCAGACCGCGGCTGCCGTGTGTCTCTCCGGTCGGAGACTGCCGGATCGTGCGCCCGCTCGCGCGCAGCTGTCGTCTCATTCGTGCCGCACGTCGGGTCGCGCCGGCGCGGTAGTACAACCGGTGCGCTGACTCCAGATCAGGTACGCCCGATCGTGCGGCAAGCCTCTCAGAGAGCTCGCCGGCGGAAGCGAGCGCATCCGCTTCCAGCAACGGGCGCGTGAGGCGTTGCCACAACGCAGCCGCTGTCCTCAGCTGATCGGGCCGACTGAACATAAGCCCCTCCACGTGCGCAGCGATCGCCCGGGCGATCGCTGCTTGCGGGTTTTGCCGTTTACGCTCTTTCGCTGAACGAAGGCATCGCTCAGCCAGATCTGAGTACTTCAGGTTCACGCAGGTCTGCATCAGGAACACGTCGTCCTCGGGATCAGTCCAGGGCAGCACCTCGTGTCCGTGCTCAAGGGCGGCCCTCAACTCCGACGCGGCGATCGTGATCGCGTGCTCCTGTTCGAGCTCCTCTGCTAGGAGAAGTCGCCACGTGGCGCGCCGAACCGCGGCGTCGTCGTTCCCCGCTGCAGGCGGGGCGAGGAGCTCGTCGACCTCTGCGAGCATTTCGCGATCTCCTCGGAATAGTGCGGCATGCAGCTTGGTCCGGATGGCGACAGACTGCATTCTGTCCTCGATGCGAGGCGCGTCAGAGTCCTGAGGGTGAAGAGGAAAGGAAGTTGCGTGATCCAACCGACCGAGCGACATCTCGACGGATGCCCGAAGAGCTGCGAGCGGGCGGAGTACGACCGTCTTGCCTTCGGTGTTCGCACGGGCAGCGACGTCGTCGTAGAGGGCGAGCGCTCCCGCCGAATCACCAAGAAGATGTTGCACGTGCCCCTGCCACAGAGCCGGAATCCCCCAGTAGCCGAGCGGTATGTCTGCGGACCGTAGCCGAGCGACAGCAACCCCAGCCAGGGCCCTGGCCTCATCGAAGTGCGAGGCCTGCATCCGGGCGGACGATAGCGCGAGGTGGAGAAGGCCCAGAGACTCGGAGTCCTCCAAGAAGGCCGCTGCCACAAGCGCTTCGGGAGCCTCAGCGGAGACTATCTCGTCGAATCCCAGACGGGCGAGGTAGAACATCCGAAGCGCGCGCAGCCTGATGTGCGTCGCAGAGTCCGCGGCCGCGAGTGTGAGGCCTTCTTCGGCCAGACGAAGGGCGTCCTTGGCGAGTGGCTCGATCCTCGCGAGCCACACCATGCCGTGTGCATCGAGTTCGTCATTGGTTCGACCGATGAATACGCGCGCCACAACCTCCACGGCCTTTTGTGTCTGCGAGGTCTGCCAAAGCAGCATCAGTAGGGAATCGGCTACCGGTCTCATGCGGGGATCGTCGTCGTCGGGGAACAGGGACATCGCGTGCTCCCCGAACTGAATCGCCTCACGCGGACTCACGTCTTTCAGTTCGTGCATGGCATCGACCGCCATCTCGCGTAGCCCGGTGTCGATGCTTCTGTTGCGGCTCAGAGAGAGATTGGTCCCCTCTTCAAGGGCTTCTCCGAGAAGGAGCGCTGCGGGTACACCTCGATCTCGCAACGCCCCGACAATCTCTCGACGCAGACCGATGCGGACGGCAGGAGAAAGGCTCTGCTCGGCTTCCTCTGATGTGAGTCGGCTGGCAGGTAGGACCAGCTCTCCTCTGTTCCACAACAGCCCGCGTTCGACCGCGGCGCGAACATTGATGCGAACCTCGGTTTCGCTGGTAGCCATCAACACACTGAGGACCTCCACCGAGAGCGCAACCGGTGCGACGGCGGCGAGGGCAACTAGCGCGTGAGAGTGGGCGGGCAGCTCGTGAGTCCCGGCAACTGGCTCGCGGCCATTCGCTCCGGACGCAGCCGCATCCGTCGGCGAAAGTCGCGTTGTCTCCATCACTGCCCAGACCGCGTGCCTGGGGCCCTGCCGTCGCGAGAGCGATCGGTACACCTCGGCGATGACAGGGTCCTCGTTCGAGGGGGGCGAGACGATCAGCACTGGCTGATCTCTGGCGAGATCATCGAGCGCCTCCACGATCATCCTCGACAAAAGACGCTGGTTATGGTCCAAGAGACGCCAAAGCGGAACAGCGGCAAGCGGGGTCGGCAGGAACCGGTTGATAGCGAGAAGAAGACTGCCGCCCGCTATGAGATGGCAGTCTGAATCGTCGTCCGCACGAACAACATTCGCACCCGAACCAATCGCGGCGTCAACGAGCACCCCGGTATCTGTCAGGCCCGGGGGAGCGGTGAAGACCCCGCCTGCTCCCGAGATGAGCGCGCTCAGAACATCGCTCGTCCAGCGAGCGAGCCCATCCTCGGGTGCCATCATGCGTTTGTCAGCGGTCCGTCCCGACCGGCGCATCGATCCCGTCGCGGGACCCTACGATCTCCGCAGTCGGCAATGCCTCACGAAGCTGCCGGCGATCAGCGTCGCTCAGAACAATGGATGCCGCCTTGACGTTCTCCTCGAGTCGGCGGCGGTGGCGCGTACCAGGAATCGGCACAACGCCCTCGGAGATCACCCATGCGAGAGCGATCTGGGCGACGGATGCGCCGTACCCCTGCGCAATTGACTCGACCTTGTCGACAAGGCGCCTGTTCGCTTCGAACGCATCCGGTTGGAAGCGAGGAAGGCCACGCCGCGCGTCACTCGGATCAAGGTCGTCCAAGGACTTGACTCCGTCAGTGAGAACTCCTCGACCGAGCGGAGAGAAAGCCACGACGCCGATACCCAGTTCGTCGGCGACGGCCTTCTCATCGTTCACGAGCATGTCGCGCGCGAATAGCGAGAACTCGGACTGCACGGCAGCAATCGGATGCACTGCCTGAGCGCGTCGAAGAGTGGGCGCTGATGCTTCGGAAAGCCCAATGTGGCGAACTTTCCCCTCTTCCACCAACTCAGCAAGACCCCCGACGCTCTCTTCGATTGGCACCGCTGGGTCGACGCGGTGGAGATAGTACAGATCGATGACGTCCATCCCCAGGTGACGTAGCGAGCGTTCGCACGCGCGACGGATGTATTCCGGGGTGCCGTTGCGACCGTGGATCGTGCCATCGTCGTCCGTCTCTGCTGATGCCTTTGTTGCGATGATGATCTCGTCGCGGCGGTTGCCGAGCGCCCGACCGATCAGCTTCTCGTTTTCAAAGGGGCCATAGGCTTCGGCAGTATCGATCAGAGTGACGCCGAGATCGACGGCGCGGTGCAAGGTGGCAATCGCCTCGGTTTCGTCCGTGGCGCCGTAGTAGGCGCTCATTCCCATGGCGCCCAGGCCGATCGTCGATACGCTCAGCCCGTCGCCGAGATTGAACTCCCTCATTTGATCCTCTTTTCATTCTGCGATGTGGCCCGGTGTTCGACCACGTCGCGGTAGGCGTCGATCTTCGTCTGCAGCGCTGCGAGGTGACGGTGGGTTCGGGTCAGCACGTCAAGGACGGACTGGCGATGCTCCTCGAGCACCCTCAGCCTCTCCGCCTCCGACCCTTCGCGACGGGAGAGATCGGCAAGCACCCGCATATCTCCGATCGACATGCCTGTCTCTCGGAGCATGAGAAGACCATTGATCCACTCCATGTCGTGTCGGCCGTAGCGTCGATGGCCGGAGGGGTCTCTGCGAGTCGGGTCAAGCATCAACCCTTCGCGCTCGTAAAAACGAAGCGCTTGAACGCTGAGTCCCGTCACCCGCGCAACCTGGCCGATCGTCAAGCCGGCATCTGGGATGTCGACGTCGATCGTCGGCAAGGTGATCGCGTGCATGTTCCTATCCTGAAACCTATAGTGCGGTAGAGGTCAAGTCGTGAGACGCATCGAATGTCGGGTGAAGCGTGCGCCGCACACAAATAACGCGCGGCGCACGCCCCAGATCACCGTGTGGCGTGGAAGGCCGAGAGGATCGTCTTCGCCACAGCCGCCGGCTGAGACACGGCGAGTGCATGCGACGCGCCATCGATCACCGTCGCCTCGCGCGCCCCCGCACGCTCGGCGAGGAAGGCGATCGCTTCAGCGGGGATGTTTCGATCAGCGCCGGCGTAGATGAACCACGACGGCACGGACTTCCACCCGGGCTGCGCTGCGGGCAGCGGTTCGTTGAGCGCTGTTTCGGTGATCGGCCTCTGAGTCTGGGCCATGAGTCGCGCGGTGGCATCGTCCACGTCAGCACAGAACTGTGCGTGGAAGACGTCCTCGCGGATCGTGAGGTCCACCTGCCCTGACGTCAGGACGTTCGGCTGCAATGATTCTCCCAGGGTGCTCCCGGGGAACTTGCCAGCGAGATCGGCCGCGGATTCGCCGGTGTCAGGAGCGAAGGCTGCGACGTAGACGAGCGCGCGCACGTTGTCTACGAGCGACGACGCCTCCGTGGCGACGACTCCGCCGTAGGAGTGCCCGACGAGCACCACCGGGCCATCGATCGAGCGGATGACATCCGCCACGTACTCGCCGTCGGAGGTGACCGAGCGAAGCGGATTCGCAGCGGCGATCGCGTGGACTCCTTCAGCAGCGAGGAGCGAGATGACGTCGTTCCAGCTGGCGGATTCGGCGAAGGCGCCGTGGATGAGTACGACAGTTGCTTCCTGAGACATGGTTTAGTCCTTCCGGTTGGTGCCGAGTGCTTTGCGGAGTACGTGGACGGCGACGCCCACGGCCGCGGTAGACGCTGCGCTTGTGCGCAGCGGGTTGAGCATCATGAAGTCGTGGATGATGCCGTTGAATCGAATCGACGTCGTGCGGACGCCTGCCTCGATGAGCCGGCGGGAGTACGCCTCACCTTCGTCCCGCAACACGTCGTTCTCATCGACGATGACCAGCGCTTCCGGCAGACCGTTCAGTTGCTCGATGCTCGCCCGCAGGGGCGACGCGGTCACCTCGTTGCGAACCTCGAGATCCGGAGCGTACGCGTCCCAGAACCACGCCATCGATTTGGCGGTGAGGAAGGGCCCGTCGGCGAACTCGGCGTAGCTGGCGGTGTCCTGTCCGGCATCCGTCACGGGGTAGTACAGCGACTGGTGCACGAAAGAGATCTCGCCGCGCTGTTTGGCGAGGATGGTCACTGCGGCCACCATGCATCCGCCAACGGAGTCTCCCGCGATCGCCATCCGCGAGGAGTCGATTCCGTGCGCATGACCCTCGGCAGTGAGCCACCGGGCCGTCGCGTACGCCTGCTCGATGGCGACGGGGTAACGAGCTTCCGGCGAGCGGTCGTATTCCACGAACGCGACGGCAGCATGGGCCCCGACCGCGAGCTCACGTACGAGCCGGTCGTGCGTTCCAGCGTTGCCCAGGATCCACCCGCCACCATGGATGTAAAGCACGACGGGGAGTTCGCCGGTCGCGCCTTTCGGGCGGACGAGGCGGACCCGCACGTCACCGACCTTCGCGAGAACGGTGACCCATTCCTCGTCGATCTCGTGCTTGTCGATCGGCGCCGACTGCACGTCGTCGAGAACTTTGCGTGCCCCCTCCGGACCGAGCTCGTACAGGAACGGAGGTTTCGATGTCGCGTCGGCAAAGGCTTGCGCTTCACTCTCAAGGACATGAGGTTTCATGACAGAACTCCTTCAGTCGGAATATCACTCTCTGAAACGAGGGCGTGAGCCGATCGTGCTCCTCGCGGGGTCTTGGAGGAGAGAGTCGAATGACTCAGGCGAGTCTGCTCAGAGTTCCATCCAGCCACTGCGCTTCCTCGGTACGGAGCGGATTCCTAGGTACGAGGTCACTGCGCCGGCGAACATCAGTGCAGCGGTGACGATCGCAGCGCGATGAAAACCGTCGAGGTCCAACGTTCCGCCGACGACAAGGGCGAGCAGCGCAACGACAATCAGTCCCGCCACGCGGGAGACGGCGTTGTTGACCGCTGATGCGATGCCGGATCGGTCCGATCGGGCTGCACCCAGGACTGCAGACGTAAGTGGCGTGACGGTGAGGGCGAGTCCCAATCCGGTCAGGATCATGCTGGGCAGCATCTGCCACCAGTACGAGAACTCCGCACCCACGGTGAGCAGAAGCAAGGCGCCGAACCCCATGAAGGCCGGCCCGACGGTCATGAAGATTCGTGGACCCCAGCGCCCGCTGAGGACGCCGATGCGTGAGCTGAGGAAGACGAGAAGTAGAGTCATCGGCAAGCTGGCAAGCCCGGCCAAAGTGGCCGGAAAGCCTGCGTTCTGCTGCAGGTAAACAACGACTACGAATCCATTGAGTGAGATCCCCGCGTAGACGAACGCCGTTGTCAGGTTACCGGCCGTGAAGTTCCGCTTTCGGAACATATCCAACGGAAGGATCGGTTGCGGCGTGTGAGCCTGGCGGAAGATGAAAGCGATGAACAAGATCGCACCGCACGTAAGTGGTATCCAGATGGCGGGGGCGTCCCAACCGAGCGTAGGTTGCTCGATGAGCGCGAACACCAATGCGCCGAGGCCTAGAGTGCAAAGGGCGGCGCCGATCCAGTCGATTCCGGATCCTCGTTGCGGGGAGTCTCTCAGGCGACCGCGCGCGAGCAAAGCAAGCGTCGCAGCTATGGGAACAACGTTGACCACGAACGCCCAACGCCACGAGAGTAGATCCACGAAGACACCTCCGATGACAGGGCCGACGATCATGGCGGCAGTGGTCATCGCAGTCCAGATTCCGATAGCCCTCCCTCGGACCGCCCCGGAGAAGTTCGACGTTATGAGCGCCAGAGAACTCGGAACGAGAAATGCCCCGGCTGCGCCCTGAACAGCGCGCGCGACGATGAGGAACTCCGCGGTCGGCGCAAGCGCGATCCCAAGCGACGCGATCCCGAAACCGAGAAGGCCAATGCGAAGAACAAGAACTCGGCCGAAGACATCACTGATCGAGCCAGCAACGAGTATGAGCGCGCCCAGAGTGATCAGGTAGGCGTCCACAACCCACTGCTGCGTACGCAGGCCGCCGCCGAGCTCTTCGCTGATTGATGGGAGCGCGACATTCACGATCGTGCCATCCAGGAAGGCCACGAACGAACCGAGTACTGCAACCCAGAGAACAAGCCGCTGAGTAGAGGTCAGCGGCCCTGGGGAGAGTGGGGTTGAGTCAGCGGAGGTGGCGGTCATGGCGATCACGGTAGCCCGACGCCGCCCGTGCGCGGTGCGTGTCAGCTACTCGGCTGAGTCGAATGACCTAACCCTGGATCGGAGCGGACCAACACACTTGCAAAGTGGATCGAATCATGAAGATCAAGAGCCTGGCGATGAACGCACTCATGCGCACGAGGTCGTCCTTGTGAACACGCCGCTGAATGCGACAAACCGCATCCATGCGGGAGAGCTTTCCATCGCATACGTCGATGAGGGCCGGCATGACGCGGAGCCGGTTGTTCTCCTCCACGGTTTCCCCTACGACATCCATAGTTACGACGACGTCGTCCCCCTGCTCGTCGAAGCCGGCTTCAGGGTCCTCGTACCGTACCTGCGCGGACACGGCCCGACGACGTTCCTGAGACCGGACGGCCCTCGTTCAGGCCAACAGGCTGCGCTCGGCGCCGACCTGCTCGCGTTCATGGACGCCCTGGGGCTCGACAAGCCGATCCTCGCCGGGTACGACTGGGGCGCACGCGCGGCCTGCGTCGTCTCGGCACTTTGGCCGGACAGAGTGCGCGGCCTCGTGTCGGTCAACGGGTACCTCATCCAGGACATCGCGACCTCTCAGTTGCCGATACGTCCGGACCTCGAGGCGGGGCTGTGGTACTTCTGGTACTTCAGCACAGATCGTGGACGCGCCGGACTATCAGAGAATCGCAAGGCGATCGCCGAGGTGATCTGGAAGCGGAACTCCCCGGAATGGCATTTCACCCGAGACCACCTCGACCTCGTCGCAGAGTCGTTCGAGAACGCCGCATACGTCGACGTCGTCATCCATTCGTACCGGCATCGGTTGGGGCTCGTCCCCGGAGATCCTCAATACGAGGCGATCGAATCGGAACTCAGCAAACGACCGGTGATCACGGTACCCACCGTCACCCTCGACGGGCAGGCAGACGGGAATTTCCCCGCGACCGACGGAAGTTCCACCGCTCACCTGTTCTCCGGGCCCCGCGTGCATCGCCAGGTCCCGCGGGCAGGCCATAACCTCCCGGCAGAATCCCCGCGCACCTTCGCGGAAGCCATCCGCGATGTCGCCGACCCTTCCGGACTCGGCCAGGGAACCCCATGGCTGTCGCAGAGCAATCACAGAGCAAGGAGCATGAAATGAAGATCGTCGTTTTCGGAGGCACGGGCCGCATCGGATCGCAAGTGGTGGATTTGCTCCGTGAGGAAGGTCACGAGGTTGTCGTCGCGGCCGTTCCAGAGGTGGACGCTCTGAAGGGCACGGGCATCGCAGCAGCGCTCGCGGGCGCAGATGTCGCCGTCGATGTGACAAACGCCATGATCTTCGACGAAGAAGAGATCGTCTCGTTCTTCACGACGACCAGCCGCAACATTCTTCAGGGAGAGATCATGGCTGGCGTCGGTCGCCACGTCGTGCTCTCCATCGTCGGTGTCGATCGCATGAATGCGACCTCGTACCTGGCCGGCAAGGTCGCTCAGGAGCGCACGGTGGCTGAAGGCGGAGTCCCATACACGATCGTCCGTGCCACTCAGTTCCAGGAGTTCCTCCCGGGGATCGCAGACATGAGCACCGTCGACGGTGTTGTGAGAGTGCCCCCGATCCTTCTCCAGCCCACAGCAGCAATCGACGTCGCACGAACAGTCGCAGACGTCGCGGTTCACGATCCCGGCACCACCGTCGTCGAGGTGGCGGGGCCGGAACGGGCACGGATGTCCGAGTTCATCGAAGAGGCGCTTCGTCGCGCAGACGACGAGCGCACGGTGGTTGAGGATCCGGAGGCGTTGTACTCCGGCGTCTTCCTCCCGGAGGACGGGTTGGTGCCGGTCGGCGACGCGCGGATCGGTGAGATCTCGTTCAACCTGCGCGGACAGAGCTGACCGATGAACGGGACTTCGAAAGTGGGCGCGCTTCAGTACTCCGCCCTGATCGCAACCGTCATCATCGCCGTGGTTGTGGGAGTCTGGTCCTTCGCGTTCCCGCAGTCGTTCTACGACCATTTCCCTTCCGTTCTCGGGGAGTGGATCTCGCAAGACGGCCCGTACAACGAGCACTTGGTGAGGGACCACGGGGCGATGTACCTCGCTCTCGGAGCAGCCAGCGTGGCGGGATTCTTCTGGCGCGAGCAGGCTGTCTACCGAGTATTGGGTATCGCGTGGACCGTCTTCGGCGTTCTGCACTTCTCGTACCACGTCACCCACCTCGGCCACATGTCAGCCTCAGACGCGACCAGCCAGGTCATCGTTCTCATCGTTGCGGTGGTGCTCGGCGTCGGACTGTTCATCCCGCCCCGGGCGCGACGGTCGAAAACCGGTGGCTGAGCGATGAGGATCGCCATAGCCGGAGGAACAGGCACAGTCGGGAGTCACGTGTCGCGAATCGCTGCGGAGCGGGGGCACGAAGTCGTGGTTCTCGCGCGCAGCCGAGGAATGGACTTCTTGACGGGCGCGGGGCTGACGAAAGCCCTCGAAGGAGTGGACTGCGTCATCGACGTATCCAACATCACGACGCTTTCCGCTGTAACGGCGACACAGTTCTTCGTTGCCGTCACAGGAAACCTCGAAACGGCCGAGACGGAAGCGGGCGTGGGACACCACGTACTGCTCTCCGTGGCTGGTATCGATGCGATCAACTCGTCGTACTATGCGGGCAAGCTGGCACAGGAGCATGCCGTGCGTGCAGCTCGGACTCCTCACACGATCGTGCGGACTGCGCAGTTCCATGAGTTCGCCGAGCAAGTCGTCCGGCAGACATCATTCGCCGGTCTTGCCTTAGTCCCGAGGACTCTTACTCGGCCGGTCGCTGCTCGAGACGTCGCTCGCAGACTCGTGAATTCCGCCGAGGCGGGGCCGCGCGAGAGCCTTCCCGATCTTGTCGGCCCGAAGGACGACACGCTCATCAGTATGGTGCGGCGAATGATCGAGTTCGACGGCGCTTCAAGAAAAGCCATCGAACTGAGACTCCCCGGTCGCTATGCGCGCGGGCTTGCCTCTGGTTCCTTGCGCGGATCCGCTGATAGGGAACAGTCCGCGCTGACGTTCAATAAGTGGCTCACCACCCCAGACCACACCCGGAGCCATTGAAGAGCTGAGCCGCACGGCAATGGGGCGATCGAACGGGCTGTGAACGAGGAAAGCAGAGGTGCGACCGATGGATCAGGTGGTTATCGCTTTCGGTCTACTTCTCGCGGTGGTGGCCGCTTTCGTCACGAATCGCCTGCCGCCGGTCCTCGTTGCAGCCGCCGTGCCGATCGCGCTGTGGGCAACCGGGCTGTTGACGCTGGAAGAGTCGTTCGCTGGTTTCGGAGATCCACTCGTCATCTTCATCGCTGCCCTTTTCATCGTCGGCGAAGCACTCGTTGCCACCGGTGTGACGGCATGGCTTGGTAAGCAGATTCTGAGGCGGGCGGGGAGACGTCGTGGTCGTCTCACACTCGTGATCGGTTTCGCAGCCGCATGCTTGGCTGCTTTGATCAGTATCAACGGCGCCGTCGCCGCGCTGCTCCCGATCGTGGTTGTCGTCGCGGTTCGAGCGGGCATCGTGCCCTCGAGGATGCTGATTCCACTTGCATTCGCCGCGAGCGCCGGCTCCCTCCTCACACTCACCGGCACTCCCGTAAACGTCGTCGTATCCGACATCGCGGCACAGTCCGGTGGACGCGAGTTCGGCTTCTTCGAGTTCGCGCTGGTGGGTGTTCCGCTCGTCGTTTTGACGATCGGCTTCACGGCTGCGCTGGGAGGGACCCTGCTGCCGCATCGAGTGGCAGAACGTCTCGACGAACAGGCGAGCGATCCCGAGGAGAGCGCTAGAGCATGGGGCGCAACGTATGACGTGGAGGTGAGACCTGGCCATCATTTCGGTCCGGATGAGGGTGTCATCGAGATCCTGATCGCACCTCGATCAACACTCATCGGACGCCGTGTGAGCCCGGGTATGCGCACCCGGGATGAGAACTTGGTGGTCTTGGACCACAGCAGGTTGGGCGACGGCAGAGCATCGGATCCTGATACTGACGGTGTCGTCCTCCGTGCTGGTGATTCGGTGCTTGTCCATGGGCCTTGGGAGTCATTGCACCGCTACGCGGCATCGTCAGATGTCATCGCCGTGACGTCCCCGCGATCGCTTCAGCGTGGTGTCCCTCTCGGACATGGCGCTCGTCGTGTGCTGACCATTCTGGTGACGATGATCGTGCTTCTTGCAACCGGACTCATTCCGGCCGTGATGGTCGGACTACTCGCCGTCGGCGCGCTAATCATCACTCGAGTCCTCACACCGCTTCAGGCGTTTCGCTCGGTGTCATGGGAGTCGGTCGTCCTCATCGCCTGCATGATTCCCTTGTCAACCGCGTTCATCGCCACCGGGGCGGCCGATGTCGTCGCGACCGGTCTTCTCGCGCTGGTCGGGACCGCCGCCCCACAGCTCGCATTGCTGGCGATCTGCATCGTGACGGTTCTGTTGGGGATGTTCATGTCGAACGTCGCGACGGTACTTGTCGTCGCGCCTGTGGCCGTCGCTGTCGCCGCCACACTTGAACTGAGCATCCTTCCGTTCATGATGGCGTTGACTGTCAGCGGCGCGGCGGCTTTCTTGACCCCGGTTTCTACGCCCGTGAATCTCATGGTCATGCAGCCGGGCGGATACCGCTTCGGCGACTACTGGAGGGCAGGGCTGCCGCTGACGGTCCTGTACGTCGCTGTCGCCGTCCTCTACGTTCCGCTCGTCTGGCCGTTCTGACGCACCGTGCTCACATCTGCGGCGGCTGCGTCGTCACATATTTGAGAGAGAGAAGGTAGCACCGTGAAGGACATCGTGATCGTCGGCGGCGGGTATGCGGGTTTTTACACCGCCTGGAAGTTGGAGAAGAAGCTCCGCTCGAGCGAAGCACGCGTCACAGTCATCGACCCTCGGCCGTACATGACGTATCAGCCCTTTCTTCCCGAAGTGGCCGCGGGCTCAGTGGAAGCGCGTCATGTCGCAGTTCCACTGCGACGGCACCTTCGACGCACGCGACTCATCGCCGGAGCCGTCACGCGAATCGATCATGCGTCTCGCACCGTGACCGTCACTCCCAAAGACGGCGGACCGTTTCCGATCAGCTACGACATCATCGCGGTAACCGCCGGTGCCGTCACTCGTACTTTCCCCATCCCAGGTCTTCTCGAGGAGGCGATTGGGTTGAAGCAGATCGAGGAGGCGGTCGCAATCCGTGACCACATCATGACGGCCTTCGATCGAGCGTCTGTTTTGCCGGCGGGACCAGAACGCAGCAAACTCCTCACCGTCACGTTCGTTGGCGGCGGCTTCTCCGGCGTCGAGGGCTTCGGGGAGACGTTGTCTTTGGCTATGGCTCTCCTGAAGTCTTACCCTGAGCTCGCCCCCACCGATATCGCCTTCCATCTCGTCGAAGCACAGGGCCGGATTCTCCCTGAGGTGACCGCAGGCCCGGGGCGTTGGGTAGTGCGTCACCTGGAGAAGCGCGGTGGCCGGATCCACTTGAACGCTCAACTGCAGTCTGCTGTGGGTGGGCACGTCGTGCTCTCCACCGGCGAGGAATACGACAGCGGACTCATCGTCTGGGTCGCAGGCAATGCAGCGAACCCGGTTGTCGCGACTCACACCGATCTGCCTCTCAACGAGCGCGGTCTCGTACGCGTTCGAGCCGACCTCCGCGTCGAGGACGCCGACGGTGTCGTTGTCACGGACGCGTGGGCAGCCGGCGATGATGCGGCTGTGCCCGACCTGGTGGCGCCGAGGGCAGGAGCGCTTGCTGTCCCGAACGCTCAGCACGCTGTGCGCCAGGGCAAACGTCTCGCCAAGAACCTCATCGCGACGCTCCGAGGGCAAGAGCCGACTGACTACGTCCACCACAACCTTGGCGTCGTCGCCACCCTCGGGCTGGGGCGGGGAATCTTCCAGTACAAGAAGATCGTCATCACCGGATTTCCGGCATGGGTGATGCACCGCGGTTATCACGTGTTGGCGGTTCCGACGTGGGAGCGGAAGTTCCGCGTGCTTCTCATCTGGATCAGTGCCGTCTTCGCGGGTCGCGACATCACCTCCCTCGCGTCTGTGAAAGACCCTCGCCGCGCCTTCCTCACCGGTGGGAAGGTGGACGAGTGACGGCCAGTGGGGATCCTCATCGCATGTCCGAGCCAGATGGGCAGGACGAGAGTCTGCTCGATGTCTTCGCGGAGCGACGACGACTCGTAGCGATCGGCTACCGCATGCTCGGAACGATCGCCGAGGCAGAAGATGCCGTGCAGGAGACGTACATCCGCTGGTACCGGATGACTGATGCGGAACGAGCCGCGGTCGCCAACAAGCAAGGATGGCTGACACGGGTCATGAGCCGAGTCTGTCTCGACGTCCTCGGTTCCGCACGCGTTCGGCGGGAGAAGTACATCGGCGAATGGCTGCCGGAGCCTGTTCCCTCCGACTTGTTCTCGGGCCACGCGCTTGCGGCATCGAGCGCGAACGCGGATCCGCTGGACAAGGTGTCTCTCGATGAAGAAGTCAGCACGGCGCTGTTGATCGTCATGGAGAGTATGACTCCCGCGGAGAGGGTCGCCTTCGTGCTGCACGACGTCTTCGCCGTGCCGTTTGATGAGATCGCCACCATCGTCGGACGCAGCACTCCGGCCGTCCGGCAACTAGCCGCTTCAGCACGTCGACGTGCACGCGAGCACGATGTCGTTCCCGGTCGCACACGCGAGCACGACGAGGTCATCGTGGCTTTCGCGGCAGCATGCGCGGACGGGGACCTGGTGCCATTGATGGCGATGCTGGACCCGTCTGTCACCCTCCGGGCAGATGGCGGAGGGATTGTGAACTCTGCCCGCCGTCCGGTTCTCGGAGTGTCGAACGTGGCCCGCTTCATGATTGGGATGCTGCAGAAGCGGCCGTCGCTCGTCATGGATCAGCAGAGGACCGGTGACGGCATCGCTCTCGTGATGAGAGATCAAGGGCACCCCAGAGGCGTGATGAACATCAAGGTCAGAGGCGGCTTGGTTACCGACGTATGGCTCCAGGTCAATCCCGCGAAGCTCAGCGCGTGGCGAGCGAGGCACTGACCTCACAAAACCGCGCCCCGGATCGTCATGATGATGAGCCGACAGGTGTCGGACGGGAAGGGAACATCCAATGAAGATCCTGATCATCGGCGGCAACGGACATGTCGGCACACGCCTCACTGCGCGCCTCCGCGAACTCGGACACGAAGTCACGGCCGCCTCGCGCGGGAACGGTGTCGACGCTCTCACCGGTCGAGGCCTGGGAGAGGCGATGGAGAACGTTGACGCCGTCGTCGACGTCCTCAACACGATGGAGATGGATGCCGCGGCAGCGACTGCTTTCTTCCGTGGAACCACAGAACGCGTCCTCGCCGCCGAGCACTCTACCGGCGTACGCCACCACGTGCTGCTCTCCGTGGTGGGCGCCGACCGCGCGCTCGCGAACGGATACTACGCGGGCAAGGTCTCTCAGGAAGACGCTGTCCGCGACGGCGACATCCCGTTCACGATCGTCCGCGCAACTCAATTTCATGACTTCGTGCCGACGATCGCCGACTGGCTCACCGTCGACGGAGCGGTCAACGCGCCGCGGATGAAGCTTCAGCCGGTTGATGTGGACGACGTGGTCGAGCTGCTGGCTGAGATCGCTCAGGGCGCACCGCTCAATGGCACCGTCGATCTGGCCGGGCCAGAAGTTTTCACTCTCGACGAGCTCCTGCGCTCGTCGCTTTCGCTGGCAAACGATGAACGTCCGGTCGTGACGGTAGAGGGTACGGCTCTCGGCGCTGACGCTCTTGACTCCCTCGTGCCGCTCGGAGACCATCGCAGCGGCAAGACCCGCTACCCGTCCTCGACATCGCTGTGAGGCGAACGCCAGTTATCCGGAATAGATTCCGGATAACTGGCGTTTCCAGTTCATGTCCGCATGACGCGGCCACTGACAGGAAGAAGCAGCATGTACGACAACGACCACCAGTCCCCGCGCGACATCGTTGTGATCACGGGTGCGAATGGGTATTTGGGAAGCCACCTTGTGGCCCAAGCGCTAGAAGCTGGATACCGAGTGCGCGCAACGGTTCGTGAGGATCGGCGCGGCGATGAACTACGTGAGGATCTGACACGCGCAGGACAGGCCTCGCTCGAGAACTTGGAGATCGTCCTCGCGGAGCTTGATGCAGACGCGGGGTGGGCCGGCGCAATGGAAAGGGCCAGATTCGTGCTGCACGCCGCGTCACCCTTCCCTGCATCCGCGCCCGCTCATGAGGATGAAGTCATTGCTCCAGCACGAGACGGAGCGATTCGTGTCCTTCGAGCTGCGCGAGACGCCGGTGTAGAGCGGACGGTTATGACTTCGTCGTTCGCTGCGGTCGGATACTCACCGAAGGAGTCTGCGTCTTACACGGAAGCTGATTGGACTGATCCCGAGGGGGATCTCCAGCCCTACATCAAATCGAAGGTTGTTGCGGAACGCGCGGCATGGGACTTCGCTACGACGAACCCCGGGTTCGATCTCGTCGTGATCAATCCGGTCGGAATCTTCGGGCCTGCGCTCGGGCCGAAGCTCTCGACGTCCGTGGGGTTCGTCAAGGCGATGCTCGATGGCGCCATGAAGAGCGTGCCGAGGCAGCACTTCGGTGTGGTGGATGTGCGTGACACAGCTGCGCTGCATCTGGCCGCGTTGACCCACCCCGCTGCCGCCGGCGAGCGATTCCTCGCTGTCGCCGATGGACCGTCCGTGAGCTTCTTGGACGTCGCAATGATGCTCAAGGAGTCGCTCGGTGAGCGCGCATCTCGCGTCCCCGATGTGGAAGACAGCATGAGCAGCGACGGATCGGATGCCGCAACGATTCCGTTGATCAGCAACGCCAAGGCGAAGCAGGTTCTCGGATGGGTGCCGCGTCCGGTGCGAGATACCATCGTCGCGACAGCGGATTCACTGACGGGACTCGGTCTCCTCGATCAGTGAGTCGCGGGCGAGCGGTGCTATAAACGGGCTACACCCTTTGCCCAGACGAAAGCGGACGCATGAGCTCGACCAGCCGACCACTTCGGGCGGACGCGCGTGCAAACCGAGCCCGTGTGCTCGAGGCCGCGCTCCGAGTGTTCGCGCAGCGTGGCGGCGACGCCAGCTTCACAGATATTGCTAAGGAAGCTGGCGTGGGGGTCGGCACGGTCTACCGTCATTTCCCGACGCGAGAGGATCTCATCGATGCCGCTTACGCGGACGAGATCCGATCACTGACCGATGCCGTCCCTCAATTACTCCTGCAGATGGAACCGCGGCAAGCCCTGAGACGCTGGATGGACCTGTTTGCCGCGTACCTCGGAGTGAAGAGCAACCTGATCGCGTCCGGAGGATCCAGCGCCTTCGCAAGTGGCACCCACGCACACAGCCGCGAGCAGAACATCGCGGCTGTGGCGATGATCCTTGACGCGCGAGACGATGCGACACCGAGGCTCACGGCCGAGGAGTTGCTGTTGTCGACAGGGGGCATCATCCTGACCACTGACTCCCCGGATCTGGTGACCCAGCGAGCAAGGATGCTGGACTTCTTGGCAGAGTCGGTCTGGACTAAGTCGCGCGCGTAAGTGCGGCCGACGGGTGGGCCCGCATCGGCGAGTGGCTCACTCCGGACATGGCTCGTTGCGATCAGGATGGACTTACAGCGGCGCGAGCGCCGTCAAAGCGAGTGAAAAGGAATGCATTGATGCCAGGCCTACCCGAGCACAGCTCCGACACTGCGGCGCGCATCCTTGCGGCCGCCAGCGATCTCCTGCTCCGTCGAGGAGAACGTGCCGTAACGATCGCAGAAGTCGCTCAGCGCGCGAAAGTCGGCAAGGGTACGGTCTACCTCTACTGGGCGAGTCGGACGGACCTGATCTTCGGATTGATCGCTCGCGACTTCTTGGCTTTAGCTGAGGAGTTCACTCGGAAGTTCAGCGCCGATCCTGATCTCGCGCGCCCGTCTCGTCTCTTCCCGGAGTTGCTGAGAACTGCGCCGGGACGGCCTTTCGTTCGTGCCGTCCTGTTGGAAGACGAAGACCTTCTCGGGGTTCTGGCTGCCGACCCACGGTCAAAAGCCATCACGGATGCGCTCGGCCCGGAGAAGTTGATGATGGCCGTCCTGCCATCATGGCGCGCAGGCTCTCTCGCGAGCGACGACTGGACATTGGAAGACCAGGCCTACGCTGTGCTGGCCGTGTTCCGAGGATTTCTCTTCAGTCACGAACTTGAGGCCGATGGTGACCCACAGGTTGATACACCGGAGATCTTCGGAAGAAGTATGGCGGCGGTTCTGGGGGAGAAGCGTGCGGCTCCGGGTGAGGTGACAGCGGCTAGTGAAACGATCATCCGCTACCTCGAAGAAGGTACGGATCTCGTACTCAGCAAGATCGCCTAGGAGGCAAAAAGGAGAGTAAACTGACCATATGACCAAAACAGTCAGTTACTCACAATCCAGCCGACTTCCCCAACGTCGCGCTCTCGTGGTGGGAATGGGGGTGACTGGACTTGCTACCGCGGGGCGCCTGGCCGCCGCCGGTTGGGAGCCAGTCCTCATCGAACGCTCCGCGGATCGTAGGCGAGGCGGGTACTTCATCTGTCTCTTCGAAGCGGGGCGGTACGCCGCCGAACGACTCGGCATCCTTCCGTTCCTCCATGACCGCAATCCGCAGGGACGCACTTTTCTCACGGATCGGAAACTGCGATCCCAGCGGGCGCTCGGACTCAAGGACCTCCCCGGTTCGCCTTGGATGCTGTTGCGCAGCGATGTCGAAGACGCGGCTTTCGAAGCGCTTCCTGACGACGTCGAGATCCGGTACTCGACCGTTCCGGTGTCTGTGGACGCCGATGGAGATGGGGTCGACGTCACTCTCCGTGACCTCGCGTTCGGCACGGAGCGAACGGAGAGGTTCGACCTGGTGGTCGGAGCTGACGGCGTGAGGTCGTCCGTGCGACGGCTGGCGTTCGGGCCCGACGAGGATTTCCTGCAATCCTTCGGGTACATGATCTACGCCTTCCAGTACGAGGGTCAACCTCGCGGGATGCGGACGGGTCAGAGCCTCACCCTCGTGGAACCGGACCGTGCCCTGTGGGGGTTCGGGTTCGCCGACCACGACCCGACCATGATGCTGAGCTATCGCACGGACGACCCCGTGGGAGAACGCGCCAAGATGCCTGCTGAACGGCTACGCGAGGTGTTTAGCGACAGCCCACTCGGCGAGACTCTCAGCGATGTGCTCGAAGCAGCGGAACACGCGCCTTCACCTCTGTGGGACACGGTCGAGCAAGTACATATGCCGAGCTGGCACCGCGGAAGAGTGGTTCTGGTCGGCGATGCCGCGTGGTGCGTGACTCTGTTTGCGGGGATGGGAGTGTCCGCGGGACTGATCGGGGCCGACGTCCTGGGATCTGCTCTAGAGCGGCACCCGGAGGATGTCGACCAAGCCCTCTCTCACTGGGAAGAAACGATGCGCCCGACGATCGAGAACTATCAGCAGATCGGCGTCACCCAGCAGGATCTCTTCGTCCCGAGAAACCGTCGCCAGATCGCCCTTCGGCACGTGATTGCGTGGTTGTCACGTCGACGCTACGGGCACCTCGTCCTTGATCGACTGCTGCACAGCGAAGCCGACTCGCGTACCACTGATGTCGTCCTCCCTCCGGCGCCCTCATCCAACAACGGAGAGCACATGCTTGTCGCCTGATCGCGCACATCGGCCTCCTGTGGCCGGTGAGGGCGAGCACACCTCACACCTGTGGTGTCTGCGTCGTCAATACTTCGAGGCGCACCTCGATCGCCTCACCACGAAGGGAAATCCATGAAGATCGCAATCGCAGGTGGAACCGGCACGGTCGGGCGTCACGCCGTGAGCTCGGCGCAGCAGCGCGGCCACGAGGTCGTTGTTCTCTCGCGCAAGAACGGTGTTGATGTCATCGACGGCGCCGGCCTAGATGAAGCGCTCGTCGGAGTGGATGTCGTTGTCGATGTCCTCAACACGACCACGCTTTCCACCAAGAAGGCCGTGAACTTCTTCAGCACCGTTACGCGAAACCTTCTGGCCGCAGAAGCACGGGCCAGCGTCTCACATCACGTGGCGCTGTCGATTGTGGGCATCGATTCGATCGACACCTCGTACTATGCGGGAAAACTGGCTCAAGAGCGCCTCATCCTTGCGTCCGATGTGCCGCACACCATTGCTCGCGCGGCGCAATTTCACGAGTTCGCCCAGCAGATTGCCTCTCAGACGACAGTAGGACCCGTCACCCTCGTTCCGAGAACTCTTTCGCGTCCCGTGGCCGCGTTCGAGGTGGGCGCCCATCTCATCGAGGTCGCCGAGTCGACGCCTGCAGGGCGCGCGCAAGACCTGATCGGGCCTCAGAACGAGACGCTCGTTGGCATGGTACGTCGTATGTATGCCCACGACGGCATCTCTCGTCGAGCACTGGACATTCGCTTCCCGGGCTCGTACGGCGCTGGTCTCGCATCGGGGGCGCTGCATGGTGACGAAAGCGTGTCGCGCATCAGCGCAACCACCTTCGACGACTGGCTGGGATCCGCCACGAGAGTCAGGTAAATCGCTACTCCTCTCGACGCGGCCGACTTAGGCCGTACTCCCATCGGTCGGCGCGCAGCGCAGGCAGCGATTTCACGTGCTCTGTGAGTCGATTGACTCTCTCGCTGCACGAGTTCCGATCGGGATACTGGCGTCGGAGGTTGTGACTCATGGTGATACTGCTCTGGATATTGAACGGCGTGCTGGCGATAGTGTTCGCCAAGACTGGTTCATTCAAGCTAAGTCGGTCAAGGGACGATCTTCGCGCGGCCGGTATGGGTTGGGTAGACAGTTTTCCGCGCGGATCCGAGAAGGCAATCGGGTTCGCGGAGATCTGTGGGGCGATCGGATTGGTTGCCCCGTTGGTCACTGGAATCGCGCGAGTTCTCGCTCCGATCTCGGCGCTCGCGCTCATGTTCTTGCTGCTCGGCGCGATCGGGACTCACCTGCGCCGTAAAGAACGCGCGACGTTCCCGCTCGTGCTGGCTGTGTTCTGTCTGCTCAGCGCCCTCCTTGGCTTCGTGGTGATACGCGATTAAGGAAGGCAGCAGAGAACAGAGCACGCGATCTCGAGGCCCGTCTACCGTGCTTTCGCGGTAGACGGGCACTCGATGTACCGAGGAACTCGCGAGATCAGTCCGCGGTCGGGATCTCGCGAACCGGGTAGAGCACGCTCCCCATTCGATACTCGCCGCGAGGGACCATGGCATCGATCGGCCCGTCGCTTTCGACCGTGATCACCTCGCGTGTGTCACCGGATGCGGCGAGGGTTCCACGCAGCAGGTCGTCCATGTGGAAACGCTCCGGCCCCGCGATCTCCACTTCGCCCAGCGGTGCTGCAGCCAGAGCGATCTCGCCCAGCAGGGCTACAAGTTCATCGAGTTCCACCGGCTGAATCAGATCGCGAGGCACCATCACTTTGCCCTCCACCGTGTGCTGGTCGGCGAGGACCGGTACGTAGCTCTGGAACTGGGTAGAACGCACGATCGTGTAGGGGAGCGTTCCCTCCTTGAGCGCGCGCTCCTGCGCCACCTTGCCGAGGTAGTAGCCGATCTCCGACGCGTCGCCTTCTCCGACACCGACGATGGAGAGAAGTATGTGATGCTTGACGCCAGCTCGCTCACCCGCCGCGCTCAGCGCGCGGGTCGTCCCCTCGAAGAAGTCAACAGCACCTTCTTTGTCGAAACGCCCGGTATTCAGGACGTTGATGATGGTGTCAACGCCTTCGAGCACTTCCGCGACCCCTGTGCCCTGGATGTAGTCCACGCCGTCGTCGAGCCCGCCGGAGACCACCTCCACGTCGTTCTGCTCCAACAGGTCTGCGACCTTCGAGCCGACTCGTCCTCGTCCGCCCGCGATTAGCACCTTCACGACTCAATACTCCTTCCGTGAAGCGGTGGTTCCGCCCACAAAGGAGTGACGATTCAGATCGGGATAATGTGAGGACGCCTCGCTCAGCTGGTCAGTGCTGCCCAGGTCAGTGTCGACTGTGAGCGCGAGTTCACGCGTTCTGACGTGTCGACTCGTCGTGTCCGGCAGGCCCTAGGGAATGATCGAGTCGATATAGCCGCCGTCGACGCGTACCGCGGCACCGGTCGTTGCAGACGCGAGAGGGGATGCGAGGTACGCGACCATGTTCGCGATCTCCTCGGGCTCGATGAGTCGCTGCAGCAGCGACTGCGGACGGTGCAGCTTCATGAACTCGCGCTGTGCGTCGTCCCACGGCAGATCCCTGTCGACCAGCTCGTAGACGAAGTCCTCGACGCCGCCGGTGTGGGTCGGGCCGGCGAGCACAGAGTTGACCGTGACGCCGGTACCCGCAGCGTCCTTCGCGAATCCGCGGGATACGGCGAGCAGCGCCGTCTTCGACATCCCGTAGTGGATCATCTCCGCCGGTATGACGACCGCCGAGTCGCTGGCGATGTTCAGTACCCGGCCCCAGCCGCGCTCCTTCATCCCGGGAAGCGACGAGCGGATCAGCCGAACGGCTGCGAGTACGTTCACGTCGAAGTAGCGCCGCCACTCGTCGTCAGTGATGTCGAGGGCGGGCGTCGAGCCGAAGATGCCGAGGTTGTTGACGAGGATGTCGACGCTGCCGACGGCAGCGAGCACTGCATCTGCACCATTCGGGTCCGTGACGTCACCGGGGGCCGGGATCAGGACACGACTCGGATCCTCGCTTTCGAGATCAGCGACGACGGACGCAACGGTTTCAGGTGAGCGCCCGTTGATGGCGACACGAGCTCCGGTGTCCGCCAACGTCGCTGCTATCGCTCGCCCAATACCCTGGGTAGAGCCGGTGACCAGGGCGGCCTTGCCTTCGAGGTCGATGCGCATTTCAGGGTCCCTTCCGCCATTGTGCTGTCTCGTCCGACAACTGGAGTAGCGCTCACGCATATCGGAGACGATTGATGAGCAACGTTACGCCGAAGGTCGTTGTGCGTGTGCCGTGCCGGTTCTGCTCTTCCGGTTAGGGACGAGGTGGCCCGGAACTGATTGCACCTCGACCGGTCTGCACATGGAGCAGCTTTCCGGCGTTCTCCACGGTCGTTGGGACGGCGGCAAAGCGTACTGATGGCGCACTCGTATGGTGTTTCGATGTCCGAGCCAGCCGAGACCAAGGATCTGAGCGAGAAGATGCTGACAGGCAGTCGTGACAGGGCACGCGGGTGAGGCGCGATCTGCGTCTTCTCCCCATCGCCGGGGCGGTATGGGTGGTCGCGCTGCTCGGCGTGTTCGTACCCCCCTCGGCGGGGTGGTGCGTGCTCGTCGGGGTCGTCGGGGCATGCGTGGTGCTGGGTGCGATGCTGCGGCGCCGTGCCGTTCGAGCATCGGCGGCGGGCGTGGGGCTCGTCGTGCTCGCAGCTGCGGCGGCGGTGTCGATCACAGTCATGGTCGCGACACCGGCGCGCGAGGGCGCCGCGTCGTGGGACGGTCGTGTGGTCGAGGTGACGGGGGAGGTCAGCACCTCGGCGTCGGTCGGTCGGGATGGGCGCCTGTGGATGGAGGTGCAGCTCACGGGCATCGGGTCGCCGGGGTCGGTGCGGGCGGCATCGGCTCCGGTGCGGATCGGCATCGACCCGGCCGGCGGGTTCGATCTCGGCGCCACAGTCCGGGTGAAGGGCGAGGCGGCGGCGACGGATCCGGGGGAGAGGGCAGCGCTCGTCGTGTTCGCGAGCGAGGCGTCGGTCGAGGAGCCGGCATCCGGGGTCTTCGCGGTCGCGGCCGGATTGCGCAGCGCTTTCATCGACCGGGCGCAGCGACTTCCCGAGCCCGGAGCGGGTCTGCTTCCCGGACTCGCAGTCGGCGACACCCGCGCGGTGTCGACCGAGCTGAACGATGACATGCGCACCAGCGGTCTCAGCCACCTGACGGCGGTCTCCGGGGCGAACTGCGCCATCGTCGTCGGGGCGGTGTTCTGGTTGGCTGCGCTGTGCGGCGCCGGACGGGGGACTCGAGTCGTCGCGGCCGCTCTCGGTCTCGCGGGCTTCGTCGTCCTCGTGACGCCGGAACCCAGCGTGGTCAGGGCGGCGGTCATGGCGGGTGTCGCGATGCTGTCACTGCTTCTCGGGCGGCCGAGCGCGGGTGCGGGGATGCTGGCGCTCAGCGCGAGCGGCATCCTGATCGCCGACCCGTGGCTGGCCTCGACTGCGGGATTCGCGCTCTCGGTCTCCGCATCGGGTGCACTGATCCTGCTCTCGCCGTCGCTCACCCGCGGACTCGCGCGATTCATGCCGCAACCTCTCGCTCTCGCGATCGCCGTGCCGACGTCCGCACAGCTCGTGTGCGGCCCCGTCATCGCCCTCTTCGCAGAGCAGCAGTCTCTCGTGGGGCTCGTGGCGAACCTGCTGGCTGCGCCCGCGGCGCCGATCGCCACTGTCATCGGCCTCCTCGCGTGCCTCGCCGCTCCGGTGGGCGTTCTCGCCGACCTTCTGGCGGCGTCGGCATGGTTGCCCGCCGCGTGGATCGCGCAAACGGCCAGCATCACGGCCAGGCTGCCGTTCGCTCAGATCGCCATGGTGCCCGGCATCGCCAGCGCCGTGCTGGTCGGCGTCGTGAGCGCGGCGATCGGGGTGATTCTCGCCGATGGGTACCGCGCGGTGCCGGTCGTCAGGGGTGTCGCAGCGGCCGTGCTGGCAGTCGCGCTCGCCCTGGGCGGTGCGCATGTGGTGCTCAACGGTCCGCTGGCGACCGCGACCACTCCGGACGAATGGTCGGTCGCCGCCTGTGATGTGGGCCAGGGAGACGCACTCGTCGTGCGCTCCGAGGGGGCGATCGCACTGATCGATACCGGGCCGGAACCAGAGCTGCTCGCCTCGTGTCTGCGCGAACTCGGTGTCGAACGCGTGGATCTGCTCGTGCTCACGCACTTCGATCTGGATCACGTCGGCGGGGTCGAGGCTGTTCAGGGGAGAGTCGAGGCGGTGCTGCACGGGCCACCGGGGGAGAGCGGTGACGAGCGGATGCTGCAGCACCTCGGCGACGGCGGTGCGACGGTCGGTCAGGCGGCAGCGGGCATGCGGGGTGACCTGGGCGCGGCGTCCTGGCAGGTGCTGTGGCCGCAGCGTGGGTCGGAGGCGTTCCCGCCGGGCAACGACCAGAGCGTGGTTCTGGAGATAGGTGGCGGCGGCGTACCCCGCTCGCTCTTCCTGGGCGACCTGTCGGGGGAGGCGCAGCGGATGCTGGAACGCACCGCGCATCTCCGAGGCGGCTACGCGGTGGTCAAAGTCGCCCATCACGGCAGCGCCGACCAGGACTTCCCGCTCTATCAGGACCTGCACCCGAGTGTCGCGCTGTTCAGCGCAGGCGTTGACAACGACTACGGGCATCCGCGAGCGGAGACTCTGGCATCGCTCGAAGCTGCCGGTGCGCGAGTGCTGCGGACCGACCAGCAGGGCCGTCTCCTCGTGGGCCTCGCGGGAGAGGAGCTTCAGCTGTGGGCCGAGAAGCAGCCACCCTGACGACGGGGTCGACGTCTGTGGCCCCCGGTAGTCTGGAGGCATGGCTGCTTCTCGTACTCCTTCCCGCGGTGGGACCAAGGCAGCCAAGGTCCCGCAGGTGTCGTGGCGCGATCCGCGTCCGGCGCCGGTGGTGCTCGTGTTCGGCCCGGAGGAGGTCTGCGCAGAGCGCGCGATCGCCGGAGTCCGCGACTACCTCCGCACCGAAGACCCCGCGCTCGAGGTGACCGATGTCCGCGCTGATGACTACGCGCCCGGGACTCTCCTCGCGCTGACCTCGCCGTCGTTGTTCGGGGAACCCCGGCTGGTGCGCGTGTCGGGGGTGGAGAAGTGCTCGGATGCCTTCTTGCAGGAGGCTGTGTCCTACCTCGACCACCCGCAGGAGGGTGCGACAGTGATCCTGCGCCACACCGGGGCCAGCGTCCGCGGCAAGAAGCTGCTCGATGCGGTGCGCGCCGGGACGGGCGACGGCATCGAGATCCCGTGCCCTGCGATCAAGCGCGACGGCGACCGCGTCGACTTCGCTGCCGGCGAGTTCTCTGCGGCGAAGAAGCGGATCGCCCCGCCTGCGTTGCGCGCTCTGGTCTCGGCCTTCGCCGATGATCTCACCGAACTCGCGGCGGCATGCCAGCAGCTGATCGGCGACGTCGAGGGCGATGTCACCGAAGAAGTCGTCACCAAGTACTACGGCGGGCGGGTCGAAGTCTCTGCCTTCGTCGTCGCTGACACGGCGATCGCCGGACGCTATGGCGAGGCTCTCGTGGCCCTGCGCCATGCCCTCGCCTCCGGCGCCGACCCCGTGCCGATGGTCGCGGCGTTCGCGATGAAGCTGCGCACCATGGCGCGCGTCGCCGGAAACCGCGAGCCGAGCCGTCAGCTCGCGCAGCGACTGGGAATGAAGGACTGGCAGGTCGACCGTGCGCGACGCGACCTCGCCGGATGGAACGAGCGTTCGCTGGGAATGGCCATCCAGGCGACGGCGCGCGCCGATGCCGAAGTCAAGGGTGCCGCCCGCGACCCGATCTTCGCTCTCGAGCGGATGCTCACCGTCATCGCCACCCGCCAGCCGTTCGGCGAGTGAGCGCGGTCTGACGCGCGGCAGCTGCCTCGTCCGTCGAGATCGCTGGCACACACGGTTCCGAGCACGCGAAAGAGCCCGCCCCGCGAACGGGACGGGCTCTTGTCACACCGTCAGGCGTGGAATCGGCTCAGAGAGCGGAGACCTGCTTGGCGATGGAGGACTTGCGGTTCGCAGCCTGGTTCTGGTGGATGACACCCTTGCTGACGGCCTTGTCGAGCTTGCGGGAGGCAGCCTTCAGAGCAGCCTCGGCTGCAGCCTTGTCACCGGAGACGACAGCGGCGCGGGTCGCGCGGATGTGCGTCTTCAGCTCGCTCTTCACGGCCTTGTTGCGCTCGTGAGCCTTGTCGTTGGTCTTGTTGCGCTTGATCTGCGACTTGATGTTTGCCACGTGTGGACGCTTTCTGTACGGAGTTGTTAGGAAATGCCGGCAGAAGAAGAGGGCTTCCACTCGGCGGTCGTGAGGGAAGAACCCACACGCAAGCCAAGAACCAACTCTACCAGCATCCGGGCGGTTCACCCTAAACGAGCGAGGTGTCCTCGTCACTGATGCGGTGTCGGTGCGTGTGGGTGCACAATCATCAGTATCCCGACACTCGCGTCGCGACCCCGACGTCAAGGAGCGACATGAGCCCCGCCCTCCCATCCGGATCGCCGGTGTCCGCTCTGCGGAGAGTCGGACCGCCATGGATGACCGTCTTCACGCTCGCCTGGCTGGCGATCTGGACGGTGCAGCTCACTCCGGTCCAGTTGCTCCTCCCCTTGCAGTTGAACACGTCTGAGAAGGACTGGATACCCGGCGTCATCTCGTCCGGGCTGGTGCTCGGCATCGGCGGTCTCGCAGGGATCGTCGCGGGCCCGTTGGCTGGGGCGCTGTCGGATCGCGCGGCCGTCGGACGGCGGCGTCGGCGACCATGGGCGATCGGTGGCGTGCTCGTCACCGCGCTGTTCCTCGTGGTGACCGGTTTCAGTGAGGGGCCCTGGGCCGTGGGAGGAGCCTGGGTCGGGGTGTCGATCGGCGTCGCGGTGTCGTCGGCCGCCTTCACCGCACTGATAGCGGACCAGCTTCCTCCGACGCAGCGTGGCGCCGCATCCGCCGCCGTGGGCTCCAGTCAGGCGGTGGGCATCGTGCTCGGCGTCGGGCTCGTGGTGCTCCTCGGGCTCGGCATCCGTGAGGGGTACCTGCTGCTCGCCGGGATCATCGCGACGGTGGGAATCGGTGCAGCGCTGCTTCTGCCCGATCCGCCCGCGGCCGTCGACGCGACTCCGGTGACGCGTGATCGTCATCTGCTGGCATCGCTGCGCGATCGGGATTTCGCCTGGATGCTGTCGGGCCGGCTCGTGACCAACATCGGCAACGCGCTCGGCACCGCACTGTTCCTCTTCTTCCTGCTCCATGGTCTGCACCAGGAGACGACGGTGGCGCAGGACAACCTGCTGCTCCTGATCGTGGTCTACACGCTGTTCGTGGTGCTCGCATCGGTGTTCACCGGTGTGTTCTCCGATCGCACGGGCAACCGGCGTTCCCTCACGATCCTGGCGACCCTGGTGCAGGCGACCTCCGGCGTCGTGATCGCCGTCGTGCCGACCTTCGAGGCGACGATGGTCGCCGCCGCGCTCATGGGGCTCGGCTACGGCGCGTTCTCGACCGTCGGGCTCGCCTTCGCCGCCGACCTGCTGCCCGGCGAGAGGGACCACGCCCGTGACCTCGGCATCGTCTACGTCACGGCGGCACTCGGCCAGCTGATCGGCCCGGTGCTCGGGGCGGGGCTCGTCGCGCTCGTCGGGGGATTCTGGCTGGTGTTCGCAGCAGCCGCCGTGCTGTCGCTCGTGGGCGGTGCGCTCACGGCTCTGGCGAGGCAGCCGGCGCGGGAGCCGCGGCCTCACCCGTAGCCTCGGATTCGATGGTCGCGACGGCCAACCGCAGGACGGCGTTGAAGATCTGCGGACGCATCGCCGTGACGAGGTGCGTGGTGCGCGGCACGACGATGAGCTCTGCGTGAGGCGCGAGCCGTCGGAAGAGGGCCTCGTTGACTCGCAGCTGATCCCACTGTCCGTTCACGAACCACAGCGGCACGCGGATGCGGGCGACCGCTGTCGCGAGATCGAGCGTGGCGAGATTTCGCAGTGCCGTGTCCTGGGTGTCCAGCGCATAGCCGCCGGCGGCGAAATCGGAGCGCGTCTCTTCGGGGATCGTCGCTTCGAGGATGCGCTTCGTGATCCACATCCCGCGATCGGGCAGCCGATCGACGGCCCGCGCGATCGCGCGATACGCCGCGAGACCGGCGCCTCGGGGGAGCGACGTGCACGACGCGGCGACGAGCCCCGCGACCCTCGGTGCCTCCGCTCCGCCGACGTAGGCGAGTGTCAGCAGGCCGCCCATCGAGTGCCCGACGAGCAGCACGGGACCTCGCGTCGCTGCGTCGCGCACCGCGACGTCGATGGTGTGGAGCGCCTCGTGCAGGGTGAAGTCCTCCTCCATCCGGGTGCCATGCCCGGGAAGGTCGACAGCGACGGCCCCGATGCCCTGCTCCTCGAGGAAGGCGAGTTGCGACCGCCACATCGTCGCGGACGTACGGATGCCGTGCACGAAGACGATCTGGACGCTCACGCGTTCAGCATAGAGAAAAGCGGGGCCGGTGGATGGACCACCGACCCCGCTGCGAAGCTCTGACGAGTCAGGCTCCGAATGGATTACTTCTCGTATCCCACGTTCTCCACCGGCGTGATGCCGAAGAGGTCGAGACCCACGTAGGGCTCGGGCGTGAGGTTGGCGAGGCCTTCCTTGACGGTCCAGATCTCCGGGCCGTTGAGGACCGGGATGATGCCCCAGGTCTTCGCGAAGATCTCGGACTCCATCTCCATGGCCTTCTTGGTCTGCTCGACCGGGTCGGAGATCGTCTCGAGCTCCTCGTGGATCATCGTGTCGATCTCCTCGGTGCCGGTGCCCGACAGGTTCAGGCCGCTGTCCGAGCAGTACAGCTGGCAGAACCAGGCGGCACCGAACGGGTCGGACGACGTGAAGTTGAGGAAGAAGATGTCACCGTTCTGCGTGGTGTAGTCCTCGGCGAAGTCAGCGGACGGGCGGGTGTCGATCGTCACCTCGACGCCGACCTCCTTCAGCTGCGCCTGAACGGCGAGCGAACGTGCGCGAGCGGTCTCGGTGTCGGAGTGCACGGGGAAGACGAGCGACAGGCGCTGGCCGTCCTTCTCGCGGATGCCGTCGGCACCGGCGACCCAGCCGGCCTCATCGAGGAGCTTGTTGGCACCCTCGGTGTCGCCGTCCTTGCGGCCGGCCTCCTCCAGCGCGTTGACATAGTCAGGCTGGAACGAGAAGAGGGTCAGGGACCCTGCGGGCTCCTCGGTGTAGTTCAGACCGTTGAAGACGATGTCCTTGACCTGCTCGATGCTGATCGCCTCGAACACGGCCTTGCGGACCTCGAGGTCGGACAGCACCGGGTTGGTCGAGTTCAGCGTGAAGATCGCGTTCGCGGTCGCCTGACCCTTGTAGGTCTTGACGCCTTCGAGACCCTCGACCTGTGCGAGCAGCTCGGCGCTGCCGGTCTCGGCCATGTCGACCTCGCCGTTGCGCAGTGCGTTGACCGCCGCGGTCGGCTCCATCTGGATGAAGGAGACCTTGTCGAGCAGCGGGGCGTTGCCCCACCACTTCTCATTCGGGACGAGCGTGACGACGCCGCCGGTCTTGTCGAAGTTGTCGACCGTGTAGGGGCCTGCGGCCCATTCCGGGTGCCAGTCGCCGAGGAACGCCGTGTTGAACAGCTCAGGCGTGTTGACGGCCGGGTGCAGCAGCTGCGAGTAGACCATCTCGGGCCAGGCGAACTCGCCCTTGAAGGTCACGATGACGTCGCGGTCGTTCTCGCCGGCCTCGACGGACTCGATCTCTTTCCAGCCGTCGGTCGCGTTGGGCTGGTACTCCTCGTTCTCGCCGCTCTGGGCTTCCCAGGTGGCCTTGAACGCGGTGACGTCGATGGGCGTGCCGTCGTTCCAGACAGCCTTCTCGTTGACCTTGAAGTGCAGGACGGTCTTGCCGTCTTCGACACCGAAGGAGTAGTCGTCGAGGTATGCGTCGTTCTTCTTGACGGTGCCGTCAGGATCCATCAGCAGGATCTGGGGGCGGAACCACGTTCCAATCTGGGTGACGCGGGCGTCACCGTCGCTGTGGAAGTAGTTCAGCTGCTCGGCGATGTTCGAGACGGGGATGCGGAGTTCGCCGCCCTCTGCGAGGTTCTCGCGGGGCTGCGGGTTGTAGTCCGCGCCCTCGACCGTCTGAGCTTCGCCTTCACCGCTGTTGCCGCCGCCGTTGCCTGCCGGTGCGCACCCGCTCATGACGAGGGCGAAGGCGGCGCCGAGAGCAGCGATGCCCATCAGCTTCTGATGCCGTTTCATGGTACTCCTTAGTGCCTGTCGGCCTTACTTGGGATAGGGGCAGACTAACCCCGCAACTCTCGGGCGAAACCCCAGTGACACGGAACCGTTATCGGACTGTGCACATCGGTACACAGGTCAGCTGACGGCGATGGCCTCTGCGTCGAAACCCTCGACGGGAAGGATGATCCGCTCGCGCGTGCGCTCGATGTCGGGGTCGGGGATCGGGATCGCCGAGAGCAGCGCCTTCGTGTAGGGGTGCTGCGGATCGTCGAACACCTGATCGACGTCTCCGTGCTCGACGAACGAGCCCTTGTACATCACCGCGACCCGGTCGGCGATGTGGCGTACGACGGCGAGGTCGTGCGCCACGAACAGGTAGGACAGCCCGAGCTTGGCCTTCAGCTCGTCGAGCAGGTTGATCACGCCGGCCTGGATCGAGACGTCGAGAGCCGAGACGGGCTCGTCGAGCACCACGATCTTCGGGTTGGTCGACAGCGCTCGTGCGATGCCGATGCGCTGACGCTGACCACCCGAGAACGCCTGGGGGAAGCGGTCGCTGTGCGCCGGGTCGAGACCCACGAGACCCATGAGCTCCTCGACGCGATCGAACACGTCGTCCTTGCTCATGCCGATCGCGAGCATCGGCTCGGCGATGATGTCCCAGACCGTCATGCGAGGGTCGAGCGCCCCCATCGGGTCCTGGAAGACGATCTGAAGATCACGACGGAGCTTTCGCTCCTCCGCTCGGTTCTTGATGTCAGCGACGCTCGTGCCGCCGATGCGGATGTCGCCGTCCTCCTGGGCGACGAGATCCATGATCTGGAGGAGCGTCGTCGTCTTCCCGCTGCCCGACTCGCCGACGATCGCGAGGGTCTCGCCCTGGCGGATGTCGAAGCTGATCCCCTTGACGGCATGCACCTCGCCGACCTTGCGCTTGAAGAGCGCACCCTTCATGAGGGGGAAGGTCTTGTTGAGGTTGACCGCCTCGAGGGTGATGGGACGATCCTCGCGGGGCACCTTCGCCAGCCCGCTCTCGGGGATCTCCGGGACGGGGAAGACGGGGAGCCCGCCGATGCGTCCGTCGTCGTCGATGTCGTTCGCGCGGATGCAGGCGACGGAGTGGTCGGAGTGACCCTCGGTGGAGATGGGGAGCAGATCGGGCTCGCGCTGCAGGCACGCGTCGATCGCGATGGGGCATCGCGCCGCGAACGGGCACGCATCCGGCAGATTGATCAGGAGTGGGGGGTTGCCCTTGATCGGGATCAGCGGCACCTTCTCGGTCTTGTCCACCCGCGGGATGGCACCCAGAAGGCCGATCGAGTACGGCATCCGGGTGCGGTAGAACAGCTCGCGCACCGGGGCCTGCTCGACGGGCTTGCCGGCATACATCACCAGCACGTCGTCGGCGGTCTTGGCGACCACCCCCATGTCGTGCGTGATGATGATCATCGCGGCGCCGGTCTCCTGCTGCGCCTTCTCCATGAGCTCGAGGATCTGCGCCTGGATGGTGACGTCCAGCGCGGTCGTCGGCTCGTCCGCGATGATGAGCTTGGGATTGTTGGCCATCGCGATCGCGATCACGACACGCTGACGCATGCCGCCGGAGAACTCGTGCGGGAAGGCCTTCATGCGGCGCTCCGCCTCGGGGATCCCGACGAGCTTCAGCAGCTCGACGGAGCGATCCCAGGCGTCCTTCTTCGACAGCCGACGATGCACCGTGAGAGCCTCGATCAGCTGGTCGCCGATCGTGAACACGGGCGTGAGCGAGGTCAGCGGGTCCTGGAAGACCATGGCCATCCCGTTGCCGCGGATCACCGAGAGCTGCTTGTCGGACTTGCCGAGCAGTTCCTGGCCGTCATAGATGATCGACCCGGTGACCTTGGCGTTGTCGTCGAGCAGGCCCATGATCGCGAGCGAGGTGACGGACTTGCCCGAACCGGATTCGCCGACGATGCCGAGGGTGCGACCCTCTTCGAGGTCGAACGAGACGCCGCGCACGGCATCGACTCGACCGGCTTCCGACGGGAAGCTGACCTTGAGGTCTCGGACGGAAAGGACAGTACTCATGCGCGACCTCCAGCCGCAGAGGTCGGATCCAGGGCGTCGCGCAGACCGTCGGCGATGAGAGCCATCGAAACGGTGAGCAGGGTGAGCGCCGCTGCAGGGAAGTAGAAGAGCCACGGTGCGCTCACCAGAGTGCTGGAGCCGTAGCCGATCAGGGCGCCGAGCGAGACGTCGGGCAGCTTCACACCGAAGCCGAGGAACGAGAGCGCGGTCTCGGTGAGGACGGCGGACACGACGCCGAGCGTGAAGTTGATCACCAGCAGCGACCCGATGTTCGGGAGCATGTGACGCAGGACGATCCGCATCCCCGAGAGCCCGGCGTAGCGAGCGGCATGCACGTACTCGCGCTCGCGGATCGACAGCGACAGGGTCCAGATGATCCGGGCAGGGAAGAACCAGCCGACGACGAAGATCATGACGAGCGAGATCACCAGCCAGTTCCCGCCGGCGTCGTTCGAGATCATCGCGAGGATCAGGAAGTTCGGGACCACCATCATGAAGTGGATGATCGCGAGCATGATCCGCTCGTACCGGCCGCCGAAGTAGGCGGCGGTGGCACCGATGAGTGCAGAGACGACCGTGGTGCCGATGGCCACGAGGGCAGCGATCATCATGGAGCGCTGAAGACCGACGGCGACCTGGGCGAAGTTGTCGTTGCCCGAACCGTTCGTCCCGAACCAGTGCTCGGCCGAGGGAGCCTGGCGCAGTGCGAGGAAGTCGAGGTCAGTGTGCGAGTACGGCGCGATGAGCGGTCCCACGATCGCGAACACCACCAGAAGCGCGAGGATGACGACGCCGATCAAGGCACCGCGGTTGCGCAGGAACCGACGCGTGTACAGCGTCAGCATCGAGGTGCGCTTGCGGTTCTTCGGCTTCTCCGGCTCGGCGATCTCGGGGGACACCCCGATGGCTTCCAGGGACATCAGCTCACCCGCACTCTCGGATCGAGGACGACCACGGCGACGTCAGCGAGGATCGCGCCGATCGCCGTCATCAGGGCGCCGAACGCCGCGACTGCGACCACGCCGTGAATGTCGTTGTTGTTCAGGGTCTGGATGAAGTACCGACCCATTCCGTTCCAGTTGAAGATCGTCTCGGTCAGCACCGCTCCGGTGAAGACCGCGGGGATCGTGAACGCGACCTGCGTCGTGACGGGGATCAGCGACGTCCGCAGCGCGTGCTTGCGGATGGCCTGCTGCTTGGTGAGTCCCTTGGCACGGGCGGTGCGAACATAGTCCGCCTTGATGTTGTCGAGCAGCAGCGAGCGCTGCAGGAAGTGGATGGACGCGTAGCCCGTGAGCACCAGGCCGAGTGTGGGGAGCGTCAGATGTTGGAGGACGTCTATGAGGACGGGGAAGAATCCCTCGACCCCCTGACTGGAGGATCCGACGACGTAGAAGACGGTCGTGCCGACCGCGTTGTTGAAGTTGATCGCGAGCAGAACCAGAGCGAATCCCGCAACGACCGTGGGGATGTTCATCGTGATGATGCTCGTGCCCTGACCGATGCGGTCGGCCAGTTTGTACTGACGGGATGCCGTGTAGACACCGAGGGCGATGCCCAGGATGGTCGTGATGATCGTCGCCCCGAGCACGAGCTCGGCGCTGATCCAGACGCGGTATGCGACCTGCTCGTTGACGGACTCGCCTGTGGGGCCGACTCCCCAGTCCCAGCGGAAGAGGATGCTGGAGAACCAGGTCCACCATCGTTCGATCAGGGGGACCGATTCGCTGAGGTTGCGAGGCTTCAGCAGCGCATCGATCTGATCGGGCGAAAGCGGAGGTCGACGTCCGACGTAGTTGTTCTCGGGATCGAGATACAGCCACGCGAGGAAGTAGGTGATGTTCGTCGCGATGACGATCATCAGCACCCATCCCAGCAGGCGGCGCAACAGATACTTGATCAAGGTGATGATTCTTTCTCTTTTACAGACGCGCGCGGGATCCGCCGACGCAACGCTGAGCCGGGAAGACAGTCAATCACCATCAGCCGATCTGCGCGACACGACGCCTGCACTTGGTCTGTGACGGAGTCTTATCGCTCACGGGATCCGGTGTCACGGATGGCTCCCGGGCAACCTCGGCAGAATATCACCGGATCGCACGAAGCGGGCATAAGCCTCGCCTCACCGTAGAATCGTCAGGACATGTCACCACGCGCTCTCACTCCGCTTCAGCCTGCCGCGACGCCTTCGGCGCAGATCCGCAACTTCTGCATCATCGCGCACATCGACCACGGCAAGTCGACCCTCGCCGACCGCATGCTCCAGATCACCGGCGTGGTCTCGGATCGCGACATGCGCGCGCAGTACCTCGACCGCATGGACATCGAGCGTGAGCGCGGCATCACCATCAAGAGCCAGGCCGTGCGGATGCCGTGGGAGATCGACGGCGAGACCTTCGCGCTCAACATGATCGACACCCCGGGGCACGTCGACTTCACCTACGAGGTGTCCCGGTCTCTCGCCGCCTGCGAGGGCGCGATCCTGCTCGTCGACGCCGCCCAGGGCATCGAGGCCCAGACTCTGGCGAACCTCTACCTCGCGCTCGAGAACGACCTGCACATCATCCCGGTGCTGAACAAGATCGACCTGCCGGCGGCCGACCCCGACAAGTACGCCAAGGAGCTGGCATCGCTCATCGGCGGCAAGCCCGAGGACGTGCTCCGTGTCTCGGGCAAGACCGGTGTCGGCGTCGAGGAGCTGCTCGACCGACTGGTCAAGGAGATCCCCGCACCCGTCGGAGACGCCGATGCTCCGGCCCGCGCCATGATCTTCGACTCCGTCTACGACGCCTACCGCGGGGTCGTCACCTACGTCCGCATGGTGGACGGCAGCCTGTCGCCCCGCGAGCGCATTCAGATGATGTCGACGGGTGCCAACCACGAAGCGCTCGAGGTCGGCGTGTCGAGCCCCGAACCGGTGCCGTCCAAGGGGCTCGGCGTCGGCGAGGTCGGCTACCTCATCACCGGTGTGAAGGACGTCCGTCTGTCGAAGGTCGGTGACACGATCACGACGGCACGCAGGCCCTCGACCCAGGCTCTGCCGGGCTACACCGACCCGAAGCCGATGGTCTTCTCGGGGATCTACCCGATCGACGGCAGCGATTACGCGGAGCTCCGGGAGGCGCTCGACAAGCTCAAGCTCTCCGACGCCTCGCTGCAGTACGAGCCTGAGACCTCGGTCGCCCTCGGTTTCGGCTTCCGCTGCGGGTTCCTGGGACTCCTGCATCTCGAGATCATCACCGAGCGTCTCGAGCGAGAATTCGGCCTCGACCTCATCACCACCGCACCCAGCGTGATCTACGAGGTGCTCACGAGCGACACGGGCGAGACCGTGACGGTGACGAACCCGAGCGAGTACCCCGACGGTCGCATCGGCTCGGTGTCGGAGCCGATGGTGAAGACCGCGATCCTGCTGCCCAAGGACTACGTGGGCACGGTCATGGAGCTCTGCCAGTCTCGTCGCGGAGCGCTGCTGGGCATGGAGTACTTCTCCGAGGAGCGCGTGGAGCTCCGCTACATGATGCCGCTCGGTGAGATCGTCTTCGACTTCTTCGACCAGCTCAAGTCCAAGACCCAGGGCTATGCCTCGCTCGACTACGAACCCGCCGGACAGCAGGAGGCGGACCTGGTCAAGGTCGACATCCTGCTGCAGGGTGACAAGGTCGACGCGTTCAGCTCGATCGTGCACCGCGACAAGGCCTACGCCTACGGCACGCTGATGACGGAGCGACTGCGCAAGCTGATCCCTCGCCAGAACTTCGAGGTGCCGATCCAGGCCGCCATCGGCGCCAGGATCATCGCCCGCGAGACGATCAGGGCGCTGCGCAAGGACGTGCTCGCCAAATGCTACGGCGGTGACATCAGCCGCAAGCGCAAGCTCCTCGAGAAGCAGAAAGAGGGCAAGAAGCGCATGAAGATGGTCGGTCGTGTCGAAGTGCCGCAGGAGGCGTTCATCGCAGCGCTCTCCGGCGACGTCGAGGGCAAGGACAAGAAGTAGGACCTTCGGGCCGGGCTGTTCCCGGCGTGGAGGGTGATCGTCCAGGGAACGGGAAGTAGGCTGGAACGCATGCGGCGCGGGACTTTCCGAGACGACACGGTTGACTATGCGGCCGTGGGTGCGACCCACGCGCCCGATCTGATGCAGTACCCGCCGGAGCGCAGCATCCCGGCGGAGAACTCCTGGCGGATCGGCAGCGGTCATGACCGCTTCCAGTCCGCGGGCGAAGCGCTGCTGACCTGGACCGCGCAGCGCGCGGCGGGCCTCAGCATCGAGGATGTGCGTCCCGCGCCCGGTCCCGCCTACGCCGGTGTCAGCTTCGACGCCGAGGGCACTCCGATCGCACCGAGCAAGAACGACGTCGAACAGCGCTTCGACGCGGAAGGCACCCCGTTCGCCGGCCCGGGCATGACGTTGCGTCTGCATGGGCGGGTTGCCGGCATGCGGGCGGATGCCGAGCTGCGCGTGATCTCCGTGACCGAGGAGAAGCGCCGGATCGGATTCGTGCTGGGCACGGTCGGAGGCTCGGTGGTGCGCGGTGAGGAGTCCTTCGACATCGACTGGCGTGAGGACAACGACGAGGTGTGGTTCTCCGTCCGTGCCTTCGACGCGCCGAACTCCCTGCTCTACCGCGTCGTCCCGCCGCTGGTGAAGCGCCGTCGCCGGGAACTGTTCGCACGCTATCTGCGGGCGATCTCGCCGCTGTACGCGACTCCGGTCTGATGGTCGCACCTCTCTGATGGCCGGTCCGCTTCCACTCGGCGATCCGGCACCGGCAGACGGACATCTGCCCTCCGATCTGCCGATCGATTCCTCCGTGCCCTTCTCCGCATATCTGCACGTCCCCTTCTGCCGGGTGCGGTGCGGCTACTGCGACTTCAACACCTACACCTCGGGAGAGCTCCGCGGCGCGAAGCAGGAGGACTACGCCTCGACGCTCATCACCGAGATCGCCCTGGCGAGGCGCGTTCTCGCGGATGCGGGCGCGCTGCGCCCGATGGACACCGTGTTCCTCGGCGGCGGCACGCCGACTCTCCTGCCCGCGGGGGATCTCGCCCGGATGCTCGGTGCGGCGACCGACGCGTTCGGCCTCGTCGACGGCGCCGAGATCACGGTCGAGGCGAACCCCGACACGGTGACGCCCGAGGTCGCGCGGACCCTCGCGGATGCCGGCGTCACGCGGCTGTCGATCGGCATGCAGTCGGCAGTGCCGCATGTGCTCGCCGCTCTCGACCGCACTCATCGCCCCGAGAACGTGACGACAGCGGTCGCCGCGGCGAAGGACGCTGGCCTCGCCGTGAGCGTGGACCTCATCTACGGCGCCCCCGGTGAGTCGATCGGTGATTGGGAGGCGTCGCTCGATGCGGCGCTCGCACTCGAGTCGGACCACATCTCGGCGTACGCGCTGATCATCGAGGACGGCACGAAGCTCGCGCGACAGATCCGCCGAGGCGAGGTCCCGGCGCCGGACGACGACCTGCAGGCCGACATGTACGAGCTCGCCGATGCGCGTCTCGCAGCGGCGGGCTTCGACTGGTACGAGATCAGCAACTGGTCTCGCTCGCCCGAGCAGCGTTCGCGGCACAATCTCGCCTACTGGCGGGGGAGCGACTGGTGGGGATTCGGTCCCGGCGCGCACAGTCACGTCGCCGGCCTGCGGTGGTGGAACGTCAAGCATCCGGCCGCGTATGCACAGCGGCTCGCCGCAGCGGAGTCTCCCGCCGCCGGCACGGAGCGGCCGGACGAGCAGTCGACGACGCTCGAGCGCATCCTGCTGCTGAGTCGCATCCGCGAGGGCATCGCCGTCAGCGACCTCGCCGCGGACAAGAGGACACGCGTCGCGGGTCTGATCGCGGATGGGCTCGTCGACCCGGCCGCTGCCGTTCGCGGACGCGTGCAGCTCACACTGCGGGGGCGCCTGCTCGCCGATGCCGTCGTGCGTGAGCTCACCGACTGATCGGCGACCGCTGAGTCCGGACATCGTGCCGGATCAGCACGTGGTCGGCGTCGGCGGGTAGAATTGGCACTCGTAGCCAGTGAGTGCCAAGAGGGAGGGAGTTGCGATGGTCAGCGAAAGAGGCCTCCAGGTTCTCCGCGCGATCGTGCAGGACTACGTCGAGACCCATGAACCCGTCGGCAGCCGATCGATCGTCGACCGCTACTCCTTCGGCGTGTCCGCGGCGACGATCCGCAACGACATGGCACTGCTCGAAGACGAAGAGCTGATCGCCGCCCCGCACACCTCCTCCGGTCGCGTTCCCACCGACAAGGGCTACCGCGTGTTCGTGGATCATCTCGCCCAGCTGCGGCCGCTGTCGGTCGCGCAGCGCACGGCCATCGAGTCCTTCCTCACCGCTCCCTCCGACCTCGACGACCTGATGGTGCGCACGGTCCGAGTGCTCACGCAGCTCACGGGGCAGGTCGCGCTGGCGCAGTACCCGTCATTCGCGCGCGCGCATCTGACGCATCTCGAACTCGTGGCGCTGGCGCCGAATCGTCTGCTCATCGTGCTCGTCACCGACGCGGGCGGCGTCTCGCAGCGCATCGCCCCGCTGCCCGTCGACGTCGACGACGCCGACATGGCGCTGCTGCGTGCTCGCCTCTCCGCCCTGATCACGGGCCGGGCGGTGAGCGACGCCGCTGAGCGGCTGCAAGCGCTTCTCGCGGACGACGCACACAGTCATGACGTCGTACTGCGCGCTCTCGCGACGATCGTCATCGACGAGCTCGGCGCCTTCCGTCAGGAGCGCCTGGTGATGGCCGGAGCAGCGACTCTGGCTCGACGCGAGCAGGACTTCCGCGGCAGCATCCACCCTCTGCTCGAGGCGATCGAGGAGCAGGTGACGCTGCTGCGGCTGATGAGCGAGATGGAGGCGGACTCCCACGGTCTCGCCGCCAGCATCGGCACCGAGAACGCGTCCTTCGGCCTCGGCGAGGCATCGATCGTGGCCAGCAACTACGCCGCCCCCAGCGGCACGGCGCGAGTCGGCGTGATGGGGCCGACGCGCATGGACTATCCGAGCAATCTCGCGGCGGCGCGGGCCGTGGCCCGCTATCTGTCTCGGATGCTCGACGAAGACGAGGCGGCCCGCTGACGCGGCCGCCCAGAGAACAGCACACGCAGAAGGGCCATTGTGGCAGACCACTACGAGGTACTCGGCGTCTCTCGTGACGCCTCCACCGACGAGATCAAGAAGGCGTACCGACGCCTCGCTCGTCAGCTCCACCCCGATGTGAATCCGGGTGAGGACGCGGCCGAGCAGTTCAAGCTCGTCACGCATGCATACGACGTCCTGAGCGACGACGATTCCCGTCGCCGCTACGACATGGGCGGCGGAGACGGCGCCGCCGGCAACTTCCAGGGCTTCGGCGGCTTCGGTGACATCTTCGAGACCTTCTTCGGCGCGGGCCAAGGCGGTGGAAGGGGCGCGCGTCCGCGGTCACGCCGCGAACGTGGACAGGACGCCCTCGTCCGGGTGACCCTCGATCTCGGCGACGTCGTCTTCGGTGCGCACCGCGACATCGAGGTCGACACGGCCGTGCTGTGCGAGACGTGCAACGGCTCGTGCTGCCAGGAGGGCACGTCGCCCGTCACCTGTGACATCTGCGGCGGCTCCGGCCACGTTCAGCGTCAGGTGCGGAGCCTGCTCGGCAACGTCGTGACCTCTCAGCCCTGCGGCACCTGCGAGGGCTACGGCACGACGATCCCGTATCCGTGCGGCACCTGCGGCGGCCAGGGGCGGGTGCGCTCGCGTCGCACCGTCTCGCTCGACATCCCCGCCGGCGTCGAGACCGGGCTGCGCCTGCAGCTGCCGGGCTCTGGCGAGGTCGGCAAGGCGGGTGGCCCGAACGGCGACCTGTACGTCGAGGTCACCGTGAACCCGCACCCGTCTTTCAGCCGCGACGGCGACGACCTGCTGGCGACGCTGGAGGTGTCGATGCCGGATGCGATCCTCGGCACCGAGACCACGATCCAGGGTCTCGACGGCGAGGTCGATCTCGAGATCCGCTCGGGCGTCCAGTCCGGCGACGTGCTGACGATCAAGGGCCGCGGCATCACGCCGCTGCGGGGCAACCAGCGCGGCGACCTCCGCGTCGGCGTGCAGGTGGTCACTCCGACCCGGCTCGACTCCGCGCAGCGCGCGCTCATCGAGGACTTCGCGAAGAAGACCAAGGCACCGGGCCCGCAGCTGGCGCAGTTCCAGCAGGGGCTGTTCTCGAAGCTCCGCGACCGCTTCCGTTCGCACTGATCCGGACGGCGCTCATGGCACTCCACTTCCTCGTCGAGAACTCCTCGGATGCCGCGGTCGGCGACCTCGTGTCGCTCACCGGCGCCGAGGCGAAGCACGCCGCCGTCGTCCGACGGCTCCGCGTCGGCGAGGCGGTGACGGTCGGCGACGGCTCGGGGGTGTGGCTGACCGGCGTCGCCGAAGAGGTGTCTCCGTCCCGCGTCGACGTGCGCGTGGCCGAGCGATCGGTCGACCCCGCGCCCAGCCCTCGCATCGTGCTCGTGCAGGCTCTCGCGAAGGGCGATCGCGACGAGCTCGCCGTGCAGGCGGCATGCGAGCTCGGCGTCGATGAGATCGTGCCGTGGCAGGCGAGTCGAAGCGTGTCCCGATGGGATGGTCCCAAGGCCGTCAAGGGGCGCGAGCGGTGGGCGACGATCGTCCGCGAGGCGGCGAAGCAGGCTCACCGGGCGTGGGTCCCGGAGGTGGCGCCTCCGGCGTCGACCGTCGACCTCGCGAGACGCGCCGCATCTCAGCGGGTGCTGCTTCTCGACCCGACCGCCCCCGTGCGGTTGTCCGAGCTCGAGCCGGACGGCAGGGACATCGTCCTCGTCGTCGGGCCCGAGGGCGGTATCTCCGACGACGAGCTCTCGAAGCTGTCGGATGCCGGCGCCGAGCGTGTGCTGCTCGGAGACACCGTGCTGCGCACGTCCACGGCGGGCCCGGCTGCGATCGCCGTGCTGTCGGTCGCACTCAGCCGCTGGTGATCAGGCTACGGACCCGGCAGTGCTGCGGTCAGTAGACTGGGAGCATGTCCGAGCCCTCGATCTTCACGCGCATCCTCAACGGCGACATCCCGGGTGAGATCCTGCTCGACACCGGCCGCGTGTTCGCGATCCGGGACATCAACCCGCAGGCACTGCTGCACGCGCTCGTGATCCCCAAGACCGAGGACTACCGCGACGTCACGGAGCTCGCCGAGGGCGACCCCGGTCTGCTCGCGGAGATCGTCGCGGCTGCGAAGCAGCTCGCCTCCGAGCATGCGAACGGCGAATACCGCCTCATCTTCAACAACGGCGCCAGCGCCGCCCAGTCCGTCTTCCACGTGCACGCCCATGTGCTCGGCAACATCGAGGAGAGCAAGCTCGTTGGCTTCTGACGAAAACGACCTGACCGCATCCGACACCGCCGTCGAGAAGATCTACGCCGACGGCGTCGCCATGGTGCAGCTCCTCGGTCCGCAGGATCGACTGCTCCGGATGCTGGAGAAGGAGCACCGCGACGTCCAGGTGCTCGTGCGCGGCAACGAGATCACGCTCACCGGCGCGCCGGAGGCAGTCGCGAAGGCGAAGACCCTGGTCGACGAGCTGATGACCATGACCAAGGCAGGCCACGACCTCGCCCCGAGCGACGTGACGAGCTCGGCCCGCCTGCTGCGCAACGACGGCGGCCCTCGCCCGAGCGAGGTACTCGGAGAGGCGATCCTGTCGACCAGGGGCAAGGTCATCCGTCCCAAGACGCTGGGGCAGAAGGAGTACGTCGACGCGATCGAGGAGAACACGATCGTCTTCGGCATCGGCCCGGCCGGTACCGGAAAGACCTACCTCGCGATGGCCAAGGCCGTCCAGGCCCTGCAGCGCAAAGAGGTCACCCGCATCATCCTCACCCGCCCCGCGGTCGAGGCCGGAGAGCGGCTCGGATTCCTGCCCGGCACGCTCACCGACAAGATCGACCCGTACCTCCGCCCGCTCTATGACGCGCTGAACGAGATGATGGACCCCGAGATCGTCCCTCGTCTGATGGCGACGGGCACGATCGAGGTCGCCCCTCTCGCCTACATGCGCGGCCGCACGCTCAACGACTCGTTCGTGGTGCTCGACGAAGCGCAGAACACGACTCCCGAGCAGATGAAGATGTTCCTCACGCGTCTCGGCTTCGGGTCGAAAATGGTCGTCACCGGTGACATCACCCAGGTCGATCTCCCGCAGGGATCCTCGGGACTCCGGCTCGTCACCCGCGTGCTCGACGGCATCGACGACATCCATTTCGCGCGGCTCACGAGCGACGACGTGGTGCGTCACTCGCTGGTCGGACGGATCGTCGACGCCTACAGCGAGTATGACGAGCGGCGCACCGCCCAGCGCTACGAGCGCGAGCAGGCGGCGGAGTTCGCCAACCGTGCCGACCGGCGGGGCGCACAGCGACCAGGACCCCGAGACCGGATGCCGAAACGAGGCCTCTCCTGATGAAACGAGCACAGCAATGATCGAGATCAACAACGAGTCGGCCATCGACGTCGACGAGACCGTGCTGCAGCGCCTGACCGACTTCAACCTCGCGCAGATGCATGTCAGCCCGGACGCCGAGGTCGCGATCGTGCTCGTCGACGAGGCTGCCATGGAGGCCCTCCACGTGCAGTGGATGGATGAGCCCGGTCCGACCGACGTGCTCAGCTTCCCGATGGACGAGCTGCGCCCGGGCACCGAGGATCGCCCCACGGCCCCGGGGCTGCTGGGAGACATCGTGCTGTGTCCTCAGGTCGCCGAGGCTCAGGCCCAGGCCGCCGGCCACACCCTGATGGACGAGCTGATCCTGCTCACCACCCACGGTCTGCTGCACCTCCTCGGCTTCGATCACGCCGAGCCCGACGAGGAGCGCGAGATGTTCGGACTGCAGAAGGAGCTCATCCAGGGCTTCGCCGCGGCTGAACGTCGACGATGACCGCGGCCCTCCTGCTCGCAGGCGCTGTCCTGCTCGTCGCCTTCGGCGGCCTGATGGCGGCGATCGACGCCGCCTTCGGCGTCACGTCCCGGTCGGACATCGAGGAGATGGGCGCGGAGGGGCGCAACGGCCCCCAGCTGGTGCGCATCGCCGCCGACCCTGACGCACACGTCAACGCCGTCGCATTCATCCGCGTGCTCGCCGAGACGGCGGCCGCGGTGCTCGTCACGGTGGCGTTCAGCATCCTGTTCGACAACATCTGGTGGGCGATGCTGGCCGCAGCGCTGCTCATGACGGGTATCAGCTTCGTGCTGGTGGGGGCGAGCCCTCGATCCTTCGGGCGGCACCACGCCGAGGGCATGCTCCGGGCCAACGCACGCATCGTCCGCGGGCTGCGCATCATCCTGGGGCCACTCGCTCACGGACTCGTGGTGCTCGGCAACCGGGTGACCCCCGGGCGGGGACGCAGCTCGTTCACGTCCGAGGAGCAGCTGCTGAGCATGGTCGACGAGGCCGCCTCGAACGATCTGATCGAGGCTGACGACCGCGACCTCATCCACTCCGTATTCGACTTCACCGACCAGTTCGTGCGTGCGGTGATGGTGCCGCGCACCGAGATGGTGACGGTCGATGCGACGGCGACCACGAGCGAGGCGATGACGCTGTTCCTGCAGCGGGGCGTCTCCCGAATGCCTGTGGTCGACGACGACGCCGATGACGTGGTCGGAGTGCTCTATCTGAAGGACCTGGTGCTGTTCGCCTTCCGCGACGAGAACGCCTGGCGAACCGCATCCATCCGTCCGATCTCGCGACCCGCGACCTTCGTGCCGGAGTCCATGCGCGCCGAGACCCTCCTGCAGCAGATGAAGCGGGATGCCGTGCACGTGTGCCTCGTGATCGACGAGCACGGCGGCATCTCGGGGCTCGTGACCCTGGAGGACCTCATCGAGGAACTCGTGGGCGAGATCTCCGACGAGTACGATCAGGTATCGGCAGAGGTCGTCGAACTCGGCGACGGACGCTATCGCGTGAGCTCCCGACTCTCGCTGGAGGACGTCGGCGATCTGTTCGGCCTCGAGCTCGAGGACGAGGACGTCGATTCCATCGGCGGTCTGCTGGGCAAGGCACTCGGACAGGTCCCGCAACCGGGATCCACAGCGACGGTCGAGGGATTGACCCTCACCGGCGGCGCGTCTCGAGGACGAGGGCGCGGGATCGCGACCGTCTTCGTGGAACGAGCGGCAGACGACGCGGGTCATGCCGCAGATGAGAGAGACGGAAACGATGACTGAGCAGACGCGGAGCGGGTTCGTGACCTTCGTGGGACGACCGAACGTCGGGAAGTCCACTCTCACGAATGCGCTGGTGGGCGAGAAGATCGCGATCACCAGTGAGAAGCCGCAGACGACGCGGCGGGCGATCCGCGGGATCGTGAACCGTCCGCAGGGGCAGCTCGTCATCGTCGACACCCCCGGCATCCACAAGCCCCGTACGCTCCTCGGCGAGCGCCTGAACGACCTCGTCGAACAGGTGCTCGGCGACGTCGATGTGATCGGCTTCTGCGTGCCGGCGACCGAGAAGGTCGGGCCCGGCGACCGCCGCATCGCGACATCCCTCGACGGATACCGTCGTGCCAAGAAGATCGCCATCGTCACGAAGACGGACGCGGCCAGTCGCGACCAGATCACCGAGCGACTGATGGAGGTCGACGCGCTGCGCGAGGACTGGGACGCGGTGATCCCGATCTCCGCGCTCACGAACGACCAGCTGGAGGTGCTCGCCGACGAGGTGCTCGCACTGATGCCCGAGGGACCGGCTCTGTACGGCGAGGGTGTCACGACCGATGAGTCGGAAGAGGACCGGATCGCCGAGATGATCCGCGAGGCCGCGCTCGACGGGGTCCGCGACGAGCTTCCCCACTCGATCGCGGTCGTGATCGACGACATCGCCCCGCGTGAGGGAACCGACCTGACCGATGTGCATGCATCCATCGTTGTGGAGCGTGACAGCCAGAAGGCGATCATCATCGGCCACAAGGGCAAGCGTCTGGCCGATGTCGGACGCCGGGCCCGTGTCGGGATCGAAGAGCTTCTCGGCACGAGGGTGTTCCTGGGCCTCCATGTGAAGGTCGCGAAGGAATGGCAGCGCGACCCGAAGCAGCTCGGCCGCCTCGGCTTCTGACCCTCGACACGAGAGGCGGCGAGGATCCGGTGCTCCAGCGGCACGGCCGCAGGACTCTCCCGCAGGGGTAGGGTCGCGATATGACACTCGCACAGCACTGGATCGCATCGTCGTGGGGCGCGCCTGAGACATGGGAGTTCGTCGACTACGAGGTGCCGTCTCCCGGCCGCGGTGAGGTGACGATCCGCGTGGAGGCCGCCGGGGTGAATCCCGCGGACGCCAAGCACGTCGCGTCTGCTCACCAGGGCGTGCAGCTGCCTGTGCCGATCGGCTACGAGGTCTCGGGCACGATCAGCGCGATCGGACCCGACACGCGGATCGGCTCGGGGGAGGCGAAAGAAGGGGACGAGGTCGTCGCCTTCCGCGTGCGCGGGGGATACGCGACCGAGCTGACCGTGCCTGCCGAGAAGGCCTTCGCGAAGCCGACCACACTCACGCACGCGGAAGCCGCGAATCTGCTGCTCGCCGGCACCACGGCCGCTGAGATGCTCTGGGTGACCGGCGCGGCACCGGGGGAGACGATCCTCCTGCACGGCGCGTCGGGAGCGGTGGGAGTGAGCGTGCTGCAGCAGGCCGCGCTGCGGGGGATCCGAGTGATCGGCACCGCGAGCGCCGAGCGGTTCGACGTCGTCCGTCGTCTCGGGGGATTCCCCGTGCGATACGGGGCCGGCCTGGCGGATCGGGTCCGGGGGGCCGCGGGCGAGGCGGGCGTCTCGGCAGCCCTCGACGCGGTGGGCACGGACGAGGCCGTGGACGTGTCCCTCGAGCTGGTCGCAGACCGCCAGCGCATCGTCACGATCGCAGCGATGGGCAGGGCCGCCTCCGACGGCATCCGGGTGATCGCCGGTTCGATGCCCGTCAGCGCCCGATTCCGGGACGAGGTGCGCGGGGAACTGATCGCTCTCGCTCAGAACGGAGATCTGATCGTTCCCGTGGCGCGGACGTTCGCCCTGGAGGAGGCTCCGGCGGCACTCGCTCTGCTCGCCGAAGGGCACCCCGGCGGAAAGCTCGCTCTGATCCCGTCGTCCTAATCGATCTCGCGCAGCGCCGAGGTCACGACCACCACCCCATCGCCGTAGGCCGCATCCATCGCGTTCTGCACCGACCCGTCGTCCCACACGACCTGCATCCAGACATAGCCGCGTTCGGTCCACAGGGTGAGCGCATCGCGTCCCACGGCATTCGACAGCTCGTCGGACACCTGCGCCAGCTCAGCCTCGGAGCTCGCGCCTGGGACACCGCCCGTGGGATCCTCCGGTCGGACAGGGTCGTACAGGGCGAGCATGATCGGAGGATCGGTGACCGCGTATCGCTCGCCGTCGAAGGTTCCGTACACCGCGTAGGTTCCCCACGTGGTGTCGCCGCTGGATTCGCTCCCGTCTACCCCGTCCCAGGTCCAGCCGTCGAGGGGAAGGCCCGAGCACTGCGGTGGATACGACTCGGCGACGATTCCGAGGCAGAGCCGAGGCTCACCGTCCACATCGAGCACCGTGCCGGTGCCGATCACCCGTCCTTCCGGCGGTGGGACGCTCGCGGCATCCCAGGTCGGTGAGGCCGAACTCGTCGGCGCGGATGCAGCTCCGGAACCGGACGAGCAGGCGGCGAGGCCGCACATCCCGATGACGGCGACGGCGGCGAGAAGCATGCGGCTGTGCGATGTGCTCATGCCTGACAGTGTCTCGTGACGCGTGATCGTCTCACGGCGGCTCGGAGCGGATCGGCATCCCTGCTACCATGGCCGCATGCCTTTCGGCGGTCTGCTTCTTCTTAGCTGCCGCGACGAGTCCTAAAGCTAGGGCCTTCCTCGTCGCGGCGCTTGTGTTGGCCCGTTCACAATTCTGACGAAGAGAAGAAGCCCCATCATGCAGAACACTCAGCGCCCGTCTGCGATGCCGATCCACAAGTATCGGCCGTACCACGAGCAGATCACGGTCAACCTGCCCGACCGCACCTGGCCGGACGCCCGCATCACCGAGGCGCCCCGTTGGTGCGCAGTCGACCTCCGCGACGGCAATCAGGCGCTCATCGACCCGATGTCGCCCGAGCGCAAGCGCGTCATGTTCGAACTCCTCGTCAGCATGGGGTACAAGGAGATCGAGGTCGGATTCCCCTCGGCGAGCCAGACCGATTTCGACTTCGTCCGTCAGCTCATCGAAGAGAACCTGATCCCGGATGACGTCACCATCCAGGTGCTGACTCAGGCGCGCGAGCATCTGATCGCCCGCACGTACGAGTCGATCTCCGGGGCCAAGCAGGCGATCGTGCACCTCTACAACTCGACCAGCGTGCTGCAGCGCGAGGTCGTCTTCCGCACTGACAAGCAGGGCATCATCGACATCGCGCTGGAGGGTGCTCGGCTCTGCCGTCAGTACGAGAAGACCATCCCCGACACGAAGGTCTACTACGAGTACTCGCCCGAGAGCTACACGGGAACCGAGCTCGAGTTCGCCGTCGACGTCTGCAACCAGGTGATCGAGGTCTTCGAGCCCACCCCCGACCGCAAGGTCATCGTCAACCTGCCGGCGACCGTCGAGATGGCCTCGCCGAACGTCTACGCCGACTCGATCGAGTGGATGAGCCGCAACCTGGCGCACCGCGAGAACGTGATCCTGTCGCTGCACCCGCACAACGACCGTGGCACGGCGATCGCGGCGGCCGAGCTCGGCTACATGGCCGGGGCCGACCGCATCGAGGGCTGCCTGTTCGGCAACGGCGAGCGCACCGGAAACGTCGACATCGTGGCGCTGGGCATCAACCTCTTCACGCAGGGCATCGATCCGCAGATCGACTTCAGCGACATCGACCAGGTCAAGCGCACGGTCGAGTACTGCAACCAGCTGCCGGTGCCCGAGCGGTCGCCGTGGGCGGGCGACCTGGTCTTCACCGCGTTCAGCGGGTCGCACCAGGATGCGATCAAGAAGGGCTTCGAGGCGATGGCTGCCCGTGCCGAGGCTGAGGGCGTCACGGTCGACGACATCGAATGGGCCGTCCCCTACCTGCCGGTCGATCCGAAGGATCTCGGACGCTCCTATGAGGCCGTGATCCGTGTGAACTCGCAGTCCGGCAAGGGCGGCGTCGCCTATCTGCTCAAGGCGGACCACGCGATCGACCTGCCGCGCAAGCTGCAGATCGAGTTCTCGGGCGTCGTCCAGAACAAGACCGACGCCGAGGGCGGCGAGGTCACGAGCGAGCAGATCTGGTCGATCTTCAACGACGAGTACCTGCCCGCCACCGACACCGAGGCCAAGTGGGGGCGGTTCGAGCTGCTCTCGACGCAGACCCGCAGCGACATGTCGGGTGACGTGGTGCTCGACGTGACACTGCGCGACGACGATCAGCAGGTGTCCGTCGCCGGTAACGGCAACGGACCGATCGCCGCGTTCATCGAGGTGCTGCGCGGTCAGGGCTTCGACATCACTCTCTACGACTACGTCGAGCACGCACTCAGTGCAGGTGGCGACGCACAGGCTGCGGCGTATGTCGAGCTGCAGGTCGGCGATCAGCGCCTGTGGGGCGTCGGCATCGACGGAGACATCTCGACGGCATCCCTCAAGGCGATCGTCTCGGGAGTCAACCGCTCGATCCGCACGCGCCAGCTGGAGCTGGCAGCGGTCTGAGGGTCGACGAGAACGCCCCCGCGGTCATCGACCGCGGGGGCGTTACGTCTGCCCCGTGCCGAGGATCGGTCACTCAGGGCTCGGCTTGACGACCTGGATCACTCCGGTCTCCGCGGCGACCTTGCGGCGATACAGGCGACGTTGCTCCGGAAGCGAGACGTCGAAGCTCACGGCGAGCACTCGGATCACCGCGGTGACGACGATGCCGAGCACGGCGGCGAGCGTGATCGACATCCCGAGTCCGTTCGCGGTGGCGATGAAGACGCAGCCGGCACCGGCGGCGACGGCGTAGAGCGAGCCGACATGCATGATCGAGGTCGGCAGGCCCATCAGCATGTCGCGCAGCACGCCGCCGCCGACCGCTGCGCAGACGCCGATGAACACCGCGGGAACGGGAGGGATGCCGAAGGCGATCGCCTTGCTCGTGCCGAACGCGCCGAACATGCCGATCACCACGGCGTCGAGCACCACGATGACGGTGTTGAGACGGTTGAAGAGTCCCGCGAGCAGCATCCCGAGCAGCGAGGCGCCGGTGGCCGTGAGCAGGTACCAGTTGCTCTGCAGCGTGGCCGGAGTCTGACCGAGCAGGATGTCGCGGATGAGACCGCCGCCCATGCCGATCATGATGCCGATGATCGCGACGCCGAGCCAGTCGAGTCGTCGCTGCCCCTGGAACCCCGACGCGAACATCGCGCCCTGCACGCCGCCGAGGCCGACGCCGAGGAGGTCCGCCCAGAGCGGAATGGTGAAGAGCGGTTCGGTCACGCCTCTATTCTCCCGCACGGAGGATAATCGAACGGTGCCCACCTACCGAGACGAAGCGGTGATCCTGCGCACCCACAAGCTGGGTGAGGCGGATCGCATCGTCACCATGCTGTCGCGTCAGCACGGCAAGATCCGTGCGGTGGCCAAGGGCGTCCGGCGCACGTCGTCGAAGTTCGGGTCGCGCCTCGAGCCGTTCATGGTGGCCGACGTGCAGCTGTATCAGGGACGTTCGCTCGACATCGTGCAGCAGGCGGAGTCGCTCGGCTCCTACGGTTCCGACATCGCGGCCCACTACGACCGGTTCACATCGGCGAACGCGATGGTCGAGACCGCCGATCGGCTGAGCGACTCCGAGGCGACGCCCGAGCAGTACCTGCTGCTGGTGGGCGGGCTGCGTGCGCTCTCGCGGGGCGAGCATTCACCCAGGAGCATCCTCGACTCCTACCTTCTGCGCGTGATGGCGCTGTCGGGATGGGCGCCGTCTCTCGGCGACTGCGCACGATGCGCCGCCCCCGGCCCGCACGCGCACTTCGTCGGTCAGCTCGGAGGCGCCGTATGCGTGAACTGCGCGCCGGCCGGAAGTCCGAAGGTGGCAGAGAAGACCCTGTCGCTGCTGCGATCCCTCATGACCGGAGAGTGGGAGGCGATCGATGCCGCGCCTCACGCGGACAACGCCGCGGCATCAGGCCTCGTCGCTGCCTATGCGCAGTGGCACCTGGAGCGCGGCATCCGCTCGCTGGCCCACCTCGTGGCCGACATCCCTCGAGAAGGAGCACGGTGAGCCCCAAGCCCTACACCCACAAGGATGCCGTCGCCTATCGTCCGCTCGACTGGACGGGCGTCCACCCGCCGGCGTTCCGAGCGGTGCCCAAGCACGTCGCCATCGTCATGGACGGCAACGGCCGCTGGGCGAACCGCCGCGGACTGAACCGCGTCGAGGGGCACAAGGCGGGGGAGGAGGTGCTCCTCGACGTCGTCGCCGGTGCGATCCAGGCAGGGGTCAAGCATCTCTCCGTCTATGCGTTCTCGACTGAGAACTGGGCCCGGTCTCCCGAGGAGGTGCGCTTTCTCATGGGGTACAACCGCGACGTGCTGCACCGTCGACGTGATCAGCTCAACGAGTGGGGCGTGCGCGTGCGATGGGCTGGACGCAAGCCCCGGCTGTGGGGCAGCGTGATCAAAGAGCTGCAGTACGCGGAGCAGCTCACGAAGAACAATGACGTGCTCACCCTCACCATGTGCGTGAACTACGGCGGGCGTATCGAGTTGGTCGACGCGATGCGCGCGATCGCCGCCGATGTCGCGGCGGGACGGGTGAAGCCGAACGCGATCACCGAGAAGATGATCCGTCGCAACCTCTACGTGCCGGACATGCCCGACGTCGACCTGTTCCTGCGCAGCTCCGGCGAGCAGCGCACCTCGAACTTCCTGCTCTGGCAGGCGGCGTATGCCGAGATGGTGTTCCTCGACACGCTCTGGCCCGATTTCTCTCGCGAGGAGCTCTGGCGCGCGATCGGGGTCTACCTGTCCCGCGACCGTCGTTTCGGCGGGGCGATCGACATCCCTGACGCTTCCGCCTGAGCCCGCAGCCACCGTTCCGTCTCTCGCGGGTGGCGCAGCCGGACGATGAGAAGATGGGGCTGCTCGCTCACGACGTCGGGCATCCGCTCGGTCCACTTGTGCAGCGTTAGCGTCTGCCAGGCGATGATGTTCTCCTCGGGATCTCCCGAGAACATCCGCCAGATCGGCTTCTCGACGTTGCCGTTCCACATGCGGGTGCGAAGGATGCTGCGCCCGAGCGTGCGCCGCAGCAGACGTGCCCGGACCACGCGATACGGGTAGTCCAGCCAGATCACGACCTTCGCACGAGGAGCGAGGATCTCATCGGTTCCCTTGCTCGTGTACTGCCACTCGGTGACCCAGCGGTCCTCCGCAGCGAAGGCGCGGACGTCGTCGAGGAAGGACGGCCGTGGAGTCCAGTTCTCACCGTGGAAGAGTCCGTCGATCTCGACGTGACGCAGATCCCAGAGGTCGGCGATGCGTCGTGCGAGCGTCGTCTTGCCCGATCCTGTGACACCGGCGATCAGCACTCTCTCCGGCCGAAGCGGCAGCGGATCGTCGGCGGAGAGCATCTGAGAATCCTAACGACGGAATAGCCCATAGGTGCATACGGTTGGATGTCAATGTGAGTGAAGCCATCTCGATCGACATCTGGTCCGACATCGCCTGCCCGTGGTGCTACATCGGCAAGCGCAACCTCGAGAAGGGTCTCGAAGCCGTCTCCGGCGACGACGATGCGCCGCAGGTGAACATCACCTTCCATTCGTTCGAGCTCTCGCCCGACACCCCGGTCGACTTCGACGGGGATGAGATCGACTTCCTCGCCGGTCACAAGGGGATGCCGCGCGACCAGGTCGAGCAGATGCTGTCGCACGTCACCGGAGTTGCCGAGAACGCCGGGCTCGCGTACCGCTTCGACCTCCTTCAGCACACCAACACCGTGAAGGCGCACGAGCTCCTTCACTTCGCGAAGGCGCAGGGTGTGCAGCACGCGATGGAGGAGCGGCTCATGTCCGCGTACTTCACCGAGGGCAAGCACGTCGGCCGTATCGACGACCTGGTCGAACTCGCGGTCGAGGTCGGACTGAACCCGGACGACACGAGAGAAGCGCTGGTGTCCGCTCGTCACCTCGCCGACGTCCGCCAGGACCAGGCGCAGGCCCAGGCCTATGGGATCCAGGGCGTGCCGTTCTTCGTGATCGACGGTCAGTACGGAATCAGCGGAGCGCAGCCGCCCGCAGCGTTCGAGAACGTCCTGCGTGACCTCTGGGCCAAGCGCGGTGAGACCGAGCCGGAAGCCGAGACGGCCGCGGTCTAGCGGGTCAGCGCGGCTTCGATCGCGCCGACGATCTCGGGGTCGTTCGGCTTCTGCTTCGGACGGAAGCGGACGACCTCTCCGTCGGGAAGCACCAGGAACTTCTCGAAGTTCCACTCGACGCGACCCGCCTTGCCGCCGGCATCCGGGGTCTCCTTGAGCGTCTTGTAGAGATCGGTGGCGTTCTTGCCGTTGACCTTCACCTTGTCGTTGATCGGGAAGGTCACACCGTACGTGGTCGAGCAGAACTCGAGGATCTGATCGACCGATCCCGGCTCCTGCCCGAAGAACTGGTTGCAGGGGAACCCGACGACACTGAACCCGCGGTCGCCGTACAGGCGCTGCAGCTCCTCGAGCTGCTCGTACTGCGGAGTGAGGCCGCACTTCGAGGCGACGTTCACGACGAGGACGACATCGGCACCCAGATCATCGAGTGTCTTCTCGTTGCCGTCGGCGTCTGTGAAGGGGATGGAACGGACTGCGGGATCGGTCATATTCACAGCTTAGGTCGATGCGCCGAGACCGGCTCCGTGTCTGGGAGAATGGAGGGGACATGACTCTCGCCACCGCCTCAGCTCGCACCCTCAACATCGGTCCGATCGCCCTCGACGTGCCGGTCGTCCTCGCACCCATGGCGGGTATCACGAACACCGCGTTCCGCAGGCTGTGCCGCGAATACGGTGCGGGGCTCTACGTGAGCGAGATGATCACCTCGCGCGCGCTGGTCGAGCGCAACGAGACCACGATGCGACTCATCCGCCACCACGAGTCCGAGACTCCGCGGTCGATCCAGCTCTACGGCGTCGACCCGCACACGATCTCCGAGGCCGTCCGCATCATCGTCGCCGAAGACCACGCCGACCACATCGACCTGAACTTCGGATGCCCGGTCCCCAAGGTCACGCGCAAGGGCGGGGGAGCGGCGCTGCCGTGGAAGAGCTCTCTCTTCTCGCAGATCGTCACCCAGGCGGTCAAGGCGGCGGGCGACGTGCCCCTGACCATCAAGATGCGCAAGGGCATCGATCCCGACCACCTCACGTTCCTCGACGCCGGGCGCGCTGCCGAAGACGCCGGTGTCTCGGCCATCGCGCTGCATGCGCGGACGGCGAGCGAGTTCTACTCCGGCTTCGCGGACTGGAACGCGATCGGCGAGCTCAAGCAGGCTGTCACCAGCGTCCCCGTGCTCGGCAACGGCGACATCTGGTCGGCCGACGACGCCGTGCGCATGATGCAGCAGACCGACTGCGACGGAGTCGTCGTCGGACGTGGATGCCTCGGTCGTCCCTGGCTCTTCGGCGAGCTCGCGGCGGCCTTCGGCGCGGAATCGCATCCGGTCGACGCGACCCTCGGGTTCGTGGCCGATGCCTTCCGTCGCCACGCCGAGCTGCTGGTCGAGTTCTTCGAGGATGAGGACCGCGGATGCCGCGATGTCCGCAAGCATGTCGCGTGGTACTTCAAGGGCTATCCGGTCGGCGGCGACATCCGGACGGGGCTCGCGACAGCATCCAGCCTCGCCGAGATCGACGAGCTGCTCGGCCAGCTCGATCATTCGGCGCCGTACCCCGGCGCCGATGCCGAAGGACAGCGCGGTCGGTCCGGTCGCCCGAAACGCCCGGCGCTGCCGGACAAGTGGCTGGAGTCGCGGGAACTCGCGGCATCGGCCTCAGAGATGATGCGAGGGGCGGAGATCGAGAACAGTGGCGGCTGATCCTCAGGCATACCCGGCTCGCGGACGCTCGGACGGATACGACCCGCGCGATGCCGAGCGATTCTTCGCCGAGACCCATCGATCCGAACGAGACGACTTCGCCCGCGACCGTGCGCGCGTGCTGCACTCGGCGGCTCTGCGTCGCCTGGCCGCGAAGACCCAGGTGCTCAGCCCGGCCAGCACAGCCGATTTCGCCCGCAATCGTCTGACCCACTCGCTCGAGGTCGCCCAGGTCGGCCGCGAACTCGCCACCGCACTCGGAGTCTCGGCCGATGTGGTCGACACCGCGTGCCTCAGTCACGATCTCGGACACCCTCCCTTCGGGCACAACGGCGAGCGTGCGCTCAACGAGTGGGCCGAGCCGATCGGCGGGTTCGAAGGCAATGCGCAGTCGCTGCGCATCCTGAGCCGTCTCGAGGCCAAGGCGATCGACGACGACGGCCGCTCTGTCGGACTCAACCTGACGCGAGCCAGCCTCGACGCGACCTGCAAGTACCCGTGGACCGCCGACAGCCCCGTGCCCGACCCGGGAGGTCGACTCAAGTTCGGCGTGTATCCCGAGGACGAGGCGGTCTTCCGGTGGCTGCGCGAGGGAGTCCCCGGACGCCGACGTTGCATCGAGGCGGAGATCATGGATCTGTCCGATGACATCGCCTATTCGGTGCACGACTTCGAGGATGCGATCGTCAACGGCTACGTCGATGTCGCGCAGCTGTCCGATCCGCGTCAGCATGAGGCGCTCATCGACCGCATCCAGCAGTGGGTCGGGTACGACTTCACCCGCGACGACCTCGCCGATGCCCTGTATCGACTCGCCTCCCAGCCGATGTGGCTGCAGTCCTTCGACCGATCGCGGCATGACCTCGCCCGGCTCAAGAACCTGACGAGCGACTTCATCGGCCGCTTCGCGAGAGCAGCCGTGTCGGCGACGCGTGAGGCATACTCCGGCCCCGCTCTCGTGCGCTACAACGCTCACGTCGTGGTGCCGCGGGTGATCGAGGCTGAGATCGCCGTGCTCAAGGGCATCATGGGGCAGGCGATCGTCACGATCGATGCCCGCAAGGGCGTGTACAAAGAGCAGCGGCGGGTGCTGAAGCGTCTGGCCGATGCCCTCTGGTCGACCGACGCGCTGTGGTCTGCCGGCGCGGACGTGCTCGAGCCCGCCTTCTCGGCGGACTTCCTCGCGGCGACGAGCGACGCCGAACGCGCCCGCGTGATCGTCGATCAGATCGCGAGCCTCACCGATCAGAGCGCGATCGACTGGCACAACAGGCTCGTCGGCGAGATCGACCCTGCAGAGGTCGGGATCTGGACTCCGAGACATGCGCGACCGGGTGCTCGTCAGCACACGCCGCGTCAGGCGGTCATCGAAGGGGTCGGCTGATGCCCCGCATCCGCCAGGCCGACGTCGACGAGGTCAAGGCCCGCACGAACATCGCCGACATCGTCGGGGAGCGCGTCGCACTCAAGTCCGCCGGAGTGGGTTCGCTGAAGGGCTTGTGCCCGTTCCATGACGAGAAGAGCCCCAGCTTCCACGTGCGGCCCCAGGTCGGCTACTACCACTGCTTCGGATGCGGTGAATCGGGTGACGTCTACTCGTTCCTGCGCGAGATGGACCACGTCAGCTTCACCGAGGCCGTAGAGCGACTGGCCGGCCGCCTCGGCTACGCGCTGCACTATGAAGACGGCGGGTCGGCACCGGAGACGAGCGGACGCAGTCGTCTCTATGCGGCCAACACCGCTGCCGCCGAGTACTTCCGCGGCCAGTTGCTCACCGCCGATGCGGAGGCCGGACGCCGGTTCCTCGGGGAGCGCGGCTTCGACGCCGGTGCTGCCGCGCACTTCGGCGTCGGCTTCGCGCCGCGCGGGTGGGACAAGATGTTGAAAGCCCTCACGGCTCAGGGGTTCACGCGCGAGGAACTGAGTGCTGCCGGTCTGGTGTCGACAGGTCAGCGCGGCGTCTACGACCGCTTCCGTGGCCGCCTCGTCTGGCCGATCCGCGACGTCTCCGGTCAGACGATCGGGTTCGGTGCGCGCAAGCTCTTCGACGACGACCAGGGGCCGAAGTACCTGAACACGCCTGAGACGCCGATCTACAAGAAGGCCCAGGTCCTGTACGGCCTCGATCTCGCCAAGCGCGACATCTCGCGGGGCGATCCCCGCCGGGTCGTGGTGGTCGAGGGATACACCGATGTCATGGCGTGTCACCTCGCCGGCCTCACGACCGCGATCGCGACGTGCGGCACGGCGTTCGGAACCGATCACATCAAGGTGCTCCGCCGGGTGATGGGCGACGACAACGCCTCCGGAGAGGTGGTCTTCACCTTCGACGGCGACGAGGCAGGTCAGAAGGCCGCGCTTCGCGCCTTCACCGAGGACGATCGCTTCAACGCGCAGACGTTCGTGGCGGTGGCGCCCGACGGCCTCGACCCGTGCGACCTCAGGCTGCAGCGCGGTGATGCCGCCGTGCGCTCCCTCATGGAGACCAAGCAGCCGATGTTCGAGTTCGCGATCGACAGGAAGCTCAGCGGCTTCGACCTCTCGACGGTCGAGGGCCGGGTGGGCGCGCTGCGCGCGGCAGCGCCGATCGTGGCGGAGATTCGCGATCGTCTGCTGCGACCCGGATACGAGCGGGTGCTCGCGCGAAGGCTGGGCATGGACCCGACCGAGGTGCGCAACGAGGTCGAACGTGCCGCACGTGGGGGAGCGCAGTCCGCGCGGCACGAGGCGGCCAGGCACGAGACCACGATCGACCCCGCCACAGTGGCGCCGGGCATGGCTCCGGTCACTCTTGCGAGCCTGCCGCGAACCGCGGATGTCGCGGTCGAACGCGACGCGCTGATGGGCGCCCTGCAGTACGGTCACCAGATCGATCAGGCGCTGCTCACCCGCGCCCTCAGCGCTCCGTTCCGCACGCCGGGGCTCGACGCCGTGCGCGAGGCCGTCGCGGCCGCGGCTGACCGCACCCGCGCCGGTTGGGTGACGGATGCCGTGAACTCGGTGCGCGAACCCTACCGATCGCTCGCGGGCGAGCTGCTGATGACGCCGTTCCCGGCTCGCAACGAAGACGGCGCCGTCGCCTCGACGACCGATCTCGCCAAGCGGCTCATCATGCGCATCCTCGAGCACGAGAAGCAGGAGCTCCTCGGCGCCGTGCAGCGGGTTCCCGCGGACTCGGACGGCGGGCGCGCCCTGCGGATGCGTCTTCGCGACATCGACGTCGAGCGTCAGCGGTTCGCCGAGTCGTAACGCCGGCTGTCAGGCGCGGCAAGGCAGGATGGAGGAATGTCCTCCCGGCCCGAATCGACCAACGCGATCGACAGCTCTGATCTGGTCATCGATCGAATCGGGCACAGCGGCCCCACCCGCGCGATCGACGGGGTGAGCTTCGCTCTCGCACCGGGCGAGCTCATCTGCGTCGCCGGCCCGACCGGCTCGGGCAAGTCGACGCTCGTCGCGGCGCTGGCAGGATCCACGGATCCGTCGGTCCGGGTCGTCGGAGGCAGCGCTCAGGTGTGCGGAGTCGACATCCGCCGGCCGGGACGCAAGCATCGCCTGCTGACCTACCGCACGGGATTCGTTCCGCAGGGCGCCGGTGCCGACCTCCCTCCCCAGCTCACGGTGAGCGAGATCATCTCAGAGCCGATCCTGATCCGCGAGAAGCGGGTCAATACCCAGGCGCTCTCCATCCGCGTCGCGACGCTGCTCGACGAGTTGCACCTGCCTCTCGGAACAGCCGCGAGGTTCCCGTACGAGTTGAGCGCAGGCATGCGTCAGCGTGTGGCGATTGCGCGATCGTTCGTGCTCGAGCCCTGGGTGCTCATCGCCGACGAGATCCTCGCCAACCTCGATCTCGAGGTGCGGCCCGTGGTGTTCGACGCGATCACCCGTCGGCGCAAGGAGCAGGGGATGGGCGCGCTGCTGGTGACGAACGACGCCGACTTCATCCGTGAGCTGAATGCGGAGACTCTGATGCTGCGCGGGGGTCACGTGGTCGCCCGCGGTGTCGGCAAGGACCTGCTGTGGGCGCCCAACGCCGAGGCGGATTCGGGCCACTGACAGGGGCGCGGACGACACGCCCGACCTGCGGCCCGTGTCACGAGCACGCTCCGGAGTTTGCTAGGATTGACGAGTTGCCCGCACAGCGGAGCACATTCCTCGGTAGCTCAATTGGCAGAGCAGCCGGCTGTTAACCGGCAGGTTCTTGGTTCGAGTCCAAGCCGGGGAGCCAATGAAAAGCCCCTCTTCGGAGGGGCTTTTCCCTTTCTGCGGTGCGAGTCCCCGCTACTGTCTCTTCGAAGTCATTCGATGGTGACCTCCGGAGACGCGAACGAGGCCCCGTCGAATGACGGAGCCTCGTTCGGTGATCAGAGCGAGATCAGCGCGCTGCGCCCTTGAGTGACCCGGTGGTCTGGCCGGCGGGGTCGGAGATCACGCACTGCACGACGCGGTCGTTCAGCTCGTCCCAGGTCTGCTGGGTCGGCGTGATCGGGTAGACCTCGAGCACCGAGGCCTCGAAGGCGACACCGACGAAGCTCGTGTAGGCGTCGCCGATGCACTCCTGCGACGCGGCGTCGATGTTCTCCTCGGAGAACTCGCCGTCGTCCATCGTGATCTCGTAGTAGACCTCTTCATCGTGCGGCTGGTCGCACGGGACGACGTCGGCGTCCTCGATGAGACCGCTTGCACTCGCCATCTTGCAGTCGCCGAGCTTCAGCGAGAAGATGTCGATGTTCGAGCTCTCGGTCACCTGTCCGGTGTCCTCGTCGCGGTCGGCGTCGCCCGAACCGCCCCCCAGGATGCCGTTCAGCGCGCTGCAGCCGGTCAGTGCGACCGACAGCGCCACAGCAGAACCTGCCAGCGCCAGTGCGCGTCGCGTGCGCATCTTCATCATTTCGTCCCCTCCAGAGCCTCTTGGTGAGTGGCATATTGAAATACCACCTCAAGCACGGTATCCGGGCCGGAGTCTGTGATGCAACTCCGAGAAGACTGTGAGCGGGCTGGGAGGGAAGGTCAGGCTTCCAGATCGTCGATGCCGGGGACCCAGCTCGCGCCGGGCTTGCCCCACCCGCGCTTCTTCGCGATCTTCTGGACGGTCTTCCAGTCGCCGTCCGAGAGGCGGTCGATGTAGAGGATGCCGTCGAGGTGGTCGAACTCGTGCTGCATGATGCGGGCGCGCCAGCCGTCGACCGCGATCTCCACAGGCGCCCCGTCGAGATCGACGCCTGAGACCCGCACCCGCTCCGAGCGCCGCAGCGGGAATCGCTCACCCGGGAACGAGAGGCAGCCTTCGGACTCCAGCTCGTCGTCCGGCTCGCCGGGCTCCAGCGGCACCATCCAGAGCTCCGGGTTGATGATCACGCCACGCCACGGCTGCTCGTCATCGTCGACGTACGCGTACGTGTAGATGCGCAGCGGCACGCCGACCTGGGGTGCGGCGAGACCGACGCCCGGGGCCCTGTCCATCGTCTCGAACATGTCGGCGACGAGCGTGCGGATGTCGTCGGAGATCTCCTCGACGACGGAAGCGGGGGAGTGCAGGACGGGGTCGCCCATGATGCGAATAGGAAGAACAGCCACGCCATAACCCTACTCGGCGCACATCGCCGGGTAGGGTCGAAGGGTGAGCATCTCCGTATGGATGACTGGGGCGGAAGACGTCACCGAGCAGCTGGTCGGTGTCTTCCAGAACCCGAAACTGCTCCTCGGCATCCCCCTCGCGCTTGCGGGTGCCGTCTTCATGTCTCTCGGCGCGCAGTATCAGCATCGTGGCGTCGAGAAGGTGGAGCGGCTCAGCGGATCCGACGGAGCCAGCGGTCTGAGCATGAGCCAGATGAAGGGCCTGCTCACCCGGCCCTCCTGGATAGCCGGAACGCTGATGCTCGGCCTGGCGATCGTGTGTCAGCTCGCGGCGCTCTCTCAAGCGCCGCTGATGGTCGTGCAGCCGCTCGGCGCCATCGCGCTCGTCATCACCACGCTGCTCAACGCACGGATCTCGGGTCATTCGCCGACCAGGAAGTCGATCATCGCGATCGTCTGCTGTGTGGGCGGCATCTTCCTGTTCGTCTTCTTCGCAGCGATCTACGCCACGGAGAAGGAGATCACCGACACCGAGCTCTTCACGATCCTGGCGATCCTGCTGGTCGTCATCATCGTGCTCGGCGCCTGCTGGCTGGTGCTCCGCCACCGCATGCGCGCTCTGTTCTACGTCATCGGCGCCGGCATCCTCTACGGTTTCGTCGCCACTCTCGCCAAAGCCGTCATCAGCCGGATCAGCGCCGGCAACTTCGAGTGGATCACCCTCGTGTGCGTCATCGCGCTGATCGCGGCCGGCGCCGTCGGAGCGTACTTCGTCCAGTCCGCCTACAGCTCGGGGCCGCCGGATCTCGTCATCGCCGGACTGACGGTCGTCGACCCCATGGTCGCCGTGCTCATCGGCATGGTCGTGCTCGGAGAGGCCGCGGCGTCACCGCCGTGGGTCCTCGTGATCTTCGCCGTGGCCGGTGCCATCGCGATCTGGGGCGTCGTCAACCTCGCGCGGTATCACCCGCAGGTGCTGAGCGACAGCCAGGACCTCGGGATCACGCGCGGCAGTGACGACGCGACAAAAGACCCCGAGGCCTGAGTTCTCTCGACTTCAGTACGCCGGGTCGATGAGGTCGGGCGAGACCTCTGACGCAGCGGCCTCGTCGACGAAGAAGACGGTGCGCTTGCGGCCCTTGGCGCCCGCGGCTGGAACGTTGGTGTAGCTCGCTCCCGCGAGGGCGAGTCCGAGCGCCGACGCCTTGTCCGCGCCGGTGAGGACCAGCCAGACACGCTTCGACGCGTTGAGCACCGGGCGCGTCAGCGTGACACGCTCCGGCGGAGGCTTGGGAGAGTCGCGAACCGGCAGCGCGGCGGCGTCCGTCACGGTGACCTCGGGGCGATCGGGGAAGAGTGAGGCGATGTGGCCGTCGGGCCCCACGCCGAGGAAGCAGACCGCGAACGACGGCCACGGGTGCTCGTCGGTCCCGTAGCGCGCGAGATCCGCCGCGTACGCCGCCGCGGCCTCGTCGAGGGTCAGCCCCTCGTCCGCAGCAGCGACCTCGTGGATGTTCTCGGCGGGGACGGGAATGTGGTCGAGCAGGGCCTCACGCGACTGCAGCGCATTGCGATCGGCGTCGTCGCGAGCGACGAACCGCTCATCGCCCCACCAGAAGTGCACCAGCGACCAGTCGATCTGAGCCGACCTGGGGTCGTCGCGCGTCGCACGCAGAACCGCACCGCCCATCGAACCGCCGGTGAGGGCGATGTGGGCGATGCGGCCGTTGCGCGTGCGCGCACGAAGGCGCGTCAGGAATCTGTCGGCCACGCTCGCGGCAAGTGCTGCGGGCGTGGCTTCGACCACGACCCGCTTCTCTGCGGGCGCTGTCTTCGTCGACATCATTCTCCTGTCTGGGGCGGACCCAGTTTCTCCCAGCCCTCGGTGATCACTCGACCGTACAGGACGTCGGGGTCGAGGCGACGCAGCTCCTCGGCGAGGCACTCCCGCAGCGTGCGGCGCGGCAGGTGCAGGTCGTGGTCGGGCTGGTCGGGCTGCGTGAGCACGGCCAGCCCGGGCGTGGGGCGCTCGAGCAGGATGTCGCCCGACGAGCGGCGCAGACGCACCGACTTGATGCCCTCCTGCCAGTTCTCGGGGTCTTCGTACGACCAGGTCACCGGGACGTCGAGGGCCATCTGCAGCCATGCGGCGAGAAGCGCGGTCGACGGCGAGGCCGATCCACCGCGCACCTCGACCGCGGTGACCTCTTCGAACGGCGGCTGATCGAGCACGGCGGCGAGCTGCTCGCGCCAGTGCGTGAGACGGGTCCACGCGAGGTCGGTGTCGCCGGGCGCGTGGGTCTCGCCGAGCAGTCCCAGGCGGTCGCGAACATCGGGTGCGGTCGCGGCATCCGTGATGCGGCGCTGCGCGATCTTGCCGAGGGGAGACGAGGCCGGCGATGTCGGCGCCTCTTCGGGCCACCAGGCGACGACGGGGGCGTCGGGCAGGAGCAGACCTGTGACCAGGCTCTCCTCGTTGCTGGCGGCGTCCCCGTAGGCCCGGAGGACGACGACCTCGGAGGCGCCGGCGTCACCGCCGACGCGGATCTGAGCGTCGAGACGCGACTCGCCCTCACCCGTGGTGAGAACGATGACACGCATGGGGTGCTCGCGGGACGCGTCGTTTGCCGCGTCGATCGCTGCCTCTGCGACGCCGTTGCGTGCAGAGATGATCAGCGTGAGCACACGGCCGAGTGCGACGGCGCCGCCCTCTTCGCGCACCTTGACGAGCTGCTTGGCGACCTGGCTGACGGTCGTGTCGGGAAGGTCGATGATCATGGGCGTCTCCACACTCGTCCATCACGGGCAAGGAGGTCGTCGGCGGATGCCGGACCCCACGAACCGGGTGCGTACTGGTCGACCGGGCCGCCCTCGGCTGCCCAGTACTTCTCCACGGGGTCGAGGATCTTCCAGGAGAGCTCGACCTCCTCATGGCGCGGGAACAGCGGCGGGTCGCCCAGGAGCACGTCGAGGATCAGACGTTCGTACGCCTCGGGGCTCGCCTCGGTGAACGCGTGGCCATAACCGAAGTCCATGGTGACATCGCGCACGTTGGTGCCGTTTCCGGGCACCTTCGATCCGAAGCGGATCGTGACGCCCTCATCGGGCTGGACGCGGATGACGAGCGCATTCTGGCCGAGCTCTGCCGTGTTCGAGCGGCCGAAGAGGTGCTCCGGTGCCTTCTTGAACACGACGGCGACCTCGGTCACACGACGCCCCAGACGCTTCCCGGTGCGGAGGTAGAACGGGACGCCGGACCAGCGTCGGGTGTCGATCTCCAGCTTGATCGCGGCATAGGTCTCGGTCGCGGACTCGGGGTTCATCCCGTCCTCGTCGAGGAATCCGGTCACCTGCTCGCCACCCTGCCAGCCGCCCGCGTACTGCCCGCGGGCGGTCGCGAGCGAGAGATCCTCCGGCACGTGGACCGCAGCGAGAACCTTCTCCTTCTCGGCACGCAGGTGCTCGGCGGACAGGCTGATCGGCTCTTCCATGGCGGTGAGCGCGAGCAGCTGCAGCAGGTGGTTCTGGATGACATCGCGCGCCGCACCGACGCCGTCGTAGTAGCCCGCACGGCCACCGACGCCGATGTCCTCGGCCATCGTGATCTGCACGTGGTCGACGTAGTTGCGGTTCCAGATCGGTTCGTACAGCTCGTTCGCGAAGCGCAGGGCCAGGATGTTCTGGACCGTCTCCTTGCCGAGGTAGTGGTCGATGCGGAAGATCGAGTCGGCGGAGAACGCCACCTCGAGGGCGGCATTGAGTTCGCGCGCCGACTCGAGGTCGTGGCCGAACGGCTTCTCGATCACGACGCGTCGCCAGCGCTCATCGTCGTCGTCATTCGCTCCGACGAGGCCGGAGTCCTTGAGCTGCTTCGCGACGAGGGGAAAATCCTTCGGCGGGATCGACAGGTAGAACGCGTGGTTGCCCATCGTGCCGCGTTCCACGTCGAGCTGATCGACCGTGTCGCGCAGCTTGCGGAAGGACTCGGGGTTGTCGAACTCGCCCGAGACGAAGCGGATGCCCTGCAGCAGCTGCGCCCACGTCTCTTCGCGGAAGGGAGTGCGTGCATGCTGCTTCACGGCGTCATACACGACCTGGGCGAAGTCCTGGTCCTCCCAGTCTCGACGGGCGAAGCCCACGAGAGCGAATCCGGGAGGCAGGAGTCCGCGGTTGGCGAGATCGTAGACGGCGGGCATGAGCTTCTTGCGTGACAGATCTCCGGTCACACCGAAGATCACGAGGGCGCTGGGCCCGGCGATCCGGTTGAGGCGGCGATCATCGGGGTCACGCAGCGGGTTGTGCCCGCGCGAGATGGGAACAGACATCGGTGGGGGATTCTCCTGGCTGTTACTTCTGTGCGGCTTCGAAGAGGGTGAGGACGTCGGCCGACGAATCGGTGATCGTCAGGGAGACGACCGGACGGCCGTGCTCGGCGAGGACACCGGCATCGCCGGCGGCCTGTGCCTCGATGAGCTGTCCGAACGTGAACGGGCGCTCGGGGATCTCGAGGTCGACATCCGTGCGCTCCAGGATCTGCAGGAACACGCCCTGCGCCGGCCCGCCCTTGTGATACTGGCCGGTGGAGTGCAGGAATCGGGGTCCCCATCCGAACGTCGTCGGCCGACCGGAGTCGGCGGCGACGAGCTCGCGGAGACCCTGCAGCTGCGGGACGTCGAGCCTGTTGACGTATGCCTGGATCGACACGTAGCCGTCTTCCGGTAGTGCAGCCCACAGCGCGTCGAGCACGCCCTCGACGGTTCCCGACGCCGCGAGAGCGGGGTCGGAGACGCGGACCTCGACGCCGTTCTCGACGAACGCCGGTGCCGTCGGAGCGGGACGTGCATCCAGCAGTCCACGGGCGGCGACCTTCGCCGACTCGACGTCGGGCTGGTCGAACGGGTTGATGCCGAGCAGATACCCGGCGATGGCGGTCGCGTACTCCCAGACGATGAGCTGCGCACCCAGCGAACCGCTGACGAGGATCTCGCCCTCGTGACGTTCGCGCAGGTGGAACTCGTTCGCGTCGTCGACGAGCCGCACGATCTGGAGATCGGCGGGTCGGGAGTCGAGCTCCGGCGACACGGGCAGCAGGACGACGGGAAGGATGCCGGTGCCGTCCTTGCCGGTGGACTCCGCGATGAGCTGCTCGATCCAGTCGGGGAGCCCGTTGATGTGCGTGCCGTCGGTGATGAGACCGAGCTTGTCGCGTCGCGGCGTGGTGGCGGAGATCGCCGCGGCCAGCCGGAGTGCCGGGTTGTCGGCCGAGTCGATGGCGACCTCGAGGAGCGAGGCCTCGGCCTCGTCTAGGAGCTCGGCGATGTCAGCGCCCGCGAGCCCCGACGGTACGAGGCCGAAGGCGGTGAGGGCCGAGTACCGTCCGCCGACGTGCGGGTCGGCGTTGAACACGCGGTAGCCGGCTTCACGGGCGGAGACGTCGAGCGGCGAGCCCGGGTCGGTCACGACGATGATGCGCTCGAGCGGGTCGATGCCCACGTCGCGGAACGCGGCCTCGAAAGTGCGACGCTGCGAGTCGGTCTCGACGGTCGAGCCGGACTTCGAGGAGACGACCAGCACGGTGTTCTCCAGGCCCTCGTCGAGCGCGGCGAGCACCTGGCTCGGCGCGGTCGAGTCGAGAATCGTCAGCGGGACACCGGCGGTCTGGGCGATCACCTCGGGGGCGAGCGATGAGCCGCCCATGCCGGCGAGCACCACGCGGTTCACACCCTTCGCGTGCAGATCGGCGCGGAGGGCGACGATCTCGGCGACGAGGGGGCGCGAGACGGATACCGCCTCGACCCAGCCCAGGCGGATCGACGCCTCGGACTCGGCGGCGGGACCCCACAGGGCTGCGTCGCCGCCGGTCACCCGCGAGGCGACCAGGTCGTGGACGAGAGCGGGAACCGTCTCGTCGATCGCGACCCGAGCCGCGCCCGAGGCGTGGATCGCAAAGGTCATCGCTGCGCCTCGAGGCCCTCAGCCACCTGCGTCAGCAGATCGTGCCAGGAGTCGATGAACTTGGCGACGCCCTCGTCCTCGAGCACCTGGGTGACGTCGGTGAAGTCGATGCCGAGGTCGGCGAGACCGGCGAACACGGCGCGAGCCTCGTCGTAGCCGCCCGTGATCGTGTCACCGGTGACGACGCCGTGGTCGAAGGTGGCCTCGAGCGTCTTCTCCGGCATCGTGTTGACGACGTCCTTCGCCACGAGCTCGGTGACGTAGAGCGTGTCGGGCAGGGCCGGGTCCTTGACGCCGGTCGACGCCCACAGCGGACGCTGCGGGTTGGCGCCCAGCTTGATCAGGTCCTGCGCACGCTTCTCGGCGAACTTCTGCTCGTAGAGCTCGTAGGCGAGACGCGCGTTCGCGAGGCCTGCCTTGCTCTTGAGCGCCTCGGCCTCGTCGGTGCCGATCGCCGAGAGGCGCTTGTCGGTCTCCGTGTCGACGCGCGACACGAAGAACGAGGCCACGGAGTGGATGCTCGACAGATCGAAGTCGGCGCTGTGCGCGCGCTCGAGACCGGTGAGGTAGGCGTCGATGACCTCGGCATAGCGCTCGAGGCTGAAGATCAGGGTGACGTTGACGCTGATGCCCGATGCGATCGCCTCGGTGATGGCAGGCAGGCCCGCCTTCGTCGCGGGGATCTTCACGAGCAGGTTCGGACGGTCGACCTTTGCCCACAGCTGCTTGGCCTGTGCGACGGTGCCCTCGGTGTCATGCGCGAGGTCGGGGGAGACCTCGATGGAGACGCGGCCGTCGACGTGGCCCGACTTCTCCCACACGGGGCGGAAGACGTCGAGAGCGGCGGCGACGTCCTGCGTGGTCGCGGCGAACACGGCCTCTTCCGCCGTGGCGCCCGACGCTGCGAGCTCGGTGACCTGAGCGTCGTACGAGGTGTTGTTCTTGTCGGTGATCGCGTTCGCGAAGATCGTCGGGTTGGTGGTCACGCCGACCACGTTGCGCGACTCGATCAGCTCGGCGAGGTTGCCGGACGAGATGCGGGTGCGGGACAGGTCGTCGAGCCAGATGCTGACACCGGCTGCTGCGAGGTCTGCGGTGGGGGTGCTCATGCGTTCTCCTTGATGGTCTCGCGTGCGGCCGCGATGACGGCCTCGGTGGTGATGCCGAACTTCTGGAACAGGGTCTTGTAGTCGGCGGAGGCGCCGAAGTGGTCGATGCCGACCGAACGGCCGCGGTCGCCCACGATGCCGCGCCAGCTGAGGACGGAGCCGGCCTCGACCGAGACGCGGGCGGTGACGGCCTTCGGCAGGACCGACTCGCGGTACGCCTCGTCCTGCTCGTCGAACCACTCGAGCGAGGGAGCCGACACGACGCGGACGTTGACGCCCTCTTCGGCCAGGGCCGCCCGGGCGTCGACCGCCAGCTGGACCTCGGACCCGGTCGCGATGATGATCACGTCGGGGGTGCCGTTCGGCGCCTCGGCGAGCACATATGCACCCTTCGAGACACCGTCTGTCGAGGCGAAGAGGTCGCCGTCGGCTGCACCCTGGCCGCGCTCGAACACCGGGATGTTCTGACGGGTCAGCGCGATGCCGGTGGGGCCCTCGTGGCGTCGGAGGATCTCGAGCCAGGCGGCCGAGGTCTCGTTGGCGTCAGCCGGACGCACCAGGGTGAAGTTCGGGATGGCGCGGAGCGTCGCGATCTGCTCGACGGGCTGGTGCGTCGGGCCGTCCTCTCCGAGGGCGACGGAGTCGTGGGTCCAGACGAAGATGCTGGGGACGTTCATCAGCGCGGCCAGACGCACCGGCGGGCGCATGTAGTCGCTGAAGATGAGGAAGGTGCCGCCGAAGGCGCGCGTCGGGCCGTGCAGCACGATGCCGTTGACGATGGCGCCCATGGCGTGCTCGCGGATGCCGAAGTGCAGCACGCGGCCGTAGGGGTCGCCCGACCACTCGTGGGTCGACCACTCGGCGGGGATGAAGGACTTCGAGTCCTTGATCGTGGTGAGGTTCGACTCGGCGAGGTCGGCCGATCCGCCCCAGAGCTCGGGGAGCTCGGCGGCGAGTGCGTTGATGACCTGACCGGAGGCCGCACGCGTGGAGACGTCCTTGCCGCCTTCGAAGACGGGGAGCGCCGAGGTGATGTCGGCCGGCAGCTCCTTCGCCTCGAGGCGGTCGAGCAGCGCCTTGCGCTCAGGGTTGGCCGCGGCCCACGCGTCGAACGACTTCTGCCACTCGGCGCGGGTCTCCGCGGCGCGATCCGCGAGTGCGCGGGTGTGGGCGATGATGTCGTCGGCGATGGAGAAGTGCTCTTCGGGGTCGAAGCCCAGGACCTTCTTCGTTGCGGCGAGCTCGTCGCCACCGAGCGCGGAGCCGTGGATCTTGCCGGAGTTCTGCTTGCCGGGCGAGGGCCAGCCGATGATCGTCTTCAGGATGATGAGCGACGGCTTCGAGGTCTCGCCCTTCGCGGCCTCGATCGCCGCGTTGAGCTCGGCGACGTCCTCGACGTACTCGCCGGTCTTCTTCCAGTCGACGAGCTGGACCTGCCAGCCGTAGGCCTCGTAGCGCTTGGCGACGTCTTCGGTGAAGGCGACGTTCGTGTCGTCCTCGATCGAGATCTGGTTGGAGTCGTAGATCGCGATGAGGTTGCCGAGCTCCTGGTGGCCCGCGAGCGAGGAGGCCTCGCTGGTGACGCCTTCCTGGAGGTCGCCGTCACCGGCGATCACGTAGACGAAGTGATCGAACGGGCTGGTGCCCGCCTCTGCCTCGGGGTCGAACAGGCCGCGCTCGTAGCGAGCGGCGTACGCGAAGCCGACGGCGGAAGCGAGTCCCTGGCCCAGCGGGCCGGTGGTGATCTCGACGCCCTTGGTGTGACCGTATTCGGGGTGACCCGGGGTGAGCGAGCCCCAGGTGCGGAGCGCCTTGAGGTCGTCGAGCTCGAGGCCGAAGCCGCCGAGGTAGAGCTGCACGTACTGGGTGAGAGAGGAGTGTCCGACCGAGAGGATGAAACGGTCACGACCCAGCCAGTCGGTGTCGGTTGGGTCGTGACGAAGCACCCGCTGATAGAGGAGATACGCGGCCGGAGCCAGGCTCATCGCGGTGCCGGGGTGGCCGTTGCCGACCTTCTCCACGGCATCCGCAGCCAGAAGACGCGCGGTGTCCACCGCGCGTCGGTCGATCTCATCCCACTGCAATTCCGACACTGTGAAGCCCTTCTGCAACTGTTCGAGAGCGCCGGATTGCACGATCGCAGTCCGCAACGATACGGAGGGGTTTGTGATGTGCGCCGGACGCGCGAGTCATTTCAGCATAGCGCCGAGGTTCGACTCGTTACCCCCCTTTACAACGCTCCGCCCGTCCAGTAATTCCATGCCTTCGTCGAGGCTTGCGATGAGCGGTGGAACTGCGGATCAGGAGTCCTGGAACGCGATCCCGTCGCGTCCCGGGAGCCCGGATGCGAGGGTCGGTGGAGCGCTGATCATCGGGGCGGGCGAGCCCTGCGCCCGGCGTGCCCTAGACTGGGAAACGCTGTCGTGACGCGTGTGGAGGAGGCGATCGAGATCTCGACGATGTCTGATCAGACCGTTGTGAAGAAGTCCATCGGTCGCACCGTGAAGGCGTACGTCGCCCTCACCAAGCCGCGCGTCCTCGAACTGCTGCTGGTGTCGACCGTCCCGGTGATGTTCCTCGCTCAGGGCGGTCTTCCCGACATGTGGCTGGTGCTGGCCACCGTGATCGGCGGCTCGCTGAGCGCCGGCTCGGCCGCGGCGTTCAACATGTACCTCGACCGCGACATCGATGCCCACATGCATCGCACGGAGAACCGTCCGCTGGTGACCGGCGAGATCAGCCCGCGAGGCGCGCTGACCTTCTCCTGGACGCTCGCCGTCGTCTCGACCGTATGGCTGTGGTTCACCACGAACTGGCTGGCGGCCACGCTGTCGGCATCCGCCATCTTCTTCTACGTCGTCATCTACACGATGATCCTCAAGCGACGCACCGAGCAGAACATCATCTGGGGCGGCATCGCCGGGTGCTTCCCGGTGCTCATCGGCTGGGCTGCCGTCACCGGCTCGCTCGACTGGCCCGCGTTCATCCTGTTCGCGCTCATCTTCCTCTGGACGCCGCCGCATTACTGGCCGCTGTCGATGAAGTACAAGGACGACTACGACGACGTCGACGTGCCCATGCTCGGTGTCACCCGCAACGCCTCACAGGTCGGCCTCCAGGTCATCCTCTATGCCTGGGCGACCGTCGCCTGCTCGCTGCTGCTGATCCCGATCGCGAACATGGGCCTCGTCTACGGCGTCTCCGCCGCGGTGTTCGGCGGCTGGTTCATCTATGAGTCGCACCGCCTGTACAACCAGGCGGTGCGAGGCAACGAGGCGCGGCCGATGCGAGTCTTCCACGCCTCGATCACTTATCTGACGCTGATCTTCGTGGCCGTCGCGGTCGACCCGCTGCTGCCGTTCTGATCCTGCTCGGCGTCGCCGACCAGCTCGTCGTCCGCCGCTGTCGCGGGGATCTCGGAGTCGATGGGGTCGGCATCATCGGCCTCAGCTGACTCGTTCGTCCCATCGATCGGCCCGACGACTGCGGGCGCAGGAGAAGGCAGGAGCGCCTGCACCGCACTCAGACCGACGGCGATCAGCACGCCGATGACGCCGGCGCCCAGAAGCGCGGCTCCGACGACGACGAGCGACTGCCCCACGTAGACCTCGATGCCGGTCGCCGTGCCGTCGAGCAGAGTGCTCGTCATGGTGCCGACCTGGCCGGCGATCAGCCACCCGCCCACTCCCGCTGAAGCGAGCGAGAGCACGAGGAGGAGCCAGAAGCCGATGCTGCGTGTCAATGACTTGTTCATGTCCGCAACGGTGCACGACGAACTGATGAGCCGCTGATGCCCGGGCTATGCATCCCCTGTGCGCAGCGGGGGTCAAGCCTCCGCAGCGGCCGGCTTCTTCAGGTTCAGCACCACCACGGTGTACGCAGCCGCCGAGAGCGAGGCGAGCACCATGTGGATTCCCACGAGCACCGGCGGGAGGCCTTCGCGCGCCTGCCACACGCCCACGCCGACCTGCACCAGGATCGCCAGCACGAGCACGAGCAGCCATCTGCGCGGTCGTAGGTGCAGGACCCACGCGGCGATCGTCAAGGTGACGACGAGCGCGGCGAGGATGTATCCCGGCCAGGAGTGCACGTGGGCGAGCACCGTGGCGTCGAATCCCTGGCGCTCGACGGCCGCGTCGCCGGAGTGCGGCCCGGAACCGGTGGTCAGCACGCCGAACAGGATCGTCACGGCGAGGGCGAGACCGGTGATGTGGCTCAGTGCCGCGAACCAGGTCGGCACCGCGCGCTCACGCGGTCCGGGCGCGGCGTAGAGCCTGACCAGGAAGGCCGCGGTCACGCACACAAGGAGGAGGGACGACACGTAGTGGAATCCGACGATGAAGGGGTTCAGTCCCGTGAGCACCGTGATGCCGCCCACAAGAGCCTGCGCGACGACGCCGATCAGCACGACCCAGGCGAGGATGACGAGATCCCGCCTTTCGGTCGTCACCCTGACCGATCTGACCGTGGCGGCGATGACCGTCACGAGCAGAGCCGCCATCGCGAAGGGCGTGGCGGGGAGGTCGACGAGCGTGAAGACGAAGAAGACGACCCCGGCCGCCACGATTCCGGCGGCGGCGAAGCGGAGGGCCGAGAACACCGTGGCCTTCCCCCCGGTGCGCGCCAGCACGAGCAGCAGGACGGCGAGGGCGATGACGCCGACCACACCCGTCATGACGCGGTTGCCGAACTCGATGATGCCGTGGATTCCCTGATCGGCATAGATCGGGACGAGCGACTCCGGCGTGCAGAGCGGCCACTCGGAGCATCCGAGGCCTGATCCGGTCAGCCGCACGGCACCGCCGGTACCGATGATGATGGTCTGCGCGAGGAATGAGAGCCAGGCGAAGACGCGAAGCGCTCGTCCCCAGAGGATCGCATGCGTCGACGCTGCCGCGTTCGTGGGGGAGGAGATCGTCGTCTCGGGCATAAGTCTCTCCGAACCGCGCCGGACACGGCGAGCGGCCCTGTCTTCAGGCGGAACCTGTAGAATCGGATTGTTGTGATGAGCGCTGACCGCGCTGAAGCATCGCTAACAGTTTAGGCGCGATGGATGCGCCGGTGATGAGGGCCCACCAACGGCACCCGCTCCCGCAGACTCGACGGGGATCAGGTGTGTCGGGGCGGATGACACCGTTTGGGACCTGTGAGGAGAGTGTGTGATGTCGGATGTGCTGATCGACCGCCCGGAGCTTGACGGCCTGGGGGTGTACGAATTCGGGTGGCATGACGAAGATGCCGCCGGAGCCATCGCCAAGCGCGGTATCTCCGAAGAGGTGGTCCGAGGGATCTCGGCGCTCAAGCACGAGCCCGAATGGATGCTGAAGACCCGACTCAAGGGCTATCAGCTCTTCGGTCGCAAGCCGATGCCGACCTGGGGTGCAGACCTCAGCGAGATCGACTTCGACAACATCAAGTACTTCGTGCGCTCGACCGAGAAGCAGGCCCAGTCCTGGGAGGATCTCCCGGCTGAGATCCGCGAGACGTACGAGCGCCTCGGCATCCCCGAGGCCGAGCGTCAGCGCCTCGTCGCCGGCGTCGCAGCGCAGTACGAGTCAGAGGTCGTCTACCATCAGATCCGCGAGGATCTGGAGGAGCAGGGCGTCATCTTCATGGACACCGACACCGCGCTCCGCGAGCACCCCGAGTTCTTCGAGGAGTACTTCGGCACCGTGATCCCGGCCGGCGACAACAAGTTCGCCGCGCTCAACACCGCCGTGTGGTCGGGAGGTTCGTTCGTCTACGTCCCCAAGGGCGTGCACGTCGAGATCCCGCTGCAGGCGTACTTCCGCATCAACACCGAGAACATGGGCCAGTTCGAGCGGACCCTGATCATCGCCGACGAGGACAGCTACGTCCACTACATCGAGGGCTGCACCGCTCCGATCTACAAGTCGGACTCGCTGCACTCGGCCGTCGTCGAGATCATCGTGAAGAAGAACGCCCGCGTTCGGTACACGACGATCCAGAACTGGTCGAACAACGTCTACAACCTCGTCACCAAGCGCGCCGTCGCCCATGAGGGCGCGACGATGGAGTGGGTCGACGGCAACATCGGCTCCAAGGTGACGATGAAGTACCCGTCGATCTACCTGATGGGCGAGCACGCCAAGGGCGAGACCCTCTCGGTCGCCTTCGCGGGTCCCGGCCAGCACCAGGATGCCGGCGCGAAGATGATCCACATGGCTCCGTACACGCAGTCGTCGATCGTCTCCAAGTCGATCGCCCGTGGCGGCGGACGTGCGGGATACCGCGGCGAGGTGAGGGTGGACGCGAACGCGCACCACTCCGCGAACACCGTGCGCTGCGACGCGCTGCTGGTGGACACGAAATCGCGCTCCGACACGTACCCGGCCATCGACATCCGGGTCGACGACGTGCAGCTGGGCCACGAGGCCACCGTCTCGAAGGTCAGCGAGGAGCAGCTCTTCTACCTGCAGTCCCGCGGCATGCCCGAGGACGAGGCGATGGCGATGATCGTGCGCGGCTTCATCGAGCCGATCGCGCGCGAACTGCCCATGGAGTACGCGATGGAATTGAACAAGCTCATCGAAATGGGCATGGAAGGATCGGTCGGCTAAATGGCGGCCTCGACGACAGCGCCCAGCGAGGCGCAGCACACGAACGCGCACATCGACCCCGCAGCTCAGGTCTCGGATGCCGGATTCGTCCCGGTGCAGACCCGCTCGGAGCGTCCGCACTCCTTCGAACCAGCCGACTTCGGTTCGCCGACCGGCCGCGAGGTCAACTGGAAGCACACTCCGGTGGCCAAGCTCTCCGCCCTCTTCGAGGTGGCAGGTCCGACCGAGGGCGTGCGCTACTCGTTCGGTGACGGCGAGAAGTACGTGGCGGCACCGCTCGCCGCGGGTGATGCCCCGCGCGGAGAGGTCTTCCTGGCCGAGGACATCACGGCGGCCGTCGCCTGGCAGGGCTCGTCCGAAGCGCTGCACATCCGCATCCCGCGTGAAGAAGAGGTCGCTGAGCCGATCCTCGTCTCGATCGAGGGCCTCGGCGCCGAACTGCGCGCCGATGCCCACATCGTGATCGAGGCACTCGAGCACAGCTCGGCCACCGTCGTGCTCCAGCACACCGGAGCCGCGCAGTACTCGCAGAACGTCGAGATCATCGTCCGCGATGGCGCGAAGCTCACTGTCATCAGCCTGCAGCAGTGGCAGGACGAGGCCGTGCACACCTCTGCGCATCAGGCCAGGGTCGATGCGGATGCCACGCTCAAGCACTTCGTGATCAGCTTCGGCGGCGGAGTCGTGCGCGTGAACCCGAGCGTCGAGCTCGCCGGCGGCGGATCCGAGGGGTACCTCTACGGACTGTCCTACGCCGATGCCGGGCAGCACCTCGAGAGCCAGGTCTACCTGCACCACAAGGGCCCGCACACCAAGGGCGACGTGCTCTACAAGGGTGCGCTCCAGGGGCAGGGAGCGCACAGCGTCTGGATCGGCGACGTGCTCATCGGCGCCGACGCGACGGGCACCGACTCCTACGAGGCGAACCGCAACCTGGTGCTCACCGAGGGTGCACGCGCCGACTCGATCCCGAACCTCGAGATCGAGACCGGGGACATCCTCGGCGCCGGCCACGCCAGCGCCACGGGGCGCTTCGATGACGAGCAGCTGTTCTACCTGCAGGCCCGCGGCATCAGCGAAGAGGAAGCGCGCCGACTCGTCGTGCTCGGATTCCTCACCGACATCGTTCAGCGCCTGGGGATCCCGGCACTGGAGACCGAGCTGCTCGACGCGATCGAGACGGAGCTCGCCGAGGTGAACGCATGAGCGCCGAGCGCGTGTGCGGCGTCGCGGAACTCGAGCAGGACATGCCGATCCGCGTCGAGCCGAACGGCGTCCCGATCACCGTGATCAAGGACTCCGAAGGCGTGATCCACGCCATCGGGGACACCTGCACGCATGGCGACATCTCTCTCGCCGAAGGCTTCGTCGAAGGTGACACGGTGGAGTGCTGGGCCCACGGCTCCGCGTTCTCGCTGCTCACCGGCAAGCCCCAGAACCTCCCTGCTTATGAGCCCGTTCCGGTCTACGTCGTCGAGATCGACGGCGACGACGTGCTCATCGACCCGACTGTGACGAAGGAAGTCTGAATGTCTGTTCTCGAAATCCGCGACCTGCACGTGACGGTCGAGACCGAGGCGGGTACCACCCCGATCCTCAACGGAATCACCCTCACCATGAACACCGGTGAGACGCACGCGATCATGGGCCCCAACGGCTCGGGCAAGTCGACGCTCGCGTACACGATCGCCGGCCACCCGAAGTACACCGTGACCTCCGGCTCGATCACCTTCGACGGCCAGGATGTGCTCGCGATGAGCGTCGACGAGCGCGCGCGCGCCGGCCTGTTCCTCGCGATGCAGTACCCGGTTGAGATCCCCGGCGTGACGGTGACGAACTTCCTCCGCACCGCCAAGACGGCACTCGACGGCGAAGCTCCGGCGATCCGCGGCTGGACCAAGGACGTCAAGGCGGCCATGGCGAACCTCCGCATGGACCCGAAGTTCGCTCAGCGCAACGTCAACGAAGGCTTCTCCGGTGGCGAGAAGAAGCGTCACGAGATCCTGCAGCTCGAGGTCCTCAAGCCGCAGTTCGCGATTCTCGACGAGACCGACTCGGGCCTCGACGTCGACGCGCTGAAGATCGTCTCGGAAGGCGTCAATCGCGCCAAGGAGTCGACCGGACTCGGCGTGCTGCTGATCACGCACTACACCCGTATCCTCCGCTACATCCGTCCGGACTTCGTGCATGTGGTCGTCGCGGGCAAGATCGTCGAAGAGGGCGGCCCTGAGCTTGCAGACCGGCTCGAGGAAGAGGGATACGACCGTTTCCTCGACCCCGCAGCCCCCATCGAGGCGTAGGCTGATTCGCATGACAGCCACCCTCACGGACGCGAAGTACGACGAGGTCACCGAGGCGCTCAAAGACGTCATGGACCCGGAACTCGGGATCAACGTCGTCGACCTCGGCCTCATCTACGACCTCGCCTGGGATGACGAGAACGATGCTCTCGTCATCCACATGACGCTGACCAGCGCCGGCTGCCCCCTGACGGACGTGCTCGAGGACCAGACCGCGCAGGCTCTGGACAACGTCGTCGACCGCTTCCGCATCAACTGGGTGTGGATGCCGCCGTGGGGTCCGGAGAAGATCACAGACGACGGGCGCGACATGATGCGCGCCCTCGGCTTCGCGATCTGAGAATGCTCGAAGTCACGGCTCTGCCTCTGGCGGAGCTCAGACGACGTAGCAGCGAGAAGTGGCGGGAGTATCCCGCCGACGTGCTTCCGCTCTTCGTCGCGGAGACCGATTTCCCGCTCGCACCGGAGGTCTCGAACGCGTTGCGTCGCGCCGTCGAGCTCGGAGACACGGGGTACATCGCCTCGCGGACACCATTGCCCGACACCTACGCGGCGTTCGCACGCCGTCGCTTCGGCTGGGAGGCGGATCCGACGCGGATGCGCACCACGGCCGATGTGAGCATGGGCATCGTCGAGATTCTCCGCCGCGTGACGCAGCCGGGAGAGCGCGTGGTCGTCACCCCTCCCGTGTACCCGCCGTTCTTCGACCTGGTGTCCGAGGCCGGCGCCGAGGTGGAACGGGTGCCTCTCATCGACACGGGGATGGGGTGGGAACTCGATCTCGACGGCGTCCGTGCAGCGTTCGAGGACGGCGCGACCGCGATCCTGCTCTGCAATCCGCACAACCCGACGGGCACCGTCCACAGTCGCGACGCGCTCGCGGCGCTGGCCGAGATCGCCGACGAGTTCGGCGCGGCGGTGGTCTCCGACGAGATCCACGCACCGCTCGCCCAGCCGGGAACCGGCTTCACGCCGTTCCTCGGCACGGGCGAGGCCGCCGAGCGCGTGGGGTATGCGGTCGTCAGCGCGAGCAAGGCCTTCAATCTGGCCGGCCTCAAGTGCGCCCTCATGGTGACCGCTTCCGATTCGACGAGCGCGGTCGTGCGCGGGTTGCCGATCGAGGTCGAGTGGCGCACCGGTCAGTTCGGTCTGCTCGCGGCTGTCGCCGCCTTCTCGGAGGAGAGCGATGAGTGGCTGGACGGGCTGCTCGCGACACTCGACGCGAACCGCGTACTCCTCGAGGACCTGCTCGCATCGAAGCTCCCCGGTGCCCGCTACCGGATGCCCGATGCCGGCTACCTCGCCTGGATCGATCTCTCGGCTCTCGGATGGGGCGACAACCCCGCGCGTCGGATCCTCAAGGAGGCGAAGGTGGCCCTGCACTTCGGCCCCGCCTTCGGCGAGCAGGGCAGGGGATTCGTGCGGTTGAACTTCGGGACGAGTCCGGAGATCATCACCGAGGCCATCGAGCGCATCGCGACGCTCGTGGATCGATGACGGTCGATCGCGCGACATCGTCGATCTGGGACCGGGAACGCCTCTGGGTCACCGCCGGCGCGGTCGCGCTGATCTTCCTGGCGGCGATCGAGGCTCTGGCGGTGACGACCGTCATGCCGATCGTCAGCGAGGCGCTCGACGGCCAGGCGCTGTATGCGGTGGCCTTCGCGGGGACACTGGCGACGAGCGTGATCGGGATGGTCGCCGCGGGTGCCTGGTCGGACGCTCGCGGGCCCCGGGGTGCGCTGTACGCCGCCGTGTCGCTGTTCATCGCCGGCCTTCTGCTGTCGGGGTTCGCGGTGACGATGGATCAGTTCCTCGTCGGCCGCCTGGTGCAGGGGCTCGGTGCGGGCGGACAGACGGTGGCCCTATACGTCGTGGTGGCCCGCCTGTATCCGCCCCACCTGCACGGAAGGGTCTTCGCGGCGTTCGCCGCGGCCTGGGTGGTGCCGTCGATGATCGGCCCGTTCCTCGCGGGTGCCGTCGCCGAGTACCTCGACTGGCGGTGGGCATTCCTCGGGGTGGCCGTGCTGACGACGGCCGCCTTTCTCATGATCGCGATCCGGTTGCGCGGCGTCGACCTCGGGCATGGCGAACCACAGGACCGTCGAGCTCTCGTGACTCGTCTGATGCTCGCCGTCGTCGTCGCGGTGTTCGCCGTGCTGATCGGTTTCACGGCCGAGATGACCGCGCAGATCGGATGGTCGGTCGCACTGGGCTCGGTGGCCGTCATCGCCGTGGCCGTGCTGCCGCTGCTCCCTCGACGCACTCTGCGCGCCGGCCGGGGCCTGCCGAGCGTCGTGCTCATGCGGGGCGTCGTCGCCGGCGCGTTCTTCGCCGCGGAAGCGTACATCCCGTACCTGCTCATGGAGAGGTTCGGGTTCACGGCGACGTGGGCGGGCATCGCCTTGATGTTCGCCGCGTTCGCCTGGGCCGGTGCATCCGCGCTGCAGGGGAGGTTCGGTGAACGTCTCGGCAACACGAGGATCACCGTCATCAGCCTCTCGCTGCTGGTCTGTGCTCTGGTGTTCGTGCTCCTCGCAGCGCTCTGGGGGTTCTCGCCGCTCGTCGTGGTGGTGGGATGGGCCTTCGCCGGCGGCGGCATGGGTCTGCTCTATCCCCGCCTCACCGTGCTCACGCTCGCGTACTCGGATGCCGGCAACCAGGGCTTCAACTCGTCAGCTCTGTCGATCTCGGACTCCACGGGCGCCGCGGTCGTCATCGCTCTCGCGGGTCTCGCCGTCGCCAGCCTCGGCGGTGGTGCGAGCGCCTTCGGCGTCGTCTTCGCGTTCTGTCTCGGTCTGGTGCTCCTGGCGTTCGTGCCGGGACTCAGGCTGGGTCACGCCGCGGAGCTGACGGACGCGGAGTCGCCCGAGCGGTGAGGTCGGCGCCCGATGACTCTCCGGCGAGCGCGGCCACACCGAGGTCGAAGATGCGGTCGAGTCCCGCTGTGACGTCGATCGTGTGGTCGTCGAGCGCTGCTCCGTGGCTGTCGGCGTGCATCCGCTGCTGAACGAGAGTCGCATGGCCGAGCACGAAGTGCAGGAGTGCGGCTGCTCGTTCCGGTGCGTCCGACCGGCCGTGGCGCGTCAGCGCGGCTTCCAGTGCGGTGTGCGCATACGACGAGCCGAGACGCAGGGCATACGTGCTGAGCACGAGTTCGGCCCCGTCGCGATAGGTGAAGAGCGCGTCGCGGATGCTGCGGGCGGTGGTCAACACGTCCGCATCGTCGCGCGGGATGCCCGCGGTGATGCGATCGGCCAACTCCGCCAGCAGCTCCTGCTTGCTCGAGAAGTGCCAATAGAGAGCACTCGGCTGCACATCGAGCCTGCCGGCGATCCGCCGCATCGAGAGGTCGGCGAGGCCGACCTCGTCGAGGAGCGCGAGTGCAGCGCGCGCGACGCCGTCGCGGTCGTGACGGGTCGAGTTGTGCTCCGGGGCCATCCCGTCAGTATAGTGAACACCGTTCAGGTGAACGGTGTTCAGGAAGGTGTTTGGATGATGGCTCGGCACACAGACGACCTCGGTCGCGAACTCGCGAGGGTGGCGATCTTCGCCGCGCTCATCATCGTCCTCGGAATGGTGACGATCCCGATCCCCGGCGGGGTGCCCATCACCGCGCAGACCCTGGGGGTGATGCTCGCCGGCGCTGTACTCGGCCCGCGGTCGGCCCCGCTCTCGGTGCTCCTCGTGTTGGTGCTGGCAGCGGTCGGGCTCCCCGTCCTCGCCGGTGGCCGTGGCGGTCTCGGCGTCTTCGTCGGTCCGACAGCCGGCTACCTGCTCGGGTGGCTCCTGGGCGTCATCGTCATCGGACTGATCGTGCGCACCGGTCGGCCCAGCTGGTGGCGGATCGCCCTCGGGGTCGTCGTCGGCGGCATCGTGGTCGTGTACGTCTGCGGGGTGCCCGTCACCGCGCTCGTACTCGGGCTCGACCTGGGACCCACCGCACTGGCGAGTCTCGTCTTCCTCCCCGGCGATCTGCTCAAGGCGGCAGCGGCCACAGCGCTGGTCCTCGCGCTACGGCGCGCGTACCCTCGAGCTTTCGGCACGAGTGCCCCATCCGTGCCGGCATCCGTCCGTGCGGTCTGAGACCTCGACCGGATCGATCTCGGTCGACGATGTCACCGTGGAGCGGGAGGGGCAGCCGATCCTGCGCGATGTGAGCATCGAGCTCACGACGGCGAGGATCGCGGTCATCGGCGCGAACGGTTCAGGAAAGTCCACTTTCGCGCGTCTGCTGAACGGCCTCGTGCTCCCGGATGCAGGGCGCGTCACGGTGCACGGTCTCGATTCTCGTCGGGATGTGAAGGCTCTGCGGCGGCGGGTGGGTTTCGTCTTCACCGATCCGCAGGCGCAGATCCTCATGCCTACGCCTGCCGAGGACCTCGCGCTGTCGCTTCGCGGATCCTCTCGTGCGGACGTCGACAGACGTGTGGCCGCGGCACTCGCCGAGCACGGCTTGACCGATCGGGCGGACGTGCCGGCGTCGGCGCTGTCCGGCGGTCAGAAGCAGATGCTGGCTCTCGCGTCTGTCCTGATCACCGAACCGCAGCTGATCGTCGCCGACGAGCCGACGACCCTGCTGGACCTGCGCAACTCCCGACGGATCTCGGATCTGCTGCTGGCGCTTCCCGCCCAGGTCGTCATCGTCACCCACGACCTCGAGCTCGCAGCGAGGTGCGACCACGCGGTCCTCTTCGAGGCGGGCTCGATCATCGCGTCGGGCGCCCCGCCGGACGTGGTCGCCGAGTATCGCGAGCTGGCCGCGTGATCCAGTCCTATCGGCCGGGGGCGAGTATCGTCCACCGGATGCCGGCGGGCCCCAAGCTCGCCGTCTTCGCCGTGCTCGCGCTCGTCTCGTCCGGCTACCCGCACGATCGATGGAGCGTCACAGCCGCGCTTCTCGTCGTCTGCCTGCTCTATCTTGCCGCCGGCCTTCCGGTGACGGCCCTGCTCGTCGAGGCGTGGCGGCTGCGGTGGCTCGTCCTGGTTCTCGGGGTCGCCCTGTGGATCTTCGCCACACCGCTCACGGCATGGGTCAGCACGGCCAGGGTGGCATCACTGCTGCTGCTGGCGTCGCTTCTCACGATCACCACCCGGATGGGCGATCTGCTCGCGGTGCTGCATCGGATGCTGGGACCGCTGCGCCGACTGGGCATCGATGCGGATGCCGTCGCGATGATGATCTCACTGACCCTCACGATGATTCCGGTGGTCGCAGGCTTCGCCCATGCGGTCACCGAGGCCCACCTCGCACGCGGCATCCGTCGCGGCGTGCGAGGCGCGGTGCCGCTCATGGTCAGGACACTACGCCACGCGGACGACGTCGGCGACGCTCTCGCCGCTCGCGGTCTCGTGTGATCGGCGGGCGATGCGCAGGGACAGCAGCATCCCGCCGGCGGCGACCGAGGCAGTGAGCACGGTCGTCCCCACGACGAGGAGCAGGACGACGGAGGCGATGCCTAGGACGGCGGCGATCACGACCCGGTGCGTCCTGTCAGCGGATCGCGGCGACGGCTGCGTCTCGATGCGGGTGAGGGAGGCCGCGATCGCCGCTGTCAGACTCAGGGCGACGGCGAGCCAGATCGGACGCGACACCCACCAGGAGACGGAACTCGGATCCGGCAGCGCGATTCCGCTGACGAGTGAGGCGACGGCCGAGATCCCCGCCATGGCGAGCAGTACCGGCATGTGCCACAGGTAGATCGTCATGGTGCGGCGATTGACGAAGGCGCCGAACGCGGCGGGGACCGGCCGGTGGCTGAGCGCGTCGATGCGACCGCGCAGAAGCGAGACGGCGCTCAGGTGCACGACGCCGACGAGCAGCAGCGCGGCGGTCGGGGGATTGATGTTCGCGATGAGGTCGGGGGAGTAGACCCCGGTCGCGCACGCTGCGATGAGGGCGGTCAGAGCCGCTGCTCCGATCAGGGCCCGAGTCGCTCGAGGCAGCCGGTCGATCGTGCCGTCGGCGAGGAAGAACCCGATCTGCTGGAGCGCGAGCCACACGAACGCGAGATTCAGGAACCCCAGTCCCTCGACCCCGGTGCTCACCCGGACCACATCGACGCAGACCGACGCCCACACGAGGGCTGCGACGGTGACCAGGGGCCTGCGTGCGTGGGCTCTCGAAAGTGCCGGGAGGAGCGCCTGGCAGCCCAGGAAGACACCGAGGAACCACAGCGGCTGGCTGTAGCGGAAGCCGGCGGTGGCGATGATGTCGGCGGGAACACCTGCGACGTGGAGAGCCGCGAGCGCGACGCCGACGACGGCGATGGCGAACAGTGCGGGCCGGAGCAGGCGATGCACGCGGGCTGCGATGAACTCGGATGCGGTGCCGCCGCGCGCCTGCGACCGCCGGAACGCGATGTGACCGGCGAAGCCTCCGATGATGAAGAACAACGGCATGACCTGGAGGACCCAGCTCATGGGGATGATCCACGAGGTGCCCTCGCTCGCGTTCGCGAAGACCGGGCTGCCGTCGGCGACCGTGACGCCCACCATGATGGCGTGAAGCAGCACGACTCCTGCGACGCAGATCGCTCGCAGCAGGTCGATCGCGGCATCACGACCGGCCGGCAGCGGGGGGCGGGGAGCGATGCGGGGCGGCGCTTCGACGATGGCCATGGAGTCCTCCTCGGATGGGTGTCCGAGGAGCGTATGGACGCGGTGCCGGTCGGGGGATCACCCTCCGGGCTGGTTCGCACCCCTACTGCGGTGTGACCCGGAGCAGCGGCTCAGGAGGGCTCGACGAGACCCGTGTCGTAGGCGAGGATCACGGCGTGCACGCGGTCGCGGAGTCGGAGCTTGGCGAGCACCTTGCCGACATGCGTCTTCACGGTCTGCTCGGCGATGAAGAGGTCGGACGCGATCTCGCTGTTCGACCGTCCGCGACCGATGAGCACCAGCACCTCCCGCTCCCGATCGGTCAGGTCCGCGAGCGAGGTCGCCGCCTTCGCGGTGCGGGGCCGACGTCCGGCGAACTGCTCGATCATGCGCCGCGTCACACTGGGGGCGAGCAGGGCATCGCCGCCGGCGACGACGCGCACGGCGTGCACGAGCTCCTCGGGAAGAGCGTCCTTCAACAGGAATCCGCTCGCGCCGGCCTCGAGCGCGTCGTAGACGTAGTCGTCGATGTCGAAGGTCGTGAGCATGAGGATCCTCGGCACATGAGCCGCAGGGTAGGCGGGTCCGAGGATGCGCCGAGTGGCCTCGATGCCGTCGACCTGCGGCATCCGCACGTCCATCAGGATGACGTCCGGATCGAGGCGGGCAGCGAGGGTGATGGCTTCGGCTCCGTCGGCCGCCTGGCCTGCGACACGGATTCCCTCGTGCGCATCGAGCAGAGCGGCGAATCCGGCGCGCACCATCGCCTGGTCGTCGGCGATGAGGACGCTGATCGTCACGGGTTCTCCTGGGTGATCGGAGCGGTGGTCTCGCTCGATGGACGCTCGTGCAGCGGGAGGGAGGCGATGACCTCCCACCCGCCCTCGGCGGTGGGGCCGGCGGTGAAGGACCCGCCGAGCAGTTCGACGCGCTCACGCATGCCGCGAAGTCCATAGCCTCCGCTGGGGTGAGCCGGTGGAGTGGTGGCGCGGCCGTTGCGGACGCGGATGCCGATGGCGTGGAGATCCGCCTGCAGGCGCACCGTGACGGCGGCGCCGGACGCGTGCCGTACCGCGTTGCTGAGCGCCTCCTGCGCGATGCGGAAGGCGGCGATCTGCACGGCCTGCGGGGCGTCGGTGAACGCGCCCGTCATCTCGAGCCCCACCGTCACGCCGGCGCGCCGGATCGTGTCGACGAGGGCCGGGATGTCGTCGATGCTCTGCTGCGGCGCCAGCTCGGCCGCCTGATCCTCGGTGCGCAGCACGCCCAGCATCCGCCGCATCTCGGTGAGCGATCCCCGCGCTGTGGCCGCGATGCTCTCGAACTCCGACGTCGCCGCGTCGCCGATCTCGGGGAGTCGGTATCGAGCAGTGGACGCCTGCACCTGGATGACCGACATGCTGTGGGCGATGACGTCGTGCAGTTCGCGAGCGATACGGGTGCGCTCCTCGACGAGCGCGCGGCGGGACTCTTCGAGGGCTGAATGCTCCCGTTCCTTCGTGAGCTCGGCAGATACCCTCACGCGTCCTGCGACCAGTATGGCGACCAGGAACACGGCTGCGGCCACAGACGTGGTCACGATGAGATCTGCCGTGGCGCTGCCTGCCGTCGCCGGAGTGGCGACGATCTCGGGGCGCAGCAGCGGGGCCGTGAGGGAGAGCAGCGCGCCGACGCCGAGCGGGACGACGCCCAGGCGCGCGCCGTGGACGAAGGTCACGACGCCCACGAAGAGGACGAAGGTGACGAGCGCGGGCACCGACCACGGCCACGGCGCCTCGGTCGCCTGATCGGGCACGACCAGCAGCGGGAGCGCGAACGCCGCAGAGCAGAACATCGCGATCGCCCACCGCGGATACCGCAGGGAGAGCAGCGGCGCCGAGCAGAGTGCGGCGCCGAGGATGAACGTCAGCGGCAACGCGGTGCCGTACAGCACGGTCTGCAGCGACACGAGCACCGCGAAGAGCGCCAGGCTCGCCACGGCGAGCGCGGCGAGCGCGGCCGTTCGACGGCTGATGCGGGGAGTCCGCGGTGTGCGGGGTGTGCGGGGCAGGCGACGTGCCATGAGTGTCATCCTGCCAGTTGCGGGACGGGGGCGCGTCGACGCCGGGCAGCGGTGACGCGGTCGATGACCAGTCCGATGATGAGAGCGACCCCGATGCCGATCCCGGCGCTGGCGAGGGGCTGATCTTCGATCCATGATCCGGCGAGCAGCCCGATCGCCAGGCTCAGCGCGCTCCAGCTGAGACCGGCCACGACGCTCAGGGGAAGGAAACGCCTCCAGGGGAATCGCAGCGCGCCCGCCGACATGTTCACAGCGACACGGCCGACAGGGATGTATCGAGCGCCGAGGATCAGAGCCGCACTGCGCTGGTCGAGGGCGCGTTCCGCGTGGGCGAAGGCCGAGGCGATCCGCGGTCGACGCATCCACGCCCAGCGGGTCGTGCCGAGTCGACGACCGAGCACGAATGCGATGTTGTCGCCGATGGTCGCGCCGACGGCGGCGACGAGCCCGAGCGGGATCAGCGCCCATGGCTCTCCTGAGGATGCCAGCACGGCGGCTGCCGCCACGAGCACGGTCTCACTCGGAACAGGCGGGAAGAAGCCGTCGATGATCGTCACCGCGAGCAGCACGGCATACAGCCAGGGGGAGGCGACGGTCTGCAGGATGAGCTCGTTGATGACGTCCACCTCAGCAGGCTAGAAAGCGGAGGGCACGCAGGGCATCACCCTGAGGTATCGATCGCATCCACCCGCAGAGGTAGATCTGTGCACAGGCCGACGACTGCACCACGATCCGTACGTCGACTGAACACCCAGCCGAGCGATCTATACTGGGAGTTTGGCCCCTCGGCCTGAACCCCCTTGAAAGAACGGACATCCCGCCTGTGCTTGCCGTGCACGAACTCGAGATCCGCGTGGGCGCACGCCTCCTGATGGAGAACGTGTCGTTCCGTGTGAGCGACGGAGACAAGATCGGTCTCGTCGGCCGCAACGGTGCAGGCAAGACCACGCTCACCAAGGTGCTCGCCGGCGACGTCCTTCCCTCTGGGGGCACGGTGACGCGCTCCGGAGAGCTCGGCTACCTGCCCCAGGATCCCCGTTCGGGCAACCCGGAGGATCTGGCGCGCACGAGGATCCTCGATGCCCGCGGACTCGGACAGCTGAATCTCGGCATGACCGAGGCCTCGCTGGCCATGGGCTCGGAAGACCCCGCCGTGGCCGAGAAGGCGATGAAGCGCTATGCGCGCCTCACCGAGCAGTTCGAGGCACAGGGCGGATACGCCGCAGAAGCCGAGGCGGCATCCATCGCCAACAACCTCTCGCTGCCCGACCGCATCCTCGATCAGCCGCTCTCGACGCTCTCGGGCGGACAGCGTCGTCGCATCGAGCTCGCGCGCATCCTGTTCTCGGATGCGGAGACGATGATCCTCGACGAGCCGACCAACCACCTCGACGCCGACAGCGTCGTGTGGCTGCGCGAGTTCCTCAAGAACTACAAGGGCGGGCTGATCGTGATCAGCCACGACGTCGAGCTCGTCGGCGAGACCGTCAACCGCGTCTTCTACCTCGACGCGAACCGCCAGATCATCGACACCTACAACATGAACTGGAAGAACTACCTGCGCCAGCGGGTGGCCGACGAGGAGCGCCGCAAGAAGGAGCGAGCCAACGCCGAGAAGAAGGCCACCACGCTGCAGCAGCAGGCGGCCCGCTTCGGTGCGAAGGCGTCGAAGGCCGCTGCCGCTCACCAGATGATCGCGCGCGCCGAGAAGCTCCTCGCGGGTCTCGACGAGGTCCGCCAGGAAGACCGGGTGGCGAAGCTCCGCTTCCCCAAGCCCGCCGCCTGCGGCAAGACCCCGATGATGGCGACGGGGCTGTCGAAGTCGTACGGATCGCTCGAGATCTTCACGGATGTCGACCTCGCGATCGACCGCGGATCGAAGGTCGTCGTGCTCGGACTCAACGGTGCGGGCAAGACCACGCTGCTGAGGATGCTCGCCGGAGTCGACGAGCCGGACACGGGCCAGCTCGAGCCGGGCCACGGGCTCAAGGTCGGTTATTACGCGCAGGAGCACGAGAACCTCGACGTGAACCGCTCGGTGCTCGAGAACATGGTCTCGGCCGCTCCGCACATCACCGAGATGGAAGCGCGCAAGGTGCTCGGATCCTTCCTCTTCACCGGCGACGATGTGCTCAAGCCCGCCGGGGTTCTCTCGGGCGGCGAGAAGACGCGTCTCTCGCTGGCGACCCTCGTGGTCTCCTCCGCCAACCTGCTGCTGCTCGATGAGCCCACCAACAACCTCGATCCCGCGTCTCGCGAGGAGATCCTCGGTGCTCTCGCGCACTACGAGGGTGCAGTGGTCCTCGTCTCGCACGACCCCGGTGCGGTGCAGTCGCTCAACCCGGAGCGCGTGCTGATCCTTCCCGACGGTGTCGAGGACCTCTGGAGCCAGGAGTACCAGGACCTCATCGAGCTCGCCTAACGCGTCCGGGGTGGGCCACGTCCGACGGGAGTGGCATAGTCGACAGGGTGACCCATGACGACTCCGACCTCGCCCTCGATCCGCTCAACGACTGGCTCAGAGGACGCCACGCTCTCACCGGCGTCGCTCCGGACTGGGACATCCGCGACCTGCCGGATGACCCGGCGGTCCTGTTCGCCGAGTGGTTGCGCGCCGCCGCCGCAGCCGGGGTGGCGGAACCGCACACGGTGACGCTGGCGACGGTCGACGAGGACGGGATCCCCGATGCGCGCACGCTCATCCTGAAGAGGATCGACGAACGAGGGTGGGCCTTCGCGAGCACGCGGTCGTCCCGTAAGGGGGCGCAGCTCGGCGCAGTGCCGGCAGCGGCCCTGAACTTCTGGTGGCAGTCGCAGGTCCGTGCAGTCCGCGTGCGCGGCCGCGTGGAGGAGGCGACGCCCGAGGAGAGCGCCGCCGACCTCGCTGCTCGCTCGGCGGCCGCACAGGCAGGCATCGCCGACGGGGACTGGGTGCTCTGGCGCATCGTCCCGAGCCGCATCGAGTTCTGGCAGGGGGAGACCGATCGGAACCACACCCGTCTCGTGTACGAGGCATCCGCGGACGGCTGGAGCCGGGCGCTCTCCGGTCGCGCCGCTGACCGCATCGAGGAGGAGGCTCGCGCATGAGCGACTTCCAGGTCATCGAGATCGGTGCGCTGGACGAGTGGCGTGAGCACCACGGCGGCTTCGATGCCGCGCGCTCCCGCGACGGTCGCCGCGTCGTCGACCACGAGCTGACGATGCAGTTCATCGGACTCACCGCGAACGCCCTCGCTCCGGGTGAGGAGGCGGGGTACTGGCACGTTCATTCACGCATCGAGGAGCTCTACGTCTTCCTCGAGGGGCGCGGGCAGATGGGTCTCGACGACGAGATCGTCGAGGTCGGCCCCGGCACCGTGATCAGAGTCGGTCAGGGGGTCGCCCGCACCTGGCGGTCTCACCCTGGCAGTGCGGGGGAGCTCTGCTGGCTGTGCATCCGGGCCGGAGGCCAGGAGCTGCCGCATCTTCCCGATGACAGTGCGCGCCTGCCTGACCGGCCGCTGCCCTGGACCGACTGAACGATGAGCGAGGTTCTCCCGCCTCCGCCGTCAGAGGCCCCGAGCTTCGCCGACGACTTCTCGACGGGGCTCGACGACGAGAAATGGGTCGCCCACTACCTCCCGCATTGGACGGTTCCCGAGAGGTCGGCGGCGCGATATGAGATCGTCAACTCGGGGCTGCGCCTGCGTATCGACAGCGATCAGCTCGATTGGCGGAAGGAGGATGCCCCGCTCCGTGTGTCGAATGTGCAGACCGCGGTGTTCTCCGGATCCGTCGGGTCGGCGCGCGGCACGCACCGACATCGTTCGGACGGTCTGGAGGTGCGAACGGAGACGCCTCTGCACTTGCTGTTCGCTCCCGCCCGCGGACGCATCGATGTGACCGTCGCCGCGAGCACCGACGAAGGATGCATGCTCGCCGCCTGGCTCGTCGGGATCGAACACCTCTCGGAGAGGGATGCCGGCGAGATCTGCATCTTCGAGATCGACGCGGATGCGGTCTCGAATACGACTCGAGCGCGGACCGGCATCAAGGCGCACGGTGATCCGCGTCTGCAGACCGACATGGCCGAGGTGGTGCTTCCGTTCGACGCGAGCGAGCAGCACACCTGGACAGTCGTCTGGGGTGACGGCGAGACGGTGATCGGCTGCGAGGGGAGGGTGCTGCGGCGGATCCCGCAGTCGCCCGACTATCCGCTGATGCTCCTGATCGATCTCTTCGAGATCGGGACGCCCTCGGGCCGCTACCCCAAGTCCGCCCTCGTCGTGGACGTGCGGGCCTGGGGCTGACGCGTCTCAGCGAGCATCGAGGAGCTCGTCTTCGACGTCGGCATCGCTGTCACGGCGCCGGGACTTCTTGACGGGTGCCGGCATCCCCTCCACCTCTTCGCGGTGCTTCACGATCTCGGTGCGGATGATGTAGCCGATGAACACGAAGCCCATCAGCGCGAACAGGATCCACTGGATCGCATACGACAGATGCGGGCCGGGGTCGTCGGTGGGGGAGTCGAAGCGGCCCAGGGTGCCTTCGCCCGCCGGTTCCTCGCTCACGATCTGCCCGTACGCGCTCGTGATCACGTCTCCGTCGACCAGCTCGGCGATCGAGGGGAGGTTGATCGTCGGCACCTGGCCCTCGGGAGCGCCGCGTCCCGAGGCCGGCAGCTGCTCTCCGGGACGCAGACGCACGATGACCTCGACCTCTCCGCTCGGAGGCGCAGGAACGGCATCCGGGGAATCACCGTCGCCGGGCGGCACCCATCCGCGGTCGACGATGAACACACGTCCGTCGACATCGCGGAACGGCACCAGAACCTCGAACGCACTCGTGCCGCCATGGGGCCGATTGCGCACGAGGAGCTGGTCATCGGCGATGTACTCGCCGTTCAGGACGACGGGATGCCAGACGTCGCCGGGCTCGAGCGCTCCGTCGGCGCCGATGAGGTCGGAGAGCGGGACGGGATCCGCGTCATAGTTCTTCTCGACGAGAGCGATCTGCTCGGATCGCGTCTCGTTGCGCTCGAACTGCCAATTCGACAGGAAGGCGCACCCGACCGCGAAGCCGATCGCGATCAGCACGTACACGGTCCATCGACCCATCCGGGCACTCACGAGGGCATACCATCTCTCACTGTCACGGGGAAGTCTCTGGCAGCCAGGTAGTCGTGGAGGAACGCGACATGCTCGTCGCACGCGAGCCAGATCTTCTCACGGTCGGCGGCATGGATACGCGGATTGCGCCACACCACCTGCGTGGTCGCCGCGCTCCGGCATCCGGCACGCGAGCACTCCAGTCCACTCACTCGCGATCCTGGCGGCTTTCGTGGATGGTGATGACGTGAGGCGGCGGATCCTGTTCGACCGGAAGCGTCGGGGCCGGGGCAGGTGCCTCCAGCTGCTGCACGGGAGATTCCGCCGTCGTCTCGGTGCTGTCGCTTCCTGCGTTCGCGAACACCACCGCGATGTAGGGAAGGAGCGCGGCCGCGAGCGCGAAGACCCATGTGTACCAGCCGTAGGGCTGCACGAACATCATGAGCGCGAAGCAGACGATGCGGATCGTCATGGTGAGCGCGTATCGGCGCACGCGGTGGTCCGCCTCGTCTTTCGGCGACTGCGGAAGCGAGGTGACAGCAGGGACCAGTGGCTTGCTCTTCACGATGAGTCCAGCCTACGCCGGTGCGGGCACCACGGCGCGCCCGTCTGCCGCTCAGGTCGAGAAGAGGAAGGGCAGAGTGAAGGCGCCGAAGAACAGGAACCCGATGACCGTCATGACGATGCCGATGACGAGCACCGCGACCATGATGTACCCCATGATGAGGCCGGCGAAGGCCATGCCGCGTCCGCCGATCGAGGGGTTCGCCTTCGTCTGTCGGAGCGCCATGTGGCCGGTGATCACGGCGACGATCGAGGCGAGCAGAGGCACCACAGCCCAGAAGAGCACGACTCCGGCGATTCCGCAGATCAGCGACGTGACCGCGAGTCCGCTCGCCGGGCGAGGTGCGGGATAGTTCGGTGCTGCGTAGTTCGGTGCCGCGTAGTTCGGGTATCCGGTGGCGGGTTGGCCGGGAGCGGACGTCGGGTAGGGCGACGCTGCAGACGCTGAGCCGTAGGGGTGCATCGATCCGCCGCCGTGGACAGGCGGGCTCGGCGCGAAGGAAGGCGCGGCGCCCGGGTACGCCTGGGTGGGCGACGCCGGAGGGGCAGTCGGGTACGACGGCGGCTGCGCCGCCGGAGAAGCTGCCTGGTAAGGCTGTGCGGGTGGTGCCGGCGCTGCGGGCGGCGGGGGAGTCGGCTGCGGTCCCCCCGAAGGGGTGGGGATGCTGTTGTCGCTCACGGTGGCGCCTTTCGTCGGGTTCAGCGTTCCAGTCGCGGCGTCCGTCTGTCAAACGACGCCGGTCGGACGGCGGCATCCTCGGTAGGATCGAGGACGACCAGGCCCCGACCCCAGCGGCCAGATCAGGAGTGGAAATGAGTTCTCGCGTCGTCCTCGTCACCGGCGGCAACCGCGGCATCGGCCGCGCCATCGCAGAGCGATTCGTCCGTGACGGATACCGCGTCGCAGTGACGGCGCGGAGCGGGGAAGGCCCCGACGGCACGTTGACGGTGCGCGCGGACGTCACGGACGCCGCGGCTCTCGACGCGGCATTCACCGAGGTCGAGCAGCAGCTCGGGCCGGTGGAGATCGTGGTCGCCAACGCGGGGATCACCAAGGACACTCTCCTCCTTCGCATGAGCGAGGACGATTTCGACAGCGTCGTCGCCACCAACCTCGGCGGAACGTTCCGTGTCGTCAAGCGCGCGTCCAAGGGCATGCTGCGGGCTCGTTTCGGACGCGTCATCCTCATCTCGAGCGTCGTGGGCCTGTACGGCTCGGCGGGGCAGGTGAACTACTCCGCATCGAAGAGCGCACTGGTGGGCTTCGCGCGATCGCTGACCCGCGAACTCGGCGGACGCGGCATCACCGCGAACGTCGTCGCGCCGGGCTTCATCGAGACCGACATGACCGCAGAGCTGCCCGAGGAGACTCAGAAGCAGTACAAGGCGAACATTCCCGCCGGACGCTTCGCCACTCCTGACGAGGTCGCGGGTGTGGTCACCTGGCTCGCGGGCGACGACGCCGGCTACATCTCGGGCGCGGTCATCCCCGTCGACGGCGGCCTCGGGATGGGGCACTGAGCCGAGACCGACGCCCTGTCGTCACCGACGGGAGACCGCCGCGTCTATGAGCTCGGCCAAGCGGCCCGGAACCGAGAACTGCGGCCAGTGACCTGAGCCGATGCGGATGACCTCGGCATCGCCGATCGCTCGGAATTCATCCGCGTACGGGCCCCATTGCTCGAGCTCCGACTCGAGAGTCTCCTGATCCATCGCGCCCATCAGCAGTGTCACGGGGACCCCGTGGCGCTGCTCCGAGCGCAGCTCGATCGGATCGGTGGGCACCCGCGCGGGAACGCTCCGAGCCAGCGGAGCGGTGCGGGCGCGGGTCGAGTCGTCGAGGTCGTCGACGTCTTCGGCGGGGAAGTAGTCCCACCCCGGGAAGGGGACGACGCCGTCGACGACCTCGAATTCGCTGATGCCGAACCCGGAGGGCGGCGGCACCGTGTCGACGAAGACGACCCGCGAGACGAGGTCGGGCCGTGCGTCGGCGACGCCCCAGGCGACGTTGCCGCCGCCGCTGTGACCGACGACGGCCACGGGTGCCCCGATGTCGTCGACCGCGGCCACGGCGGCATCGACCCACTCGGCGATTCCGATGTCGGAGGAAGCGGCGGCGGGGAGACCGACGCCGGGCATCGTCAGGGGATGCACCGAGTGCCCCGCGCGTTCGAGGTCGGCGGTCACCTCGCTCCAACTGGACGCGTCGAGCCAGAGACCGGGGATGAGGATGATGTCCATGCCCCGACGCTAGACGGGGCCTCGGACATCCGCTAGGGCAGCAGCGCGATGACCTCGGAGAGGTCCTGCGGGCCGATCACGAGACTCGCCGCCGCGCGTACGGCAGGCTTCGCATTGAACGCCAGTCCGAGACCGGCGACGGCCATCATCTGCAGGTCGTTGGCTCCGTCTCCGATCGCGATGGTGGCGTGACGGGCCACCCCGAGCTCGTCGGCCCATTGCTGCAGTGAGGCGGCCTTCACCGCGGCATCCACGATCTCGCCATCGACGCGGCCGGCCAGGGCGCCGTCCACGATCTCGAGGCGGTTGGCGCGCCACCGGTCGACGCCGAGCCCGGGCGCGACGTCGTCGAGGATCTCGTGGAACCCCCCGGACACGACTCCCACGACACCACCGCGCTCATGGACGGCCGCAGTGAGCTCGCGCACCCCAGGGGTCGGCTCTATGCGCGCCAGCACGCGCGCGAAACCCGACACCGGCACGCCTTCGAGCGCAGCGACGCGGGAGCGCAGGCTCGTGGCGAAGTCGATCTCGCCGCGCATCGCGGCTTCGGTGGCCGCCTGCACCTCAGGGCCACGCCCGACCTCATCGGCGATCAGTTCGATCACCTCGTTGCGGATGAGGGTGGAATCGGCATCGAGGACGACGAGGAAACGCGCGGCAGTCACGCCTTCGAGCCTATCGACAGCAGAACGGCCCGCTGTGCAGCCGCGTATCGCGGCGACACCGTCACCTCTCGATGAACAGGCCCTTGCCCACCACGGTGATGCCCGACTCGGTCACGGTGAACCCGCGAGCCAGATCTCGCTCGCGGTCGACGCCGACGGTCGCACCGTCCGCCAGGACCACGTTCTTGTCGAGGATGGCTCGATGGACTCTGGATCCCGCTCCCACCCGCACCCCGTCGAAGACGACGGAGTCGGTGATGGTGGATCCTCCTCCGGCGAGTGTCCACGGACCCACGACGCTGCGCTCCAGATGAGTGCCCGAGAGCACGGATCCGAGCGACACGATCGAGTCGATCGCATTGCCGATGCGCCCGACGGAGTCGCGCACGAACTTCGCGGGCGGCGAGTTCACGGCCTGCGAGTGGATCGGCCACTCCATGTTGTAGAGGTTGAAGATCGGAAGCGTGGAGATCAGGTCCATGTGCGCGTCGAAGAAGGAGTCGATCGTACCCACGTCGCGCCAGTACGAGCGGTCGCGCGGCGATGAGCCCGGGACGTCGTTCCGCTTCATGTCGTAGTAGCCGGCCTCGCCTCGATCGACGAAATACGGCACGATGTCGCCGCCCATGTCGTGCCCGGAGGTCGGAGATTCGCCGTCTGCCTCGACCGCGGCGATCAGCGCATCCGCGTCGAAGATGTAGTTGCCCATCGAAGCGAGCACTTCGTGGGGCGAGTCCTCGAGGCCGGCGATGTCGGTCGGCTTCTCGAGGAACTGCTTGATGCGGCCGGACTCGGTGTCGGCGTCGATGACCCCGAACTGGGACGCCATGGCGAGCGGTTGGCGGATGCCCGCGACGGTGGCCTTCGCGCCGGACTCGATGTGGGCGTCGAGCATCTGTCGGAAGTCCATGCGGTAGACGTGGTCGGCGCCGATCACGACGACGATGTCGGGCTTCTCGTCGTTGATGAGGTTCAGGCTCTGCAGGATCGCATCGGCCGAGCCCGAGAACCAGCGCTTTCCGAGACGCTGCTGCGCGGGCACCGAGGTCACGTACGAGTCGAGGAGAGCCGACATGCGCCACGTCTGCGAGATGTGGCGATCGAGGCTGTGCGACTTGTACTGCGTGAGCACGACGATCTGGCGCAGACCCGAGTTGATGAGGTTCGAGATCGCGAAATCGATCAATCGGTACTGTCCGCCGAAAGGCACTGCAGGTTTGGCCCGATCGGCCGTGAGGGGCATGAGACGCTTTCCCTCGCCGCCGGCGAGGATGATGCCGAAGATCTTCTTTGGTGCGGACATGCACCAACCATAGATGCGATTCGGCTCGGCTAACTAGCATCTGGACAACTGAGTCACTACCGTCTAGACATGCGCGTCGAGATGATCACGAAGGAATACCCGCCGGAGATCTACGGAGGTGCCGGTGTGCACGTCGCCGAGCTCGTCACGGCCCTGCGGCAGAATATCGATGTACAGGTCAGGGCCTTCGGAGCTCCTCGTGACGAGGCGAGCACTTTCGCCTATCGGACACCCTCGGGACTGGCCTCCGCGAACCCCGCGCTGCAGACGCTCGGGACGGACCTCGAGATCGTCGCGGCGATCTCGGACGCCGATCTCGTGCACAGTCACACCTGGTACGCGAACTTCGCCGGGCACCTCGCCTCGCAGCTTCACGGCATCCCGCACGTCCTCACCGCGCACAGCCTGGAACCGCTCCGCCCGTGGAAGGCCGAACAGCTCGGCGGGGGATACGCGGTGTCGAGCGGAATCGAGAAGCTCGCGTACGAGAACGCGGCGGCGGTGATCGCGGTCAGCGCCGGCATGCGCGAGGACATCCTGCGGAGCTACCCGTCGGTCGACCCGACCCGTGTGCGCGTGATCCACAACGGCATCGACGTGGATCGCTGGCGGCCGGTGCAGAACCCGGCGTTCCTCGAGTCGGTCGGTATGGATCCGACCAGGCCGTCCGTCGTGTTCGTCGGCCGGATCACCCGGCAGAAGGGCCTGCCGTACCTCCTTCAGGCCGCTCGTCTGCTGCCCCCGGAGGTGCAGCTCATCCTCTGCGCCGGCGCGCCGGACACCCCCGAGATCATGGCGGAGGTGCAGGAGGGCGTACGGCTTCTCCAGCAGACCCGCGAGGGCGTCGTCTGGATCGATCGGATGCTGCCGCGCGACGAGCTGTCGGCCATCCTCACCGCGGCGACGACATTCGTGTGCCCGTCCGTCTACGAGCCGCTGGGAATCGTGAACCTCGAGGCTATGGCCTGCGGCGCTGCCGTCGTCGGCACGGCGACCGGCGGCATCCCCGAAGTCGTCGACGACGGGGTCACCGGCCGCCTGGTGCCGATCGAGCAGCTCCAGGACGGCACGGGGACGCCGGTCGATCCGGAGCGCTACGTCGCCGACCTCGCTGACGTGCTCACCGAGGTGACGTCCGATCCCGAGCGAGCCCGTGCCTATGGCGCGGCCGGCCGGGAGCGGGCTCGCGACGAGTTCAGCTGGGGCGCGATCGCCGACACCACGCGTGCGCTGTACGCGGAGCTGACCGCCTGAGCCGATAGGCTGGAGGCATGTCGAGCGCTCTGGAATTCACCGACGTCGTCGTGCGCCGCGAGGGGCGCAACATCATCGATCACGTGACCTGGCAGGTCGACGATGATCAGCGGTGGGTGATCCTCGGACCCAACGGCGCAGGCAAGACGACGCTGCTCCAGCTGGCGGACACGCTGATGCACCCGACGTACGGAACCGTCACGGTGCTGGGAGAGACCCTCGGACGCACGGATGTGTTCGAGCTGCGCCCGCGCATCGGCTTCGCGTCCTCCGCGATGGCGAAGCGCGTGCCGCGCGAAGAGACGGTTCTGAACACGGTGCTCACTGCGGCATACTCCGTGCTCGGGCGATGGAACGAGAGCTATGAGGACATCGACGAACGTCGTGCGCTGCGCGTCCTCGGCGACTGGCGACTCGACCACCTCGCCGACCGGACCTTCGGCACTCTGAGCGACGGCGAGCAGAAGCGCGTGCAGATCGCCCGCGCCGTGATGACCGATCCCGAGCTGCTGCTGCTCGACGAGCCGACTGCGTCTCTCGACCTCGGCTCTCGTGAGGAGCTCCTTGCGCTCCTGAGCGGCTATGCGTCGTCGCCGACGACGCCGGCGATGCTGATGGTCACGCACCACGTCGAGGAGATCCCGGTCGGATTCACTCATGTGCTGCTGATGCGCGAGGGGCGCATCGTCGCCGCCGGGCCCGTCGCCGAGACTCTGACGGCCGAGGCTCTGACCGAGACGTTCGGCATGCCGATCGTCCTCAGCAGCGAAGAGGGTCGATATGCGGCCCGCGCGGCATCCTGATGCGCATCTGATAGAATCGATCCTTGGTGCTCTCTGCACCGCAGACTTCCCTCGTCCCTGGCACAATCCAGGGCAGCAACTAAGGAATCCCATGAAGACTGACATTCACCCCGTGTACAAGGCTGTCGTGTTCCGCGACCTCGGCTCGGGCGAGACGTTCCTCACCCGTTCGACTGTCTCGAGCGACAAGACCATCGAGCTCGACGGCGTCGAGTACCCGGTGATCGACGTCGAGATCTCCTCGGCATCGCACCCGTTCTACACGGGCAAGCAGCGCATCATGGACTCGGCCGGTCGCGTCGAGAAGTTCAACCAGCGCTTCAAGGGCTTCGGCGGATCGTCCAAGTAACGACCCCCGCGATCGAAGGCCCCGTGTTCCTCGGAACACGGGGCCTTCGTCGTCTGCAGTGGGTTCGTCTTCTGCGGTCGGATCGCGCGCGAGTCGTCAGACGTCGATGACGATGCGCTCTCCGTCGATGCGGCCCAGCGGGTCGCCAGGGGCCGGTGCGGGGGCGGTGCGCTGAGTCTGACGGTCTCGCTCGGCACCGGCTTCGTGCGCCGACGGCATCCACACCGCGTCGAACGATCCGCCCAGGCCGCCGCCCGCGCTCTCGTACTTCTTCTCGAGCGGAGTACGGGAGTAGACCGCCACGATCACCACCACGACCGCGGTCGCGGCGACGAGGATCGCGATCGTCAGCAGGGTCCCGAGAATGTCGGCCATGACTCCAGGCTAGGCGGGACGGCGCCGATCGGCATCCGTCTGCAGGAGGATCCTCAGCGGATGCGTCGGCCCTGGGCGAGATCGATGAGATGCGTCAGCACGGGACCCGACCGCAGGCCGTTGTGCTCGTGTTCGCTCGTCACCCAGAGCTTCACGCCCGGCAGCAGGCGCGCGGTCTCGAGGGAGTACTCCAGCGGCACGTAGACGTCGTTCACGTACACGGCGGCCGCGCCCGTCGCACCCGAGGTGGCGATCGCGACCTCGTCGTAGATGCGCGGCCACTCGAACTCGGCGAGCGCGAGCGTCACATCGCGCCACGGCCGGAAGGCCGGCACGGTCTCGGTCCAGTCGCGGCGGATGTGCTCTCCGGTGAACAGCGTGAGGTCGTCCCGGAAGTCCTGGGGCTCCGTGCGCTCGGCGGACCAGCGGGTCGCGTGTCCGCTGGCGTAGCTCGACTCGTGGAAGACGAAGTAGAGCGGGTTGCGCCCGCTGTAGGGCAGCGCGTGCATGAGGTCGTGGCGGAACGCGTTCGATGCGGCATCTCGCTCCAGGAGCGACCACAGGGTCTGCCAGCCCTCGTTCGTGCCGAGCGCCGAACCCACAGAGCGCAGTCGAGACGGCGAGACCACCTCGCCGTCGGGGAGCACGATGTCGCCGGCCGCTGCCCGGTCGACCAGACCCCGCATGACGTCGCGATGCTGCGGGAATCGCCGGTAGTACTGCTCGGAGGCCGCGCGCATCTTGTCATAGCAGAGCGCGTACACCTCGTCAGGATGACGATCGACGGCGCTCAGGCCGCCCGTGATGAAGACGTCCGCCAGCGAGTCCGCATCGGTGGAGAGATAGGCCAAGGTCGTGAACCCGCCGAACGACTGGCCGAGCACGCTCCACGTCTCAGCGCTGAGGTGCTCGCGCATCGCCTCGCAGTCCCGGACGATCGAGTCCGCGCGGAGATGGGTCAGGTACTCGGCCACTGCCTCGGAGCCTCGTGCGAGGTCGCCGTCGCCCACGGGCGTGGACAGGCCGGTGCCGCGCTGGTCGAGCATCACGACGCGGTAGTGCGCGAGGGCCTCGTCGAGCCAGGCGGGGGAGGATGAGGCGTGGAAGGGTCGCGGCGCTTCGTGACCGGGGCCGCCCTGCAGGTAGACGAGGAAGGGGAGTCGCTCGCCTCCCTCGCGGGTGACGACGCGGGCGAAGATGTCGATCGTGCGGGTGTCTGCGGCGTCGCCCCAGACGAGCGGCACGGTCAGCGTGTGCTCCTCGATCGTGAGGTCGAAGAGGCGGTGGATGGTGGTGGTCATGTCACATCACATTCCCGATGTAGGAGTACTTGACGAAGACCTCCGAGGCGATGTCGGCCTCGTGGAGCACGCCCTGCACTGCGTTCATCATGTAGTTCGAATCCCACCCCATGTAGAGGTGGTGCGCCTCGTCCAGCTGGTCCCACTGACCCTTCCAGGCCATGGTGTCGTAGATCGGACCGCCGTGAGCGGCGCAGTACGACACGGCGGCCGCGCGGGTGTCGGTCCAGGCGCGGCGGAAGACGCGGTTGAAGAGGTGCTTGACGTCGAAGACCTCCCAGCGCTCTCCGCGGTATTCGACGTACTCGAACTCGCGTTCCCACCCGGCGGGCCACCCACGGCGGCGGACGGCATCGAGGATGGGAGTGAGGCCGTCGTCATCGATCTCCGGCAGTGCGGGGCGGGCCCAGATCCGCAGCAGGTCGGCGGTCAGGCGGATCGTGCGCTGCGAGATGGCCGCGGTGCCCCAGGTGTCGGTGGCCGCGAGCGCCTTCGTCTCGGCGATCGTGCTGCGGGCGTACGCGGAGTCGCGCTTGACGGAATAGGACTCTCCGAAGACCCGCTCCGAAAGACGCTGCTCGAGAAGCGTGAGGTTGCCGAGCGTGGGTGCGAGAGCACGATGCGCGTTGCGTTCGTCGTCCGAGTACTCGATCCACTGGCGCACGCCGTCGCCGGACCAGCTGTCGCTGGGCACCGTGGGCACGATGTGCTCGACATCGAAGTCGATCGGGTCATCGACTCCCTCGATGCGGCCCAGCACGTATGCCGGGTGCGCGAGCTCGCTGTACTTCACCACCGCACTCACCCGTTCGTCAGACGGGGTGATGCGGGCGAAGGCGCGAGCCAGGGCGTCGCGCCCATGCGCACGTGCGCGGCAGAGACGGGCGACCAGGCGCTCGTTCGGAAGATTGACGAGCGTCCGCCGCAGGTACATCGCCTGGATCCACTCGAGAGTCTCGACGAGCTCATCCCGCTCGATCAGACCTCGGGCGTGCTCGCTGTAGACGCTGAGGACGAGAGGGTAGGACGCCCGGCCGAAGGTGTTGACGTAGCGCAATTGCCGGGCGATCTCCGGGTCCTGCTCGCGCGAAGGATCGAGCAGGATGCCGTAGATCTCGGCGTAGTGGCGCCAGACCTCGGCATCCGCCTGCAGATGGTCCAGGTCGACGCGAGGGAACGACTGCCGGAACGCGCTGTAGACGCCGTGCTCGCCGTTGGCGGCGACCTCCCGTCCCGTCGTCATCACCAGATAGTGCCGCCAGAAGGCTCCGATCGCCTCTCCGGTGTGCCGTTCGATCGGAAGCCAGAACCGCTCCTCGACGTCGAGCTGCTCCGTGTGGGTCAGGCCCATGAGCATGTAGTTGTGGATGAGCTCGTGGTCGCGCAGCGGCTCGCCCGTCGAGTTCAGGCTTGCGAAGATCTGCTGGGCGTTCGCGTCGGCACCGAGCGTGATCGACACGTGCTCGAGCTTCTGCAGGCCCGCCCAGATGAGCGGGGCTTCATCGGCGTGCACCTGGCTGCGGAAGAACGCGTAGTTGTCATCGAACCGCGACTCGCGGTCGGCGTGACCGTCGCGTTCGAGCACCACGGATTCGTAGAGCTCGGCCCACGCGTCGTGCGGACGCAGCTTCGTGCGGGTGGGGTCGTCGGGGCGCACGAGCACGCGGTCGAGATCGGCGGCGAGCCGGGGGTCGGAGTCCTGGACCGCATGCCGAAGGGCCGCGACCAGCAGCATCAGCGTGGTGATGCGCTGCTGCCCGTCGATCAGGACGAGGTCGGTGTCGGCATCGCTGTCGTCGGAAGCCGACAGGATCGACCCGATGAAGTGGCGGTGGGATGAGTCCTCGCGGGCGACCGCACGGACGTCCGAGAGAAGCTGCTCGCACCCGCCGATGTCCCACCGGTACTGGCGCTGGTACACCGGCACGACGATGGTCGTGGAGTCCTCTGCGAGCCACTCGATCGTGTTGACAGCTGTCGCCTCGACGTTGGTCGCAGTGCTCATGCTGGTGTCTCGTCCTCCCGTAACGCCCGGCGCCGAGGAGTCGCCAGGCGCCCGATTCAGTCTATTCGCTTATTCACGGCGGCCCTCGGCGGCGCTCCAGAGGTGCCCTGTTAGGCTTGCCTTATCAGGGCCTGTTAAAACGTGCTGGCCCCCGATGAAGGGACATGACCTAGATCATGGGATACATCAAATCGAAGGCGCTCGAAGACAAGGGCTTCGTCGTGCTCGACAGCTACGACCAGGAGCTCGACCCCAAGGAGTGGCTCGACATCGAGTACAACGACTGGAAGTCGTCGGGCGACACCCGCTTCGCGCCGCTCGCCAGCGCCAAGGGCGAGATCGAGTGCAACGGCTTCTGGAACCACAAGCCGCCGCGCACCGACAAGGACGGCGTCTGGATCGACTCGCAGACGGCGAAGGCTCCGAACCTCACGCGTCGTGCACAGGAGCCCGGCGCGAACGTCGGTCGCTGCCGCGTCATCGAGCTGCAGCCGACCCCGTACGGCGAGTGCCTGTACAACCTCCACCAGGACGACAACAACCGTCTGAACCCCGACGGCACCGGATGGGTCGTGCGCGGATTCTTCAACCTCAGCGACGACAAGGACAGCTTCTTCGTCCTGCGCGAGAACCGCACGGACCCGAGCATCGAGTACCGCATCGCCCTGCCCGCCGGTGCACAGCTCATCGTCGACACGCAGCGTCTGTGGCACGCCGCGACGCACGTGGGCACCGAGCCCCGCTACTGCCTCATCACGTCGTGGACGTCCGGCCCTGAGCTCGACGCCTACATCGAGAAGTACCACGGCACCCAGGACGTGCCGAACGTCGAGGTCCCGCAGGAGGTCCTCGAGGCCGGGTACGCCGAGCAGGCTCGCCGTGACGCCGCCCGTGCCGCGTACTACGCCGCCAAGGGGCAGCAGGTCAAGCAGGCCATGAGCGAGGCCTGAGCCTCATCCGAATCAGGACCGGCGACGGTCCGAAGGCCCCGGTCCTCGTGACCGGGGCCTTCTTCGTGGAATCACATGCTTGTGATTTCGCCTGGTCTGGGCGAGAATAGCCCCATAACCGCATATTCACGCCAGTTCTCGGTGTTTCAGGTCGTTGGGGAAGACGCACCTGATGAAACGGAGAGATCATGGCGACGGCTTACGCACGCGGAGTGGTGTTCATCCACTCTGCACCTCGCGCGCTCTGCCCGCACCTGGAATGGGCGGTAGGACGCGCCATCGGTCGTGCGGTGAACTTCGACTGGAGCGACCAGCCCGTGCTCGACGGCGCACGCCGCGCCGAGTTCTACTGGGATGGTCCGGTCGGCACGGGTGCTGCTCTCGCGACCGCGATCCGCGGCTGGGAGCATCTCCGCTTCGAGGTGACCGAGGATCCGACTCCTCGCAGTGACGGCGGGCGCTGGCTGCACACTCCCGACCTCGGGATCCACTACGCCCAGACGGATGCGGCCGGCAACATCGTCATCGGCGAGGACCGCATCCGCTACGCGATGGAGATCGCGGCCGGGAGCGCGACCGAGCTGCAGCGTGAACTCGACATCGCACTCGGCTCGGCCTGGGACGAGGAGCTGGAGCCGTTCCGCCATGCGAGCGATGACGCGCGTGTCGTGTGGCTGCACAAGGTCGGCTAGGCAGCCGCCCACAGACCTGGAAGGGGAAGGCGCGAGTATCGGATGCCGGTGAGCGATCCCGGACGCTGAGAAGGCGAATTCCCTTTCCATACATGACGAGGACCCCGCCCCTGGACAACAGGGACGGGGTCCTCGTCCGTCAGATGACGGCTGACCGGGCCATGTCGGTGCGGGCGGTGGTTCCGCCGGACATCACGTCGTCCCACGCGAGCCGCAGTCGCTGCATCGCCTCGGCGGTGCGCTCCGGGGGCAGCGTGATCGGGATGCGCAGGCGCCGCTCGAGCACGCCACCCGTGGAGAAGCGAGGTCCGGGCGGGAGGATCAGTCCGTGATCACGTGCGGCCAGCGACAACTCCGTCGAGACGGGAGCGCCGAGATCGAGCCAGGCGGACAGTCCGCCGTTCGTCTGAGGCATCGAGAGGCTCTCGATCGATTCGAGTCCCGCCGCCACGGCATCCCGACCCGCGTGCAGGCGTGACGCGACGTGCGCGGTGAGAGCGGGCATCTCGCGCAGCAGCTCGACGGCGATGCACTGCTCGAGCAGCGCCGTGCCGAGCTCGAACGAGGGGCGGACGGCGAGCAGGCGGGTGATCATCGCGCGGTCGGCACGGATCCAGCCGATGCGCATGCCGCCCCAGGCGATCTTCGACATCGAGCCGACGGTGATGACGCGCGGGCCGAACGCCGCGAGAGGACGTGGAGTCCAGCCTCGATCGATGTCGAGCTCCGCGGTCGTCTCGTCGACGACGAGATGCGTCCCGACGCTCTGCGCCGTCGCCGCTATGCGTGACCGGGCCGTGTCGGGCAGCGTCGCGCCGGTGGGATTGTGGAAGTCGGGGATCAGATACGCCAGGTGGGGGCGACTGCGAAGAAGCGTGTCGGCGATGTGGCGCTCATCCCACCCGGTGACATCCACCGGAGTCGGCACCAGTCGGTAGCCATGGCGGTGGAGCGCCTCGAGAGCGTGCGGGAAGGTCGGCTGCTCGACGAGTGCACGCTCTCCGCGTCGGCCGATCGTCGCGAGCACCAGGTTGAACGCGTGGAGAGCGCCGGACGTGATCATGATCTCGTCGGCATCCGTCGGGAGCCCCCGCTGCGTGAAGCGCTCGGCGACTGCGTCACGCAGCTCGGGGAGGCCCTGCAGCGAGTATCCGCTCGTGCCGCGCAGCGCGGCCAGACGGGGGAGCGATCGTACCGTCGCGTCGTACAGCCCCGGCGTCGAATCCATCGAGGCGATCGACAGATCGATCGCCGAGGCGTCAGCCACAGGACCGACACGTGCTGCGGTGTGCGGAAGTGTGACACGGGTGCTGCCTCCGTGCCGACGCGAGACGTAGCCGTCGACCTCGAGGAGCCCGTACACGCGGGTCGTGGTGGAGCGGGACCGTCGCAGCTCGAGGGCGAGCGCTCGCTCGGACGGCAGACGCTCGCCCACCGTCAGTCGACCGTCGAGGATCAGCGCACGGATCTGTTCGGCCAGGGCCTTCGCTGTACCGCCGGCGACGTTCTGTGCGCCGAGCTGCTGGACGAGTCGTGAGGTCATCTGTCCAGCATGCCGCAAAGTGGCCTGAGGAAAGCAGGCCACTTCTCGTCGAGTGGACGTCTGGCGCGCATCCGCGGCGGGTGCACGATGGAGGGATGCAGCTCCGTTCCGTCTTCCTCCCCATCGCAGCCACCAGTCGTCGTGACGTCGTCGAGCGCATCGTCCAGTTGCTCGTCGGGCTGTTCCTCTACGGTGTGGCACTCGGTCTGATGGTGCGCGGAGGCATCGGTGTCGCGCCCTGGGATGTCCTCGCTCTCGGCATCGCCGGAAACGCAGGCATCGGCTACGGGGTGGTGACGGTGCTCGTCTCCGTGCTGGTGCTGCTCCTGTGGATCCCCCTGCGGCAGCGCGTCGGTCTCGGCACGCTGCTCAATGCACTGCTCGTCGGACCGAGTGCAGATCTCGCACTCTCCCTCCTCCCCGTGCCCCCGTCGGTGTGGGTGGGTGCCCCGATGTTCGTGGCGGGGCTGCTGCTCCTCGCGTTCGCCACCGGGCTCTACATCGCCGCGGACTTCGGTCCCGGCCCGCGCGACGGCCTCATGACGGGTCTCGTCGGGCGAACGGGCTGGCCGGTCTGGCTCGTCCGCACTCTGATCGAGGGCAGCGTGCTGCTGATCGGGTTCCTGCTCGGCGGACCTGTGGGTGTGGGAACCGTGCTCTTCGCGTTCGGAGTGGGGCCGCTGATCGGGTGGTTCCTGCCCTGGACGACGAGGGTGCGGGCGGCTCGCTCACGACAGCTCGCCCGCGCGTAGTCCCACCGCTGTCGACGACAACGGCCCCCGGGATCACCCGGGGGCCGTTCTCTCTTCCACCTCAGTCAGTCGGCGCTTGCGAACACGGCAACGGCGTTGTGCCCGCCGAAGCCGAACGAGTTGCTGATCGCGTAGAGCTGACCGTCGCCGAGGGGCTGCGGTTCACCTGAGAGCTTGAACGGCACAGCCGGGTCGGGCTCGGTCATGTTGATGGTCGGCGGAGCGACGCGGTCCCGCAGGGCGAGCAGCGAGAAGATCGCCTCGAGGGCTCCGGTGCCGCCGAGCAGGTGCCCCGTCGACGCCTTCGTGGCCGACACGGGGATCTCATCGATCCGGTCGCCGAAGACCTTCTTGAGTGCGACGTACTCGTTGGGGTCGCCGACCGGGGTCGACGTCGCGTGGGCGTTGATGTGGGCCACCTGGTCGGCGCTGATGCCGGCCTCGTCGAGAGCCTGGGTGACGGCGCGGGCCGCACCGTTGCCCTCGGGGTCATTGCCCGTGATGTGATAGGCGTCTGCCGTGACGCCACCGCCGAGCACGTAGCCGTAGATCTTGGCGCCGCGCGCCCGGGCGTGCTCCTCGGTCTCGAGGATCAGCGCCGCAGCGCCCTCTCCCATCACGAAGCCGTCACGGTCGATCGCGCCGGGGCGCGAGGCGGTCGCCGGGTCGTCATTGCGCCGCGACAGGGCCTGAGCCGAGGCGAAGGACGCCATCGTGATCGGGTGGATGGCGGATTCGGTGCCACCCGCGATCACGACGTCGGCGAGACCGTCCTGCAGGTGGTGGAAGGCGTGGATGATCGACTCGGTGCTCGATGCGCAGGCACTCACGACGGTCTGCGCGTAGGCGCGAGCCTGGAACTGCAGCGACAGGTTGCCGGCAGCGGCGTTCGGCATCAGCATCGGAACGGTCAGGGGCATCACCCGGCGCGGTCCCTTCTCGCGCAGGGTGTCCCAGGCGTCGAGGAGGGTCCAGAGGCCGCCGATGCCGGTGGCGAAGTCGACACCGAGGCGCTCGGGTGCGACCTCGGGCGAGCCGGCATCCGCCCAGGCCTCGCGCGCCGCGATGAGCGCGAACTGCGACGACGGGTCGAGACGCTTCGCCTCGTGGCGGGGAAGGACCTCTTCGGGGCGGACGATCGCCTCAGCGGCGAAGGTCACGGGGAGTTCGTACTGCTGCACCCAGTCGTGCTCGAGAGTGCGGGTGCCGGACTGGCCTGCGAGCAGGTTCGTCCAGTTCTCGGGAGCTGTCCCGCCGATGGCGGACGTGGCGCCGATGCCGGTGACGACGATGCGCTTGGTCATGTGTGGTTCCTTGTCAGGCGGGTCGAGCAGAGGGCGGGCAAGGCGGAGGATGCCACGCCCCGCAGATGCGGGGGTGGCATCCTGCGTGGATTACTCCTGGCCTGCGACGATGAAGTTGACGGCGTCGCCGACGGTCTTGAGGTTCTTGACCTCGTCGTCGGGGATGGTGACGCCGAACTTCTCCTCGGCGTTGACGACGATCGTCATCATCGAGATCGAGTCGATGTCGAGGTCGTCGGTGAACGACTTCTCGAGGGCGACCTCGGAGGCGTTGATGCCGGTCTCGTCGGTGATCAGCTCTGCGAGGCCAGCGAGGACCTCATCGTTGGTGAAAGCCATGTGGTCTTCCTCTTTCTTACGGGTTGTATTCGGAACCGTGGAACAGTCTAGGGAAAGTCGGCGCGTTGTCAGGGAAGGACGACGACCTGAGCGGCGAACACGAGACCCGCGCCGAAGCCGATCTGCAGTGCGAGGCCGCCCGAGAGCTCGGGGTGCTCGGCCATCAGACGGTGACTCGCGAGCGGGATGGAGGCCGCCGACGTGTTGCCGGTGGTCTCGATGTCGCGGGCGATCACGGTGCTCTCCGGAAGCTTGAGCTGCTTCGCGAACTCGTCGATGATGCGCATGTTCGCCTGGTGCGGGATGAACGCGGCGATGTCCGTCGGCTCGACGCCGGCCCGGTCGAGCGCCTCGCGCGCGACCTTCGCCATCTCCCAGACCGCCCAGCGGAAGACCGTCTGGCCCTCCTGACGAAGGGTGGGCCACGGCACCTCGCCGTCGCGGAACTCGGTGAGCGTCGCATTCATGCCGACAGCGTCGGCCTTCGACCCGTCCGATCCCCACACTGCGGGCGCGATGCCCGGCGTGTCGCTCGGGCCGATGAGCGCGGCTCCGGCACCGTCGCCCAGCAGGAACGAGATGCTGCGGTCGGTCGGATCGACGACGTCGGACAGCTTCTCGGTTCCGATCACGAGCGCGTAGCGGGCGGCGCCGGACCTGATCAGCGCGTCCGCCTGGGTGATCGCGTAGGCATAGCCGGCACAGGCGGCGTTCACGTCGTAGGCCGCGGCGGGGTTCGCACCGACCCGGTCGGCGACGATCGCGGACACCGACGGCGACTGCTTGGGGTTGCTGATGGTGGCGACGATCACGAGGTCGACCTGGTCAGCGGGGATGCCCGACTTCTCGATGGCCTCAGCGCCGGCGATCGCGGCGAGATCGATCGCGTCCGTGCCCTTGTCCGCGCGGACACGCGTGACGATGCCGGTCCGCTGGCGGATCCACTCGTCGCTCGAGTCGATCGGTCCGATGAGGTCCTCGTTCGGCACGGCGTTCTCGCCCCGGGCAGCGCCGAAGGAGTAGATGCGGGTGTAGGCGGGACCGGTGATCTGGTTCAGGGTGGGGCTCATGCGGCTTCTCCGTTCAGCAGCGCGACGGCCGCATCGAGATCATCGGGGGTCTTCACGGCGACGGTCGGCACGCCGCGCAGGCCGCGCTTGGCGAGACCGGTCAGCGCGCCCGCCGGGGCGAGCTCGATCAGGCCGGTGATGCCCTGGTCGGCGAACGAGGCCATGCACAGGTCCCAGCGCACTGGCGAGGAGACCTGGTCGACGAGATAGGTCAACGCCTGCGAACCGTCACTGACGACCGAGCCGTCGCGGTTGGTCCACAGTGTGATGTCGGGATCTGCGGGAGTCACGGTCGACACGGCGTCACGCAGCGCGGCGACGGCCGACCCCATGAACGAGGTGTGGAACGCGCCCGCCACCTGCAGAGGGATGACGCGGGTGCCCTTGACGGGCTCGGTGGCGAGAGCGTCGAGCCCGGCGAGCTCACCGGCCACGACGAGCTGGCCGCCGCCGTTGTAGTTGGCGGGGGAGAGGCCGAGCTCGCTCAGACGGGTGAGGATGGCCTCCTCGTCTCCGCCGAGCACGGCGCTCATGCCGGTCGGAGTCTGGGCGGCGGCATCGGCCATCGCGCGGCCGCGGATGCCGACGATGCGCATGCCGGTCTCGGCATCGATCACTCCGCTGCCGACGAGTGCGGCGATCTCGCCGACGGAGTGTCCGGCGACGCCGTCTGCTCGGCGTCCCGCGCGAGCGGTGAGTGCGGCGGCGGCGATGAGGGACGCGGCGACGATCAACGGCTGGGCGATGCGCGTGTCGCGGATCGTGTCAGCATCCGACACCGTTCCGTGCTGCCGGAGGTCGACCTCGGAGGCCTCGGAGTACGAGGCGAGAGTCTCCGTCACGCCGTCCAGCTCGAGCCAGGGGGAGAGGAAACCGGGGGTCTGCGAGCCCTGTCCAGGGCATACGACGACAATCACCACCCCAGTCTGCCAACGATCTGACAGAAGTGGTGGATGATCCATCACAAGATTCCGAAGAACCCTTGTGTGTGGCGTACAGCTGAAGGGCGTCTGGTGCGGCGATCAGCGTGAGGGACGCCGCAGCGGAGGGCGACGTCGCACCTGCTCGGCGGCGCCGATCGAACCGAGGATGAGCGCCGTCTGCAGGATCAGAGCCTCACGTGGGCCCGTGGCGTCCCAACCGATGACCTCGCTGACGCGCTTCAGGCGATAGCGCACGGTGTTCGGGTGCACGAACAGCTCGCGGGCGGTCGCCTCGAGCGAGCGACCGTTGTCGAGGTAGCTCCACAGCGTCGTCACCAGGTCGGTCGAATGCGCCTGCAGCGGTCGGTAGATGCGCTCGATCAGCGTCTGCTTGGCGAGCGGATCACCGGCGAGGGCACGCTCGGGAAGCAGGTCGTCGGCGTCGACGGGCCGCGGAGCGCTCCGCCACGCCCGCGCCACGGCGAACCCGGCGAGGGCGGCTCGGGCGCTCTGGCTCGCGTCGACGAGCGCGGCGACCGCGGGGCCGAGCACGACGTAGCCCGGACCGAAGGAGGGCTCGAGGCGCGTCGCGATCTCTTCGAAGCCGAGTTCCTCCTCTTCGCCCTCCGCGAGCTCCTGGCCGGCGACGCGTGCCCGCCCGATGACGAGAACGAGGCGCGAGCCCTGCACGCCGATCAGCACATCGACCGCGAGCTTGCGCGCCGTGCGACGCACCAGATCGACATCGAACTGCGGGGGAGTCGTGCCCACCAGCACCGCGACCTCGCCGTGTCCGTGCCAGCCCAGAGCGGCGATGCGACTGGGCAGCTCTTCGTCGGCTTCGCCGGTCAGGATCGAGTCGACGACGAGCGCCTCGAGCCTGGCATCCCAGAGGCCGCGGGCCTCAGCCGCGCGTGCGTAGACGTCGGCCGCGGCGAAGGCCACGTCGCGAGAGTAGAGGAGGATCGCCTCGCGGAGATCTGCACCCCGACCGGCGACCCTCTCTTCCGTCACCTCGACGGTGACGCGGATCAACTGGAGCGTCTGCTGCAGGCTGACGCTGCGGAGCAGCTCGCGCGGTGCCGCCGCGAAGATGTCGGCGGCGATCCACGGCGTCGACGTCGGGTCCTCGTACCACTGGATGAACGAGGTGATGCCCGCCTGGGCCACCAGCCCGACCGCAGAGCGGCGGGCTGGTGGCATGTCGGCGTACCACGGGAGGGTGTCCTCGAGGCGCTTGATCGTCACCGAGGCGATGTCACCGGAGATCCGGCGCAGCCAGGTGAGCGTGGCGGACTTGTCCATGCCGCGCGAAGAGGAACCCGTCACCGATGACTCAGCTTTCGCCGCCCGCGTTGCCGCTGGTGCCGGCGTTCACGTCGAGCAGGCTGTACTTCTGGATGGCCTGCGCGGCGAGAGAGCGGTCGACGACCCCGTCTTCGGCGAGCGACTGCAGCGTGCGGACGACGATCGACGGACCGTCGATCTTGAAGAAGCGACGAGCGGCCGCACGCGTGTCGGAGAAGCCGAAGCCGTCGGCACCGAGCGTCGCAAAACGCTGCGGGACCCAGGGACGGATCTGGTCCTGCACGGCGTGCATGTAGTCGCTCACGGCGACGACGGGACCCTCGGCACCCTGCAGCTTCTGCGTGAGGTACGCGGTGCGGGGCTCTTCTTCGGGGTGCAGGAAGTTGTGCTCGTCGGCGGCGAGGCCGTCGCGGCGCAGCTCGGTCCACGAGGTGACCGACCAGACATCGGCGATCACGCCCCAGTCGTTCTTCAACAGCTCCTGTGCTTCGAGAGCCCAGGGGAGTCCTACGCCCGAGGCGAAGAGCTGGGCACGCGGGCCCTCGCCCTCGCCGACGGAGATGCGGTGGATGCCGCGCACGATGCCGTCGACGTCCACGTTCTCCGGCTCGGCCGGCATCACCATCGGCTCGTTGTAGAGCGTGATGTAGTACATGACGTTCGGGTCTTCGTGGTTGCCGCCGTACATGCGCTCGAGACCGGAGCGCATGATGTGCGCGATCTCATAGCCGTAGGCCGGGTCGTACGAGACCGTCGCCGGGTTGGTGGCGGCGAGCAGGTGCGAGTGGCCGTCGGCGTGCTGCAGGCCTTCACCCGTGAGGGTGGTGCGGCCGGCCGTCGCCCCCATGATGAAGCCGCGCGCCATCTGATCACCGGCGGCCCACTGGGCGTCACCGGTGCGCTGGAAGCCGAACATCGAGTAGAAGAGGTAGATCGGGATCAGCGGCTCGCCGTGCGTGGCGTACGACGTCCCGGCCGCGGTGAACGCCGCGAGGGCGCCCGCCTCGTTGATGCCGACGTGCACGATCTGTCCCTGAGGGCTCTCCTTGTAGGCGAGGAGGAGCTCGCGGTCGACCGAGGTGTAGTGCTGGCCGTTCGGGTTGTAGATCTTCGCCGAGGGGAAGTACGCGTCCATGCCGAACGTGCGGGCCTCGTCCGGGATGATCGGGACGATGCGGTGCCCGAAGTCCTTCGAGCGCAGCAGGTCCTTCAGCAGACGGACGAACGCCATGGTCGTGGCGATCTCCTGCGTGCCGGAGCCCTTCTTCGGAAGCGCATAGGCCGTGTCGTCGGGAAGCGAGAGTCCCACGTGAGTGGAACGGCGCTCGGGCAGGTAACCGCCGAGAGCCTGGCGACGCTCGAGCATGTACTGGATCGTCTCGTCCTGCGGGCCCGGGTTGTAGTACGGGGGCAGGTAGGGGTTCTCCTCGAGCTGCGCATCCGTGATCGGGATGTGCATCGCGTCGCGGAACGTCTTGAGGTTGTCCAGCGTCATCTTCTTCATCTGGTGGGTCGCGTTGCGGCCCTCGAAGTGCGGACCGAGGCCGTAGCCCTTGACGGTCTTCGCGAGGATGACGGTGGGCTTGCCCTTGTGCTCGGTCGCGGCCTTGAACGCGGCGTAGACCTTGCGGTAGTCGTGGCCACCGCGCTTCAGGTTCCAGATGTCGTCGTCGGAGTAGTCCTTGACGAGGGCCGCTGCACGCTCGTCGCGGCCGAAGAAGTGCTCGCGGACGTACGCACCGGACTCGGCCTTGTAGGTCTGGTAGTCGCCGTCGGGGGTGACGTTCATCAGGTTGAGCAGCGCACCCTCGGTGTCGCGGGCGAGCAGGTCGTCCCATTCACGACCCCAGACGACCTTGATGACGTTCCAGCCCGCGCCGCGGAAGAACGACTCGAGCTCCTGGACGATCTTCCCGTTGCCGCGCACCGGACCGTCGAGACGCTGGAGGTTGCAGTTGACGATGAACGTCAGGTTGTCGAGCCCCTCGTTGGCTGCGACCTGCAGCTGTCCGCGGCTCTCGACCTCGTCCATCTCACCGTCGCCGAGGAAGGCCCAGACGTGCGACTGCGAGGTGTCCTTGATGCCGCGGTTCTCGAGGTACTTGTTCGACATCGCCTGGTAGATGGCGTTGATCGGACCGAGTCCCATGGAGACGGTGGGGAACTGCCAGTACTCCGGCATCAGACGCGGGTGCGGGTACGACGGGATGCCGTGCGGCGCGTGCGACTTCTCCTGGCGGAAGCCGTCGAGCTGGTCTTCGCTCAGGCGGCCCTCGAGGTACGAGCGCGCGTAGGTGCCGGGGGAGGCGTGGCCCTGGATGAAGATCTGGTCGGCGCCACCGGGGTGGTCTGCGCCCTTGAAGAAGTGGTTGAAGCCGACCTCGTACAGAGCGGCCGACGATGCGTACGTCGAGATGTGGCCGCCGACGCCGATGCCGGGGCGCTGCGCGCGGTGCACGGTGATCGCGGCGTTCCAGCGGATCCACGCACGGTAGCGGCGCTCGATCTCTTCGTCACCCGGGAACTCGGGCTCGTTCTCCGGCGCGATCGTGTTGATGTAGTCGGTGGTCGGGACCATCGGCACGCCCAGGTGCAGCTCCTTCGAGCGCTTGAGCAGGCTGAGCATGATCTCGCGGCCACGACCGTGGCCCTTCGCGTCGACGAGCTCGTCGAGAGACTGCTGCCACTCGCCCGTCTCTTCCGGATCGCTGTCGAGGGGGCCCTGGGAATACGGATCCTGGTCGTGCACAGTCACGGGGAGCCTTTCGTCAAGCTGGCAGGTCATGCCAATGAAACGGGAAGCGACGCGGGCAGCCTTGTCGGCTGTGCACAACGCGTGCCGCCCTCAGCCTATCCCTCTTCCACGACATCAGCGCGCATCGGGTCATCTGTAGACTGGGACGCACCAGGGCCTTTAGCTCAGCTGGTAGAGCGCCACGTTTACACCGTGGATGTCGTCGGTTCGATCCCGGCAGGGCCCACCTAGGAATCACTGGGATCTGCCGAACTTGGCTTCAGGCGGCGATCCATGCGCGGCCCCCCGGCGGCCCCCTAAGCATCTCGCCAACGCTCGGAGCGCTAAGTAACGACCGTTGGTGCGTCGGCGGGAGCGCCGTAGCGGGATCACATCACCGACACCCGCTTCTGTGGTTCATCCTCGGTCGGTGTGCTGGACGCTTCGCCGCACGGTGAGGGTCAGGGCGGTGCCGTCAGGCGAGGTCGAGGTGACGGCGATCTTTCCGCCGTGTCGGGTAATGGTGTCTTGTACGAGTGCGAGGCCGATTCCGAAGCCCGTACGGGCGTTACCCCCGCCGTCTACAGCGTCTGAGGAGCGGGCGAAGCGGTCGAAGATGCGGTGCGGGTCGATCCCTTGGATGCCGGGTCCGTGGTCGATCACGGTGATAGCTACGGTCCGGCGGTCTGCTTGCGCAACGAGCTCCACGATGCCGGGCGGTGAATGCTTGACGGCGTTGTCGAGGAGAGCGATGAGGCTGCGTCGAAGGCTGGCTTCGGGGATCTCGACGGAGACGTGCGGGGAGGTGGCTGTCGCGACGATCCTGATGCCGTGCTGTTGGGCGATTACGGTCATCGCTGACGCTGCGGACGCCATGGTGTCGTTGACTGAGGCTGTGAGGTCTCCGTCGATAGGCGTGATGTCGATGGAGTCGAGGAGGTCCGTGACGACGGCGTTGAGGTTCCTTGAATCGTCGCGCAGTTCGGTGATGATGTCGGCGTTCGGGTCGTTGGGGCCGGATGTGCGCTGGAGGACCTGGAGGCGGGCGTCGAGGATGGCGAGCGGTGTGCGGAGTTCGTGCGAGGCGTCGGCGACGAAGCGGCGCTGACGTTGGAGCGCATCGATGAGGGGTGAGACCGCTCGACGAGTGGCGATCAGCGCGATGGTACCGGCGAAAATGATCGCGACAATGCCGACGATGATCGCCCCGATCACGATGTCAACGCCTTCGATGTCGATCGTGGTCTCCTGCCCTCCGGGTGAGAACAGATGGTCGGGGGGAATCTGACTGAACACGATGAGCAGCGCGGCGATCAAGACACCGATGACGAGAATCGAGACTGCGACGGCGATCCAGATTCCGACCCGTCTCGCGGCAACTCGGACCAATCGGGTATCCGCGTTGGCGGTTCCGCGGTCGCGGCTCACAGTTGCCCCAGCCGATATCCGCGTCCGCGGACGGTGGTGACGATGTCGATGTCGGTCTTTCGTCGGAGGTAGTGCACGTAGGTGTCTACGGTCCCGGGGGTGTCGGTGGGCGAGAACACGGATTCGAGGATGTCTTCGCGGCTGAACGTCCGGTCGGGGTGGGCGGCGAGCAGGGTCAGCAGTGTCGTCTCCCGGTCAGTGAGGATGGTTCGTCCGTCGTAGGGGGAGTAGATCGCCCGGGATTCCGGGTAAAACTCCCATCCGCCGATTCGGACGAACGGGCCCTCACCGTTGGAGACTCGGCGGATCGCGCGCAGCCGTGCGAAGAGTTCGTCGAATTCGAACGGCTTGACCAGGTAGTCGTTGGCTCCGGCGTCGAGGCCGCGCACTTTGTCGTGCACGCTGCCGAGGGCTGTGAGGATGAGCATGGGGGTGGCGTTGTTGCGCTGTCGGAGGGTCTCGACGATGGAGATGCCATCGATCGTCGGGAGGCGGCGGTCGATGATCATCGCGTCGTATCGCTGTTCCTGAGCATTGGTGAGGGCGTCGGCTCCGTCGATGAACAGGGTGACGTCGTACACCTCGTCGAGCACCCGGGCGATCAGCGGACCCAGCTGCGGGTCGTCCTCCACGAGCAGGAGACGCGGTCGGTTGGCTGACGGCATCGCTGCTCCCTTCGCGGTCACGAATCTCCTCTTGTGATTCCAGAATCCACCACACGGGCCCGAGCAGCCACCTCTTCTCGCCGCCGCGGGTGCAAGAGGCGACTGTTCCTCATGAGCGCCCCGAGGCACATGCTCCACACGGAGGCCAGGAGTAGCGACCCGAGTACGTCGGAGGGGTAGTGCGCTCCAAGGTACATCCGCGACCACGCCGTCGTCAGCGCGACCACGGCTGCCACCACGATCGCCGCTGCCCGATATCGCCACCCGGCGAGCATCACCACCGTGCTCATCCCGAGCGCGGTCGCGAACGCCGTATGCCCGCTGGGATAGCTGAAAGAGGTGGGCTCCACGAGAATCGGATGCGCGAGCAGCGACATGTCCGGTCGAGGCCGCTGGATGATCACCTTGATGACGTCAGCGGCAGCCCACGGGATCGCGATCAGGAGAGCCATACGCAGCGCGGTCCACCACGACCGCCCGACCATGCCCGCGATCACGACCGCCAGCACAGCCACGAGAACCGCGAATCGTGGCCCGAAGACGACGTCGATGAATTGGGCGATCGCATCGAGCGCGGGGGCATGGAAGCCGTTGACCGCGATCACGGCGTTTGTCTCGGCGTTGGTGATGGGCGGGTTGCCGCTGACGATGAGGCCGAGGGCTTCGATCGCGGCAAACATCGCGCCCGCGATGAGCCAGAGTGCAAGCGGTGGGAGGCGTCGTACAGGGGTCATGCGCTTCACTCTCCTCAGCAGGTGCTAAGAAATCTCTCAGAATGATCGGCACCCTCGGATGACTCGGTTTTCTTGGTGGTTTCTTACAGGCGGCGGAGGAGTGTGTGGTTCGACGGGCACCTTGCCTGGAAAGGAACGAAGCCATGCTCACGAAGAAGAAGCTCATGATCGGCAGCGGGATCGGAGCGGCGGCGATAGCCATCGCGGTCGGCGGACTCGCATTGAGTCTCCCCGCTCAAGCCGCCACGCCGACGTCCCCGATGTCGTCCCACTCCACGACGGCTGACAACGACGGGGAGACCAACGATGACGGCCCCGGTGGCGCAGACACCGACGCCGAGACGAACGATGACGCCTCCGTTGCAACGGATGCGGAGACCGATGATGACGGTCCCGGCGCTGCGGACACCGACGTCGAGACCAACGACGATGGTGATGCTTCCACTGGGAACTGATATCGCTGAGGGGAGGGGCCGGGCGTGCATCGCGTTCGGCCCCTTCACCTTGTGCGGCGCGGCTCAGGCCGCCTCGGTCATTCGAGCGTGGCGAGCAGGGCCGACAGCGCGGTCTTCTCGTCTATGGTGTCGGGTGCGTCCGCTCGCACCGCCGTCAGCGCTGTATCGATCTGCCCGTCGATGTACGTCCATCCCGTGTCATCGAGAGGTTGCAGCGTCGATTGGGCGTCGTCCCATGCCTTCTCCAAATCGGTGATCCTTGCAGCGGCGGCCTTCTGCTTCCCTGCCTGGATCATTGAGAGAGTGTCTGCCGTGATGGTGCGGAACTCAGCTACGGGCGCTGCCGGGAACTTTGCTGTGGCGGAGGTTCCTGGAGGCAGGGTGACCGATGTTGCCGGGCCTTCGCCTTCGCTGGCGGGCGCTGCCGTGTGCGGCTGCGCGGATGCCCAGGCGAGCAGCCCAATCGTCAGCAGGGTCACGAGGGCGTAGAAGCCGAGGACGCGCCGCTCGCTCTTCTTTGTGGTGGGAGCCGCCAGCGGTCTCGTCTCGATGACGTCTGCTCGGGTGAGGGTGAGATAGATCACCGTCGCGAGGATCGCGACCAGGAAGATCACGCTGGTGAGCGCGACGCCCAGACCGAGCCCCTGCTGGTCGGACGGCAGCCCGAACCAGTCGCCGAGGTTCGCACCCAGCGGCCGCGTCAGGATGTAGGCAAGCCAGAACGCCAGGACCGCATTGCCACCCATCCGCCATCCCACGACGACGGCGACGATCAGGCCCGCAGGCAACAGCACCGACACCCCCGGACCCCAGCCGGTGAGTTCCAGGATCCAATCGCCCGCAGCCGTGCCGAGGGCGAACGTCACCAGAATCGCGAGCCAATAGAACAACTCCCGCGGCGTGGTCGTGATGCTGTGGATCGACAGCGTCCGCTGACTGAACCACCACACCCCGAACACGACAGCCAACAGTCCCGCGAACACCGCCGTGCTCACCGCGAGCGGAACCCCGAGGCTGTCGGTGAGGATGTCGGTGTAGAGGGTGCCCGTCACGCTCACCACAACCACCGTGAGCCAGTACACGAACGGCACGTACCTCCGCAGCAGCAGTTGCCATCCGAGTACGCCCGCGAACACCGCCGTGAAGATCAGCGCCGTGCTCTCGAGCCCCACACCCAGCGACATGTTGATCCAGTCGGCGAAACTCTCGCCCACAGTGGTGCACAGGATCTTGATGATCCAGAACCACAGCGTGATCTCGGGAACCTTGCTCAGCATCTCGCGGCGAACCCATGGTCTGGCCGCTCTCATCGTTGTAGTCACGAAACGGAGGCTACGAAGCCGCTTCTAAGACCCCTCTGAGAAACCATGACGGATTCTGTCAAAAACGATGGTCGAGTGAGAGTGCCAAGACCGACCCTCTCGGCAGCGTCTGACGCTCTCAAAAGTATCTCTCTTTACCTGTTGTAATGATAGATGAGTTATGAGAGACTCGACTCATGACCAAGTTCGGATACGTTCGCACCAGTACGAAGGATCAGAATGCTGATCTCCAACGCGACGCCATCGCGAAGGTGGACGGAATCAAGCGCGTGTACGCCGACGAGGGAGTCTCAGGCACGCTCGCCTCTCGCCCGCAGTGGGATGCGCTGATCGACCGTCTCGAAGAGGGCGACGAGGTTGTGATCTGGAAGTTCGACAGGATCGGGCGGAACACAATGAACGTCCTCGAAGCGGTGCAGCGGATCACGGCCAAAGGTGCGACCTTCCGCAGCCTCACCGAGAACATCGATCTCAACTCCGGTCCTATGGGGCAGGCGATGTTGACCATCATGGCGGCGTTCGCGCAGCTCGAACGCGACACCATCGTGCAGCGCACCCGCGCCGGTCTCGATGCGGCGAAGGCGCAAGGTCGTGTCGGCGGTCGTCCTTCCGTCGTGGACCCCAAGAAGCTGGCCACCATCAAGAAGCTCGTCAACAGTGGAGACCACAGCAGGGCCGACATCGCCCGGATGACCGGGATCTCTCAGGCGACCCTCTACCGCGTCATCTCGTCACTCTGAGAGGCTGCCCTCAGGATCAGCTTCAACCGCGAGGAGCGGAGTTCCGTCAATCCCACGCGGTAGCGGCTCGTCCGCAGCTTCGCTCCACGGCACCAGCTTGCCCTCGTCTGACACTCGAACGCGAAGTTGCTCGAATCCATTCATGACCTCCTCGAACGGGTAGTCGGCACAGTAACGGGCGACGGCATCATCCACACCGGGCAGCTGTCCCAGAATCGCCAACCTGGCCACGAGTTGAGAGATATCGGCGAGGAGACGAATGTGCGAGTCATCCTCGATCCGAGCCCGGTTGTAGTGCTTGATTGAGTTGTACGCGTCAGCGACAAGGCGAGCAAGCCCACCGTTGCTCAGCCGAAAACGCGACAAGTCAGTCGGAAGCCCACTGAGGGCGCGGAGCACATACGTGGCCGTGGTGGTCTTTGAGCGCCAATACGTGGCTTCCTCACCTTCGACAGGGGAGAGGAGGTGACCGCTCGCTTCCAAGCTGATGTTCGCGCCGACGATCACGTCTTCCGGGGTAAACCACTCTCGATTCAGCAGTGACACGAGCGGCTGGATGGCTCTCGACCATTCCTCGTGCATCCCTGCCCACTTCGCCAAAGCATCCGCCGAGAAGCTATCCACGTTCGCAATCGGACGCTCACGAGAGTCGTCGGCTCTCGATGGTTGGAAGTGATCCCACGTGGTTTCACGCAGGACAAGATCTCGGAACGGGAGGTGAACCGGCGCGTTCTCGATGTATTGCGGAGAGGGCATCGATCTGTCCTGCACCTCGTGATGGCGGAACCTCAGTGGCGCTCCGAACACCAAGACAAGAAGGTCTCGCACGACGCGTTGAGTCGCCAAGTGCACTGCCGGAGGTTGAGGCGGATCGAAGGTGCTGGAGAGCGTCACCCACTCATCAACCCCGACGCCCCCATCTGGTTCTCGCCCCTCCCAATCGGTCCCAATCGACATTGAGGCATCACCCTGTGCCCATGCGACTTCAGCAGTGCTTTCGACTCGGATCGTCAAGCCTTTGATGATCGCGTAGTCGTTCGTGTGACGCTCGATCTTCGTCGCGGTGAAGCCGGTCCACTCTTGCAGCCCGTCAACACGCGAGCGAACGGTGTCCATAGCGAACGGCTGATCAATTGTTCGCATACCGAGGACGACGCTCGCCGCTATGAACCGACCAACCGCGAGATCCCGCCCGAAGTGTCGCGTGCGCCCGGACACTCGGCAACCGTAGAGCGTCACCTCCAGGTCATCGCCCTTGAATTGAAGAGCAGCTGGGAGCGCGTCTGACTCAAACCATCGCTTCGCGGAAGAGAACTGCTCACCTCCCCCGGACATCATGTAAGGCACCTCCACGAGCAGGCCGTTCTTGGGAGTGAGCGTGAGAGTGGCGACGACATATGGAGTGCCGTCCACACCGTCGATGAGCAGACCGGCATATGCCTTCTCGGCTTCGATATGTTTCGCGAGCGCCATGCTTCCTCCTACCGTTGTCGCAACCGTAGCGAAAGCTCCAGCCATACTGATGAGATGAGACGAGTTACATGTGCCCTCGCGCTCATCGCTGTGTTGGCCGCAGTCGGGCTTACGGCATGCAGCGCCGACGCCGGCACGACTCCGGCATGTGACGCGGCCATGGTCGCCGCAGAGCAGGAGACCGGCGAGAGCGAGACCGCGATCCTCGCCACCCTCGATGAGTGCGCGACCGCCGAGGACTGGATTGTCGGCCTGCGGGCGCATCCCACAGCCGGTTCCTTCACCTCTTACACGAGAGCGGAGGCCATCGACTTCCTCGACATCGCATGCATTCGGCGCATCGATGCCGTCGTCTGCCTCGACGCCGCGGAGGAGGGGCACCTTACCTTCGAGCTGGACGACCCTCGCCTGCCGGAGCTTCAGGTACCGCGACCTTGAACCCTGCGGGACACTAACCTCGGACCGTGGACACCGAGCCCAAGCACGCGCCGACGATTGCAGAGCTGAAGCTCTTCATGAACGAGTGCATGCGCTACTTCGACCGACCGAAGATGCGTGTGCCGCAGACCAACAGGCGGCAGATGCTGACGCTCTACGGGCCGTGCGTGCAGGTGATTCGCTTCAACCGCTCAGTCGCGATCCTCGATGAGCGCAACCACCACATCGAGGTGCGCGTACTGACTCGGTCAGCGCTGGAGTACGCCGCAACGGCTCAGTACGCCTATCTGCGAGTCGATGGCATCGACCGGCTCCGAAAGGGTACAGCCATCCACCAGCGCGAGCTGATGGAGCGGATGGCCAAGTGGACCGATGACCCCGAGTATCTGCGGATGGTGGACGACGTCTATATCCCCGAGACCGCAAAGGCGATGCCCTCCGTGGCGGACGTCTTCCGTACGCTCGATCCGGAGGGGAAGGTGTTCGAGTCCGCCTACGCGCTTCTGTCGCAATCGACCCATGTTCGCGCGTCATCCCTCACGCAGTACTTCAAGAGGAATGGCGATTTCGTGGGCTTGAATCCCGGGGTCGAGGAAGACCCCTTCGAACACTTCACGATGACCTCGCTTGCTATCGCGACGATGGCAGTCACATGGATCATGGCGCGGATCTCAGTTGACGAGAAGATGCTCGAATGGCTCGATCAGCGGTCCGATGCGTTGGGCATCCCCGTCCGGTACGACCAGGACTGGCCAGAGGCGCAGAGAGCCCGCAAAGACTTGTAGGAGTGCGCTTCGTTTCCCCTGAGCGCCGTCCGCATCTCTTTGAAGCAGAAACTCTGGCGTGGAGTCATCGCGGATAAGGAATATCCTCTCCGCGGGCTCGTGGTCGTCAGAGCCCAAAGTTCCGACTCCCGGTTCAGGACGAACGGGGCGAACGATGGTCCTCCCTTCCGGGGAGGCCTGATCGAGCGTCCCACCTCGGCACGTATAATGCTCCGTTGAGACCCATGATCTTCGAGCACTTTAGAAGAGAGATTCTTGCGTTAGAGCGTCAGGCGGCGACACCGAGTGTGGCCTCGGTGTGCGGGTGAGGCGGGAACGGCCCCCAGTCAGGTGAGAGCCGCCCCGCTCAGCGTTCATGCATCCATCCGACGGCGGGCAGTTCCGCCCATGTTCTATCCCGGGTGCGTCTCCCCAAGGAGATCGTCTATTTCGGCGTCGGAGATGCCCGTGAAGGGGCTGCGTGGGAGACCTTCACGACCATCACCGACCGTCACCGGGTGAGGGTCATGATGGACTGTCGCCTCCGACTGACCACCATCACCATCACCCCGTACTGAAAGGGGTGATGGTGTGCTGGTCGGGACGGGCTCTTCGGCGGGGTAGTTTTCCCACAGCTCACGCTCGGCGTCAGCCTCCGGTGTCGGCGCCTTGTTCGAAGCGAGCGTGTAGCATTTCCCGCCGTTGCGGCCTTTCGTCTCAATCACAACTCCATCTGCGACCATCGCGAAGAGAGCGGTCTGTGCCCAGGATCCATTCGGACCGACTTTCAGTAGCCGCCAAAGCTCGGCCTTCGACTCGACGGAACCGCCGTTGTCGATGAGGGCTTCCCAGATGGCAAGCCGGTGGGACTCGACCTCGGCGGCGCTCTCGGCAAGCTGCGCCGAATCGTCCGGTGCTCGGAGCTCCCACGTCGCAACCGTGCCGCTGCTGTCGAGGTGGAACTCTGCGGCAAGGGCGCCGCGCTTCAGTCCGAGCCCTCCGCTGTTGCCCTTCGCGAGCTTCAGTCGAAGATGGCCCTGCCCTCCCTCTACGAGGCCCCCCGACTTCGGCGCTTCGAGCAGGTACACGAGTCCCTTGTACCCGGCGCGCTTCGCCTGCGAACCGATGGGGTAGAGCGGATTCGCCGCATCCTTGGTGATGTGGTCGATGACGAGGACACATGCGCCGGAGCGGGCGAACGGGCGGATAAGTGAGTGCCAGCGTGTCACGTCGTCCGAGTTGTTCGAGTCGCCACTGGTCAGGGTGGAGATCGACTCGTTCACGGTGTCAATCACGACAAGTGCGTATCCTTCCGCTTCGAGCGCTGAGAGGTCCGAAGGCGCAGGGGTGCCTTCGGGTTGCACGTAGTCGAGGCCGTGACGGATGGCCTCTATGGGAACGCCATACAGCCGGAGCCGGGAAACGATGACGCTCGGGCTCTCTTCGTGGTCGATGTAAAGGACACGGCTCCCATCGATCAGCGTTTCGGCGACTGCTGCGAGTCCCACCATCGTCTTACCATCGCCGTCCGTGCCGTGAATCTCGTTGACCTTCCCGGCGTAGAACAGGGCGCGTCCATCCGTGCGCCGGAAAACGGTCGGCATCGGTGGCGTGTAGTCCGGGTCGAGAACGTCGGTGAGGTCTCTCGGAGACCAGCTAGAGCGCTCCGTGTGCTCGCCTTCCGACGTCTTCTGAGCGCGCTCTTCGGCGTATCCGGATGCATCACCCATCACGGCGCGTTCGAACGCACTGAAGTCGCCCTTGCTGACGCGCTTGTAGGCGTCGTCGGGCAGGATCTCAGAGAAGGCTTCGGGCTCAGCGAGCGCTCGGGGAACGTGGCTGCGGTACCAGGCGGCGCTGCCAGCTCCGACCTCAGCTTCGATCTCCGCCCACTCGGCGTCGTGCTGTGCCGCTTGCGTCGCGAGAGCGCTCGCCCACGCGCGATCCATGCTCGCTTGACGCTCATCCGGAGCTGTGGGTGCATCTGCCCGCATGACGTAGGCGTTGACGATCTGCGCTCGCAGCGTCTCGATACCCTCGGCCTCGGGGAAGCGCACCGCGACCCATGCGAGAGACATGAGCGCACTGTTCGCATCGGGGTAGTGGGACGTGTCTGGATGCCGCTGTGCCACTTCGATAACGCGCGTCGATGGCTGCCCCCCCTCGAACGTTGCGGGGCCTTCATATGGCCGCGTAGCGCTTCGGAGCGGCGCCGTAGACGTCAGGTGCGCGACCCATGCAATGGGGAGCTCGGCGACCATGTCAGCGAGGTCCTCGGCGGTCGGGAATCGCTCGAGTGCGGAGTCGTCAGGGGCATACCACTCCTCCATCGCACCGGTCTTCCGGTTGACGGTCGGGCACACGAATGCAAACCGGTGACGAGAGTCGATGACTTCACCTCCGGTGTACTCCCCGACGAATCGAGAGCCGTCCGGAACGCGATACAGACTCTTTCGGCGTGACGCTCCAGCGCCGCGAGACGTGCCGTAGAGAGTAGCCGGGCGGGTTCCGAGTTCTGCTTCAAGGGCCGAAACCTGCTCCACGTCGTCGTCGTCGAGAATCACGAGCCCGTCTGGAAGCGTGATCGCCGTCTGGGCGTATGACCAGCGATAGTTCGCCGCCCACTGCTCCGCCTTCATACGGCTCCATTTCAGGAACCCGGTCGGGGGCGTATCTTGCACGGGAACGGGGCAGAGCCCCGCGTCGGCATAGCGCCGCCACACTTCACCGAAGGGGAGACGGGGGCGGGGGTAGTTCAGTTCCTCGGGGAGGATGTCGCGCAGGTTCACCTCAACCACAGTCCGCACCTCCGCCAACAGGCTCGAAGTGCGCGGGGTCGTGCTCGATGAGGTCTAGCAGTCCGAGACATGCGTCAAGGTTCGCCTCGATCCGTTCGACGGCTTCGCAGATCGAAGCCCACTCGGATCGAAGATGGGTTGCTACCGGATGGGCCCCCGGTGCTGGGCTTGTTAGTCGTGGTGTCGACATTGCGTTCTCAGGTTCCGACCTCAGATGCAGAAGCCCCCGTCAGGGTTGAGAACGCGCAAGCGAACCTGACGGGGGTGGAATCTGAAGTCTGTGGTGTGGGGTGATATCCGCCTGCGTTTCGTTCTCGTGCCCAGGATATCAGAAATGCCCGATGCGTAGAATACGGGTTCTATAATGCTAAGTCAAGTTTTTTCTCGACCATCTGAAATCGCCCGGTCGAAGACGGAGTCTGACGCGCTGTAAAGTAGCGGTCCTCCGCGCCTCAGGAGTTCAGGATCGCTGACCGGTGCTCCTCGAAAGACCATCGGAGTGCGGTGAAAGTTGGCGCCGCACCGGGGTAAATTAAATGTACTCTGAACTGGTGGTTAGTTGCATTCTACATTCGTGTTTGCAATCGCTGGACAAGCGGATCGAGGTGTGTCAGTCTTGCCGACGAACAGAGAGAGACAGGTGATCGGTGAACTGATTGGAACGATTGATGACAAGCGCGGAAGTAGCCCGTGTGCTGAGTGTGTCTGAAGCAACTTTGAGCAGGTGGAGGTCGTCCGAAGGTGGCCCACCGTTCGTCAACCTCCTGGGAGTGTTCCGCTACCAGATCGACGAACTCGCGGAATGGGTCGAGGGGAATCGGTCATGACCATTTCGAAGACGCCCTCCGGACGGTGGCGCGTGAGGGTGAAGTCGGGTCGTGCAAAGGTCGCGGATCGTACGTTTGATCTGAAGCGGGATGCCGAAGCCTGGCAGGCGTCCCAGAAGCGAGCGCTCGATCTCGGGGAGTATGTGGACCCGCGTGCGGGAAAGGAACTGCTGGGGGTCGCTCTGGACCGTTGGCACGCGGGGCGTGAGGGTTCTATCGCGTCCAGCACGTTCACCAACGAGGGTTATGCCCTGAAACATGCCCAGACGCTACGTAGCCGCCCGATGAGCGCCGTGACCACCACCGACCTCAACGCGCTCTACATGACGATGCTGCGGACGCTAGGGCGAGATACGGTGGTGCGCTTCCGGCAGACGCTCTCCGCGTTCTTTGCCTGGGCGGTGGACCACAAGCTGATTGCCAAGAACCCGGTGACGGGGTCGAAGGTCCCCGCCGGTACGGCTCAGCGTGAGCGCCGGGAAATCTTCCCCCTCACGCTGGAGGAGCTGCGCGCGGTCCACGAGCGCCTCCTGGACACCACCACGAAAGCCAATGCGGACATTGCACTGGTGCTGGGCCTCACGGGCATGCGGTGGGGTGAGCTGGTGTCACTCCGGGTGCGGGACGTTCAGCAGCTCCCGTATCCGGCTCTGCGTGTCTCACGGTCGAAGCCTGACGGTGAGCCGGTGCGCAACATCACCAAGGGCGGGAAGCCGCGTACGGTGCCGCTCACCGACGATGCCGCTGCGATCATCCTTCCGCTGCTAACGGCGCGGAAGCCGGATGATCTGGTGTTCCCGTCGGCTACCGGCTCGTTCCGCTCGGGGAACAACTGGAAGCGCGATGCGCATTGGACGGCGCACGGTATGGGGCGGCGCGTTCAGGACCTCCGGCACACCGCGGCAACCCTCTGGCTCCAGAGTGGCGTAGACCTGAAGACGGTCCAGGCGTGGCTGGGGCACAGCACTGCAAAGCTCACCGCTGACACATACAGCCACTACATGGGCAGTGACGCGGACACGGCGGCAATCGCGCGGATGAATGCGGTCCTCAGTGCGGCCCCCCAGCGGCCCCCCAGGATGACAAAGCGGCAATCTCGGTAGGTCTGTGCAACGGATGTAACGTGTGAAATCAGGGGCTCCCGCCGATCGGTGACATTTACACCGTGGATGTCGTCGGTTCGATCCCGGCAGGGCCCACCGCATCGATCATCTGCTGAAGGCGGACGCTCCTCCACCCCGTGTCTCCGACGGGGCGCAGAACTCTACTCCGCAGGGTCGAGAATGGCCAGGGTCGGCTGATTTCTTCCTGCGGCGTCGCGCCGCTCGTAGAGTTCTCCGTGGACTCTGAGCGGCTTGCGGACGTCGAGGCGATGCCGGGAAGGAGGCCACGTGGACATCTGTCGAGAGTGTCGGTTCGTCGTGGCCAATCCGGTGGGCCGACTCACCGTCTCGCGTGTGGGACTGCTCTCCGACGCCCGGTTCCCCGGCCGGAGCATCCTGAGCCTCCGCGATCACTACGACGACATCGCCGACGCGCCGGCGGAGATCGCCGAGCTCTTCCTGGTCGACATCCAGTTCGCCTCTCGCATCATCCGCCGAGCGACCGGAGCCGATCGGGTCGATGTCGTGCTCTCCGGAGCTGCAGGGCCGCATGTGCATGCGCACCTGGTCCCGCGCCGCCGAGACCGCGACCCTCGTCCTGACCACGGCCCCGACGAGGACCCGAGGGCGTGCCGGCCGCTCGAGCCGCTTCCTGAAGCGATGGCCGTCGGACTGCTCGCCGCGGCCTTCGACGTGGCCGGGGCCGGTCTCGCCGGGACATAGCGATGGCGCACCCGGACTCTCGGTCCGGATGCGCCATCGTGTGCCGCGTGGGCGGCTACTGCTGGATGAAGGCGAGGATGTCGGGGTTGATCACATCGGCGTGCGTCGTCAGCATGCCGTGGGGGAACCCGGGGTAGATCTTCAGGGTCGAGTCGCTCAGGAGCTCCGCCTGCTTCAGAGCGGCATCCTTGTACGGCACGACCTGGTCGTCGTCGCCCTGGATCACGAGGACCGGAACGGTGATCGCCGTGAGGTCTTCGGTCTGGTCCGTCTCGGAGAAGGCCTTGATCCCCTCGTAGTGAGCGAGGGCGCTGCCCGTCATGCCCTGTCGCCACCAGTTGTCGACCACGGGCTGCGACAGCGTGACACCATCACGGTTGAAGCCGTAGAAGGGCCCGGAGGCGACAGCCTGGAAGAACTCGGCGCGATTCGCGGCGAGTGCCTCGCGGAAGCCGTCGAAGACCGAGATCGGGGTGCCCTCGGGGTTGCTGTCGGTCTGCACCATCAGCGGCGGCACCGACGAGACGAGCACCGCCTTGGCGACGCGGCCCTGCGGCTGTCCGTACTGCGCGACGTAGCGCGCGACCTGGCCGCCGCCCGTCGAGTGCCCGATGTGGATGGCGTTGCGGAGGTCGAGGTGCTCGACGACGGCCGAGGCATCGCTGGCGTAGTGGTCCATGTCATGGCCGGTGCCGATCTGCGACGACCTTCCGTGGCCCCGGCGGTCGCTCGCGATGACGCGGTAGCCCTTGTCGAGGAAGAACAGCATCTGCGCGTCCCAGTCGTCGGACGAGAGCGGCCAGCCGTGGTGGAACATGATGGGCTGCGCGTCGGGGCTGCCCCAGTCCTTGTAGTAGATCTCTGCGCCATCATCCGTGGTCACGAACGCCATGATCAGCCTCCAGGTTTCCGCCGTCCCGAGAGAGATCCCGGACGACTGTCGAACGCCCCACGTCAGCTTCGTGGGAGCGCGACCACGCTAACCCGTCCGGCCTCACGGCGCGCTCGACATCTGTCCAGAATCCGTCCCCGCCGTTTTCGACATCTGTCCGGTGCGGCGTCGAGGCCGCATCGATAGCGTCTCGACCATGTCGAACTCCCGGATCTCGCACGGGGCGGGATTCTGGGTGGTCGCCTCCGCCTTCCTGCTCGTGATGGCGTACGCGACCGTGCCGACCCCTCTGTACCCGCTGTACCAGGAGGTCGACGGGTTCCCGGTCTCGGTGATCACCCTGATCTTCGCGGCCTTCGCCGTCGGCGTCGTGCTCAGCCTCTTCCTGCTCGGGCATGTCAGCGACTGGATGGGGCGACGGCGGATGCTGGTGATCGCGATCCTCATCGCGGCTCTCAGCGCCGTCCTGTTCCTCGCATGGCACGAGGTGCCGGGACTGCTCGCCGCGAGGCTGGTGAACGGCGCGAGCGTCGGCATCCTCACCGCCACCGCCACCGCGCATCTGGGTGAGCTGCGGGCCCAGGCGCGCCCCAGCGAGAACGCGATCGTGGCCGCATCCGTGGCGGGTGCCGCCAATCTCGGCGGACTGGCGCTCGGACCGCTGATCGGCGGTCTGTTCGCCGAGTTCCTGCCCGCGCCGCTGGTGCTGCCGCACGCGGTCTTCCTCGCGGTGCTCATCGCGGCCGCGATCGCGGTGTCCGGTGTCCCGGAGACGGTGACACCACCCGGCGAGCCGAGACGGTACAGGCCGCAACGCATAGCCGCACCGCCGCGATCGAGGGCGGCATTCATCGCCGCGGGCTTCGGAGCATTCGCCGGATTCGCCCTGTTCGGCCTGTTCACCTCTCTCGCGCCCACCATCCTCATCAGCACGTTCGGCGAGCATGACCACCTTCTCGCCGGGATCACCGCGTGCTCGGTGTTCGCTGCCGCGGCAACCGGCCAGGTGGCTCTCGCTCGGGTGCCGCTGCGCATCCAGCTGACGGTCGCGGCCGTCTGCTGCGCATGCGGGCTCGTCGCCGTCGCCGCAGGAACGCTGGTGCCGTCGCTCGCGGTGCTCCTCTTCGGAGGCGTCGTCGCAGGCGTCGGCGTCGGGCTGCTGTTCAAGTCGTCGGTCGCGACGGCCGCGGGTCTCGCCGAGCCGGGACGACGGGGGGAGACGCTCGCGCTGGTCTTCCTCATCGCCTACTGCGGCCTCGCGCTTCCGGTGCTCGCGATCGGAGTGATCCTCACGTTCGCATCGCAGACCACGGTGCTCCTCGTCTTCATCTCGATCGTGTCGGTCGCGACCGTCTCGGCGGCGGTCGTCATGCGTCGCGCGCTCGTCGGTCAGGAGCCCGGCGCGAGGGCCGGACGTGCAGTGTCCGGTCCCGACGAAACCGCCCCGTAACCGGCGCGCCATCAACCCGCCGACGAGACCTGCCAAGCTGAGATCAGCGAAAGGCGGACGTCGTGACACAACCCTCACCCTTCGGGCTGATGCTGCGCTCGTTGCGCGTGGGCCAGAACCTGACTCTCGAAGCGCTCGCGTCTCGATCCGGGGTGAGCGTGCGCACGATCGGCGACCTCGAACGCGGAGCGAGCGTCTCGCCGCAAAGGCGCACCGTCGATGCGCTCGCCGACGGACTCGGACTCGATGTGGCCGATCAGCATGCGTTCCTCCGCGCTGCGCGTGCCCGGCCCCGTGCCGCCGTCGCGACAGAGCCCGCGGGGGCCATAGCCCCGCACCGGGTGTTCGACTTCTCGGGCCGGCAGGCCGAGATCGATGAAGCACTTCGCATCCTGCACGGCCCTCCGCCCGCAGATCGGCAGCGACCGGCGCTGGTCATCAGCGGCGCGCCGGGAATCGGCAAGACGACCGGCGCCGTCGAGATCCTGTCGCGTGGAGGAGAGGCCGACCGCCGTCCGCTGGTCTTCGTGGGGCTGGACGGCTTCAGCTCGTCTCCGCTGACACCGCTCCAGGTGGTCACCGCCATGCTGCGGCAGCTCCCCGGAGCGGAGCAGAAGCCGCCTGCTGATCTGGCGACGGCGCGAACGGAATGGCGGGCAGCGGTCGCAGAGGCTCCCGTCCAGGTGCTGCTCGACAACGTCGCGAACGAGGCGCAAGTCCGTCCGATCCTGTCGATCTGCGCGGGGGATGTCGTGGTCGTGACGTCGCGCCGCAGTCTCGCAGGCCTCGAAGGGGTGCGGCGCCTGCGGCTCGGGCCCCTGCAGCGGGACGAGAGCATCGCGTTTCTCGGTCGTCTCATCCCGCATGACGATGCCTCCGATCTGGATGCGCTGAGTGAGATCGCGGCCCTGTGCGACGACGTGCCCCTCGCGCTTCGAGTGGTCGGCAACCGCATCGCCAGTCGCCCCTCATGGACGGTCGCCGATCTCCTGAGCCGCCTGCGCACGTCGGAGGACAGGCTGCGCATGCTCGTCGCCGGTGACCTGGCCGTGGAAGCGGCCATCTCTCTCTCCTACGAGGAGCTGGACCCGCGCACTGCCGCGCTGTTCCGGTGGATCTCGCTCATCGACGGTCGCACCTTCGGGGCCCATCTCGCCGCGGCTGCCGTGCGATCGTCAGATGTGTCCGAGGTGGAGCGACGGCTGGACGACCTCACGGACCTGGGAATGCTCGAGGCGCGTGGTGGCGACCGCTACCGTCTGCACGACCTGATGCGTCTCTTCGGGCTGGGCAAGCTGCGCGATGCTGTCGGATCCGATGAGATCGCACGGCGCCACGCCCATATCCGCGCGTGGCTGCTGGGGAGTCTGGAGCGCGCCGGCGCGTGGTACGAACCGGGAAGGGATGCGAGCGCAGTCTCACGCAACGGCCGCAGCTTCATCGATGCCGAGGCCGCCGCGGTGTGGATCCGCGAGGAGGTCGAGCACTGGTGGCCGGCGTATGCGGAGGCAGCGGAGCTCGGCGAGGACGCGATGGTCTGCGACGTCGCGGATGCGCTGCACTGGTACTCCGACATCTGGATCACGTGGGGACACTGGCATCGATTCTTCTCTCTCGCGGCTGCGGCGGCGAAGAGGCTGGGCGACCCGAGAGCAGAAGCCGCGCAGCTGGGGTACGTCGCGTGGGCGGAGATCGTCGAGGTCGGTGACCGGGCGCACGCGGTGCTCACCGGGCATGCCGCGCTGGAGGCGGCCACCCGCGCGGGTGATGCCGCGCAGCAGGGCTGGGCGCACTACTACATCGGGTGGGCGAGCTGGACGCTGGATCGTCTCGTCGAGGCCGACGCGGCGGCCGCGGCCGCCATGGTCGCCTTTCGCGCGGCTCAGGAGACGACAGGGGCGGAGAACGCGCAGGTGCTCTCGTCGATGGTCAAGGCCCGACGCGGCAAGTACCTCGAGTCGATCCCCGAGACGGAGGCGACGCTCGCGCGCGTCCGATCCGCCGAGACCACGGACAGTCTGACCAGCATCGTCACGCAGTTCGCGGCGTGCCTCGACCTCGTCGACGCCTATGTCGCCGTCGGACGACACGAGGACGCGGTCCGAGTCGGCGCGCTGGGCATCGAGATCGCACGATCGCTCAAGGACGACACCCGTGTGCTGCTGATGATGCGCCGACACATCCGTGCGCTGATCCACGCGGGCGACGGCGAGGCTGCGATCGCCGAGGCGGATGAGGCTCTGGCCATGCTGGGGCCGGGGAGCAGCGAGGCGTTCATCTTCGACAGAGTGCGCCGGGAGGTGTCGCTCATCGGCACGTCTCGCGCACCCGGTTCAGAGGGCGATGCAGCGTGATCGTCCGGCGGGGTCCCGCGGTCACAGGCGGCCGGTCGACTCCCAGAGCCTGATGAGCTTCAACGCAAGATGGAGAGTGCTGCGCGCGACGCCGTCGTCGAGCGCCTCTCTGACCACCTCGGGCAGACGCTCGAGCCGGTAGTAGAGCGTAGTCCGATGGACGAACAGGATGCGGCATGCCGCGACGACGTTCGCACCCACGTCGAGATACGTCTCGACGGTCACCCGCTGGCTGTCGTCTCGTTGGGAGTAGAGCGCATGCGCGGCGGGCGAGATGATCCGGAGTGCTGCCGGATCGGCTGACGCCGAGGCGAGCAGCCGCCATCCGCCGAGAGCGCTCGAGTCGACCGAGGGGTGGAACTGCGGGAGGGCGGCCGCGAGAGAGGCGGCGATGACGGCCTCATCGGCGGCGCTGCGCAGGTCCGACGCGCCCTGCGCAGGGGACGCGGTGCCGATTCCGAGAATGCGGATGCCGCGTCTCGCCGCCTCGTCGAGGAGGAGGTCGGTGAGGCCGTTGTCGGACGGCTGTCCCACGAGCAGGACGACACCGCGCTCCAGCCCGATGAAATGAGCCGGCACGGGCCGGAGGTGCGTCAGGTGGCGTCCGAAGGCGATGCGGTCGACATCGCTCACCGTCGCATCGATGAGGACGGCTCGAGCGACCGTGCCGGGGCCCGGCCGGAGCCACCGCTGCTGGGCGGCGTGCGCGAAGGCGCCGCGACGCACGGACTCGTCGGCGTGCAGCAGATCGACCAGGATCGACTCTCGATCGACACGCGACGAGCCAGGGGCCCTGCGCAGGGCGATACGGGTGAGGGCGACGGCCGCATCGATCGCCTCGAACTCGCTCGCCGTGAGCTGCGGCCCATCTCCGAGGTCGATCTCGATGACGGCGACCGGGACACCGTCGTCATGCACCGGAACGGAGAGGAGCGAGGCGGATGCCTGAGGTGATGCGGACAGCCCGCCGTCGGACGCCGCCGGACCGAACTCGTGCACGACCACTCGGCGGTGCAGGGATGCTGCGAGTTGGAGGGCGATCTCCGACAGCGCCGTCGAGGCTGCGGGGGTCGTCGTATCGCTGATCGTCATGGGTCGCTCCTGTGCGGGGGATGGGCTCACCGTGTCGCTCTGCGTCGATGGATGCGGACGTCACATCCACCGAACTCGAGTACGCCCCATAGAAGCGTCTTCCGAGCAGCCGCACCAGGCGGAAAGCAGGCAGAAGTGAGGAACGACCGTCTTCGACTCCTGTCGCATGGTCGTGAGTCTGACGGTTCATAGATTCGTATTCAGCGGACGAAGGGACACGAGGTGACACGATGATGAGCAGCAGCACGGTCGTCCTCGTGCACGGAGCCTTCCTCGACGCATCCGGTTGGTGGCCGGTCGTGCTCCGCCTGCTAGACGGCGGACACCGGGTGCTCGCTCCTCCGGTGACCGGCCGCAGCTTCCGCGGCGACTGCGACTACATCCGCACGATCGTCGAGCACGTCGACGGAGAGGTGCTGCTCGTCGGACACGGGTATGGCGCGGCCGTCATCACGGTCGTCGGCGAGGCGGCGAACGTCTCAGGGCTGCTCTTCATCGCGGGCTATGCGCTGGAACGGGGCGAGAGCATCGCCGAGATGCGAGACCTCTTCGCGCCGGCAGAGGCATCCGCGCATCTCGTGGCCACCGTGTTCCCGGGTGAAGACGGCGCACGGCGAACGGAGCTGACCGTCGCACCCGAGCAGTTCGCGCGCCTTCTCGCGCAGGGCCTTCCCGCCGACGAATCGGGAGTCCTCGCGGTCTCACAGCGCCCGATCTCCGACTCCGTGTTCGCCGAGCGGGCGTCCGGCGCGGGCTGGAGCGTGACGCCGAGCTGGGGCGTCGTGGCGACTCACGACCGTCTCATCAGCCCGCACCTCCAGCGCTTCGGATATCGGCGAGCGGGATGTCGAGCGGTGAGGGAGCTGGACGCACCGCACCTGGTCACGCAGACGCACGCCGCGGAGATCGTGCGGTTCATCGACAGCATCCTCGACGAGATCGAGACCCGTGGCTGAGCAGCAGGGGAATGCTGTCGACCCCCGCCCCGGTTGGACGGCGGGGTTCGCGCCGCTCGCCGTCCCGATCTTCCGCCTGGTGTGGCTGGCATCGATCGTCAGCAACATCGGCAGCTGGATGCAGACCGTCGGCGCTCAATGGCTCCTGGTGCAGGACGACAGCTCGCCGCTGCTCGTCGCGCTCGTGCAGACGGCATCGGCAGCGCCCGTGCTCCTGTTCGCGATCCCGGCCGGCGTCATCGGCGAGTTCCTCAACCGTCGGCGCGTCCTTCTCTGGTCGCAGACGGTCCAACTCGCCGTCGTGCTGGGTCTCACGTATCTGACCGCGGTCGGCCAGACGACCACGACCATCCTGCTGGCGTCGACGTTCGTGCTGGGGACGGTCTCGGCCATCCAGCTGCCGGCATTCCAGGCACTCGTGCCGGACATCGTGCCACCGAAGCTCCTGATCGATGCGGCGAGCCTCTCCTCGATCGGCGTGAACATCGCCCGCGCGGTGGGACCGGCGATCGCCGGCCTCGTGGTCGCCCAGTTCGGCGTCGCGGCGGTCTTCCTGCTCAATGCGCTCTCCTTCCTGGTGTTCCTGGGCGTGCTGCTCTTCTGGAAGACCTACAGTCCGCCGGTGGCTCGGCCCGAGCCCTTCGTCGATGCGACGCGGGCCGGCATCCGCTACATCCGCCACTCGCGGATCGTCCGCCGCATCCTGCTGCGGCTCGCCGTCTTCCTGATACCGGCGAACGCGCTCTGGGCGCTGCTGCCGACCATCGCCAAGAACTCGCTCGGGTTCTCTGCGAGTGGCTACGGCCTTCTGCTGGCAGCGCTGGGAGCAGGATCGATCGTCGGTGCGTTCGTGCTTCCGTGGGCGCGGCGCGTCGCAGCGGTCAACGGTGTGGTGCTGACCTCGTCCGTGGTCTTCGGGGCGGGACTCGTGGTCCTCGTGACCTCGCCGACCCTGTGGATCACCTTTCCGGCGCTCGTGGCGACCGGTCTCGCCTGGATCGGGGTGATCGCGACCATCAACGGCACGGTGCAGGCGTTCCTGCCCGTCTGGGTGCGTACGCGCGGCCTGTCGTTCTACCAGCTCGTCCTCTTCGGCTGCACGGCCGCCGGGTCTGCGGGCGCGGGCGTGCTCGCGTCCGTGTGGGATCCCGGGCTCGTGGTCATCGGGGCCGGGATCCTCTGCGGCCTGGGCGGACTCTCCCTGCTCGTGTGGCCCATGCCGGCGACGAGCGGCATCGGCCGCGGCATCGTGGAGGTGCCGGGGGTCGAGGACCGGCCCCGCCCGGACGGTGCTGACGACGCGCCCGTTCTGGTGGTCATCCGGTATCGCATTCCGGTCGAGCGGAGACAGGAGTTCCTCGACACGATGACCGGCGTGCAGCAGACCCGTCTGCGGACGGGGGCGCGGGGGTGGCAGGTGTACGTCGACGCCGACGACCCGGGGTCGGTCATCGAGGCGTACTCCGTCGGCTCGTGGCGCGAGCACGTGAGTCAACACGAAGGTCGCACCACCGAGTTCGACGCCCAGCAGATCGCCCGTGCGCGCGCGATGAGCACCCAGGAGCTCGAGGTGACGCACCTGCTCGCCATCCCCCTGCCTCACCACCGCGGCGTCGAGAAGCGCCGCACCCGCGACAAGAGACGGAGCATCCCGCATGGAACGTGACGACAACCCCACCACTCACCCCGAGATCCCGTCGCTGGGCGACCCCGATCTGCCGCAGGAGGGGGAGGTGAACATCGCCGACCGCCCGCAGAGCAACACGATGACCGGTCCGCAGAACGAGGTCATCGAGTCGCAGTTCCCGAACCAGATGCACGCGCCGGCGACGGACATCAGCACGCAGCCGTTCTTCTGGTCCTCGTTCAACATCTCACCCCGCCGGGTGCAGCGCGGCGGCTGGGCGCGGGAGCTCACGAAGCAGGACTTCCACATCTCCGACGAGATCGCCGGGGTCAACATGTACCTCGAGCCCGGCGGCATCCGCGAACTGCACTGGCACCAGACCGCCGAATGGGCGGTCATGACCCGCGGCAAGGCGCGCGTGACGACTCTCAGCCGGTCGGGTCTGCCCGCGGTGGAGGATGTCGAAGAGGGCGACCTGTGGTTCTTCCCGGCGGGCACCCCGCACTCCCTGCAGGGTCTCGGGCCGGACGGGGCGGAGTTCGTGCTGGCGTTCGATGACGGCGACCAGTCCGAGTCGAACACACTGCTGCTGACCGACTGGTTCGCACACACCCCGCCCGAGGTCCTCGCGAAGAACTTCGGCGTCGCGCAGTCGGTCTTCTCCGACATCCCGCTGCACAACCTCTGGATCTTCCCCGGCGAAGAACCACCCGCGCTCGACATCGACCAGGCCGCCGCCGGCGTCGAGTGGGGCATGGAGCCGGTCATCTTCCGGCTGTCACGGTCGAAGCCGCTGTATGAGAACACCGGCGGATCCATCCAGATCGCCGACTCGACCAACTACGCATACTCGAACACGGTCGCCGCCGCGCTGGTGACCGTGGAGCCGGGGTCGATGCGCGAACTGCATTGGCACCCGAACGCCGACGAATGGCAGTACTACCTGCGCGGCTCCGCACGCATGACCGTCTTCAACACCGGCCCGCACGCGAACACGACCGACTTCCGCGCCGGCGACGTGGGCGTGGTCAGGAAGAATCTCGGCCATTACATCGAGAACACCGGTGACGACGTGCTGCAGTTCCTCGAGGTGTTCCGCACCGACAAGTACGAGGAGATCTCGCTCGCGAACTGGCTCTCCCACGTGCCCCCGCAGCTCGTCTCCGCCCATCTGAACATCGACCCCGCGGTGCTGGCGACGTTCCCCCGCGGAGCACAGGGCATCACACCACTGCGCTGATCAGCGCCCTCCGAGCGCGATCAGCGTTGAGCGCCTTCGGCGAGGTATCGGTGGATGAGGGTGACGGCCATCGCGCCCTCGCCGACGGCGGATGCGACGCGCTTGACGGAGTTCGCACGGACGTCGCCGGCCGCGAAGATCCCGGGCACGGATGTCTCGAGGTAGTAGGGCGAGCGATCCAGCGGCCACTTCTGCAGGTCGTCGGAGGAGAGGTCCACGCCGGTGAGCAGGAACCCGCGACTGTCGAGCTGCACATCCGTCGTCGCCGCCCACTCGGTGTTGGGAGCCCCGCCGATGCAGACGAACAGGTGGGTCGCGGGCACGCGTGTGGTCCTGCCAGCCTGGTCGAGGGTGATCTCTCGCAGATGCTCGTCTCCGTCGACCGCGACGACGCGGGAGTGGACGAGGATGGTGACGTTGCTCTGCGCGGCGAGCCGGTCGAGCAGATAGGCCGACATGGTCGACGAGAGCGAGGGGCCGCGGACGACGACAGTGACGTGCGCCGCGTGGGCCGCGAGGTTCATGGCCGCCTGTCCTGCGGAGTTGGCGCCGCCGACGACGTACACGTGCTGACCGATGCAGGCGGAGGCTTCGCTGGTGCCCGCGCCGTAGTAGATGCCGGCACCGCGGAAGCCCTGCTCGCCGTCGAGGCCGAGTCTGCGCCACTGCACGCCGGTGGCGCAGAGCGCCGCGCGTGCATGGATCTCCGACCCGTCGGCGAGCCGAGCCCGCACGTCGTGGTCCCTGAACGTGCGGGCGATGCCGTACCTCATGACGATGAGTTCGGCGCCGAAGGAGAGCGCCTGCCGGCGGGCGCGCTCGGCGAGCTCCGCCCCGGAGATCCCCCCGGGGAAACCGAGGTAGTTCTCGATGAGGCTGCTGAAACCGGCCTGCCCGCCGACGGCGTCGCGCTCTACGACGGCGACGCTGAGACCCTCGGATGCCGCGTAGACGGCGGCCGAGAGTCCGGCGGGTCCTGCTCCGTAGATGATGAGGTCGTACGTCGACTGCGCCGGAGGCTTCACCCAGCCGAGAGCCGCAGCGACCTGCTCGGGATTCGGGTCCTCCAACACGGCGCCTTCGGGAAGGACGACCAGCGGTAGCCGCCTGCCGGTCAGGTCGATTCCTGCCGCCGCGGCGGCACCTCGGGGAACCATGATCGGCAGGAACGGAACCTCGCTGCGGGTCAGATAGTCGCGCAACGCGAAAGCCTGCGGCCCGTCGGCGTCGGCGATGAGACGCAGGGGCGACCGCTGGTCGGGTGCCTCGGTCACGCGTCGCCTGCGAGCTGCTCCTGCCAGTCCGCAGGCACGCGCTCAGCCGGGCCGGGGGTGGTCTGCGACCGCGGATGGCTGTGCGGGGGAGCGAGGACGGGACCGTCGAAGGGTCTCTCGGTGCCGAAGTCCCAGAACCAGTCCTCACCGGGCTCGAAGCTCTGGATCACTCGATGGCCGCTCGTGTGCGCGTGGTTCGTCGCATGCTTGTGCAAGGAGTCGTCGCAGCATCCGATGTGCCCGCAGTAGGCGCACCGGCGCAGATGTAGCCACCACGAGCCGATCGCCTCGCAGTCCAGACACCCCGGGCCGGAGGGGGGAACGTCCGCCCGGATGAAGTCGCTGACGTCGCTCATGGGTGCATCTCCTGTCGTCGGTATGCCGTCGGGGTCATGATGTCGGGATTCCGTGTCGTACTCAAGGGTGCCCGCGGGAGTCCTCATGTTCCTTCGACACCCGTCGAAGCCGTGCTCGTCGACATCCTCTAGGTTCGGGGAGGTGAGCACCTCTTCCTCCCGCCGGGTCCCGATCGAATCGCAGAAGGTCGATGCGCCGCTGACGTCCAGCGCGACGTTCCTCGTGTTGCAGATCGCTGACGGAGCGGATGCCGCGTCGACCGCGCGCGACGCGATCGCCGGTATCGACGACCTCGTGAAGAACGTCGGATTCCGTGATCTCGACGCGATGCTGTCGTGCACGGTCGGCATCGGAGCCGCGGCGTGGCCGCGCCTCACCGCGCGCCGGGTTCCGGCGGAGCTGCACCCCTTCGCACCGGTCGTCGGCCCGGTGCACACCGCGCCGGGCACGCCCGGGGATCTCCTCTTCCATATCCGTGCGAACCGCCAGGATCTCGTGTTCGAGTTCGAGCGCCAGTTGCTCGACGTGCTGGGCGACGCCGTGACCGTGGTCGACGAGACCTCGGGATTCCGGTATTTCGACGTGCGCGACCTGCTCGGCTTCGTCGACGGGACCGCGAACCCGGTGGGGAACGCCGTCGCCGAGTCGACGCTGGTGGGCGCAGAGGACGGTGATCACGTCGGGGGCAGCTACGTCGTCGTCCAGCGATATCTGCACGACCTCGGTCAGTGGCAGGCGCTGACGACCGAGCAGCAGGAGGCCGTGATCGGCCGCAAGAAGGCCGACAATGTCGAGCTCGACGATGCGGCCGTCGGGCAGAAGTCCCACAAGACCCTCGCCACGATCGTGGTCGACGGTGTCGAGCACGACATCCTTCGTGACAACATGCCTTTCGGCAGCCCGGGCTCGTCGTCCTTCGGCACCTACTTCATCGGATACTCGCGCTACCTGTGGGTCATCGAGAAGATGCTCGAGAACATGTTCATCGGTGACCCGCCCGGCGCCTACGACCGACTCCTGGACTTCTCCCGCGCCACGACCGGCAGCACCTTCTTCGCGCCGTCCGCGGACTTCCTCAGCGGGCTCGCCGACGAGCCGATGCCCGTGCAGCGCATCTGAGGGCAGACGAGCGGACAAGAGTCACCTCCCATCTCGCGCCGCACGCGCGTAGCGTTGATATGAGGGAAGACTCTTCTACGGAGCCGCTCAGCCGCCGATCCTCATCGAGGACCGAGCGTTGGCTCACCTCAAGATCGTCGTCACGACGAAGTTGCGCCGCAACGAGAGCTTCACCCTGTCGTGGATCCACAAGGACGGCGAGGCCCCCGGTCGATCGACCATCTGGCTGCATCCATCGATCCCGCTACGCTTCGTGTTCGACGAGACGGAGGCGCCGACGCTGAACCGTCGGTGGATCGAGGAGCTCTCTCAGACACTCAGCAGCACGGGCGGCGTCTGCCTGACTGCGGAGATCATCGATCCCACCGAAGGCGGGGAATCGGAACGCGCAGGCGGAGGGCGGTGACCGACTCGCTCACAGGGTGAGGCGGCGGTCGACGATCTGCTGCGCGACATCGTGCAGTCGCCCACCGACAGAGCGCGCGTGTCGTCGAAGGATGGTGAAGGCATCGTCGATGGAGACGCTGCGCTGAAACGACAGCGCGCCCTTCGCCTGCTCGATCACGATCCTGCTGTCGAGCGCGTGCTGAAGCTGCGCGGTGCGGTCGGCGTGCGCGCGGAGCGTGCGATGCTGCACAGACCGATCGTGGCGAACTCGCCGAGTGCCTGAGCGACGGCCGCATCCTGGTCGGTGAGCACGCCGACCCTGTCGAAGAAGAGGTTCAGCGCACCGAGATGCCGATCGCGAAGCGAGAGCGGCACCGCGTAGCCAGCGCGAAGGCCGCGTCGCACCGCGAGAGGAGCGAACTCGGGCCAGCGATCGGCGCTCGCCCGCAGATCGGGTGTCTCCACCACGCGCCCGGACCGGAAGCTGTCGAGGCAGGGGCCCTGCTCGATGCCGAGCTCTGCCTCCTCCACATCGCTCGCGCGCTCACTCGTCGAGCCCAGCACGTGGAGTTGTCCTCCGGCATCGGCCAGGACGATGCCGGCGTCGACCGCAGGGGTGAAGTGCGTCGCGGCCTCGACGAGAAGGTCCACGGTGTCGATGACGTCATAGTCCGGATCCAGAGCGTCAGCCAGGCGGCGGAAGACAGCGGTCAGGTCGTTCGGCGAGTGCGGGTCGCGGATCACCTCGAACGGCATTCGGATGCGATCCTCAACTCACGCCCACGGCATGGCCCTGCTCTGCGCCCACGTTCTCGGGTTCGTGAACCAGATACAGTCCGGACGGCGCATTCGCGGTGAATGCGAGCGCCTCGATCCAGTGCCGATTGAGCTCGGGGACTTTGCCCCCGCTGTACTTGAAGACGAGGTTGCAGCCGGGGTGCATCCAGACCGAGCTCCGACCGCCGCCGATGCTGGCGTCCTCCCTCCAGGTGAAGAGGAACGGCTCGCCGCGGCGCAGCTTCGTCGTCATCACGACCTGCAGATGATGGAGCGCGCGGTCGTCGATCTCCACCTTCTGATTTCCCTCGTAGACGAACTTGCCCATGATGGGACGTCCCTTCGTAGATCTCCTTCTGTGCCCAGACCTACAGGGGTGGGGTGCCCCCCGCAAGGCCCTTGCAGACCGATCGAGAGTGTTCCTGCGCCGTTCGCAGGCGTCTCGGTCGGACGCCTTTTACACCCGAGACCTCGATTTCGGCAAGGGTGCTGGAACGGCTTTCTCACCCCGTTAGACCAGTGCTCACCAATCCAGAGGATCGGTCGACGAAGTCGTTCGATCCGAGACGACCCCGCACGAAGGAGCACTGATGTCGGACACTTATGGCACGACGAGCCTGAGCGGCTCGGACGCGCATCACGAGCAGGATTCAGGGAAGGCGGAGGCTGCCAAGAACGAGGCGGCCGGTCTTGCCGACACGGCCGGCGCTCAGGCGAAGGACCTGATGGGCACCGCCAAGGAAGAGGCGGCGAGCGTCGTCGGCGAGGCCAAGACGCAGGCGAAGGACCTGTACGCGCAGACCACCCGTGAGCTGAAGGAGCAGGCGCACACGCAGCAGCAGCGCCTCGCCGGTGGGCTTCGGTCGGTCAGCGACGAACTCGGTTCGATGGCTGCGAACTCGGAGGGCAGCGGTGTCGCGAGCGATCTGGTGCAGCAGGTCGCCGGGCGACTGTCGGGCGCGGCGAGCTGGCTCGGGGACCGGGATCCGGCCTCCGTGCTCACGGAGGTGAAGCGGTATGCGAGACGCAAGCCCGGAACCTTCATCCTCGGGGCGGCGATCGTCGGCGTCGCTGTCGGCAGGCTCACCCGAGCGCTGGCCTCGAACTCGAGCGAGGTCGCCAACTGCAGGCGGGCATCGCCGCAGAGCGGGAGATCCGCCTTCCTCCGAGGGACACACGCAAGAGCGACAAGGCCGCAGAGAAGGAGCGGCAGGACATCGACGAGGCCCGCCGCATCCGCGAGCATGCCGATGCAGAATCGGGGCACCGCGAATCCGACGGGTCCGACCGTCGATGACCGATCAGCGTGCGGTCGGCGGAAGCTTGTCCACGCCGTGCCGGTTCGGCTTGTCGGGCTCCGCGGCGGTATCGGGAGACACGTGTGCGGGTCCGGTCGGCCCCGCTTCGGACGTCGGATAGTGCGGCTCGTCGATCTCGACGGCCTTGTCTCGCTCGTCGAGAGGAGGCAGATGGTCGAGCGGTTGCTTGATGTCGTCTGGGTGGCTCATGCCTACAGGCTCCGCCACCGGTGACGTGGGCGACCAGGGGCTTGTCATCGAAAGGATGATGTGGTGGGCGACTGCTCTCCGGTGAGGCGTAGGGTCGATTCCATGCACGCCCGGCCACTTCTCGTCTATGACGGCGATTGCGCGTTCTGCACCACGTGGGTGCAACGACTCGAACGCTGGCTCGGCAGGTTTCCCGAGGCTCAGCCGTGGCAATGGCTCGACCTCGATGAAATCGGACTGAGTTCCGCGGATGTCACCCGCTACGCGTGGCTGCTGGTCGGCGCGCGTCGGATGCGCGGACATGCTGCCTTCGCAGGATTGCTCCGCATGCAGCGATCCCGGCTGCTGCGCTTCGCCGGCGTGCTCCTCGTCACGCCCCCGTTCTCCTGGGTCGCTGCGCTGGGCTATTCGCTGATCGCGCGCTTCCGACACCGTCTTCCCGGCGGCACGGCCGCCTGTGCGCTTCCGCGGGCCTGAGACAGCACCCGACGATCCTCCGGTTGTCAACGCCCCTTCACCCGGGCGGGCGCTCACCTAGCATCGCCGGATGGGACGCCTCAGGTATGACAGCACACTCGACCCGATCGTCATCGACGATGTGACGCTCGCGCACATGAAGATCGTCGTCGGCACGAAGCTCAGGCGGCAGGAGAGCTTCATGATGTCCTGGATCCCGGGAGACGATTCCCGCGACGGCCGACTGACCGCATGGATTCATCCGAGCATTCCGCTCGTCCTGGCGTTCGACAGCGTCGAGCCGATTCACGTGGATGCCGAGCGCGTGTCACGGATGATGAACAGCCTCAACGCTCACGGAGAACTGTTGATCGAGGATATGTAGGCCGCTCACACCACTTACATCGGGATCCCGTCGGCTGTCAAGAGAGGCGAAGTTCGGGCCGCGCGGTCCGAAGAATGAACCGCATGAACCCATCGCCCCATGCGCTTGCCGCCCACCCCTCCTCCGACATGAGACTCGCACGGACCCTCCGGAGCATCGACTACCCCGCGACCAAGGACGATCTGCTGCGGATCGCCGTCGTCGATCATCTCGAGGTCGCGACCATCGACGCCATCCACGAGCTGTCCGCCCGCGACTATCACGGAGTCGCCGAGGTGCTGAAGACGCTCGATGGCGCCTGACTGACCCGCGGGCACCGCGCAGGGTGAGGGCGAACTTGTCAATACCCTGCGATAGCGCCCGCTGTCTTCCTAACCTGGCACCATGTCCGACCTCACCGGCGCGCCACTGACGCTCACGTGGCCGCACGAATCCGATACATCGTCGCCGTCGCGACTCACCATGCACGCGCCGCAGGGAGGTGCATGATGGGCAGATTCATCTATGAGGGCTCGATCAGGATCGAGATCGAGGATCGCGCGCTCAGTCACCTGCAGCTCGTTATCACCGCGAAGCTCCGACGAGCCGAGCCCTTCAACTTCAGCTCGCGCGAGGATCAGAGCATCGGGGGAGGCCGCACCACCGTCTGGCTGCACCCGGGGAGTGCGCTGGTCTATCGGTTCCTCGGCAGCAGGCAGCCATCGATCAACCGGCGGTGGGTCGATGCGCTCGCATTCACCGCGAATGCCCCGACCGGGCTGTACCTGGTCGCAGAGCCGGATGAGCTGTCATCGGGGGAGAAGCTCGGAGTGCCCGCCGACCTGTAGCCGCCAGCTGCCGCGATCCTCGGTGTGAAAACGGGGCGTGCTTACGGGCGGCGCCGCATCCTGATGACGATCCGAGAGCGGAGAGATCGGCACGAGAATCGCCACGTCTCGTCACGCTGACTCCGGTAACCTCATGCGCATGGCCACCGCAACGACGCAGACCCCGAAACGCGAGGCCTTCGGCTCGCGCAACGTCTTCATCCTCTCTGCGATCGGCTCTGCCGTCGGGCTGGGGAACATCTGGAGATTCCCCTACGTGGCGTACGAAGGCGGAGGCGGGGCGTTCCTCATCCCGTATCTGTGTGCGCTTCTCACTGCCGGAATCCCGCTCCTCTTCTTCGACTACTCGATCGGCCACCGGTTCCGCGGCTCCGCGCCGTTGGCCTTCCGACGGATGCACCGCAGGGCCGAGCCGCTCGGCTGGTGGCAGGTGCTCATCTGCGTGGTGATCGCGGTCTACTACGCGGTGATCATCGCGTGGGCTGCGATGTACACCTGGTTCTCGGCGCAGCTGACCTGGGGGCCGGGCAACGAGAACGACTTCTTCTTCATCGACTTCCTCCGCTCGGCCGATGTCGCCGAGGTGGGCATCTCGACGGACTTCGTGCCGCAGGTCGGCCTCCCGCTCGTGGCGGTCTGGCTGATCGTCATCGTCATCATGGCGCTGGGTGTGAAGCGCGGGATCGGCCGGGCGAACATGATCCTGATGCCTCTGCTCACGGTGATGTTCGCGATCCTCGTGGTGCAGTCGCTGTTCCTGCCGGGAGCCATGGACGGGCTGAACGCCTTCTTCACCCCCAACTGGGAAGCGCTCGGCGACCCGGCCGTCTGGGCATCGGCCTACGGCCACATCTTCTTCTCGCTGTCGGTGGCCTTCGGCATCATGGTGACCTACTCGTCGTACCTGAAGCGCAAGACCGACCTCACCGGTTCCGGTCTGGTCGTGGCGTTCGCGAACTCCGGCTTCGAGATCCTCGCGGGAATCGGCGTGTTCGCGGCCCTCGGCTTCATGGCGCAGGCACAGGGGACCGAGGTGGCCGGTGTCGCGTCGTCGGGAATCGGCCTGGCCTTCATCGCCTTCCCCACGATCGTCTCTCAGGCGGCAGGCGGCTCGATCATCGGCGTCCTCTTCTTCGGAGCGCTGGTCTTCGCGGGGGTGACCTCGCTCATCTCGATCCTCGAGGTGATCGTCGCGGCGCTGCAGGACAAGCTGGGCTGGGCGCGCATCCGCACGACGCTCACGGTGTCCATCCCGCTCGCGATCGTCTCGTTGGCACTGTTCTCGACGACCACCGCGCTGTCCGTGCTCGATACCGCTGACGCCTTCGTCAATGCCTTCGGCATCATGGCCGTCGCACTGGTCGCGGTGATCGTGGTCGCATGGCTGCTGCACAAGCTGCCGGCACTCGTCGACCACCTCGATCGTCGGTCGAGCTTCCGGGTCGGGCGAGTGTGGATGCTGCTCGTCGGCGCGCTCGCGCCCCTCGTGCTCGGGTACCTGCTCGTCACCGAGCTGATCTCGAAGATCTCCGAGCCGTACGGCGGCTATCCGGGATGGTTCCTCGCCGTCTTCGGATGGGGCATGGTCATCGCGCTCGTCGTGATCGCACTGCTGCTCTCGGCGCTGCCATGGAGCGGCCGCTCCCACGCCAAGGATGATCCCGAGTACGACGAGTTCCTCACCGAGGAAGACTACGAACCGGATGCCGAGACCTCGTCGATCCCGCTGATCGCGACCTCGGAACCGCACGCGACGGAGAAGGGAGCGGGCGCATGACCACGACAGCGGTCGTCATGATGATCATCGCGATGGTCACGATCTGGGGCGGCCTCATCGCCGCCGTCGTGAACCTCGCTCGTCACCCCGAGGCAGCGGATTCGGAGCCGGCGCCGCCCGTCGAGCTCTGACCGTCTTACCTGCACGGGGAGCGGGAATCAACCCGCTCCCCACGTTCCTCGATCCTGACTACTTTCTCTTCCAGAAGCACTGTCGACGGAAGAGGAGCCCATGAGCAGGACGCGGCCGAGATTCGATATCGACGAGTGGAGCATCGGTGCCGACGGCATCGACGTCGAGAACCTCGCCCATGAGGAGTCCGTCTTCGGCCTCTCGAACGGTCATGTGGGCTGGCGGGGGAACCTCGACGAAGGCGACCCGCGCGGCGTCGCGGGAAGCTATCTGAACGGCCTCTTCGAAGAGCACCCGATGCCGTATGCCGAAGAGGGATACGGCTACCCCGAGTGCGGGCAGAGCGTGATCAACGCGGCCAACGGCCAGCTCATCCGGCTGATCGTCGGGGACGAGCCGTTCGATGTCCGTCGTGGATCGCTCACGTCGCACACCCGTCGACTCGACTTCCGCGCGGGAACTCTCGAACGCGAGGTCGAGTGGACCAGTCCGACCGGCCAGCGGGTGCGGATCCGGTCGACGAGGATCGTCTCCTTCGCGCACCGCTCCGTCGCAGCGGTGCACTACCGTGTGCAGGCGCTCGGCGGTCCGGCGGACGTCACCGTCATCTCCGAACTGCTGGCGAACGAGCCGCTGCCGATCACGCACGACGACCCCCGGGTGCAGGAGCTGCTGAGCGAGCCGCTCGAGGGGGTGGCCTCGGCCGCCGGCGCGGGTGCCGCCACCCTCGTGCACCGCACGAGGAAGAGCGGGCTCACGACCGCTGTCGCGATGGACCATCGCGTGAGCGGTTCTCCCCGGAACGAGCCGAGCGTCGAGACGGATGTCGATGCGACGGGCGACCGTGCGCGTACCACGGTGCGCGCATCCCTGGCTGCCGGAGAGACGCTCGAGATCGTCAAGCTCGTCGGTCATGAGTTCTCGTCCGACCTCTCGACCGCCGCCCTGCGGGACCGGGCCGAGACGGCGGTCGGCGACGCGCTGCGGGCCGGATGGGACGCACTGGTCGCCGATCAACGAGCACGGCTGGACGACTTCTGGGAGTGCGCCGACGTGCGGGTCGACGGACCGGCACGGCTGCAGCAGGCCGTGCGCTTCGCGCTCTTCCAGGTGTTCCAGGCCTCCACCCGCATGGAATTGCGATCCGTTCCGGGCAAGGGGCTGACCGGCTCCGGATACGAGGGGCACACCTTCTGGGACTTCGAGGCGTTCGTGCTCCCCGTCCTCACCTCGACCCTCCCGCACGCCGCCGAGCAGGCGCTGCGATGGCGACATTCCGTGCTCGACCGCGCTCGTGACAGGGCGGCGCAACTGCATCTGCAGGGTGCCGCGTTGCCGTGGCGAACCATCGACGGCAGAGAGTCGTCGGGGTACTGGCCTGCCAGCACGGCCGCGTTCCACATCAACGCCGATGTGGCCGGAGCGGTTCTGCACTACGTGCGGGCGACGGGCGATGCCGACTTCGAACGGGAGGCCGGCCTCGAGATCCTGGTCGAGACCGCTCGCCTCTGGGCCTCGCTCGGTCGGTGGGACCCGCACGGCGGCTTCCACATCGACGGCGTCACGGGGCCGGACGAGTACTCGGCCATCGCGAACGACAACGTCTTCACGAACCTGGCGGCTCAGAAGAACCTTCGAGGGGCGGCGGCCGCTGCCCGACGGCATCCGGAGGTCGCGTCGGAGCTCGAGGTCGTAGACGACGAGATCGCGAGGTGGGAACTCGCTGCCGCGGCGATGACGGTGCCCTTCGATGACGAACGGGGCGTGCACCCGCAGTCCGCCGGCTACACCGACCTCGAACGGTGGAACTTCGAGTCGACGGCGCCGGACGAATACCTGCTGCACGACCACTTCCCGTACTTCGACCTCTACCGCAAGCAGGTCGTGAAGCAGGCCGACCTGGTGCTCGCCCTGTTCTTCTCGCATGAGTCGTTCACCGCGGAGCAGAAGGAGCGTGCGTTCGAGTATTACGAGGCGATCACCGTGCGGGACTCATCGCTGTCGGCGGCGGCGCAGGCCGTGGTCGCCGCAGAGGTCGGTCACCTGGATCTCGCGCTCGACTACCTCGCCGAGGTCGCGACTCTCGATCTCGACGACCTTCATGGCAACACCGGTCAGGGGCTTCATGTCGCCGCTCTCGCGGGGGTCTGGACGGCCATCACCGCGGGCTTCGGCGGGATGCGCGACAGCGACAGCGGCCTGCGGTTCTGCCCGCGTCTTCCGTCCGAGATCGACGGGCTCGAGTTCGGGGTGCGCATCCACGGCTGCATCCTGCGTGTCGATGTCCGCCAGGCGGAGGCCACCTATCGGCTCGCCTCAGGCGACCCGGTCACCATCACCCACTACGACGAGCAGGTGACGCTCGACGCCGGACATCCCGTCACCAGAGGGATTCCACCACTGCAGTCGCGGGGGCCGCAGCCCCGGCAGCCTCGAGGACGAGCGCCCCGACCGGCGCTCGAGGCGTTCAGCGCCTGAGGTGGCAGAGAGAGGAGACAGTCCTGTCGGATCGAACCATCGGTCGCGCATCGATGCGAATCGCGTTCTGGTCATGGACGCTCCTCATCGTGGTCGGGCTGGCGACCATGATCGCCCTGCCTGTGATGGGGAGGTGAACGAGATGCGTCGCTTCGTCAGAGACGGGGGACTCAGCCTCGTCTTCCTCGCGATCTTCGCGCTCAGCCTGATCGGGCAGTCGATCGCGGGACACGCCTACAACAACCAGGAGCTGGCTCGGCACGGTCAGCCGCCCACTCCGTATCTGGAGTTCATCACCTCCTCCGACTTCCTCGTCGATGTGGCGGAGAACTGGCAGTCGGAGTTCCTGCAGTTCTTCCTCTTCATCCTCGCGACCATCTGGTCATCCAGCGAGGATCACCTGAATCCAAGAAGCCGGGCGACGAGGGAGTGGGGTCGGACGCCGATCAACTCGTCGGAGAGCACGCGCATGTCGACTCCCCGCGCTGGGCGAAGGTGCACGGACTGCGCGGGTGGATCTACTCCAACTCGCTTCTGCTCGCGATGGGAACGATCTTCCTGCTCTCGTGGCTCGCCCAGTCGCTCGCCGGCCATGTCGTCGCCAACGAGCAGAACGCGCAGCACCCAGGATCCACGGCGAGATGAACAGGTATCCGGCCAGGACCTCACGCCTGTTGTACGGATCGCGCTGCCGTCGCTGCCGGTGTGCCGTCTTCATGAGAGGAGAAGTTAGACGCGCGGGGTGAAACCGGCCCGGGGCTTGTCACCGACCGGTTGTTGTGCAGCTCTCGGACTTCGTAGGTGCCTCCATCGCGCGGCCAGTCCGGTGGCGGTATCGTGAAGACCACTATGAGTGAGTCCTTCGACGATGCGCTGAGTGATCTGGAGCGCTCCGGTCGTCAGCTGGACGCCCTCAGTGTCTTCTTCGTCGATCGGTTCCCGGTCACCGGTGCCGCGGTCTCGACGGTGGGGGACGTGCTCGGGAGCGAGACGATCTCCGCGTCCGACGACGTGGCGGCACGCCTGGATGAGCTCCAGTTCGACCTCGGTGAAGGCCCGTGCTGGGAGGCCATGCGCACCTCTGCCGCTGTCCTCGAGCCCGACTTCCGGCACCGCGGCGTCTCTCGGTGGCCCGCCTTCGCCTCGGCTGTGGAGGACGGCGCGGAGGTCGCGTCGATGTTCGCCTTCCCGCTGTCGGTCGGCGAGATCAAGATGGGGGCGGTCGACCTCTACTCGACAGCACCCGTGGCGCTCACTCCGAGCGAGTGCACGCAGGCGCGCGCCATGGCGGATGTGGTGAGCCGGCATGTGCTGAGGGACGCGCTGTCGGACTTCGCGGACAACGACGCGCAGACGGGCATCTACTCTCGACGAACCGTGCACCAGGCGACCGGCATCGTTCTCGCGCAACTCGACATCGGTCCGGACGACGCGCTGCTCATGCTTCAGGCGCGGGCGTTCTCGACCGGGCAGCGCGTCATGGAGGTCGCGCAGGCGGTAGTCGACGGTACTCTCCGCTTCTCGCGCACGTCAGGCGGCATCGAGGCGGGGTCATGACCGCGCCCACGCGCGAAGCTCGGTTGCTGGAGCTCTTCGCCACCCTCGCCGACACGATGGTCGACGACTACGACGTCGTGGATCTGCTGCAGACACTCGTGGATGCGTGCCAGGAGCTGCTGGATGCGAGCGACGCCGGAATCCTTCTCGCCGACCCCTCCGGTGAACTCGAACTCGTCGCATCCACGAGCGAGGCGACCGAGCTCGTCGAGGTGATCCAGCTCGCCGCAGAGGCGGGACCCTGCATCGAGTGCTTCCTGACGGGGACAGCGGTGTCGGTTCCCGACATCGCCGCCGGTTCAGAGAAGTGGCCGGTCTTCCGCCAGGCGGCGTTGGAGAACGGCTTCGCGTCGATCGAGGCGATACCGATGCGGCTGCGGAACACGACGATCGGCACCCTCAACCTGCTCCGATCCGATACCGGGTCGCCGCCCCCTGAAGACCTCTCCGCGGCGCGAGCGTTCGCCGATGTGGCAACGATCGGGATCCTGCACGAGCGCAGCCTCCGAGAGCAGGAATCGCTGTCGTCGCAACTGCAGACCGCACTGAACAGCCGGGTGATGATCGAGCAGGCCAAGGGTGTTGTCTCGTTCACGGCGGGGGTGCCGATCCCCGATGCCTTCACGCTCATGCGCGCCTTCGCCCGTGATCGCGGCCTGCGTCTGAGCGAGGTGGCTGAACGCATCGTGCGGCGGGACATCAGGCTTGAATCACCTGAATCCTGAAAGCGCAAGGGGGGTCGACCTCGCACACGATCGGGCCTAGCGTGAAATCGCTGCCCCGGCCCCGGTAGCGGAAATGCAACCGTCGAGAGTTCCGGGAGTGATCATGAAGTCCCTCATCACCCAGGTCGGCACCTACCTGACGGGTGACGCGACCGCAGACGCGGTGCTGGAGTACTGGAAGGCCTTGGCGGAGGAGCGGCGCTCGGATGTCGTGGAGATCCCCGTCGTCGGCCCCGCGGGCGGTCGGTCGAGTGTGCGGGTGACGCTCGGTGCCATGCTGCCGATCGCGGTGGCGCACGCGGAGTTGTCGCCGCAGATCGAGGACGATGATGGCCGCAGCTGAGGGGATCCGGGCCCGTGCTCTGGCGCTTGTGCCGACGGCGACCACGGCATTCGAGCCTGACGACGTCCGTGAGGTGTTCGACGCCGAATTCGACTCGGGCCCCGTCTGAGCGCCGGTCGCCGACGAGCGAGCTAGTCGCCGTCGGAGGCCCACTCCAGGCGGGACAGAGCCCCGACATCGAGCGAGTACCGCCCGTCGATCTGAATACAGGTCAACAGGGTGTGTCCGCATCCGCGACACAAGAGGATCACGCCGGCCGGATCCAGTTCTGCGACGGCGTCGCCGAGCACGGCCTTGCGATCGCAGCGCGTGCAGGTGGCCCGAGCACCGGTCATGTCCCTGCCGAACACTTCGATCAGGATCCCGCCAGCGGCGTTGCCGTCGACTCTCGTGCGATGGCCGGGGTGGGCAGCGTTCATCAGGCACCTCCGAAACGCTCGGTACGGATGCGGTCGGGCGGATGCCCCGCCGCGACGAGCAGATCGGCGACCGCCTCGACGAAGCCGGTCGGCCCGCAGACGTATACCGAGGGGCGCTGGGCGGCGGGGATGGTCGAGGCCTCGAGCGTCGCGGCATCCACCCTGCCCGCGGGGCGAGCGAAGCCGACCGGTGCCGAGCGGCTGTACGCCCAGTCGACGCTGAAGGCGTCGTCGGCGAGATCGCCCAGTTCGGCCGCGTAGAAAGCGTCGTCCGCGGAACGCACCGCGTACAGGAGCCGCATCGGTGCGGAGCTGGCCGAGCGCGCATGCTCCCGGGCCATCGCGAGGAGCGGCACTATCCCTGACCCGCCCGCGATGAGCTGAACGGGCTCGGGCTGGGCAGGGGTCCACACGAAGTAGGCGCCGATCGGACCGCGGACCTCCAGCTCGTCGCCGGGCCGGACATCCTCGACGAGATACGGAGAGACCTCGCCCTCCGGCACCTCGTCGACGGCCAGCTCGAGCACGTCACCCTCTCCGGACGATGCGAGCGAGTACGACCGCACGGCCTGATAGCCGTCCTCAGCGGTCAAACGCACATCGACGTGCTGTCCGGCGAGATTCCCCGGCCACCCGTCGACCCGGAGGGAGAGCACGCGGCCATGGGGTGTGGCTCGTCGGACCTCGATGACACTGGCGACAAGCCACAGCGACGACGAGGTCACCAGTAACGCTCCTCTTTCCACGGATCGCCGTACATGTTGTATCCGTTCTGCTCCCAGAACCCCGGTTCGTCGTTCTCGAGAAGATCCAGGCCGTGGACCCACTTCGCGGATTTCCAGAAGTAGAGGTGGGGGACGAGAAGTCGGGCGGGGCCGCCGTGCTCTGCCGCGAGCGGCTCGCCCTCGAACTCGAATGCGATCCACGCCTTTCCGCCGGTCAGGTCGGCGCGGGGAACATTCGTCGTGTACCCGCCGTAGGAGAAGACCCGCGTGAAGTCGCCGTCTCCGGCATCCTGCAGCAGATGATCGAGCGAGACTCCGCGCCACTGCGTGCCCAGCTTCGACCACCGCGTCACGCAGTGGATGTCGGTGGTGATCGTATCGATCGGCAGTGCCTGCAGCTCATCCCACGACCAGGTGCGGCGAATGCCGTCGAGCCCGACGACCGCGAACTCCCAGGTGTCGGTCGCGACTCGGGGTGTCGGTCCGGCCGAGAGCACCGGGAAGTCCTCGGTGAGGTACTGACCCGGGGGGAGCCGGTCATCCGACTCGCGTCGCCGGGCGCCGAAGCCGCGGGAGATCACAGCCATGATCGCCTTCTTTCGTTGGTCCCACTCATTCCACCCGATTGAACGGGCGGACGCCTCCTGCAGGTGTCGAACGCGGCACGCGCGGGTCGCCCCGATTCTAGGACCGTGGGGCGCGGTGTCGCACCATTCGAGGGCGGAGAGCGCCGGACGGCGTCTCCGCCCTCGAGAGGTCAGACGACCTCGGCAGCCGCCTCGACGATGAACTGGATGATGTCCTGGGGGAGGGCGCGCATCACGAGGTGCGGTGCGTCGAGTTCGATGACGCGACGGAAGTTGCCGCGGGTGTAGCCGAAGCGCTCGACGTCCGGGTTGATGGTGTGGTCGGCAGCGGACACGATGCCGAAGGCAGGCTTGGTCTTCCATGCAGCGACCGGTGCGGCCTCGCTGAACGCAAGGGCTGCGAGGGGGCGCTGTGCCACGGCGAGGACCTCGGAGATGGCGGGGTCGATGCCGGCAGCGAAGACCTGCGGGAAAGCCTCGACCTTGACCGAGACGTCCGTGCCGTCCTCAGCGCCGGGGTTCGGGAACGCTTGCCGGGGATGTGCATGTTCCACGCCTGGAACTGGTACGGCATGGCGACCGTGATCTCGCCGTACTGGCCGCCCAGGACCTCCTGGAGCTTTCGGGCGTAGACGGCATCCGGGGCTTCGGGGGTGGCGGTGAACTGAAGTTCCTGACGATGGAAGAACATGGCTGCCTTTCTGGTCGGATCGTGATGGGTGCCCATGAGACCGGTTCTCGCTGCGACGGGATAAGGGCTTCACAGACCGACGGGCGACGGGGATAATCCGCGAACCGGGTCCGGAGAACTGAACGACTCGAGGATCGAGTTCCCGCGTTTTCTGCTCATAAACGTGTTGTTCGTGCTAGCTTCACTCGTAAAACAGTTGTTCTAGCCACGGAGTCACATTGCTGAGTAGTTCTGCTGTTTCCGCTGATTCCACTCAGCCCCCGGAAGCCCCCGCTTCGCCCGAGAAACTCGCACGCGACAACATGCCGCTCGCCACCTTCCTGGCTGTGGAGAAGGCGCGGTCGGCGACGCACGTCGATCTGGACGACCTTCTCTCCGCCGCCCGCCTGGGCCTCGCCCGCGCGGCCATGTCGTATGACGCCGCGCGGGGCATTCCTTTCGGTGCGTTCGCGAGCAGCCAGATCAACTGGGCGATGCTGTCGGAGATGCGCCGCGCCGACCCCGCCGGCGAGCGAGGACGCGACAAGATCGAGCGCGTGAGAGTCGCCGCCGAGACGGTGCTCGCCCGCTCCGGCCGAGCCGCGAGCACGGCGGAGCTCGCGCGGGAGTCGGGGCTCACCGCCGAGGTCGTCTCGGAGATGATGAAGCTCGACGAGATGGTGCGCACCGCGATCAGCTTCGAGGAGCACTTCGACGCCGAGACCGGCCGACAGGCGGTCGACCTCACCGACAGCGTCATCCTCCCCGAGCACGCCGTCGAGCAGTCCGAGACGCGAGCGATGATGAACCGAGTGGTCGACGCTCTGCCCACGGCGATGCAGCAGGTCGTGCGCGGCATCTATCTCGAAGACCGCATGGTCAAGGACATCGCCGAAGAGCTCGCCGTCAGTCATGCCTACGTGTCGAAGCTGCGCTCGCGCGGACTCGAACTGATGCGCGAGGCCATGGAGGCCTGGGAGAACGGCACGACGGGTGACCGATCGACCAAAGCCAGGGCCGAGTTCTTCGAGGCGCTCTTCGGGCCCGTCCGCGCCGAGATCCGCGACCGGTCGAGCGAGCTCCTCGCCGCCGTGTGACGCGACCCGTGGAATCTTCCGGATCCGTGGTTACGCCGGCGGCCGATGTCGCGAATATCGGTTGTGCAGGCCCACGGATGGGCCCGCGTCCAGCCCCATAACCACGGAGGAATTCTCATGGGTCTTCAGATCGCAACCAACGTCGGTGCACTCAACGCGTACCGCAACCTCTCTGTCAACCAGAACGACGTCTCGAAGTCGCTCGAGAAGCTCTCGAGCGGTCTGCGCATCAACCGCGCAGCCGATGACGCCGCCGGTCTGGCCATCTCCGAGGGTCTGCGTTCGCAGGTCAACGGCCTGAACGTCGCAGCCCGCAACGCGCAGGACGGCATCTCGGTCATCCAGACCGCAGAAGGTGCTCTCACCGAGGTGCACTCGATCCTGCAGCGCGTTCGCGACCTCGCCGTGCAGGCGGGTTCCGACTCGAACAACGCCGAGTCGCGTGGCGCCATCAAGACCGAGATCAACTCGCTCGGCGAGGAGCTCACCCGCGTCGCCGCCAGCACGAACTTCAACGGGATCAAGCTGCTCGACAGCGCGAACACCCTGACGTTCCAGGTCGGCGCCGGCTCCAAGGCCGCCGAGGACCAGATCGCTGTCACGCTGACCAACTTCTCGGGTCTCGGTGCCACGATCGGTGCGCTCACGGTCGACACCGCCGCGAACGCGCTCACCACGATCGCGGCCGTCGACGCGCAGATCACCAAGGTCTCGACGGCTCGCGCCGGCCTCGGTGCGGTGCAGAACCGCTTCGAGTCGACGATCAACTCGCTGCAGGTCTCGGCCGAGAACCTCGCCGCAGCGAAGAGCCGCATCGCGGACACCGACATGGCCGCCGAGATGGTCAAGTACACCGCCTCGAACATCCTGCAGCAGGCCGGCACCGCCATGCTCGCTCAGGCGAACCAGTCGGGCCAGGGCGTCCTGCAGCTTCTCCGTTGAGTCGCTGCGCCTGAGGCGCACAGGGCGCCCGGGCGGAGTCACCTCCGCCCGGGCGCCTTCCTGTAGGACACCCTTGACCGCAACGCACGGAAGACGACCGGGATGAAACTCGACGGACTGGTATCAGGGCTCAAGACCGAAGAGCTCATCAAGGCGCTCATGGACGTCTCGGCGATCCCGAAGACGCTCATCACGAACAAGATCACCGACCGCAACTCGGTCATCACCAACCTGCAGTCGCTGAACAAGACGCTGCAGGAGCTCGTCGACAAGGCCAAGACCGCCGCGGGTCCCAGCTCTCTGGCATCCTTCACCGCGTCCTCGTCGTCCGAGACGGTCACGATCACCGCCGGCAGCAAGGCGACCGCATTCTCGACCGCCATCGTGGTGGATGCCGTCGCCACAGCGCACTCCGTCGTCACCGCTGCCGCAGGAGGAACAGCGTGGGGCGGCACCTTCACCCTCGTGGGATCCGACGGCGAAGCCGTCGAGGTCACTCCGCTGGGCACCGGTCCGCAGGACCTCGCGAAGGCGATCAACGCGTCGAAGGCCGGTGTGAGCGCGACCGTCGTGCCCGCGGGAACGGATGCCGACGGCAAGCCGCTCTCGCGCATCCAGCTCACCTCCGCCGAGACGGGCGCGGCTGGTGCCTTCACCCTGAACCGCGGAACCGCGGCGGAGGTCACCGCCGGAACCGCGGTCGACCTCGGTGCCGCCCCCGGCGCCGCACTACTCACCCAGGGCGCGGATGCCCGCATCCGCCTCTTCGCCGGCACCGACGCCGAGCAGACCCTGAACAGCGCGAGCAACACCATCACCGTCGGAGAGGGCATCGAGGTCACCGTCACGAAGGCCAGTGCCGACCCCGTCACCGTGACCGTCGCACGCGATGCGAAGAAGCAGAGCTCGACGGCGGAGGCGTTCGTCAAGGAGATCGCCGCGCTGCTGGTCCGCATCGACAACGGCTCGAAGGCGACCATCGGCGAGGTCGGCGAGACCACGACCCTCGGCGTCTTCACCGGCGACAGCACGGTGCGAAACCTTCGCGGCGCGCTGGCGACCGCCGTGCAGCATCCGATCGACGGCATCTCGCCCTCGACGATCGGCATCACCGTCAGCGACAAGGGCGTGCTCTCGTTCGACGCCGAGAAGTTCGCCGCAGCTCTCGCAGAAGACCCGGAGGGCACGCAGGAGCTGTTCTCCGCCGTCTCGGCGCGGGTGCAGGACGTGACGACCCAGTACTCCGACAAGTACGACGGCCTCCTGACCAAGCGCATCACCGGCCAGGAGGACGAGGTCAAGACGCTCAAGACCCAGGTCGAGCGCTGGGACATCCGGCTCGAACAGCGCCGCGCCACCCTCGAACGCACGTACGCGCAGCTCGAGGTGCAGCTCTCGAAGCTGCAGTCGCAATCGTCGTGGCTGACCAGCCAGCTCGCCGGACTCACCCCGTCGGATTCCTGACCTCGTCCTCGTGACATCGCATCGCATCGGAGCACGTACTCATGGCACTCACCTCACTCGACCGGGCCAAGCAGCAGTATCTGGAGCAGCAGGTGGCCTCCGCCACGCCTGAGCGCCTTCTCGTGTTGCTCTACGACCGCCTCCTGGTCGACATCGAGCGCGCGGACGCCTGCCAGGAAGCGGGGGAATGGGCGGCCGCGGGGAACCACCTCGTGCACGCGCAGCAGATCGTCGCCGAGCTCAACGGCTCGCTCACCGATGAGTGGGACGGCTCCGCAGAGCTGCACGGCGTGTACACCTACCTCACGGGACGCCTGATCACCGCCAACATCGCTCGAGACCGCGCGGCCACCGCGGAATGCCGAGCTCTCGTCGTGCCGCTCCGCGAAGCGTGGCATGCGGCGGCTGCGGCGGTCGCGTCGACCGCGCAGACCCCCATCACGGCCCTGGCCTGAGCGACCGTGCCCGACACTCTCTCGGCCTGGCTGACGGTGCTCGACCAGTTCGAGCGCGCCCTCGACGCCGCCGACGAGCACCTCGACGAGCAGTCCTTCGAGGCGCCGGACGGCCCCGTCCCCGAGGAGCTGCGCGAGCGTGCCGAAGCCGTGCTCGCGCGGCAGCAGCTCATGATCGGCGGACTCGTCACGTCGCGCGCCAATGTGGCTCGCGAGATCGCCGCACTGCGACGCGTGCCGACCTCCACCCAGAATGTGCCGGCATACCTCGACGTCGAGGGTTGAGCACAGCGGTTACATGACTGCCCGGGTGTCGCGATAGTCGGCACAGAGCACGGATCGCTCGACGATTGGCCAGGGATCGGCCTCTCCACCAACATCCCGGAGTGCCCCCGTGCTCGAATCCGTCACGTCCTCTGCGCTCATCAGCGCGCTCGACGGGCTGGCCCTGCGCCAACGCTCGATCGCCGAGAACATCGCCAACGTCAACACGCCGGGCTACCAGGCCCAGCGCGTGCGGTTCGAGGATGAACTCCGTTCTGCCGTCCAGGGCGGCTCGGGAAGCGTCGCCGCGACGGTCGAGCGCTCGCTCGAGCCGACGAGGCTGAACGGCAACAACGTCAACCTCGACACCGAGACGCTCTCGAACATCGACACCGTGCTGCGTTTCCAGTTCGCGAGTCAGGCGATCGGCGGTCAGGCGGCCTCGATCACCAAGGCGATCGGGCAGGCCTCCGCATGACCTTCGACGCGATCGGCATCGCCGGCACCGGCCTGACCGCGCACCGCAAGTGGCTCGACGCGCTCAGCGACAACATCGCCAACGTGAACACCGCGACACCCGCAGGCCAAGAGGCGTTCCGGGAGAAGTTCGTGACCGTGCAGGCCGGCACCGACAGCCCCGGCGTGTACGTCGCCGGCGTGGTCGAATCCGAAGCCGACGCGAAGCTCGTGTACGACCCCGAGCACCCCTATGCGAACGAGGACGGCTACGTGCAGTACCCGAACGTCGAGCTCGGCGACCAGATGAGCATGCTGATCCTCGCCCAGCGCGGATACGAGGCGAACGCCGCTGTCGTCGACCGGGCGAAGACGACCTACGAGGCAGCGCTGCAGATCGGCCGCAACTGATGTCGGGCATCGAGGCCATCGGCGCCTCCGGTGTCGCGCCGCTCTCGGCGCTCAGCTTCGAGACGGGCCCGGACGCGACCAGCGCTCCTGCCTCCGGCAACGCCTTCGCCACGACGCTCTCGGGGGCGATGGAGAACCTGCAGCAGCTGCAGTCGACGTCGAACGAGCTCGCGGTGCAGGCGGTCACGGGAGACCTGCAGGACATCCATCAGGCGATGATCGCGTCGACGCGCGCCTCGGTGACGCTCGACCTGGTGGTGGCCGTGCGTGACCGCAGCGTCTCGGCGTTCAACGAGATCATGAGGATGCAGGCCTGACGATGCCCAAGATGCTCACGACCTACTACGACCGCGCCAAGCAGGTCGTCTCAGGATTCTCCCTCGCACAGCGCACGATCGCCATCATCGGTGTCGCGCTGCTCGTGATGGGCGCCATCGCCCTCGGCGCGTGGCTCACCAAGCCGCAGATGAGCCCGCTCTTCACCGGCCTGAGCGCCGGCGACGCGTCGGCCGTCGTCGAGCAGCTGAAGTCGGCAGGCGTGAGCTACGAGCTCGCCGAGGGAGGCGCGACGATCCTCGTGCCCGACGACCAGGTCTATCCACAGCGTCTCGCGGCGGCATCCGCCGGGCTGCCCGGCGACACCAGCGAGGGCTACACCCTGCTCGACGAGATGGGTGTGACGGCGAGTGAATTCCAGCAGTCGGTGACCTACAAGCGTGCCATCGAGGGCGAGCTGGCCAGCACGATCGGCGCGATGGAGGGCATCTCGACGGCGTCGGTGCAGCTGGCGATCCCGGAGGAGAGCGTCTTCGTCTCGGAGCAGCAGAGCCCGACCGCATCCGTGTTCGTGAAGACCCGCAACGGCTCAGGGCTCAGCGACGAGAAGATCGAGGCGATCGTGCACCTCACGAGCGCCGCCGTGCCGGGGATGACGCCGGAGGACGTCGCGGTGACCGATCAGGACGGCCGCGTGCTCTCGGCGGTCGGCACCGGGCTCACCGGGAACTCCTCGAAGCAGGCGACGGAGCATGAGGCCAAGGTCGCGGCATCCGTCAGCAAGATGCTCGAGACGATCGTCGGGCCCGGCAACGCGACGGTGACGGTATCGGCCGATGTCGCGAACTCCACATCCGAGCGCATGGACGAGACGTACTCGGCCCCCGAGGGAGAGCTGAGCGCATCGGAGCAGACCAAGACCGAGACGTACAACGGCGGCGAGGGCGGAGGTGCCGGCGTGCTCGGCCCCGACAACATCGCGGTTCCCAACGGCGCCGAGGGGACCGGCGCCTATGAGTTCGAGGAGACCTCTCGCAACAACGCCGTCAACAAGTCGACGGAGAAGACCATCACCCCCGCCGGAGAGGTGACGCGGCAGACCGTCAGCATCGCGCTCAACCGCGGGACGGTCACCGGAGTGACGGCGAACCAGATCGAATCGCTCGTGGCATCTGCGGCCGGGATCGACGTCGAGCGCGGCGACGAGATCGCCGTCGAGTTCGTCGAGTTCAATCAGGCGGGTGCGACGGCGGCGCAGACAGCGCTGCAGGCGGCGGAGGCCGAGCGCGACGCGCAGTTCCAGCAGGAGTTGCTGCGCTCTGCGATCATCGGCGCCGCGATCCTGCTCGCGGCGATCATCCTGATCGTCTTCCTCATCGTGCGCCGCAAGATGAAGCGTCGGGTGATGTACACCGAAGACGGACCGATCGAGTACTTCGCGACGGTCACCGAGAGCGAGGAGCAGAAGCTCCGCTCTCTCAGAGGGCTGAAGGAGGCCGAGGCGATCATCGCCCCGGCGCCGACCAAGCTGCTGCCGTCCGCGTCGGCTGATCTCGACGACGAGCCCGAGCCCGACAAGGTGCTGGTCGAGCGCCGTCGCCGGGAGATCGACGACCTCGCCAAGCGCGAACCCGACACGATCGCCAGCGCACTGGCCGACCTGATGGACGAGGCGACCGTATGAGCGCGCTGACCGAGCTGCTGGACGCGCAGGCCGACACAGTCGAGGTGTCGGCCGTCGAGGCGCCGGCGCCCGTGGCTGCGCCGGAGATGAGCGGACTGCGCAAGGCCGCGATCGTGCTGATGAACATGGATCGTGCCGCCAGCGCCGAAGTGCTCCGCCACCTCGGCGAGGAGCGGTCCGAGATGCTCGCGGCCGAGCTGACACAGCTCGGGGGAGTGGACGTGGCCTCGACGGCCCGTGCTCTCGGCGAGTTCCGGCGCATCGCCACCGGCGGCTCGGTGCCGTCGCGGGGCGGACAGGAGCTCGCCACCGGACTGCTCGAGACGGCATTCGGCCGCGAGAAGGCGGTCGGGATGGTCGGCCGGGTCATGTCGCAGGGGTCGGTCTCGTTCGACTTCCTCAATGCGGCGGACCCGGCCCAGCTCGCCACGATCATCGAGGGTGAGCTTCCGACCACCGTCGCCGTCGTGCTGGCCAATCTCAGAGCCGATCGTGCGGCGGCGGTTCTCGCCGCCCTGCAGGATCCCCTGCGCACGGACGTCGCTCAGGCGATCGCGACGATGGGCACCGCCACGCAGGAGGCGATCTCCATCGTGGCCGACTCGCTGCGCTCGCGCACCGGCGTCTTCGCGATGCGCGACAACCATGAGTCCATCGGAGGCGTGCAGCCTCTCGTCGAGATCATCAACCGCTCGGACACCGCGCTCGAGAAGTCGCTCCTCGCAAGCCTCGAAGGCCGTGATCTCGCCCTGGCCGAGGACATCCGCAGCCGCATGGTCACGTTCGCCGACATCGCGCGCCTCGAGGATCGCGACGTCCAGCGGGTGATGCGCGGTATCGACCTGCGCATGCTCGCCCTCGCGCTGAAGGGCGCGGACGACCAGATCACCGACAAGGTGAAGAGCAACATGACGGAGCGCAACCAGGAGAACCTCGCTGAGGAGACCCGAGTCCTCGGTCCCGTGCGCATGCGTCAGGTCGATGAGGCCAGAGCCGAGATCGTGCGCATCATCCGCGACCTGGAAGCCGCGGAGGAGATCACGATCTCGCGCGAAGACGAGGATGAGCTCATCGAGTGATCCCTCTGACGGCAGGTGAGTCGGCCGATCCGGTTACGGACGCAGCCGGGTGTCGCGATAGTGGGTCTGGAGCACGGATCGCTCGACCTACGGGCCACGGACAGGCCTCGCCCTTCGATTCCGAGGTGTCCGCCGTGCTCGATTCCGCCTTCACGCCACTGGTCGTGCCGCGCGTCGGCGAGACGCCCATGGACCTCCGCGGCGAGGCCGACAGGGCCCGCACCCGTGGCTATGCCGACGGCTTCGCCGAGGGCCGCAGGCTCGCCCTCGACGAGGGAGAGGTGCAGCACGCCGCGCAGCAGCAGCGAATGCACGAACTCCAGGAGCTGTACCTGCATGAGCGCGGCTCGGGTCTGCGCGCATTGGAGAGCGCGCACGCGGCCCTCGACCGCCGCATCGACGAGCTGAGCATGCTCGCCGCCGATCGCATCGAAGAGCTCGCCGTCGCCCTCGCCACCACGATCCTCGGAGCAGAGCTGTCGGATCCGGCACGTTCGGCGGCGCATGCGCTGCGCCGGGCGCTCACGGAGATGCCGGCGGAGCGCTGGACAGGGGTCGCCTTCAGCGAGCAGGACGTCGCAGTCCTGCAGGACGAGACGTCGTCGATCGACGCGTTGCGCGGCATCCGGATCTCCGCCTCTCCGGCCGTGGACAACGGCGGCGCCATCGTCGAGATCGAGAACGGGGCCGTCGACACGCGCATCACGTCGGCGCTCGCCCGCGCGGCCGCAGCACTCGACGGCGACGAACAGGATGCCGAGGTGATCGTGTGATCACCTCGACGCGGTCGTGGAACCGTGCGCTCCTGGCAGCGCGCCCGGAGCGCTCAGGAACCGTGAAAGCCGTGCGAGGGCTCGGCGTCGAGGTGCTGGGCATCGACGGCGCGGTCGGCGACCGCATCCGCATCGACGCGACTGACGGCCGTGTGGTGGATGCCGAGATCGTCGCCGTCGACGGAGCCGCCGCCCGCTGCATGCCGCTGGGCAGGCTCGACGGGATCACCGCCCGTGCCCGGGTGCGGCACGGGGGAGCGCCGCTGCAGGTGCCGACCGGGCGAGCGCTGCTCGGACGCGTGCTCGACGGACTCGGGCGACCGATCGACGGCAAGGGGCCGCTCGACCGGGGTGTCGCTCCCGTCTCGCTCGACCACGATGCGCCGAGCGTCATGGATCGCCAGCGCATCGATCGTCAGCTCGGCCTCGGCGTCCGTGTGCTCGACACGATGACGCCGGTGGGTTCGGGGCAACGTCTCGGGCTCTTCGCCGGCTCCGGCGTCGGCAAGTCGTCGCTGATGTCGATGATCGCCCGTGGCTCCACTGCCGATGTGAACGTCATCGCCCTCGTCGGGGAGCGCGGTCGCGAGGTGCGCGAGTTCCTCGAGGACGACCTGGGCCCCGAGGGTCTGGCGCGGTCGGTGGTGGTCGTCGCGACCTCGGATCAGCCCGCGATGGCGCGCCTGCGCTCGGCATTCGTCGCGACCAGGATCGCCGAGGCGTTCCGCGACGACGGCCTCGACGTGGTGCTGATGATGGACTCCCTCACGCGCGTCGCCATGGCGCAGCGCGAGATCGGGCTCAGCGCCGGCGAACCGCCCGCCACCCGCGGGTATCCGCCGTCGACGTTCTCGGTGCTGGCCCGCCTGCTCGAGCGCGCAGGAACCGGACCCGTCGGATCGATCACCGGCCTGTACACGGTGCTCGTCGACGGCGACGACCACAACGAGCCGATCGCGGACGCCGCGAGAGGAATCCTCGACGGCCATGTGGTGCTCGACCGCGCGCTGGCGATCCGCGGACACTTCCCCGCGATCGACGTGCTCGGCTCGGTGTCTCGCGTCGTGTCGAAGATCACCACTCCTGAGCAGCGTCAGGACGCGGTGATGCTGCGCAGCGTCCTGGCGGCTCGTCGCAGCGCGAACGACCTCATCGAGATCGGCGCCTACCGCCAGGGAGCGAACCCGATGGTCGACGCCGCCCTCGCGCACGAAGGCGCGATCTCGCGCTTCCTCACCCAGCGGATGGACGATCTTGCGGCATCCGACGACTCCTGGCAGCGGCTCGCCGCCCTCACCACCGACTTCGGAGGACTCACCCCATGACCTTCCCACTGGCTGGCCTGTTGCGCGTGCGCGGCGCCCAGGAGCGTGTCGCCGCCGAGCAGCTGTCGCGTGCGAGCGCGGAACGGGCGCAGGCCGAGCTCGACGAGCAGACCGCGATCTCGAGCCTCGCCGACATCAGCGCGCAGATCGACGATCCACGAGCGCTGATGGCCATGGCCGCCGCACGCGCCGCGGGACGCAGCACGCTCAGCGATCTGCAGGCGCTCGTCGAGATGAGGCGCGGCACGGAGTCGGAGGCGAAGTCGGCCCACGTCGAAGCGCGGCGCGACCTGAAGGGACTCGAGCGGCTCGAGAGCACCCACCGCGTGGAGGCGACCAAGGCCGAGCTCGCCGCGGAGCAGTCGGCGCTCGATGAGATCGCTGTGGTCCGCACCTCGCGACATGAGGGGAGCGCCGCATGACCGGGCTCGCGGCGGTGATCGCCCGCGTCGACGCGATCGAGACGCAGATCGTGTCGCTGGATCCGGCAGGCCGCGCGGCGGCGGCGTCGGCTGCAGCGACCGCGACCGCGGCGACCGCCGAGACGTCGGCGGCGAGCGCGACGACGTTCGCTGGAGTCCTCGAAGCGGCGAAGGCGGCCTCGACCCCGGAAGCACCCGCTGCCGGCCAGACCCCGCAGACTGCGGCGGCGGCAGCCGGCACGGGAGCGGGCGGCGACGCGAGCGCTGAGGTCATCTCGGCGCTGCAGACGCTGTTCTCGGCCAATGCCACCGGCGCAGACAGCTCGACGGCGTCGATGCAGAAGATCATCGAGATGCTCCGATGACCGCCGTGGGGCTGCTCGCGACGGTGGCGGGTTCAGGAACCGGCGAAACAGAGACAGGTGGACGATCTTCGGCCGTTTCGGGCTCTCTGTTCGGCGACGCGCTGATCGCCGCTGGCCGGGTGCTCGACGGTGCGACGGATCAGGACGCAGCGACGCTCACGCCGGACGGACAGGACGCGCCGACTGCCGAGGAGACTGCGGCATCCGACGACGCGAGCGGGGCAGAGGCGCCGATCGCGACCATGATGCACCTCACCGCGCAGTTCGCTCCGGCCGTGGCTGCGGCGGCCCCTGCATCCACGTCGACGCCTGCGCAGAGGACGCCGGATGCGACGACGCTCGATGGGACGACGCTCGTGCAGACGGCGCCGGAGGCAGCGGGGAGCGCCCGCAGCGCTCTCCCCGCTCCCGCCGCAGCGTCGGGTGAGGCGCGCCCTGCCGAGCTCCCCACAGGCCCGGCCGCGGCAGCCGTCGAGACGGGCGCGACGGTGACCTCCCCGCCTCTCGGCGTGTCGGCGCCGGAACGGACTCTTGCGCCCGAGATCTCATCGGCATCGGCATCGGCATCGGCATCGGCATCGGCATCGGCATCGGCATCGGCGTCGGCGTCGGCGAGGGGCGCTGACGGGGCGCCTCCTGTGGCCGGCGCCCGAGTGCGCCCGGAGACCCTGTCGAGCGACGCTCCCCGTGACGCTCCGGTGACGGGTCAGCAGGACCCGGCGGAGGGCGTTGCCGACCCGGCGACATCCTCCGCTGCCGCTGCGGCTCCGCGGTCCGAGTCCCCGCGGAACGCGGCACCGTCGACTCCGATCCCGACCACCGTCGGCGTCTCCGCTGCGTCCGTGATGGGCGGCCAGGCAGAGCCGCTGCCGTCGAGCGACTCCGTCGATCCACTGCCGGGTCCGCAGCCCGGGTCGCCTGCGACGACTCTCGCTCCGGTCGCATCTCCGGCTGCGGCGACGGCCATGCCCGTGTCCTCGCCCGAAGCGGCCGCGTCGACCAACCGGGCCGTCGCCGCGCAGGTCGCACCCGTGGTGGTGAGCATCGCGCAGCGCCCGATGGGCACCCATCAGCTCACGATGACGGTGAACCCGGACAGCCTCGGCCCCGTCACCGTGCGTGCGCACATCAGCGCAGCGGGCGAGGTGCAGGTCGAGCTCAGCGGCGCCACCGATGCAGGGCGCGACGCGCTGCGGACCATGCTCGTCGACCTTCGCCGTGATCTCGCCGCGGTGATGCCGCACGCGACTCTCAACGTCTCCCACGGGGCGTCGGCGGACACCGCCGGAGACCGCGGCCAGCAGGGCGCGGGCGATGCGTCACCGGAGCAGGGCTCCGGTGATCGCGACGCGCAGCGCGGACGCTCCGACCAGCGCCGCGGGGCCGAGCAGAGCCCCGATCTTTCCCGCATCATCCCGACGACGTCCTCTGCCGCATCCGGTGCAGGGCTCGACATCTTCGCCTGAGAGGACGACCGAATGACTGTCGACGCAGTGACCGCACCGAGCTCCATCCACACGGGAGGGACGACCGATCCCGCAGCCCGCAAGCAGGTGCTCGACGGCGAGGTGTTCCTCAAGCTGCTGGTGACGCAGCTGACCCATCAGGACCCCTCGAGCCCGATGGACACGAACGAGATGATCTCGCAGACGACCCAGCTCGCGATGATGGAGCAGCTCACCACGCTCGCCGACAACGGCGCCGAGGCCTTCGCCCTGAACATGCGTCAGGCGGCAAGCGCCCTGATCGGACAGGAGGCGAGCTACAAGGACGCCGACGGCAAGACCGTCTCGGGCATCGTGACCAAGGTCTCGTTCGACGGACCGATCCCGCAGGTGACCATCGGCGACAAGACGGTCGCGCTCGACGTCATCACCGGAGTCGCGACCGCGCAGACCACCCCCGCACCGACCACCCCCGCACCGACCACCCCCGCTGCGCCCACCCCCGCCGCAGTCTGACCCCGTCTCACCCAGGAAGAGAGAAACCCCATGCTTCGCTCGCTCTACTCCGGAATCTCCGGTCTCCGCTCGCACCAGACCATGCTCGACGTCACGGGCAACAACATCGCCAACGTCAACACGGCAGGGTTCAAGGGCTCGTCCGTGCTGTTCCAGGACTCGCTGTCCCAGCTCATCGGCAACCCGGGCATCCCCGACGACGAGGTCGGTGGTCGCAACCCCGCCCAGGTCGGTCTGGGCGTGCAGGTCGCCGGCGTGCGCACCAACTTCGCTCAGGGCTCGGCCCAGGCGACGGGCCGCGGTGGCGACCTGATGATCTCGGGCGACGGCTTCTTCGCCGTCCGAGCCGGCGGAGAGACCCTCTACACGCGGGCGGGCGGCTTCTCGTTCGACCCCACCGGCAAGATGGTGACCGCCGACGGCTCGATCGTGCAGGGCTGGTCGGCGCAGGACGGCGTGGTGAACACGGGGCAGGCGACGGGCAACATCGTGCTGCCGCTCGAGGCGGTGTCACCTGCGAAGGCGACGACCTCGGCGACGGTCACCGGCAACCTGCCCTCGACCGCCGCGGTGGGTGACGAGCTGGTGCGCGACGTGACCGTCTACGACGCCCAGGGCACGCCGTCGACCCTCAGCCTGACCTTCACGAAGACGGCGACCGGATGGGACGTGACCGAGCCGACCAGCGGCGCAACGGGGGCGCTGACCTTCACCGACGGCAAGCAGGCCGGCGCAGGCCTCACGCTCGCAGCCGGCGCCGTGAGCGTCGACCTGGGTGCGGTCACGGGCTACGCGAACATGTCGACGGTCGCCGTGACGGAGCAGGACGGATCGGCTGCCGGCACGTTGAAGTCCTACAGCATCACCGGCGACGGATCCATCGTCGGCACGTTCAGCAACGGTGCGACGCAGACGCTCGGCAAGATCGCCATGGCGACGTTCGCGAACCCCGAGGGGCTGGAGAAGGCGGGCGGCACGGCCTACCGCGCATCCGTGAACTCCGGAGCTGTGCGCATCGGGGAGCCGGGCCAGGCCGGCTTCGGCAACCTCGTCTCGGGTGCGCTGGAGATGAGCAACGTCGACCTCTCGCAGGAGTTCACCAACCTCATCGTCGCCCAGCGCGGGTTCCAGGCCAACGCGCGCATCATCACCACGAGCGACGAGGTCCTGCAGGAGCTCACGCAGCTCAAGCGCTGATCGCCTGCGCCGACTCGGTCGGACACGCGCGACGAGGCCCGCCCCTGGTTACCGGGGGCGGGCCTCGTCGCGATAGTCGGAGCAGACTTCCCCCTCTCATCCGAAGCCCGGAGAACCCCCGATGATCATCGTCACCCGCCTCGACCGCACCCGGTTCGCGGTGAACCCCGACCTGATCGAACGCATCCACGCCTCGCCGGACACCACTCTGCACATGGTCGACGGTCATGTGTACGTGGTCGAGGAGGATCTCGACGCCCTGATCGATCTGATCGTCGCGTACCGGGCGCGCGTGCTCGGCGCTGCCCAGGCACTGACCTCGCAGACGGGGGCATGACGGTGGATCCCGCATTCATCATCGGGGTGATCCTGGCGTTCGGCGCGCTGGTGGCGATGATCACGATGGAGGGGGCGAGCTTCGAGGCTCTGCTCATTCCGGCGCCGATGATCCTCGTGCTCGGCTCGACGATCGGCGTCGGCATCGCCAGCCACACCCTCCGCGACACGATCCTCGCTGTGAAGAGCCTCGGGCGCATGGTCAGGGGCCCGAAGATGACGCCGGAGGCGGTCATCCCCTTCCTCGTGGGGTATGCCGAGAAGGCCAGGGGCGAAGGTCTGCTGGCACTGGAGCAGGAGCTCGACTCGGCACCCGATGCATTTACCCGACAGGCGCTGCAGGCTCTCGCCGACGGAACGGATGCCGAGGATCTGCGCACGGTCATGGACGACGAGATCGCCGCGACATCGTCGCGCAACCGCGTGGCGTCGAAGTTCTTCGGCTCGCTGGGCGGATATGCGCCCACGATCGGGATCGTCGGCACCGTCGTCTCGCTGACGCACGTGCTCGAGAAGCTCGACGAACCCGACCACCTCGGGCCGATGATCGCTGCGGCCTTCGTCGCCACGCTCTGGGGTCTGCTCTCGGCCAACTTCATCTGGAACCCGATCGCCGGTCGCCTCGGACGGATCGGAGCCGTCGAGCTCGAGCGGATGACCCTGGTCTCGGAGGGCATGCTCGCCATCCAGGCCGGAAGCGCTCCGCACCTGCTCCAGGAGCGCCTCGAGGCGCTGTCGACCGTGAAGCCCAAGGCCGCCAAGAAGAAGCGCGAGCCCGAACGGGCAGAGGGCGTGCAATGAGCACAGCCCGTCGAGCTCGCGGTCGCGGGCATGAGGATGACTCGCACGATGAGCCGGACGAGCGCTGGGCCGTCTCGTACGCGGACATGGTCACGGTTCTGATGTGCCTGTTCATCGTGCTCTTCGCCGTGTCGAACGTCGACAAGACGAAGTTCGAACTGCTCGCGAACAGCCTCGCCACGGGTTTCGGGCAGGAGAGCACCGAGGGCGGTGCCGACACGGCCGAGGGCGTGATCGTGCCGCCTGAACTGCAGGACGATGACGGGGTGGTCGACCTCGCGGCGCGGGCCGAGATCGAGTTCGAGTCGCTCGAGGGACTGCGCGATCGCATGAGCACCTCGCTGGCGGCACAGGGCCTGCAGGACACGGTGCAGTTCGTCATCGACGACCGAGGGCTCCAGGTGGGGCTGGTCGGCGCAGAGACGTTCTTCGCCGACAACAGCACCGACCTCTCGGCGAAGGCGGACGCCGTGCTCGACACGATCGGAGACGTGCTCGTCACGGTCGACAACCAGGTGAGTGTCGAGGGGCACGCCGACCACCGCGTCTCCGCCGCACCCTTCGCCACCAACTGGGAGCTCTCCGGCGGGCGCGCGACCCAGGTGGCGCGGTTCCTCGTCGAGCACGAAGGCGTCGGAGGACCCCGTGTGAAGGCGACGGCGTTCTCGGACACCCGACCCATCGTGCCGGGCGACACCCCTCAGGCGCTGGCCAGCAACAGACGCGTCGACATCATCGTCGAATCGAACGAAGAAGAGCAGGTGAGAGCGCTGATACCCGCTCTTGCGGCTGCTGCGAACAACTGAGCTCACGTGAACACCACCGTCGAGGAGACCGTCATGACCGCATCCGCCGTGCTCGATGACCCCGCCCTGCGCCATCCGGCATACGATTTCGGACGCCCCGCCCAGCTCGGACGCGAGAGCACCCGCCATCTCGAAGCGGCCTTCGAGTCGTTCGCCCGGCTGTGGTCGTCCCAGCTCACGGCGAAGATCCGCGTGCGCGCCCATCTCGCACTCGAGACCGTCGAGCTCGTGTCCTACGAGGAGTACGCCGACACCCTGCCCGGCACGACGTCCATGGTCGCCGGCTCGTTCGCCGACCGCGACGAGCCGTGCGTCGTGCAGTTCGGCCTCGACAGCGCCCTGCTGTGGGTGGTGCAGATGATGGGCGGCAGGAGCACATCGCTTCCCGAAGCCCGCACATTCACGCCGATCGAGCTCGCCCTCGTCCGCAACCTCATGGAGGGCACCTTCGAGCACCTCCACGCCAGCCTCGGCGCCCTGCTCCCTGGTGCACCGCGCTTCACCGCGGTGCACTACAACCCCCAGTACATGCAGGTCATCTCCGCGACGGCGGCCGTGATCGTCGCCCGATACACCATGCGTCTCGGCGATTCCGAGTCGACCGCGACGGTGATGCTGCCGGCGACCGCGGTCGTCGACCGCCTCGCGGCCACGGGATCGGACGCGGCATCGGCGCATTCGACGGATCAGACCCTGGAGCAGGTGCGCAGCACGCCGTTGGAGCTGACGCTGCGCCTCGCGCCGATCACGATCGGCACCGGAGAGATCCTCGATCTCGCACCGGGCGACCTGCTGCGCCTGCCTCACCCCGAGACCCGGCCGTACGAGCTCATGGCCGGGCAGACCCGGATAGCTCTCGCGACACCGGGCAGCAGAGGCTCGCGCCTCACCTGCAAGATCACGACCACCCATGAGGAGACCCACTGATGAGCACCTTCCACGAGACCGCCATCGCCGCGGCGATCGCCGGCAAGCTGCCGTTCGGCTACCCCGTGATCCCCGCACCGTCGACCGACCCCGGCGCGTCGGGCGACGCGGTGGTCGTCACCTTCACGGGCAGCCCCGGGGCCCGCATCGCGATCCAGGTCGTCGACCCGTCGCAGCTCGAGGACGGCTCCAAGAACGCTCAGCTGGCCGATCGCCTGCACCCGATCTTCGAGGCGGCCGCCGCCGTGCTCGGCAGCGGCTCGCTCGGCGACGGAGCCGTGGTCGACGCCGCCGAGGTCTTCACCGACTCGGGGACCCAGGTGTTCGACATGGTCGACGCCGACGGCAGCGTCGTGGCGCGCGCATCCGTGCGCATCGACGGAGCCAGGGCGGCATCCGCGTCGGGTCCGCAGCGGCTCAACCGCATCGCGGGCGTCGAGATGGAGCTCGTGGTCGAGATCGGGCGCACGCGGATGCCGGTGCGCGACGTGCTCTCGCTCGAGCCGGGCCGTGTGGTCGAGCTCGACCGCGCCGCCGGGTCTCCCGCCGACATCAAGCTCAACGGCCGACTGATCGGGCACGGCACGGTCGTCGTCGCCGAGGGCGACTTCGCGATCCGCGTCGAGCGCATCCTCGACAGCGCCGAGACGGTCTGAGCGTGGACGACATCCTCGTCGCGCTCCGTGCGATCGTCGCGCTGGGAGCGGTGCTCGGGCTGCTGCTCTTCCTGAGCCGCCGCCTGCAGAAGTCGCAGGCGAAGGGCGTGAGTCCGCTGGCTGGGCTGATGCCGAAGAAGCTCGCCAAGCTGACCGAGCTCGTGCCGACGCGGCCCGCCGCGGCGCCGCGTGCGCGCCCGGAGAAGATCACCGTGGTGGCGAGGTCGGGCATCGGCGGCAAGGCACAGCTCGTCGTGGCGGAGTTCGGCGGCATCCGCTACGTGCTCGGCGTGACGGAGCACGGGATCAACGTCGTCGACACCCAGGAGGCTCCTCCTCTCGAGCAGGAGGAGGTCGTCTCCTCGGACGTACGATCCGCCTCCGTCGAGATGCCCGACGACATCGTCGACCGCGCGCTGCGCTCGGTCGCCTGACCCGCGGTCAGCGCATCGGTCGACGCGGTTACGTGCACCTCGTGATGTCGCGATAGTCGACTGCGAGCACGGATCGCTCGACCCCCTGGCTACGGATCGGCCACGCCACCCATCTTCGGAGTGCCGCCGTGCCCGCATCCGCCGCAGTCGCCGCGCCGCCGTCTGCGCGCGCACCGCGACTGCCTCGCCGCGTGTGGGTGCTGCTCGCGGCGGTGCTCGTCGTCGTGACCGCACTCGTGCTGCTGCAGGCCACAGGGGCGCACGCAGCGGCGATGCACGTCCCGACTCAGGTCGGTGACGGCGAGGGCGACGGCGTGACGATCAACGGCATCAACGGGGCGCCGTCCGACAGCATCATGACGTTGCTGGGCATCACCGTGCTCAGCGTCGCTCCGGCGCTGCTGCTGATGATGTCGAGCTTCACCAAGATCTTCGTCGTGCTGGCCCTCACCCGGAACGCGCTCTCGCTGCCGTCGATCCCGCCGAACCAGGTGCTGGCCGGTCTCAGCCTGTTCCTGACGCTGTTCATCATGTGGCCGGTGCTCACCGACATCAACACCGTCGCCGTCGCGCCGTTCACCGACGGCCAGATCGACTTCGGCAGGGCGTTCGATCTCGCCCAGGAGCCCTTGCGGCAGTGGATGCTCTCGTACACGCGCGAAGAGGACATCGCGCTGATGCATCGCGCAGCGCAGATGGAGAACCCCACCGACGCCGCGAGCATCCCGCTGCAGACGCTCGTCCCGGCCTTCATGATCAGCGAACTGCGCGCGGCGTTCCTGATCGGGTTCATCATCTTCGTGCCGTTCCTCGTCATCGACCTGGTGGTCGCGAGCGCACTCATGTCGATGGGCATGATGATGCTGCCGCCCGTCATGATCTCGTTGCCGTTCAAGATCCTCCTGTTCCTGCTCATCGACGGATGGGGCATGGTCATCACCGCGCTCGTCCAGTCCTACAACGGGGGTGGCGGGTGAATCCCGAAGCGGTCATCGACATCGGTCAGGCGGCGCTCATCGTCGGTGCGAAGCTCTGCGCGCCTCTGCTCATCACCGCCCTGGTGGTGGGCTTCGCGATCTCGCTGCTGCAGTCCATCACCCAGGTGCAGGAGATGACGATCTCGTTCGTGCCGAAGCTCGTCGCCGTCGGCATCGCGCTCCTCGTCACGGGGCACTGGATGATCGCCGAGATGATCGCGTTCACGAACGAGATGTTCGCGCGGATACCGTCGCTGCTGAACGGCGGCTGATGAACATCCCGATCGATTTCACCTGGCTGGAGGCGACCTCGCTCGCCTGCGTGCGGATCACGGCATTCCTGGTCCTCGCCCCGCCGTTCAGTCACGGCACGATCCCGATGCGGATCCGCGCGATGCTCGGCGTCGGTCTCGCTCTCGCCGTGTCGCCGGTCGTGACCGCAGGATATGAGCGCCTCGACACCGGGGCCTTCATGCTCGCACTGGCAGGGCAGGCCCTCACGGGGGCGCTCCTCGGCTTCCTCGTGATGGTGCTCTTCAGCGCGATCCAGGGCGCCGGCCACCTCGTCGACACCTTCGGCGGGTTTCAGCTGGCTCAGGCCTTCGATCCCGGCATGGCGATCAACGGCGCACAGTTCACCCGACTGTTCCAGATGACCGCGATCATGCTGCTGTTCGCCTCCGACGGATACCAGCTCGTGCTCGGCGGTCTGTTCCGATCGTTCGACGCGGTGCCGGTCACCGGCATGATCGATCTCGCCAAGCCCGCCGAGGCGCTCGTCGGCGCTGCGGGACAGATGATGCTCAGCGCGGTGCAGATCGCGGGACCGCTGCTCATCGTGCTCTTCCTCGCCGACGTCGGACTCGGTCTGGTCAGCCGCGTCGCGCCCGCCCTGAACGCCTTCGCGATGGGCTTCCCGATCAAGATCGGTCTCACCCTCCTGCTCGTCGGATTCGTCTACGCGGCGCTCCCGAGCGTGGTCGCCGTGATCGCCGAGGAGGCTGCGCGACTGCTCCTGGGGGTGACCCGATGAGCGAGACCGACACCGGCGAACGCACCGAGAAGGCGACCGAGCGTCGCCTGAAGGAAGCGCGGAAGAAGGGCCAGATCGGCCGCAGCCAGGACTTCACGGCCTGGGTCTGCATCGCCGCCGCGGCCGTCATGATGGTGCCGACGATCGCCTCGGGCACGCAGGTGGTCACCGAGCTGTTCCTCGCCGTGACGCCCGTCGCGATGAACCCCACCGACGGCGCCGCCATGGATGTGCTGAGCTCGGCCATCACCTCGCTCGGTGGCATCCTGCTTCCGATGCTGGTGGTGGTGCTGCTCGCCACCACGGCCACCGCGGTCGCGCAGGGCGGCATCCACCTGCGCGGGGTGACCATGCGCACCGAGCAGTTCAACATCGTGTCGGGCGTCAAGCGCGTCTTCGGCCGACAGGCGCTCTGGGAGGGCGCCAAGGCGCTGCTGAAGACCGTGGCCATCGGGCTCGCACTGTGGATCGTCGTCTCGGGTCTCGTCCCGGTACTGATGGCCAGCGGCAGCCACAACATCACCTGGCTGCTCGAGCAGGCGGCCGGGGGAGCGGTCGCGCTGCTGCAGGTCGCCGTGGCGGTGGGCATCCTGCTCGCAGCGATCGACGTGGCGGTGGTCATGCGGCGCAACCGCAAGCACACGCACATGACGAAGAACGAAGCCAAGGACGAGCACAAGAAGACCGAGGGCGACCCGCTCGTGCGCTCCCAGCGCCGCTCGCGGCAGCTCGCCATGAGCCGCAACAGGATGATCGCCGCGGTGGGCGACAGCGACGTCGTGCTCGTGAACCCCACGCACGTGGCGGTGGCGCTGCGCTACGAGCCGGGCAAGTCGGCGCCACGGGTCGTGGCGAAGGGCGCGGGGATCGTCGCGCAGAAGATCCGCGAGAAGGCGGAGGAGAACGGCGTGCCGATGATCAGGGACATCCCTCTCGCACGCGCGCTGCACTCGGCCTGCGAGATCGGGCGGGAGATCCCCGAAGAACTCTACACCGCGGTCGCCCAGGTGCTCGCCTTCATCGAGCACCTCAAACGTCGAGGCTCGGCCAGGGGAACGCACACGATGCCCTTCGCCAGCACCAGGGACCGCGGCCTGTGAGTCCGGCCGCGAGCACATCAGAACGAGCAGAGAGAATCAGAAGGCGAGACGCATGATCGGTCAGCTGTTGTCCAAGGGGGCTGTTCCCGTCGGTGTGGTGGGGATCATCCTCCTGCTCATCGTGCCCATCCCGACCGGTCTGCTCGACGTGCTCATCGTCCTGAACATCTCGTTCGCGCTGCTGATCCTCCTGACCGCGATGTTCGTGAAGAAGCCTTTGGACTTCTCGGTGTTCCCGAGTCTGCTGCTCGTCGCGACCCTCTTCCGGCTCGGCCTCAACGTCGCGTCGACCCGCCTCGTGCTCAGCGAGGCCCACGCGGGTCAGGTGATCCAGGCGTTCGGTCAGATCACCATCAGCGGCTCACTCGTGATCGGTGCCGTGATCTTCCTCATCCTCACCGTCATCCAGTTCGTCGTGGTCACCAAGGGTGCCGAGCGCGTCGCCGAGGTGGGCGCGCGCTTCACGCTCGACGCGATGCCGGGCAAGCAGATGGCGATCGACGCCGACCTGAACGCCGGTCTGATCACGGATGACGAGGCGCGCAGGCGACGCGCAGAGGTCGCCGCGGAGGCCGACTTCTACGGTGCGATGGACGGTGCGTCGAAGTTCGTCAAGGGAGATGCGATCGCGGGCATCGTGATCGTGGTCATCAACTTCGTCGGCGGCATCATCATCGGCATGGTGCAGCACGGGATGGAGGTCGGCGAGGCGCTCGAGACCTACAGCATCCTCACCATCGGCGACGGGCTGGTGACCCAGATCCCCGCCCTGCTCATGGCGGTGTCGACCGGCATGATCGTCACGCGTGAGAACGCGGAGGCCGAGATGGGTCAGGCCGCCGGCCGTCAGCTCATGCAGTCCCGCAACGCCCTGGTGATCACCGGACTCGCCGCCATCGCCATGGGGTTCATCCCCGGGATGCCGCTCGTGATCTTCCTGGCGATCGGTGCAGTACTGCTGTTCGCGGCATCCCGCGTGAAGGCGAACGAGGACCGCGATGCCGCACGTGAGGCGGATGCCCTGCAGCAGGAGGCCGTCGAGGCCGGCACCGAGGGCCCGGAGGACCTCATGGACCGGATGCGCGTGCACGCCCTCGAGATCTCGCTGTCTCCCGACATCGTCGATCTCGCCTCAGGGGGAGCGGGAGATCTGCTCACCCGGGTGAAGTCCCTCCGCCGCAAGCTCGCCCTCGACATCGGCATCCTCATGCCGCCGGTGCGCACGCGGGACAACATCGAGCTGCCCGCGCAGACGTACTCGATCCTCATCGCCGGGGTCGAGGCCGGACGCGGGTCGGTTCCTCGGGGCCACGTTCTCGCGATCGGCACGGGACTCGAGCAGCTTCCGGGCACGGCCGTGGTCGACCCGGTGTTCGGTCTCGAGGGCAAGTGGGTCCCCGCCGAGATGTCGCACGCCGCCGACATGGCCGGCGCGACGGTGATCGATCGGGCGAGCGTCATCATCACCCACCTCTCCGACATCGTGCAGAGCCAGGCCGACCGCCTGCTCTCCCTCGAAGACGTCCGCCAGCTGACCGAGCACTTGAAGCAGTCCAGCCCTGCGACGGTCGAGGAGCTCACCCCGGCCGTGCTGTCGCTCGCCGCGATCCAGCGCGTGCTGGCGGGGCTCCTCTCCGAGCGGGTGCCGATCAACGACCTGGCGCGCATCTACGAGGCGCTCGCACTCCGAGGCAAGACGTCGACGGAGACGGCGGGTCTCATCGACGCGGCCAGGGCGGCGCTCGGGCCGGCGATCGCCTCGCGCTTCGCCGAGGACGGACGCATCCGGGTCGTCATGTTCGAGCCGATCCTCGAGCAGCAGATGCTCGAGGGCATGCGCGTCGTCGACGGTCACCCGCAGATCGTGCTGACGCCGGAGGCGACGATGCAGGTGCTCGAGAACGTGCGTCGCACTGTCGCCGAACTCGACCAGGTCGGTCCGGAGCCCGTTCTCGTCTGCGCGCCGTCGCTGCGACAGGCGGTGCGTCGGATGGTGTCATCGCAGGTCAGCGGCCTTCCGGTGCTCTCCTACGACGAGGCTGCGGCGGGCGGTCTCGCGACCGACGTGGTCGGCGTCGTCCGCATGACGCAGTCGGCTCTTCCCAGCGGCGCGTTGTAGCGTTCGATTCTGCTCATTTATGAGTTGAGTGCGATACGTTTGTGAGCAGAGGGCGCACCGGCGCTCACGCCATGGAAGGCAGACGACGCATGCTGGTACTGACGAGACGCGCCAACGAGAGCATCGTGATCGGCGACGACATCACCGTCACGATCCTCGCCGTGACGCCGAGCGGTGTCCGTGTCGGCATCGACGCCCCTCGCGACAAGCGCATCAACCGCGCCGAGATCGTCATCGCCGTGAGCGATGCGAATCAGGAGGCCGTGCAGACCTCCTCCGTCGACTCCGCCGAATCGCTCATTCTCGGCGCCCTGGGCAGAACCACCCCTGCTCCATGATCGGACGCTCGGAGTGTCATCTCCGGGACTCCGAGTTACTGCGTCGAGCGTTGTCGCGATAGTCGTTCATGTGACGGGCGATCCCGTCATGGAAACCGCGACATGACGAGGTGACGAATCGTGGCCGCTCACGACCTGAGCATGCAACTGATGCGAGAGCGCGATCTGCTGGAGGTGCTGCTGTTCAAGCTCGACGAGCAGCAGATGCTGCTCGCGACCGGACGCAACCGGTGGATCCACCATGCGGCGAACGAGATCGAGCGGGTCCTCGCGGCCATGCCGACCGTCGCACTGTCGCGCGACACGCTGGTCATCGCGGTGGCTGATGAGTGGGGCGTGCCCGAGGCGACGACGCTCCGCGATCTGATCGAGGCTGCGCCGACCGACGCGTGGCGCGAGATCCTGTCGGGTCATCTCGAGGCCATGACCACTCTGGCCGACGAGATCGGCGACATGAAGAAGGTCAACGAGCAGCGTCTGCGCACGGCGATCCGGGTGACGCAGGAGACGATCGCCGGCCTCGGGGTGCCGACCGGCGAGTACGACACGCACGGCGACGTCGTCCGCGGCGCGGACGCCCGACTTCTCGACACCAGGGTCTGAGGTAACCATGTCTTCCTTCGCAGGGCTCCGCCTCGCAGAATCCGCGCTCTCGGCCGCACGCGCGGGGATGACCGTCACGGGTCAGAACATCGCCAACCAGACGACTCCGGGCTACACGCGCCAGCGGGTGGAGCAGACCTCGCTCTCGGCGCCGGGGCAGACGGGGCTCTGGCCATCCGGCATCGCCATCGGCGGGGGAGTGGGCGTGACCGGGATCGCGAGGCTCGGCGACGACATTCTCGATGCCCGTGTGCGCGACGCGCTGTCGACCTCCGGCTTCTGGTCGGCTCGTGCGACGGCAGCGAGCCGCGCAGAGGACGTGCTGGCCGAACCCACGAAGGACGGTCTCGCCGCGAACCTCAACAGGTTCTGGTCGGGCTGGTCCGACCTCGCCAACACGCCGGATCCGGCAGCGGCGCAGGTCGTGCTCTCGAATGCCGACGTGCTCATCGGACAGATCGCGGAGGGCTACCAGACCATCGCGGGGCAGTGGAACGACCTGCGCAGTCAGGTCGACGGTCAGCTCGCCGACGTCAACGCCGCTGCGAGCCAGGTGGCCACTCTCAACGGACAGATCAGGGAGGCGCTGCAATCGGGGCGCAACGCCAACGAGCTCATGGACCAGCGCAGCGTCCTCGCCCAGCAGCTCTCGTCGGCCGTCGGTGCGAAGGGCATCGTCGAGCCGGACGGCACACTGACTCTTCGCGTCGACGGCAATGCGCTCGTGTCGGGCGACAGCAGCCGAGCGCTCGTCGCGAGCGGACCGCGTGACATCGCGGACGCAGGTCGGATCACCGTCTCATGGGCGGATCGACCGAACCTCGCGGTGCCGATCACGGGTGGCGTCGTCGGCGGCACGATCAGCGCTCTGGCCCCCGCGTCCGACGGGGGGACGCTCGCCGGTGTCGCGGCCGCCTACAACGAGACGGCGACCGCGCTCGCGACCGCCGTGAACGATGTGCACCGCACCGGCGTCACCTCGTCGGGAGCGGCCGGAGGCGACTTCTTCGCGCTCGACGGTTCGGGTCCGGCGGCGCTGGGACTCCGTGTCGTCCCGACGGGACTCGATCAGCTGGCACTGGCAGCGCCGGGTGCGGGCGCGAAGGACACCACCATCGCCGACCGCATCAGTGCGCTGGGGACATCTGCGACGGGGCCCAGCAAGACGTGGTCGACGTTCGTCACCGGCTTCGCAGTCGCCGTCGCCGGGGACCTGCAACGCGCGGACATCGCCGATATGGGCGCGGTCGCGGCGGTCACCGCGCAGCAGTCGAACGCCTCGGTGGACGGCGACGAGGAGACGATCAACCTCCTGACCTACCAGACCGCATACCAGGCGGCGGCTCGCGTTCTGACGGCCGTCGATGAGGCACTGGATCTGTTGATCAACCGCACCGGCCTCGTCGGCCGCTGACTCTGGGGAGAGTGAAATGATCGGTCGAATCACGACCAGCACCATGACGCAGCAGTCGCTGCGCACACTGCAGACCAACCTCGCGGATCGCGCACGGCTGCAGGATCAGGCCGCGTCGCAGCGCGCCTTCCGCTCGCCGAGCGACGATCCGGCCGCCGCGGCCACGGCGCTCGGTGTGCACGGTGATCAGGCGCGCGTCGCTCAGTTCGCCCGCAACCTCAGCGACGGAATGGCGTGGGTGACCACGGTCGACACCGCTCTCGGCGCGAGCGCCGATCTGCTCAACCGCGCGCGTGATCTCACCGCACAGGGAGCGAACTCGGGCGCGCTGAGCCCGACCGCTCGCGAGTCGATCGCCCAGGAGCTCGAGTCGATCAGCGCAGAGCTGCTCGCCAAGGCGAACACGAGGGTGCTCGGCCGCAGCGTCTTCGCGGGAACGAGCGATGCGGGAGCCGCGTTCGATCCCACCACCTTCAGCTTCAACGGCGGCGCGGGCGACGGCGTGCATCGCCGCATCAGCGAGAACGAGACCGTGCGCGTGGACTTCGACGGCGCTCAGGCGTTCGGCGAAGGGGCCGACAGCGCCTTCGCCCTGCTGAACGACATCGCGGCGGAACTGCGCAGCGGTGCCGAGGTCGGCTCGCGTCTCGGCGACATCGATGCGCGGCTGAAGGACGTCACCGCGGCTCGCGGATCCACGGGCGCTCGTCAGGTGCAGATCGAGCGGGCGTCGGCGCAGAATCTCTCCTCGTCGATCGACCTCGAAGCGCGCCGTGCCGAGGTCGAGAACGTCGACAGTCTCGAGGTGCTCGTGCACCTGCAGTCGGCCGAGCTCGTGTTCCAATCCGCCCTGCAGGTGACGGCCCGCTCGCTGCAGACCAATCTGATGGAGTTCCTGCGATGAGCGCACCCACTGACCGAACGACGGCGACGGTCGACGTCGAGTTCGCTTCGCCGATGCCCGGACTCGCTCCGCACACGTCTTTCACCCTCGAGCAGATCGACGGAGCGGAGGGCCTGCACGCGCTGCGCGCGACGGATGCCGACGTGCGCCTGTTCCTCCTCGACCCGCGATCCGGGGACTACGGCTACGAGCCGAGCATCCCCGCAGACGTGCAGTCCGAGATCGGCGCCGCCGACGAGTCGGAGATCCGGGTGTTCGTCGTGGCGAACCCCTCGGCCGACGGCGTGTACATCAACCTGCGTGCGCCGATCCTGATCCACACCGGATCCGGCCGTGCCGCACAGGCGATCCTCGAGGATCAGCGCTACCCGATCCGCGCCCTGCTGGGTGCCTGAGCAGGACGTGACGTTCGACGGCTCTTTCGACAGGGTGGACTCCCGGCACGGGGAGAATTCCGAGATTCACCGCATATACCAAGGAAGAGCATCTATCCTCTAAGAGCACAGGCTGGGGTACTGGCGGGATCCCGGCGTCGTCGCAGGAGATCGGGACCTGGGGCACGTCATGGATGCGGTTGGTAGGGGTACAGCGCACGACGCTCGGTGACGAGCGACATTCCATGGGACGGAAGACGACATGAGCACATCAAGGACGCTCGAGACGAATCGGGTGAGCAAGCGGGAGTTCGTGCAGAGATTCGCACGACGCGGTGGCATCTCGGTTCAGGCCGCACAGACGGCGTACAACGCGATGATCGACGAGCTCCTCGACCTCGTAGGCCGCGGGAACACGGTCACACTCACCAACTTCGGCAAGTTCTATCCGCAGACGCACAAGGGGCACCGGGTGCAGTTCGCGAAGGACGACGGAGACGCCGAGGTCAACGACTACACCGTGCTGAAGTTCTCCGCGACGCGCGAGGTGAACCGCCGCGTCAAGGTGAACGATTAGTCATCGTTATCTGAACGTAAACGAGAATCCCCGGAGGTTTTGGCCTCCGGGGATATTTCTTGCCCGTCGCACCCCTAGTCTGTAGTCAGATGTAGTTCTGGCCACTGGGGAGAGGCCGCGCTGTGAGTCGCTGGGGAGGGCTTGCACTTACAGTGAAAGAGGCGAATCCGATGCCTATGCGTGCCCGCAACCAGCTCGTGGTCGATCACCTGCACATCGTCGGCGCGGCGACGGCATATGTGGCGTCTCGACTCACGCATGTCTCCCGTGACGACCTCGCCTCTGCCGGTGCGTTCGCGCTGGTCCGCGCAGCCGAGAAGTTCGACGCGACCCTCGGCGTGCCCTTCGGCGCGTTCGCTCGAGGACGCGTCAACTGGGCGCTGAAAGACGAGCTGCGGTCGATGGACTGGGCGCCTCGAGATGTTCGGGTGCGAGCCAAGCAGACGACGAAGGTCCGACAGACACTCACGGCCGCCCTCGGTCGCACGCCCACTGTGGCGGAGATCGCAGCAGCCATGGGCGTCGACACCGCCGTCGCGCGCGAAGGGCTCGCCGACGCCGAGCGTCTGCTGACGAGTCTCGATGCGCCGGACGCGCCGGAGATCGTGTGGACCGGCTACCTGCCCGAGGAGCTCGTCATCGCCTCCGAGCGCGACGAGTTCCTGCGGCGCGCCGTCGACGCCCTGCCGGAGCGCAAGCGGGCGATCATCACGGCGATCTATTTCGAGGACCGCACGGTCAAGGATCTCGCGGAGCAGCTGGGCGTCTCCCACGCCGCCGTCTCGCAGCAGCGTGCGGAAGCCGTGCGCATGCTTCGAGATGCGCTGGATCGGCACTACGCCGACACCCCTCAGCGTGAGGCAGCACCGGCAGCGCGGTCCTCCGCGTCGGCGCTGGACGCGTACTTCGAGCGCCTCGCGGCCGGCGGTCAGCGGTTCACGCGCGCGATACTGTCGCACGCGGTCGGCGTCTGATCCGTCGCGCGCACGCGCGCGGCCGCAGGGCCGTCAGAGACCGAAGCCGTAGCTGGGCTGACCCACCAGGATGAGACTGACCGTCGTCGGGTAGACCTCGGGCTCTTCATCCTCATCGTCGAGCAGCTCGAGCTTGTGGATCGGCACGAAGATGCCGCCGTCCGGCTCGAAGATGAGATCCTTCGGCACGAACGAGGCGAAGATCGACCGTGTCGCGTGGCGCAGCTCGAACGTGCGACCGACGTCTCCGCGCTCGAAGAGGTTCATCTCGACCTCATCCGACCACACCTTGCCGTCGGGGAAGCGAGCCTCGATGCGATAGGTGCTCGGTTCGACCGCCTTGATGTTGAGATCCTCCACGACGTCCGCGAACAGTGCGTCCGGCTGCTCGAGTTCGAAGGCGATGGCGCGGAGGTGGTCGTAATTGAGGCGAGCGCGACGCGAGAACAGCGCGACGTTCTCGATCTCGTCCGGGTCCGCGTGGGGGGCCTGATCGATGAGGTACTGGCGCACCTCGTCGGGACCGGGGTACTCGAATCGCATGTGGTAGTGGAACCGGCCGGGGCGATTGACGATGTACGTGCTGACGTCGCTGATGTCGTTCACCGTGAGGCAGTAGATGCGCTTCACGGACGAGAGGCCGTCGAACAGGGACAGGAACTGGTTCTGTCGATTGCCTCCCTCTGCGCCCCCGCGGCGGCCAGCGGGGAAGATCTTCTCGAACTCGTCGAAGATGATCAGACACTCGTCGAGGGTGTCCAGGAACTCCACGATGCCGTCGTTGTCCTCTGAGACGATCACGACGGGCAGGCACTGCTCGAGGGCCTCCTCGGCGACCATGCGAAGGAACAGCGTCTTGCCGATCCCCTTGTCGCCGGAGAGCATCACGCCCAGGCTGCGGTCCGAGAGGGCGTAGGACCGGAAGATCTTGTCGACCTTCCTGTCTCGGCCGCCGTAGACGCGCTCGGTGCCGACGGTGAGGTCGTCGATCTTGATCAGGCTGAAGCCCTCTTTCGAGGTGAAGTGCACCCGATAGGTGCCGAGAGGGAACTCATGATGCGTGCGGACGGCGTCGTCGTAGACGCGGACGTGTCCGCCCGTCTCGATGTAGGTGCTGGTCAAGATCCTTCTCCTTCGCTCCCCGTGTTGATATATCGGTTGAGATCGGACTGTCGTAAGGCGTTCGGCGAGATAATTTCGCAGTACCCTGAGCGGACAGCGGGCGTGGGGACGCCCGGGTCAGGGGAACCGCTATGGGGACGAACGCAGGCGAGCAGCCGATCGCGGGGTCGATCGTCATCGTGGTCGAGGCCGCGCCGCAGGGGCTGCTGCAGTACACGCTGGATCCTGACGATCGTCAGCCCGAATGGCAGGTGATCCTCATCGCCCATGACGATGCCGTGATGGGCGCCGCGACGACACCGGAGCAGACGGCGGAGCTGCTGGTGCGCGGCAGCGTCGAGTGCATCAGGCAGAGCATCCCGAGCCTCGAGGTCGGCGGACTCACCATGCGGCCGGAGCTCGGGCCGAACGACAACGCCCAGATCGTCGCCGCCGGCGAGGCCACCTTCCTACAGTCCGAGTGGGATGCGGTCGTGAAGCAGGCGGGCGATCTCCCCGAGGGCTGAGCGCGAGCCTGCCACTCCCGGCGGCACCGTCAGGCCGGCGTCAGGAACGCGTCGACGATCAGCGCCCCGCGGATCTCGCGAAGCTCGTCGATGATGCGATCGATTCCCCGCGCGGTCACCGAAGGCATCTGCAGATCGTGGGGTCCCAGTGGTTCGAGCCGTCCGGTGCGAACCCGGATCACCTCCCAGCCGGCGGAGCGCAGGGCGCGATCCTTGCGGAGATCGGTCTGCTCGCGGGTGCCGACATGCTCGAGTCCGTGGCGCCCGACCGTGTCGTACTCGATCGCGACACGGAGCTCCGGCAGCAGGATGTCCGGCCACACCTCGGTATGGCGGAAGAACGGGCGAGAGACTTTGACCGCGTTGACACCGGTCGTGACGGAGATGCGGGCGGCGAGCATCGCGCGGAGTCTGGCCTCGGCGGCGGATGCCGGTGCCGGGGCGCAGACGCTGGAGAAGGCTTCGCCGGAGGGGAGATCGGGCGTCTTGCTGCAGAGGGTGAGCGGGCGTTTCGGCCGTCGGGGTATCGCGCGGGCTTCGCCCAGCACGACCGGCTGGGGCCTGGCGAGCGTCGAGCATTCCGGGCACCACGCCGACTGGCGGCGCACCCGCCCGGGGCGTTCGCGCTGCTCAGTGGGGGTGGCGGCGAAACGATGGCCCACTCGGCATTCCCAGCACAACAGCACATCGGCCGCCAACGGCACCTGCGAGAGTGCGATGCCGTGATTGAGTTCGGGGTGGTACTGGCGGATCAGTTCGGGGTAGGCGGCCCACTGCGAACGATAGGTGCCGATCTCGTAGGGCACCTCCCGTCCTCGCGAGAACTGGCGTCTCGCCCACCACGACTGCACGGGTTCGGTCACGTCGGGCAACCTACCGGGCACTCCGGACATCGCCAGGAGGGGCTGGACGTGACAGACTCGCGGAGAGCAATGAGTCCGATGAACGGACAGAGGGAGTCGTCATGCCGCAGCGGATCGTGATCAGTGGCGCATCGGGCCTGATCGGCACGGCGCTCGCCTCGTCGCTGCGGTCGGACGGTGTGGAGGTGACGACCCTCGTGCGTCGCCCTCCGCGTGATCCGTCTGAGGTGCAGTGGATGCCGGGGGAGCGCGAGCTCGACCCCGATGTGCTGGCGGGCGCTGTCGCCGTGGTCGCGCTGGGTGGTGCGAGCGTCGGGCGTCTGCCTTGGACGCGACGGTATCGCCGCGAACTCGTCGAGTCCCGACTGACGGGCACCCGCACGCTCGCGACGGCGGTGCGCACCCTGCGAGACGATGCTCCGGCGTTCGTGTCGGCATCCGCTGTCGGCTACTACGGCTCGGCGCCGGGCGAGGTGCTGACCGAGGCGTCGCTCGCGGGCGACACGTTCCTGGCGCAGCTGTGCGTCCGATGGGAGCAGGAGGCGCTGCGCGCGGGGGAGCAGACGACGGTCGCGCTGCTGCGCACCGCTCCGATCATCCATCGCAAGGGTGTGCTGAAGCCGCTCATCCAGCTCACTCGCTTCGGGGTCGCCGGTCCGATCGGGCCCGGCACCCAGATCTGGCCATGGATCTCTCTCGACGATGAGGTGCGCGGCATCCGACACGTGATCGACCAGCGCCTCGAGGGGCCCGTCAACTTCACCGGGCCGACGCGTGCCTCGGCGAACGACATCGGTCGCGCCCTCGCGAAGAGGATGCGCCGACCGTTCTGGATCCCGGCTCCTGCCTGGGCCCTCCGGCTCGCGCTGAGTCGGTCGGCCGCCGATTCGCTGCTGCTCTCCGATGCGGACGTCAGACCCGGCGCGCTCGAAGGCTCGGGCTTCGAGTTTCGGCACACGACAGCCCAGCAGGCCGTCGACGCCGCGCTGTGATCGGGCGACGACGACGGCCGTGCAGGCTCAGTGCCCGTGCGGGTCGCGCCGATTGAGTGTCTCGACCACCTGCGCATAGTCTCCCCGTGCTTCGCCGTAGCGCAGGAACTTCACGTTCTCGACCTGGATCTCGGTCGCATCCGGCTGGGTCTCGATCAGGTCGACGACCTCGCTGACGAACTCGTCGAGCGGCATCGCGAACTCGCTGGTCTCCTGCCCCGGCATGAGCGAGGTGCGGACGGAGGGCGGTTCGAGCTCGAGCACGCTCACACTCGTGTCGGCGAGCTGCAGACGCAGAGATTCGCTGAGCATGTGGATGGCCGCTTTCGTCGCGTTGTAGGTGGGCGTCACGCGGAGCGGCGCGAAGGCCAGACCGGACGACACAGTCATGATCGTCGCGTCCGGCATGGTGCGCAGGTGCTCGATGAAGGCCGCGATCAGCCGGATCGGACCCAGGAGGTTGGTGGTGACGGTGGCCTCGGCGTCGTCGAGGAACCCCTCGGGCGACGTCCAGTCCTCGACCCGCATGATCCCGGCCATCGGGATGACCACGTTGAGCGAGGGGTGGGCGGCCATGACCGTCTGCGCGGCCGCCCGGATGCTGTCGGCGTCCGTCGTGTCGATCCGGACGGTGTGGATGCCCGGGTTCGCCGCGGCGATCTCGTCGAGCAGCTCGGCGCGACGCCCGCCCACGATCACGGTGTTGCCCCGATCGCTGAGCCGCAGAGCGAGGGCGAGGCCGATACCGCTCGTGGCACCGGGGATGAAGATGGTGTTTCCGCTGATGTTCATACGTCCACTCTTCGTGCTCTCGCCCAGGCCCTCCAGAGATGGCGCATCCAGGGATCGGGCGTCCCTGGATGCGCGAGGCAGAGCACGAGATACTGCAGAGGTGGACAGAGAAGCACTGGCCGAGTTCCTCGTGCGTCGCAGGGAGCAGCTGAAGCCGTCCGACGTCGGCCTCGGTGCGGGGGCGCGTCGACGCACCCCCGGGCTTCGACGCGAGGAGGTCGCGCAGCTCGCCGCCATGTCGACCGACTACTACGCGCGGCTCGAGCAGCAGCGCGGCCCGCAGCCCAGCGTACAGATCCTCGGCTCGCTCGCGCGGGCGCTGCGTCTGACCCCCGACGAGCGTGACTACCTGCATCGGGTCTGCGGACACAGCGCACCGGACCGCACGATCTTCACCGACTACGTGCATCCGGGGATGCTCCGCGTGCTCGACCGGCTTCACGACACGCCCGCATTCGTCGTCTCCGCGCTCGACGAGGTGCTGATCCAGAATGACGCAGCACGCGCTCTGCTCGGCGACGCGAGCGGTCTGGAGGGGATCGAGCGCAGTGGGATCTACCGCTGGTTCGCGCACCCGGACGACGAGCGCCGGCGGTACCCGGAGGAGGATCATCCGCGTCACAGTCGTGTGCTCGTGGCCTCCCTCCGATCCGCCTATGGCGCCCTGGGCGAGCGGTCTCGCGCCGGCGAGATCGTCCGCGAGCTCGCGTCGCTCAGCCCGGAGTTCGCACAGCTGTGGGAGGTGCACGAGGTCAGGCGGCGCTTCGAAGACCACAAGGTCCTGATCCATCCCGAGATCGGTCCGATCGAAGTCGACTGCCAGGCGCTTTTCACCGAGGACGAATCCCAGGCGCTCATCGTCCTGACAGCGGCGCCGGGCAGCGACGCCGAGAGCAAGCTCGAGCTGCTCAGAGTGCTCGGGACGCAGCGCGTCTGAGAGCCGTGACGCGCCGTCGTCCGAGGCTCTACGACCGAGACGCCTCAGGACGCCTCAGGACTCCTCGTGCGATGCGGGATCCGCGTCGAACAGTCGCCCATCGGGGCGTCCGAGCGCCGTGATCGCCTCGACCTCCGCATCCGACAGCACGATCGCTCCGGCCGCGAGGTTCGACACCTGATGCTCGAGCGACGACGCCTTCGGGATCGCCACGGTCTCGCGTGCCACATGCCAGGCGAGCACGGTCTGCGCGGGGGAGATCCCATGGGCGGCAGCCACCTCGCCGATCACCCTCTCCTCGATGAGTTGCTTCGCCCGACCGAGAGGACTCCATGCTTCGGTGAGGATGCCGTGCTCCCGGTGGTAGGCGAGCTGATCGGTCTGCGGGAAGTACGGGTGCACCTCGATCTGGTTCACGACGGGCCTGACCCCGGTCTCCCGCTCGATGCGCTCGAGGTGCTCCGGCAGGAAGTTCGAGACGCCGATCTGCCTCACGACGCCGCGCCGCTGAGCGTCGACCAGCGCCTCCCAGGCCTGCACGTACTCGTCCTGCTGCGGGTTCGGCCAGTGGATCAGATGCAGATCGATCGCGTCGACCCCGAGCCGCGACCGGCTCTCCTCGATGCTCGTCCGCGCCTTCGCGCGCGGGTGATGGCGTCCGGGCAGCTTGGTCGTGACGATGAGCTCTGCGGCGTCCACGTCGGATGCGCGCACGCCGCGACCGACTGACCCCTCGTTCTCGTAGTTGAAGGCCGAGTCGATCAGGCGGTATCCGGCCCCGATCGCCGTGGTGACCGCATCCGCACCCGCGTCGCCGTCGAGCGCGTATGTTCCGAGTCCGAGAGCCGGAAGAGCGAAGCCGTTGTGTGCCGTGAAGTGAGGAAGAGCCGTCATGGCGCCAGCGTACGCTGGAGCGATGAGCGTGGTGCAGAGGATGGCGTCGGATGACGGTGTCCCCGATAATGCCGAGCGGTGTCCCTGTGGCTCCGGAGATCTCTTCGGCGGATGCTGCGGCCCGCTGCTCGGCGGCGCCGCTGCGCCGACGGCCGAACGCCTGATGCGCTCCCGGTTCACGGCGTTCGCGATCGGGGATGCCGCGTACCTCCTGGCGTCCTGGCATCCCTCGACCCGTCCGACCGACCTCGACCTCGACCTCGACGTGGTGTGGCGGCGGCTCGTGATCATCGATCGGGTCGACGGCGGACCCTTCGACCGAGAGGGCGTGGTCGAGTTCGAGGCGTTCTGGCGGCAGGATGCCGAGCGCGGTTCGCTGCGTGAACGGAGCCGCTTCGTGCGGGAGGAGCGCAGTTGGCTGTACCTCGACGGTCAGGTCGGGTGATGGACGGGGCTGGGCAGCGACTAGATTTGAGAGCGTGAACGCCAGCCCAGAACACCAGCGCATCCTGCTCGACGTCGCCGACCTGGACCGGCGCATCGCGCAGGCTGAGCGCGCGCGCACCAAGCCGCCGCAGGCCGCTCGCATCGCCGAGCTCGTCGCCATCCGTCAGGAGCAGCTCCGAGAGCTGACGACTCTGACGGGTGTGCGCGATGACGTTCGCACCGAGCTCACGCGTCTCGAAGCCGATGTGAAGCTCGTCGAACAGCGTCGCGCCCGTGACGCCGATCGACTGGCCACGGCGACGAACTCGAAGGAGGCGCAGGCTCTCGAGCACGAGATCGCCAGTCTCACCAAGCGCCAGAGCGATCTCGAGGATATCGAGCTCGACGTCATGGGGCGCGTGGAGGACGCAGACGCGGCGGTCGCCGCACAGCAGGCACTGCTCGGGACGACCACCGCGGAGGGCACCGCGCTCACCGCTCAGGCCAAGGCCGACGTCGCCACTGCGACCGATCTGATCGCGCAGTTGACTCGCGACCGTGAGGCGGTCACGGCGACCCTTCCGGCGCCGCTCCTCGCCGAGTACACGCGTCGCGCTGCGAACAGTGCCGGTGCGGCGCTGCTCACCCGCGGAACGTGCGAGGGATGTCGGATCCTGCTCCCCGGCACCGACCTGAACGACATCCGCAATGCGGCAGACGACCTCGTGGTGTCCTGCCCCGAGTGCGGGTGCATCCTGGTGCGCACCGAGGAATCCGGGCTGTGATCCGCGCGCCGCGAGCGCGACGGCGGTGAGCTCGCGGCTCCAGACCGAACGTCGGATCGCCCTGGTCAAGGGCGCGACCGGTGCATACATCGCCGTGGAGCTCGACTCGGACGATGTCGAGGTCGCGCGCACCGAGTTCTCTCCGACCGAGATGCCGGTGTGGGTGGCCGAGCAGGAACGCGTCGATCCGCCCCGGTGGGTGATCCGCAGCGCCCGGGAGATCTACCCCGTGCTGCTCGCCTCGGGTGTTCTTCTCGGCCGATCGCACGATCTGGTGCTCTGCCACGCGATCCTCCGCGACACCGACACCGTCGCTCGTCCGCTCGCACCGTCCGCATCGTGGGTGCGACGCGAACCAGTCGACGACGCACCGGCATTGTTCGAGGTCGCCGAGCACAGCGATTCGCACGACCCCGTGGCGGATGCGCTCGATCAGTACCGCGAGCAGCGCCGAGTCCTGCGCGACAGCAAGGACGGGCGGCTGACCCTGCTCACGTCGGCCGAGTCGGCGGGTGGCCTCATCGCCGAGGAGATGCGCGCTGCCGGCCTGCCGTGGAACGAGTCCGTGCACGACGGCATCCTCACCGAGATCCTGGGCACTCGACCGATCGCGGGCGGCCTTCCCAGCCGCATGGTGGTTCAAGGAGAGAGGGTGCGCTCGATCCTCAGCGACCCCACGCTCAACCTCGAGAGCCAGCCGAAGCTGCTGCGCGCTCTGCACCGCGTCGGCGTGCAGGTCGAGTCGACGAGCCGGTGGGAACTCGCCCAGCACAGCCACGCCGTGGTCGAACCGCTCCTGGCCTACAAGAAGCTGTCTCGGCTGCTGAGCGCCAACGGGTGGGCCTGGCTCGCCGAGTGGGTGCACGACGGCCGGTTCCGACCGATCTACATCACGGGCGGCGTCGTGACGGGACGATGGGCATCGGCGGGTGGCGGCGCCCTCCAGCTGCCGCGCAATCTGCGCGCCGCCGTGCGCGCTGACGACGGATGGACGCTCGTCGTCGCGGATGTCGCCCAGCTCGAGCCGCGGATGCTGGCCGGCATGGCCGGTGACCGCGCGATGGCCCGGGCGGCCCAGGGCAAGGACCTCTATGAGGGAGTCGTCGAGTCCGGCGCGGTCGCCACGCGAGAGGAGGCCAAGTACGCCGTCCTCGGGGCGATGTACGGCGCGACCACCGGTGACAGCGGCAGGTTGGTCCCTCGACTGCGCAAGGTGTATCCGCGCGCGATGGCCCTCGTCGACCGCGCCGCGCGCTTCGGAGAGGACGGGGGAGTCGTCTCGACGTGGTTGGGACGATCGTCTCCTCGCCCGTCGACGGAGTGGGAGGCGATGCAGGCTGCGGCTACCGGCGCGGATGCCGACCCTGCGGAGGTCGCCCTCGCCCGGCGTCGGGCCCGGGACTGGGGCCGCTTCACCCGCAACTTCGTGGTGCAGGGGACCGCGGCCGAGTGGTCGTTGATCTGGCTGGCGGAGATCAGGCATCGCCTGCAACTGCTGCCCGTCGCGGAGCGCGAAGCTCCGGCATCCGGGATCTTCGGCTCCCGCGCGCACCTGGCCTTCTTCCTGCACGACGAGGTGATCCTGCATGTCCCGCAGGAGCAGGCGGATGCTGCGGCCGACGCGGTGCGCGAGGCCGCGGCTGTGGCCACCCGCCGCCTCTTCGGCAACTTCCCGATCGACGTGCCGCTCGATCTCCGCATCGCGGAGTCGGCGGAGAAGTAGCGCAGCCTGGTCGTAGACTGGAGCTGTGAATGGGTCGACTGGACGGCCGCGTGGCGGGCAACCGCACCGAGGAACGTCCGGGCTCCTCAGGGCAGGACGGTGGGTAACGCCCACCCGGAGCAATCCGCGAGAAAGTGCCACAGAGAGCAGACCGCCCCGCAAGGGGTAAGGGTGAAAGGGTGGTGTAAGAGACCACCGGGGGCCATGGTGACATGGCCCGCCAGGTAAACCTCGTCCGGAGCAAGGTCAGACAGAGGATGTTGACGCGGCTCGCCGAGTCCTCGGGTAGACCGCTAGAGTGCCACGGCAACGTGTCGCCGAGAGAGATGGCCGTCGAAGGGGCGAAGAACCCCGGAACAGAACCCGGCGTACAGGTCGGCCCATTCGCACCCACCTCCTGAGCAGGGCCGCGCTGGCTTCCTGGCCGGATGCTCGATAGCGTTCGGGCATGTCGAACCGTTCTGCCGCCACGACGCTCCTCGCGGCTCTGTCACTCGCAGCGCTCAGCGGGTGCACCGCCACGATGCCTGAGGTCGCAGCGACCACGGCAGCCGTTCAGCCCGCGGCTGTGCCGACGCCGAGCGACACGCCCGCGCCGACACCGACCCCACCCGCAGAGGCGAGTCGCTGCACGGTGCTGTCGATGATCTCGATCCCGGGATACAGCGAGGGAGACGAGGAACCCACCTTCTACGCGACATGGAACGGTGTCGCACCGGTGGACAACGGCGAGACCGACTTCGCTCGCGGCACGGTCACGCATACGGCAGACGGGCTCATCTCGACTTACACGGTCGCGGCGGGGGATGCGCCATCCGCCGTGAGGGAGCGGCTGTGCACGGACGTCTATGCGGCGATGACCTACAGCCGTCTGGGTTCGATGCTGTACCCCGGTGATGTGCTCACGCTGGGACCGGGAGCCATGGAGCCGCTCGTGACGGAGCCGTTCGTGAGGGAGCCGCAGCGTCAGTGAGAGCGGGGGAGCGTGGCGATCGCAGTTGCATTGCCGAGCAAGTCTTTTGCTTAGCTAGTTATCTTGATATGTTGTGCGCGTGACCGCGACTTCTGGGTCACCTGCCAGCAGGTCCCCAGCATGCTGGCGAGCGCCCCGCGAATTCCCCAGGTTCCCCGGGGCGCTCTTTTCTCTCGCTCACGGCATCGGCGTGGTCGTCACGCCAGACGGTCCTGCCCCGGCTGATCCTTTCGTGGCATGGAATCTTCGAGCTTCCTGCGCGCGAGGTTACGTCGCACCAGCGGCCAGAACAGCACGAGCGCGCCGGTGGCGACGAGGCTCGTCCAGACCTGGGTGCGACCCCCTTCGCTGAACATCATCACGACGATCACCGCGGCGATGCACGCGATCAGGAGCACGTTCAGCCAGGGGTGCAGCCACATCTTGAGTTTCAGGTTCGCCACCTCTTCCGGCGTCATCTTCTGGCGGAGTCGCCACTGTGTGACGGCGATGAAGACGTACACGAACAGTGCGACCAGGCCCGCGGAGTTCATGATGAAGTCGAAGATGCCCGATCCCGGGGTGAAGAAGTTCACGAGCGTTGCGATCAGGCCGCCGCTGGTCGAGGCGAGCAGCGCCATCACCGGGACGCCGCTCTTCGACCGCTTCGCCACGATCTTCGGCGCGAAGCCCTGCTCGGCGAGGGCCGCGAACATGCGCGACGCCGAGTACAGGCCCGAGTTGAGCACCGAGATCACCGCCGTGAAGATCACGAGCTGCATGATGATGCTCGCGCCCGGGATGCCGAACTGCTCGAGGGCGTAGGTGAAGGGCGCGTTGGCGACGTCGGTCGGCACAGGCAGTTCGTTCCAGGGCACCACGGTGACGATGATGAGCACCGAGCCGACGAAGAACAGCAGGATGCGCCAGATGATCGTGCTCGTCGCCTGACGGATGCCCTTGGCGGGATCCTCCGATTCGGCGGAGGCCATGACGGCGATCTCGGTGCCGAAGTACGAGAAGATCACCAGGGCCACACCCGTGAACGCGACTCCGAAGCCGTTCGGGGCGAATCCGCCGTGTTCCCAGAGGTTGGAGATCGACACCTCCGAGTTCGGCCACAGGCCGAAGGCGAACAGCAGACCCGCGCCGAGGAAGACGACGATCGCGAGCACCTTGACGCTGGCGAGCCAGAACTCCACCTCGCCGAACGCGCGCACCGAGATGATGTTCGTGCCGACGAAGATGCCGATGAGGATCAGCGACCAGGCCCATGACGGCACGGCGGGGAACCAGCTCGCCATCGTCTCGCCGCCCAGCACCGCCTCATACGCGAGGACTCCGACCCAGAAGTACCAGTACAGCCATCCCACGAGGTAGGCGGCCCAGTTGCCGAGGCCCACTCGCGCATATTCCATGAACGAGCCGATCGCCGGGCGCGACGCCGCCATCTCGCCCAGCATGCGCATGGCGAGGAAGACGAGCAGGCCGCCGATGAGGTACGACAGCACGGCGGCCGGACCCACGGCGCGGATGACATTCCCGGATCCGACGAACAGGCTCGCGCCGATGATGCCGCCGAGGGTGATCATGGTGACGTGACGCGACCGCAGCTTCTTCGCCTGTGGTCTGTCGACGGGCACCATCCCGGCTGTCGTCTCCGGCGATACCGGCCGGTCCCATGATGATTCGGATGGTTCGTTCATCTCGACGCTGCCTTTCGTTGCCGTCCGGTCTCACCGTCGAGGCGCAGACGGGCGGGGTGCCATAGTGTCACGTCGCCGGGCCGCCGCGCGGGTGATCCGGTGAGACGCGCCGCAATCCCGGACGCGACGAAGGCCCCGCCGGATCGGCGGGGCCTTCGTCGTCTCTGTGGTCGGGGAATCAGTCGCCGGCGAGCGAAGCCGCGCCGATGATGCCGGAGTTGTTGCGGTGGATCGCCGGGACGATCGGTGTCTTGAGGTCGAGAAGCGGGAGGAAGTCACCGGCGTTCTTCGACACTCCGCCGCCGACCACGAACAGGTCGGGGCTGAAGAGGAACTCGATGTGCGAGTAGAACTTCTGCAGACGTTCCGCCCACTCCGCCCAGCTGAGTCCCTCGCGCTCGCGCGCCGAGGTGGCTGCATACGTCTCGACCGACTCGTACTCGCCGAAGTTCAGGTGGCCGAGCTCGGTGTTCGGCAGCAGGACTCCGTCGTACAGGAATGCCGAGCCGATGCCCGTGCCGAGGGTCGTGAGCAGCGTGAAGCCGCGCACATCCCGCGCCGCGCCGTGGCGGGCCTCCGCGACGCCGGCGGCATCCGCATCGTTGACGAAGACGATGTTGCGCCCGAGCCCGTCGCGGAAGAACCGCTCGGCGTCGAAGTCGATCCATTCCTTCGAGACGTTGGCGGCCGAGAGCGTCTTGCCGCGCTTGACGATCGCCGGGAACGCCACGCCGAGGGGAAGAGTCGTGTCCTTGACGTCGAGCGTCTTCAGAACCGTCTGCACGGCCTGCAGGACGTCCTGCGGTGATGCGCCCTCAGGAGTGGGTACGCGTACCCTGTCCGAGGCCATGGTGCCGTGCTCGAGGTCGACCAGACCTGCCTTGATACCCGTGCCGCCGATGTCGACGCCGATCGCTTTTGCCATGCTGGTTAGCTTAGCGACCACGCTCAGCGCCAGTAGGATCGATGACACCACGTGAAGAAGGGGATCGGCCATGTCGAACGGCGATGAGAAGTACTGGTACAACCTGGAGACCGGCCAGGTGGAATTCGGCATGATCTCCGCATCGGCCGACCGCGTCGGCCCCTTCGACACCGAGGCTGAGGCGTCTCGGGCTCCGGAGAAGCTCAAGGAGCGTTCGCGCGCCTGGGCTGAGGAGGAAGCAGCCGAGAGCGGCTGGGACGCCGGTATCGGCAAGGCCGAGTGACCGTGGACAAGCAGAGGGATTTCGTCCTCCGGACGATCGAAGAGCGCGGCGTCAAGTTCGTCCGCCTGTGGTTCACCGATGTCATCGGCACGCTCAAGTCCGTCGCCATCGCGCCGGCCGAGGTTGAGGGCGCATTCGCCGAGGGCATCGGATTCGACGGCTCGGCCATCGAGGGCCTGACCCGCAGCTACGAGTCTGACCTGCTCGCCCAGCCCGACCCCACCACCTTCCAGACCCTGCCGTGGCGCGGCGAGATCGACCCGACCGCGCGCATGTTCTGCGACATCACGACGCCGGACGGCCGTCCTGCCGTCTCCGACCCCCGCCATGTGCTCAAGCGCACGCTCGCCAAGGCGGCGGATGCCGGATTCACGTTCTACACGCACCCCGAGATCGAGTTCTACCTCCTCAAGTCGTCGTCGTTCGGCCCTGAGGGTCCGGTTCCGGTCGACTCCGCCGGCTACTTCGACAACGTTCCCGGCGGCACGGCGCACGACTTCCGCCGCCGTTCCGTGCGGATGCTCGAGGATCTCGGCATCTCCGTCGAGTTCAGCCACCACGAGGGCGGCCCGGGTCAGAACGAGATCGACCTGCGCTACGCGGACGCGCTGACGATGGCCGACAACGTCATGACCTTCCGCACCGTCATCAAAGAGGTCGCGATCGAGCAGGGCGTCTACGCCACCTTCATGCCGAAGCCGCTGAGCGGTCACCCCGGAAGCGGCATGCACACGCACATGTCGCTCTTCGAGGGCGAGCGCAACGCGTTCTATGAAGAGGGCGCCAAGTACCAGCTCTCCAAGACCGGACGACACTTCATCGCCGGCCTGCTGCGACACGCCAACGAGATGGCGGCGGTGACCAACCAGTTCGTGAACTCCTACAAGCGGCTCTGGGGCGGCGACGAGGCTCCGAGCTTCGTCACCTGGGGCCACAACAACCGCTCCGCTCTGGTGCGCGTGCCGATGTACAAGCCCAACAAGGGCGGTTCGTCGCGTGTCGAGTACCGCGCGCTCGACTCGGCAGCCAACCCGTATCTCGCGTACGCCCTCATGCTCGCGGCCGGCCTCAAGGGCATCGAGGAGGAGTACGAGCTGCCTCCCGAGGCCGAGGACAACGTGTGGTCGCTCAGCGACGCAGAGCGCCGCGCGCTCGGCTATTCTGCGCTTCCGGCGAGCCTCGACCACGCGCTCGAGTACATGGAGAGCTCCGAGCTCGTCGCCGAGACCCTCGGCGAATCGGTCTTCAACTACGTGCTGCTCAACAAGCGCAAGGAGTGGGAGGCCTACCGCGGCCAGGTCACTCCGCTGGAGCTGAAGAACAACCTCGAGCTGCTCTGAGCGTCGCCGATGGCCCGTTCGGACGACTCCGTCTCTCTCTCCGCGCTGGCCAGGCTGGGGTTCGCTGAGCTCAGTGAGGCGGCGGCGAATCTCACCGAGCTCGCGACCCTGATCGGAGTCGAGCGCTCACTTCTGCTCAGCGAGGCGGACGCGGCCGACCCCGATGCGGCGGTCGAGGGGATGCTGCGCGTGGCACGGCGCGATGCGGCACCCATCGCCGCCCTGTTCACCGACCAGCGGGCGCGCCGACGTGCGTGGCGGGTGTTCGGGGCGTCGCAGGGCTTCGCCGACTTCTTCCTGCGGCATCCGACCGAGATCTCGGTGCTCGGCGACACGTCCACCGAACTGCCCTCTGCGCACGAGCTGCGCGATCGGATGCTCGAGGCCGTCGGAGCGCGCGACGGATTCGCCGAGTCGGGCGATGACAGCGCGGTGGTCACGCTGCGTGTGGCGTATCGCCGCAACCTCGCTCTGATCGCCGCGATCGACCTGACGGCGCACAACCCTGTGCGCATCGTCGCGGATGTCGCCGCCGCGCTGGCCGATATCGCGGGCGCGGCGCTGGAGGCGTCTCTGGCGATCGCGCGTCGGCGGCTGGTCGACACGATGAGTCGCGAGCAGGTCGCGGCCACGCAGCTGGCGATCATCGGCATGGGCAAGGCGGGTGCACGCGAGCTGAACTACGTCAGCGATGTCGATGTGATCTTCGTCGGCGGAACCGCAGACGAGGACGCCGTCCCGGAGTCGCGCGCGATCGACATCGCGACCCGTCTCGCGAGGGAGACGATGCGAGGACTGAGCGGCATCGAGGTCGAGCCCCCGCTGTGGGAGGTCGACGCCGCGCTCCGTCCCGAAGGCAAGCAGGGCGCGCTCGTCCGGTCGCTCGGCTCGCACCTGGCCTACTACGACCGCTGGGCGAAGAGCTGGGAGTTCCAGGCGCTACTGAAGGCGCGACCCCTCGCGGGCGATGCGGAGCTCGGCGCCGAGTACATCGCCGCCGTGCAGCCGAAGGTCTTCTCCAGTGCCGCGCGTGAGAACTTCGTCGACAGCGTGCAGCGCATGCGCGAGCGGGTCATGGAGCACATCGACCCCGAGGATGCCCCGTACCAGCTCAAACTCGGCTCGGGCGGCCTGCGGGACATCGAGTTCACCGTGCAGCTGCTGCAGCTCGTGCACGGCCTCACAGACCCCCGTCTGCGCACGCGGGGCACACTCGAGAGCCTCGACGCCCTGGTGGAGGGCGGCTACATCGGCCGGGCCGAGGCTGCGTCTTTCGCCGATGACTACTGCGTGCTGCGGTTGATGGAGCACAGGTTGCAGCTCCGCGAGCTCAGCCGCACCCACCTGATGCCCCGCACACCGGCGGGCCTCCGGGTGCTCGCGCGCAGCACCGGCCTGGGCGAGTCCGGTGAAGCGATCTGGGCGCGCTGGGAGAGCGTGCGGCGGGAGGTGCGCGACATCCACACCCGCCTGTTCTACCGGCCTCTCCTGAGCGCTGTGGCGGCGCTGCCGGAAGAGGAGCGCACGCTGTCCACGGCACAGGCGCACGACCGGCTCATGGCGATCGGCTTCCGGGATCCGGCCGGCGCCCTGCGCCACATCGGTGCGCTCACCACCGGATTGAGCCGCAAGGCGACCATCCAGCGGCACCTCATGCCCGTGATGGTGCGCTGGTTCGCCGACGGCAGCGACCCCGACTATGCGTTGATCGCGTTCCGTCGCATCAGCGAACGCCTCGGCGACACTCCCTGGTTCCTCAGGATGCTGCGTGATTCCTCGGGCGCTGCCGAGAGCCTGACGCGCCTCCTCTCGTCGTCGCGCTACGTCGGCGAGCTCATGGAGTGGATACCCGAGTCCGTCGCCTGGCTCGACAGCAGCGAGCTGCTGCGGCCCCGCAGCGGGGCCGCTCTCGACGAGGAGGCCAGGGCCATCCAGACGCGGCACAGGAACGTCGGCGACGCGCTGCAGGCGGTGCGAGCGCTGCGGCGGCGCGAGCTGCTGCGAACGGCGATGGGCGGCGTCCTCGACGTGCTCTCGATCGAGCAGATCGCGACGTCCCTGACCGAGATCACCGACGCGACGATCCAGGCGGCGCTGCGCGCGGTCCGCCGCGAGATCGTCCCGCTCGACGATGAGGCGCTCGACTTTGCGGTGATCGGCATGGGGCGGTTCGGGGGAGCGGAGCTGGGCTTCGGCTCCGATGCCGACATCCTCTACGTGTACGACGCGAACGGCGTCGATCCGCAACGCGCGCAGACGCTCGCCACGCGCATCGTCGCCGGCCTCCGAGAGCACCTCACCGACCACCGTGTGCCGTTGGACCTCGATGCCGATCTCCGTCCGGAGGGACGCAACGGACCCGTCGTCCGATCGATCGACGCGTATGCGGAGTACTACCGGCGCTGGTCGCTCTCCTGGGAGGCTCAGGCACTCCTGCGGGCGAGAGGCGTGGCGGGCAGCGCGACTCTCATCGAGAAGTTCACCGCCCTCGCCGACAGCATCCGCTACCCCGCCGAGATCGACCTGCAGGGAACCCGCGAGATCAAGCGCATCAAGGCGCGAGTCGAGGGAGAGCGGCTGCCTCAGGGAGTCGATCCTCGTCGACACCTGAAGCTCGGTCCGGGCACGCTGAGCGACGTCGAGTGGCTGGTGCAGCTGCTCCAGCTGCAGCACGCCCATGACGCACCGGCCCTGCGCACCACGTCGACGCTCACGGCGCTCCAGGCGGCCGTCGACGCAGGCTACGTTCCCGCCGAATCCGCCGATCTCCTCCGGGCCGCGTGGCTGCTGTCGAGCCGTCTGCGATCTGCGATCACCCTCTACACGGGCAAGACGAGCGACGTGCTCCCGACGGATCCGCGCGACCTCGACGCCATCGGTCGGCTGCTCGGGTACCCCGACCGTTCGGCGAGCATTCTCGACGACGACTACCTCGGCGTGACCCGGCGTGCGCGCCGGGCATTCGAGCAGCTCTTCTACGGCTAGCCTGGCTCCATGACGATCTCGAAGCTCGGTGTGATCTGGAACCCCTCGAAGGTCGATGGGGACTCGCTGCGCGCAGCCGTCGCCGAGACCTTCGTCTCCGACGGTGTCGGCACTCCTGTCGAGTGGTGGGAGACCAGCATCGAGGACCCGGGGCGGGGAATGGCCGCCGAAGCTGTGGCCGCAGGCTGCGACGTGGTGATCGCCGTCGGCGGCGACGGCACCGTCCGGGCGGTCGCTGAATCGTTGGCGGGCACGGACGCCGCGCTGGGCATCGTGCCGCAGGGCACGGGCAACCTGCTCGCGCGGAACCTCGAGATCCCCCTGAACGACATCCCCGCCGCGTTGGTTCGGGTGCGCGACGGCGAGCCGCAGCGGATCGACATGGGCTGGGTCGACCACGACGGCACCGAGCACGCGTTCGTGGTGATGGTCGGTTTCGGCATCGACGCGCAGATGCTGGTCGAGACCGACGAGGACCTGAAGAACCGAGCCGGATGGATCGCCTACGTCGAGGCGATGGGACGTGCTCTCGCCGGCACCGAGATGACCGACATCACCCTGACGCTCGACGATCAGGAGCCGCAGGGGCTTCGCGGTCACACCATGCTGATCGGCAACTGCGGCATGCTGCAGGGCGGCATCCGTCTCCTGCCGGATGCAGTGCTCGACGACGGGTTGCTCGACATGCTGCTCGTGAGCGCCGAAGGGCCCCTCCAGTGGCTCGACACCGTCCGTGCCTTCGTGTGGGAGAACGGCATCCGTCGCATGATGGGCAATGTCGACACCGCTGTGAGCACCGACTCGACGACGCACATCTCCGCGGAGCGGGTGCGCGTGCAGCTCGCGTCACCGCAGATGTTCGAGATCGATGGCGAAGAGGTCGGACACATCTCCGACTTCACCGTGCGGGTCCAGCCCGCCGCCCTCACCGTTCGCTGAGGGTTCCCGGTGGGACGACCTTGCTGTCCTGCGTCGGGAAGACGACCTTCTGCACGATGATGATGATGCTCGCGGCGACGGGGATGGCGACGAGTGCGCCGAGGATCCCGCCGAGTGCGCCACCGGCGACGGCCGCGATCACCACGAGTGCTCCGGGAACGGCGACCGCCTTGTTCATGATTCGCGGGGACAGGACGTATGCCTCGATCTGCATGTAGACGAGGTAATAGCCGAACGCGATGAGAGCGGTCACCGGGCTCACGATGAGGCAGATGAGCGCATTGATGATCGAGGCGCTCAACGTTCCGACGAGCGGGATCATCGAGCCGATGAAGGCGATCAGCGCGAGAAGCGCCGGCACGGGGGCTCCGATGATGCTCAGCACGATCAGGCTCAGGATGCCGTTGATGAGCGCCAGGCTGGCCTGCCCCATCACGTAACGCCCGACGGCGCCGGAGACGTCTTCGAGGAGCCCTCCGAAGGTGTCGCGCTGGTAGGACGGGACGAAGCGCACCGCGACGCGCTTCATGCTTCGAAGCGAGGCCATGAAGTACAGGGTCAGGATGAGCACGATGGTGACGCCGGTGAAGCCGCCGGCGATGCCGGCGCCGACCGCGAAGACTCCGCCGCTGATGTTGAGGATGTTGCCCGGATCCTGGACGAAGCTCAGCACGCCCTGCGCCGCGTCGTCGAAGGTGGAGCCGAACTGCTCGCTCACGTCCTTGAACCAGGCGCTGGCCATGAAGTCCTCGACCATCTTCGGGCCGTCCTGGATCAGGTTGGTCACCTGCTCGATGAGAAGAGGCACGATGGCCAGGATGATGCCGGCGAAGACCAGGATCACGACGGACACGACGATGGCGACGGCGGCCGGGCGAGGGAGCTTGCGTTCGATGAACGAGACGATCGGGTCGAGCCCGAGTGCGAGGAAGATCGCCACCCCGATGTAGACCAGCACCGTGGCGAGCTGGTTGACGATTCCGCCGAGCATCAGCGCGACGAGCACACCCAGAGCACCGAGGAGGCCGAACATGAACGGGTTGATCCGGGCGATCGCCGCGGCCGCTGTCTTCGGCTGCGCGGGAGGAGTCTCGGTGGTGTGGACCCTCTTCGGCTGCAGCCTGTCGTACTTGCGGCGCATGATGGCCCCCCACTTGTGTTCATTCGGACCCCTCAGTTGACCAGTAGGGGCGGGTGAAAGCAAGCGCGACACGGTCGTGCGGGTGCCGGATCCCCCATGCGGGGGATGCGGTGACCGCGAGGCGTTCGTACGGTGGATGACATGACGGATGCAGAGAAGGATTCGCAGAAGAAGCCGCAGAACGGTCATGCAGTCGGCCTCGGCCTGGGCATCGCCGTCGGGGCGGGGCTCGGACTCACCGTGTTCGACAACCTCGCACTCGGAATGGGCCTGGGCCTCTCGATCGGCGTCGCGATCGGCGTCGCTGTGGATTCGCGCGCCGGCGAGTGAGAACTTCCGCGACCGGGGGGATGCCGCGGGCTCGCGTAGTCTTTCAGAACATGGCGAAGCGGGGTGGACGGGGTGCACGGTGGCGGTACCGCCGCGAGTGGCTGCTGACTGCGGTGTCGGCGCTGCTCTTCGCCTACATGGTCGGGCTCGTGCTGGTCACGCTGACCTGGAGCGTCGCCTATTCCCTCCCGCAGTGGATCCTCATCGGAGTCATGGTGACCGGGTCGGCCGTGCTGCTCGCATGGCAGGTGCGCAAGGTCCGCGGGCTTCGACGCAGCCGCGACCGGTGAGCTCGGCGCCGCCGTCCGTCGCCCAGGGCTACACCGTAGCGGGCGCGTAGGCCCATCCCGGCCCGGCTCGAACGGGCAGCCTCCCTCTCCGAAAAACTGGACGCGGAGCCGGGGTGAGCTCACGCGCCTAGGGCGGGACCGAGAAAGACTCTACGCGAGACGCACAGAGAGCCCGCCAGGCATGGCCTGACGGGCTCTCTGTGCGATTCGGCGGACCTACCCCCGAAATCCCGCGGGATCTGGTTACACCCCGAAGTACAGCTCGTACTCGAACGGGTGCGGGCGCTGAGCCATCGGCAGGATCTCGTTCTCGTACTTGTACGAGATCCAGGTCTCGATGAGCTCCTCGGTGAAGACGCCACCCTCGAGGAGGAACTGGTGGTCCTCCTTCAGTGCGTCGAGCGAGTCGAGCAGCGAGTTCGGGACCTGCGGGATGTTCTTCGCCTCCTCGGGGGGAAGCTCGTAGAGGTCCTTGTCGACGGGCTCGTGCGGCTCGATGCGGTTCTTGATGCCGTCGAGGCCGGCCATGAGCTGCGCGGCGAAGGCGAGGTACGGGTTGCCCGATGCGTCAGGCGCGCGGAACTCGATGCGCTTGGCCTTCGGGTTGGAGCCCGTGATCGGGATGCGGATGGCAGCCGAGCGGTTTCCGGCCGAGTAGACCAGGTTGACCGGAGCCTCGAAGCCCTTGACCAGACGGTGGTAGCTGTTCAGGGTCGGGTTCGTGAAGGCGAGCAGCGCCGGAGCGTGCGCCAGGATGCCGCCGATGTACCAGCGAGCGATGTCGCTGAGCTGACCGTAGCCGGCCTCGTCGTAGAAGAGCGGCTTGCCGTCGTTCCACAGCGACTGGTGCGTGTGCATTCCCGATCCGTTGTCGCCGTACAGCGGCTTCGGCATGAAGGTGGCGACCTTGCCCCACTCTTCGGCGGTGTTCTTGACGATGTACTTGAACTTCAGGATGTCGTCCGCCGAGTGCACCATGGTGTCGAAGCGGTAGTTGATCTCCTGCTGGCCGGCGGTGCCGACCTCGTGGTGCGAGCGCTCGAGGATGAACCCGGCGTCGATCAGCTTCAGGGTGATGTCGTCGCGCAGGTCAGCGGTCTTGTCGACCGGGCTGACGGGGAAGTAGCCACCCTTGTACGGGGTCTTGTTGGCGAGGTTTCCGCCCTCTTCCTCACGACCGGTGTTCCACGCGGCCTCTTCGGAATCGACCTTGTAGAAGCTCTCGCCGGCGGTGACCGAGTAGCGCACGTCGTCGAAGATGTAGAACTCGGCCTCGGGGGCGAAGAACGCCGTGTCGGCGATGCCGGTGGAGGCGAGGTACTTCTCGGCCTTCTTCGCGACCTGGCGCGGGTCCTTCGAGTAGATCTCTCCCGTGCGCGGGTTGTAGATGTCGAAGATCATCACGAGGGTGCTCGCCTCGCGGAACGGGTCCATGTATGCCGTCGTGACGTCAGGGATGAGCTGCATGTCGGACTCGTGGATGCTGGCGAAGCCACGGATCGAAGAGCCGTCGAACAGCTGTCCGTCCACGAAGAAGTCCTCGTCGACAGTGGCCGCAGGGATGTTGAAGTGCTGCTGAACACCAGGGAGATCAGTGAATCGGATGTCAAGGAACTTGACGTCGTTCTCCTTGATGTAGGTCAGCACCTCGGACGAATCTTTGAACATGTACGACTCCTGGATTGCGGATCGATGGCTTCACGGCCATTGTGCACAGTACGTGCGGGGCGTTACCCCACGGTATCCGCTTTGTTTCGAGCATGTTACGCGCCGGTAGGCTGGATACGTGACGGACGCTGTGAACACGTACCCCGGAGAACGACTCGGAATGCCGCAGACGGGGACGGGCAGCATCGCCCGCCCTGGACGGCGAATCGGGGCCCTTCTCATCGACTATGTGGCTGCGACGATCATCGCCACCGGGTTCCTCGGCTACGACCAGTTCGCACTGCCCGCCGAGGCCGGCCTCACCATGTTCGCGCCGATGGCGGTCTTCGCCCTGCTGCAGATCCTCTTCATCCCGACGGCCGGCGGAAGCCCCGGGCACCGTATCCTCGGCATGCGCGTGGTACGTCTGGGCGGCGGCTGGGTGGGGATCTGGCGTCCGATCGTCCGCACCCTGCTGATCATCGTCGTGATCCCGGCGGTCATCTGGGACGCCGATCAGCGAGGAATCCACGACAAGGTGACGGGACTCGTGCTCATCCGCGCCTGATCGGGCTCACTCCTTGCCGCGATTGCGGCGTCTGGCCTCGCGCGGAGCGCGACCGCCGAGGAACGAACGGGCAGGGTCGACGATATAACCCTGTCGCAGCGCTTCGCGACCGATGAGCATGCGGAAACCCATCTCGTCCCGGTTGCTCAGCGTGACCTCCGCGAGCACCTCCCGGTCATGCAGACGGATCAGCATCTCGACGACGAGTCGCTCCTGGGCATGGCCCGATGAGCTGCGCACGGCGCGGCGATCATGCACAGGGGACTCGACGATGACGGCATCCTCCTGGCTGTCCTGCCAGGGCTTCACACGGAACCGAACCCACGACACGCCGTCGCGCTCGAACTCCTGGATCTGGAATGCGTGCAGCGAAGAGGTGCGCGCGCCCGTGTCGATCTTGGCTTTGAGCCAGTCGACTCCGAGATCAGGCAGGCTCACCCATTCTCGCCACCCGATAAGGGTGTTTGAATGGGATGACTTACTCACCCGACCATCCTGGCAGGAAATCCCCCGTGAAGATCGCAGTGCTCTCCCGCGCGCCGCAGGCGTACTCCACCCAAAGGCTGCGCGCCGCTGCGCTCCAGCGCGGTCACAACGTCAAGGTGCTCAACACGCTGCGATTCGCGATCGACCTCACCGCAGACGAGCCGGACCTGCACTACCGGGGCCGTCAGCTCAGCGACTACGACGCGATCCTGCCTCGCATCGGCAACTCGATCACCTACTTCGGCACCGCCGTCGTGCGCCAGTTCGAGCAGATGGACGTCTACACGCCGAACACGGCGAACGGGATCTCGAGCGCGCGGGACAAGCTCCGCGCGAATCAGATCCTCTCGCGCCACAACATCGCGATGCCTCCCACGGCCTTCGTCCGCAACCGTGCGGACGTCCGTCCGGCGATCGAACGCGTCGGGGGTGCTCCTGTCGTCATCAAGCTCCTCGAGGGCACGCAGGGGATCGGTGTGATCCTCGCGCCGCAGGTGAAGGTGGCCGAGGCCATCATCGAGACGCTGCACTCGACCAAGCAGAACGTGCTGATCCAGAAGTTCATCTCCGAGAGCCGCGGGCGCGACATCCGCGCTCTCGTCGTGGGCGACCGCGTGGTCGCCGCGATGCGGCGATCGGCGGCGGGTGACGAGTTCCGCTCGAACGTCCACCGTGGAGGCTCGGTGGAAGCCGTCGAGCTCGATCCGATCTACGAGCGCGCAGCCGTGCGCTCAGCCCAGATCATGGGGCTCCGCGTCGCCGGAGTCGACATGCTCGAAGGCGACGACGGCCCGCTCGTCATGGAGGTCAACTCGTCGCCTGGCCTGCAGGGCATCGAGACGGCCACGAAGCTCGACGTCGCAGGCGCCATCATCGACTACATCGCCGGCCAGGTCGCATTCCCCGAGATCGATGTGCGTCAGCGCCTGACCGTCTCCACGGGATACGGGGTCGCCGAGCTGATGGTGCACGGAGCTGTCGACCTCGTCGGCAAGACACTCGGCGAAGCCGGACTGTGGGAGCGCGACATCACCGTGCTCACGCTGCACCGCGGCGTCTCCGTCATCCCGAACCCGCGCAAGCACGTCGTCCTCGAGGCCGAGGATCGGCTCTTCTGCTTCGGCAAGCTCGACGAGATGCGGTCGATGGTTCCGGAACGTCGCCGTCGCCGCGCGAAGGTCCGTCGCCTTCCGCGTCAGCCGCTGTCGGAGTGAACGACGAAGCGCGGCCGCCCTCGCGATGAGGTGCGGCCGCGCTTCTGCGTGTGCGGGGGTCAGCTCAACGCGGACGCTGCGCCCTGACCTTGGTGGGGTCGATGCCCTTCGGGATAGGGAGCGACGAGATCGACTGCGACACGGACTCGATGCGTCGGATGACGGCACCCATGGTGGCCTTGTCGATGACCTTCGGAAGCTTCTTGATGGTCTTTGCGAGGTCGGCGATCGCGACGTCGTCGTCGCCGTGGCCGACGTAGAGCACCGTGACCGGCACGCCGTGGGCCACACGGGCGGCCTTGCTGCGCTCATCGTTGACCAGTCGGGTCAGACGGCCGCGGGAGCCCTCTCCGACGACCACGACCCCGCCGCGACCCACGGTGCGGTAGACGGCATCCTGCGTCTTCGGGTTGATGCCGACCGGCGTCTCGGATCCCTGCCAGTTGCGGCCGAGGCTCGTGCTCAGTACGTGGCCCGTGGCGCCGGGCATGCCGTCGATCTTCTGGTACATCGCAGAAGTCGACAGGCGCGTCATCAGGAACATCGCGCCGAGCAGGCCGAGCATCAGACCGGAGATGCCCCAGAGGATGAGAGTCCACACCTGGAACGGCGGGATCAGGTAGCCGACGATGAGGCCGATGAGGACACCGATGACCAGCAGCGCGATCTGGGCCCAGGGCAGCCAGGGGTAGATCTCCCTCGTGAACTTGAAGAGGGACTTGATCTGGGAGAAGAATCCCGGACGCTTCTCGGGCGCGGACGTGCGGTTTGCCATGTGCATAAGAATACCGACTCCGGGGTGCGCTGATGGCGTCGTTCGCGTCGGGCGGATTCGGGCGCCTCGTCTTCTCCTGCACACGCGGCCGATTCGTGCGCATGCGTACACATCATGCGATGTCTGCGTGGGAGCGCCGTGCGATGCGATGACATGGGGGAATGGCGGAGACGGAAACGAAGGCGAGCGGTGCGGCACTGGTGCCTGGTGCGCATCGGACGATCAGGAGGATCGACGCGGACGAGGGGCCGTACGCGGGAACGCTGGTCACCCGAGGCGCGGCGATGGCCGTTCTGGTGGACTCCGCCTCGATCAGCGGGTGGGCTGGGTGGGACCACGCCGGTGACGACCACGTCGCGGGGCCGCTCGACATCGTGCGGCGCGCCGACGGGCACGACGCGCTGCTCCCATGGTGCACCGAGAGGGTCGCGACGTTCGTCGGTCGTCGCGCGGCAGCCGGCGTCGCGCTCGGCTCCGGGGAGATGACGACCCTGGTCGCCAGCATCCTGCGAGGTCTCGGTGAGCTCGGACGGACCGACGAGCACGAACACACGGGTGGCTGGTGGCTCACGGATGACGGGCGACCGACTTTCGTGATCGGCGCAGGCGAGACGGCACGGACGGCAGCGGCGGGTCTCGTCGCGCGGATTCGCGAGGACTGCGTCGACCGCGCACTCGGTCGCCTGCTCGTCACGATCGAGGAAGGGCTGAGCGCTGCCACAGGACGGCCGGGGATGCCGATGCGACAGCTCGAGGGGTGGGAGGCAGAGCTCTTCGATACCGCGGCGCCGAAGCCGCTGAGACGCGATGTGCATGCGCCTGAGCTGGCGAGAAGTGCGGACGCAGCGATCCGCGCAGCGGTCGTGCGACCCGACGAGCGAAGTCGGATGAGAACCCGTGCCACTCGACCTATGGCGGATAGCCGCGTGCGCGCTGTGACGTCTCGCGTCGTCGCGCCCTTGCTGCGTCGCCTCGACCTCTGGCGGGGTGCGATGCTCCTCGTGGTCGCGCGCCGGCATCGGAGAGACGCGGATCGAGCACGCGCCGCTCGCGTCGACAGGAGGATGGAGGCCCCCACAGGGGGCGTCCGAACCCCCGTGCGACGTGGGCGGAGGGCGATCGTCGCTGCGGCTGCGGCCGTAGCGGTGCTCGCCGGCGGACTTCTCTGGCCTGGGGGAGCGACAGGGGAACCGGGCGACGGGGGTACCACGGCGGTGCCGACGAGCGGTCGGGACGCGGAGCAGATCGACTCTGCGTCTGCCGATCCGTCACCGGCGGCGACGCCGACGGCACCCGAACCGAAGCCGGACGAGTCCCCGAAGGGATCACCGCCCGAGCGAGCCGATCCGGAGGATCCGGTCGAGGCGGCGCACCACCTCATCGACGCGATCAGGACCTGTGCGGCGAACGACGACGCGGTCTGTGCCGAAGCGGTCGCTCAGGGGTCCATCGGGGTCGCGGACGCATTGGCGGAAGGTGAGGAAGCATTACAGCTCGAACCCGTGGACGAGTACGGGGATGTCGCCGTGATCCGAGCTTCTGCGTCGGGAGGGGAAGAGGACGGGGCGGAGTCCGCCGCTGGGGAGCGGATGGTCGTACTCGTCCGGGTGGCAGAGAAATGGCTGGTCCGCGACGTGTACGACGTCGCGGACCAGCCAGGATGATGCGGCGGTCAGGCTCCGAGCTGAGCGGCGAACTGCGCCGACTCGAGGCGGGCCTTCACAGCACCGAGGAAGCGTGCGGCGTCTGCTCCGTCGATGATGCGGTGGTCGTACGAGAGAGCGAGGTACACGTACGAGCGGACGGCGATCGCATCTGCGCCGCCGACCTTGACGAGACCGGGGCGCTTGACGACCGTTCCGGTGCCGAGAATCGCCGACTGCGGCAGGAAGACGACCGGAGTGTCGAACAGCGCGCCACGCGAACCCGTGTTGGTCAGCGTGAACGTGCCGCCGGCGAGCTCGTCGGGCTTCAGCTTGTTGTCGCGCGTGCGTGCCGCGAGGTCGGCGATCTCATGCGCGATCTCGGCGATGTTCTTCGACGCGGCGTCGCGCAGCACCGGCGTGAGCAGACCGCGCTCGGTGTCCACGGCGATCGAGACGTTCTCGGACTCGGGGTAGACGATCTGCTCGCCGTCGACCGTGGCGTTCACGATCGGGAAGGCACGCAGAGCCTCTGCGGCAGCGAGGGCGAAGAACGGCAGGAACGACAGCTTGTCGCCCGTCTTCTCGAGGAAAGACGCCTTGACGCTGTCGCGGTACTCCGCCAGAGCGGTCACATCGACCTCGACGACCGTCGTGAGCTGTGCGGTCTGCTGCATCGACTCGACGGCGCGCTTGGCCAGAACCTTGCGCAGGCGCGACATCGGCTGCGTGGTGCCACGCAACGGCGAGACCTCGAGCGGAGCGGGCGCAGCAGGGGCGGCCGCAGCGGCGGGTGCCGCCGACGCGCTCTCTGCGGCCTTGAGCACATCTTCCTTACGGATGCGTCCGCCGACGCCGGTACCGGTGACACTGGCCAGGTCGACGCCCTGCTGCGAAGCCAGACGGCGCACGAGCGGGGTCACGTACAGGTTGTCGCTCTCGGTCGGGAGGGACAGCTTCTGCTCGGCCGGAGCCGGAGCCGGAGCCGGAGCCGGAGCCGATGCCGCCGCGGGCGCGGGCTCGGACGGCGCTGCCGCCGGGGCGGGGGCGACAGGTGCGGACGCACCCTCGCTTGCCGGAGCCTGCTGCACGGGGGCCTCTGCCGCGGGAGCAGCAGGTGCCTCTGCCGCAGATGCGGGAGTCTCGGTGGGAGCGGCAGGAGCCTCGGCGGCCGGAGCCTCCGCAGCCGGTGCGGCGGCGGGAGCTGCTCCAGAACCGACACGAGCAAGCACAGCGCCGACCTCGACGGTCTCGTCTTCGGCGGCGACGATCTCCTGCAGCACGCCGGCGACCGGCGAGGGGATCTCGGTGTCGACCTTGTCGGTCGAGATCTCCAGCAGGGCCTCGTCGACCTCGACGGTGTCGCCGATCTGCTTGAGCCAGCGGGTGACGGTGCCTTCGGTCACACTCTCGCCGAGTTCGGGGAGGACGATGTCCGTAGCGTCGCCAGCAGGGGCAGCGGCCGGAGCAGCCGGGGCAGCGGGCGCAGCTTCGGCAGCAGGAGCGGGCTCCGAGGGGGCCTCGGCCTGCGGTGCTGCAGCCTGAGGCGCCTCCTCCGCGGCGGGCGCTGCGGCTGCAGGAGCATCCGCGGCAGGAGCAGCGGCGCTGCCGTCGCCGATACGCGCGAGGAGCGCGCCGACCTCGACGGTCTCGTCCTCGGCGACGAGGATCTCCTCGATCACACCGGTGACGGGCGAGGGGATCTCGGTGTCGACCTTGTCGGTCGAGATCTCGAGCAGGCCCTCATCCGCCTGAACGGTGTCTCCCACCTGCTTGAGCCAGCGGGTGACGGTACCCTCTGTGACGCTCTCGCCGAGAGGGGGGAGGACGACGGATGTGCTCATGACTGAGTCTCCTTCAGGAAGTTAAATGACGCGTGTCTAGCTTAGTGAACTGTTCACCGGTTGGTGTTCAGAGGGCGTGCAGCGGCTTTCCGGCGAGGGCGAGGAAGGCTTCACCGAGCGCCTCGCTCTGTGTGGGATGCGCATGGATCAGGGGGGCGATGTCCTCGGGGTGGGCCTCCCACGCGACGGCCAGCTGGCCCTCGGTGATGAGCTCGCCCACTCGGTCGCCGAGCAGATGGACACCGATGACCGGCCCGTCCTTGAGTCGGACCACCTTCACGAGGCCGGCTGTGCCGATGATCTCGCTCTTGCCGTTGCCGGCGAGGTTGTACTCGTACGCCACGACAGCATCGGCGCCGTGCTCGGCGACGGCAGCCTCCTCCGTGACGCCGACCGAGGCGACCTCGGGGCTCGAGTACGTGACCTTCGGGATCTGGATGTCGGGGACGTGCGCGGGGGAGAGACCGGCGATGCGTTCCGCGACGGCGATGCCCTGCTGGAAACCGCGGTGAGCGAGCTGCAGACCGGGCGTGATGTCTCCGACGGCCCAGAGCCCGGGCACACCGGTGCGCAGGTCCTGATCGACCGTGATGAAACCACGATCGAGAGTCACGCCTGCTTCTTCGAAGCCGAGGTCGGCCGTGACCGGACCTCGTCCGACCGCCACGAGAAGGTAGTCGGCGGTGAATTCCTTGCCGTCCTCCAGCGTGACGGTCACCGAGGTGTCGTCCTGCGTGGCGCTCTGGTAGCGGATGCCGAGGGAGTACTGGATGCCGCGGCGGCGGAACGCCCGTTCGAGGCCCTTGCTCATCGCGATGTCCTCGTTGGGCACCAGGTGCGGCAGCGCTTCGATGATGGTGACCTCGGTGCCGAACGAACGCCAGACGCTGGCGAACTCCACGCCGATCACGCCGCCGCCGAGCACGAGCACGCGCTCGGGGATCACGTCGAGCGACAGCGCCTGTTCGCTGGTGAGGATCCGCCCGCCGATCTCGAGTCCCGGGAGGGTCCGGCTGTACGAGCCGGTGGCGAGGATGACATCGGCGCCGACGTAGACGTCGTCGCCCACGCTCACCGACCGGTCGGCGTTCAGGCGACCGAAGCCGGCGACGGTCGTGATGCCGCGGGCCTTCACCAGGCCCTCGAGGCCCTTGTACTTCTTAGCGACGATCCCCTCGCGGTATGCGCGCACCCCGGCGGGGTCGATTCCGTCGAGGGTCGCGGAGATGCCGACGTGGGCGGCGTCTCGCACATGCTCGGCGACCTCGGCCGCGTGCAGCAGCGCCTTCGTCGGGATGCAGCCGCGGTGCAGGCAGGTGCCGCCGACCTTGTCCTTCTCGATGAGCGCGACGGACTTGCCGAGCTCGCTCGCACGCAGAGCGGCGGCGTACCCGCCGCTGCCTCCGCCCAGGACGACGATGTCGAAGGTGTGCGTGGTCATGGTCATGCCTCCTTGTGGGATGCTTCGGCGAACGCGATGATCGACCGGACCATCGCTCCGGTGGGGCCCTTGTCGGTGAAGCCGTACGGTGCGCCGTTGTGCTCGCCGGAGCCGGCGATGTCGAGGTGCACCCACGGGATGCGCGGGGCGTCCTTCTCGTCGGAGACCCGGCCGACGAAGCGGCGCAGGAAGAGGCCGGCGTACGACGCCCCACCCATCCGATCGCTCATGTTGGCGTTCTGCATGTCGGCGATGGGGGAGTCCAGCGAGTCCTCCATGTAGGCCGGGAGCGGCATGTGCCACGCGAGCTCATCGGCGGCGTCGGCGGCGGCGAGGAACTCCGCGACGGAGTCGTCGTCACCGAATACGCCGGTGTGGCGGTGCCCGAGAGCCATCACGATCGCTCCGGTGAGAGTCGCGACGTCGATGATGACGTCGGGGTTCTCGCGGCTGGCCGCGACGAGGCCGTCGGCCATGACCAGGCGCCCCTCTGCATCCGTGTTCGGAACCTCGACGGTCGTGCCGTCGAGGATGCGGATGACGTCTCCCGGACGCAATGCACGACCTGACGGCATGTTGTCGGTGATGCAGAGCCAAGCGGTGACGTGCACGGGCAGGGCGAGAGCGGCGATCGCCCGCAGTGCTGCGACGCTCGTCGCGGCACCGGCCATGTCGAACTTCATGCCGACCATCGAGGCCGCCGGCTTGAGCGACAGCCCGCCGGTGTCGAACGTGATCCCCTTGCCGACGAGTGCGATGTGACGTGTGGCGTTCGCGGGTGCGTAGTCGAGACGGACGAGGCGCGGCGGCCTGTCGGAGCCCTGCGCGACGCCGAGGATACCGCCGAAGCCCTGTTCGGCGAGCGACTTCTCGTCGAGGATCTCCACCGAGACATCCGCCAGCCCGTCGACGCTGTCGGCTGCGCTCTGTGCGAGCTGGGCCGGGCTCTGCCACTCGGCCGGGACGAACACGAGATCCTTAATGAGGGCCATCGCCTCGCCGACGGCGATGGACCTGGAGAGTGCGGACTCGTCGAGGTCGGCATGCAGCAGGACGGAAGACGCGCGGGTCTTGCCCGACTCCTTGCGGTAGCCGTCGAACCGGTAGCCGCCGAGCACGGCGCCCTCTGCGGCGGCGGCCGCGAACTGCTCGAGACCGGGAGCCAGGGCCACCGAGACCGTCTCGAAGCCGGTCAGAGACCGGAGGGCTGTGCCTACGGCGTTGCGCACGGCGGAGGCATCGGGCTCACGGCCTACGCCGACGACGGCGAACGGCAGGGTCGTGACCTCGGGGGCGTAGGCCCGCGTGAACGACGAGGCCGAGCCGGTGTGGCCGACGGCCTGCAGGGAGTCGGCGAGTCCGGGGTAGCCGGTCAGCGACTCTGCGGAGTCCGAGATCTCGGGGATGACGAGCACTGCGGCGTCTGCAGCGCTTCCTGGGAACTGATCTGTGGTGCGCGAGAGCGCGGGAAGCGTCATACCTCCATCCTAGGAGGGTCGCGCGCCCGGGCGCCGAGCGGGTGTTCGCTCTCAGCTTGAAGGTCACCGCCCGGCCGTCCGAAGCTGCTCGTAGCATTGACTCATGCCCTTCTCCGGAGAGATCCATGAACGTGTAGCGAACGCACCGGTCGTGCCGCGCGGACTGCCCCTTGTCCTGCTCCTGACGGGTTTCACCGACGCAGGCAGCGCCGTCTCCGGGCTCATCGAGCACCTTCGCGAGACGACGTCGCCCGAACCGATCGCCGTCTTCGACAACGACGTGCTGCTGGACTACCGCGCCCGCCGCCCGGTGATCTCCTTCGACCAGGATCACCTGACCGAGTTCCGTCCTGCCCGGCTGGAGCTCTCGCTCGCGACCGACGCCCTCGGCCAGAAGTTCCTCCTCCTCGCCGGTTACGAGCCGGACTTCGCCTGGAACGAGTTCGCGCGCACCGTGCTCGAGCTCGCCGACGAATTCGAGGTCTCCGGACTCAACTGGGTGCACTCGATCGCGATGCCGGTCCCGCACACCCGCCCCATCGGCACGACGGTGAGCGGCAACCGCCGTGAGCTCACCGTGGCTCACTCGGTATGGCGCCCGCGCACCCAGGTGCCGGCCACTGCGGGGCATCTCCTCGAATTCCGCTTCGCGGAGCACGGCGAGCGCGTCGTCGGGTTCGTGCTGCTCGTGCCGCACTACCTCGCCGAGACCGAGAACCCCGACGCCGTGATCGCGGCAGCCGAGAAGCTGATGGCCGCCACGGGCCTGGTCATCCTGCTCGACGAGGTGCAGGAGCGCCGCCAGGACTACCTCACGCGCGTCGACGACCAGGTGCTGGGCAACGATGAGCTGCAGCAGATGGTGCAGGGGCTCGAGCGCCGCTACGACGCGTATATGGCCGGTCGTGATCCTGAGGACGGGTCGTACGACGAGGGCGGATTCAACGAGCGCGACCTGCCGAGCGCGGACGAGCTCGCCGCAGAACTCGAGCGCTACCTCGCCTCGCGCCCCAGCGGCGACGAGGACAAGCCGGGTCGCGGCTGACATCGAGCGAGCGAACTTGGGCGGATTGCACCTGCATGCCCACACGTGTGCGATACTAGGACTCTGACCCGTTGTCAATCGATCTTTCCGGAGATTGGACTTGACAAGGGTCTTACTAGTGTCCGAAATGCTCCGGGGCCTGCGAGCGGCCCCGTGAAAGGCGAAACGTGACTCCTGCCACGACGAAGAAGACCCGGACGAAGAAGACCGCCGACGCTCCCGAGGTCGATGCTCCGGTCGAGGAGGCCGCTGAGAAGCCGGCGCCCAAGACCGCCGCGCAGCGTGCCGCTGCCAAGCGCGCGCCCGCGAAGAAGAAGAAGGCCGATGACATCGTCGAAGACGACGAGACTCCTCCCGCCGCAGAGCCCGATGAGGACGATGAGGACTCCAAGCCGAAGTTCACCGAGCCTCTGCCCACGGGAGCGATCGTCATCTCGTCGAACGACGACGAAGACGTGCCCGTCTACTCCACCCAGATCACCGGTGCGACCGCCGACCCTGTCAAGGACTACCTGAAGCAGATCGGAAAGGTCGCCCTGCTGAACGCGGCCGAAGAGGTCGAGCTCGCGATGCGCATCGAGGCCGGCCTGTTCGCCGAGGAGAAGCTCTCCACGATGACAGCCGCCGAGAAGGCCAGCCAGCTCGGGCTCGACCTGCAGTGGGTCGCCCGCGACGGTCAGCGCGCGAAGAGCCACCTGCTCGGCGCGAACCTCCGTCTCGTCGTCTCGCTCGCCAAGCGCTACACCGGCCGCGGCATGCAGTTCCTGGACCTGATCCAGGAGGGCAACCTCGGTCTGATCCGCGCCGTCGAGAAATTCGACTACACCAAGGGCTTCAAGTTCTCGACGTACGCCACCTGGTGGATCCGTCAGGCGATCACCCGCGCGATGGCAGACCAGGCCCGCACCATCCGCATCCCCGTGCACATGGTCGAGGTCATCAACAAGCTCGCCCGAGTGCAGCGCCAGATGCTGCAGGACCTGGGCCGTGAGCCCACGCCCGAAGAGCTCAGCCGCGAGCTGGACATGACGCCCGAGAAGGTCGTCGAGGTGCAGAAGTACGGCCGCGAGCCGATCTCCCTGCACACGCCTCTCGGTGAGGACGGCGACAGCGAGTTCGGTGACCTCATCGAGGACACCGAGGCAGTGGTCCCCGCGGATGCCGTGGGCTTCACGATGCTGCAGCGTCAGCTGGAGCAGCTGCTCGACTCGCTCTCCGAGCGTGAGGCCGGTGTCATCCGGATGCGCTTCGGACTCGGCGACGGACAGCCCAAGACCCTCGACCAGATCGGTGACACGTTCGGCGTGACGCGTGAGCGCATCCGTCAGATCGAGTCGAAGACGATGGCGAAGCTCCGCCACCCGAGCCGCTCGCAGTCGCTGCGGGACTACCTCGAGTGATGCAGGCGAACGAAGGCAAGGCGCTCGAGGCGAGCGTCGACGGCAAGAACTACGCGCGCATCCCGCTGCGGACGCGCGTCGTCATGCCGAACGACGACCTCGACTCCGTCGTCCTGGAGTACGCGAAGGAAGCTGTTCAGCCCGGTGACCTGCTGTTCGTGACCGAGAAGATCGTGGCGATCACGCAGGGCCGGTCGTACCGGCTCGACGAGATCACGCCCCGTCCGCTTGCGCGCTTCCTGTCGCGATACGTCGTCCGCACCTCCTACGGCATCGGTCTCGGCATGCCCGAGACGATGGAGATGGCCCTGCGCGAATGCGGCACCCTGCGGATCCTCTTCGCAGCCGGCGTCTCGGTGATCACCAAGGCCTTCGGGCGTCGCGGTGACTTCTACCGCATCGCAGGTGACAAGGCACGCGCCATCGACGGCCCGACGAAGAACACGATCCCGCCGTACAACCAGGCGGTCGTCCTCGGACCGAAGAACCCGCGTGAGGTGGCCCTCCGTCTGAAGAAGATGCTCGGCGGCGACCTCGAGGTCGCCGTCGTCGACATCAACGACATCGGCGGCAACATCCTCGGCTCGACGCTCGACAAGACGGGGGAGCGTCGGCTCGTCCAGATCCTGGGCGACAATCCTCTCGGCCAGGCGACGCAGTCGACCCCGATGGGGATCGTCCGCGAGGTCTGACCTCCGCGTGAGCGACGCCTCAGCAAGAAGGGCCCGGATGCTCAGCATCTGGGCCCTTCTTCATGCCTGCCGCGGTCAGAACCCGATCGCGGCCTGGTAGCGCGGCTTGTGCCCTGTGCGGATCCCGGTGACGCTCGGCTTGTTCTCGTACACGCCGGCGCCCCAGTTGCCCTCGACGAGCACCGGACCGTCAGGCGTGACCACGACATCCCAGCCGACGTACTGGATCTGCGGTACGACGCGCGCGACCTGGTCGACGAACTCGCGGACCTCGTCCATCATCGGCAGCTGGAAGTCGGCGATCGGGAAGCCGGAGTCCGGGTGCGTGACGTGCACGTGGCCGTGAGAGTCGTATCCGGATCCCACAGAGTGACCGTTCTCGTCGAGCATCGTGTAGAAGCCGCCGAAGCTCATCTGGTCGCTCACCGCTCCGCGTCCGAACTTCTGGGCCATCGCGAGGATGTGCGTCTTCTCGCCATCGAAGAATGCGGTGATGCGGGTGGTGTTCACGGTGCCGGGGCACACGGCCGCGAGGTCGGCGTGCTGGCGGATGACCTCTTCGACGAGGACCTGCTTCTTCGAGAGCAGCTCGGCGTGGAATGCATCCCAGTCGGTCACGTCGGCGGCGTGGTAGCGGTGGACACCCGTGCCCGCCTGGCCGTGCGTCTCCTTCACGACGATCGTGCCCTGGCGCTCGGTGAATGAACGCAGCTCGTCCGCGTTGCCCTGCGTGATGAGCATCCACTCCCTCTTGAGGAAGGCATCGAAGACGGCGTTGAACTCTGCCTTGTCATGGAACAGGTGCCGATAGTCGGGGTGGTCGTACTTCTGCGAGATCTCGTTCGACACGGGGTGGGTCATGAACGTGTCGCGCTCCGCCTTGGTGAGGATCGCGAAGTCGTAGTCGATGTAGTCCTGGAATCCGACGTTGTGGCGGCCCGCTGACCACAGCATGTCGACGACCACGAGGGGAACGGCCTTGCCGTGCTGAGAAGACGCCTCTTTGGCCCTCTCGATGACCGAGGCGACGTCGATGCGGCGAGCACGCGCCAGCAGATAGCGGACGCGGGGCGCGAGGGAAAAGCGTGACATGGATCTCCAAGTTCGGGGTCCCCTCCAGTCTACGGTGGGTGCGTGGAGCATCCTGAGAAGGCGGAGCTAGGCTGGAAACGTGTGTGAGAAGACATCCAGCTCCCGCCCGCGCGCGATGATCTCGCGGTCGGCGCTCGCGGTCGCATCCGCTGCCGCCGTCGATGCAGGGGGACGCGTCGCCGACCTCCGCCGCGATGCCTGGGGGCATGGGGTGCTCTCCGTCGCACACGCGGTGGTCGCCGCCGGTGCGGAGGCCGTGCTGGTCGACCATGCCGAGGAGGTCGAGGCCCTGGCTCTCGAAGGCATCGACGCCGTGACGACCGGCGCACCGGATATCGACCCCTTCCTGCTCTACGGGCTCCCCGATGCGGAGGGAGCACTGAGCGCGAGGCCGGTCATGCGGCTCGTCGGCAGAGTGCTCTCCACGAAGCCGCTCAGGGCCGGAGACGCGGTCTCCTACGGCTACACCCATCGAGTGGCCCATGACACGACGGCCGCACTCATCACCGGCGGCTACGCCCAGGGGATCGTGCGCGCGCTGGGCAATGCCGCCCACGTGGAGATCGACGGTGTGCAGCGCCCGATCATCGGGCGTGTCGCGATGGATGTGTGCGTGATAGATCTGCAGGGATCCGCCGCCGTCACCGTGGGCGCCGAGGCCACCTACTTCGGAGGTCGCGGGCCGGCCGCTCCCGGGCTCGCCCGATGGAGCGCCGTCACCGGACTCACGATCGCCGAGCTCGTCACCGTCGCGGGTGCACACGCGGAGCGGGGGTGGGAGGCATGAGTCGGCCGGAGCTGCGGATCGACACCGACCTGTTCCGAGCGAACATCCGCGCGGTCCGCGATCGCATCGCCCCGTCGGAGCTCATGGTCGTCCTCAAGGACGACGCGTACGGTCACGGACTCCGGTGGGCCGTCGAGGCGGCGAAGGACACGGGCGTCGAGTGGTACGGGTCATACGACGTCCGAAGCGGGGTCGAAGCACGACGCGTGCTCGGCGACACCGGTCGGATCTTCGCGTGGGTCACCTCGACGGACGAGGAGATCGACGACGCGCTGCGCGCCGACATCGACCTCGGCGTCGGATCGGCGGAGTACCTGGCGCGCATCACCGCCAGGGCTGCGCATGCCGGCGCGCGGGCACGTATCCACCTCAAGATCGACACGGGGCTGCATCGCAACGGTCTGCTCCCGGCCGAGTGGGAGCGCACCGTCGCCGATGTGCGCGCGGGTGAAGCGGCGGGACACCTCGAGCTCGCCGGGATCTGGAGCCACCTCGCCGAGGCGAGCGACGACGAGGACGACGATGCTCAGGCCCTGTTCCTCGATGCCGTCCGTGTCGTGGAGCAGTCCGGACCGACGCCCGAGGCGCTGCACCTGACGGCATCCGCTGCGTCCTGGTGGCGGCCGGAGCTCCGCGGCTCGCTGTCTCGGATCGGGGCGTTCTGCTACGGCGTCCGCTCGGCGGAGGGACCCGACCTGCCGGGTGTCACGCCGGTGGCCGAGCTCACGGCGACGGTCCGGAAGATCGTGGACGGGAACGCTCAGGTCGGCGTCGGGTCGTTCGACGGCATCCCGTCCACTCTCGCAGGAGCAGACGTGGGCACCCCGGGCGGATCTCGCGAGCTGCTGCGGATCGACGAGACGACGTCGCTGGTCCAGGGGTGGCCGGGGATGCAGATCGGCGACTCGGTCTGGCTGTTCGGCGCGGGCGAGCACGGAGAAGCGAGTGCGACGACCCTCGCCGAGCGCGTCGACACCGTCGGCGAGGAGATACTCACCCGGCTCACGAGCCGCGTGCGCCGGGTCACCACCCCTTAACGAAGGCGGAGCCCGTCTGATGACGGGCTCCGAGGCGGATCGAACCGCGACCGATCAGTCGATCAGTCGTGCGGTCTCGTCGTGCCAGCTCGTTGCGATGCTGCGGAGCTTCTCTTCGTACTTGCGACCGTGGTGGGCGCAGAACAGGAGCTCGGATCCGTTGACCTCGGCGGCGATGTAGGCCTGAGCGCCACATGAATCACAGCGATCCATGGCGGTCAGGCGGAACTCGACGGCGGAGGTCTCACGTTCGGTCGTTGCGTTCATCTCGGGGCCTCCTTGAGTGTCGGGTTCGCTGGCTGGGCGTGTTCAATACAACCACGCTGGGGCTGTGTGCATGCCCGGTTTGCGGCGTGTTTCGCTCAGCGCGTACGCGCGGGTGCCGTACTGAGGGCTCCCGGGGAGTGTCTGCGGCTGGTGGAGAGGCATCGCGAATAGACTCGGAGATTGTGACCGCCGAGTATTCCGCCCATCATCTCCAGGTGCTCGAAGGGCTCGAGGCCGTCCGCAAGCGCCCGGGTATGTACATCGGCTCGAACGGATCCCCGGGCCTGATGCACTGCCTCTGGGAGATCATCGACAACGCCGTCGACGAGGCCGTCGCGGGCAACGGCTCGAAGATCGACATCATCCTGCATGAGGACGGCAGTGTCGAGGTCCACGACCGCGGTCGCGGCATCCCCGTCGACGTCGAACCGCGCACCGGTCTCACCGGCGTCGAGGTCGTCTTCACGAAGCTGCATGCCGGCGGCAAGTTCGGTGGAGGCTCGTACGCGGCATCCGGTGGTCTGCACGGTGTGGGCGCCTCTGTGGTGAACGCCCTCTCGGAGCGGCTCGACGTCGAGGTAGACCGAGGTGGCAAGACCTATGCCATGTCGTTCCATCGCGGCGAGCCCGGACTCTTCGCCGACAAGGGTGAGAAGCGGCCGGACGCTCCGTTCACCCCGTTCCAGGACAAGAGCGAGCTGCGGGTCGTCGGCAAGGCGCCGCGCGGCACGAGCGGAACACGTATCCGCTATTGGGCGGATCACCAGATCTTCACGAAGGATGCCGCGTTCCAGCTCAACGACCTGGTGACCCGCGCACGTCAGACGGCGTTCCTCGTCCCAGGGCTGGAACTCGTGATCCGCGACGAGCGCGCGGCCAACGGCGCCGAGGTCGAGGGCCAGCCGATCGAGACGTCCTACCGGTACGACGGCGGCATCTCGGAGTTCGTCGAGTACCTCGCGAACGACGCTCCCGTCACCGACACCTGGCGCATCCAGGGCGAAGGCACGTTCAAAGAGACAGTGCCGGTGCTGCAGGCCGACGGCCACATGATCGCCACAGAGGTGGAGCGCGTCTGCGCCGTCGACATCGCGATGCGGTGGGGCACCGGCTACGACACGACCACGCGGTCGTTCGTCAACATCATCGCGACCCCCAAGGGCGGCACCCACCAGCAGGGCTTCGAGCAGGAGCTGCTCAAGGTGCTGCGCTCGCAGGTCGAGCAGAACGCACGTCGATTGAAGGTCGGCAGCAACGACAAGCTCGAGAAGGACGACGTCCTCGCCGGGCTCACCGCGGTGCTCACGGTGAACGTCCCCGAGCCGCAGTTCGAGGGCCAGACGAAGGAGATCCTCGGCACCCCGGCCGTACGTCAGATCGTGGCCCAGGTGCTCCGGAAGGATCTCGGCGCCCGATTCAGCTCGACGAAGCGCGACGACAAGAGCCAGTCGACGCAGCTGCTCGACAAGGTGGTCGCGGAGATGAAGGCACGAGTCTCCGCCCGTGCCCACAAGGAGACCCAGCGCCGAAAGAACGCGCTCGAGTCCTCGACCCTTCCGACCAAGCTGGTCGACTGCCGCACGAACGAGGTGGAGCGCAGCGAGCTGTTCATCGTCGAGGGAGACTCCGCGCTCGGCACAGCGAAGAACGCGCGGAACAGCGAGTTCCAGGCGCTGCTGCCCATTCGCGGAAAGATCCTCAACGTCCAGAAGGCGTCGGTCGGCGACATGCTGTCGAACGCCGAGTGCGCATCGATCATCCAGGTGATCGGTGCGGGCTCCGGCCGCAGCTTCGACATCGACGCCGCGCGGTACGGCAAGGTCATCCTGATGAGCGACGCCGATGTCGACGGCGCGCACATCCGCACCCTCCTGCTCACGCTGTTCTATCGCTACATGCGGCCGCTCATCGAGCATGGCCGCGTGTTCGCCGCGGTGCCGCCGCTGCACCGCGTGATCGTGATGAATCCGGGCTCCAAGCCCAACGAGACCATCTACACCTACAGCGAGCAGGAGATGCACGCCCTTCTCGCCAAGCTCCGGAAGTCGGGCAAGCGGTGGCACGAGCCGATTCAGCGTTACAAGGGACTCGGCGAGATGGACGCGGAGCAGCTCGCCACGACCACCATGGAACGCGGCGGCCGCCTGCTGCGCCGGGTGCGCATGGAGGATGCCGAGGCGGCGGGTCGCGTGTTCGAGCTGCTGATGGGCAACGAGGTCGCGCCTCGACGTGAGTTCATCATCGATTCGTCCGATCGCCTCTCCCGGGAATCGATCGACGCCTGATCGGTCAGCGCCTCAGCGCCAGAGCCGCGCGGTAGACGTCGAGCAGCGCGTCGCGGTGGGCGTTCGGCAAGCGGCGTGGAACAGCGCTCAGACCAGAGTGCGGCCGATGCTCCCGATCACGCCGTCCACCGGCTGACCCGATGCGTCGCGTCGTGCGCCGGGTTCGGGGAGCTTGCGCACCGCACCCGTCGGATCGACGGCCTGCGCCGGGCTCGGCCCGACCCAGGCGACCATGAGGCGGTCCTCGCCCTTCAGGAAGGCGTGGGCACGGACTCCGCCGGTCGCTCGGCCCTTCGAGGGATACTCCGCGAACGAGGTCACCTTGGCACGTCCCGGTTCGGTACCGGGCAGGCTGCTGTCGGAACCGGAGACCGTGGCGACGACGGCATCGGCATCCGGAGTGACAGCGCCGAAGAACAGCACGGACGCGCCGGCCCCCAGCTTCATGCCCGCCATGCCGCCGGCCGGTGCTCCCTGCGGGCGCACCGCTGAGGCCGAGAAGCGCAGCAGCTGGGCATCCGTGGTCACGAACACGAGGTCTGCGTCATCCTGAGCCTCGACAGCACCCACGACCGTGTCGCCGGGCTTCATGCCGATGACCTCGAGGTCGGGACGCACGGGGAGCGTGGAGGGAACGATCCGCTTGACTGTGCCCTGGGCCGTGCCCAGGGCGATCGGGACGTCGCTGTCGAAGCGCACGAACGCGAGGATCCGCTCTCCGCGGGTGGTGATCCCGAGGTAGTCGCGCAGCGGCGCGCCTGCTGCGAGCTGCACGGAAGACGACGGTACCGACGGCAGATCGACGGGGGAGAAGCGCAGCACGCGCCCTTCCGTCGTCAGTGCACCGATCTCCGCGCGCACCGTCGTGTCGACGGTGGTCAGGATCGCGTCGTGCTTGCTCCGTCGGGCCGGCAGCGTGAGCTCCTGCCCCTCGGCGAGGTCCACGCGCACGGCGCGTCCGGTCGTCGACAGCACGAGCACGGTGGGAGCATCGGCGATCTGCAGGTCGACGGCCCCCTTCGTCGCGCGCGGCTTCGGGGGCGCGGCGTTCATCAGGAGCGTACGGCGAGGAGTGCCGTAGGCCTCGGCTGCGGCATCCAACTCCTGTGCGACCACTGCGCGCAGCAGGGCCTCACTCGACAGGAGATCGCGGAGTCTGGCGATCTCGGCGAGCAGCGCGTCGCGCTCGGTCTCGAGCTCGATGCGCGAGAACTTCGTCAGACGCCGCAGGCGCAGCTCGAGGATGTACTCCGCCTGCAGTTCGCTGAGGTCGAAGACGGACCGCAGTCGTGCGCGCGCCTGCTCGGAGTCGTCGGAGGAGCGGATGACCTGGATGACCTCGTCGATGTCGAGGATCGCGATGAGGAGCCCCTCGACGAGATGCAGACGCTCTTCGCGGCGAGCGAGGCGATAGCGGCTGCGGCGCGTGATGACCTCGAGCCGGTGCGCGACATAGACGCGCAGCATCTCCTTGAGCCCGAGGGTGCGCGGCTGGCCGTCGACCAGAGCCACATTGTTGATGCTGAAGGAATCCTCGAGAGGCGTGAGCCGGTAGAGCTGCTCGAGGACGGCGTTGGGGTCGAACCCGGTCTTGATGCCGATCGCGACGCGCAGGCCGTGGTTGCGGTCGGTGAGGTCGGTCACGTCGCTGATGCCCTGCAGCTTCTTCGACTGGACGGCATCACGGATCTTCTCGATCAGTCGCTCCGGCCCGACCATGTACGGCAGCTCGGATACGACGATGCCGGTGCGCCGCGGGCCGAGTGGCTCGACCGACACCTTGCCGCGCACCTTCAATGCGCCGCGTCCGGTCGCGTATGCATCCTTGACTCCGTCGAGACCCATCAGGATGCCGCCCGAGGGGAAGTCCGGTCCGGGGACGAACTCCATGAGCTCTTCGGTCGTCGCGTCGGGATTCTCGAGCAGGTGGGTGGCGGCGGCGACGACCTCGATCAGGTTGTGCGGTGCCATGTTGGTCGCCATGCCGACGGCGATACCGCTCGCTCCGTTGACGAGCAGGTTCGGGAAAGCTGCGGGCAGCACGGACGGCTGCTGGAACTGGCCGTCGTAGTTCGGGATGAAATCGACGACGTCCTCGTCGAGGTTCTCGGTGAGCGCCATCGCGGGGGAGGCGAGACGCGCCTCGGTGTAGCGCGCAGCCGCGGGACCGTCGTCGAGCGAGCCGAAGTTGCCGTGTCCGTCGACCAGCGGCACGCGCAGCGCCCACTCCTGGGCGAGGCGCACGAGGGCGTCGTAGATCGCCGAGTCGCCGTGCGGGTGCAGCTTTCCCATGACCTCGCCCACGACGCGGGCGCTCTTGACGTGACCGCGGTCGGGACGGAGGCCCATCTCGGCCATCTGATACAGGATGCGTCGCTGCACGGGCTTCAGGCCGTCGCGAGCGTCGGGCAGAGCCCGCGAGTAGATCACCGAGTAGGCGTACTCGAGGAAGGAACCCTGCATCTCTGTCTCGAGATCGATGTCCTGGATACGCTCAGGGGCGAGCTCGGCAGGCGGGGTCTTCGGCATGGGCATCCTGAATGGTGCGAGGCTGAGGGCGTACGGGAGCCTGTGTCAGACTGGCTCGGATGTCCCTCATTCTACCGTCCGAGTCGCCGGCAGCCCGGAGCGTCGTCGGGGTGGCGGACGACGTGTTCGCCGCTCTGCGCGGTGAGTCCGCGACCCTGCCGCGGGCTGAGTCCGTCGTCCTCGTGCTCATCGACGGCCTCGGCGCCATCAGTCTGCGCGCCCATGCCGGCCACGCCAGAGCGCTCACCGCCGGCATGGCGAAGAAGGATGTCGCCCATTCGGTCTTCCCGTCGACCACCGCGGCGGCTCTCACCAGCATCCTCACGGGTACATGGCCCGGCCAGCATGGACTGGTCGGCTACCGGGTCCTCGATCCCGACAGGGACGTGCTGGTCAACCAGCTCACGGGCTGGGAGTCGGATGGTCTCGATCCGGCGACGTGGCAGGCGGCTCCGACGGTCTTCGAGCGCGCCAGGTCAGAGGGTCGTCCGACCTTCGCCGTCGGCGTCGCGGCGTACGCGGGGAGCGGGTTCACCCGTGCGACGCTGCGCGGTGCCGACTTCGTCGCCGCCCAGACACCCGCCGAGCGAGTGGAGGCCGCATACGACCTCGCGGAGCGCCACCCGGGCTCGCTCGTCTACTGCTACCTGCCCGAGGCCGATAAGGCGGGGCACAGATACGGCCTCGACTCCGTGCACTGGATCGCCGCGCTCGAGGAGATCGACGCCGCGCTCTCACGACGTGTGCCGCCGGGTGTCGGTGTGCTCGTGACGTCGGACCACGGCATGCTCGACGTGCCGGCGCACCGGCAGATCGTTCTCGAGGCAGAGCACCTCGAGGGAGTTCGCCATCTCGGTGGGGAACCGCGGATGCTGCACGTCTATGTCGAACCGGATGCCGACGCATCTGCGGTCGCCGAGCGGTGGGTTCGTGACCTCGACGGCGTCGCTGATGTCGGAACCAGGGATCAGGTGATCGCGGCGGGGTTGTTCGGCCCGGAGGTGACCGAGGCGGCCTCATCGCGGATCGGCGATGTCCTCGTCGTGGCCCGGGGCAACGGTGCCGTCTACGACGGCACGGCTGCAGACCAGCGCGGCCGTGGAATGATCGGGCAGCACGGGGGGCTGACTCCGGAAGAGCGTCAGGTTCCGCTGCTCAGGTTCGGAGCCTTCGCGCGCTGAGTTCTCGCACTCGTGCCACGTGTCGGTCTACTCGTCGGTGCGGGCCCCGAAGACGATCTCGTCCCACGACGGCATCGCGTTGCGGCGTCGACGGCGACCGTTGCCCTCGTTCGCGGGCTCCGGTGCGGGCTCCGGCTCGTCACTTTCCGCAGGAACGCTCTCGAAGGCGTCGAACAGCGCGATCGGACTCTGGTCCGTGTTCTCGTCGTCCGGCTCGTCGAGGATCGGTGCGGTCTCGCGCTGACCCCGCCGGCGTCGCAACGCCTCGAGCAGGTCGGCGGTCTCGGGGCTCGTCGTCGCGGACTCCGGCGCGCGCTTGATCGCGGCGTCCTGCGCCGCTGCCATCGAGCGCTCTGGGGCGATGCTGTCGTCGACCTCGGCTTCGGGCGCCGGGAGCAGACGTGGTCCGAATGCGCCGGAGTCGAAACGGCTGTCGTCCTTGTAGGGCGATGCCTGCCGTTCGGCCTCGACGGCGCGCAGTCGCGGGATGAGTCCGTCCGGCAGCGAGCCCTGGCGAGACAGCTGGGTCGCATCGGCGTTGAGCGGTGCGAGGGCGCTGCGGCGGGGGTCGAAGCTCCAGCGAGCGTCGTGCTCGACCTCGTTGGCGGTGAACTCGAGCTTGATGATCCAGCCGCTCTCGTCCTTCCAGCTCGCCCAGCGCTCGGCAGAGGCCTCGACCTCTGACAGCTTGGCTCGGATCGCGGTGCCGAAAGTCGGCTGAGCGTCGGGCTCGACATCGCTGCCGATCAGGACGGGTACGGCGAGCGCCTGGCCGATGACGTGCTCGCGCTCGGCGAGAACGGGTCCTTCGAAGCGGATGACGTCGTCGACGCCGATGCCGAGGAGGGCCGCGACCTCGGGCGCCGTGAGACCGGCGCGGATCTGAGCCTGGATGTCGCGCGGGCTCGCCGCGAGACGCTGAGCAGCCGGCTCGCTCTGTCGCGTCGCCCGACGAATCTCTCGGTGCAGGACGTCGTCGATGGGCAGCGCGAACCGCTCGCCCGACTCGGTCGCGAGTACGAGCAGTCCTGCTTCTGTGCCGACGATGGTGACGTTTTCCATGCGAATGCCCCTCTGATGGGTGTGCGTTCATGGTGTCACGCGGGGCCGCTCAGAACCGGGAATAGTCTGGGCGTGCCGTGAGTTTGGTCTGTCGCAGCCGCGGGCATTTGCTTATTCCTCCGCGGTCATGCAAACTATGGCCGCCGATTACCCCGACGGCGCACCACCCACTCGCATGAAAGTGGAGATTTACCACATGGCAACCGACTACGACGCTCCCCGCAAGAGTGAAGACGACTCCGAGTCGATCGAAGCCCTCAAGGAGCGTGTGCCGGACAAGCTCTCCGGCTCATCGGGAGACGAAGACGCGGACAACCCGTCCAGCTTCGACCTCCCGGGAGCGGATCTCTCCGACCTCGAGCTCGATGTCGTCGTGCTGCCCGCGCAGCAGGACGAGTTCACCTGCATGAACTGCTTCCTCGTGAAGCACCGTTCTCAGCTCGACCACGAGGGCGCATCCGGCCCCATCTGCAAGGAGTGCGCCGCCTGAGCGCACCATAGAGCGAGATCTCACGCGCCCCCGACCGCTTGGTCAGGGGCGCGTCGTCTTTCCGGCCTTGAGCGGCGTGATCGATCCCGCAGCGTGCTCAGGCGGGCGGCGTGGTCAGCGCTGGGCGGCGACGATCGCGGCGGCCAGCCGATCGGGCGTGCGCGACGAGATGGTCCAGGTGTCGACGGGATCGTCGGGGTCGATGTTCGGAACGACGACGATGCCGTCGACCCCGCCCCGGATCAGATGCCAGCCTCGCGCCGGAAGCCCCGGTCCTCGAGCCTGGCGCGCCTCTTCGCCGTTCAGCGCCCGTGGTATGCCGAGGTGTCGGACGTCGATGTGCGCTCGACCGGCCCGCAGCACATCGCCGTCGACCGAGACGGGCGGGGCGAGTGCGAGGAAGGCGATCACGAGGAGAGCCGAGACCGCTGCGCCGACGACCAGGGCGATGGTCGAGCCGACGGGCACGAAGATGAGCGCCACCATGGGGCCCGCCAGAGCGACCGTCACCAGCAGCCACAGGCTGGGGGACAGTCTCTCGCGGTAGTGGATCCGCGCGTCAGGAGCGATGTTCTGCATTAGCCTCGTGGGGTGACTGATTCCGTTGATGTCCCCATTATCGCCTCTGTGGTGCCCGGCTACGCCCACCCCGGTGATGCGGGCGCCGATCTCGTCGCCGCCGAGGCCGTCCACCTGGCACCCGGCGAGCGGGCGCTCGTGGCCACCGGAGTGCGCATCGCCCTGCCCGAGGGATACGCCGCCTTCGTGGTGCCGCGCAGCGGACTCGCGGCCAAGCACGGGATCTCGATCGTCAACTCGCCCGGCACGGTGGATGCCGGCTATCGCGGTGAGATCAAGGTGAGCCTGATCAACACCGACATCCACAGCGCGTACGATGTCGCCGTCGGCGATCGCATCGCGCAACTGATCGTGATGCCCGTGACCCGAGCCGTGTTCATCCCGGTCGAGGAGCTGCCAGAGAGCGTCCGCGGCGAGGGTGGCTTCGGCTCGACGGGCTACCAGGCAGGATCCCATTCCCCTTCGGCAGGACAGACCAATGACTGACAACAACGCGACTCCTTCGAAGTCCGCACCGGACGACCGGGCGACACAGGGCCCGTTCGACGACTCCGAGGCGAACCCCGTCCGGCCCTACATCGATCTCGGCGGCATCAAGATCCTTCCGCGCGAGGGCCTCAACCTTCGGCTCGAGGTCGAAGAGCAGTCCAAGCGCATCGTGGCCGTCGGGCTCGACTACGCCGATTCGTCCCTGCAGGTGCAGCCTTTCGCGGCACCGCGCTCGGGCGGTCTCTGGGACGAGACCCGGGTGCAGCTGCGTGATCAGGTGCGCACCCAGGGCGGCCGGGTCGAGGAGCGCGACGGTCCCCTCGGCAAGGAGCTCCTCGCCGAGGTTCCCGCGGCGGCCAACGAGGGATCCGAGCTGCGCCTCGCGCGCTTCATCGGCATCGACGGGCCCCGCTGGTTCCTTCGTGGGGTCATCGGCGGAGCCGCGGCATCCGATCTCGAAGCGGCCGCCAAGGTCGAGGATCTCTTCCGGTCGATCGTCGTCGTGCGCGGTGGCGCTCCGATGCCGCCGCGCGACCTGATCCCGCTGAAGATGCCCGCGACTCCCGGCTCCGCGTGACCACCCCGGCCCCGGAGCCCGAGCGCGAGCAGAGCGCGTCGGACATCGTCGGCGCGGCTCTCGGCGGCGCCGCTCGCCGAGCGGGTCTCGACCCGAACGAGAGCGGCGCGACGCACCGTGTGGTGTGGTCCGCGATCGGCGGATGGCGCGGCATCCTCGAGTCCGTCCTTCCGAGCCTCGCGTTCGTCATCCTCTTCACCATCCGCCCCGAGCCGCTGATCGTTCCTCTGGGCGTGTCGGTCGGGCTCGCCGCGGTGTTCACCGTCGTGCGGCTGATCCAGAAGTCACCCCCGTCTGCGGCCATCGGCGGTCTCGTGGCCGCCGCAGCCGCGGCTGCGCTCGCGCTGTGGACGGGCCGCGGCGAAGACAACTTCGTCCCCGGTCTCATCACCAACGCCCTCTATGGCACCGGCATGCTGGTGTCGGCGCTGATCGGCTGGTCGCTGATCGGTCTCGCGGTCGGTTTTCTGATGGGGGAGGGCACCGCATGGCGGCGCGACCGTCGCAAGCGTCGTGCCTTCCTGTGGCTCGGCGTGGCCTGGGCCGCTCTGTTCTTCGCACGTCTCGCAGTGCAGTTGCCGCTGTACCTCGCCGGAGACGTCACCGCGCTCGGCACGCTGAAGCTGATCATGGGCCTGCCGCTGTTCGCGCCGCTGATCGCCGTCACCTGGCTCGTCGTGCGCGCGCTGTATCCGCGCGGCGCCGATGCCGACAAGGCCGCTCAGCCGTGATAGATTTATCTTGACATCAAGATAAATTGCAGGCTTTCGCCTGAGGGCTGAGCGGAGCAGACTGGTTAGGTCTGCCTTGCTAGCCGCAGGGGCTCGCTGGCGAGCAAGATGGAGGCGCCTGTCGCTCCCATCCGAATAGAAGGAGACGGATTCGTGTCCACGGTGAACAGCTTCGGTGCCAAGAGCACCCTGACGGTCGGCAGCACCGACTACGAGATCTTCCGCATCGACACGGTGCCCGGTTTCGACAAGCTCCCTTTCAGTCTGAAGGTCCTCCTCGAGAACCTGCTTCGCACCGAGGACGGCGCGAATGTGACCAAGGCGCAGATCGAAGCACTGGGTTCGTGGGATGCCGCGGCTGAGCCGAGCACCGAGATCCAGTTCACGCCGGCCCGTGTAGTCATGCAGGACTTCACCGGTGTTCCCTGCATCGTCGACCTCGCCACCATGCGCGAGGCCGTCACGGCGCTGGGCGGCGACGCGAACAAGATCAACCCGCTCTCGCCCGCCGAGATGGTCATCGACCACTCGGTGATCGCCGACCTCTTCGGTTCCGAGAACGCCCTCGAGCGCAACGTCGAGATCGAGTACGAGCGCAACGGCGAGCGGTACCAGTTCCTTCGCTGGGGCCAGACGGCATTCAGCGACTTCAAGGTCGTTCCCCCCGGAACCGGCATCGTGCACCAGGTGAACATCGAGCACCTGGCCAAGGTCATCTACGACCGTGACGTCGACGGAGTGCTGCGCGCCTACCCCGACACCTGCGTCGGCACCGACTCGCACACCACGATGGTCAACGGCCTGGGTGTGCTCGGGTGGGGCGTCGGCGGCATCGAGGCCGAGGCCGCGATGCTCGGCCAGCCCGTGTCGATGCTCATCCCGCGCGTCGTCGGCTTCAAGCTCTCCGGCGAGATCCCGGCCGGCGTCACGGCCACGGACGTCGTGCTGACGATCACCGACCTGCTGCGCAAGCACGGAGTCGTCGGCAAGTTCGTCGAGTTCTACGGTGAGGGCGTGGCATCCGTGCCGCTGGCCAACCGCGCGACGATCGGCAACATGTCGCCCGAGTTCGGTTCGACGGCGGCGATCTTCCCGATCGACGACGTGACCCTCGACTACCTGCGTCTGACCGGCCGCAGCGACGAGGCCGTCGCGCTGGTCGAGGCGTACGCGAAGACCCAGAAGCTCTGGCACGACGCATCGCAGGAGCCCGTCTTCAGCGAGTACCTCGAGCTCGACCTCGGCACTGTGGTGCCGTCGATCGCCGGCCCGAAGCGCCCGCAGGACCGCATCCTCCTCTCCGAGGCGAAGTCGCAGTTCGAGCAGGACATCCTGGCCTACGCCGCACCGTCGACCTCGGACGACGTCGTCGACCTCGAGTCGAAGCACTCGTTCCCCGCCTCCGACCCGGGCAACGCGCCCGGTGAAGAGGAGCCGCGCACCACCCGGCCCGTGCACATCAACAGCGGCGCACCGGCGAACGCGTCGAAGCCCGTGCCGGTCACCACTCCGTCGGGGGAGAAGTACATCCTCGACAACGGTGCAGTGACCCTCGCGGCGATCACCTCGTGCACCAACACCTCGAACCCCTCGGTGATGATCGCCGCAGGTCTCGTCGCCCGCAAGGCGCTCGAGAAGGGCCTGAAGCAGAAGCCCTGGGTCAAGACCACCCTCGGCCCCGGCTCGAAGGTCGTCACCGACTACTACGAGAAGTCCGGACTCGACAAGGACCTCGAGGGCCTCGGCTTCTACACCGTCGGCTACGGCTGCACCATCTGCATCGGAAACTCGGGTCCGCTGATCGAAGAGGTCTCCGCGGCCATCAACGATCACGACCTCGCCGTGACCGCCGTGCTCTCGGGCAACCGCAACTTCGAGGGCCGCATCAGCCCCGACGTGAAGATGAACTACCTCGCGAGCCCGCCGCTCGTCATCGCCTACGCCCTCGCGGGGTCGATGCACTTCGACTTCGAGAACGATGCGCTCGGCAAGGGATCCGACGGCAACGACGTGTTCCTCAAGGACATCTGGCCGACGCCCGACGAGGTGCAGGAGATCGTCGATTCCTCGATCTCGCGTGAGCAGTTCATCAAGCAGTACGCGACCGTCTTCGACGGTGACGAGCGCTGGCGCAGCCTGCCCACCCCGGACGACGACATCTTCCAGTGGGACGAGAACTCGACGTACGTGCGCAAGGCTCCGTACTTCGACGGCATGACGATGGAGCTCACCCCGGTGCGCGACATCGAGGGCGCCCGCGTCATGGCGACTCTGGGCGACTCGGTCACGACCGACCACATCTCGCCCGCCGGCAACATCAAGCCCGGCACCCCCGCGGCGCAGTACCTCATGGAGCACGGGGTCGACCGCAAGGACTTCAACTCCTTCGGATCGCGTCGCGGCAACCACGAGGTCATGATCCGCGGCACGTTCGCGAACATCCGCCTGAAGAACCTGATGGTCTCGGCTGTCAACGACGGCCAGGTCGTCGAGGGCGGCTACACCCGCGACTTCACCCAGCCCGGTGGACCGCAGTCGTACATCTACGACGCGAGCATGAACTACCAGGAGCAGGGCACGCCCCTCGTCATCTTCGGTGGCAAGGAGTACGGTTCGGGATCGTCGCGCGACTGGGCGGCGAAGGGCACGAGCCTCCTCGGCGTCAAGGCGGTCATCACCGAGAGCTTCGAGCGCATCCACCGCTCGAACCTGATCGGAATGGGCGTCGTCCCGCTGCAGTTCCCGGCCGGTGAGAGCTGGGAGTCCCTGGGTCTCGACGGCACCGAGATCGTCTCGATCTCCGGTCTCGAGGAGCTCAACAACGGCGTGACCCCGAAGACGGTTCGCGTCACGGCCACGCCGAGCGAGAACTCGCCCGAGGGCAAGCAGGTCGTCGAGTTCGACGCGGTCGTCCGCATCGACACCCCCGGTGAGGCGGATTACTACCGCAACGGCGGCATCCTGCAGTACGTGCTGCGTTCGCTGGTCTGATCGCACGATCGGAAAGGGCTCGGTTCTTCGGAACCGGGCCCTTTCCGCGTGCCGGGGGCGGTGTCAAGGGGGAGTCGCTCTCCGAGCTTTCCCGGGTGCCCGGGGTAGGATCGAGCAGGCGTCCGTACCGGAATCGGCGCCGCGAACGGTGCCTAAGAGGAGGTGCAGATGCCCATTCTTCCGAGCATCTCAGGACCCCGTGACCTCGACTCCCTGTCAGAGGATCAGCTGATCGAACTCGCCGGTGAGATCCGCGAGTTCCTCGTCGAGAACGTGTCGCGCACCGGCGGGCATCTCGGCCCCAACCTCGGTGTCGTCGAGCTCACGATCGCTCTGCACCGCGTCTTCTCGTCGCCCGACGACCCCTTCATCTTCGACACGGGGCACCAGTCCTACGTGCACAAGCTCCTCACCGGTCGCCAGGACTTCTCGTCTCTTCGAGTGCGCGGTGGACTCGCCGGGTATCCCCAGCGCGGCGAGAGCCCTCACGACGTGGTCGAGTCCTCGCACGCGTCGAGCTCGCTCAGCTGGGCCGACGGTGTGTCGCGCGCGCTGACCGCCACGGGGCGGGCTGACCGTCACGTCGTCGCCGTCGTCGGCGACGGAGCACTCACGGGCGGCATGACGTGGGAGGCGCTCAACAACATCTCCGACGACAACGATCGCAACCTCGTGATCGTCGTGAATGACAACGGTCGTTCCTATGCGCCGACCATCGGCGGCATGTCCCGGTTCCTCAATCGGGTGCGCACCGCGGCTGCGTACAAGGAGCTGCACCACAAGTCGGACCGACTCTTCCGTGCGTTCGGTCCGGTCGGCCGCGCGGTGTTCCGCGGGGTGCGCGGCGGCACCCACGGCTTCCTCTCGCGGTTCACGAACAACGAGGCGCTGTACTCGAACCTCGACATCAAGTACCTCGGCCCGGTCGACGGGCACGATCTCCCCGCCCTGCTCGAGACGCTCGAGCTGGCCAAATCGTACGGTGCGCCGGTGATCGTGCACACCATCACCGAGAAGGGCCGCGGCTACCAGCCTGCTCGCGACGATGAGGCCGACCAGTTCCATGCGGTCGGACGCATCGACCCCGCGACCGGCGAGACCCTCTCTTCCAGCGGAACGGGCTGGTCCGACGTGTTCTCCGAGTCGCTCGTCGCGATCGGAGAGCGTCGAAGCGACGTCATCGCGATGACCGCAGCGATGCTGCGACCGACCGGTCTCGCGCCGTTCGCCGAGCGCTTCCCCGATCGCGTGTACGACGTGGGCATCGCCGAGCAGCACGCCGTCGCGTCGGCCGCAGGTCTCGCCTTCGGAGGTCTGCACCCCGTCGTCGCGGTCTACGCCACCTTCATGGGGCGCGCCTTCGACCAGGTGCTCATGGACGTCGCTCTGCATCGGGCGGGCGTGACCTTCGTGCTCGACCGCGCCGGCGTCACCGGCCCGGACGGTCCCAGCCACCACGGCATGTGGGATCTCGCGATGCTGCAGATCGTCCCGCACATCCGCATCGCCGCGCCGCGTGACGGAGCCCGGTTGCAGGAGGCCCTCGATGAGGCGGTGCTCGTCGACGATGCGCCGACCGTCATCCGCTTCCCGAAGGGCGACGTCGCGGCGGATCTTCCGGCCATCGAGCGGCTGCACGACGGCGTCGATGTGCTCGCCCGCGGCGAATCCGAGGATGTCCTGCTCATCGGCATCGGCCCGTTCGCCGCGCTCGCGATGGACGTCGCAGAGCGTCTGCGCGCTCAGGGCATCGGCGCCACGGTGATCGATCCGCGCTGGGCCATCCCGGTGCAGCCGTCGATCGTGAGCATGGCAGCGCGTCATCGTCTGGTCATCACCATCGAAGACGGCATCCGCGTCGGCGGCATCGGCACGCGTGTCCGGCAGGTGCTTCGCGAGGCGGGCATCGACACCGCCGTCGACGAGCTGGGGCTTCCTGACGAGTTCATCGATCACGCGTCGAGGGACCAGATCCTCGCCGACGCCGGTCTCACCGCATCGAAGATCGCGCAGGACGTCGTGTCGCAGGTGCTCGGGACTCGGATCCCCGTCGCTCGGGATGCGGGCACGAGCGGGACGGTCGATCTGCCGCTGCACGAACGCCGCTGACCGGCGTCGCCACCGCGTGACGGCGGATGACGGTCACCGACCGTTCGACCGCTGCGATCAGTTGAGAGCGTGGAGTGCGGCGACCGCCTGCGCCCCGCGATCGGTGTCCCGGAGCGCGGCCGAGAGCAGATAGCCGTCGGTGAGCGCGTCACCGGTGACCATGACGCGTACCAGCTCGACGCCGCATGCCCGACGCACCTCGTCGGCGCTGGCCGCGATCACGCGGGTGTTGATCTCGTCGTTGTGGGGCAGCTCCGCGCCCTCGAGGCCGCGGATGACGTCGCGCAGTGCGGCGCCCACGATGTTCGAGGCCCGTTCTTTGACGTTCACGACGTCGAGTTCGAACACTCGGAGATCTCGTCCGGTCGGGATCGGTCGCCACTCGAACGACGCGTGCACCCGGTGCTGATGGCCGCTCGCCCCGGTCATCTCGCGCGCGGGCAGATCCGTCGCCCTGCAGCGCACATCGATCAGTCGGTACCAGTAGAACAGGGGGAACGCGCCATGCGACCCCGGAACGAGGACCACGACCTCGCCGACCGCTCCGCCACGTGAGGTGGGGCGCCGTTGCGGGCGGTTCCGGATGATCGGCTTGCCGTTCCGGGTGCGGATCGCAGCCCACCCCTCATCGACCGTGACGATGAAGATCTTCAGCAGCGCCGGCACGACCAGCAGGATCGTGAGGATCGCCGTGCCGGTCTTGAAGAGCCCCGACATTCCCTTGCCGCCCAACATCGAGAGGAGCATGTCCATGCCACCACTGTGCCCCCTCGATCGCGTTCGGAGCGCTCTCTGAGCGGCGCTGGCGAAGGTGTTCATTCGCTGTTCCGTGCTCGTTACCCGGTGTGCCGTGACGCGGATACGGTTGGCGGCGGTCGCGCGGATGCGGCGTCGTCAGGAGAACGTGGCGAGGATCTCGGCGACCTCGGATTCGACGAACGCCCTCTGCCGCTCCCGGTCTTCGTCGACGAGGCCGAGCCGGGTGCGGCGATCGAGGACGTCGTCGGCGGTCATCGCGCCCTCCGCGCGGACGGCGAAGTCGATGGTCGCTGGGGAGATGTGCCCCCGGCCCCCGCTGTCCTCGGCCCTCATCGCGGAGTCGGTGAGGCGGAGGGATACCGTGCGGCTCGCGCCGGCGTCGAGCCCCGCCGATGCCACGGCGAGGTCGACCGCATCCTCCGCCATCCGCCGGTAGGTGGTCAGCTTGCCTCCCAGGACGTTGACGAAGCCGCGCTCGGAGACGCGGACCAGATGCCGACGGGAGATGTCCGCCGTCGACGCCGCACCGGTGTCGACGAGCGGCCGCAGGCCCGCGAACGATCCCCTGACCTGCGTGCGCGTGATCGGGACGGTCAGTACTCGGTTGAGGTTCGCGAGCAGGAACTCGATCTCGCCCTCGGTCGGCTCGGGGACCCGCGGAACAGGGCCCGGCGCATCTTCGTCAGTGAGTCCGACGATCACGCGGCCGTGCTGCTGCGGCAGCGCGAACACAAAGCGGCTGATCGACCCCTCATGCGGAATGGTCAGTGCCGCGGACGGGTCGCCGAGATCCGCGGCATCCAGCACGATGTGCGTTCCGCGGCTGGGCCGCACGGTGATCGACTCGTCGAGGTTTCCGGCCCAGACGCCGGTGGCATTGACGACGGATCGGGCGCGCACGTTCAGACGCTCGCCCGTCAGCACGTCTTCGGCGGTCGCGCCGTCGACGCGCAGCTCGAGCGCTCGGACGCGGGTGAGGACGCGGGCGCCCAGACTGGCGGCTGTCCTGGCGACGGTCACGACCAGGCGGGCGTCGTCGATCAGCTGCCCGTCGTAGGAGAGCATCCCTCCGCGCAGCCCAGCTCCGGCGAGCGACGGGAAGAGCCGCTGTGCCGTACGCGCCGAGACGAGACGCGGCGGGGGGAGGAACCGGCGCGGCGTGCCCGCTCGCATCCGCAGCAGATCACCCAGGGCCATCCCGACCGCGCCGGCTGCGCGCTGGCGGGCCGTCAGCCCTGTCGTGAAGGGCAGCAGCTGCGGGAGAGAGCGAATGAGGTGCGGCGCGATCCTGGTCATCAGCAGGTGACGCTCGAATGCGCTCTCCTTCGCCGTGGCCACATCGCCGGTGGCGAGATAACGGAGTCCGCCGTGCACCAGTTTCGAGCTGAATCGGCTGGTGCCGAACGCGAGGTCCTCGCCTTCGAGAAGGGTGACGCTCAGACCCCGCGAGGCGGCGTCGAGCGCGACACCGACCCCCGTGATGCCTCCGCCGATCACCAGAAGGTCGACGGTCTGCTCCGCGGCCAGGGAGAGCTCTGCGGCCCGACGCGCGACGTTGAGGTCGGGGGAGTGCGCGGTCATGGCCGCAGGAGCCCGTCGAGGGCTGCTCGCAGCTCGCGCTCCCAAGACTCCTCAGAGAGGAGCTCCGACACCGTTCCGTGCGAGAGCACGGCCGACTGCGCGATGAGCAGCAGCATGACGGCAATCTCGTCGGGATCGCCGTGCCTCACCGATCCTCCCTGCTGCGCCGCACCGATCGCGGTCGCCAGCCACCTCAGGATGAGTCTCTGGCTCGAACCCACTCGCTGCAGCGTGTAGCGGGTGAACGCCTCCGGTTCATCGGCGAGAAGCCGTCCGTACACGTCGTCGGCACGGAAGAGGGTGGAGAAGCGGAGAACATCGTCGACGAGTCCGTGTCGGCTGGTCGCGTGCGTGGGGAACTGCGCGAGGATCACCGCGACTCTGCGCAGGAGCGCTGAGCGGACGACATCGTCGGCGTCGTTCCAGCTGCGGTAGATCGTCGGCCGGCTGTGACCCGCGCGCCGAGCGAGCTCTGCGATCGTGACGCCATTCACGCCTCGTCGACCGATCAGCGCATCGGCGGCGTCGAGGATGCGCGACTGCGTGGCATCCCACTCCGGAGCGCGGTCGGACATCGCGTCGAGCACCAGTTGACGTTCTTCCATGATCTGTCACACTGTAACGCATGGGCTCAGAGAACGGCAGGGTTGCCGTGACGACAGAGATGCGATGGAACGGCTGGGGCGATCCCGCCAGGGCGTCGGATCTGCCGCGCGCCGTCCGGATGATGCTGCCGTTGCTGCTCGGTCGCGTGCACAGGCCCGCGACGCCCGTGGAACTCGCCGAGGTGGCGCTCGCGCCGTCGTCGCTCCAGGAGGACGATCTCGAGGGACTGGCCGCCGTCGTCGGCGCGGAGCACATCGACATCTCGAGCGAGACGCGCATCCGCCATGCCGGGGGACGTTCGACGCCGGACCTTCTCCGGCGCCGTAGACCTCAGCAGACTTCCCCTGACGCGGTGGTGCTGCCGGGAACCCACGATGAGGTCGCGGCGGTGCTCCGGGCGTGCGTCGACCGGAGGATAGCCGTGATCCCGTTCGGCGGTGGGACGAGCGTGGTGGGCGCTCTCGATCCCGAACGCGGCACGCACCGCGCTGTCGTCAGCCTGGATCTGCGCCGGCTCTCGGGCCTCATCCACTTCGACGAGGCGAGCGGCGAAGCGATTCTCGCCGCCGGAACGACGGGGCCGGATGCTGAGGCTCTGCTCGCGGCCAGGGGGTTCGAACTCGGTCACTACCCCCAGAGCTTCCGGTACGCCACGATCGGAGGGTTCGCCGCTGCACGCTCGTCAGGTCAGAACTCGGCAGGGCATGGGCGATTCGACTCCATGGTCACCGGGCTGAGAGTCGCGACGCCGACCGGCGACATCGAGCTCGGACGGTCGCCGGGATCTTCAGCCGGGCCCGATCTCGTCCGCGTCTTCCTGGGGTCGGAGGGCATCTTCGGCGTCATCACCGAAGTGAGAGTGCGCGTTCATCCGGTACCGCGTGACCGCCTCTTCGAAGCCTGGACCTTCGCGGACTTCACGCAGGGCGTCGAGGGACTGCGGAGCGTGACGCAGCACGGTGGCGGCCCGACAGTGCTGCGTCTGTCGGATGAAGCCGAGACGGCGGTCAGCCTCGCCCAGGTCGGTCGGATCGGGCGGGCCCTCGCGAAGGGCGCGAGCCTCGTCACCGTCTATGAGGGAGACGACATCGCCGAGCGTCGGGGGCGCACATCGGCGATCCTGGCGGCGGCCGGTGGGATCTCGTCGGGTGAGGGCGCCGCAGAGGGGTGGCTCTCCGGGCGCTTCGACGGTCCGTATCTGCGCGACTCGCTGCTGGACGCAGGAGTGTTCTGCGAGACGCTCGAGACGGCGACCACCTGGTCGAACCTGCTGCACCTCAGAGCGGCGGTCACGTCGGCTCTTCGTGCAGGATTCGAGGATGCCGGCGCCCGGTCGTACGTGATGTGCCACGTCTCGCACGTCTATCCCACCGGAGCCTCGCTGTATTTCACGGTGATCGCGAACCTCCGATCCGAACCGCTCGACACCTGGACGCAGATCAAGCGACGGGTGAACGATGCGCTGCTCGCGGCGGGGGGTACCATCAGCCATCACCATGCGGTCGGTCGTGATCATGCCGCCTGGCTGGAGCAGGAGATCGGAGACACGGGGGTGCGAATCCTCGCGGCCATCAAGCGGGAGCTCGATCCGACGTGGATCCTCAACCCGGGAGCGGTCATCTCGTCGGATCGGTCGCGCGGACGTGGCTGAGCACATCGCGGTGCTGTCGAACCCGTTCGCAGGAAAAGGTCGTGGTGCCCGAGAGACCGAGGTCGCCGTGGCGCACCTGCGATCCCGAGGAGCGGACGTGCGGGCGTACACGGGCGAGTCGGCGGCATCGAGTCGGCTCCTGGCGACTCGGGCGCTCGACGCGCGCCCGGGGGTGCTCGTCGTGGTGGGCGGAGACGGCACGCTGTCCGGCATCCTCGACGTGGTCTGCGCTGCGGGGGTTCCGGTGGTCCTGGTGCCTGCGGGCACGGGCAACGACCTCGCTCGAGCCCTGGGCCTGCCGCGTCGCGACGCGGTCGCTGCGGCCGAGCTCGCTCTGACGGGTATCCCGCGCACGATCGATGTCGGCGAAGTCCGCGCCGCCGACCGCGTCGATCTGTTCCTGACGATCGCCGCCCTCGGGTTCGATGCGAAGGTGAGCGATCGGACCAATCGGCTGCGCTGGCCGCGCGGCGTGCTGCGCTACTACCTGGCGCTGGTCGTGGAGCTCGTGCGACTGCGGCCGATGGATTTCACCGTCTCCCTCGATGGCGCGGAGCCGGTTCACGTGCCGGGAACGCTCGTCGCCGTGGGCAATACGCCGAGCTACGGAGGTGGCATGCCTCTCTGCGTGGGCGCCGCCGCGGACGACGGGATGCTGGACATCGTGCACGTCGCGTCGCTGACCCGGCTCCGCCTGCTGCGGCTGTTCCCGCTCCTGCTGCGCGGAGTGCATCTCGCTCGACCGGAGGTGACGCGGCGCCAGGCTCGTACCGTGACAGTGAGCGCGCGTGGACTCGTCGTCTACGCCGACGGAGAGCGCATCGCCGAAGATGAGTGCACGATCGGAATCCGGCGCTCCGCTCTGGCCGTCCTCGTCCCCTCAGGTGCCGGAGGGACACCGTGAACCACAGGTCGGCTTCTCCGCACCACGCCCAGGACTTCGACGAGGACGTCGTCGTCATCGGCTCGGGGTTCGGCGGATCGGTCGCTGCGTTGCGGCTCGTGGAGAAGGGCTACCGTGTCCGCGTGTACGAGGCGGGCCGACGCTTCGAGGACGAGGACTTCGCGAAGACCAGCTGGGACGTGCGCCGCTATCTGTGGGCACCGAGGCTCGGCTGTTTCGGCATCCAGCGCATCCATCGCCTGCCGCACGTGATGATCCTCGCCGGGGCGGGCGTGGGCGGAGGGTCTCTGAACTATGCCAATACGCTGTACCAGCCCGGCGGAGCGTTCTTCGCGGATCCGCAGTGGGGCGCTCTCGCAGACTGGGAGGAGGAGCTGGCGCCGCACTATGCGACGGCGAAGCGGATGCTCGGGGTGGTCGAGCGCTACCCGCACTCCGGACCCGTCGAGCGCATCATGGCAGGAGCGGCCGAAGATCTCGGCGTAGGAAGCACATTCCGACACGCGCCGGTCGGGGTCTGGTTCGGCGCGCCGGGAGTTCGAACGCCCGATCCCTTCTTCGGTGGGGAGGGGCCGGACCGCACCGGATGCACTCTCTGCGGCAACTGCATGGTCGGATGCCGCGTCGGCGCGAAGAACACGCTCATGAAGAACTACCTGGCTCTGGCCCAGAGGCGAGGCGCCGTCATCGAAGCGCTGCGCACCGTCACCGAGGTGCGTGCCCTGGCAGACGGCGGCTTCGCCGTGACGACGGAGCGCAGCGGAGCGTGGTTCCGGCGCGACCGTCGCACCGTGAGCGCGCGTCAGGTGGTGCTCGCCGCGGGAACCTGGGGCACGCAACAGCTGCTGCATCGGATGAAGCTGTCCGGGGCCCTTCCACGGGTCTCCGATGCGGTGGGTCGCCTGACGCGGACCAACTCCGAGGCTCTCGACGGTGCCGTCGCCGTCGCCGTTCCGGCGTCCCTCGAACTCGCGCACGGTGTCGCGATCACGACCTCGTTCCACATCGACGAGAGCACTCACGTCGAGAATGTGCGGTACGGGCCGGGATCGAACCTGATGGGGGCCCTTGCGTCGCTGATGGTGCCGGGCGACCGAGGTCTCGGAGGCCGTCTCGTGAGTGTGCTGGGCCAGGTCGCCCGCGCACCGATCCGTCAGTTGCGCCTGGGCTCGCTCCGACGTTGGAGCGAACGGGGCATCATCGCACTCGTGATGCAGACCCTGGACAATTCGCTCACTCTGTCGCTCCGGCGCAGATTCGGGCGGATGGTCATGACGAGCGCGCAGGGGCACGGCGCACCGAACCCCAGTCATCTTCCGCAGGCTCATCGCGCGGCTTCGGCGATCGCCGCGCGTGTCGAGAAGGACGGCGGGGTCGCCGCCGAGCCTCGCGGATCCTGGCCCGAGATCTTCGGGATTCCGCTCACCGCCCACTTCCTCGGCGGAGCGGTGATCTCTGGGGCGCCCGAGACCGGTGTCGTCGACCCCTTCCACCGGGTGTGGGGTCACCCGGGGCTGCACGTCATGGACGGCGCAGCGGTTCCCGCGAATCCCGGGGTGAATCCGTCGCTCACGATCACCGCGCTCGCTGAGAGAGCGATGTCGTTCTGGCCGCGTTCCGGTGAGCTCGACGAGCGTCCTGCACCGTAGACACGGAAAAGGGGGCCGCCGGACGGCGGCCCCCCAGAGGTTCAGCTCAGCGGTGCTCGATGCCGCGGATCTGCGGAGTGTGGAACTCTCCGCCGAACGCGCGCTGCGAGGCGCCCTCGCGGTCGAGGTAGGGCGAAGCCCCACCATCGATGAAGGGCCAGCCCGCGCCGAGGATCAGGCACAGGTCGATGTCCTCGACCTCGGGTACGACGCCCTCGTCGAGCATCATCTTGATCTCGCTCGCAAGGCCGTCCTGCACCCGTTGCAGGATCGTCTCGGCCGACGCGGGCGTCTTGCCGACAGCGGGCTTCAGCAGCTTCTCGGCCTGCTTCGTCCAGCCGGTCACACGACCGCCCTTGTCCTTCTCGATGACCCCGTCGAGCTCCGCGAGAGCGTGGAAGTTCTCGTTCGCGTAGAAGCGATCGGGGAACGCGTGCGCCATCGTGTCCTGCACGTGGGCGGCGACCTTCCATCCGACGAGATCGATCAGCTGGAAGGGACCCATCGGGAGTCCGAGGGGCGCGAAGGCCTTCTCGACATCCGTGATCGGGGTGCCCTCGTACACCGCGCGAGCCGCTTCGCCCATGACCTTGGCCAGCAGACGGTTCACGACGAAGCCCGGCGCGTCGGCGGTGAGGACCGCGTTCTTGCCGAGATTCTTCGCGACGACGAACGCGGTCGAGAGCGCCGCCTCCGAGGTCGTCGGTGTCTTGACGATCTCGATCAGCGGCATCACTGCCACCGGGTTGAAGAAGTGGAAGCCGACGAGGCGCTCGGGGTGAGCGAGCTTCGCGCCGATCTCCTCGACCGAGAGCGAGGAGGTGTTGGTCGCCAGGATCGCGTCCTCGGCGATGATCTTCTCGATCTCGCCGAACACCTGCTGCTTGACGCCGACCTCCTCGAACACGGCCTCGATGACGAAGTCGCAGTCCGCATAGAGGTTCTTGTCGGTCGTCCCGGTCACGAGCGCGCGCAGCTTGTTCGCGGAGTCCGCATCCAGGCGGCCCTTGGTCTCGAGCTTGCCGATCTCCTCGTGGATGTAGGCCACGCCCTTGTCGACGCGCGCCTGATCGAGGTCGGTGATGAGTACCGGCACCTGCAGCTTGCGCACGAAGAGCAGGGCGAACTGGCTCGCCATGAGACCAGCGCCGATGATGCCGACCTTCGTGACCTTCTTCGCAAGTGCCTTGTCGGGGGCTCCCACCGGACGCTTCGCACGCTTCTGCACGAGGTCGAAGGCGTACATGGATGCTGCGAACTGGTCGCCCGTGACGAGTTCGGCGAGCGCCTCGTCCTCACGGGCGAAGCCCTCCGCCTTGGTGCCGCTCTTGGCCTTGTCGAGCAGGTCGAGTGCGGCGTAGGGCGACTTCGGGACGGTGCCGATCTTCGATTCCAGCATGCCGCGTGCCATCTTGATGGCGATCGGCCACTTCGTGAGTCGCTCGATCTTGCCCGGCTCGTTCCTGCGCTCGACCTTCTTGCCGCCGAGCACGGCGTCCGCCCACGCGAGCGAGTTCTCGAGATAGTTCGCGGCGGGGAAGATCGCGTCGACGATGCCGAGGTCGAACGCCTGCTGCGGCTTCAGCATCCGGTTCTGCTTGAGCGGGTTCGAGATGACCACCTCGAGGGCGTTCTCGATCCCGATCAGGTTGGGCAGCAGGTAGGCGCCGCCCCAGCCGGGGATGATGCCGAGGAAGACCTCGGGGAGTGCGATCGCCGCGGCGGAGGCGTCGACCGTGCGGTAGGTCGAGTTGAGTGCGATCTCGAGTCCGCCTCCGAGTGCGAGTCCGTTCACGAAGGCGAACGACGGAACGCCGAGCTCCCCGAACTTTCCGAGCACCTTGTGGCCGAGCTGCGCGATCAGGCGAGCGTTGTCCCGCGACCCGACCTTGCTGATGTCGGAGAGATCGGCGCCGGCGGCCAGGATGTACTGCTTGCCGGTGATGCCGACCGCCTGGATCTCGCCGGCTGACGCACGAGCGGCCAGGCCGTCCAGCGTCTCACCGAGGGCGGTGAGCGTCGCCGGCCCCAGAGTGTTCGGACGCGTGTGGTCGCGTCCGTTGTCGAGGGTGATCAGTGCGAGCACCTTGCCCGACGCGAGACGGATGTCACGCACGGGGGAGTGCGTGATCACCTCGCCGTCGGTGAGCGCCTGGATGGGGGAGAAGTCAACGTTGCCGTACTGCTCGGAAATCGAGTGGGCCATCAGGCTTACTTCCTCTTCTTGCCGTCGAAGTGCGGGTTCTCCCAGATGACCGAGCCGCCCTGTCCGAGACCGACGCACATGGCCGTCAGGCCGTAGCGCACATCGGGTCGCTCGGCGAACTGCGCCGCGAGCTGGATCATCAGACGCACGCCGGATGCCGCGAGCGGGTGGCCCAGCGCGATCGCGCCGCCCCACTGGTTGACGCGGGGGTCGTCGTCGGCGATGCCGAAGTGGTCGAGCAGCGAGATCACCTGGATGGCGAAGGCTTCGTTGAGCTCGAACAGGCCGATGTCGGCGATCGTGAGTCCGGCCTTCTTCAGGGCTTTCTCGGTCGACGGAATCGGGCCGATTCCCATGATCTCCGGCTGCACGCCTGCGAAGGCGAACGAGACCATGCGCATCTTCGGCGCGAGACCGAACTCCTTGACCGCGCCGCCTCCGGCGAGCAGTGACATCGTGGCGCCGTCTGTGAGGGGTGACGAGGTTCCGGCGGTCACACGGCCGTGCGGGCGGAAAGGAGTCTTGAGGGCCGCGAGGTCCTCCATGGTGGTCTGCGGACGACGACCTTCGTCCTCCGTCGCCAGGCCCCATGCGCCGTCGGCGGTCTTGGTCGCCACGGGCACGAGATCCGGCTGGATCTTGCCCGCGTCGTACGCCGCCTGCACCTTGTGCTGGCTGAGCATGCCGAATCGATCGGAGCGCTCCTTGGTGAGGTGCGGGAAGCGATCGAAGATGCGCTCGGCCGTGACACCCATGTTCAGAGCGCCGGGGTCGACCATGCGCTCCGCGACGAATCGCGGGTTGGGGTCGGCGTTGCCGCCGATCGGGTGGTGACCCATGTGCTCGACCCCGCCGGCGAGCGCGAAGTCGTACATGCCGACCCCGATCGATGCTCCCATCGTGGTGACGCTCGTCATCGCTCCCGCGCACATGCGCTCGACGGCGAGTCCGGGCACCGTCTGCGGGAGTCCCGCGAGGATCGCCACGGAGCGCCCGAGGGTCAGGCCCTGGTCTCCGGTCTGGCTGGTCGCGGCGATGGCGACGTCGTCGATGCGGTCGGCCGGAACGGCTGCGTTCCGCTCCATCAGGCCGATGGTCGCCTTGACGGCGAGGTCATCAGCGCGGGTGTTCCAGTACATGCCTTTTTCGCCGGCGCGCCCGAAGGGGGTGCGCACTCCATCGACGAAGAAGACGTCCGAGATCTCGGCCACTCTGCCTCCAAGTTTGTGCGGTGGCCTCAGTCTATGGAGGGCCGGAAACGGGGAGGAATCGGTTGGATCGAACCTACGAAGCCGGTGCGGACGCCTCGTCGGGCGTTTGCGCCGCCTCTACAAAGGCGTCCGCGATCTTCTGTGCAGTCTGTGCAATCTGCCACGGGCGAGCACCCAGCGCGGCGAGTGCCTCGCCGATGGCCTCGGGCGTCGTTCCCGGTACATCCCACGCCACACGGCGCAGGTGATCGGGGGTGAGCAGGTTCTCGGTCGGCATCCCGAGTTCCTCGGCCGTGGCCTCGACGACCGGGCGGGCGGCTTTGAGTCGCGCGTCGGCCTCCGGATTGCGATCGGACCAGGCTCGCGGCGGCGGCAGCGTATCGCTGGGAACCCGCTCCCGGGGAAGCTCCTCCGTGGCACGTCCGTCGACCATCGCCTGCCACCAGCGGTCGAGCTGGGTGCGGCTCGCTCTGCCCTGGAACTCCTTGATCCCCGCGAGCGCCTGCTTGCTCTGCGGGTTCGCCAGCACGGCCGCGATGAGCGACCGGTCCGGCACCAGACGGCCGGGAGAGACGTCCTGATCCTGGGCGAAGCTCTCGCGAGCCTGCCACAACGAGCGAGCGACCGCGAGGTTCCGCGCGCCGCGCACCTGGTGCAGTCCGCTGAGTCGTCGCCAGGGGTCTTCGCGAGGAGGCTTCGGCAGTCGGGCGAGCGTGGCGGCGAACTCCTCGGCCGCGTACTCGGTCTTCCCCTGCTCCTCGAGCTCCGCCTCCAGAGCCTCGTAGACGTCGATGAGGTGCAGCACATCGAGTGCCGCGTACTCGAGCCATGCAGCGGGAAGGGGTCTGGTCGACCAGTCCGCCGCGGAGTGCTCCTTCTTGAGCGTGATGCCGAGCGTGTTCTCGACGACCGCGGCGAGTCCGACTCGGTCATGACCCAGCAGTCGCGATGCGAGCTCCGTGTCGAAGATCGTGTGGGGGAGCAGATCGAGTTCGCGCAGAGACGGAAGATCCTGGCTGGCGGCGTGGAACACCCACAGGGCGTCGCCGATGGCCTGCTGCAGAGGGCTGAAGTCGCCGAGAGCGGGAGGGTCGAACAGGAAGACCCCCGCGTCGCGGCGGAACACCTGCACGAGATAGGCGCGCTGGGAGTAGCGGAATCCGGATGCCCTCTCGACGTCCACGGCGACAGGCCCAGTTCCTGCGGCCAGTGCGGCGCATGCCGCGTGGAACTCCGAGACGTCGGAGATCACGGAGTATTCAGTCACGTGCTGCCTTTCGCGCGCCGATAACGGCGATGCCCTCGGAACCGGGCGGAAGACCCGCCAGCATCCCGACCAGTTCGACCCAGGCCTCGACATGGGGTGTGAAGGGGCCCTCGGGTGTCCAGGACGCCCTCAACTCTATCTGTGCGCCGTCTCCTTCGTCGGCGAGTCCGCCGAACCCCTTCGACAGGGTCTTGGTCGACGTGCCCGACGCGGAGTGGTAGCCGGCGCCTCTCGAGTCGAGTGCATCGACGAGCCAGGACCACGTGACGTCGGCGAGCAGGGGGTCGGTGCCGATCTCGGTCTCGAGCGGCGCCTGGGCGAAGATCACGATCCGCCAGTCGCCGTCCCATGCGGCCGGGTTGTCGGGATCATGCAGCAGAACGAAACGTCCCGTCCCGTATGCCGACTCTCCGCCGTCGTCCGGGCGGACGTCTGCTGCGAGGGCGAGGGCGTGCGGAGCGAGGCCCTGCGGCGTCGCTATCTCGCGGATGGTGATGTCTGAGCGGAAGGCGATGTCGCGCAGTTCAGCCACGGCGGCGTCGAAGATCGTCCCGGCATCGGGGTGTGCGGTCACGGCAACAGGCTAGAGTCAGGAAGCGATGAAGAGTCTCAGGCACGCCGTTGCACTCCTTGTCCCTGCTCTGCTCGCTCTGGGGACGGCGCTGGCTCTGCTCGTCTTCAGCGTCGCCCGTCGGGTCGTCATGCCGGCGAAGCGACCGGCGAACGTCGAGATCCTCGCCGTCGACACCGGGGCGCAGACGATCGAGCTCACCCGGACGCGGGACACCGAGCTCCCGGGTCGATACGGACTCTTCACCTCGGGAACGTATGGCTACGTAAAGCTCGGCGCGGTGCTGAGCGCTGATGCCACCACCGTGAGGCGCAAGCTGCTGACGCAGATCGAACCGGGCGCCCGCGTCGACAGGAGCGCGGCGTTCAGCGGTTGGTACTACTCCACTCCCGGCGAGCTCCACCTGCCCTCGCAGAACGTGCTCATCGGTTCCCCGGCCGGGCCATGCCCCGCCTGGCTGTTCCCGGCCGACTCCTCGACGTGGGTGATCCAGGTCCACGGACGAGGGGTCACCCGAGCCGAGTGCCTTCGTGCCGTCCCCGTGCTGCATGCCGCGGGCTTCCCGAACCTCGTCGTCTCGTACCGCAACGACGGTGAGGCGCCGCGCAGCCGAAGCGGTGCGTACGCTCTGGGGGCTTCGGAGTGGCGCGACGTCGATGCGGCGGTGTCGTATGCGCTCCGACACGGCGCCGATCGAGTGATCCTGATGGGATGGTCGATGGGCGGAGCGGTCGCGATGCAGACCGCCCTGAACTCGGGCAACCGCGACCGCATCGTCGGTCTCATCCTCGAGTCGCCGGTGATCGACTGGCGCAGCGTGCTGCGATTCCAAGCGCGCGAGTCCGGCATGCACGCACCGCTGCCGGACCTCGCGATGGGCGCACTGTCCGTCCCGTTCACCGCGCGGCTCAGCGGCGCGGAGAACGCGATCCCGTTCGACAGCCTGGACATGGTGTCGCGCGCCGACGAGCTGTCGGTGCCCATCCTCATCCTGCACAGCGACGACGACGGCTTCGTGCCCGCCGATGCATCGCACGCACTCGAGCAGGCCAGACCCGACCTGGTCACGATGCCCCGCTTCACGGTCGCCCGGCACACCAAGATCTGGAACTACGACCAGGCAGGGTGGAGCGATGCCATCACCGGATGGCTCGCAGCGCAGGGGTTCAGCGCTTCTGCATGACCTGCTTCTTGGCGCGCATCAGCATGCCGGTCATGCCGCCGATGCGCAGCGGCGACACCGCGCGGGTGAGACCGATCGACTGCGGATAGTCGTCGGGGATCGCGAGAACCTCGTCAGGGGTGAGGCCGGAGATGCCCTGCACGAGGATGCTCGCGAATCCGCGCGTGGTCGGCGCCTCGGGCGGGGCGGTGGCGTGCATGGTCACGATTCCGTCGGCGACCTCGACGTAGATGTAGACCGGTGACTGGCACTCCGCGACGCGCTCGCACATCTCGGGGTGATTCGCGACCTCTTCGGAGACCTCCGGCAGCTCGTCCGAGTACTCCAGCAGGAGCAGCAGTCGATCCGCCTCGGGGGTCTCGAGGAATCCGTCGCGGATCTCGGCGAGGGTGTCAGGAACGTGCGTGGTGCTCATCCCTGTCATTCTCCCACGATCAGAGGGATCCGGGCTCCGCGCCGGTCACGATCGGGACCCGCACCGCGCTGCCCCACTCGGTCCACGAGCCGTCGTAGTTGCGGACGTTCTCGAATCCGAGCAGGTGCGTGAGGACGAACCACGTGTGGCTCGAGCGCTCTCCGATGCGGCAGTACGCGACGACCTCGTCGCCATCGGCGAGTCCGGCCCCGTCACGGTAGATCGCGTCGAGTTCGGCCCGCGACCGGAAGCCGCCGTCCTCAGCCACGGCCTTCGCCCACGGCACGCTCTGGGCGGTGGGGATGTGCCCCGCGCGCAGGGCTCCCTCTTCGGGGTAGGCCGGTGCGGTGGTGCGCTCACCGCTGTACTCCTCGGGAGAGCGCACATCGATCAGCGGGCTGCCGATGTGAGCGAGGACATCCTCCTTGTATGCGCGGATCTCCGAATCGTCGCGTTCGACCACGGGATACTCCGTCGGCGTGATCTGCGGGGCGTCCCGGGTGATCTCGTGGCCCTCGGAGATCCAGCGATCGCGTCCGCCGTCGAGCAGCCGAACGTCCTCGTGGCCGAAGAGCGAGAAGACCCAGAGCGCGTAGGCGGCCCACCAGTTGTTCTTGTCGCCGTAGATCACGACGGTGTCGTCGCGGGAGATGCCCTTGGTGCTGAGCAGCTTCGCGAAGCCCTCGCCGTCGACATAGTCGCGCACGACGGGATCATTGAGCTCGGTGTGCCAGTCGACCTTCACGGCGCCGGGGATGTGGCCCGTCTCGTACAGCAGCACGTCCTCATCGGATTCGACGACGACCAGGCCCGGTGTGCCGAGGCGCTCGGCCAGCCACTCGGTGCTCACGAGACGGCCGGGCTCGGCGTACTCGGCGAACTTTGACGAAGTGGTGTCGAACTCGATGGCCACAGGGATCTCCTCAGACGGTGAGCGGCGATGATGCAGGGGACGACGGCGTAATGTGGAGCCGATACTTCGACGATAGATCCACGCCGTGCGCCCTGCACCCGATTCGTAAGACTTCGACACAGGTGCGCCCCCGACACAGGACCGTGATGACCGACACGCCCAGCCGCACGGGCATCGTGCACCTGACAGATCGACAGCCGACCGTCACCGGTCCCGAGATGCTGGCCAGCCTCGTGCCGCCGCCGCAGTTCGACGGTGCGACGTTCGAGAGCTATCGTGCCGATGCGGCCTACCCCTCGCAGGAGGACGCCAAGGAGACGCTCATCCGGTTCGCCGGACGCGGTGCTCCGCTCAAGCGGGGCGGATTCTTCAGCCGAGCCAAGAAGGAGCCGGAGACGAAGCCGGGCGTCTATCTCGACGGCGGATTCGGCGTCGGCAAGACCCACCTGCTGGCGTCGATCTATCACGCGATGCCCGCGCGCAGGAAGTACTTCGGCTCGTTCATCGAGTACACGGCTCTGGTCGGCGCGCTCGGTTACAAGAACACCGTCGACCTGCTCAAGGGTGCAGACCTGCTGTGCATCGACGAGTTCGAACTCGATGACCCGGGCGACACCATGGTCATGACTCGGCTCATCGGTGAGCTGGTTCCCACCGGCACCAAGCTCGCGGCGACCTCGAACACTCCGCCGAACGCACTGGGTGAGGGCCGCTTCGCCGCACAGGACTTCCTCCGAGAGATCCACGCGATGTCCGACAGCTTCCAGACGATCCGCATCGACGGTGTCGACTTCCGCCAGCGGGCGCTCGACGGGCACGCCGTCGTGAGCGACGACGATTCCTATGCCCGCGCGATCGACGAGGGGGCGGGGCACGGAAACGCGTCCGACGATTCCTTCGCCGACGTCATCCGTCACCTGGCCCGGGTGCACCCCTCGCGGTATCTGCGGATCATCGCCGAGCTGGATCTCGTGGGCCTGCGGGATGTGCGGGTCCTGACCGATCAGTCCGAGGCTCTGCGCTTCGTCGCGTTCGTCGACCGCGTGTACGACGCGCAGATCCCGATCGTCGCCACCGGTGTGAGCCTCGACCAGGTCTTCGCAGAAGAGATGCTGAACGGGGGATACCGCAAGAAATACCTGCGCGCTGTCTCCAGACTCAATGCACTTACACACGCGGATCGCAGTGTCGCGTAACGCAGTGTTCACACACGCGGCGTCTCTGTAACGCCACCGCAACAAACCTCACGCATTCCGGAAATCGGGCCTCGTCACACTGAAGCTCTCAGTTTCCCGAATGTGAGGTTTGACTATGGATGCTCCAGGCAACATCTCCTGGGCGATCACCGCGACCGCCCTCGTACTGCTCATGACGCCCGGCGTCGCCTTCTTCTACGGCGGTCTCGTCAAGGCCAAGAGCGTCGTCAGCATGATGATGATGAGCTTCGGCTCGATCGGTCTCGTCGCCGTCCTCTGGATCCTCTTCGGATTCTCGATGAGCGCGGTCGACAGCCCGACGGCATTCGCCGGCAACCCCTTCGCCGACTTCGGTCTCTCGAGCCTCGCGGCCGGTGAGGGCTCGAACGTCGCACTTCTCGGAGTCGCCTACGGCGCGACCTTCGCGATCATCACCGTCGCGCTCATCTCGGGCGCCATCGCCGACCGCGCGAAGTTCGGCAGCTGGCTCATCTTCGCCGGTGTCTTCGCCACCGTCGGATACTTCCCCGTAGCCGCATGGGTCTGGGGCGGCGGCTGGATCATGAACCTCGGCACCACGCTGTTCGGTGAGGACAGCGGCATCGGCGTCATCGACTACGCCGGTGGTACCGCGGTGCACATCAACGCCGGCGCCGCGGCTCTCGCCCTCGCGATCGTCCTCGGCAAGCGCATCGGCTTCCAGAAGGGCATCCTCAAGCCGCACAACGTGCCGCTGACGCTCCTCGGCGCAGCGCTGCTGTGGTTCGGCTGGTTCGGCTTCAACGCCGGCGCGGAGTGGCTCGCAGAGGACATGGGCGGCGTCGGACTCATCGGCCTGAACACCCTCGGCGCCACGGCGGCCGCGATCCTCGGCTGGATCCTCATCGAGCGCATCAAGGACGGCAAGGCAACCTCGGTCGGTGCAGCGTCCGGCGCGGTCGCCGGTCTCGTCGCCATCACCCCGGCCTGCGCGAACCTGACGCCCGGATGGTCGCTGCTGCTCGGTGCCGTCGCCGGTATCGTCTGCGCCCTGGCGGTCGAGATGAAGTTCCGTCTCGGCTTCGACGACTCGCTCGACGTGGTCGGCATCCACCTGGTGGGTGGCCTCATCGGAACGCTGTACCTCGGCTTCTTCGCCACCGAGACCGGTCTGTTCGTCGGAGGCGACGCACGTCAGCTCGCCGTCCAGGCGATCGCAGCGCTCGGTGTGCTGATCTACTCCTTCGTCGTCGCCTTCATCATCGGCTTCGCGATCGAGAAGACGATCGGCTTCCGCATCACGAGCGAAGACGAGATCGCCGGTGTCGACCAGGTCGTCCACGGCGAGGAGGGCTACGCGCTGGCCGACGCCTGAACTGCCGTTAGGGTGACCGTGTGAGCAACACCAACGGCATCCTGGCACGACTCGCGGAGATCCTCTTCACAGCACTGGGATCTGACCGGGCGTCTCGGACGAAAACTCGTCCGAGACGCCCGGTCTCGCGTCTGCGCACCTCCGAGGAGGTTCTTTCCGCCTCAGGGGAGTCGAGAGGGGCGTCGCGCGGCACCGAGACACGGCGGGTCGACCCCGACCGGATCGATGAGCTCCGCATCGGCTACGCGCCCGACCGGGACGGCGCCCCTGACGCGGGTGAGATCATCTGGACCTGGGTGCCCTACGAGGAGAACGACGGTCGAGGCAAGGATCGGCCGGTGCTCGTGATCGGGCGCGAATCCGCAGAACGTGTCTATGCGGTGCGGATGACGAGCAAGGCGCACGACGGCGACCGCGACTACCTGTCGATCGGCTCCGGCGGCTGGGACGCGCAGGGACGGGAGTCTTGGGTCGACATCGAGCTGCTGTACAGCGTGCACGAGAGCGGACTACGCCGTGAGGCCGCGGTGCTCGACCGATCGCGCTACGGGGAGGTCGCCTCGGCTCTGGCTCGACGATACGGCTGGGCGACCGCCTGAAGCCCCGACCCGTGTGACCCGGTCGCAATCCGTTCGACGAACGGCTGCGAACAGTCTGTGAGTCGCAGGATGCGACGACACCACAGGAGGAATCATGCGTTTCATCCCCACCAAGGTCCATGGAATTCTCGACTACATCGTCGGAGTGGCGCTGATCGCCGCTCCGTGGCTCTTCGGCTTCGCGAGCATGGGCGGCCCCGCCGTGATCATCCCGATCGTGCTCGGAATCGGGCTCATCGTCTACAGCCTCTTCACGAAGTACGAATGGGGGCCGTTCGGCGTCATCCCGATGCCCGTCCACCTCGTGTTCGACATCGTCGCGAGCCTATTCCTGGCGCTGTCGCCGTGGATCTTCGGCTTTTCGACGGAGGCGCCGAACGTCTGGGTGCCGCACGTGGTCGTCGGCGTCGCCGTGATCGTGGTCGTGCTGTTCTCGCAGCCGCAGCCCGCGAAGGTCAAGGCCACCGCTCGCGTCTGATGGCGTACGTACTCTGAAGCCCCGCACGGAACGTCGGCCCTGTGCGGGGCTTCAGTTCTGCAATGCCGCCGCCACCCAGCGCGCGTAGAGCTGCCAGGGGTCGTCCAGCGTGCGCAGTCCATCGATGTGGGCCGCGAGAGACGGGGTGAGGGTGAACCATTCGCCGCCCTCCCGGATGTCGGCGAACTCGCGGTGTCTCGATTGCTCCACCGCACGGCCACCCGGCTCGAACGCGAGGAGCTCGTCGTGGCGGATGCTCGCGAGTCGTTGACGCGGCCGGCGACTGGTGCCGATCTTCACCCGACGGTCGTAGCGGATGTAATAGACCACCTCGACCACCGGGCGGGGGAGGTCGGGGTCGGGGGAGTCGCCGTAACGCCACCCGCACCAGTCGCACAGCAGCGCGGTGGTCACGCGCACCGCGTCTCCATGGCCGCAGAGCGGACAAGGGCTCGGGAGCGGAGTGCGCGGCATGGTCGGAACGCTACCGCCGGCCACCGACGTCAGACCTCTCCGCGACTTCTCTTCACCCCGCGCGGCACCCATCTCCACCACATGAAGTGATGGTCCCCCTGCTCGACATCGAACAGCCTGCCGCACACAGCGCATTCGGTGACATAGGTCATCGACCAGCCAGGATCACTCGTCGAGAGGATGCTGACGTGGCCGAGCGCCTGTTCCTTCTCGGGGTCATTCGTGAGCAGCCCGGGGTAAGCGGCGCACCAGCACTCCCTGTCGCGATACTGTTCGAGTTTGGTGAGCGCGTGCGCCAGATGGGCGTTGTTCGAATAGATCATCCCGCCCAGATCGAGCCTCGTCGCCTCGCGCCGGAGCTGCGGAAGCGCGGCGACGAGGGGGTCGAGAGTCGCGGCATCCCGCGAGCGGATCGTCTCCCACACCGCGTGCATCACGCGTCCGCGATCTCCGGAAAGGAAGTCGTCGAGCAGGGTGGGCATGCCGCAACGCTAGCAATCGAAAGATCGGCGCTGGCTCCCGCGCCCTCGCGACATGAGAAAACCCCGCGGCATCTCAGATGCGCGGGGTTCTGTGGTGGGCGATACCGGACTCGAACCGATGACCTCTTCCGTGTGAAGGAAGCGCGCTACCAACTGCGCCAATCGCCCATACCTGCGGGGTACGTCAACCGATACTACCCGACCGTCGGAGGCCAAGTTGACCACCCTGCGAGACACGCGCGAGATTCGGTTTCGGTTTGGACAGTCGCCGATCATCGGCTAATGTTTCATAAGTGCCCGGGACAACAACCGGGAACAACGCGGATGTAGCGCAGTTGGTAGCGCACAACCTTGCCAAGGTTGGGGTCGCGAGTTCGAGTCTCGTCATCCGCTCAAGTGCAGGGGCCTTCTTCGGAAGGCCTTCGGCACGTGGGGTCAATCCACACGGTGGCGTGGCCGAGCGGCTAGGCACCGGCCTGCAAAGCCGTTTACACGGGTTCGAATCCCGTCGCCACCTCTCAGTAACTGAATAGCCCCAACGGGCGCGATTGGCGCAGCGGTAGCGCGCTTCCCTGACACGGAAGAGGTCACTGGTTCGATCCCAGTATCGCGCACAGACAAAACCCCCGGTTCTCCGGGGGTTTTTTGTTGTCCCATGACGGGGCGCAGCCGTCACCGGCGGCGGTCACCCCGAGACCGGGGACGACCGCTTGACGACCTCGTACGCTGCGAGCGCCGCTTTGCGGGTGGCCGCGAGATCGACGATCGGCTCTGTCGGGGCATCCGACGCCCACTCCGAGATGTACAGGCCGTGCGGGTCGAACTTCTTCGCCTGCAGCTCGGGATTGAAGACGCGGAAGTACGGGGCGGCGTCGGCGCCGGATCCTGCCACCCACTGCCAGTTGAACGGGTTGCTCGCGCCGTCGGCGTCGACCAGGGTGTCCCAGAACCACTCCTCGCCGCGCCGCCAGTCGATGAGCAGGTTCTTCACGAGGAACGAGGCCGTCACCATGCGCACCCGGTTGTGCATGAAACCCGTGTGCCACAGTTCGCGCATCCCCGCATCGACGAGCGGGATCCCGGTATCGCCGCGCTGCCACGCCTCGAGTTCCGACGGCTTGAGCCGCGGCCAGGGGAAGGCGTCGTACTGACGACGGAGGTTCTTCGTGGCGATGTCCGGTGCGTGGAACGACGTGTGCCAGGCGAATTCGCGCCAGCCCAACTCCGAGAGGAACCCGGCCGCGCCATCGGCCTCCACCGCCGCGTGCCACACGGTGAACGGGCTCAGCTCGCCCCACCGCAGACGCGGTGACAGCAGTGACGTCGCGCCCGCCGACGGCTCATCCCGCGCGCGATCGTACGAGCCGATGTCGTCATGCAGGAACGTACGCAGCCGAGCTCTGGCCGCCGGCTCACCAGGCTCCCAGGCGTCGCGGAGCCCGCCGGCCCAGTCGGGGCGGGTCGGCAGCAGATCCCAGTCGACGAGATCGTCGGACGCCGGGGGCTGGGACACCCCAGCGAGACTCCGGGGCGCGGGGAAGGGCGCTCGCGGCGTGGGGAGGGAGAGACATGCCCGCCAGAACGGCGTGAACACCGAGAAGTGGGTGCCGCCGCCGGTCTTCACCGTCCACGGTTCGTGCAGCAGCGACGCCTGGAACGACGTGACCTCGTGGCCGTCCGCGCGCAGCGCCGCCTTGAGCGCGGTGTCGACCTCGCGTTCGGCGCCCCCGTATCGCCGGTTCCAGAAGACGGCAGTCGCGCCCGAGTCTGCGACGGTCTCGCGGACGATGCGTTCGGCAGGACCTCGACGCAGCGTCAGAGTGGCGCCGAGTTCCCGCAGCGCGTCGTTCAAAGACGCGAGGGAGTGGTGGAGCCACCAGCGTGCGGCTCCGCCGAGCGGTCGGATGCCGGGGGACTCCTCGTCGAGGACGAACAGCACGACCAGTGGTTCACCGCGATCGATCGCCGCCCTGAGCGCCGGATTGTCGGCGAGTCGAAGGTCGTCGCGGAGCCAGACGAGCGAGGGAGAGGCCATGGCTCCATTCTGGCGGGGTGGACGGAACGAGTGGGCGGGCTTGCGCTGCCGGCTGCTCAGCGGATACGAGGCACCGCGCGCATCCGTGGTCTAGCCGGCGCAGTCGTCGCCCACAGCGCCCAGGCGACGAGAAGAGGCTGGAGGAAGAGTCGTCCGAGACGCCGCGCTTCGGTGTCGAGCCCCGGGGTGGACCGGTGAGTGCGCCACTGGTGCACGTTTCCCGGGAACACGGCGACGAAGAACGCGGCGGTGGCGATTCCGACACGCCGTCTCTCGTTCGGCAGCAGGAGCAGCCCGGCGGCGAGGGCGACCTCCGCGGCGCCCGACGCGATGATGATCGCCTCCTTGTCGAGACGAGTGGCCCGAGTCGCCCAGTCAGGCACGACGACGCGGAAACCGCGGGTGCTCGTGAAGTGGACGATGCCGATCGCACCCAGGGCGAGTGCGAGGATCCAGCGCGCCAGTGGTCTGATCATCCGCTCACGCTACCCCGGCGGAATCGGAGCTCACGGGTGTCGCCCGGGCGCGTCGCGGCAGGTCTGCCCGCCCAAGTGGCGGCCTTTGCCACACTGAGTGCATGACCGTCCTGCGCATCAGCATCCTCTTCGTGCTCGCCGCCGTCGCCGAGATCGGCGGCGCGTGGCTGATCTGGCAGGCCGTGAAGGAGAACCGTGGCTGGGTCTTCGCTGTGCTCGGAGTGATGGCTCTCGGTGCGTACGGGTTCATCGCGGCGCTCCAGCCTGACGCGAACTTCGGACGTGTGCTCGCCTCGTACGGCGGGGTGTTCATCGCCGGATCGCTCGCGTGGGGCATCATCGTCGACGGCTTCAAGCCGACCGTCTGGGACTGGGTCGGCTCGGCGATCGCGCTCGTCGGCGCGGCGATCATCATCCTCGCTCCCACGGCGGCGAACACCGAGTCTGACGTGGCGTCGTAGCGGTCAGCGGCCCTCGGGCATGCGAGTAGCCTAGATCCAGACCCAGATGGAGTGTGCAGTGCCTGAAAATGCTCAGCCGAAAGACGGCTTCGCCCTGTTCTCTGACCGTTCAGTCGTCGCCATGCGCGTCAACGGGACCCTCAAGGACCTCGCCGCGACAGTGACGGATGCCGACGAGGTCGAGCCGGTCACGATCGACAGTCCCGACGGGCTGAACATCCTGCGTCACTCGGCCGCGCACGTGCTCGCGCAGGCGGTGCAGCGGATCAACCCGCAGGCGAACCTGGGCATCGGGCCGCCCATCACCGACGGCTTCTACTACGACTTCGGCGTCGACACCCCGTTCACGCCCGAAGACATCAAGGCCATCACGAAGGAGATGCAGCGCATCGTCCGTGAGGGGCAGCGCTTCGTGCGTCGTGTCGTCACGGACGACGAGGCGCGGGCAGAGCTGGCCGACGAGCCGTTCAAGCTCGAGCTCATCGGTCTCAAGGGCGGCAAGGAAGCCGCCGAGGGCGCCTCCGTCGAGGTCGGCGAGGGCGAGCTGACGATCTACGACAACACGACCCGCGACGGCGAGGTCGTCTGGAAGGACCTCTGCCGCGGGCCGCACCTGCCCAACACCCGCATGATCGGCAACGGCTGGGATCTGACCCGCATCGCCGCCGCATACTGGCGGGGCAGCGAGAAGAACCCGCAGCTGCAGCGGATCTACGGCACCGCCTGGCCGTCGAAGGACGAGCTGCGTGAGTACCAGCACCGCCTCGAGGAGGCCGCCAAGCGCGACCACCGCCGTCTCGGCAAGGAGCTCGACCTCTTCTCGTTCCCCGAGGAGATCGGTTCGGGTCTGTCGGTCTGGCACCCCCGTGGCGGCATCGTCCGCGGCGAGATGGAGCAGCACGCTCGCAGGCGCCACATCGAGGGCGGCTACACCTACGTGTACACCCCGCACATCTCGAAGGAAGACCTCTTCCTCACCTCGAACCACCTCGTGACGTACAAGGAGGGCATGTACCCGCCGATCGTCATGGACGAGGAGCGCGACGACGAGGGCAACATCACGAAGCAGGGCCAGGACTACTACCTGAAGCCCATGAACTGCCCGATGCACATCCTGATCTACAAGGAGCGCGCGCGCAGCTACCGTGATCTGCCCCTGCGGTTCGCCGAGAACGGCACCGTCTATCGCAACGAGCTCTCCGGTGCGCTGCACGGCCTCACCCGAGTGCGCGGCTTCACTCAGGATGACTCGCACCTGTTCGTCACCCCCGATCAGCTCGAGGGCGAGGTCGCGAAGGTCCTGGAGTTCATCCTGTCGATGCTGCGCGACTTCGGTCTCACCGACTTCGAGCTCGAGCTGTCGATGAAGGATGACGAGAAGTCCAAGTGGATCGGCTCGGACGAGTTCTGGGAATCGTCGACCGATGCTCTCCGCCGGGTCGCCGTGGCATCCGGCCTGAAGCTCACCGAAGTCCCCGGCGAGGCCGCGTTCTACGGACCGAAGATCGACCTTAAGACGCGTGATGCGATCGGCCGCACCTGGCAGCTGTCGACCGTGCAGGTCGACCCGAACCTGCCCGAGCGCTTCGAGCTCGAGTACATGGACAAGGACGGCCAGAAGAAGCGTCCGATCATGATCCACCGTGCGCTGTTCGGCTCGATCGAGCGGTTCTTCGCGATCCTCCTCGAGCACTACGCCGGCGACTTCCCGGTGTGGCTGTCGCCCGTGCAGGTCGTGGGAATCCCCGTCGCCGACGAGTTCGCCGACTACCTGGGCGAGATCGTCCAGACGCTGCGCACGCAGGGCGTGCGCGCCGAGCTCGACGCCTCCGACGACCGGATGCAGAAGAAGATCCGCACGCACACGACCGGCAAGGTCCCGCTGCTGCTGATCGCGGGCGAGAAGGATCGCGACGCGGGCACCGTCTCGTTCCGCTACCGCGACGGCACGCAGGAGAACGGCGTGCCGATCACCGATGCAGTAGCGCGCATCCGCGCAGCGATCGATGCACACACTCTCGTGCAGACAGCAGGGGACCTGGCGTGACGTCCTCGGAGTCGTGGGAGGACGCCGGCGAGTTCGCGGGCGTCCCCGACGAGTTCCAGCGGCTCTGGACGCCGCACCGGATGGCCTACATCCAGGCTGGTCCTGAGCCACTGCGCGAGGAGTGCCCGTTCTGCGAGGCTCCGAAGTTCCCGGATGCCGAGCGGCTGATCGTCGCCCGGGGGGAGACGGCCTATGTGCTGCTCAACCTTTTCCCATACAACTCCGGACACCTGCTGGTGTGCCCGTACCGCCACATCGGCACCTACGACCAGGCAACACCCGAGGAGGTCGCCGAGGTCGGGGCACTGACCCAGATCGGCATGCGCGTGCTCCGCGAGGTCTCGCGCTGCGACGGCTTCAACATCGGGATGAATCAGGGTGCCGTCGCCGGTGCCGGAGTCGACGGCCACCTGCACCAGCACATCGTGCCGCGGTGGACGTCGGACGCCAACTTCTTCCCGATCATCGCCAAGACCAAGGCCCTGCCCCAGCTGCTCGGCGAGGTGCGCGAAGCCGTGGCGAACGCCTGGCCGACGACGGCGTAGGCCACGGCTCGGAATCGCGGGTCAGCGCACCTGGCGTGCCGTGAACTGCATCCGAGGGTTCGCGTAGAACTCCTGCGCTTCGACGAGCTGCAGCTCGCGCGCACCCGACTCGAGGGTCGCGGCGAGCAGGTCGAACACGCTGGACGCGGTGCGCTCGAGCGCCGTCTTCGCGTCACCGGATCCGACATAGTGGGCCGTGAAGAGCGCCGCGGTGACATCGCCCGAGCCGTTCGCCTTCATCGGAAGCCGAGGCGTCTGCACGATCCAGGCTCCTGCGGCGTCGGCCACGAGCATCTCGATCGTGTCGTCCTCTCGGTCCGGCCGCTCGACGCTCGTGACCAGCACCGTGCTCGGTCCCATCGCCATGGCCAGGTCGACCGAGGCCAGGGTGGACTCGAGCGTGTCGGGCTCGGTGCCGGTCAGGAACCCGAGCTCGAACTGGTTCGGGGTGATGATGTCGGCAGCCGGCACGACCTTCTCGCGCAGCAGGATCGGGATGGCCGGGGCGACGAAGCATCCTGACTTCGCGTTGCCCATCACCGGATCGCAGGCGTACACGGCGGCGGGATTGGCGGCCTTGACGCGCGCCACGGCGTCGATGATCACATCGCCGATGCCCTCGCCGCCCTGGTAACCGCTCAGCACCGCGTCGATCTCGCCGAACACGCCGCGCTCCTCGATGCCCGTGATGACCTCGCGCACGTCGTTCGGAGAGATGAGCGGACCGCGCCAGGCGCCGTAGCCGGTGTGATTGGAGAAGTTCACGGTGTAGACCGGCAGAACCTCGACGCCGATGCGCTGCAACGGGAAGACCGCGGCGGAGTTCCCGACATGCCCGTACGCGACGGCGGACTGGATGGAGAGGACCTTCATTCCCCGATCCTTTCTTTCAGAGCGGGAATGCTCCCGCGGCGGTGGGTCATCGTGCGGCCGATACGAGGTCGGCGACGAGTGTCGCAGTGTCGTCTCCGGACAGATCATGCACTGTGAGGCGCAGATGGCGCGACGGATCGGCGCGTTCGTCGAGGGCGAAGTCGTCGCCGGTTCGAGCGAGCCAGCCTCGACGCATGAGGCGTTCGGCGACGATGCGCGCCGGCTTCGGCAACTCGATCCACAGGCTCAGACCGTCGGTGGCGGGGGAGTCGAGGCCATGCTCGCGCAGCCGCGACGCGAAGGCCGCATTGCGTGCCGCGTAGTGCTCGCGGGCGTCGGCGATGCGTGCGAGCACCGACTCGTCGGTCAGCTGAGTGAGGGTGAGACGCTGCAGCAGGTGGCTGACCCAGGTGGTTCCGGGACTCAGACGCATGGCGAGGCGCTCTGCCGTGGTGGCATCCGTCGCCGCGATGGCGAGGCACATGTCCGGCCCGAGGAACTTCGAGACCGAGCGCACCAGCGCGAACCGCCGGTGGTCCGGGCCGATCAGCGATTCGTATGGACGCTGCGACAGCATCGAGAAGTGATCGTCCTCGATGATCAGCACGTACGGATGAGCGGCGAGCACGGCGCGCAGCTCCGCCGCACGAGCGGCCGTGAGACTCGCCCCCGTCGGGTTCTGAGCGCGCGGGGTGCAGATCACCGCTCGCACGCCGGCATCCAAGGCGGCGCGCAGCCCCTCGACCGTCATCCCCTGTTCGTCCACCGGCACGGGAACGGCCCGATACCCGCCGAGTCGGACCGTGTGGATGCTCGCCAGGAAGCAGGGATCCTCGAGTGCGACGGCATCGTCGCGCATCAGCGCCTGCGCGAGCAGTCGCTCGACGGCGTCGACGGCGCCGCTCGTGACGGTGATGCCGAAGTCGAGGTGACCGAGATCATGCGCGATCCATTCGCGCGCCCAGTCCTGCAGCCCCGGGTCGATGACGGGCTCGCCGTAGAGCACCGGACGACCGGCCACCGTGGCCAGCGCAGGCGATGGATCGGGGATCAGTCGAGGGTCCGGGTTGCCGGTCCCGACGTCGCGCAGCACGGTATCGGAGGCGTAGCCCTCCTGGGCCACCGACTCGAGACCGGCGATGACCGTGCCGGCGCGACCTCGGGAGATCACGAGCCCGGCCTGAGCGAGCTGTCGGTATGCGGCGACCGCGGTGTTGCGATTGACTCCGAGGGTCGTGGCGAGCTCCCGCACGGGAGGGAGGGGACTGCCGGCGCGCAGCACACCGCGCTCGCGCAGACCGCGCACGCTGTCGGCGATGTCCGCTGCGGTCGTTCCGGTGATCTGGTCGCTCATGTGTCCTCACCTCCGATTCTAGGTCGTTCCGGACAGTGCTACTGTTTGGCCTAGATCAAACGAGACATCGTTCGACACACTCATGCACATCGTGCTTCCCCGACAGGAGCTCTCATGACCGAACAGACCACCACCGGATCCTCGCGCGTCAAGCGCGGTCTCGCCGAGATGCTCAAGGGCGGCGTGATCATGGACGTGGTCACCGCCGATCAGGCCAAGATCGCCGAAGACGCGGGCGCCGTCGCCGTCATGGCGCTCGAGCGGGTTCCCGCCGACATCCGCGCACAGGGCGGTGTCTCGCGCATGAGCGACCCCGACATGATCGACAGCATCATCGCGTCGGTGTCGATCCCCGTCATGGCGAAGGCACGCATCGGCCACTTCGTCGAAGCGCAGGTGCTGCAGGAGCTCGGCGTCGACTACATCGACGAGTCCGAGGTGCTCTCTCCCGCCGACTACGTGAACCACATCGACAAGCACGGCTTCGCTGTGCCCTTCGTCTGCGGTGCCACCAACCTCGGTGAGGCGCTGCGCCGCATCAATGAGGGCGCGGCGATGATCCGCTCCAAGGGTGAGGCCGGCACGGGGGATGTCTCCGAGGCGATGAAGCACATCAGGAAGATCCGTGGCGAGATCGCGGCTCTCACGGCTCTTCCGAAGGACGAGCTGTTCGTCGCGGCGAAAGAGCTGCAGGCGCCGTACGAGCTCGTGGGCGAGATCGCCGAGACCGGCAAGCTCCCCGTCGTGCTGTTCGTCGCGGGTGGCGTCGCGACCCCCGCGGATGCAGCGATGATGATGCAGCTGGGCGCCGACGGCGTCTTCGTGGGCTCGGGCATCTTCAAGTCCGGCAACCCGGCGGAGCGCGCCAAGGCGATCGTCAAGGCGACCACCTTCTTCGATGACGCCAAGGTGATCGCCGAGGTCTCACGCGGACTCGGCGAGGCCATGGTCGGCATCAACGTCTCCGACCTCCCCGCGCCGCACCGCCTGGCCGAGCGTGGCTGGTAGTCCACGGGTCGGCGTCCTCGCGCTGCAGGGCGACGTGCGCGAGCACGCCGCCCTGCTCGCGGGACTCGGTGCCGAGGTGGCGCTGGTGCGCCGCCCGGAGGAGCTTGCGTCTGTCGACGGTCTCGTCATCCCCGGCGGCGAGTCCAGCGTGATCGACAAGCTGTCGCGCACATTCGGGATGCAGGAGCCGATCAGGGACGCGATCGCTGCGGGACTCCCCGTGTACGGGACATGCGCCGGGCTGATCCTTCTCGCCGATGAGGTACTCGACGGCATCGAGGGACAGCAGTCATTCGGCGGCCTGGACATCGCCGTACGCCGAAATGCCTTCGGACGCCAGACGGAGTCCTTCGAGATGGACCTCGACGTTCCGGCGCTCGGTGAGGTGCCCGTGCACGCGACGTTCATCCGAGCTCCGATCGTCGAACGCGCAGGCGAGCGGGTCGAGGTGGTCGCCTCGCTTCCGGACGGCAGAATCGTCGCCGTGCGGCAGGGGCCACTCGTCGGCACCAGCTTCCACCCCGAGGTCGACGGCGAGACGCGCTTTCACGAGCTGTTCCTCGCGGGAGTCCGGGAGCGCACCTCGCGCCGTTGACGCCATGCCGTGCGACCCGCCACGGACCGGCGCGTGACAGGCGAGGGCCCGAGGTCGGACTATTCTCGTTCGAGTGACTGGATCCAGGGCTGAGGCCGCATATGCGCGTGCCGTCACCGCATTCAGCACCCCGACACTCGATCTGCTGCACGGTCGGTTCGCCCCGTTCGTGGTCGCGTCGCTCACTCTTCTGTTCACCGCCGACCGGGCGTCTGTCGCGGTCGCGGATGCGCACGCCGAGCTGGGCGAGGTGCTCGATGAACTCCGAGCGGCGGGGTACGACGACGACAGGCGGCTTCCGTCCGGGAGCGGCCGGGACGTGTGCCGGAACTGGGTGCGCCTCGGCTGGCTGATCCAGCAGATCGACGACGACGTCGAGGTCTACCGCCTGTCTGCGCATGCCGTCGCAGCACTCGAGATATCCGGCCGCACCGGCGGAGGGCGCACGCGCGTGTCCAACTCCCGCGTGCGCACCCTCCTCGACGCGGTCGACCACCTGTCGGTGAGCGCGGAAGTCGACCCGGTCCGGCGGCTGGCGCGGCTGTATGACGAACGCGATCTGCTCGACGCAGAGATCGCTCGCATCCAGGAGACCGGGCATGCCGACCCTGCCGACGATGAGGAGCTCCTCGAGGAGGCCGAGAACGTCCTGCACCTGGCACGCGAACTGCCCGCCGATTTCACGCGCGTCGCCGAGTCGCTCAGGTCGATGCAACGCGACGTCGTCGCCCACCTGCGCAGGGACGAGAGACCGACGAGCGAAGTGCTCCGCGAGTATCTGCAGCGCGCCCAGGATGTGATGCAGTCGACACCGGAGGGGCGCGCGTTCGCAGGAGCCCTGCGTCTGATCGGCGACCCCGATCGCATCGATGCCCTCACGGAGCAGCTTCGCGGACTGCTCGGCCGGCCCTTCGCCCGTATGCTCGACGGCGCGCAGCGCGCCGAGCTCGACGCCATCGGTCGACGCGTAGAGCAGGGGGTGGAGGAGGTGCTGGCCGCGCAGCGCCGCGCTTCGCACGTGATCACCGGCCAGGTGAAGACACACGATCCGCTGCGCGATCGTCAGATCGACGACCTCCTGCGCGACGTCATCGCCGGGCTCCATGGGTGGTCCGGCCCGGCGACGGTCGTCGACCCGGTGCGCAGCATGCCGCTGATCGATCTCGGGCATCTGCGTCAGACCACCAGCGATATCCGCCCGCCGCGTGCACCGGCGCCCCTCGCCGACGCCGATGACGTCGACTTCCTCGATCACGACACGCGCGCCTGGGGTGGTCCGAGATATGCCGAGCTCGAGGAATACGTCGCCGGACTGGGGACGGACTTCGACCTCGCCGATGCCTTCCGGTCGGTGCCCGACGCGGCTCGGCGCCCTGTCGATCTGCTCGGTCTGCTCGAGATCGCGCACCGGAACGGCCTCACCGAGGGAGATGGCATCTCGACGGTCGAAGCATTGCGCCCGGACGGCACGAGCAGGCGATTCGCATTCGGCGCCGTGACCGCCCGCAGCACGAAAGAGGATTCAGATGATGAGTGACGACGACCTCACCACAGCCGGCGCGGACGAGGGGTTCATCGCTCCGACGGCGATGGAGGACGACCTCGAGGCGCACTTCCCCGGCGATCGCGGCACGCTCGATCCCGAGATCAGGCGCGTGCTCGTGCACCTGCTCCAGCGGCGTTTCATCTCGATGGAGCGCAACCGACGTGAGTGGACGCTGCTGCTCGAGCACCAGCAGGTGATCGAGTCGCGGCTCAACGACATCTACCTGCGTCTGATCATCGATCACGCCAGAGGGTTTGCGTACAAGCAGCAGCTGCGCTCTGACGAGGTCGAGATGCCCGTGCTGCTGAAGGACTCTCCGTACTCGCGCGCCGAGACGCTCGTCCTGGTGCACCTGCGGACCGTCTACCAGCGCGAGTCCGCGTCCGGCGAGGGTTCAGTGCGGATCGACATCGAGGACGTCGAGCAGACCGTGCTGAGCTACTTCGCGGACGTCGACGGCGGAACCGCGAAGCAGCAGCGCGCCATCCGCAGCGCATTGGATCGGCTGGATCGAGAGGGCATCGTGCAGGAGGAGACCAGCGGACGCTACCGGATCACCGCGCTCGTCGAGGTGGTGCTCAGTGCGGAGACGCTCAAGGAGCTGCGGGAGTGGCTGCGATCCCAGGCGGTGGTGGCGCGATGACGATGATGGACACGCTCTTCGGGATGATCCCCGCGAGCTCACGCGGTCAGCAGTGGGTCGCGGAGGAGCTCCAGCTCATCAACTGGGGCGGCTACGACGGCGGTCCCCACCGCGTGCGGTTCTCGCCCGATGCGACCCTGCTGTGCGGCGGATCGGGGTCGGGCAAGTCGACGCTCATGGACGGCTACATCGCGCTGATGATGCCGCACACGACGCCCTTCAACGGCGCGTCCAACGGCGGCGTCACGGGCCGTCCCCGCGGCGACGAGCAGCGGAACATCCTGTCGTACGGGCGCGGCAAGATCGACGAGTCCCGCACCGAGGAGGGGACGAAGCTCCGCGTGCTGCGCGGCGACGGCGAGGACACCTGGAGCGCCGTCTCGATGACGTGGTTGGATCACGACGGCTCGCGCTTCACGGCGGTGCGCGGGTGGTACATCCCCGCGGACGCCCGCACCCTCGAGGACACCACGCGATTGCGGGCCACGATCGACGGCGCCTTCGACCTCTCGCAGCTCGAACGCGCTGCGGTCCAGCGACTCAGTGACGCGTCGGTGCGCGCCGTCGGGCTGGAGCCCGTGGCGACCGACCGCGAGTTCTCGGCTCGACTTCACGCCGTGCTCGGCATCGGCGCGGCCGGTTCGGGGGCGAAGGCGATCAGTCTTCTGGCCCGCATCCAGGCCGGTCAGCAGATCACGACGGTCGACGACCTCTACAAGAAGCTCGTGCTCGAGGAGCCCGAGACGATGGCGACCGCGGACGCGGTGGTCGCTCATTTCGATGAGTTGGAGAGCACCCGGACGCGGATGCTCGTCGCCAAGCAGCAGGTGGCGGCTCTCGAGCCGATCCGCGAGATCTCGCAGCGCATCGAGGCGGCGTCGGCGCGGATGAGCGTCGTGGACGAGGTCGGGGTCTTCTCGGAGCCGACCTCCCTCGCGTCCCTGTGGAGCGCCGAGCGCCGCCTCGATCTGCTGCGCGAGGTGGAGGCGGATCTGCGTGACCGCACCCAGGCGCTGCAGCTGGCCGTCCGCGAGAAGAACGCACTGATCGCCGCCGCCGAGGTCGAGCGGGAGGGGCTGCTCGACGTCCTGCGGCAGTCCGGAGGCGACCGCCTCGAGACCGCTCAGCGCGAGCTGCGGGGTGTCGAGCGCCGACTGGAGGACGTCCAGCGCGAGCGGGCGCGCTTCGACAGCGTCGCCAGGGAACTCGGCGCCGAGGTGCGCACCGCATCCGATTTCGAGGAACTGCTCGCCCGCGTCGGCCGGGAGCTCCCGCAGAGCGGACTGCGCGGAGCCCGCGCCGCCTTCGCCGATGCAGAGTCGTCGCGCCGAGCGGTCGAGAGCGAGCTGAGTCGGGCGCGTGCCGAGCAGGACCGCACCCGTGAGCTCCGCGGGAGCATTCCCGCGCATCTGCATGAGGCGAGAACTCTCCTCGCCCAGGCGGCCGGGCTCACCCCGACGGATCTGCCCTTCGTCGGTGAGCTCATCGAGGTGCGCACCGAGTTCGAGCCCTGGCGGGACGCGTTCAACCTCGCCCTCGGCGGGTTCGCGCGGACATTGCTCGTCGATGTCGCGGACCTCGGGCGGTTCCGTGCGGCCATCGAGTCGGTGCGCATCGCTGAGCGGATCAGCTACGAAGGCGTCCCGACGGGCGTCGCCGAGTCTCGGACGGCGGACCCCCGCACGCTCCCCGGTCGTCTCGATCACCGATCGACGCCGTTCACCGGATGGCTTCAGCAGCGACTCCGTGAGCGGTTCGAGTACGTGTGCGTGGACTCGTCGACCGAGCTCGCCGAGCACCCTCGCGCGCTGACGCTCGCGGGGCAGGTGTCGCACGGAGACCGCGGGTCCCATGGCGGGCATGGCCGGGCGAACATGCTCGGATTCTCGAACGCGCGCCGTCTTCGCGAGCTCGACGAGCAGATCAGCCAGCTCGAGAGCCGCCGCGATGCTGCGACTCAGGCCGCTGCGGACGCCGAGGCCGACCTCGACCGGATCGAGGCGACGTCCAAGGCGCACGCGAAGATCGAGGATCTCACCTGGGATCAGATCGACGTCGAGGCCGTCACGGCGGAGCGCGCGCGATGGGTCGCAGTGGAGGCGGAGGTCACCGACGAGAACCCGAAGATCGCCGAGCTGAAGTCGCAGGCCGAGGAGCTCAGAAGACGGGTCGGCCGTCTGCGCGACGAGAGCTCCCGACTCGGGGGAGACCTCACACTCGCTCAGGACCGTTGGGTGGAGGTCACCGACCAGGTCGACGACTGTCAGCGGATCGTCGATGCGGCTGAGGCGGCCGAGATCGCGCTGGAGGAGCGGCATCGTTCGTTCCTCGACGCGCGCTTCCTCGGAGCAGACGCGGCCGTCAGCGTGACGGCGTCGGAGCGCCTCGCTCACCTCGACGCCGCATTGCGCACGGCCGCGACCAGATTGCTCGAGGATCGCACGTCGGCAGCCGCGGCACACGCCGAGCAGCGTGAGCAGATGCGACGCCTGATGACCGGTTTCCTCGAGCGCTGGGATACGCTCACGATCCTCCCCGACCCCGACGAGTCGGTCGCGGAGTTCGAGAGCATCCTCGTGGCGCTCGAGACCAACGGCCTGCACGAGCTGGAATCCGAATGGCGAGACAGCCTCCTCAAGCTCTCCGGAAACGATCTGACGAGCCTGGATTCGACGCTGGGTCGTGCACTGCGCGAGATCAAGAACCGCATCGACCCGATCAACAGGATCATGGAGGAGCTGCCGTTCTACGACGATGATCACCGTCTTCAGATCACACCGCGAGAGAACCAGTCCGAGGCGCGCAGGCGATTCCGCAAGGAGCTTCGCGAGGTGCGCAGCCTCATCGACGCAGCGGAGACGGATGTCGATCGTGAGAGCGTCTACCGGAGGATGAGCCGTCTCATCGGTCGGATGCGACGCACGGCTCCCGACTTCGCCGAGCTCATCGACGTGCGCAACCATGTGCGGGTGAGCGCGGAGCGGGTCCATGCGACGACCCGGGAGCATGTCGCGCTCTACGACCACATCGGCGAGAAATCGGGTGGAGAGTCGCAGGAGCTGGTCGCCTTCATCGTGGGCGCGGCACTGCGCTACCAGCTCGGCGACGCGGGTGCCGAGCGTCCGAGGTATGCACCCGTGTTCATGGACGAGGCCCTGATCAAGGCGGACGCGCACTTCACGAAGCGTGCGATCGGAGCATGGCGGGGTCTCGGCTTCCAGCTCGTGATCGGTGCGCCGAACGACAAGTACAGCGCCATCGAACCGCATGTCGACGTGGAGTACGACATCCTCAAGGACACGCGCGGCCGCTCGTGGGCACGGCCGAAGGTCGGTCTGCCCGCCGAGTGACACCGGCGATAATGGTCAGCGCGACACGAGAGTTCGGATCGCGCCGACCGTGCGGTCGATGTCGTCCCGGGTCGTCGCCCAGGACGACATCGAGCAGCGCAGCGCAGCGCGACCTCTCCACTCGGCCCCGGTCATGGCGGCGGTGCCCTCCACGAGCACGGCCTCACCCAGCCGTCGCGTCGCCTCATCGGAATCGAGACAGAACATGACCTGCGTGTAGTCGACGTCGTTGAGGATGCGGATGCCGTCGATCGTCGTGAGCCCGTCGGCCATCGCCACCGCGTTCTCGTGCAGCCTGTCGATCAGGTTCGAGATGCCGTCCCGTCCGAGGCTGCGCATCGCCGCCCACGCGGGCACGCCGCGTGCGCGACGGGACAGTTCCGGCGTCACGTCCCACGGGTCCAGACTCGTGTAGATGAGGTAATCGCCACCCGTGCGGAACGCGGCGATGGAGTCCGCAGGGTCGCGGACGATCGCCATGCCGCAGTCGTAGGGCACGTTGAGCGTCTTATGCGCATCTGTCGCCCACGAATCGGCGTCGGACATGCCCGCCGTCAGCGGCTGCAGCGACTCGGAGGCCGCGGCCCAGAGGCCGAATGCGCCGTCGACGTGCACCCAGGCTCCGTGCCGATGGGCTATCGGTATGAGGGCTGCGAAGTCGTCGAATGCGCCGGTGTGCACTTCTCCGGCCTGTAGACAGACGATGGTCGGTCCTGAGCCGTCCGCGAGGACGCTGTCCAGGGCGTCTGGTCGCATGCGCCCCTGCGCGTCGGATTCGACGGCAGTGATGCCGGTGCGTCCGATCCCGAGGAACCGCGCTGCACGGTCGATCGACCCATGGCGGTCGGCACCTACGACGAAGCGCATCTGCGGAGATCCGTGCAGTCCCTTCTCGCTGAGGTTCCAGCCGACTCGAGCGAGAACGGCGTTCCGTGCCGTCGCGAGGCAGGTGAAGTTCGCCATCTGGCCGCCGGTGACGAATCCGACGCTCGCGTCGTCGGGCAGGCCCAGGATGTCGAGCATCCACCGGCCGGCTATGCGCTCCAACGCCACGGTCGTCGGCGTGAGCAGGGCGGATCCCGAATTCTGGTCCCAGGCGGACACGAGCCAGTCGGCGGCGAGGGCAGCGGGATGCGTGCCGCCGATGACGAACCCGAAGAATCGTCCTCCGGGGATCGCGACGAGACCGGGGTCCGCCCGCGACACGATCTCGCCGATCACCTCTTCCGGGTCCATGCCTTCGGCGGGCAGGGGGCCGCCGAAGGCGTCGAGCATCTCGGCGAGGGTCGCCCGCGGCCACACCGGTCTGTCGTCGAGCGACCCGAGGAACTCGAGTGCTGCTCGGTGGGCGGCGTCCAGTCCGCGGATCCTGTCATCGTCGACGCTCTGGTCCATGTGTCAGGACTACACCCACGCCTGACCTCACACCAGAGCGATCACGGGAACAGGAGGCCGCCGCTCCGTGTGCGGCCATAGGCCGCGGGCATGGTTCGATAGAATGGACGATGCCCTGGGCCGTGCCCACGGGCGGATACGACGAGCGGAGAATTATGTCCGGGCATTCCAAGTGGGCCACCACGAAGCACAAGAAGGCCATCATCGACTCCAGGCGCGCCAAGTCCTGGGCCAAGCTCATCAAGAACATCGAGGTCGCGGCCAAGCTCGGCGGAGCCGACCTGCAGGGAAACCCGACGCTGTTCGACGCGGTGCAGAAGGCGAAGAAGACGTCGGTCCCGAAGGACAACATCGATCGCGCAGTGAAGCGCGGCGCGGGCATCGGCGGCGAAGCGGTCGAGTACACCTCGATCATGTACGAGGGGTACGGACCCAACGGCGTCGCGATGATGATCGAATGTCTGACCGACAACAAGAACCGTGCTGCGGCCGAGGTCCGCACTGCTCTCAGCCGCAACGGCGGAACCCTCGCCGACCCGGGCAGCGTCGCCTACAACTTCAGCCGCAAGGGCGTGATCGTGGTCGGCTCCGAGGGGACCACCGAGGATGACGTGATGATGGCCGCGCTCGAAGCGGGGGCCGAAGAGATCGAGCCGCACGCCGAGGGCTTCGAGATCATCACCGAGGCGACGGATCTCGTGACCGTCCGCAGCGCGCTGCAGGAGGCGGGAATCGACTACGAATCCGCCGACGTCGAGTTCGTGCCGAATCTCAAGGTCGAGATCGACGCCGACACCGCTCGCAAGATCTTCCGCCTCATCGATGCACTCGAAGACAGCGAGGACGTGCAGAACGTCTTCACCAACTTCGATCTCACCGCCGAGGTGCAGGCCGAGCTCGAGAACGACGACGCGTAGGCGCGCCGACCGCGTGCCGTCGGACGAGACGCTTAGCCTGGGGGAGTGACCTCCTCCTCGCTTCGCGTGCTCGGCATAGACCCGGGTCTCACCCGGTGCGGCGTGGGGGTCGTCGACGTCGACCGGGCTCGACGAGGGACGCTGGTGCATGTCGGAGTCATCCGCTCGGCGCCCGATCTCCCGATCGGCGAACGACTCGCGATCGTCGCCGCGGGCATCCGAGAAGTGCTGGAGCTCCATCGGCCCGACGCTGTCGCGGTCGAGCGCGTGTTCGCGCAGCAGAACAGTCACACGGTGATGGGCACCGCCCAGGCGAGCGGCGTGGCTCTGCTGCTCGCTGCTGAGGCAGGACTCCCGGCGGCCACGCACACTCCGAGCGAGGTCAAGGCGGCGGTCACCGGCTACGGCTCGGCGGACAAGCGTCAGGTGCAGACCATGATCGCCCGGATCCTGCGCCTGGATGCGCCGCCGCAGCCGCCGGATGCCGCTGACGCCCTCGCGATCGCGCTCTGCCACGCGTGGCGTCGGGGCGCAGCGGGGGTCCCGGGTGTGGATGCGCTCACCCCGGCCCAGAAGGCTTGGGCCGACGCGGAGCGTGTCGCTCGAACATATCTACGATCGGGTGCGTAGGCTGGGCGGATGATCTCCTCGCTGCACGGCGCTGTCCTCCACTCGACCGCCGATCAGGTCATCATCGACGTCGGGGGAGTCGGGTTCTCCGTCTCGGTGCCCGCAGACGTGGCTCACACCGCGACCGTCGGCGAGAAGCTGATGCTGCACACGAGCCTCATCGTGCGCGAGGATGCGCTGTCGCTCTACGGGTTCGCCGACCGCAGCGAGCTGGAGATCTTCGGTCTGCTGATCAGCGTGACCGGCGTCGGGCCGAAGTCGGCGCTGGGGGTGCTGTCGCATCTCACCGTCGACCAGATCGCGGAAGCCGTGACATCGGAGGATGACGCCCCGTTCCGCCGTGTCTCGGGTATCGGCCCCAAGACCGCCAAGCTCATCGTCCTCCAGCTCGCGGGCAAGGTGCATCCGGTGGGCGCGGCGTCGAAGCCCGCCGCGAACGGACCCGTCGACGTCGTCGATCAGGTCGCTGCCGCGCTCGTCGGTCTGGGGTGGTCCGAGAAGGTCGCCGCCGAGGCCGCCGCGCAGACGGCCGCGGAGGCCTCTGAGGCCGAGCGGGCAGCCGTCGCACCGTTGCTGCGCCGCACGCTCGCACTGCTGGGGCCGGCGCGTGTCTGACATCCGCGACGCCGCCGAGCCCTCAGACGACACCGAGCTGGCGATCGAGGGAGCCCTGCGACCCACGAGCCTGGGTGAGTTCGTCGGTCAGCAGAAGGTGCGGGGGCAGCTCCAGCTGCTCCTCGATGCCGCACGGATCCAGAATCGCCCGCCCGACCACATCCTGCTCGCGGGCCCGCCCGGGCTCGGCAAGACCACGCTGGCGATGATCGTCGCGCACGAGAGCGAACGTCCGCTGCGCCTCTCGAGCGGACCGGCGATCCAGCACGCCGGCGACCTCGCCGCGCTCCTCTCGAGCCTCGTGCCCGGCGAGGTGCTGTTCATCGACGAGATCCACCGGATGGCGCGGTCGGCGGAGGAGATGCTCTATCTCGCGATGGAGGACTTCCGCATCGACATCATGGTGGGAAAGGGCGCGGGGGCGACCAGCATCCCGCTGGACCTCGCACCGTTCACGCTCGTGGGTGCGACGACGCGCTCGGGTCTGCTGCCGAACCCGCTGCGGGATCGCTTCGGCTTCACCGGTCACCTGGAGTTCTACGAGGAGGCGGAGCTCGAGCGCGTCATCGCACGCTCGGCCCTCATGCTGGGCGTCGATCTGCCGCGGGATTCGCTGTCGGAGATCGCCCGTCGCTCGCGCGGCACTCCTCGTATCGCGAACCGCCTGCTGCGTCGAGTGCGCGACTATGCGCTCGTTCACGGCGGCGGCGCGGCCTCCCTGGTCGGGGTCAAGGCCGCGCTGGAGCTCTACGACGTCGACCCCATCGGACTGGACCGCCTCGACAGAGCGGTGCTCGAGGCGCTCGTTCGGCGCTTCCGCGGGGGTCCCGTGGGGCTCAGCACGCTCGCGGTCGCCGTGGGCGAGGAGGCCGAGACGGTCGAGAGCGTCGTCGAGCCCTATCTCGTGCGCATCGGATTCCTGGGTCGCACACCTCGAGGTCGCGTCGCCATGCCGGAGGCCTACAGCCACCTCGGCATCGCGCACCCGGACGGGGCGCTCCGACTTGATGACCTATAATCGCTGAAGACTTCCCCTGATAACTGCGCGACCGTCCTGTGGTGCGCGCACCTGAGAAAGGCCCTTTGCCACCATGCCCATGGAAATCCTCCTCTTCGGCCTTCTCGCCGTTCTCGTCGTCTTCATGTTCGTCAACGGACGCAAGCGCCAGAAGCAGATGAAGGCTGAGCAGGAGGAGAAGGCGACCAAGACCGTTCCCGGGGTCAAGGTGCTCCTCCAGGGTGGTATCTACGGCACGATCGTGGCCTACGACCACGACGACCTCGACTCGCCCGCGCTCGTCGAGATCGCTCCCGGCACCGTCATCGAGGTGCACAGCCAGGCGATCCTGCGCATCGTCGAGCCCAAGGACGCGATCGAGACCGACCCGGCAGTGCTCGCCGCCGAGGATGCACCGATCGTGAACGACGTTCCCGTCGTCGACGACGCTCCGGCCCTCGAGACTCCCGAGGAGACCCGTCGCCGCCTCGAGCGCGACGCCGACGACAAGTAGCCTTCGCGCTGCACCACCTCGGCACTCCGGCATCTTAGAAAGCTGATCACACGTGGCCACTTCTTCCCCGGTCCGTCATGCCTGGCGGGTCCTCATGGGCCTGCTCCTGGTGACGGGCGTCCTCTTCGGCATCAACGCGCTCGGCGTCCACGTGTTCGAGAAGAGCTCCTGGACCCCTGAGCTCGCGCTCGACCTGCAGGGCGGCACGCAGATCGTGCTCAGTGCCGAGACCGAGGACGGCGCTGCGCCCTCCCCGGAGCAGCTCGATCAGGCGGCCGCGATCATCCGCCAGCGCGTCGATGCGTCCGGTGTGGCCGAGGCCGACATCACCACCGAGGGCGGCCGCAACATCGTGGTGCAGATCCCGGGTGTCGCGGACGAGCAGACGCGTGCGCGCATCCAGTCCAGCGCGCAGCTGGAGTTCCGCCCGGTGCTCGCCACGACGGCCGGCACGAATCAGTACGTGGGTGAAGACGGCAACGAGACGGCGTATCCGACCCCGGACGACTCGCTGAACGCGACGCCGACGGCCGAGCCGACGGACGCGAGCGACCTCGCCTGGGTGACCGACAGGCTCGCCGCGGAGTTCCAGGCCTACGACTGCGCCAACCCCGAGAACGACCCCTCGAACGCGCCCAAGGACCAGCCGCTCATCGCGTGCGATCCCTCGGGCCAGGCGAAGTACCTCCTCGGTCCGACCGAGCTCACGGGTGACGCCATCACCGACGCATCCGCGGGTCGCGACCCGAAGACGGGCGCGTGGCTCGTCCAGCTGACGATGAACGGCGACGGCGCCGAGGCCTTCGGCGAGGTGAGCACCCGTCTCAACCAGAACCGCCTCGCGGAGCTCTCGCCGCGTGATCAGTTCGCCTTCGTCCTGGACGGATCGGTGATCAGCGCACCGCGCATGAACGGACAGATCCTCGACGGTCGCCCGAGCATCTCGGGAGACTTCAACCAGGAGTCGGCGACCGCCCTCGCCGACCAGCTCAAATTCGGCGCCCTGCCCCTGAGCTTCGAGGTTCAGAGCTCCGACACCATCTCCGCGACCCTCGGCACCCAGCAGCTTCAGATCGGTCTCATCGCGGGCCTCATCGGTCTCGCACTCGTGGCGATCTACTCACTGATCGTCTATCGGGCGCTCGGCTCCGTGATCATCGCGTCCATCGCCGTGATGGCGGTTCTGACGTACATCATCATCTGCATCCTCGCGTGGCGATTGGGCTTCCGCCTGTCGCTCGCCGGCGTCGCGGGCCTCATCGTCTCGATCGGCTTCACCGCCGACTCGTTCATCGTGTACTTCGAGAGGATCCGAGACGAGCTCCGCGACGGAAAGTCGATCACCTCGGCGGTCGAAGACGGCTGGGGCAGAGCGAAGCGCACGATCTACATCTCGAAGTCGATCAACATCCTCGCGGCAGTGGTGCTGTACATCCTCGCGGACTCCACTGTGAAGGGCTTCGCCTTCACTCTGGGGCTCACGACGCTCATCGACGTGTTCATCTTCGTGATCTTCACGCACCCGGTGATGCAGCTGCTCGCCCGCACCAAGTTCTTCGGCGGGGGCCACAAGCTCTCCGGTCTCGATCCCGAATCGCTCGGTGCGGTGTACCGCAGCCGATCGCAGTTCCGTCAGGTGTCGACCGCCACCGCGGGCCGCGGCGCGAAGAACGCCAGAGCCAAGGGCGAAGCCGAGCGCCGTCAGACCATCGCAGAGCGCAAGCGCGCCGAAGCACTAGCCGGTGAGAGAACCACCCGCACCGGAAGCGAGGGGGACGCCTGATGGCTTCCATGAACGAGTTCGGCAACAACCTCTACACGGGAAAGACGTCCTTCCCGTTCGTCGGCAAGCGCCGCCTGTGGTTCATCATCGCGATCGTGCTGGTCGTCGGCTCGGCGCTGGTGCCGCTCATCCGCCCGATCCAGTTCTCGATCGAGTTCACGGGCGGGTCGCAGTTCACCGTGCAGGCGCCCGACAGCTTCGAGCAGGAGACCGCGAAGACCGCGGTGCAGTCGGTCGTACCCGGTGCGGCGACCAAGGTCGTCGTGGTGGGCGGCAACGACATCCGCGTCCAGACCGATCAGATGAGCGCTGCCGAGACGCAGCAGGTCTCCAACGCCCTCGCCGATGCCTATGGCGTCGAGCCCGAGAGCGTGACCTCGTCGTTCATCGGACCGGCGTGGGGTGAGAACGTCACCAAGCAGTCCCTCTGGGGTCTCGCGATCTTCCTCGCACTGACGTTCCTGATCCTCGCGATCTACTTCCGGACGTGGAAGATGTCCGCGGCAGCGATCCTCGGCCTGCTCGACGTCCTCGTCATCACGGTCGGCGTATACGCCCTGGCCGGGTTCGAGATCTCACCGGCCGCGGTCATCGGATTCCTGACGATCCTCGCCTACTCGCTGTATGACACCACGGTGGTGTTCGACAAGATCAGGGAGAACACCACGGAGGACGGCGAGAACTCGGCGCGAACCTTCGGCGAGTCGGTCAACCTGGCGGTGAACCAGACGCTCATCCGATCGATCAACACCTCGGTCGTCGCCGCACTGCCGGTCGGCGCGGTCCTTTTCATCGGAGCCTTCTGGCTGGGCGCCGAGTCCCTCACGGACATCTCGCTCTCGATCTTCGTCGGCATCCTGGTCGCGACCTACTCGACCCTGTTCGTGGCCGCGCCGCTCTACTCGCTCTTCCGCGAGAACGAGCCGCAGATCGCGGCACGAGATGCCAAGATCCGCGAGGCGCGAAGCCTCGCGACCGCAGAGACCCGATAGTCCCCGCTCCGCGGGGCCGCACCCCGTGGAGCACGCGTAAGCTGTTGTGATTCGGAGGTGAGCGGATGGCGGAACCGCAGACGGCGTCGCAGGGCTCCAGCCTGAGACGACTGGTTCCCCGCATCTTCTCCCGCGCGCCCAGGATCAACGACCTCGACAACCTGATCCGCACGGTCCGTACGAATCACCCGCGAGGCGATCTCGCCGTCATCGAGCGCGCCTACGCCGTGGCCAAGGAGAAGCACACCGGCCAGCAGCGCCAGAGCGGCGAGCCCTACATCACGCACCCGCTCGCCGTCGCGCAGATTCTCGCGGAGATGGGCCTGGGTCCTCGAGCCATCGCTGCGGCGCTGCTGCACGACACCGTCGAAGACACCGGCTATGCGCTCACCGACCTCACGGCGGAGTTCGGCGACGAGGTCGCGATGCTCGTCGACGGCGTCACCAAGCTCGACAAGGTCAAGTACGGCGAGAGCGCCCAGGCCGAGACCGTCCGCAAGATGATCGTCGCGATGTCGAAGGACATCCGCGTCCTGCTGATCAAGCTCGCCGACCGCCTGCACAACGCCCGCACGTGGGGATTCGTCCCGCCCGAGAAAGCTGCGAAGAAGGCCAAGGAGACGCTCGAGATCTACGCGCCTCTGGCCAACCGCCTCGGTATCCAGGCGATCAAGTCCGAGCTCGAGGACCTCTCGTTCGCCGTGCTGCATCCGAAGATCTACAACGAGATCCACAACCTGATCGCCCAGCGCACCCCGCAGCGCGAGAAGTACCTCGCTCAGGTCGTCGAGGAGATCGACGAGGACCTGCGCGATCTGCGCATCCGAGGCAAGGTCGTCGGGCGTCCGAAGCAGCTGTACTCGGTGTACCAGAAGATGGTCGTACGAGGCCGTGAGTTCGACGACATCTACGACCTGATCGGCATCCGCGTGCTGGTCGCGTCGGTGCGCGACTGCTACGCGGTGCTCGGCGCCATCCACGCGCGCTGGACGCCGCTGCCCGGTCGCTTCAAGGACTACATCGCCACCCCGAAGTTCAACCTCTACCAGTCGCTGCACACCACGGTGATCGGACCGTCGGGTCGGACGGTCGAGATCCAGATCCGCACGCACGAGATGCACCAGCAGGCGGAGTACGGCGTCGCCGCGCACTGGATGTACAAAGAGCGGATGAACGGCGGCAAGACCGAGGTCCGCGCCGCCGACAACGACATGGCGTGGCTCGCGCACATCTCGGACTGGCAGGCCGAGACGGCGGATCCCGGCGAGTTCCTCGACTCTCTGCGCTTCGAGATCGGCGCGAAAGAGGTCTACGTCTTCACGCCGAAGGGGCGCGTCGTCGGGCTACCGGCGGGTGCGACGCCGGTCGACTTCGCGTACGCCGTGCACACCGAGATCGGCCACCGCACGATGGGCTCGAAGGTCAACGGGCGCCTCGTGCCGTTGGAATCGGAGCTTAAGAGCGGTGACGTGGTCGAGGTCTTCACCTCGAAGAACCCCGACGCCGGCCCTAGCCAGGATTGGCTCGGCTTCGTCAAGAGCACCCGCGCACGCAACAAGATCCGCGGATGGTTCACGAAGGAGCGTCGCGAAGAGGCGATCGAGCAGGGCAAGGAGGCCATCGCTCGCGCGATGCGCCGCCAGAACATGCCGCTGCAGCGCCTGATGAGCCAGGACTCGTTCGCCGAGGTCGCACATCAGCTCCGCTATGAGGACGTCTCTGCGCTGTATGCCGCCGTGGGCGAAGGTCACGTCTCCACGCAGTCCGTGCTCGAGAAGGTCACCGCGCTGGTCGCGGCGACCGATCCCGCCACAGGTCCGATCGACCTCCCCGGCAGCATGCCGTCGCGGGAGCCACGGGCAGGGGATTCGGGTGTCCTAGTGCGCGGAGCATCGGACATCCTCGTGAAGGTCGCGAAGTGCTGCACTCCGGTTCCCGGAGACGAGATCGTCGGTTTCGTGACGCGTGGCAGCGGCGTGTCCGTGCACCGCACGGACTGCCCGAACGTCAAGGCGCTCGCGAGCGAGGAGGACCGCTTCGTCGAGGTGTCGTGGGCCCCGACGACGAAGAGCGTCTTCCGGGTGCAGATCCAGGTCGAGGCCCTCGACCGTTCGGGGCTGCTCTCGGATGTCACCCGGGTGCTGAGCGAGCATCACGTCAACATCCTGTCGGCGACCGTCAGCACCACCGACGAACGCCTCGCCATCAGCCGCTTCGTCTTCGAGATGGGCGATGCCGTCCACCTCGACCGGGTGCTGAACGCGGTGCGTCGCATTGACGCGGTATATGACGTGTACCGCGTCACCTCGTCCTGACGAGAATCCTCTCGAGCGCGCCGCGTCCGGCGCGCTTTCCCGGCACGCGGGTCATGCGCTCGAGCTCCCGAAGCGCAGCGGATACGAGATCCGGTTCGGCGTCGGCGAGGAGCACCATCCACCGATGCAGGGATCCGTCGCGGTGGAGTCCGAGAGCGAGATCGACCATGGTGCGCTCCGGCGTCATCACCGGTACGCCGCCGATCACGACGAGATCCGACGGCGGCAACGCTGTGTCATGAAGGATCACTCGTGCGGGCAGTGCGGGGCGGATCCGATGGCTCACTGCGCGCCGGACGTGATGGCGTGCAGGGGGAGTGTCGCCGGCACCGTGGATCCAAGCTGCCGTCGGGCCGGAGGCGGCCGTGTCCGCAGGGACGAGGGGCGCGAGCGCGGCTGCTCTCGCGCTTGCGCTCTCGACGAGATCGGCGGGGATGTACCCCTCGCCCAGATCGACGAGATGCCCGTCGAGCCTCGCCGCGCTGAGTTCGGGGATCGTGAGGCGTTGGCCGGGCAGATACAGGAACGCGGGATGCATCACGCCAGTCTGGCGCGGTGCATCCCGCGTACCGATTCGATCCGGAGATCTGTGGAGAAGGTCAGCCGCCGAGGGCGTTGAGCCAGGTGCGGCGCGCTTCGAGTGCATCCGCCGCGGCCTTGGCGGCCTTCTTGTCTCCCGACTTCTCTGCGGCGGCCAGCTCGGACTCGAGCTTCTCGATCGCCTCGAGCAGCTGCGAGCTCATGTCGTTGGCGCGTGCCTTGGTCTCGGGGTTGTTCTTCTTCCAGTCGACCTCTTCGCGTGCCTTGAGCGCCTGCTCGATCACACGGAGACGATCGTCGAGAGCGCGCTCCTTCTCGCGGGGGAAGATGCGGCCGATCTCATCCCACTGGCGCTGGATGCCGGTGAGCAGCGCGCGGGCGCGCTTGATGTTCGGCTCGTCTGCGACTGCCTTGGCCTCTTCGAGAAGGGCCTGACGCGCTTCGATCTTCGGGGCGGAGTCCGCCTCTTCAGCCGCCGACTGCTCGGCACGAGCGGAGTACAGCGCGTCGCCGGCTGCCTTGAATCGCGCCCAGAGCGCGTCGTCGGCCTTGCGACCAGCGCGACCGGCGGCCTTCCACTCGTCGAGCAGACTGCGATACGCGGGGATGCCGTCGACTCCGCGAGGAGCGAGAGCCTCCGCGCGCTCGACCAGCCGCGTCTTGGCGTCACGAGCGGTCTTGTGGGTGTCGTCGAGCTCGGAGTAGAACGCGCGGCGTGCCTTGTCGACGGTGCCGCGCGCATCACGGAACCGCTTCCAGAGCTGCTGGGACAACCCCTTCGACAGACGAGGGCCGTTCTGCTGCTGCGCCTGCCACGCGTCGAAGAGTTCGCCGAGCTCGGCGGTCACCTGCTTCCACTGCACCTTCGAGAGGTCGCGGGCTGCGATCGCCTCGGCGCGCTCGACGAGAGCCGTGCGCTCGGCGATGGCCTTGTCGACCAGCTCCTTGGCCTGCTGGGCCTCCTGAGCGGTCGCCTCGGAGAGCGAGGAGGTCAGCGTGTTCAGACGCTCACGGAGTCCGGCGAGGTCGCCCACAGCGGCAGCGTCGGTGGCCTCGGTGAGAAGATGACCGGCCTGCTTGACCAGGTCACCCGCAGACGCGCCGCCGGCCTGGTGACGCTGCTCGAGCGTGTGCACCTTGAACGCGATGTCCTCGTACTTGCGCACGAAGTAAGCGAGTGCCTCGTCGGGGGTGCCGTCGGGATACTGCCCGACCACGCGCCACTCGTCGCCCTCGCGAACCTCGACCGTGCCGTCTTCGGCGACACGGCCCCACTTCGCTGCCTCGGCACTCGATGCGGAGGTCGCGGGCGATGCTGCGGCTGCGGGAGTCACGGCAGTGGGCTTGGTCAGCTTTCGCGGCAGCGGCGCTGCCGGGGGAGCGGGAATGGGGGGAGTCGGCTTGGACGGCTCAGACACGGTGATTCTCCTTGCGCGGTAGGGCCCGCGGGAGGCGGAAAGGACGAGCTTCAGCCTAGTACGAGAGCGAGGTTGCAGTGTGGTCGTCGAATCTCACAATGGCCGTTACCGTTCTGTGAGCGAATCGTTCGACGCACGAAACACCGCGCGTCACATGCGGGAAACACCAGGCTCCTATCGTCGCCATCACGACGTCCCCCGGCGATTGGAGCAACATGAGCGAGGTCCTCCTCACACCCCAGGAGATCGTGGTGGTCGGTGCAGGGATGGTCGCGCATCGATTCGTGGAGAGCCTGATCAGCCGAGCCGAGACGCCGATGCATGTGACGGTGATCGGAGACGAGGCCCGTCGACCGTACGATCGGGTCGGACTCACCGGGTTCTTCTCGGGGGCGACTCCCGAGGAGCTCGAACTCGATCGCTCGGTGTTCGACGACTTCCGCGTGCGATTCCTCGCCGACGACAGAGTGCTGCGGATCGATCGCTCGGCCCGCACCGTCACGACGAGGTCGCGCACGAGCATCCCGTACGACACCCTGGTGCTGGCGACCGGCTCCTACGCCGCGAAGGTCGCCGTGGACGGTGCGGACCTGCCCGGCTGCTTCGTCTATCGCACACTCGACGACGTCCAGGGCCTCAAGGACTTCGTCGAGCGGCGAGGACGCATGCTCGGTCGTCCGCTGCGCGGCGCGGTGATCGGCGGAGGGCTCCTCGGGCTCGAGGCCGCCGGCGCTCTGCAGGGAATGGATGTCGACGCCACCGTCGTGCAGTACTCCGATCGCCTGATGTCGGCTCAGCTCGACTCAGCGGGTGGAGGGATGCTCAAGCGTCTGCTCGAAGCGCGTGGCATCTCGGTGCGCACCGGATCGAGAACGACTCGGCTGGACCCGGATGACTCCGGCGCGGTCACGGCGCTCGAGTTCCAGGACGGATCGATCGAACGGGCGGACGTCGTGGTCTTCACCGTCGGCGTGCGTCCCCGGGACGAGCTGGCGCGCAATGCGGAGATGCAGGTGGACCCCCGCGGCGGTGTGATCATCGACGATCGGTGCTCGACGTCCGACCCCCACATCCTGGCGATCGGCGAGGTCGCCAACTTCGACGGTCGCTGCGTCGGACTGGTGGCTCCCGGATACGCCATGGCAGAGGTGGCGGCGACGCGCCTGCTCGGAGGCGATGCGGCGTTCCCCGGCTACGACGACTCCTCCAAGCTGAAGCTCTCGGGTGTCGATGTCGCGAGCTTCGGCGATGCGATGGCCACGACTCCCCATGCGCTCGACGTCGTCTATGCGGATCCTGTCGCCGGTGTCTATAAGAAGCTCGTGCTGTCGGATGACGCTCAGACGCTGCTCGGTGGGATCCTCGTCGGCGATGCGGCGGCCTACGGCGCGCTGCGTCCCCTCGTCGGCGCGAAGCTCGGCGCCGACCCGGCCGCCTACCTGCTGCCGGAAGGCGGGAACGAGGCTCCTGGTGGCGAGCTGCCGGATGAGGCCGTGGTCTGCTCGTGCTCGAATGTGACCGCCGGGCGCATCCGCCGGGCGGTGCACGACGAGGGGTGCACGGACGCCGCCGCGGTGAAGGGGTGCACGAAGGCCGGGGCGACCTGCGGATCCTGCGTGCTGATGGTGAAGAAGGTCGTGGGGCAGGAGCTCACCAAGCTCGGCCAGACCGTGTCGCATGCCCTCTGCGAGCACTTCGATCTCTCGCGGCGCCAGCTCTTCGACGCGGTACGGGTGGCTCAGCTCACGACGTTCAGTGGCATCGTCGAGCGCTTCGGGCGCGGCCGAGGGTGCGACATCTGCAAGCCGGCGATCGCCAGCATCCTCTCGGTGCTCGTGGGCGCGCACGTGCTCGACGGCGAGAACGCCACGCTGCAGGACACCAACGACCACGTGATGGCCAACATGCAGAAGGACGGCACGTACTCCGTCGTCCCGAGGATGGCCGGTGGCGAGGTCACCCCGGAGGGACTGATCGCGATCGGGCAGATCGCGAAGGACTTCGCGCTGTACACGAAGATCACCGGCGGGCAGCGGATCGACATGTTCGGAGCGCGGCTCGAACAGCTTCCGGTGATCTGGCAGCGTCTGGTCGACGCGGGCTTCGAGTCGGGGCAGGCGTACGGCAAGTCGCTGCGCACGGTGAAGTCGTGCGTCGGGTCGACGTGGTGCCGCTATGGCGTCCTCGACGCGGTCGGCATGGCCGTCAAGCTCGAACTGCGCTATCGGGGGCTCCGTGCTCCCCACAAGCTCAAGCTCGGCGTCTCGGGCTGCGCTCGTGAATGCGCGGAGGCGCGGGGCAAGGACGTGGGAGTCATCGCCACCGAGACGGGGTGGAACATGTATGTCGGCGGCAACGGCGGCTTCACGCCGCGGCACGCGCAGCTGCTCGCGTCGGACCTCGACGACGAGGGTCTCATCAGGGCCATCGACCGCTTCTTCATGTACTACATCCGCACCGCCGATCGTCTGCAGCGCACGGCTCCCTGGTGCGAGGAGCTCGAGGGCGGACTCGACGGGCTGCGGAGTGTGATCTTCGACGACAGCCTGGGCATCTGCGCCGACCTCGATGCCTCGATGGCGCAGCACGTCGATCGCTACGAGGACGAATGGGCGGCCACCCTCGCCGACCCCGTGAAGCTCGAACGGTTCCGGTCGTTCGTCAACGCGGCCGATACGGCGGATCCGTCACTCGCCTATGTCTCTGAGCGCGGGCAGATCCGCCCGGCGTCGCCGGAGGAGCGTCGCGCCGGAGGCATCCTGATCGCCGGAACCGCTCTGGAGGTGCGCCGATGACCGTCGCGATGGACTCCACCACGCATGTGCGGGTATGCACGCTCGAGGACCTCGAGGTCGAACGAGGGCGAGCCGCTCTCTTGGACGGACAGCAGGTGGCACTGTTCCTCCTCTCGGACGGCACCGTGCTCGCAGTCGACAATCTCGACCCGTTCAGCGGAGCCAATGTCATCTCCCGCGGGATCGTGGGAAGTCGTGGGGATGTCCCCACGGTCGCATCCCCACTCCACAAGCAGATCTTCGATCTCCGCACCGGTGAGTGCATCGAGACCCACGGCAAGCCCCCCGCAGCACTGCGGGTGTGGCCGGTCGCGATCGACGACGGCGTCGTGTACGTCCGGATGCCGGAGAGCGTCGGATCATGAGGCGGACGCGTGTGGGCAGGGTCGACCTCGTCGGCGGTGGGCCGGGTCCCGCCGACCTCATGACGGTGCGCGCCTATCGCCTGCTGATGGCGGCCGACGTCGTGGTCGCCGATCGCCTCGGTCCGTTCGCGGAGCTCCGGAACGAGCTCCCGTCGCACGTCGAGGTCATCGATGTCGGCAAACGACCGGGTCACCACCCCGTCCCTCAGCACGAGATCGATGCCCTCCTCGTCGAACGCGCCCTCGCCGGCCACCGCGTGGTGCGGCTGAAAGGCGGCGATCCCTTCGTGCTCGGTCGCGGGGGAGAAGAGGTTCTCGCGTGTGAGGCCGCCGGTGTGCCGGTCAGTGTGACCCCGGGCGTCAGCAGCGCGATCTCGGTGCCTCAGGCCGCGGGGATCCCGGTGACCCATCGCGGCGTCGCGTCAGCGGTGCACATCATCAACGGGCACGGCGACCTCACCCCGAGTGCGCTCGCATCTCTGTCCGATCCGACGGTCACCACCGTCGTCCTGATGGGCGTGGCCTCGCTGCCTCGCCTCGCAGCCTCGGCCGCGTCGCACGGGGTGTCCGGCGACATCCCCGTGGCGATCGTCGAGAACGGTCACACCGAACGACAGCGGACCATCCGCAGCACCCTGGCGACGGCGGCGCAGGACGCGGCCGCTGCGCAGGTCGTGAACCCGTCCGTCATCGTGATCGGCGAGGTGGCTCGCGCGGGACTGCTGCTGCCGACGAGGGCGATGATCGCGGAGAGCGCCACATGACGACCGCGCGCACGCTCGACTCGGCGCTGGCCGGATGCACGATCATCGTCGCCGCAGACCGCCGCTCGATCGACCTGGCGACAGCCCTCGAGCGTCGCGGTGCGGTGGTCCATCGCGCGCCGGCGCTGAGCATCGTCACCAACTCCGACGACGCGCAGCTTCTCGCCCGCACCGAGCAGGTGATCGCCGGTCCTCCGGACATCGTGATCGTCACCACGGGCGTCGGGTTTCGCGGATGGATGGATGCCGCGCACGAGCACGGCCTCGACGGACAGCTCGACGCGGCACTGCAGGGCGCGCACTTCGTCGCACGGGGACCCAAGGCGCACGGCGCGATCCAGCAGGCGGGTTTCACGGCTGACTGGGTCGCCGAATCCGAGACGTCGGCCGAGGTCGGCGAGTACCTCCTCGCCTCCGGGGTCGCGGGCAAGCGGATCCTCGTGCAGCATCATGGCGCCGGATCGGACGGCCTCGACGAGTTGCTGGCGGATGCCGGAGCCGAGGTGCTGAGCATCACGGTCTACCGGTGGGGGCCGCCGCCGGATCCTGAGGTGGTGCGGCGTTCGGCATTGCAGGCGGCGGCCGGCGAGGCGGACGCCGTGCTGTTCACCTCGGCACCGGGAGCGGCGTCGTGGATCGCGGTGGCAGAGGAGTCCGGCGCGCTCGAGCGCATCAGGAGACGCGCGGAGTCGGGCCGCCTCCTCCTGGCGTGCGTGGGCCCGATCACGGCCGCGCCGCTGCACGGCGCGAACCTCCGCACCACGATCGCCGACCGGGGGCGACTCGGATCCCTCGCTCGAACGGTCATCGCGCATTTCGGCGGCGGGAGGGCACCGTCACTCCCGACCGACGCGGGTCTGGTCGAGGTACGCAGCGGCGGAGTCCTCGTGGACGGCGTGTTCATCCCGCTCTCGCGGTCGGCTGCCGCCTTGATCGAGGCGCTCGCCTCTGCGGGCGGGCGTGTGCTCTCGCGCGCCGAGCTCGGGGGCGTGCTCCCCGGCGCCGAGCGCAACGGACATGCGGTCGAGGTGGCCGTCGCACGGCTGCGGGAGGCTCTCGGCGGCAACGAACTCGTGCACACGGTGGTGAAACGCGGCTACCGCCTGGCGGTCACCGAGTACTGAGCGAGGTGCGCGCGGGGGAGTGCGGGCAGTGAACGCCCGTGTCCGCCACCCACAGGGACCGTGGTCTATCCGGCGGGGGCCTCAGTGGGTGCAGGCTCCGGCGTCGCGGGGTCTGTCGGCACGGGCGCCTCCGTCGGCTCGACGGTAGGCGAAGGCGAGGGGGCCGGGGGATTCACCTGCGCGTGAACGACCTGGCTCACCACGGCTCCGGCGACGATGAGCACTCCGGCGACGACGGCGATCGTGTTGTCGCGGGTGCGACGCCGGATCTGACCCTCATGCCACGTCTTGCGGGCGGTGTGCAGACGTGCGCGCTCCACCTCGGTGCGCGACTGCTGCGTGCTCTTCCCGCGTCCGGCCATTGCGTGCTCCCTTACTGGACGTGAATGTGCAACGTCGCCTGAGAGCCTACCGTCGAGATCGCGTCACGCCGTTCCCACCCGAAGTGTCGGTGCCCCGCGTTAGCCTGGACGGATGACCTCCGCCTCCGCACTGCTCTCCGGGCAGACGCCTCTCGCCGTGCGAATGCGCCCCGTGTCGCTCGATGAGGTCGCCGGTCAGAAGCACCTGCTGCGCGCGGGTTCCCCGATCGTCGCACTCGCCGACCCTGCCGCGACATCCCCGGGTGCCGTCTCGATCATCCTGTGGGGTCCGCCCGGCACCGGCAAGACCACTCTGGCGCAGGCGATCGCACGCTCATCGGGCCGCCGGTTCGTCGAGCTCTCCGCGATCACCGCCGGCGTGAAGGACGTGCGCGAGGTCATGCAGGAGGCGATCACCCAGCGCGACCTCTATGGCCAGACGACGATCCTCTTCCTCGATGAGATCCATCGGTTCACCAAGGCGCAGCAGGACGCCCTGCTCCCGGGCGTCGAGAACGGCTGGGTGCTGCTGATCGCGGCGACCACCGAGAATCCCTCGTTCTCGGTGATCTCGCCGTTGATGTCGCGATCGCTGCTCCTCACGCTCCAGCCGCTGACGGATGACGACATCGGGCTCCTGGTCGATCGGGCGGTGACCGATGCGCGCGGACTCAATGGCGCGGTCACCCTGGCCGACGACGCGCGTGCGGCGCTGATCCGGCTGGCGTCGGGCGATGCGCGGCGTGCGCTCACCGGACTCGAGGCGGCAGCGGCCGTAGCCCTCTCGAAGGGGGAAGAAGGCGCGGTGCCCGCCGCGACGGCGGACGACGTCGCTCAGGCCGTCGACAAGGCGCTGCTGCGATACGACCGTCAGGGAGACGAGCACTACGACGTCATCAGCGCGTTCATCAAGTCGATCCGAGGATCCGACCCGGATGCGGCCCTGCACTATCTCGCGCGGATGATCGAGGCGGGGGAGGACCCTCGCTTCATCGCTCGGCGCCTGGTCATCTCGGCCTCCGAGGACGTGGGCCTCGCCGACCCGCAGGCGCTCTCCATCGCGGTCGCGGCCGCGGACGCCGTCGCGTTCATCGGAATGCCGGAGGGGCGGATCCCGCTCGCCGAAGCGACCGTCTATCTGGCCACGACAGCCAAGTCGAATGCGGCGTACGTGGGAATCGACCAGGCGATCGCCGACATCCGCTCCGGGGGGTTCGGACGCGTCCCGCTGCATCTGCGAGACGCGCACTATCCGGGCGCGAAGCGGCTCGGTCACGGCCGGGGATACGTCTACCCGCACGACAGCGAGTTCGGCATCCTGCCGCAGCAGTACCTCCCTGACGAACTGCGCGGAAAGCGGTACTACGAACCCAAGAACCTGGGTGCCGAGCGCGACATCTCGGCTCGCCTCGAGCGCATCAGACGCATCCTCGACGGGCGCTGACGCGAATCTGTTAGACTTGATCGGCTCGAAACCGTGTTTTCGGGCATCTCCTCGTTCACACCACACCTTGCTGGCGCCCCGGCGTGCGCTCCAAGGCAGAACGCGGACGATACGTCCGTGAGTCGTGAAAGACGCGACCACGTCATCGGAAGGAACACTTCGTGACCACGAAGTCCCAGGACCGCCGCAAGGTACGTCTGAGCCGTGCCCTCGGCATCCCGCTCACCCCGAAGGCCGCCCGCTACCTCGAGAAGCGTCCCTACGCTCCGGGTGAGCACGGCCGCACCAAGCGCAAGGCAGACAGCGACTACGCTGTCCGTCTGCGTGAGAAGCAGCGTCTGCGCGAGCAGTACGGCATCCGCGAGAAGCAGATGCGCAACACGTTCAACGAGGCTCGCCGTCAGGACGGCCTGACCGGTGAGAACCTGGTCGAGCTGCTCGAGATGCGTCTCGACGCCCTCGTCGTGCGTTCGGGCTTCGCCCGCACCACCGCGCAGGCTCGTCAGCTCGTCGTGCACCGTCACATCCTCGTCGACGGCCAGCTCGTCGACCGCCCGTCCTTCCGCGTGAAGCCGGGTCAGCTCATCCACGTCAAGGCCAAGAGCGAGGGCACCGAGCCCTTCCAGGTCGCAGCGGCCGGCGGTCACGCCGAGGTCCTGCCTCCCGTTCCCGGCTACCTCGAGGTCGAGCTCGACAAGCTCCAGGCTCGCCTGGTTCGTCGCCCGAAGCGCGCCGAGGTCCCCGTGACCTGTGAAGTGCAGCTCGTCGTCGAGTACTACGCAGCTCGCTGAGTTCCAGCTTTTCCGCAGAAGGCGTCGGGGTCACCCGACGCCTTCTGTCGTTTGCGCATACGATGGTGACACCGCGCCTTCGCGGGTCAGAGGCAAGGATGACGACATGAAGAACGTGCTGTGGTTCCTGATCGGTGTGATCGGCGGATTCGTCGCTGCGCATTTCATGAACAAGGACCCGCGCGGTCACGACATCCTCGCCGAGGTCGACGCTCGCTTCAACGAGTTCACCGGCATCATCGGCGACTCGTACCGCGAGCAGCAGGCGCGACTCGTAGACCCCGCGGACGACTGATCGCGCGCGGTCTCCCGGCCGCTGCCGCATCATCGTCCCGCCCCTCCACACCCTGTACGCAAGGACACCTGGCACCCCTATGAAAACTGCGGAGATCGCGCAGCGCTATCTCGACTTCTTCGAGAAGAACGACCACGTCATCGTCCCCTCGGCCTCTCTGGTCAGCGACGATCCGTCGCTGCTGTTCACGGTCGCCGGAATGGTGCCGATGATCCCGTACCTCACCGGAGTCGTGCCCGCGCCGCACCCGCGCATCGCGGACCTGCAGAAGTGCATCCGCACCAACGACATCGAAGAAGTCGGGAAGACCGCGCGTCACGGCACCTTCTTCCAGATGATGGGCAACTGGTCCTTCGGCGACTACTTCAAAGAGGGCGCGATCCGCTACGCGTGGGAGCTGCTGACGAGCTCGGAGGCAGACGGCGGCCTCGGTTTCGACGAGAAGGACCTCTGGGTCACCGTCTACGAGACCGACGACGAGGCTGAGGCCATCTGGCGCGACATCATCGGCCTGAAGCCGGAGCGCATCCAGCGTCTGGGGCGTGCGGACAACTACTGGAACACCGGTCAGCCCGGTCCCGGTGGCCCCGACAGCGAGATCTTCTTCGACCGAGGTCCCGCGTACGGCAAGGACGGCGGCCCCGCGGCCGACGACTCGCGGTTCCTCGAGATCTGGAACCTCGTGTTCATGCAGGACTTCATCGACAACATCCGCGGCAAGACCGAGTTCGACATCGTGGGCGAGCTGCCCCAGAAGAACATCGACACCGGCATGGGACTCGAGCGCGTCGCGTTCCTCAAGCAGGGCGTCGAGAACATGTACGAGACGGATCAGGTGCGCCCGGTCCTCGATCGCGCGGTCGAGCTCTCCGGCCGCCGTTACGGTGCCGTCCACGAAGACGACGTGCGCTTCCGTGTCGTGGCCGACCACGTGCGCTCGTCCCTCATGCTGCTGTCCGACGGCGTCCGCCCGTCCAATGAGGGCCGCGGATACATCCTCCGCCGCCTCATGCGGCGCACGGTGCGCTCGATGCGTCTGCTCGGCGTCGACGAGCCGGTATTCCCCGAGCTCTTCGCCACGTCCCGTGATGCCATGAAGTCGGCATACCCGGTGCTCGAGAAGGAATGGTCGACTCTCTCGGCCTCCGCCTTCGCCGAGGAGGAGACCTTCCGGCGCACTCTGGCGCAGGGGTCGACGATCCTCGATCTCGCTCTGGACGAGACGAAGAAGGGCGGCGGGGCGGCGCTGAGCGGCTCCGAGGCGTTCCTGCTGCACGACACGTACGGCTTCCCGATCGATCTCACGCTCGAGGTCGCTGAGGAAGCAGGTCTCGCGGTCGACCGTGAGGCGTTCGACACCCTGATGCAGGAGCAGCGCTCGCGCGCCAAGGCGGACGCTCGCAACCGCAAGCGTCAGCTCGCGGACGTCTCGGTGTACCGCGATCTCCGTGCGCTGGGCGAGACGGGCTTCGACGGCTACTCCGAGCTGGAGGTCGACTCGCGCATCCTCGGCATCCTGGTCGACGGACAGCCGGCCCGCACCGCCTCAGAGGGGCAGATCGCCGAGGTCGTGCTCGCCGAGACGACTCTCTACGCCGAGTCCGGCGGTCAGGTCGCCGACAAGGGCGTCATCGTCGGGCCGGGCTACGAGCTCGAGGTGCTCGATGTGCAGCGTCCGGTGCCCGGTCTGATCAGCCACACGGTCGAGGTCACTCGCGGGGCTGTAGCCGTGGACGACCCCGCGACCACGGTCGTCGACGCCGCCAACCGACGCGCCGCCAGGCAGGCGCACTCGGCGACGCACCTCGTGCATGCGGCGCTGCGTGACACGCTCGGACCGACCGCCACGCAGGCCGGTTCGCTCAACCGTGCCGGGTACATGCGTTTCGACTTCTCGTGGTCTCAGGCTCTCTCGGCCGACACGCGCACCGAGATCGAGGAGATCACCAACCGCGCGGTCAACGACGCCCTCGAGGTCACGACTCGCATCGTGACGCTCGACGAGGCGAAGGAGGCCGGTGCTATGGCGCTCTTCGGCGAGAAGTACGGCGACGTCGTGCGGATGGTCGACATCGGCGGTCCGTGGTCGCGCGAACTCTGCGCGGGCACGCACGTCACCACGAGTGCCGAGATCGGCCTCGTCAGCGTCGTCGGCGAGTCGTCGGTCGGCGCGTCGAACCGCCGCATCGAGGCCCTGGTCGGCCAGGACGCGTTCCGCGAGCTCGCTGCAGAACGCGCGCTCGTGTCGCAGCTGACCACCTCGCTCAAGACCCCTCGCGACCAGCTCGCCGAGCGCATCGCGGATCTCTCCGCCAGCCTCAAGGCGGCCGAGAAGCGCATCGCCCAGTTCGAGTCCAAGGAGCGCGCGGGCCGTGTCCCGGCCATCGCCGATGCCGCGAACCGCGTCGGCGCGTTCCGTGTGGCCGCGCAGTCGCTCGGTGAGGTGGCGTCGGCCGACGATGTGCGCGAGCTCGTCCTCGGCGTCCGCGACCGTCTCGGTTCCGACCCCGCCGTCGTCGCTCTCGGCGCCGTCGTGAACGGACGCCCGGTGGTGGTCGTCGCGACGAACGATGCCGCGCGCACCGCCGGAGCGAAGGCCGGTGCCCTCGCGAAGCGCGCCGCCTCCGTACTCGGCGGCGGCGGCGGAGGTCGTGACGACGTCGCTCAGGGTGGTGGCACGGATGTCGCCGCTCTGCAGGCAGCCCTCGAGGCCGTGTCGCAGGAGCTGCAGTCAGCGTGAGCGGCTTCCGCCGCGGCGTGCGGCTCGGTGTCGATGTCGGGCGTGCCCGGGTCGGCGTCGCCCGCTGCGATCCGGACGGCATGCTCGCGGTGCCGGTCGAGACCGTGCAGCGCAACGACACGTCGATCGACAGGATCGCCGCGATCGCCGAAGACTTCGACGTGCTCGAGTTCGTGGTCGGGCTGCCGGTCAATCTGCAGGGCGCCGACACCGCGTCGACGACCGACGCTCGCGAGTTCGCCGCGGCTCTGCAGGCGCAGACGGGCACTCCCGTCCGGCTCGTCGACGAGCGCCTCAGCACCGTCACCGCACACGCCGCTCTGCGTTCTTCGGGCAGAACACAGAAGAAGTCTCGTAGCATTGTGGATCAGATCGCCGCGGTGATCCTGCTGCAGCAGGCGATCGACACGGAGAAGAGCACCGGAAACCCGCCCGGTGCCACGATTCCGCTCGACGAGGAGTCCCCCCGATAATGCCCGAACGCGAGAGCGCTTCGCCTCAGCACGATCCGGATGCCCGTCTGGGCGATCTGTTCGAGAACCTTCCCGACCCGTCGCCGCAGATCCCGACGGTCGACAACACCCCGCCCGCTCCAGGGTCGCGCCGGGCGGCGCGTGAAGCCGCGGCTGCGCAGCCGGGGGCTCCGGCCGGGCCAGCCGGCAACCCCGCGGACCGCTCGTCGTCGGACGATGCGTCGACCAGGGCGATGCCCGCACTGTCCGCGGACGAGCCCGTTGCCGCCCGACTTTCCGAAAGCGAGTCCTCCGTCGGGGAGGCGGCCGCGGACCGAGCCGAATCCGGCTCGGGGTCGGAAGCATCTGCCGGCGCCGCGGTGGGTGCCGCGTCGGGGAGCGCGGCAGCAGGCGGACGCCTCGAAGACCTCTTCCACGCGCATCCGGAACACGATGCCGGCCACCCAGCGCCCGCGAAGAAGAAGCGCCGCACGGGCTGCCTGGTGGCGCTCGTCATCGTCCTCGCCGTGATCGGCGGCATCGTCGGCGCGGGATTCTGGGCGTGGGGCACCTACGGCGACAAGATCAGCGAGGCGCTCGGATGGGGCGACCCCAAGGACTGGGAGCCCGGGCTCGCATCCGGCGAGGTGCTCGTCACCATCCATGAGGGCGACACGGGCTCTCCCGTGTCCACCGCGCTCTACGAAGCGGGCGTCACGCGCACGGAGGACGTCTTCTACGACTACCTGGTCACCGAGAACGTCGCGGTCACCTTCTATCCGGGCATCTACAGCCTGAAGGAGAAGATGACAGCCGAGGCGGCGCTCGAGGCACTGCAGGACCCCGCCAACAAGCGCGAGAACTCGGCGAGCGTGGGCGAGGGCGCAACCATCGAATCCTCCCTGCCCGACATGGCCGAATCGCTCGGCATGCCCATCGAGGAGCTCCAGGCGGCGGTCGACGCCGACCCTGCGACCTATGGCGTGACCGCCCAGAGCCTCGAGGGGTGGCTGTTCCCGGCCGTCTACACGTTCGATCCGGGAGTCACCGCCACCCAGGTCATCCAGCGGATGGTCGACCGCACGAAGGAATCGCTGACAGAGGCCGGGGTGCCGGCGGAGGATGCTCAACGCGTGCTCACGATCGCCTCGATCATCCAACGTGAGGGCCTCACCGCAGACTTCCCGAAGGTGTCTCGTGTGATCGAGAACCGCCTCGACATCGACATGAAGCTGCAGATGGACTCGACGGCGCAGTACGGCTACGGTTCGCTGCACGAGGGCGTCGTGTCGAGTTCGGCCGAGGCGCTCGAGGACGACAATCCCTGGAACACCTACGTGCACACCGGCCTGCCGGTCACGCCGATCGCGAGCCCGAGCTTCGCTGCGATCGACGCGGCGATGCACCCCGCAGACGGCCCCTGGCTCTACTTCGTGACGACGAACCTCGCCACCGGAGAGACCCAGTTCTCGGTCACCTACGAGGAGCACCTGCAGGGAGTCGAGAAGTGGGAGCAGTGGTGTCAGGAGAACCCCGACGGGGGTTGCTCGGCCGGATGAGCTCCCCGCGGCTCGCAGTCTGGGGCGACCCGATCGCGCACTCCAAGTCTCCGCAGCTGCACGCGGCCGCCTACCGTGCGCTGGGCCTCGATTGGGAGTACACGCGTCGCCAGGTCGACGACGTGGCGTTCGACACGGCTCTGGCCACTCTGGACGATTCGTGGCGGGGGCTCTCGCTCACGATGCCGCTGAAGGAGAAGGCGCACAGCGCGTCGGTCACGCACGACCGCTATGCCGACCTCACCGGAGCAGTGAACACGCTGCTGCTCACCGACGGCATCCGCGGCTTCAACACCGATGTCGGCGGGATCCTCGACGCCCTGGGCGAGCAGGACCTTCGGGGAATCGGTGATGTCCGCATCCTCGGCGCCGGCGCCACGGCATCCTCGGCTCTGGTCGCGTGCGTCGAGGCCGGGGCCCGCACTGTCGATGTGAGGGCGCGCCGTCCCGAACGGGCAGCCGGACTGGTGGCTCTCGGACGAAGACTCGGCGTCTCGATCACGACCTCGACGTTCGATGCCGACGCCGACGATGTCGGGCTCACCGTCGCGACGCTCCCCGGAGGCTCCGTGCTGGACGAGGCGACGTCAGCGCGCCTCAGCGAGAACGGGGGCGCGCTGTTCGACGTCGCGTACTCACTCTGGCCGTCGGCGCTCGCATCGGTGTGGCGCGGGGGGCGGGCCGTCTCCGGGGAGGCGATGCTGCTGCGTCAGGCCGTGCGCCAGATCCGCGTCTTCCTGCACGGAGACCAGAGCGTTCCGCTCCCCTCGGAGGAGGTCGTGGTCGCCGCGATGGAAGCCGCCCTGTAGTCACCGGCCGTCACGCGGCACGATCCGAGGCGAAACGCGTGGGAGACTAGACCAATGCTCCGCGTGCTCACGGCCGGCGAATCGCACGGCCCAGAACTCATTGCCGTCATGGAGGGTCTGCCTTCGGGCGTCCCGGTGTCCTCCGAGGCGATCCAGGCCGATCTCGCACGACGCAAACTCGGCTACGGTCGAGGGTCTCGCATGAAGTTCGAGCAGGACGAGCTGACGATCTCGGGCGGCGTCCGCCACGGCAAGACGCTCGGAAGCCCGATCGCTCTTCGCATCGGCAACACGGAGTGGCCGAAGTGGATCGAGGTCATGAACCCGGAGCCGGTCGAGCTGACAGACAGGTCGCGTGGCCGGAGCGCACCGCTGACCCGCCCGCGGCCGGGACACGCCGATCTCGTCGGCATGCAGAAGTACGACTTCGACGAGGCTCGACCCATCCTCGAACGCGCCAGCGCCCGAGAGACGGCGGCCAGGGTGGCGCTCGGCGCCATCGCGCGCTCGTTCCTCGGCGAGCTGGGCATCCGTCTCGTCAGCCACACCCTCTCGATCGGACCGGTGCGCGTACCCGACGGCGCCGCGCTGCCGACCCCGGACGACGTGGACCGGCTGGACGCCGATCCGCTGCGCTGCTTCGACGCGTCGACCTCCGCCCTGATGGTGGCCGAGGTCGATGACGCGAAGAAGGACGGCGACACGCTCGGCGGGATCGTCGAGGTGCTCGCCTACGGTCTTCCGCCCGGACTCGGCTCGCACGTCCACTGGGATCGCCGTCTGGACGCGCGCCTGGCGCAGGCCCTGATGAGCATCCAGGCCATCAAGGGCGTGGAGGTCGGCGACGGCTTCGAGACCACACGACGACGCGGATCCGCGGCTCACGACGAGCTGTTCGCGACGGCAGACGGCATCTCGCGCGGCTCCGACCGCGCCGGAGGCACCGAGGGCGGGATGTCGACGGGCACGGTGTTGCGCGTCCGTGCAGGCATGAAGCCGATCGCCACCGTGCCGCACGCGCTGCGCACGATCGACATCGCGTCCGGCGAGGATGCCACGGCACACCATCAGCGTTCCGACGTGTGCGCCGTGCCTGCGGCAGGCGTCGTGGCCGAGGCCATGGTCGCCGTCGAGCTCGCCAACGCCGTGCTCGAGAAGTTCGGCGGCGACAGCATCGGCGAGACGCGCCGCAACCTCGACGCCTACCTCGCTGCGATCCCGGCCGAGCTGCGGACGACGCCTGCGTCCGAGGCGGCGCTCATCGCGCATGACGAGCGCGGCTGACCCGCTGTCGCTGGTGCTCGTCGGCCCGATGGCGGCGGGCAAGACCAGCGTCGGTCGTCGTGTCGCGCGCAAGCTCGGCGTCCCGTTCGTCGACACGGACAAGCGGGTGGTCGCGGTGCACGGCCCCATCCCCCTGATCTTCGAGGAGCACGGAGAGTCGCATTTCCGCGCGCTCGAACGGGCCGAGGTCGCAGAGGCGCTGCGTGCGGGCGGCGTGATCTCGCTAGGCGGGGGAGCGGTGACCGACCCTGCGACCAGGAGGCTGCTGCTCGACCATCCGGTCGTCTTCCTGACGGTCACCCCCGCAGCGGTGGCTGACCGCATACAGAGCGGCGGCCGACCGCTGCTCGCGGGCGACGACCCTGTCGGGCGATGGACGCAGATCTTCGAAGAACGTCGAGACTGGTATGACGAGGTGGCATCCGTGACGTTCGACACGTCGCGGCGCCCCATGCAGCGCATCGCCGACGACATCGCGGCGTGGAGGAGAGAACTGGGATGACTACGACAACCATCAGCGTGACGGGCGAGAACCCCTACGACATCGCCATCGGGCGGGGGATCCTCGATCAGGTGTCCGCGGCACTCGAGCCCGGAGTCCGCAAGGTGCTGGTCGTCCACCCGCCGACCCTGGCCGCGCGTGCGGCAGAGCTTCGTGACAGGCTGCTCGCCGATGTCGAGAACGGTCCGCGGGAGGTCCTGCTCGCCGAGGTGCCGGATGCCGAGCAGGGCAAGCGCATCGAGGTCGCCGCCTTCTGCTGGCAGGTCATGGGGCAGGCCGACTTCACGCGCTCGGACGCGGTCGTCGGATACGGCGGAGGCGCCGTGACCGACCTCGCCGGATTCGTCGCGGCGACCTGGCTTCGCGGCGTGCAGCTCGTGCAGGTGCCCACCACCGTGCTCGGCCTCGTCGATGCCTCCGTGGGCGGCAAGACGGGGATCAACACCGCTGAGGGCAAGAACCTCGTTGGAGCGTTCTGGGCTCCCCGTGCGGTGATCGGCGATCTCGACGAGCTGGCGAGCCTCAGCCCGAACGAGGCGACCGCCGGATTCGCCGAGGTGGTGAAGGCGGGGTTCATCTGGGCACCGGAGATCCTCGACATCATCGAAGCCGATCCGGTGCGCGCCGTCGACTCGACCACACCGGAGTTCCGGCGTGCGGTCGAGCTCGCGATCGACATGAAGGCCCAGGTCGTCTCGGACGACTTCCGCGAGGCGGGGCAGCGCGAGATCCTCAACTACGGCCATACGCTCGGCCACGCCATCGAGCATGCCGAGCGCTACCGCTGGCGGCACGGCGCGGCGATCTCGATCGGCATGCTGTACGCCGCCGAGCTGTCGCGACTCGCGGGGCGACTGTCGGACTCCGCAGCGGAGCGCCACCGCACGATCCTCGAGTCGCTGGGCCTTCCGACCGGCTACCGTGCCGGTGCGTGGCCGCAGCTGCTGGCAACGATGCAGCGCGACAAGAAGAGCCGCGGCGGCATGCTGCGCTTCATCCTCCTCGACGACATCGCGAAGCCCACCGTGCTGCAGGCACCCGATGAGTCGCTGCTCTTCGCCGCCTACCAGGAGATCAGCGAATGACCCGCCGCATCCTGCTCGTGAACGGGCCGAACCTCAACCTGCTCGGCAGTCGCGAGCCCGAGGTCTACGGCACGGCGACGCTCGCCGATGTGGAGCGACTCACCGCTGAGGCGGCCGCAGCCGAGGGCCTCGAGATCCGCGCTGTGCAGAGCAATCACGAGGGTGTGCTGATCGACGCGATCCATGCCGCGCGCGCGGACTGCGCGGCGATCATCATCAATCCGGGCGGGCTCACGCACACGAGCGTGTCGCTGCGCGATGCGCTCACGGGAGTCGCGCTGCCGTTCGCCGAGGTGCACATCTCCGACGTGTACGCACGTGAGGAGTTCCGGCACCACTCGTACCTGCACGATGTCGCTGCGGTGCGGGTCATCGGCGAGGGTGTCGACGGCTACGCGAGCGCTGTGCGGCAGCTCGCAGCGCTGATCCCGTAGAATCGACTCTCGGCCCACCCCAGTCCAGACCGGACGCGAGCGGCCCCCAGACTCGAGAAACGGAAAGTCCAGCGCATGGCATCTACCGCAGACATCAAGAACGGCGTCGTCCTGAGCATCGAGCGGCAGCTCTGGAGCGTCGTCGAGTTCCAGCACGTCAAGCCCGGCAAGGGTGGCGCCTTCGTGCGCACCAAGCTGAAGAACGTCATGACCGGAAAGGTCGTCGACAAGACGTTCAACGCCGGCGCCAAGGTCGAGATCGAGAACGTCGACCGTCGCGACTTCACCTACCTCTACACCGATGGTGACGGGTACGTGTTCATGGACCAGACGGACTACGACCAGATCACGGTCCCCGCTGCGACCGTCGGCGACGCGAAGAACTTCCTGCTCGAGAACCAGCAGGTCACGATCGCGCTCAACAACGGCAACCCGCTGTACATCGATCTCCCCGCGTCCGTGATCCTCGAGATCACCTACAGCGAGCCCGGTGTGCAGGGCGACCGCTCGTCGGCGGGAACGAAGCCGGCCACGCTCGAGACGGGCTACGAGATCCAGGTGCCGCTCTTCGTCGAGACCGGCACCAAGGTCAAGGTCGACACGCGCACCGGCGACTACCTCGGTCGCGAGAAGTAAGGCGTGAGCGCCCGTACGAAAGCGCGCAAGCGCGCACTCGACATCCTGTTCTCCGCCGACGTCCGTGGAGACGAGATCGCGGTGACCCTGGCCGCAGAGGCCAAGCGCGCCGCGAGCGAACCCGCTCGCGAGGCCTCCTGGCTCTACGCCCGTGAGGTGGTGGACGGCATCATCGACCACCACGACGAGATCGACGAGCAGATCACGACCCACAGCCGCGATTGGAGGATCGAGCGCATGCCCGCGGTCGATCGCGCGCTGCTGCGCATCGGCGTCTGGGAGATCCTGTTCAATGACGCGGTGCCGACCGCTGTCGCCATCGATGAGGCGGTCGAGCTCGCCAAGGAGTTCTCCACCGACGATTCGGGCGCGTTCGTGCACGGCGTGCTCGCACGCGTCTCTCGCGCGGCCTGAGCGACGACTCGGGACGCGGTCTCCGAGATGTCGGAGGCCGCGGGAAGGATGGGGCCATGCCCGCGCCGCACGTCGATCTTCGCGACCTCATGCAGATCACCGATGTCGGGGGCTACCAGCGCGGTCTCGCGTACTTCCGCGAGGGCAATGTGCTCGACGTGGTGTGGCACGAGGATCTGCTCGAACTCGAGGGCCATGTGCGCGGCAGCTCGGACGCCCAGTATGTGACCGAGATCGTCTTCCTCTCGTCCAACGGGACGAGACGGGTTCGGACGACCCGCTGCACCTGCCCGGTGCGGAGCGGCTGCAAGCACGTGGTCGCCACGCTGCTCGCGTCCAATGTGCACGAGTACTCGCAGCAGGCCGCGGCTCTCCAGCGGCAGCCCGACGCGGAGCAGAAGCCCGCCGCACCGCGCACCGCCGCAGTGGCGTCGTGGCGGACCCTGCTCGACCCTGCGGTGTCGCAGCACCCGCAGCGCCTCGCTCTCGGCATCGAACTGCGTCACCGTGAGTCTCGGAGCGAGAACCACTGGGGGCCGCGCCCCGTCCGGGCGGCGACCGCGCGCGATCTCGCCCGCCCGAGCGGTGAGCTGCTTCTGGCGATCCGCCCGATGATGCGCAGCGCGCAGACCGGTGCATGGATCCAGGGCGGCGCAGGCTGGGATGCGGTCCGTCGCGACGCCTCGCAGTTCGGTCGCGACCAGAACCGCTGGTTCGGGGATCTCCTCAGCATCTCGCGGGACTCGCTGCTCTCCGGCAATGCCGGCGAGTGGCTCGTCCTCGACCAGGTCGAGTCGCCGCTGCTGTGGAGGCACCTCCGATCGGCCACCGACGTCGGAATCCCTCTCGTTCCCAGTCAGAAGAGCGCCTCGGTGCGGATCGCATCCGCGGCCGACGTCTCCGCGAAGATCAGTCGCACCGAGGAGGGCGCTCTGGAGGTCGCCGCCGACGTGCGCATCGACGATCGAGTGATTCCCGCCCGCGAGGTGCATCCGATCGGTCGTACGGGTGTCTACGCGGCGAGCCTCGTGGGTGCGCGGATCGAGGTCGTCCTCGCCGAAGTGTCGTTGAGCGAGCAGACACGTGCTCTGCTCGCGGCCTCCGACCCTATCCTCGTGCCGGCCGACGACGAGCAGGCGTTCATCGCCGACGCCTATCCGCTTCTGGCCCGGCGCAGCACCGTGCGCACGGTCGGGGAGGTCGCGCTTCCCGACGTGCCCGAACCGGAGGCGGTGCTCACGGTCAGCTACGAGCGCGGCGACGTCGTCAGCTACGCATTCGAGTGGTCGTACGGTCCGTTCGGCCGAGTGCCGTTCGCGTGGAATGACGCAGCGGTGCGAGATGCCGAGAGCGAGACGATCAGACGCGCGGCGATCGAGGCGGCATGGCAGGAGTTCCGCACGACGAGCTTCCGCCCGAGCGGTTCGTTCCACGACATCGATGCGGCGGCGTTCATCGCGGAAGGCGTTCCCGCGCTCGAGGCTGTGGGCGTCCGCGTCGAGTCCCACGGAGAACGCAAGGCGTATCGCGAGCTGACGGGGGATCCTGAGGTCAAAGTCACGACCGTCGAATCGACCGACTCGGACTGGTTCGATCTCGGCATCCTCGTGACGATCGACGGTCGACTCATCCCGTTCGGACCGCTGTTCACGGCGCTGAGCAGGGGGCGCAAGAAGCTGCTCCTCTCCGACGGCGGCTACTTCTCGCTCAACCACCCGTCGCTGGATCGTCTGCGTGATCTCATCGAGGAGGCGGGCGAGCTCGACGAGTGGGAGACCGGTCCGCGCATCAGTCGCTACCAGACCGATCTGTGGGAGGAGTTCGAAGACCTCGCCGACGAGGCCCAGCCGGCTGTCAGCTGGCGCGCCACGGCCGACGGGCTCCGTCAGGCCACGGGGGTTCCGCCGACGCCCGTTCCTGCGGGAGTGCAGGCCGATCTCCGCCCTTATCAGAAGGCCGGCTTCGACTGGCTTGTCTTCCTGTGGCGTCACCGACTGGGCGGGATCCTCGCCGACGACATGGGTCTGGGCAAGACCCTGCAGCTCCTCACGTTCGTCCAGCACACGCGGGATGCCGGCGAGACGAGACCGTTCCTGGTGCTGGCGCCCACGTCTGTCCTGAGCACGTGGCGGTCGGAGGCGGCCCGATTCACGCCCGGGCTTCGTGTGTCCATCGTCGACAGCACGAGCGGGAAACGGGCCGACGTCCTGAGGGCGGCGGCCCGGTCGAGCGATCTCGTCGTCAGCTCGTACACGGTCGCCCGACTCGACGAGGAGGAGTTCCGCGAGATCGAGTGGGCCGGACTGATCCTCGATGAGGCCCAGTTCGTCAAGAACCCCAAGACGCGGCTCCACCGCGCCATCTCGACATTCCATGCCGACGTCACGTACGCGGTCACGGGAACCCCGATGGAGAACAGCCTCTCCGAGCTGTGGTCGCTGCTCAAGCTCGCCGCCCCCGGCCTGTTCCCTTCGGCTCGGAAGTTCAAGGACCGCTACATCCAGCCGATCGAGAAGGGCAAGGTGCCCGAGAACGAGGAGGGCGGCGAGTACCGCGCACGGCGCCTCGCTCAACTGCGTCGTCGAGTGAGGCCCCTGATGCTGCGACGCACCAAGGAGCTCGTCGCTCCCGACCTGCCGGCGAAGCAGGAGCAACTGCTCGAGGTCGAGCTGAGTCCGGCGCACAGGGCCCTCTACGACGTCGTGCTGCAGCGCGAACGGCAGAAGGTCCTGGGGCTGATCGACGACCTCGATCGCAACCGCTTCATCGTGTTCCGCTCGCTCACCCTGCTGCGCATGCTGAGTCTCGCTCCCGCGCTGGTCGACGAGGCCGACGCCGAGATCGGGTCGAGCAAGCTCGACACACTGCTCGAGCGCGTCGCCGAACTGCAGGCCGAAGGGCACCGTGCTCTGGTCTTCAGCCAGTTCACGTCGTTCCTCGACCTCGCGGCTGCCCGGCTCGAGGCCGCCGGCATCCCGTATGCGCATCTCGACGGCTCGACGCGCCGCAGAGAGCAGGTGATCGACGGCTTCAAGTCGGGGGAGCAGCCGGTCTTCCTCATCAGCTTGAAGGCGGGTGGGTTCGGACTCACGCTGACGGAAGCCGACTACGTGTTCCTCCTCGATCCGTGGTGGAATCCCGCGGCCGAGGAGCAGGCGATCGACCGCACGCACCGCATCGGTCAGACCAATCAGGTGTTCGTCTACCGGATGATCTCGACCGGCACGATCGAGGAGAAGGTGCTCGAGCTGCAGCGCCGCAAGGCCAGGCTCTTCACCGCGGTGATGGACGACGACGAGCTGTTCGCGCAGTCCCTCACCGCAGACGACATCAAGGGTCTGTTCGACGGCGCGTGATTTCTCCCGGCCGGGTCACCGCGTCCGCCCAGGACCCCGTCGGTAGAATCGAACGGTTCACTTCAGGAGGAATGCATGCGGATCACGGGACTCGGCCACGCCGGGATGTTCATCGAGACGGTCGGCGGGAACATCATCTGCGACCCGGTTCTCGGGCCCTCGTTCTTCGGCTCGTGGTTCCCGTTCCCCGACAACCGCGGGCTCGACTGGGAGCGTTTCGGACGCGAAGCGGACTTCCTGTACATCTCGCACCGGCACCGCGACCACTTCGATCCCCGGCTCCTCGAGCGCTACATCCGCAAGGACATCGAGGTGCTGCTACCCGAGTACCCGATCGATGACCTCGAGCAGGACATCAGGGCGCTGGGCTACACGAACATCACCTACGCCCCGGCCGGTGAGATCATCGAGCGCGGCGATCTGAAGATCATGATCACTCCGCTGCGCGCTCCGAGCGACGGACCCATCGGAGACTCGTCGCTGAGCGTCGACGACGGCACCGGCTCGGTGCTCAACCAGAACGACTCGCACCCTCTCGATCTCGACACGTTGCTGCACTTCGGCAAGCCCGACGCGTACTTCACGCAGGTCTCGGGTGCGATCTGGTGGCCCATGGTCTATGACCTGCCGCTGGATGCGAAGCAGAACTTCGCGAAGCTCAAGCGCGACGCGCAGAACAAGCGGGCGATGTACTACATCGACAAGGTGGACGCGCCTCACGTCTTCCCGATGGCCGGTCCGCCGATGTTCCTGCGCGACGAGCTCTTCGATTTCAACGGCGTCGGGCGCAACGGCGAATCGATCTTCACCGACCAGAAGCAGTTCCTGGCCCACATGAAGGAGCTCTCGCCCCAGTACGACGGACATCTGTTCGTGCCGGGCACGGTGGTCACCGTCGAGAGCGGCTCCGTGTCCACCGAGCAGTCGCTCTACACCGAGGCCGAGCTCGCCCACATCTTCGACGAGAAGTGGGACTACCTCGAGGAGCAGCGCGCCTCCCGACAGCGGGAGATCCGTGACGAGGAGGCGTCGCGCGCCGAGGTCATGCCCGCCGCCGAGATGCTCGAGGAGCTGAAGACCTGGTGGGAGCCGCTGCTGAAGAAGTCGCGCACGATCCGACTCGGAGTCGGGGGATGCGTGCGCTTCAGGATCGGCGACCTCGACATGGTCGTGGACTTCCCCCGCGCGAAGGTTCGCGAGTACGCGGGCGAGGAGTGCATCTACTGGTACACGATCCCCGCTGACCTCGTCTCGACGAACATCCGCGACCACGAGATCGACTGGTCGAACTCGATCTTCCTCTCGATGCAGTTCGAGGTGGGGCGCAGCGGAAAGTTCAACGAGTTCCTCACGACGTTCCTCAAGTGCCTCTCGGTCGATCGCATCGAGTACGTCGAGAACTGGTATCAGGAGCAGACGGACCAGACCGAGGATGCCGAGATCGGCGACTGGGTCGTGCAGCGTCGCTGCCCCCACCTGCGCGCCGACCTGACCAAGACCGGAAAGGTCGACGACGACGGCATCCTGACCTGCAGCATGCACGACTGGAAGTGGGACCTCAACACAGGCCGCTGCCTGTCGACGAGCGGCCACCCGATCCGCTCCACGAAGATCGACGAGGTCACCGACGCAGTGCTTCGCGAGGCCAGCTGACGTGGTTCGTTCCTCGCACCCGCACGGATCGGGGCGCGACGCTCGAACGCCGATGCCGATGTTCACGGGGCCTCTCCGCGGGGCTCGATGGATCACCCGCTCCACGCCGGAACGGCTGATCCGGGTGGCCGTGGAATTCCTCGAGGACGCCGGTTTCGAGCAACGGCATGATGGCTTCGACGAGAAGCTGAGAGGCCGCGGATCCGAGTGGACGGCCGTCGCGCTGGAGATCGGGGACGAGGAGAAGTCGAAGAGGCGCGCACTGCTCGGGCTCGTGATCGACGAACTCCCGTTCCCCGTCCCCCGGGCGTTCCAGCGTGTGCTGTCGCCGACGCTGGTCGTCGTCGCGTCCCGTCCCGTCGGACCCCTCGTGTCGGAGCTGATCGTCTTTCCCCACACCTCGCGTCGCGGTGCGCCGCCCTACTCGAGAGCCGCGGCTCCTCGCGTGCGCGACGCCCTCGAGCAGATCACCGCGGCAGCGGGCCTGGAAGGCGCGATGCTCTCGCACGAATCGCTCGCCGGAGTCCCGGATGACGGTTCCCCCGTCTCGCAGGCGGTCGTCCGAGAGGTCCTGGGCTGGCACTGACGCACGCTAGACTGGTGCCATCAAGCAACCTTTAACACCGTCCTGTGAGGCGGAGAAGGGAGCGGCCGATGTCTGCACGAACCGTGCTGCACGAAGCCGATATCTCGCGGGCTCTCACCCGTATCGCGCACGAGATCCTCGAATCCAATCGAGGGGCTGAGAACCTCGTACTGCTGGGCATTCCGACCCGCGGCGTCACTCTCGCCCACCGCCTGTCCGCAGCGATCGGCGCCATCGCGCAGACCACCGTTCCGGTGGGGGCTTTGGACGTCACCCTCTTCCGTGACGACCTCGCCTCGCAGCCGACGCGTTCTCCGCGGCCCACGGACATCCCTGCCGGCGGGATCGACGGCAGGACCGTCGTCCTCGTCGACGACGTGCTGTTCTCCGGCCGCAGCATCCGCGCCGCACTCGACGCGCTGCAGTCGATCGGTCGCCCGTCGGTCGTCCGCCTCGCGATCCTCGTCGATCGCGGCCACCGGGAACTCCCGATCCGCCCCGATTTCGTCGGCAAGAACATCCCGTCGTCTCGCCAGGAGCGCGTCAACGTCCGGCTGACCGAGCACGACGGCACCGAAGAGGTGACGATCGAAGCATGAGACACCTGCTGGATACCCGCACCCTCGACCGAGAGTCGGCTCTGCGCATCCTCGATGTCGCCGAAGACATGTCCGACACCCAGTCGCGCGAGGTCAAGAAGCTTCCGACCCTTCGCGGCAAGACGGTCGTGAATCTGTTCTTCGAGGACTCGACCCGCACCCGCATCTCCTTCGAAGCCGCTGCGAAGCGCCTCTCAGCCGATGTGATCAACTTCGCAGCCAAGGGCTCGAGCGTGTCGAAGGGCGAGAGCCTCAAGGACACCGCCCAGACGCTGCAGGCGATGGGAGCGGATGCGGTCGTCATCCGCCATCCCGCCTCCGGCGCCCCGCAGACCCTCGCGACCAGCGGGTGGATCTCCGCCGGAGTCGTGAACGCCGGCGACGGCACGCACGAGCATCCGACCCAGGCTCTCCTCGACGCGTTCACGATCCGCAAACGGCGCTTCGGCGCCGACAGCCGCGGTCGTGATCTCGCCGGCATCCGGGTCGTGATCGTCGGCGACGTGCTCCACTCCCGCGTCGCACGGTCGAACGTCTGGCTGCTCGCCACGCTCGGCGCCGAGGTCACCCTGGTCGCGCCGCCCACCCTGGTGCCGCAGAACGTCTCGCTCTGGCCTGCGAAGGTCGTCTACGACCTCGATCAGGCTCTGGCGGACGGTCCGGACGCCGTGATGATGCTCCGCATCCAGCTCGAACGGATGAGCGCTGCATATTTCCCCACTGAGCGGGAGTATTCCAGGCGATGGGGTCTGGACGCACTGCGTGTGGCCGGCCTTCCGGACGGTAGCATTGTGATGCACCCCGGACCCATGAACCGAGGGTTGGAGATATCCTCCGAAGCCGCAGATTCCCCGCGCTCGACAGTGCTGGAACAGGTGACGAACGGGGTGTCCATCCGCATGGCGGTGCTGTACCTGCTCCTTGCAGGAGAACGAGACGACGAACGAGGGGGAGACCAGTGAGCGAGACCCTCGTCATCACCGGAGCACAGCTTCTCGGTGCCGAGCGCGCCGACATCATCGTGGAGAACGGGCAGATCTCCGAGATCGGCACCGGACTGAGCCGCTCCGGTGCGCGAGTCATCGACGCCGACGGCCTGGTGGCCCTTCCCGGACTCGTCGACCTGCACACCCACCTCCGGGAGCCGGGCTACGAAGCCTCCGAGACGATCCTCACCGGGACCCGTGCTGCGGCGGCAGGCGGGTTCACGGCGGTGTTCGCGATGCCGAACACCTCGCCGGTCGCGGACACGGCCGGTGTGGTCGAGCAGGAGCTCGCCCTGGGCGAGGCCGCCGGGTACGCGACCGTGCAGCCCATCGGCGCCGTCACCGTGGGGCAGAAGGGCGAGCGCCTCGCCGAACTCGGTGCGATGGCCACCTCGCGCGCCCAGGTGCGCGTCTTCAGCGACGACGGCTTCTGCGTCTTCGATCCGCTGATCATGCGGCGCGCACTCGAGTATGTGAAGTCGTTCGACGGAGTCATCGCGCAGCACGCTCAGGATCCACGCCTCACCGAGGGTGCCCAGATGAACGAGGGCACCGTGTCGGCCGAGCTCGGACTCGCCGGATGGCCCGCGGTCGCGGAGGAGTCGATCATCGCTCGCGATGTGCTCCTCGCGGAGCATGTCGGATCCCGACTGCACGTGTGCCACCTGTCGACCGCAGGCTCTGTCGACATCATCCGCTGGGCGAAGAAGCGGGGGATCAACGTCACGGCCGAGGTCACCCCGCACCACCTCCTGCTCAGCGATGAACTGGTGCGCGGCTACGACGCCCGCTACAAGGTCAACCCGCCGCTGCGCCGTGAGGAAGACGTCATGGCGGTGCGCGAGGGCCTCGCCGACGGCACCATCGACATCGTGGCGACCGATCACGCCCCGCACCCGAGCGAGCACAAGTCGTGCGAGTGGCAGGCCGCAGCCAACGGCATGGTCGGACTCGAGAGCGCCCTGCGCGTCGTGCACCAGTCGATGGTGCAGACCGGCCTGATCGGCTGGGAGGACGTCGCCCGGGTGATGAGTGCGGCCCCCGCGCGGATCGGACGTCTGTCCGATCATGGGCTGCCCCTGCAGGCCGGTGCTGCTGCGCAGATCACCCTCTACGACCCGTCCGCCGCCGGCGTCTTCACCGAATCCGACCTGCACGGTCGGAGCGTGAACTCGCCGTACCTCGGTCGCGACCTCCCCGGCCGCGTCGAGTTCACGATCCACCGCGGGCTGCTGACGGTCGACGGCGGATCCGTGGTCGAGGAGCTGAACGCATGAGCACGCGCGACATCGCCATCGCGATCACGATTGCCGTGGCGGCACTCGTCCTGGTCGCCATGTTCACGGCGTGGCGCCGACGACTCCGACGCGACTCGGGTCTGGCGGCTCCCCTGGGCGTGCCGGAGCATGCGGAGGTCCTCGACCGTCACGAGGTGCTCTACGTCTCGACGACGAAGCACGATCAGCCGCTGGAGCGCCTCGCCATCCGGCCGCTCGCCTATCGCGCCAGGGGAGAGGCTGCGGTCACCGATCGCGGACTCGCACTCTGCCTCGACGGTGCGCCGACCGTCTTCCTCGCCTCTGCACGACTCGCGAGCGTCGACCGCGCCACGGTGACGATCGACCGCGTCGTCGAACCGGGTGGACTCGTCCGCGTCGCCTGGAATGCGGACGACGACACGATCGTCGACTCGTATCTGCGGGTCACCGACGGCGATCCCCAGAACTTCATCTCAGAACTGCAGCGCCTCGTCCCCGCCACGGACGACACCGCCGCCCCCGACACAGGAGCAACGTCATGACAGCCCTCCCCGAACCCGCCGTCCTCGTCCTCGAAGACGGGACCCGCCACGTCGGCCGTGCATACGGCGCGCTGGGCACCACCTTCGGCGAGGTCGTCTTCTCGACCGGCATGTCCGGATACCAGGAGACGCTCACCGACCCGTCGTACGCGGGCCAGATCGTCCTGCAGACGGCCCCGCACATCGGCAACACCGGCATGAACGACGAGGACCCTGAGTCCCGTCGCATATGGGTCGCCGGCTACATCGTGCGCGACCCCTCACGAGTCGTCTCGAACTGGCGTGCGACCGCTTCGCTGGACGAGATCCTCGAGCGGGACGGCATCGTCGGCATCAGCGGCATCGACACCCGATCGATCACGCGGCACATCCGCTCTGCCGGGTCTATGCGCGGCGGCGTCTTCTCGGGCGAGGCCGCGCAGATCGACGCCGACGAGCAGCTGCGCCTCGTGCGCGAGGCGCCTCAGATGGCCGGCCAGAACCTCTCGGCGCAGGTCTCGGTCGACGTCGCCACGGTCACGACGGCGATGGGGGAGCGGGTCGGCAATCTCGCCGTCCTCGACCTCGGCGTCAAGCAGGCCACGATCGACAACCTGGCGGCCCGTGGCTTCGAGGTGCACGTCCTGCCTCAGAACGTCACGATCGATGACATCCGTGCGATCGATCCCGTCGCCGTCTTCTACTCGAACGGCCCTGGCGACCCCGCAGCCTCCGGGGACCATGTCGAGCTGCTGCGCTCGGTGCTCGACGACGGGCTGCCCTTCTTCGGCATCTGCTTCGGCAACCAGCTGCTCGGCAGGGCGCTGGGTCTCGGCACCTACAAGCTGCCGTTCGGGCACCGCGGCATCAACCAGCCCGTACTCGACAAGTCCACCGGACGCGTCGAGATCACCGCGCACAACCACGGGTTCGCCGTGGAGGCGCCGCTGGAGGGCTCGTTCGACAGCCCCCACGGCTACGGCAAGGTCGAGGTCAGTCACATCGGCCTGAACGACAACGTGGTCGAGGGCCTCCGCGCTCTCGACATCCCGGCGTTCTCGGTGCAGTACCACCCGGAGGCTGCGGCCGGACCGCACGACGCCAACTATCTCTTCGACCGGTTCCGTGACATGGTCATCGCCAGCAAGAAGGACACCAAGTAATGCCCAAGCGCGACGACATCAACTCCGTTCTCGTCATCGGCTCCGGCCCGATCGTCATCGGTCAGGCGTGCGAGTTCGACTACTCCGGCACCCAGGCCTGCCGCGTCCTGCGCGAGGAGGGCGTGAGGGTCATCCTGGTCAACTCCAACCCGGCGACGATCATGACCGACCCCGACTTCGCCGACGCGACGTACATCGAGCCGATCACCTGGCAGGTCATCGAGACGATCATCGCGAAGGAGCGTCCCGACGCGATCCTGCCGACCCTCGGCGGGCAGACGGCCCTGAACGCCGCGATCGAGCTGCACAACCACGGCATCCTCGAGAAGTACGACGTCGAGCTGATCGGTGCGAGCTTCGAAGCCATCAACAAGGGCGAGGACCGCCAGATCTTCAAGCAGCTCGTCCTCGATGCCGGCGCCGACGTCGCCCGCAGCATCATCGCGCACACCATGGACGACCTGCTTGAGGGAGCGGCCGAGCTGGGCTACCCGCTCGTCGTGCGCCCCTCGTTCACGATGGGCGGTCTCGGGTCCGGCTTCGCCTACGACGAGGCGGATCTGCGTCGCATCGGCGGTGCCGGTCTGCGCGACTCTCCGACCACGGAGGTCCTCCTGGAGGAGTCGATCCTCGGCTGGAAGGAGTACGAGCTCGAGCTCATGCGCGACACCGCCGACAACACGGTGGTCGTCTGCTCGATCGAGAACGTCGACCCCGTCGGCGTGCACACGGGCGACTCGATCACCGTGGCTCCCGCTCTGACGCTCACGGACCGCGAATACCAGAAGCTCCGCGACATCGGCATCGACATCATCCGCGCGGTGGGCGTCGACACCGGCGGCTGCAACATCCAGTTCGCCATCGACCCGAGCAACGGGCGCATCATCGTCATCGAGATGAACCCTCGCGTCTCGCGCTCGAGCGCCCTGGCCTCCAAGGCCACGGGGTTCCCGATCGCGAAGCTCGCCGCGAAGCTGGCGCTCGGCTACCGTCTCGATGAGATCCCGAACGACATCACGGGCGTCACCCCCGCGAGCTTCGAGCCCACGCTCGACTATGTCGTCGTCAAGGTGCCGCGGTTCGCGTTCGAGAAGTTCCCGGCCGCTGACGCGACGCTGACGACCACCATGAAGTCGGTCGGCGAGGCGATGGCGATCGGCCGCAACTACGCGACCGCGCTGCAGAAGGCGCTGCGCTCGCTCGAGAAGCGCGGTTCCAGCTTCCACTGGGGCGCGGAGAGCCGTTCCGTCGACGAGCTGCTCGAGATCTCGAAGGTCCCGACGGACGGTCGGATCGTCACCCTCCAGCAGGCGCTGCGCAAGGGCGCGACGGTCGAGCAGGCGTTCGAGGCCACGGCGATCGATCCCTGGTTCATCGACCAGATCGTCCTGATCAACGAGGTCGCCGAGATCGTGCGCACGGCACCGGAGCTCGACGCGGCCACGCTGCGCTACGCCAAGGAGCACGGCTTCTCCGACGCGCAGATCGCGGAGCTCCGCGGCGAGAAGGAAGCGGAGATCCGCGGCGTGCGCCACGGACTCGGCATCCGTCCGGTGTTCAAGACCGTCGACACCTGCGCCGGCGAGTTCCCGGCTCTCACGCCTTACCACTACTCGAGCTACGACTTCGAGACCGAGGTCACACCGTCCGATCGCACCAAGGTCGTGATCATCGGATCGGGTCCGAACCGCATCGGTCAGGGCGTCGAGTTCGACTACTCGTGCGTGCACGCGTCGTTCGCCCTCTCGGATGCCGGCTTCGAGACCATCATGGTCAACTGCAACCCCGAGACGGTGTCCACCGACTACGACACGTCCGACCGGCTCTACTTCGAGCCGCTCACGCTGGAGGACGTGCTGGAGGTGCTCGACGCGGAAGCCGCGAGCGGCACCATCCTCGGAGTCGTCTGCCAGCTCGGCGGCCAGACGCCGCTGGGGCTCGCAAAGGGCATCGAGGCAGCCGGCTACCAGGTGCTCGGCACCAGCCCGGAGGCCATCGACATCGCCGAGGAGCGCGAGCTGTTCTCGCAGCTGCTCGACACGGCAGGCCTCATCGCCCCGCGCCACGGCACCGCTGTGGACGCGGACGGCGCGGTGGCCGTCGCCGAGGAGATCGGATACCCGGTGCTCGTGCGTCCGAGCTTCGTGCTCGGCGGACGCGGCATGGAGATCGTCTACAGCTCCGAGTCGCTGCGCGAGTACTTCGTGCGCACGGCGGGCGAGGTCATCATCGAGGAGGGCAAGCCCCTGCTCGTCGATCGCTTCCTCGATGACGCGATCGAGCTCGATGTCGACGCCCTCTACGACGGCACCGAACTGTTCATCGGCGGCGTGATGGAGCACCTCGAAGAGGCCGGCATCCACTCGGGCGACTCGAGCTGCACGCTTCCGCCCGTCTCGCTCGGCCGCACCGACATCGACCGGGTGCGCGAGGCGACACTCGCGATCGCGAAGGGCGTGGGCGTCCGTGGCCTGCTCAACGTGCAGTTCGCGATCAGCGCCGGCGTCCTCTACGTGATCGAGGCGAACCCGCGCGCGAGCCGCACCGTGCCCTTCGTCTCGAAGGCGCTGGGCATCCCGATGGCCAAGGCCGCGAGCCGTGTGATGGTGGGGTCGACGATCGCGGAGCTCCGCGCCGAGGGCATGCTGCCCGAGCAGGACGGCTCGCGAGTGCCCCTCGACGCCCCCGTCTCGGTCAAGGAGGCCGTGCTTCCGTTCAAGCGGTTCCGTACGGCCGACGGCAAGACCGTCGACTCGATCCTCGGCCCGGAGATGCGCTCGACCGGCGAGGTCATGGGCATCGACCGCGACTTCCCGACCGCGTTCGCCAAGAGCCAGGCGGCCGCGTACGGCGGAATGCCGACCTCCGGCACGGTGTTCATCTCGGTCGCGGACTCCGACAAGCGCGCCGTGATCCTGCCGGCGCATCGCCTGCAGCAGCTGGGGTTCACGATCGTGGCCACCGAGGGCACTGCCGAGATCCTCTCGCGCAACGGCATCGCGGTGACGGTGGTCGAGAAGTACAGCGAGACCCAGGAGTCCGGCGCGACGAACATCGTCGACCTCATCAACGACGGCTCGATCGACATCGTCGTGAACACCCCGTCCGGGGGCGCGGCGCGTGCAGACGGCTATGAGATCCGCGCGGCGGCTGTCGCGGCCGACAAGGCGCTGTTCACCACGATGGCGGTGCTCGGCGCCGCCGTGAGCGGTATGGACGCAGCGCACGAGGGCTTCCAGGTGAAGAGCCTGCAGGAGTACGCCCTCGACCGGAAGGCCGCAGTGTGAGCGCACGCTTCGGCGAACGGGTCCGTGTCGCCCTCGCGGCGCACGGCCCGCTGTGCGTGGGCATCGACCCGCACGCCGCCCTGCTCGGATCCTGGGGCCTCGGCGACGACGCCTCGGGCGTCCGGGAGTTCGGGCTGCGCACGGTCGAGGCCGCGGCGGGCCGTGCCGCGATCGTGAAGCCTCAGGTGTCGTTCTTCGAGCGCTTCGGATCCGCAGGATTCGCGGCGCTCGAAGAGGTCATCGCGGCTGCGAGGGACGCCGGCCTCCTCGTGATCGCGGATGCCAAGCGCGGCGACATCGGGTCGACCATGGACGCCTACGCGGCTGCCTGGCTCACCCCGGGGTCTCCGCTCGAGGCCGACGCCCTCACCGTGAACCCGTTCCTGGGTGTCGGCGCGCTCGACGGCGCCTTCGCCCTCGCCGATCAGCACGACAAGGGTCTGTTCGTGCTGGCTGCCACGAGCAACCCCGAAGCCGAGGTGCTGCAGCGCTCGATCTCCGAGACCGGCCGTGCCGTCTCGGCTGACATCGTCTCGGTCGTCTCGGCGCGCAACACCGAGCACACGCCCGCAGGGGAGTGGGGGAGCTTCGGCTTCGTCATCGGCGCGACCGTGGACTGGACGGATGCCGGCATCGCCGCCTTCGCACCGGTGGCACCCATCCTCGCTCCGGGATTCGGCACGCAGGGTGCGACGCCGTCAGACCTGCACCGCCGGTTCGGTTCGATGAGCGCCGCCGTCATCGCGAGCGAGAGCCGCAGCATCCTCTCGGCCGGACCCGCCGGTCTCGCCGCCGCCATCGACGCCCGCGTCGCAGAGTACAGGGAGGCCGGCCGTGGCTGAGTCCCGTCCCGTCCCCGAGGTCGACCGCGCTGCCGCCGCACGCAAGGCGGTCGAACGACGCCGCGCCCGCGCATCGCTCAAGCGCGATCTGACCACGCGTGTCGTCACACCGCAGGCCGTGCTCGAGCGGGCGACCGCAGACCCGGACTCGGTCGAGGGGTCCATGCGCATCACGGACTTCCTGCTCGCTCTCCCCGCGATCGGCGCGGGCAAGCGCGACCGCATCCTGGCAGAGCTGCACATCTCGCCGGTCAAGCGACTGGGAGGGCTCGGCGTCCGCCAGCGGGTGGCGCTCTCGCAGTGGCTCGACGCGCGCTTCCCTCTGCTCGAGCCGCGTGGCGCACGAAGCCGTCTGCTCGTGCTCGCCGGGCCCACGGCAGTCGGCAAGGGCACCGTCGCCGCCCACATCCGTGAGCACAACCCCGAGATCCATCTGTCGGTCTCGGCGACGACGCGCGCACCGCGACCTGGCGAGATCGATGGCGTGCACTACTACTTCGTCGACGATGCGGAGTTCGACCGTCTGATCGCCGACGACGAACTCCTGGAGTACGCCGTCGTCCACAACAAGTCGCGCTACGGCACGCCGCGGGCTCCGATCGACGCCGCTCTCGCTGCAGGCAAGACCGTGCTACTCGAGATCGACCTGCAGGGCGCGCGCCAGGTGCGCAAGGCGGAGCCTGCTGCCACGCTCATCTTCCTGCTGCCTCCGACCTGGGACGAACTCGTCCAGCGGCTGGTCGGACGAGGCACGGAGGGCGCGGAGGAACGCGCTCGCAGACTGCGCACCGCGAAGGTCGAATTGGCGGCGCAGAACGAGTTCGACCACCTCATCGTGAACGAGGACGTCGCCGCTGCGGCCGCGGAGGTCGTAGAATTGTCTTCGAGCTCTGCGCGCTGAGCGTCTTCGCGCGCCCGCATCACCGTCTTCGCGACGATCCCGTCGCCTGATCAGGAGGTCCCACCATGGCCGGACACCACACCAACGGAATCATCGATCCCCCCATCGACAACCTGCTCGACCGGGTCGACTCGAAGTACGAGCTCGTGATCTACGCCGCCAAGCGCGCCCGTCAGATCAACGACTACTACTCCGACCTCCACGAGGGCAACCTGTTCGACAACGTCGGGCCGCTCGTCGACTCGTCCGTCGAGGACAAGCCGCTGACCATCGCTCTGCACGAGATCAACGAGGACAAGCTCCGCCTCCGTCACGCCGAGTGACGTCCGATGACCGCACCGCCGACTGATGTCGGCGGTGCGGTCCATCATGGGAGCCACCCCCTTCCTGCTGTCCGATTCCGTTCTGGAGCCCTGATGAGCGCGCTGCGTCTGTTCACGTCCGAGTCCGTCACCGAGGGGCACCCCGACAAGATCTGCGACCAGATCTCGGACAGCATCCTCGACGGACTCATCGCGAAAGACCCCGGCTCGCGGGTGGCCGTCGAGACGCTGGTGACCACCGGTCTCGTCCACGTCGCCGGCGAGATCCGCACCGAGGCGTACGTCGACATCCCGACGATCGTCCGCCAGGTGGTCAACGGCATCGGCTACACCTCGAGCGAGACCGGCTTCGACGGAGACTCCTGCGGTGTGAGCATCTCGGTGGGAGAGCAGTCGACCGACATCGCCCACGGCGTCGACAACGCTCAGGAGCACCGCGACGGCGGCTCCATCGATCCTCTCGACGGCCTCGGCGCTGGCGACCAGGGCATCATGTTCGGCTTCGCGACGAACGAGACCCCGCAGCTCATGCCCATGGCTGCGTGGACCGCGCATCGCATCGCGGAGCGGCTCAGCGAGGTCCGACGATCGGGTGCGCTGCCGTTCCTGCGCCCGGACGGCAAGACCCAGGTCACTCTCGGATATGAGGGCTTCACCCCCAAGACCGTGGATGCCGTCGTGCTGTCGACCCAGCACCACCCCGACATCTCGCAGGACGACCTCAAGGCTCAGGTGCGCGAGCACGTGATCGATCCGATCCTGGCCTCCACGGGGCTCGATCTCGGCGACCTCACGTACTACATCAACCCCGCCGGTCCGTTCGTGACGGGCGGCCCCAAGGGCGATGCCGGACTCACCGGACGCAAGATCATCATCGACACCTACGGCGGAGCGGCGCGACATGGTGGCGGTGCCTTCAGCGGCAAGGATCCGTCGAAGGTCGACCGCTCCGGCGCCTATGCCACGCGCTGGGTGGCCAAGAACGCGGTCGCCGCAGGACTCGCCGACCGTCTCGAGGTCCAGGTCGCCTACGCGATCGGGGTCGCTCGTCCGGTCGGTCTCTACGTCGAGACATTCGGCACGGGCAAGGTGTCCGACGAGGTGATCACGCGCGCCATCGACGAGGTCTTCGATCTGCGTCCCCAGGCGATCATCGAGCAGCTCGACCTCCTGCGCCCGATCTACGCGCAGACCGCCGCCTACGGGCACTTCGGACGGGAGCTGCCGGAGTTCACGTGGGAGCGCACCGATCGCGCGGAAGAGCTGCGGCGCGCTGCAGGACTCTGAGGGCCGCATGCCTGATGGCGTCCCTTCTCCTCTGACATCGCAGAGTCGGAGGATCGCTCGCGTGCTCTTGGACTCGCCGCTTCCACAATTGGATCGTCTCTTCGACTACGCCGTGCCTGCGGAGCTCGGAGACGTCCCTCTGGGCGTGCGCGTGCGTGTGCCCCTGCGTACCGCCGGTCGTGTCATCGACGGCTACGTCGTCGAACTCGACACCGAACACGATGGCGACAGGCCACTGTCCGAGGTCGACAGCGTCGTATCCCCTGTGGCGGTGCTTCCGGAGCGTCTCTACCGCCTCGCGCGCCGCGCCGCCGATCGCGCTGCGGGCTCCGCCTCCGACGTCCTGCGGCTCGTCATCCCGAAGCGCCAGGTGCGGGTGGAGAAGGCCTGGAGCGACGACTCCCCGGAGCTCGCCCCATCAGACGAAGCACTCTCGGCCGCATCCGAGCTGATCGCGTCCTACGACTCGCTCGCCGATGTGCTCGATGCGGGCGGCCGGGCCGCGGTCGAGGCGATCCCCGTGCGCCATCATGACGATCCCGGGTGGGCGGCGCTTCTCGCGTCCGCAGCGGCGCGGACGCTGGCAGCAGGCCGTTCGAGTGTTCTCGTCGTGCCTGACCACCGCGACCTCGATCAGCTGCTCGCCGCTCTCGGCTCGTATGTCCCTGACCAGGCCGTCGTGCGCTTCGACTCGCGCCAGACGAACCCCGATCGGTACCGCGCGTTCCTGCGCTCGCTCGAGGACGCGCCGTGCATCGTGGTGGGCAATCGTTCTGCGGTGTACGCGCCGGTTCGTGCGGGCGTCGTCGCTGTGTGGGACGACGGCGATCCTCTCCTCGGCGAGCCGCTCGCGCCGTACATCAACGCACGGGACGCTGCTCTCCTCCGTCAGGAGCAGGAGGGATCCGCACTGCTGTTCGTCGGCCACACCCGCACCACCGACGTCGAACGCCTCGTCGCCCACGGATGGCTGCAGGATGTCCGGGCCGCGCGTCGGGTGCTGCCGCGCGTGATCCTCAGCACACCCCAGGAGATGGATGCTCCGACTGCACAGCGGATGCCGTCGTCCGCGTTCCTCTCCGCGCGCAATGCCGCAGCCGAGGGACCGGTGCTGGTGCAGGTGTCTCGACCGGGGTTCGCCCCGTCGCTGGTCTGCGCCGAATGCCGGGCGCCTGCACGGTGCGCCCACTGCGGCGGACCGCTCGGAGCCAAGCACCGTGGTGCCGTGCCGGTGTGCGCCTGGTGCGGCAGGGGAGCCCGAGCGTGGGCGTGCCCGACGTGCTCGTCGACCAAGCTGCGCCTCGCGTCCTCGGGCAGCGAGCGGACGGCGGATGAGCTGGGCAAGGCGTTCCCCGGAATCCGGGTCATCGTGGCAGACAGCGCTCATCCGGTCGAGCGCGTCGCCGACAAGCCGGCCCTCGTCGTCGCGACACGGGGGGCCGAGCCGCTGGCGGAGGGCGGATACCGTGCCGTGGTCCTGCTCGACGGACCGAGGATGCTCCAGGCTCCCGACCTGCGGATCGGCGAGTCCTGTCTGCGCTGGTGGTCGAACGCGGCTGCACTCGCGGCTCCCGGTGCTCCCATCCATCTGGTCGGCGTCGACGGAGCGATCGCGCGAGCGCTTGCCACCTGGAGCCAGTCCGCCTATGCGAGGACCGAGCTCTCCGAACGTGCGCCGTTGCACATGCCGCCGGCTGCGAGGGTCGCGCTGGTCGAGGGGTCGACGGCATCCGTGGCGAGAGCGCTGGCGTCGCTGCAGGAGCTCGCTCTGCCCTCCGACGCGGTACTCGGCCCGGTGCCGATCGAGTCTGACGACTACCCGCCGCGTGTCAGGGCCCTGATCCGGTTCGACTACAGCGCGGGTACCAGGGTCGCCACCACGTTGCGGGCCGCGGTCGTCGCCGAAGCGGTCAGCAACCGGCGGGGCAAGGGCAAGTCGACTCGGAGCGCCCTCACGGTTCGACTCGATATCCTCGATCCGGAACTCTGAACGCGAAGAACCACCTCGCGCTCCGATCTCACCCGATCCACCCCCGCATCCCTCCGGAGCACCTTCATGCGTCTCGTCTTCGCCGGCACACCGTCGGCAGCCGTCCCCACACTCCGCCGCCTCGCGGCCGAGCACGACATCGCTGCGGTCGTCACCCGCCCGGACGCGCCGCTGGGCCGCAAGCGGGTGCTCACGCCGTCGCCTGTCGCTCACGCCGCCGACGAGCTCGGCCTGCCGGTCATCAAGGCGGCTCGCCTCGACGACGACGCGACGGCCGCCATCACCGCGCTCGGTGTCGAGCTCGGTGTGATCGTGGCGTACGGCGGACTCGTTCGCGAGCCGCTGCTCTCCGCACCGACGAAGGGCTGGATCAATCTGCATTTCTCGCTCCTCCCGCAGTGGCGCGGTGCCGCACCCGTGCAGCGCGCACTGATCAACGGCGATGCGCAGATGGGTGCCAGTGTGTTCCAGCTCGTTCCCGCGCTCGATGCCGGTGATGTCTTCGCGACGCGGGTCGTCGCGGTCGCTCCCGAGGCGACGGCGGATGCCGCACTCGACGCACTCGCTCTCGATGGCGCCGAACTGACGGCGGAAGTGGTCGCGGCCATCGCCGACGGCACTGCGCGCGCTGTGCCCCAGGAGGGGGAGGCGTCGCTGGCCCCGAAGCTGACTCTCGACGATGGTCTGCTCGATTGGACCCGCCCGCTCAGCGAGGTGTTCGCGCGGTTCCGTGGAGTCACCCCCGAACCGGGCGCCCACACGACCGTCGACGGGATCCGCCTCAAGGTGCTGGAGGCCACTCCCTCGGAAAGCGACGTCGCCCTCGCGCCGGGCGCGTTCACCGCGACCAAGTCCGCTCTCCTCATCGGAACGGCCTCGGCCCCGCTCGCGGTCACGCGTGTGCAGCCCTCGGGCAAGGGCGCGATGAGCGCGGTCGACTGGTGGCGCGGGCAGCGCGACACCGAGAACCTGCGAGCCGGCGCATGAGCGGGCGGCAGGACGACGGCGCACGTCGCGAGCCGCGTCGCGGCGAGTCCGGCCGCGGATCCCGTTCGGGACCGAGCACGCCGCGCGATCAGCGTCCACGTGACGGCCAGGCTCGGGGCGGGAAGCGCGACGGACAGTCCCGCGGCCCGCAGCGCACGGTGCAGCCTGCGCGGCGCGTGGCCTACGACGTGCTGCGGGCGGTGTCGGAATCGGATGCCTACGCGAACCTGATCCTTCCGGCCGCGATCGCGGACGCAGGACTCACTCCACCGGACGCCGCTCTCGCCACAGAACTCGCCTACGGCACACTGCGACGCCGCGGAACGTATGACGCGATCATCGCCGCGGCCGCCGACAGGCCTGTCGAGGAGATCGACGCCGGTGTGCTCGACGCGCTGAGACTCGCGACCCATCAGCTGCTCGCGACCCGCGTCGCGTCGCACGCGGCCGTCAACGAGTCGGTGAACATCGTCGCCGCCACCCAGGGCCGCGGTGCATCCAGCTTCGCGAACGCCGTGCTGAGGCGAATCTCCCGCGAGACGCCGGGGGAGTGGGAGCAGCGCATCGAGTCCTCCGCGCGGTCGGACGACGAGCGGCTGGCGCTGCGCTCCGCTCACCCCGTCTGGGTCATCCGTGCCCTGCGTCGCGCGTTGGCCGCTGAAGGTCGCGTCGAGGAGCTCGACGACCTCCTCGACGCCGACAACGCCTCGCCGGAGGTCACTCTCGTCGCTCTGCCCGGCCTCGCCGAGCCCGGGGAGCCACGTCGACCGTATGCGCCGACGGCCTACGGATCTCCGGGCGGCGACCCGCACCACGTGATCGCCTCCTCGGGCGGCACGGTGCGTGTGCAGGATGAAGGGTCGCAGCTCGTCGCACTGGCTCTCGCCGAAGCTGCTCCGATCCGTTCCGGCGAACGCTGGCTCGACCTGTGCGCAGGCCCCGGCGGCAAGACGGCGCTGCTCGCGGCGGTCGCGCGACAGCACGATGTGTCGCTGGAGGCGAACGAGGTGGTGCCCACCCGTGCGCGACTCGTCCGCAACGCCCTGCGCGCCGTGCCCGCCGATGTCGTGGTTCATGAAGAGGACGGCCGCACGTTCGGCACCTCCCACGCGGGCCAGTTCGATCGCATCCTCGTCGATGCGCCGTGCACGGGACTCGGGGCTCTGCGGCGGCGGCCCGAGGCGAGATGGCGCAAGACCCCCGGTGATGTCGCCGAGCTGGTGCCGCTGCAGGTCGAACTGCTCTCGGCGGCCCTCGACGCGCTGGCGCCCGGCGGCATCGTCGCGTACGCGACCTGCTCGCCGCATCTCGCCGAGACGACGGGCGTCGTCCAGGAGGTGCTCCGTGGCCGCACCGACATCACCGAGCTCGATGCGCGTGCGGTCCTCGAGGGTGTCGTGACCTCACCGATCGATCTCGGCAGCGACGGCACCGGGCGGGTCCAGCTGTGGCCGCACCGGCACGGGACCGATGCGATGTTCCTCGCGCTCCTCCGACGAGCCGACACCGATCAGCGCGACGCCAGCGCCGAGCAAGGAGACTAGAGAGTGGACCTGCCCCGCGCACCGCGCATCAACCCCAGCATCCTGGCCGCCGACTTCGTGAACATGCAGCGTGATCTCGCCAAGATCGCCACTGCCGACTTCGCGCATGTCGACGTCATGGACAACCACTTCGTCCCGAACCTCACGTTCGGGCCGCAGATGGTCGAGCGGATCCAGGCGACCAGCCCGATCCCGCTCGACGTGCACCTGATGATCACCGACCCCGAGCGGTGGGCTCCCGCGTATGCGGAGCTCGGTGCCGCGAGCGTCACGTTCCACCTCGAGGCCGCCGCCGATCCGATCTCGCTGGCCCGCACTCTGCGCAGCATCGGGGCGAGGGCCGGAGTGGCGATCAAGCCGGACACCCCCGCGGACGGTCTCTACAGCGTGCTCGAGGAGTTCGACCAGATCCTCGTGATGACCGTCGAACCAGGGTTCGGCGGGCAGGGATTCATGCCCGAGACGATGCCGAAGCTGCGCGCTCTCGCCGACGAGGCGAAGCGGCGAGGGTCGAACGTCTGGCTGCAGGTCGACGGCGGGATCTCCGATGCGACGATCGAGGCGGCGGCCGCCGCCGGCGCAGACACCTTCGTCGCAGGATCCGCGGTCTACGGCGCCGACGACGTCGAGGCGGCCGTCACCCGGCTCAGAGACCGCGCCAGAGCCGCTAGCCTGGAATCGTGAAGACTTTCGACGAGCTGTTCGCCGAGCTCAGCGTCAAGGCCGAGACCCGCCCCGAGGGATCAGGCACGGTTGCAGAGCTCGACGGCGGCGTGCACACGATCGGCAAGAAGATCGTCGAGGAGGCTGCCGAGGTCTGGATGGCGTCCGAGTACGAGTCCGACGAGGCCGCTGCAGAGGAGATCTCGCAGCTGCTCTACCACGTGCAGGTGATGATGCTCGCGAAGGGCCTGAGCCTGCAGGACGTCTACCGACATCTGTGAAGCGCTCCGCCCCACTCGCTTCGATCTGAAGGCATCCCATGCTGCGCATTGCTGTTCCCAATAAGGGCTCTCTCTCCGAGACGGCCGCCGACATGCTCGCGGAGGCCGGCTACGCCGGTCGCCGTGACCCCAAGACGCTCCACGTCGTCGACAGCGACAACGACGTCGAGTTCTTCTACCTCCGTCCGAAGGACATCGCGACGTACGTCGGCTCCGGCGCCATCGATGTCGGCATCACGGGTCGCGACCTGCTTCTCGACGCCCGCATGCCCGGCGCGCGCGAGATCGAGGCACTCGGCTTCGCCGGCTCGACCTTCCGCTTCGCCGCGCCCTCGGGGCGCTACACCGAGGTGTCCGAGCTCGACGGTCTGCGCATCGCGACGTCGTATCCGGGTCTCGTCGACGCGTTCCTCGATGAGCGCGGAATCGCGGTCGACCTCGTGCCGCTCGACGGTGCGGTGGAGTCCGCCGTGCGCCTCGGTGTGGCCGACGCCGTGGCTGACGTCGTCGAGACGGGCACGACACTGCGTCAAGCGGGGCTCGACGTCTTCGGTCCCGTGATCCTGCAGTCCGAGGCCGTGCTGATCGCCGGTCCGCAGGATGCCGAGGGATCCGAGACGCTTCTCCGCCGTCTCCGCGGCGTCATGGTGGCCCGCCGGTTCGTGATGATCGATTACGACCTGCCGCTCGCTCTGCTCGACGACGCCGTGAAGATCGCCGGCGGCATCGAGTCTCCCACCGTCTCGCCCCTGCGCGACCCCGAGTGGGTCGCGGTGCGGGTCATGGTGGCCCGCGCGCGGGTCAACCCCGTGATGGATGCGCTCTACGCTCTCGGTGCCCGAGCGATCCTCGTCACGGCGATCCACAACGCGAGGCTCTGATGGCGCTCGCGAGTCGCGTCATCCCCTGCCTCGACGTCGCCGCCGGCCGCGTCGTCAAGGGAGTCAACTTCGAGAACCTGCGCGACATGGGCGACCCGGTCGAGCTTGCCCGCCACTACGCGGCGCAGGGCGCCGATGAGATCACCTTCCTCGACGTGACCGCGACGGTCGATGCACGCGCGACGACCTACGACGTCGTCCAGCGCACCGCCGAGCAGGTGTTCGTGCCGCTGACGGTCGGCGGGGGAGTCCGCAGCGTCGACGACGTGTCACGCCTGCTGTCCGTCGGAGCCGACAAGGTCGGTGTGAACTCCGCTGCGATCGCGCGCCCCGAGCTGATCGGCGAGATCGCCGACCGCTTCGGGGCGCAGGTGCTCGTGCTGTCGCTCGATGTCAAGCGGGCCGACACGACCGCATCCGGCTTCGTGGTCACCACCCACGGCGGACGCACGCAGACCACCCTCGACGCACTCGACTGGGCGCGAGAGGCCGCTGAACGCGGCGCGGGCGAGCTGCTCGTCAACTCGATCGATGCCGACGGCACGCGAGAAGGCTTCGATCTCGAGCTGGTGAAGCTGATGCGCGAGGCAGCCTCGGTGCCCGTGATCGCGTCGGGCGGAGCAGGCAAGGCCGCAGACTTCGCTCCGGCGATCAAGGCCGGGGCGGATGCGGTTCTGGCAGCCAGCGTGTTCCACACCGGCGCGCTCACGGTCGGCGACGTGAAGGATGCACTGCGTGCGGAAGGAGTGCTCGTCCGATGAGCGACGTCGAAGAGCGCATCGCGCAGGTCGCCTTCAATGACGACGGTCTCGCACCGGTGATCGTGCAGCAGTGGGACACTGCAGAGGTCCTGATGCTCGCCTGGGTGGATGCCGAGGCGCTGCGACGTACCCTCACCACCGGACGTGCGGTCTACTGGTCTCGATCCCGCCGGGAGTACTGGCGCAAGGGCGACACCTCGGGCAACATCCAGGTGGTGCACGAGGCGCGGCTCGACTGCGACGGCGATGCGATCCTGCTGCGTGTCGACCAGACGGGACCGGCCTGTCACACGGGCACGCGTACCTGCTTCGACACGACCGACCTGCAGGCCGTCGAGGGGGGCTCCGCAGAATGACGCTCGCACGCAGAGGCCGGTCGATCGCCGTCTCGGGGTTCCTCCTCTCCGGTGCGATCGGCATCATCTCGTCGACGCAGACCTGGCTGACCGTCGCGCGCACCGATGCGGGAGAGGCGATCCTCGTGCCAGGGGCGTCCGCGCTGCCCTTGCTCGCGCCTCTCAGCCTCGCCGTGCTGGCGCTCGGCATCGCGCTCTCGATCGTCGGTCCCGTGCTCCGGCTGATCTTCGGCGTGCTCGCCACCGCTGCCGCGCTCTTCCTCGGGTGGACGACGCTCCAGTTGGTGCTGACCGAGCCGCTGGGCGCCGTCGGCCCCACCGTCACCGAGACGACCGGTCTCGCCGGGAGCTCGGCGATCACGGACGTGGTCGCCGGCATCGAGCTCTCCGCCTGGCCCGTCATGACGCTCATCGGCTGGGTCATCCTGCTCGCGGCATCCCTCGTCGTGCTCGTCACGTGGCGCCGCTGGAAGCGCGGCGGCCGCCGCTACCGCACCGATGCCGCACATGTGGACGCGACCGCCGGCCCCGTGGACGCGATCGATTCGTGGGACGACCTGTCTCGCGGAACCGACCCGACGCGATGACCCCGATAGACTTGACCCGAACCAGCACGTCGTCCCCCGGAGGAGACCATGACCAACCCGATCGCTGACCCCGGCCACGGACACTCGCCTGCCGCATGGACGGGCGTCATCATCATGCTCGCCGGCTTCACGATCGGCACGCTGGCGTTCTGCCTCGCCGAGTTCAGCCCCGTCTGGGTCGCCCTGATCTGGGTCGGCGCGGCCATCATCCCGATCGGCGCGCTCGTGGGCTGGCTGCTCGCGAGGGCCGGCTACGGCGTGAAGGGCCCCAAGTACTCGCCGAAGGCGCACTAATGGTGCTCGCCGACCTCACGGCCGGCGCAGTCGCAGACGCTGAGCGTCGCGCTCTCACCAGGCCACTGGCCGAGGTGGAACGCGATGCTCTCGCACGCCCCGCCGCCAAGGACGCCCTGGCGTTCCTCGCTCCCGCCGAGCGCGTGAAGATCATCGCCGAGGTGAAGCGCGCGAGCCCGTCGCGTGGCGCCCTGGCCGAGATCCCGGATCCCGCTCTCCAGGCGTCGCTGTACGAAACGGGCGGCGCGTCGGCGATCAGCGTCCTGACCGAGGAACGCCGGTTCGGCGGCAGCCTCGCCGATCTCGAAGCTGTCACCGCGCGCGTGTCCCTTCCCGTGCTGCGCAAGGACTTCATCGCGAATCGATATCAGGTCCTCGAAGCACGAGCCGCCGGTGCCGATCTCGTGCTGCTGATCGTCGCGGGGCTCGAGCCGCATGTGCTCCGTGAGCTCTTCGGCTTCATCACCGAGCTCGGCATGACGCCGCTCGTCGAGACGCACTCGGCCGACGAGCTCGAGGTCGCGATCGATCTCGGGGCATCGCTGATCGGCGTCAATGCGCGCGACCTGAAGACCCTCGAGCTCGACCGCGATCTCTTCGGCCGTCTCGTCGACCGGATCCCTGAGACCGCGGTCAAGATCGCGGAATCCGCGGTCCTCACACCTGAAGACGTCAGGCACTACCGCTCAGCGGGCGCTGACGTCGTCCTGATCGGGGAGGCGCTCGTCACGGGCGACCCGGTCGCCACACTCAAGAGCTTCCTGGAGGCGTGATGAGCCTGCGAGACCAGCACGGTCCACTGTTCGGCGACTACGGCGGACGCTACATGCCCGAGTCGCTGATCGCCGCGATCGACGAGCTCTCGGCGGCATACGCCGACGCGATCGTCGATCCGGTCTTCCGCGACGAGCTGGCGTCTCTGCTCAGCTCCTACGCCGGGCGCCCGTCGCCGCTCACCGAGGTCGCCCGGTTCGCCGAGCACGCCGGCGGAGCGCGAGTGTTCCTCAAGCGCGAGGACCTCAACCACACCGGCTCGCACAAGATCAACAACGTGCTGGGGCAGGCGCTGCTGACGAAGCGCCTCGGCAAGACCCGCGTGATCGCCGAGACGGGGGCAGGCCAGCACGGCGTCGCCACGGCTACCGCTGCCGCTCTCTTCGGCCTCGACTGCACCATCTACATGGGCGAGGTCGACACCGAGCGCCAGGCGCTCAACGTCGCGCGGATGCGACTGCTCGGCGCGGAGGTGATCGCGGTCACCTCCGGATCGCGCACGCTGAAGGACGCGATCAACGACGCGTACCGCGACTGGGTGGCGAGCGTCGAGACGACCAACTACATCTTCGGCACCGCGGCGGGGCCGCACCCGTTCCCCGCGATGGTTCGGGACTTCCAGAAGATCATCGGCGAAGAGGCTCGCCAGCAGCTGCTCGACGAGGTCGGCCGACTGCCTGACGCGGTCATCGCGTGCGTCGGAGGCGGCTCGAACGCGATCGGAATGTTCGATGCGTTCCTCGACGACGCCGGCGTGAAGCTCTACGGAGTCGAGGCGGCCGGTGACGGCGTCGACACACCTCGCCACGCGGCCTCCATCGAGCGTGGGCGTCCCGGCATCCTGCACGGCGCGAAGACCTACGTCCTCCAGGACGAAGACGGCCAGACGGTCGAGTCGCACTCGATCTCCGCAGGTCTCGACTACCCGGGCGTGGGGCCGGAGCACTCCTGGCTCGCCGACATCGGTCGCGCCGAGTACATCCCGGCGACCGATGATGAGGCCATGCAGGCGCTGCGCCTGCTGAGCCGCACCGAAGGCATCATCCCCGCCATCGAGTCCGCCCACGCCCTCGCGGGCGCCCTGCGCCTCGGACGTGAGATGGGCCCGGACGCCGTGCTCGCGATCTGCCTCTCGGGTCGCGGCGACAAGGACATGGACACCGCGGCCCGCTACTTCGACCTCTACGACGCCGAGGCGCTCGCGCACGATGTCGCCGACGAGAGCGACGCCGAAGCAGCCGCGTCGAAGGGGGAGCCGGAGCTGTGAGCCGCGTCGAACAGGCGATCGCCGCCGCCCATGACGCGGGCCGCAGCGCCTTCGTTGGATACCTCCCCGTCGGCTACCCCGACCTCGAGACGAGCATCCGCGCCGCCATCGCCCTCGCCGAGAACGGCGTCGACATCATCGAGCTCGGACCGCCCTACAGCGACCCGGTGATGGACGGCGCCGTGATCCAGGAGGCGACCACCGCGGCTCTCGCGAACGGCTTCAAGATGAAGGACCTCTTCACGGCCGTGCGCGCGATCACCGACGCCACCGATGTGCCCGTCCTGGTCATGACGTACTGGAATCCGGTGTTCCAGTACGGCGTCGATCGCTATGCGGACGACCTGCTGGCAGCGGGGGGAGCGGGCCTGATCACGCCCGACATCACCCCTGACGTGGCAGGGGAGTGGATCGCAGCGAGCGAGCGCACGGGCCTCGACCGCGTCTTCCTCGCCGCGCCCACCTCGACCGACGAGCGCCTCGACCTCGTCGTGAAGTCGTCCACCGGCTTCGTCTACACCGTCTCGACCATGGGCATCACCGGTGAGCGCACCGAGCTCGACCGCGCTGCGCGCACCCTGGTCGGACGCCTTCGCGAGCACGGCGACATCCGCGCCTGCGTCGGGATCGGCATCTCGACCGCCGAGCAGATCGCCGGAGTCTCCGAATACGCGGACGGCGCCATCGTCGGCACCGCACTCGTCCGCGCCCTCCGCGACGGCGGCATCCCCGCCCTCGCAGAGGTCACCCGAAACCTGGCGGTCGGCACGTCGTCGGCACGCCCCGTACACGAGAACTAGAATCGCACTCATGTCCCTCGCGCTCCACAGCACCTTCAGCGGCGTGCTCGCCAGCATCCCGAGCCCCACGGTCTCCTACATCGACCTCGGCCCGCTCCGGATCCACTTCTACGCGCTCTGCATCATCGCCGGCATCATCGCGGCGGTACTGCTCACCAACCACCGCCTCACCAAGCGCGGTGCAGAGCCGTGGGTCGTGATCGACATCTCGATCCTCGCCGTTCCGCTGGCCATCATCGGCGCGCGCATCTTCCACGTCCTGACCCACCCGAACTTCTACTTCGGCGAGGGCAGGAACACCTGGAATCCCTTCGAACCCGGATCCGTCTGGGCCATCTGGGAGGGCGGTATCGCCATCTTCGGCGCCCTCATCGGCGGCGCAGTGGGCGCGTACCTCGGATGCCGCTGGACCGGCATCCGCTTCTGGACCTTCGCCGACGCACTGGCACCCGGGCTCCTGCTCGCACAGGCCATGGGCCGTTTCGGCAACTGGTTCAACAACGAGCTCTACGGTCTGCCCACCGACCTGCCGTGGGGCCTCGAGATCCCCTCCGACAACTCCGCGTTCCCTCCCGGCCTTCCCGAGGGCACGCTCTTCCACCCCACGTTCCTGTACGAGGTGATCTGGAACGGTCTCGGCGTGATGGTGCTGCTCTGGCTGAGCCGCAAGGCGACCGCGTTGCAGTGGGGAAAGCTCTTCGCCATCTACCTCATCTGGTACAGCGCCGGACGTGTGGTCTGGGAGTCGATCCGCATCGATCCGAGCGAGATCATCCTGGGTCTCCGCAGCAACGTGTGGGCCGCCATCATCGGCATCATCGTGGGCATCGCGATCCTCATCGTCCAGTCTCGCCGTCACCCCGGTCTCGAGCCGTCGCCCTACCAGCCCGGCCGCGGCCGGAAGGACCTCGACGCTGATGTAGAATCGCAGAACAATCCCTCCGATTTCGTGGACGTGAGTGAGCCTCCGTCCGAAGAAGTCGCCGCAGGAGCCAGCGCCACAAGCACCGCTCCCACGGACTCGGAAGGCGCTCGATAGCCCACCGGTCCGTGCGGACCCCATCGCATCCACCCGGCCAATGACGCCCCCGGGTCATCCGAAGATCTGAGGACGGTACTGGTGTATTTTCAGCCTCCCTACGGCGCTTCCGGCGCTTACCCCCCGAAGCAGGGCATGTACAACCCGGCGTTCGAGAAGGACGCCTGCGGCCTCGCCATGGTCGCGACCCTCCGCGGCGAGGCGGGCCACGACATCATCGCGCTCGCGCTCGAAGCGCTGCGCAACCTGGAGCACCGCGGGGCGATCGGCTCGGATGCCGGCACCGGAGACGGCGCGGGCATCCTTACGCAGATGCCGGACGCGTTCCTGCGCGCCGTCACCGACTTCGAACTGCCCCCGGTCGGCGAGTACGCCGCGGGCCTGGCATTCCTGCCGCGCGATTCCAGCGAGCGCCGCCAGCAGAAGGCCGGCATCGAGAAGATCGCCCGCTCGGAGGGACTCCGCGTCCTCGGCTGGCGCGAGGTTCCGACGGTCAACGACAACCTCGGAAAGCTCGCCGACGAGGCGCGTCCCGCCTTCGAGCAGCTCTTCGTGAGCGCCGGGGGAGCGACGCACTCGGACGCCCCGCTCACCGGCATCGCCCTCGACCGCGTCGCATACCGACTGCGCAAGCGCGCCGGTCACGAGCTCGGCGCCTACTTCGTGACGCTGTCCGCCCGCACTCTCGGCTACAAGGGCATGGTCACGACGCTGCAGCTCGAGCCGTTCTACCCCGACCTGCAGGACGAGCGCTTCATGTCCGAGCTCGCGGTCGTGCACTCCCGTTACTCCACGAACACGTTCCCCTCCTGGCCGCTCGCTCAGCCGTTGCGCATGCTCGCGCACAACGGCGAGATCAACACGGTCGGCGGCAACCGCAACTGGATGCGGGCTCGCCAGTCGCAGCTCGAATCCGAGCTGCTGGGCGACGTCGCGCCGCTGCTGCCGATCTGCACCGACGGTGCCAGCGACTCCGCGTCGTTCGACGAGGTGCTCGAGCTGCTCACCCTCACCGGTCGCAGCCTGCCGCACGCCATCATGATGATGGTCCCCGAGGCATACGAGAAGCAGTCCGACATCTCTCCGGAGCTTCGTTCGTTCTACGAGTACCACTCGAACCAGATGGAACCCTGGGACGGCCCCGCGGCGCTCATCTTCACCGACGGCACCGTCGTCGGCGCGACCCTCGACCGCAACGGGCTCCGCCCCGGGCGGTGGACCGAGACGACCGACGGCCTCATCGTCATCGGCTCGGAGACCGGTGTGCTCACCTTCGAACCCGAGCGGATCAAGCGTCGCGGACGCCTGCAGCCCGGCAAGATGTTCCTCGTCGACACGTCGCAGCGACGCATCATCGAAGACGAGGAGATCAAGCACGATCTCGCGACCATGCACCCGTGGCAGGAATGGCTGGATGCCGGTTCCGTGCGGCTCGCGGACCTCCCCGAGCGTGAGCACATCGTGCACCCGCCCGCATCGATCACCCGCCGTCAACGCACCTTCGGCTACACGGAGGAGGAGGTGCGCATCCTGCTGACCCCGATGGGCCAGAACGGTGTCGAGCCTCTCGGCGCGATGGGATCCGACACTCCGATCGCGGTCCTCAGCAAGCGTCCCCGCCTGCTCTTCGACTACTTCACTCAGCAGTTCGCGCAGGTGACCAACCCGCCGCTCGACTCGATCCGCGAAGAGGTCGTGACGAGTCTGAAGCTCGGTCTCGGCCCCGAGAGCAATCTGCTCACCTGGGGTCCCGACCACACCCGCACGGTGTCGCTCGACTTCCCGGTGATCGACAACGACGAGCTCGCGAAGATCCGTCACATCGACAAGGCTCTTCCCGATCGCTCCAGCGTGACGATCAGGGGCCTGTACCACTTCGACGCCGGCTCTAACACGCTCGAGAAGCGTCTGACCGAGATGTGCGACGAGGTCGATGAGGCCATCGAGAGCGGTGCCGAGTTCATCATCCTGTCGGATCGCGACTCGAACAAGGATCTGACCCCGATCCCTTCGCTTCTCATGGTCTCGGCCATCCATCACCACCTGATCCGTCGTGAGAACCGCATGAAGGTCGGTCTGATCGTGGAGGCGGGTGACGTCCGCGAGGTGCATCACGTCGCGACGCTGATCGGATACGGCGCGTCGGCGGTCAACCCGTACCTCGCGATGGAGACCGTCGAGCACCTGGTGCGCACCGGCTACATCACCGGCATCAGCCCCGAGAAGGCCGTCCGCAACCTGATCTACGCGCTCGGCAAGGGCGTGCTGAAGATCATGTCGAAGATGGGCATCTCGACCGTCTCGTCGTACGCCGGCGCACAGGTCTTCGAGGCCGTCGGTCTGAGCGAGGAGTTCATCGACAAGTACTTCACGCGCACCGAGTCGAAGCTCGGCGGCATCGGGATCCAAGAGATCTTCATCGAGAATCAGGCTCGTCACGACTACGCCTACCCGGAGGATGAGGCTGCTCGCGCTCACGAGCGCCTCTGGACCGGTGGCGAGTACCAGTGGCGTCGCGACGGTTCCCCGCACCTCTTCAACCCGGAGACGGTGTTCAAGCTGCAGCACGCCACACGCGAGCGCCGCTACGACATCTTCCGCGAGTACACCAGGATGGTCGACGATCAGGCGGCGGAGCTCAAGACTCTGCGCGGTCTGTTCTCGCTGCGGACCGGTACGCGCAAGCCGGTGCCGCTCGACGAGGTCGAGCCGGTCTCGGCGATCGTCAAGCGGTTCTCGACCGGCGCGATGAGCTACGGATCGATCTCGAAAGAGGCCCACGAGACTCTCGCGATCGCCATGAACAGGCTCGGCGGCAAGTCCAACACGGGTGAGGGCGGGGAGGATGCCGACCGTCTGCTCGATCCCGAGCGCCGCAGCGCGATCAAGCAGGTCGCCTCGGGACGCTTCGGTGTCACCAGCCTGTACCTCACCGAGGCCGACGACATCCAGATCAAGCTCGCCCAGGGCGCGAAGCCCGGCGAGGGCGGTCAGCTGCCTCCGCAGAAGGTGTATCCGTGGGTCGCGCGCACGCGCGGCGGAACACCCGGTGTGGGACTGATCTCGCCCCCGCCGCACCACGACATCTATTCGATCGAAGACCTGAAGCAGCTCATCTTCGACCTGAAGCGGGCCAACCCCGAGGCGCGGATCCACACGAAGCTCGTCAGCCAGTCGGGCATCGGCGCGGTCTCTGCGGGTGTCGCGAAGGCTCTGAGCGACGTCATCCTGGTCTCAGGTCACGACGGCGGCACGGGTGCGAGCCCGATGAACTCGCTCAAGCACGCGGGAACGCCGTGGGAGCTCGGCCTCGCCGAGACCCAGCAGACGCTGATGCTCAACGGCATGCGCGACCGCGTGGTCGTGCAGGTCGACGGCCAGCTCAAGACGGGACGCGATGTCATCATCGGCGCTCTGCTGGGCGCGGAGGAGTTCGGATTCGCGACGGCTCCGCTCGTCGTCAGCGGCTGCATCATGATGCGCGTCTGCCACCTCGACACCTGCCCGGTGGGCGTCGCGACGCAGAACCCCGTGCTGCGCGAGCGCTTCACCGGCAAGCCGGAGTTCGTCGTGAACTTCATGGAGTTCATCGCCGAAGAGGTACGCGAGATCCTGGCCGAGCTCGGCTACCGCTCGATTGATGAGATCGTCGGCCGCACCGAGCTGATCGAGGCGAACGCCGCACTCCAGCACTGGAAGGCGGAGGGCCTCGACCTGAGCCCCGTGCTCGAGGGACCGGCATTCCCGGCGAGCGAACCGCGTCGCAGCCGCCGCACGCAGGATCACGAGCTCGAGAAGCACTTCGACGTGCAGCTCATCGACATCGCCAAGCCGGCCCTCCTCAACGGCGAACCGGTGGTGGTCGAGCTGCCGATCGCGAACACCGAACGCGCCGTCGGGACGATGCTGGGTCACCAGGTCACCTCCCGACACGGCGCCGCGGGGCTTCCCAGCGGCACCATCGACGTCACGCTGCACGGCACCGCCGGTCAGTCGCTCGGCGCTTTCCTGCCTTCTGGAATCGTGCTTCGACTCGAGGGCGACGCGAACGACTACGTCGGCAAGGGACTCTCGGGCGGCGACATCTCGATCCGTCCCGCTCGCGGGGCTGCCATCGCTCCGCACGAGAACGTGATCGCCGGCAACGTGATCGGCTACGGCGCGACGTCCGGGACCATGTATCTCTCCGGGGTGGTCGGCGAGCGATTCCTCGTGCGCAACTCCGGCGCGACCGCCGTCGTCGAAGGAGTGGGCGACCACGCGCTCGAGTACATGACGGGCGGCGTCGCGGTGATCCTCGGCTCGACGGGTCGCAACCTCGGCGCCGGCATGTCCGGGGGAGTGGCCTACATCCACTCGCTCGACAGCGGCAAGATCAACGCCCAGTCGCTCGGCAGCGGCGAGCTCCGGCTCGAACCGCTCGACCGAGCCGACCTCGAAGTGCTGCGGAGCCTGATCGTGGCACACGTGGAGCGCACGGCCTCGCCGCTCGGCTCCGACATCCTGGCACGGTTCGATGAGACCGCAGGCCAGTTCACGAAGGTGCTTCCTCGCGACTACGCGGCAGTCCGCAGCATGCGCGAAGAAGCAGTCGCCGAGGGCATCGACCCCGACGGCGACATCGTCTGGAACCGCATCCTGGAGGTGACCGGTGGCTGATCCCAAAGGTTTTCTGAAGGTCACAGAACGTGAGCTTCCCCCGCGTCGCCCTGTGCCCGTGCGCATCATGGACTGGAAAGAGGTCTACGAGCCCGGCGACCAGGCCGTCCTGAAGCGGCAGGCAGGTCGCTGCATGGACTGCGGCGTGCCGTTCTGCCATCAGGGCTGCCCGCTGGGCAACCTGATCCCCGAGTGGAACGACCTGACCTGGCGCGGCGAGGGCCGTGCGGCGATCGATCGCCTGCACGCGACCAACAACTTCCCGGAGTTCACCGGTCGCCTGTGCCCGGCACCGTGCGAGAGCTCCTGCGTGCTCGGCATCAACCAGCCTCCTGTCACGATCAAGCAGATCGAGGTCTCGATCATCGACGAGGCGTTCGCCAAGGGCTGGGTCGAACCGCAGCCACCGGCCCGCCTGACGGGCAAGACCGTCGCGGTCGTCGGGTCCGGCCCTGCCGGTCTCGCCGCTGCTCAGCAGCTCACGCGCGCCGGTCACACGGTCGCGGTGTTCGAGCGCGACGACCGCATCGGCGGCCTGCTGCGTTACGGGATCCCCGACTTCAAGATGGAGAAGGGGCAGCTCGAGTCGCGCCTTCGCCAGATGCAGGAAGAGGGAACACGCTTCCGCGCCGGAGTAGAGATCGGTAAGGACATCTCATGGGCCGACCTGCGCGCCCGCTACGACGCCATCGTGATCGCCACCGGATCCACGGTTCCGCGCGACCTGTCTATCCCTGGTCGCGACCTCGACGGAGTGCACTTCGCGATGGAGTACCTGGTCGAGTCGAACCACGCGGTCGCCGGTGACAAGGTGCCGGAGCAGATCACCGCCGAGGGCAAGCACGTCATCGTGATCGGCGGCGGTGACACCGGTGCGGACTGCATCGGCACCGCACACCGTCAGGGCGCGATCAGCGTGACGAACCTCGCGATCGGCAAGCAGCCAGGCACCGAGCGGCCGGGCCACCAGCCCTGGCCGATGATGCCGACGCTGTTCGAGATCTCCTCGGCACATGAAGAGGGCGGCGAGCGGGTCTTCCTCGCCTCGACCGTCGAATTCCTCTCGAACGATGTCGGCGAGGTGCGCGCGCTCCGCGTCGCCGAGACCGAGTTCATCGACGGCCGCCGGGTTCCCAAGAGCGGGACGGAGCGCGAGATCCCCGCAGATCTCGTACTGATCGCGATGGGCTTCACCGGTCCGGAGCAGGACGGCTACTCCGAGGACACCCTCCCGCAGGTGACCGACCGCGGTGCCTTCCGACGTGATGACAGCTACGAGTCCACGGTTCCCGGCGTCTTCGTCGCCGGTGATGCCGGTCGCGGACAGTCGCTGATCGTCTGGGCGATCGCCGAGGGCCGCGCGGCTGCGGCGAACGTCGACCGATTCCTCATGGGGACCACCGTGCTGCCCGAGCCGGTGCGACCACATGAAGTCGCTATCGGTCTCCAGCCCGCGTAGGCTGAGCGGCGGCACCGTCGCCTGATTTCCATCCCCCACTACCCTGGAGCAATCTTTGAGACGCGCGAAAATCGTCGCCACCCTGGGCCCCGCCACCTCCACGTACGAGACCGTGCGTGCACTCATCGACGCCGGAGTGGACGTCGCCCGTCTGAACCTCAGCCACGGTGACTACTCCGTGCACGAGAACAACTACGCCAACGTCCGTCGCGCTGCCGACGATGCGGGCCGCGCCGTCGCCATCCTCGTCGACCTTCAGGGGCCGAAGATCCGTCTCGGCAAGTTCGAGAACGGTCCCTACGAGCTCGCCGAAGGCGACATCTTCAAGATCACGACCGAAGACATCATCGGCAACAAGGAGATCTCGGGCACGACGTTCAAGGGCCTGCCCAACGACGTCAAGCCGGGCGACTTCCTGCTTATCGACGACGGCAAGGTCCGCGTCGAGGTCGTCGAGACCGACGGAGTCACCGTCACGACGCGCGTGATCGTCGCGGGCGCCGTCTCGAACAACAAGGGCATCAACCTGCCCGGCGTCGCCGTCAACGTCCCCGCGCTCAGCGAGAAGGACGAGGACGACCTCCGTTGGGGCCTGCGCATCGGCGCCGACCTCATCGCCCTGTCGTTCGTCCGCAACGCCGAAGACGTCAGCCGCGTGCACGAGATCATGGCAGAGGAGGGCGTCAAGGTCCCCGTCATCGCCAAGGTCGAGAAGCCGCAGGCCGTCGACGCTCTCGAGGAGATCGTCGACGCGTTCGACGCGATCATGGTCGCCCGTGGCGACCTCGGGGTCGAGCTGCCTCTGGAGGCCGTGCCGATCGTCCAGAAGCGCGCTGTCGAACTGGCACGCCGCAACGCGAAGCCCGTCATCGTCGCCACTCAGATGCTCGAGTCGATGATCAACAGCCCGGTGCCGACGCGCGCCGAGACCTCCGACGTCGCCAACGCCGTGCTCGACGGCGCGGATGCCGTGATGCTCTCGGGCGAGACCAGCGTGGGTGACTACCCGGTCGTCGTCGTCGAGACGATGGCTCGCATCATCGAGTCCACCGAAGAGCACGGACTCGAGCGCATCGCCCCGCTGACGAACAAGCCGCGCACGCAGGGTGGTGCGATCACTCTCGCCGCTCTCGAGGTGGCCGAGTTCGTCGACGCGAAGTTCCTCTGCGTGTTCACCCAGTCCGGTGACTCGGCGCGTCGTCTCTCGCGTCTGCGCTCGCGTATCCCGATGATCGCGTTCACACCCGAGCCGAGCATCCGCCGTCGCATGGCGCTCACCTGGGGCATCCGCTCGAAGCTCGTCGACATGGTCCAGCACACGGACCTGATGTATCTGCAGGTCGACGACTATCTGCTCAGCAGCGGACTCGCCGTCGAGGGTGACAAGGTCGTCGTGATCTCCGGTTCCCCTCCCGGAATCGTCGGCTCGACCAACGACATCCGCGTGCACAAGGTCGGAGACGCCGTGAACGGCGCGGCTCCGATCTACAAGGAAGCCACGGTCTGATCCAGGCAAGAGGCGAAGGGGCGGAGCCACGGTTCCGCCCCTTCGTCGTATCCTTCTCCGGGGAGTCCTGGCGGTTGGTATCGTCTGGCGTGACGGATGCGGCGCGGCGGCGGCCAGGGGAGGGGACATCATCGATCTCGTGAGACGGACCGGCTGGTGGATCGCGGACTACGCCTATGCCGCCTACTGGCAGGTGCGCTCGGCCTTCGATCGCCGCGATCCGTCTTCATTCGCCGGGGGCCATGCCGCTCCGATCGTCATCCTTCCCGGGGTCTACGAGACATGGCGCTTCATGCAACCGCTGATCACGGCCCTGCATGATCGCGGTCATCCGATATACGTGGTCGATGCCCTGAGACGCAATCAGCGTCCCGTGCGGGATGCAGCGCGGGTCGTGACGGCCTTCCTCGAGCGCGCGGACCTGTCCGACGTGCTGCTCGTCGCGCACAGCAAGGGTGGACTCGCGGGGAAGCTCGCGATGGCCGGCCCGGCGGGGACTCGAGTACGCGCCATGTTGGCGGTCGCGACTCCCTTCGGCGGTTCCCGGTACGCACGGATACTCCCTGTCCCGTCCCTGTGGGCCTTCGCCCCCTCGCATCCCTCGATCGTGGAGCTCGCTCGGCATCAGGACGTGAACGAACGGATCGTATCGGTGTACGCCACCTTCGATCCGCATATCCCCGAGGGCAGCGAACTGCCGGGTGCGCGCCGGAACGTCCGGCTCGACACAGGCGGGCACTTCCGGATCCTCGCGGATCCTCGCGTCCTCGGCGAGGTCGCGTCTCTCTCCGAACCCTGAGCCGCTCGGCCTCGGCGCCCGCGGGCACCGTCTCGGGACCGGTCGGCGCCGCGACATGACGGATTCTCAGCGCATGACGGATACTCTGGTGCTGGCGCACGCCGTGACAGACCACGCGGGCGCCGTGCCCATGGATGAAGCGACCATCGAACCCGCCACGGACGCGCGCCTCGACAGCGCCCGGCCGCCGTGCGGCGTGCCCGGTGCGGGTCGTTCCGAGGCCCCGGCCGACCCTGCTGCGGTGATGGCTGATCCGATGACGTCGTCGAAGTCCGGCAGCATCGGGGTCCGATACCGCCTCAAGCGTCGATTCCGAACCTGCGACGCGATCGCGTGCGTGCCGGTGCCGCTCGCGCAGACGCGCATCGCCGAGACGATCGCGGCGGACGACGGAGCCCGCATCTACGGTGGCGGCACCTACATGCCCGTGCTGCGTGACGGAGCCCCGGTGGACGCCTCCGACGAGAACCTCGACGCGATCATCCGTGCGGCGGTGCCGACACGGGTCGTGCTCGCAGAGCATCCTGCCGTCGCGGAGCGCGAACTGCACGCGGCCATGCGGCCCGCGCTGGATCGCTACCTCCTCATCGACGATGAGATCTGGTCACTCGTCTGAGGGCTGTTCTCTGATGTGCCGGCGGTGGGACTCGAACCCACACGCCCTTTCGGACAAAGCATTTTGAGTGCTCCGCGTCTGCCATTCCGCCACGCCGGCTCGTGTGTCGCGTCTTCGACTTTAGCGCAGCGGATCAGTGTCGATCCTCACGCGCCGCGGCATCGGGGGACCTCAGAGGCGCTCTCCACTAGGATGGATCTGTGACCGAGCAAGAACAGGCAGCCGAGCAGCCCACGTCATCCGCACCCCGACGCGTCGTCGTCGCCGAGGACGAGTCGCTGATCCGTCTCGACATCGTCGAGATCCTCCGCGACAACGGCTTCGATGTCGTCGGCGAGGCCGGCGACGGAGAGACCGCCGTGGCGCTGGCGACCGAGCTGCGCCCCGATCTCGTCATCATGGACGTCAAGATGCCGCAGCTCGATGGCATCAGCGCCGCCGAGAAGCTGCACAAGGGCAACATCGCACCCGTCGTCCTCCTCACGGCATTCAGCCAGAAGGAACTCGTCGAACGGGCCAGCGAGGCCGGCGCCCTGGCCTATGTGGTCAAGCCGTTCACGCCGAACGACCTGCTGCCCGCCATCGAGATCGCTCTCGCTCGCCACGAGCAGATCATCACGCTCGAGGCCGAGGTCGCCGACATGGTCGAGCGCTTCGAGACCCGCAAGCTCGTCGACCGCGCCAAGGGACTGCTCAACGAGAAGATGGGCCTTTCCGAGCCCGAGGCGTTCCGCTGGATCCAGAAGGCATCGATGGACCGCCGCCTGACGATGCAGGACGTGGCGAAGGCGATCATCGAGCAGCTCGCTCCGAAGAAGTAGCCTTTGCTTCCACTCGACGCAGAGCATGTTCTGCGTCCGGTCCGGACCGGCGACGGCGCGGCCCTCGCGAGAGCGTACTCCGCGAATCGCGACCATCTCGCGCCGTGGGAACCGCTCAGGGCTCCGGAGTTCTTCACTCCGGAGTGGCAGGAGTTCCATGCGGAGCAGTGCGTCATCGAAGCCTCGGCCGGTCGCAACATCCGGTTCGTGATCGAGTCGTCCGATGGTGAGATCCGCGGAAGGATCAACCTCAACAACATCGTCCGCGGGGCTTTCTGGAATGCGGACCTGGGCTACTGGGTCGACAGGACGCGTCTGCGGCGGGGACTCGCTTCCCGCGGCGTGCACCGGGTCGCCGAGTACGCCCGCGACGAGGTGCAGCTGCACAGGCTGCAGGCAGCGACTCTTCTGCACAACTCTGGTTCACAGCGTGTGCTCGCCGACAACGGCTTCGAGCGCATCGGAATCGCGTCGCAGTACCTGCGCATCGCGGGGGAGTGGCAGGATCACCTGCTGTTCCAGTTGCTGCTGGTCGAGCCGCTCAGCCTGCCGCAGGAGCGTCCTTGATCATGTTGGTGATCCGGATGGTCGAGCAACGACGCCCCTGATCGTCGGTCACGACGATCTCGTGCACGGTGATGCTGCGGCCGAGATGGACGGGTGTGCAGACGCCCGTCACGACACCCGACGTGGCGGAGCGCGTGTGGGTGGCGTTGATGTCCACCCCGACCGCGAGTCGGCCCGGGCCCGCGTGCAGGTTCGCCGCCATCGAGCCGAGCGACTCGCCGAGAACCACGTAGGCACCGCCGTGCATGAGGCCGACGGGCTGTGTGTTCCCCTCGACCGGGAGCGTCGCGACGCATCGCTCGGTGGTGAATTCGAGGAACTCCATGCCCATCTTCTTAGCGAGAGCACCCATTCCACGGGCTGTCGCCCAGTCGAGTCCTGCACTGGTGGCAGTGTCGCTCATGGTTCCTCCTCAGCGGGTGTCTGTCGTCCTCGTTAGGCTGACAGGGTGACGGACTCCGCAAAGCCTACCCTCATGGTCGTCGACGGCCATTCGCTCGCCTATCGTGCCTTCTTCGCCCTCCCGGTCGAGAACTTCACGACGAAGGACAATCAGCACACGAACGCCATCTACGGCTTCCTGTCGATGCTGGTGAACCTCATCAAGGCCGAGCAGCCGACGCACATGGCGATCGCGTTCGACACCTCCCGTCATTCGTTCCGCACCGATCAGTATCCCGAATACAAGGCGACGCGGTCGGAGTCCCCGCAGGAGTTCCGGGGTCAGATCCCGCTGCTGCAGGACTGCCTCGCGGCGATGTCGATCCCCGTGCTCACCAAAGAGGGCTTCGAGGCCGACGACATCCTCGCGACGCTCTCGACGCAGGGCGCGGAGCAGGGATACGACGTCCTGGTGGTCTCCGGAGACCGTGACACGATCCAGCTGGTCACCGACGACGTCACGCTGCTGTACCCGTCCGTGCAGGGCGTCTCGCAGCTCAAGCGCTACGACCCGGTGACCGTGCAGGAACGCTACGGAGTGCGGCCCGAGCAGTATCCCGACATCGCGGCTCTCGTGGGAGAGACGAGCGACAATCTCCCCGGCGTGCCCAAGGTGGGGGAGAAGACCGCCGTCAAGTGGCTGACGCAGTTCGGTTCGCTCGACGACCTGCTCGAGCGAGCCGGTGAGATCAAGGGGGTCGTGGGCGGCAACCTGCGCGATCACATCGAGGACGTGCGCCGTAACCGTCGGCTCAACCGACTGCTGCGCGACGTCGAGCTTCCCGTCGCTCCCGACGACCTCGCGGTCGCCCCGATCGACGCTCAGGCCGTGCGCGACATCTTCGCCCGCCTCGAGTTCCGCACCCTGCTGCCCCGTGTCTTCGAAGCAGTCGGCGCCGGCGAGGTCGCCGACGATCCGGCCGCGACGGTGGTGCTGCCCGAACCGACGCAGGTCACCGCAGCCGAGTTCGTCAGCTGGGCCGACGCGCAGACGGACGACGTCGCACTGCGTATCGTCGTGCAGGGCGGGGCACCGACGCGTCTCGGCGCCGCGACCGCGAGCGAGCTCCGCGAACTCGACTGGAACGATGACGACATCGAGGTGCTGAGACCGTGGCTCGAGTCGACGCGCCCCAAGGTGCTGCATGATGCGAAGCCCCAGGTGAAGGCGCTGCTGCGCCTCGGCATCCGACTCCAGGGACTCGCTTATGACACCAGTCTCGCCGGCTGGCTGCTGCGACCGAGCTTCCCCGACAAGACCCTGTCCGACCTCGTCGAACGGTATCTCGGAGAGAAGCTGCCCGAGGCGGATCCCTCGCAGCTCGTGCCGGAGACGGAGGGCGCCACCCCATCGCAGGAGGCCTGGTTCGCGCTCCGCGTCGCCACGGCTCTGCGTGACGACATCCCCGAGTCGGTCGCCGCTGTGCTCACCGACATCGAGCTTCCGACCCTGCTCACCCTGGCCGACATGGAGGTCGCGGGAGTCGCGGTGTCGCACGACGTCCTCTCGACGTTCTCGGGCGAGCTGGCGACGCGCGCCGACCGCCTCGCACAGGAGGCGTTCGGGATCGTCGGTCGCGAATTCAATCTCGGATCTCCGAAGCAGCTCCAGGAGGTGCTGTTCGACGACCTCCAGCTGCCCAAGACCCGCAAGACGAAGACCGGATACTCCACGGATGCTGCGGTGCTCGCCGATCTCCAGGAGTCGCATCCGCATCCGTTCCTCGGTCTGCTGCTGCAGCACCGTGAGGCCACGAAGCTCCGTCAGATCATCGAGTCGCTCGACACTGCGATCGGAATCGGTCACCGTGTGCACACGACGTATGTGCAGACCGGAAGCCAGACCGGGCGCCTGTCGAGCACAGACCCGAACCTGCAGAACATCCCGGTGCGCACCGAGGAGTCGCGTCGCATCCGCAGCGCGTTCCAGGTGGGAGAGGGGTACGAGTCGCTGCTCACCGCCGACTACTCGCAGATCGAGATGCGCATCATGGCCCATCTGTCCGGCGACGAAGGCCTCATCGAGGCGTTCAACAGCGGTGAGGACCTCCACCGCTTCGTCGGCGCGCGAGTGTTCGGAGTCGAACCGAGCGAGGTGACGTCCGCGATGCGCACGAAGGTGAAGGCGATGTCCTACGGCCTCGTCTACGGTCTCTCCGCGTTCGGCCTGTCGAAGCAGCTCCGCATCGAGCAGTCCGAGGCGAAGCAGCTGATGGTCGAGTACTTCGCGCGGTTCGGAGCGGTACGCGACTACCTCCGGGCATCTGTCATGAAGGCCAAAGAGGTCGGCTACACCGAGACCATCTTCGGGCGGCGGCGACCCTTCCCCGACCTCGCGAGCCCCAACCGCGTGCTGCGCGAGAACGCCGAGCGCGCGGCGCTCAACGCACCGATCCAGGGCAGCGCGGCCGACATCATGAAGATCGCGCTGCTGCACATCCACGAAGACCTCAGGTCGGAGGGACTCGCCTCGCGTGCGCTGCTGCAGATCCACGACGAACTCGTCGTCGAGGTCGCACCGGGGGAGTGGGACGCGGCCGAGCGGATCGTTCGGACTCGCATGGGCGATGCGGCGGATCTCACCGTGCCGCTCGACGTGCAGGTCGGGCGCGGGCAGGACTGGAACGAGGCGGCGCACTGATTCCGACCGCGCGTCCGTGACGACGGATGCGACCGCGAGGGCCGGCAGCGCCGGCGACGGGTACCAATATCCTGCGCCGGGGCGCAGGGCTACGCTGGAGGGATGACCTCTTCCTCTCGCACACCGTCTGCCATCGACAGAGTCGCCGATGAGTGGGTCGACACCATCGCGGTGCTCGCTCCGACGCTCGGCACTTACATCGGCCGGGACGACGTCAACGACCGTTTCGGCGACCTGAGCCCCGAGGGGCACGAGGAGATCGTGCGAGCGACTCGTTCGACCCTCGCCGCGCTCGAAGCGCTCGAACCCGTGGACGCGATCGATGAGGTCACCAAGACCGATCTGGCTGCCGAGCTGAGTCTCGACCTCGAACTGCACGATGCCGACTGGCACCTGCGCGACCTGAACGTCATCGCGTCGGCGGCGCAGGACGTACGGTCGGCCTTCGACCTGATGCCCACCGCGACGGCGGACGACTGGAGCGTCATCGCCACCCGCCTCGCCGCGGTCCCTGATGCGCTCCGGGGCTACACCGAGACCCTTCGTGCAGGCATCGCCGCCGGAGTGACCCCCGCACGCCGTCAGGTCGTGGAAGTCGCGACGCAGATCGATCGCTATACCGCCGACGACGGATTCTTCGCTGCATTCGTCGCCGAGGCAGCGCCTCAGGAAGGCAATCTCCCCGCATCGCTCGCCCGTACTCTGGCCGACAACTCGGCCGCCGCTCGGGTCGCCTACGACGAGCTCCGCAGCTTCCTCGCTGACGAGCTGGCACCGGCAGCGACTGAGACGGACGCCGTCGGCCGAGAACTCTACGCGCTCAACTCGCGACGTTTCCTCGGCGCGACGATCGACCTCGACGAGACCTATGAATGGGGCCGCGAAGAACTCGCCCGCATGGTCGCGGAGCAGACCGCGATCGCGAACGAGATCCTGCCCGGAGCCACCGTCGAAGAGGCTGTCGCCCATCTCGAGGCCGACCCGTCCCGCAAGCTCGTGGGCACCGATGCTCTACAGCGCTGGATGCAGGAGACGAGCGACCGTGCCGTCGCAGAGCTCGGCGCGACGCACTTCGACATCCCGGAGGCGATCCGGACCCTCGAGTGCATGATCGCTCCGACGCAGGAGGGCGGCATCTACTACACCGGCCCCACCGACGACTTCTCACGCCCCGGCCGGATGTGGTGGTCGGTGCCCGAAGGCGTCACCGAGTTCGACACCTGGCGGGAACTGACGACCGTCTACCACGAGGGCGTCCCGGGGCACCACCTGCAGATCGCCCAGGCGGTCTACAACCGCGCGGAGCTCAACTCCTGGCGCCGTCTGCTCGCAGGGACGTCGGGACACGCCGAGGGATGGGCGCTGTACGCCGAACGTCTGATGCAGCAGCTCGGCTACCTCGACGACCCGGCGGACAGGCTCGGCATGCTCGACGGTCAGCGGATGCGCGCAGCCCGCGTCGTGCTCGACATCGGCGTACACCTCGGCAAACCTCGTCTCGACGGTCAGGGCACGTGGGATGCCGACTACGCCCTGGACTTCATGCGCAAGAACGTGAACATGTCCGATCAGTTCGTGCAGTTCGAGGTCAACCGGTATCTGGGCTGGCCGGGGCAGGCTCCGTCGTACAAGGTCGGGCAGCGCATCTGGGAGCAGGTGCGCGATGCGTATCAGGCGGAGCGTGGCGCGGACTTCGATGTGAAGGAGTTCCACAAGCGCGCGCTCGACATGGGCGGGGTCGGACTCGACACGCTCCGCACGGCACTTCTGAATCGCTGAGGGAATGCCGCGCCGGTGTGCGCTGTTCATTCAGCTGAATAGAAAGGGCTGACATGAGCATCGAGTTCGGACTGGACACCTTCGGAGACATCACGAGAGGCGACGACGGCGAGCTCCTGACCGGCGCGCAGACGATCCGCAACATCGTCGAGCAGGCGGAGCGAGCCGACAGCGTCGGTGTCGACTTCTTCGGTGTGGGGGAGCACCACCGCGAGGAGTTCGCGGTGTCGTCCCCGGAGATGGTGCTCGCCACCATCGCAGGGCGCACAGAGAACATCCGCCTCGGCACCGCCGTCACCGTGCTCTCCTCCGACGACCCGGTGCGCGTCTTCGAACGGTTCTCGACACTCGACGCGCTCTCCAACGGACGCGCCGAGGTCGTGCTCGGGCGCGGATCGTTCATCGAGTCCTTCCCGCTCTTCGGATACGACCTCCGCGACTACGACGCGCTCTTCGAGCAGAAGCTCGACCTCTTCGTCGAGCTCCTCAAGGAGGAGCCGGTGACCTGGTCCGGCTCGATGCGCGCATCGCTCGAGAACGCGAATGTCTTCCCGAAGACGGAGAACGGTCTGCGCACCTGGGTGGGTGTCGGCGGCAGCCCCGAATCCGTCGTGCGGGTCGCCCGCCACGGACTGGGCCTGATGCTCGCGATCATCGGAGGTCCTGCGGGGCGATTCCGTCAGTTCGTCGACCTCTACCACCGCTCGATCGCATCCTTCGGCACGACGTCGCATCCGATCGCGGTGCACTCGCCTGGTCACATCGCCGACACCGACGAGGAAGCGTGGGAGGCCGCGTACTCCGGTTTCGAGGCGATGAACAACACCATCGGTCGCGAGCGCGGGTGGCCTCCCTACAGCCGGGCGCGGTTCCAGAACGACGTCGGTCCCGCGGGTGCCCTCTACGTCGGTTCTCCCGACCGGGTCGCGGCCAAGATCGCCGACACCGTCACGACGCTCGGACTCGGGCGATTCGACATGAAGTACGCCACCGGCACGCTGTCGCACGACTCGATGATGCGCAGCATCGAGCTCTACGGGTCCGAGGTCATCCCTCGGGTGCGCAAGCTGCTGGCCGCCCAGGACTGACGCGGGACTCGGCAGCGCGGCGCTCCCCTCTACGATGAGGGGATGGCCAACACCGCGCTGCCGAGCCGGGCGTCCATCGCCGGGCGTCTCGATGAGCTTCCGTTCACGCGCCGCCACCTTCGTCTGCTCACAGGATCAGGCGTGGGGTGGGCTCTGGATGCGATGGACGTGGGACTCATCTCGTTCATCCTCGCCGCACTCACCCAGCAGTGGGGCCTGACGAAGGCGGATGCCGGGTGGATCGCCTCCGTCGGCTTCATCGGAATGGCGATCGGCGCAACGCTGGGCGGACTTCTCGCCGACCGGCTCGGACGGCGCCAGGTCTTCGCTCTGACGTTGCTCATCTACGGCATCGCCACCGGAGCGAGTGCGCTCGTGAGCGGCCTCGCCGCGCTTCTCGTGCTGCGCTTCCTGGTGGGGCTGGGGCTCGGCGCCGAGCTTCCCGTGGCGTCGACGTACGTGAGCGAGTTCGCGCCGGCGCGCATCAGAGGCCGACTGATCGTCATACTCGAGGCGTTCTGGGCGGTGGGATGGACGGCGGCCGCACTGATCGGCTTCTTCGTGATCCCCGCGTCCGACGCCGGCTGGCGCTGGGCGTTCGCCCTCGGCGCGATCCCCGCGGTCTACGCACTGATCGTGCGCTGGGGACTGCCGGAATCGCCTCGGTGGCTCGCGTCGCGCGGGCGCATCGCCGAGGCCGATCGCATCGTCTCGGCGTTCGAGGCCGACGCCGGTGTCGAGCCGGGGCCCGCGATCAGACGCGAGCCGATGTCGCGGGCGATCGCCGTGACGACGCGAGCTCGTCTGACGACACTGTGGAACGGCGAGTTCCGCGTGCGCACCCTGTGTCTATGGGTCGTCTGGCTGTGCGTGAATTTCGCGTACTACGGCGCCTTCATCTGGATCCCCAGCATCCTGGTCGATGCAGGCTTCGATCTCGTCCGCTCGTTCGGTTTCACTCTCATCATCACGCTCGCGCAGCTTCCGGGTTACGCCGTCGCCGCGTGGCTCATCGAGGTGTGGGGTCGACGCACGACGCTGTCGGTCTTCCTGATCGGCTCGGCGGTCTCGGCCGTCTTCTTCGGCACGTCGACGACCGAAGCCGCGATCATCGCCTCGGGCATGGCTCTCTCGTTCTTCAACCTGGGCGCATGGGGTGCGCTGTACGCGGTCACCCCGGAGATCTACCCGACCTCGCTTCGCGGCACCGGCGCGGGATGGGCCGCCGGAGTGGGGCGTATCGCGTCCATCATCGCTCCGCTCGCGGTGCCGGTCGTTCTCGTCGCCGGGGGCGCGCCGGTGCTGTTCGCGGTGTTCGGCGCGTGCTTCGTGGTCGCGGCCGCGGCGGCGTGGGGCCTGGTCGATCGCGGCGGGATGGCGCTCGACGACCGCTGATGCGCCTGGTGTCGGCGAGCGGGAATAGGCTGTCGAGGTGACAGACGTTCGCTATGTGGCCATCGGAGATTCCTTCACCGAGGGAGTGGGTGATGTGCTGCCCGACGGCCGCGAGCGAGGCTGGGCCGATCTCGTGGCTCAGGGGTGGGCCGATGCCGCCGGCCATTCGATCAGCTATGCCAACCTCGCCATCCGCGGCAAGCTGGCTTGGCCGATCGTCGAGCAGCAGCTGGAGCCGGCGCTCGCGCTGCGCCCGACCCACCTGTCGTTCAACGGCGGAGGCAACGACATGCTGCGGCCGCGTACCGACCTCGAGCACATCGCTGACGCGTTCAGCCGGGTCCTGCGCCGCTGCGACGAAGAAGGCGTCACCCTGATCCTCCTCTCCGGAGCGAATCCGAGCGGCCAGCTCCCGATGGGATCGCTCGTGCAGCGGCGAGGCGACCAGCTCTCGGATGCCGTGCTTCGACGCGTCGAAGGGCGCGACGATGTCGTGCGCGCATTGAACTGGCCCGACCGCGAGTTGGCAGATGCGAAGTACTGGTCCGAGGACCGCCTGCACATGAACGCCGCCGGTCACCACCGAGTCGCCGCACGGGTGCTGCAGGGGCTGGGCTACGAGCCTCCGTCGACCTGGTGGTCACCGACAGCCCTCACCGCGGGTGGCCCCGCGGGGCTCGCCTACTATCGAGAGTTCGTCGGCCCGTGGGTCAGGCGACGCGTCACGCGCACCTCGTCCGGTGACGGACGTGCCGCGAAGTACCCCGACTGGGTCGAGAGGGTGCCGCAGGCGTGACCGATATCGAGATGCGACCGATCCGGGGCGGGTCGGTCACACTGCATGATGCGCGCCGAAAGGTGGAACGCACCGTCAGTCTCGAGGATTTCGAGATCGGCGTCTTCCCGATCACCGAGGAGCAGCTGGCGGAGATCCTTCCGATCTCCTCACGCCATCCCCGTCGACCGGCCGCGGACCTGAGCTGGTTGCGCGCGATCCACTTCTGCAACGCCGCATCGGAGTGGGAGGGATTCGACCCGGTCTACCGATTCGACGGTGAGGACGTCACCTGGGACGTGACCGGAGAGGGCTATCGTCTCCCGACTGAAGCCGAATGGGAGTACGCGTGCCGGGCAGGGTCGACGGGGCCGCACTATGCACCTCTCGCCGAGGCCGCGTGGACGAGTGCCGACGGTGTGTCGGCTCCCCAGGAGGTCGGCGGCAAGCTGCCCAACCTCAACGGGCTGTTCGACATGCTCGGCAACGTGTGGGAGTGGTGCTGGGATCTGCTGGATCCCGCGCGATACGACGACTATCGCGTGTTCCGCGGGGGCGGCTTCGCAGACGATTCGTGGAGCGTCCGCGCCTCGGTGCGTCGCGGGGGAGGACCCCGCATGCACCATGAGGACGTCGGGCTTCGAGTCGCGCGCGGCGCGTATGAGACTCCGGGAGAAGCTCAGGGGTGGTCGACGCGCGCCGACCAGGAGAGAGCAGCGTTCGACGGCCCGGTGCCGTTCGGCTGGACGCCGTTGCGGCGCCCAGGGCGCTGAATCGCTCGAGGCCGTCTCATCGCGACATGGGCCTGATCATGTACCGGCTCGGTCCCTCCGGCTCGGAGAAGCCGAACTTCGCGTAGAGGCCGTCCGCATCGCTGGTGGCGAGCATGATGCGCTTCACGGTCGAGGTCTCCTGCAGATCATCGACGATGCCCTGCACGAGCGATTCCGATTCCGATTCCGAGTCCTCGTTCGAGAAGGTGAAGCTCGGGGGCATGAGCACCATCCGCGGATTCCTCAGCGTCGCCGCTCAGGATCCAGCCCCATCCGGATGCGGGTGCGCTTGCGTTCGATCACGATGAAGGTGACACCGAGGATCCACAGCGGGATGGGCATGAGGAACGCCACTCGGAACGCCTCCAGCGAGTAGGTCTCCGGCGTCCCCGCGCCCTGCAGGTCGAGTGCGAGACCGATGAGGAAGATCGCGATGAGAGCGGCGATGAAGCCACCGGCATTCGTCACTCCTGTGGCCGTGCTGAGACGATGCGAGGGGTTGTGCGTGCGCGCGTGGTCGAAGGCGATCATGCTCGCCGGGCCTCCCGTCGCGAGCGCCACGGCGAGGACGTAGAGCAGCCAGAGCGGAGCCGGTTCGGGCAGGGCGAGGACGGCGACCCATGCGACGACCTGCACCCCGACGGCCGGAAGGACGAGTGCGAGCGAACGCTGATTCGGCAGCCGACGCGAGAGGTCTCCGATGATGGGGCCCAGTGCCATTCCGGCGATCACATACACCGAGATGATGCCCGCAGCATGCGCCGTGTCGAGCCCCTGCGCTGCGGTCAGGAAGGGCATTCCCCAGAGGAGGATGAACGCCGTGCCCGCGAAAGGTGTCGTGAAGTGCGACCAGAACGCGAGGCGGGTGCCGGGGTGCGCCCACGCGGCGCGGATGCCGACACCGGTGTCGATCGCCGACGTGACGACGCGGATGACACCCGTGTCGGTGTTGACCGTCACGTCGGCCCCACGCTCCGCCGGGTGATTGCGGATGACGAGCGCGACGAGAATGGTGAACAGCACGCCGAGCCCCGCGATGCTGCCGAAGGTGATCGTCCACGTCGTCGCGTGCAGGAGTGCGGCGAGGGGCACGAGTGCGATCAACTGTCCCGCCTGCCCGATGATGCCGGTGAACTGGACCATGATCGGCCCGCGCTGGGCAGGGAACCACGTCGCCACGAGCCGCAGCACGGCCGGGAAGATCGCCGCGTCACCGGCGCCGAGAAGGATGCGCGCGAAGATCGCGATGCCGATGCCGGGGGAGAGGGCCATGGTGAGCTGGCCTGCGGCCATGAGCAGCATGCCGATCGTCATGATCGGGCGCGAGCCGAAGCGGTCGAGCAGGATGCCGATCGGTATCTGCATCCCGCCGTAGACGGCGAGTTGGACGACGGCGAACAGCGCGAGGGTCGACGCGTCGGCCTGGAATCGATCCGCGGCCTCCACCCCGACGGCGCCGAGGGAGGTGCGGTTCGTGATCGCCAGGACGTACGCCGCGACGCCGACACCCCAGATGAGCCAGGCTCTCCATCCCGGGGCGGTCACGGGGGAGCGGGGAACCTGATGCACTCCTCCCACGGTACTCCTGGTCGCGACCTCCCCTGTCGCGCAGCCCGCCCTCTCGGTTGTCTGGCGCATGTCGGATGCTGTCGCTAGCGTGGCCGCATGACACCCGCACCCGTGCACCACGCCATCAACTACGTCGAACTCGTCGTCAATGATCTCGAGACGGCGAAGCGGTTCTACCGCGACGCCTTCGGCTGGGTCTTCGTCGACTACGGTCCCGCCTATGCAGGCATCGCGTCACTCACAGGCGACGGATCCGAGGTCGGCGGGCTGCTCCTCTCCGATCAGGGACGCCCGCCCGGTGACCCTCTCGTGCTGTTGTACTCCGACGATCTGGATGCCACCCAGGCGGCGATCACCGAGGCCGGCGGTGCGGTCGTGCAAGGTCCGTACGAGTTCCCGGGCGGCCGCCGCCTGCACTTCCTCGACCCCAGCGGCAACGAGCTCGGCGTCTGGTCCTCACGCTGAGGGCAGAATGAACCTGTGACCGAACAGCCTGATCTCGACACACTCATACGCCCCGAGCGCGCCTCTGTCCGCATCCGGCTGACGAACCTGCACGGTTCCGACGCGGTTGCGGTGACCCATCTCGTGCGGACGTACCTCCTCCAGACCGAGGACGAGAAGCGGGAGCACGGGATCGCAGTGCCATCCCCGCCCGGCACGCTGCCGCCGCATTACAGGCAGGAGGCTGATGACCCCGCTCTGGCGTACGCCGGGTGCGTTGTGCTCATCGCAGAGCTGGACGATCAGCCCGTGGGAGTGGTCGTCATCCGGCCGGTCGCCGGAGAAGCAGAGGTCAAGAGGTTCTGGACGGATCCGAGCGTGCGGGGACGAGGCGTCGGCGGTGCTCTGCTCGATGCCGCCCTGGAGGTCGCGGGTTCCCCTGTCCGGCTGTCCGTCTGGCACTGGCGTGATGCGGCGATCCGTCTGTATGAATCCCGGGACTTCCTGCGTGTCGAATCCTGGGAGGATCGCGAGGCCCTCGTGTGCATGGTGCGACACCGCGACACTTTGCCCTTGCGCTAACCGTCCAGGTGCAGAATACTTTCATCTATGGCTAACCATGACGGCGTGAACGGAGTGTTCCTCGCGCTCGCGGACCCGACGCGGCGGGAGGTGATCCGGATTCTCGGATCGGGTCCGGCGAGCGTGGGGGAGTTGGCGAAGTCGTTCGCGATCACGCTGCCCTCTTTCATGAAGCACGTGCGCACACTGGAGGGGAATGGTCTCATCCGCACGACCAAACGCGGACGCGTGCGCACCTGCAGCCTCGACCGCGATCGACTCGCCACAGTGGGGGACTGGCTCGACGCTCAGCGCCGAATCTGGGATTCCCGTACCGATCGACTCGAAGTGGTCGCTGCAGGACTGGAGGAGCCCCGATGATCGACACGCTGGCGGCCGAGAACCCCGAGGCCCCGTGACGAACACATCCGGCCGAGCGGGCGCAAGACCCCTTTCTGGTCGCCTGCGGACGGCGCGCCTGATCCTTCGGCCGCAGACCGCCACCGACGCGACCGTCTTCCACACGCTCTGGACCGAGCGGGATGAGCGCGTGCCGGCGCACCGGAAGCTGGACGCAGCCGGACACCCGACGGCGTCCGACATCGCCGCGCACATCACCGATCCGGCCTCGGAGCGATCGAGCCTGCTCACAGTGGAGGACGCGGTGTCAGGGGAGGTTTACGGATACTGCGGGCTCGTCTTCGACGCGAACGGCAACGATGAGGAGCCCGAGGTAGCGTTCGAGCTCCTCCAGGCCGTGCACAATCGCGGATATGCCACGGAGGCCGCGACGGCGGTCCTGCGGTGGGCTGCCGAAGCGGGCTATCGCCGTGCGTGGGCGGGAGTCTGGGAGTGGAACGTGAGTTCGCGTCGCGTGCTCGACAAGCTGGGGTTCGTGGATTCGGGCCGATCGGGCCGCGTCAGCGAGCACGGTCGCACCCTCATCACGGTCCGCGACCTCGGGACCGAGCACACCCCGATCGAACGCACCGAGCTCGTCGAGCATCAGGATCTTTCCACATCGCAGTTGTCAGCGCTCGGCAAACTCTTCGACTCCGAGTACCGTGTGACGCACGGCGCCTGGAATCCTGACCGCCCGTACGGGTATTCGCCGGCGCATGTTCATGTGATGCTGTCGATCGGCCGGATCGTGATCGCGCATGTCGGCTTTCAGCGACGCACGATCAGTGCAGGCGGCCACGAGATCGTCGTCGCCGGAACCGGGGGAGTCCTCGTGCATTCCGATTGGCGCGGCAGTGGGGTCGGGCGACGGGTGATGGCGCGTGCCCAGCAGGCGATGCGGAACGACGCGCTGGTCGACTTCGGATACCTCGGATGCCGTGAGGCGGTCGTGCCTTTCTATGAGAGCACCGGCTGGAGGCGGATCCGCGCGCAAGAACGTCACATATCGATCGCCGACGGTTCCGACGCGACCGAGCCCTTCGGAGCTCCCATACTCATCTACGACGCATCTGACTCGCGATGGCCGCCGGGGGACGTCGATCTGAGGGGTACGCCCTGGTGACGCTCAGGCCTCCGGGAGAGGGCGCTTCTCCTTCGAACTGACATAATGTGCATTATCGGCTATTACCCATTTCGATGGCTCCCGCTGCGCCGTCGTCCAGAACGCCGCGGGACGGCCGATGTCATTCGAGGTCGTATCCGGGTGGATACTCGATCTCCAGCGGCTGACTCGTCGGAGACTCGATAGAACGGGTGCGCTGTCGCAGTCGCTCGACGAGTTCGGGATCCTCGATCTCCGGACCCTCGCCAGCGGCCTCCTTGGACACGATCTGGCTCGCTGGACCGATGAGGAACTTCGCGACTGCTGTGCCGCCGTCGTTCTCCCGCACCGGGATCTCGACGATCTCGGCACGCTCATCGTCTCCCAGTGCTCGGCTGTAAGCCAGCAGCGCATCGGCGATCGCATCTCCAGTGAGGAACTCATCTCCGGCGTAGATGATCTTCTGCATGCTGCTTTTCTAGAGGATGTCGCCGTCGACAAGATCTCCCTTGAACCGCGACTCGTTATTTGCTACGAGAACGATGCGAGCGCATCGCTAGGCTCTAGGCGTGAACGGTAGCAACATCGACATCGATTGGACGGTCGCCCGCGACGCCAATCAGGACAACTGGAACGATCGCGTCCCGCTGCATCAGGTCGCCTACGGTCTCGACGAGTTCGACGATCCTTCGCATCTCAGCGACGTGGTCAGTGCCGATCTCCCGGTGCTTCGCCGATTCCTGCCCGACGGCAGAATCACGGGACTCGACCTGTGCCATCTGCAATGCCATATCGGTACCGACTCCGTCTCGCTGGCCCGTGCGGGAGCGACCGTCACCGGCGTCGACTTCTCGGCGCCGGCCCTTGCTGCGGCCGAAGCGCTGGCCGAGCGCACGGGGGTTTCGGCGACATGGATCGAGACGGACGTCCTCGACGCACGCGCAGCCGTGACGGGTGACTTCGACGTCGTCTACACGAGCATCGGCACGATCACCTGGTTGGACGACCTCGACCGCTGGGCCGCTCAGATCGTCGGCCTGCTGCGTCCGGGAGGCACGTTCTTCATCCGCGACGGACATCCTGCTCTGTACGCGCTCGACGAAGATGCGCCGACGCTCGTGACCCGCTACCCGTATTTCGGTGACGGCCGGGCGCAGCGATGGGACGACGAATCGACCTACGCCGGGGACGGCAAGGTCGCGCACCCGCGCACGTACGAATGGCCGCACCCGCTCTCGGAGATCCTGGGGTCGCTGTTGAAAGCGGGCCTTCGTCTTCTGCACTTCGACGAGGGGCGAACACTCCCCTGGCGGTTCAGTCCTCGGATGGTCGAGGTCCCCGGCGGGTATGCCTGGCCTGAAGCGGAACGGAACCTTCTCCCCTGCACGTACACCGTGGTCGCACGCAAGGACTGATCGCTCGTCGCGAAGGTTCGTACTCATCTGGCGACACGGCTCGTGACATGGCGCCAGCCGCCCGCTCTACGCGCCGACGTACTCTGCCAGATGCTCGCCCGTGACCGTCGATCGCGCAGCCACGAGTTCTGCGGGGCTTCCCTCGAAGACGATGCGGCCGCCATCGTGGCCCGCGCCGGGACCGACGTCGATGATCCAGTCGGCGTGCGCCATCACAGCCTGGTGATGCTCGATCACGATCACGGTCTTTCCGGATTCGACGAGTCGATCGAGCAGTCCGAGGATGTTCTGGACGTCAGCGAGGTGGAGCCCCGTGGTCGGCTCGTCGAGCACGTACGTGTCGCCCTTCTCCCCCATCTGGATGGCCAGCTTGATGCGCTGGCGTTCGCCTCCGGACAAGGTGGACAGCGGCTGTCCCAGCGATAGGTAACCGAGGCCCACATCTTCGAGGCGTCCGAGGATCGTCGCTGCCGCCGGCAGCTTCGCCTCCCCCTCGGAGAAGAACACCCGTGCCTCGGCGACCGGGAGATCCAAGACCTCGGTGATGTCCTTGCCCGCCAGCTTGTACTCGAGGACGGCAGCCTGGAAGCGCTTGCCGCCGCAGTCCTCGCAAGGTGTCTCTATCGTGTCCATGAACCCGAGTTCGGTGATGATGACACCGGCGCCCTTGCAGGTCGGGCAGGCACCCTCGGAGTTCGCGCTGAATAGGGCCGGCTTGACGCCGTTGGCTTTGGCGAACGCCTTGCGGATCGGTTCGAGCATGCCCGTGTAGGTGGCGGGATTGCTGCGCCGTGATCCCTTGATCGCGCCCTGGTCGATCGCCACGACCCCCTCGCGCTTCGACACGGACCCGTGGATCAGGGAGCTCTTGCCGGAACCCGCGACCCCGGTCACGACGGTGAGGATCCCGGTGGGGATGTCGACATCGACGTTCTGCAGGTTGTTGGCCGAGGCGCCTCGGATCTCGATCGCGCCGGTGGCACTGCGCACCGAATCCTTCAGCGCGGCTCGATCGTCGAGGTGGGCGCCGGTGCGGGTTCCGCTGGCCTTCAATCCCTCGATGGTCCCCTCGAAGCAGATCTCACCACCGGCGCTTCCTGCGCCGGGACCGAGGTCCACCACGTGGTCTCCGATGGCGATGGTCTCCGGCTTGTGCTCCACCACCAGCACGGTGTTGCCCTTGTCGCGCAGGCGCAGCAGGAGGGTGTTCATCCGCTGGATGTCATGCGGGTGGAGGCCGATGGTCGGCTCGTCGAACACGTACGTCACATCGGTGAGAGACGAGCCGAGGTGACGCAGCATCTTGATGCGCTGCGCCTCTCCCCCGGACAGCGTCCCAGATGGACGCTCGAGGCTGAGGTATCCCAGGCCGAGCGTGACGAACGCGTCGAGGTTCGCGCTCAGCGCCTCGAGCAGGGGCGCCGCCCCGGGGAGCTCCAGGCCCCTCACCCACTCGGCGAGATCGGTCACCTGCATGCGGCAGGCATCGGCGATGCTGATGCCGTCGATCTTGGAGGACCTCGCTCCTTCGGTGAGGCGGGTGCCATCGCACTCCGGGCATGTCGCGAACGTCGCCACGCGTTCGACGAAGGCGCGGATGTGCGGCTGCAGCGCGTCGAGGTCTTTCGAGAGCATCGACTTCGTGATCTTGGGGATCAACCCCTCGTACGTCATGTTGATGCCCGAGATCTTGACCTTGGTGACCTCGCCGTAGAGGAAGAGCTGTCGCTGCTTCTCGGTGAACTCCGAGACCGGCTTGTCGGCGGGATAGAAGCCCGATGCGGAGAAGCCCTTCACCATCCAGCCGTCCGCCGTGTAGCCGGGAACCATGATCGCTCCCTCGTCGAGAGACTTCGACTCGTCGACGATCTGCGCGAGGTCGAGATCCGACACCGCTCCCCTGCCCTCGCACCGAGGGCACATGCCGCCGAGGTAGATGGCGTCCTTGACGATCTTCTTCTCGCCGCCCGGCCCCGTCATCACTCCGCTGGCCTTCTGAGTCGGGATGTTGAACGAGAACGCCGTCGGGCCTCCGATGTAGGGGTCACCGAGCTTGCTGAAGAGAATGCGCAGCATGGCGTTCGCGTCGGTGACCGTTCCGACGGTGGATCGCGGATTCGCGCCGAGACGCTCCTGATCGACGATGATCGAGGTCGTGAGTCCCTCGAGCACGTCGACGTCCGGACGCGGGACCGACGGCATGAAGCCCTGGACGAACGCGCTGTACGTCTCGTCGATCATGCGCCGTGACTCGGCGGCGATCGTGTCGAAGACCAGCGAGCTCTTGCCGGATCCGGAGACTCCGGTGAAGACGGTGAGGCGACGCTTGGGAATGTCGACGCTCACCTCTTTGAGGTTGTTCTCGCGCGCACCCTGTACGCGGATGATGTCGTGGCCGTCAGCGGGATGCGTCGTCATGGTGATCCTCGAATAGCGACCGGGGTCAGCCGGCCTGGTTGATTCGGAGCAGGTTGCCTGCGGGGTCTCGGAAGGCGCAGTCGCGCACGCCGTAGGGCTGATCCATGGGCTCCTGCACCACATCGGCGCCGTTGTCGACAAGTCGCTCGAACACCGCGTCGAGATCGTCGCTCGCGAGAGTCAGCGCGCCGTAGCTGCCCTTCGCGATGAGTTCGAGGATCGTCTGGCGCTCGGCGTCCGTGATCCCGGGATCGGTTGCCGGCGGGTGCAGCACGATCGACGTCTCCGGCTGCCCCGCGGGACCGACCGTGAGCCACCGTAGGCCGTCGTAGCCGACGTCGTTGCGCACCTCGAAGCCGAGGGCGTCACGGTAGAAGCCGAGAGCCGCCTCGGCATCGGTGTGCGGAAGGAATGCGTAGTGGATGCTGATGTTCATGAGACTCACGTTAGGTGCGCGCCCGTGCGCGGCGCTTCTTGATTCCTGATCGGTCGGATGACGTGCTTCGCCTGGAACGTCGGAATGCCGTCGACGTCGGCGGCGCGCTCACGATACACGCGGGGTGGGACACCGACCAGTTCCGTGAATCGAGTGCTGAACGTGCCCAGCGATGAGCATCCGACTTCGAAGCACACCTCGGTGACGCTGAGGTCGCCGCGGCGCAGCAGAGCCATCGCGCGCTCGATCCGCCGCGTCATCAGATAGGAGTATGGAGACTCGCCGTAGGTCTCCTTGAAGCGCCTGCTGAGATGGCCGGCCGACATGTGTGCTCCGCGGGCGAGCGCCTCCACATCGAGAGGCGTGGCGTACTCGCGGTCGATCCGATCCCGCACCTTGCGCATCACGACGAGCTCGCGGAGCCGCGCGTCATCGTCCGAGGTCACCCCCCTGATTTTGCCATGACCGCGCGTGACGGCGTGTGAACGTCGGCGACATATCGATATCGGGTTCCCCCATCCGTCACCGGACAGCGCTACTCTGTCAGCATCCCTCACAGGATTTTCTCAGAAAGGGTCCCCACCATGTCTGATTCCCTCGCTTCCGAAGCGAAATCGCTGTTCACGTCCATTCGAGTCGTCCTGGCCGTCTCCGGTGTCATCGCACTGATCGCGGGCATCGTCCTGCTCGTCTGGCCCGCCAAGTCCGCCGTCATCGTGACGGGCATCTTCGCCACCTACCTCGTGATCGCGGGCCTCGTCTACATCGGGCTCGGCATCTTCTCCCGCGTGAAGGGCGGGTGGGCTCGAGTCGGCCACATCGTGCTGGGCCTCGTGTACATCGTGGCCGGCGTCATCGCGTTCGCGAACCTCGGCGTCGCCGCTGCCACTCTGGCGCTCGTCGTCGTCATCTTCATCGGCATCAGCTGGATCGTCGACGGAGTGGTCGCGTTGTCGCTTCTCGGAAAGGACGGCTCGCGAGTCTGGACGCTGCTCTACGCTCTGCTGAGCATCATCGCCGGTATCGTCGTCCTCTTCTCGCCCCTGTACGCGGCAGCCGTGCTCTGGCTGGTGCTCGGCATCTCGCTCGTCGCCCTCGGAATCGTGCAGATCGTGCGCGCGATCACACTGGGCAAGGACGCGAAGGAGTTCGTGGCATCGGCGAAGGCCGACTCCGCGCTCTGATCCTCCCCGCAACGCGAAGAGCCCCGTCCACGCGGACGGGGCTCTTTCGGTGGTATCAGCCGCTCACTCCGCGGCGAATGCGCTCACATCGCCGACGAGACGCGTGTTGTCGGCGGGGACAGCGTCGATTGCCGCGCGAGCGACCTCCGCGGCGAACTCCGACACGTTGTAGAGCTTGCCGGCGGATTCGCGCCGCTCCGCGATCGCTCCAGGGTTGGCGCGCTCGAGCAGAGTCGCGGTGATCGTGCCTTCGATCATGTCTCCGGACACCACGGTGAAGCCGATGCCCTTCTCAGCGAGGCCGGGGATCCGCTCGCGGAGCGCGTCTTCTCCGGCGCGCTTCGACAGGGCGACGGGCTCGTACTCCGGCATGGTCGGGGTGGTGCGGATGAAGTGCGCCTGGTGGCTCGTGACGAAGACGACCCGCGCGCCGTCGCCGAGCAGCGGAACAGCAGCGTCGAGGACGTTCAGCTGCGCGTCGCGGTTGAGGGTCAGGGCGTAGTCCTCGGCCATTCCCGATTCCATGCCGCCGGAGGCATTGAGGACGAGGACGTCGAGGCGTCCGAATTCGGCCTTCACCGCATCGAACATCTCGCCGACGGACGCGGGATCGGTCAGGTCGGCACCGACGACCAGCACGCGGCGGCCCAGCTCGCGCAGCTGCCCGGCGAGCTTCTCTGCACGTGGGGCCTTGTTGCGGAAGTTGATCACCACGTCGGCGCCGGCCTCGGCGAGGTAGCGCACGGTGTCCGCCCCGATGCCTCGAGACGAGCCGGTGACGAGGGCGACCCTGCCCTCGAGAGAACCTGCGGGAAGAACGTCGGTCACAGTGACTCCTCTGATGCGTGATTCGCCGTGATGACACGGCGCTTTCAGACTATCAAGCCGGCCCCGTCCAGCCGGGACCGGGCTCGACCTGCGTGATAGGTTGACCGCAAAGGAGGCCGCATGGACAACTTCGCGACATTCGTTCAGTTCATCGACCAATGGGCATGGATCGGTTGGCTGATCCTTATCGCCATCTTCCTCGTGATCGAGATGCTGACTCTCGACTTCACCTTCCTGATGCTGAGCTTCGGCAGCGTCGTCGGGCTCGTCACGGACTTCCTCGGCATCCCGGTCTGGGTACAGGTGCTGATCGCCGCCGCGGCGGCCGCGCTCTTCATCCTGTTCCTGCGTCCGCCGCTGATCAAACGCCTGCATCGAGGCGAGGACCCGACCAAGTCCAACGTCGACGCACTTCTCGATCTCCGAGGCATCGCGCTGCAGGACATCACCCAGATCTCCGGCCAGGTGAAGCTGAGCAACGGCGACACCTGGACCGCCCGCACCGCCGGAGCCGTGCCGATCCCGCAAGGATCACCGATCGCCGTCATGACGATCAACGGCGCGACCGCGACCGTCCGTCCCGTCAACGACTAGGAGAGTCTCTTGGACGATGCATCGTTCATCCCCGCAGCGATCGGGTGGATCCTCGTCATCGCGATCATCATCTTCGTGGTGGTCACGCTGGCTCGCTCCATCCGCATCATCCCCCAGGCCACGGCCGGCGTGGTCGAGCGCCTGGGCCGATATCACAAGACACTGACGCCGGGTCTGAACATCCTGGTGCCGTTCATCGACCGGCTGCGTCCCCTCATCGACATGCGCGAGCAGGTCGTGTCCTTCCCACCGCAGCCCGTGATCACCGAGGACAACCTGGTGGTCTCGATCGACACCGTCGTCTACTTCCAGGTGACCGATGCTCGCGCTGCGACATACGAGATCGCCAACTACCTGGGCGCCGTCGAGCAGCTGACGACGACGACACTGCGAAATGTGGTCGGTGGACTCAACCTCGAAGAGGCCCTGACCAGTCGTGACAACATCAACGGACAGCTTCGCGTCGTGCTCGACGAGGCGACGGGCAAGTGGGGAATCCGCGTCGGTCGCGTCGAGCTGAAGGCCATCGACCCGCCCATCTCCATCCAGGACTCGATGGAGAAGCAGATGCGCGCCGAGCGGGACCGTCGAGCGGCGATCCTCACGGCTGAGGGAACCAAGCAGTCGGCGATCCTCGAGGCCGAAGGTGCGCGACAGGCGGAGATCCTCCGCGCAGAGGGCGACAAGCAGGCCGCCGTGCTGCGCGCCCAGGGTGAGGCCGAAGCGATCCAGAACGTGTTCACCGCCATCCACCAGGGCGAGCCTGACGACAAGCTGCTCGCGTACCAGTACCTGCAGATGCTTCCGAAGATCAGCGAAGGCCAGTCGAACAAGCTCTGGATCATCCCGAGCGAGCTGACCGAGGCGCTCAAGGGCATCGGCACCGCGTTCACCCCGCGACCGGGACAGCCCCCGACGAACCTGCCGGGCGCGTGACGCACCCGTATTTCGTCAAGGCGCGTCACCCCCGAGTCCTCGCTCACCGCGGTCTGATCACCGCGGCGGGCGGGGACTCCGGTGTCTGGGAGAACTCGGCCGCCGCCGTCGCCGCCGCTCATGCCGCCGGAGCAGAGTACATCGAGACCGACTGCCGGGTGACGGCCGACGGTGACGTCGTGCTCTTCCACGACGCGACGCTGCACAGACTGGCCGACGATCCCCGTCCCGTCGGTGAGGTGCGCACCCGCGAACTCGCCGCGATCTTCTCCGACCACGGCGGGCTACTCACGGTCGCTGACGCACTCTCCGCCTTCCCGACCACGCGCTTCAACATCGACGTCAAGACCGTCGACGCGGCAGCACCCCTCGGCCCCCTCCTGGCGGACCACACGCATCGAGTTCTCGTGACCAGCTTCTCCGATGCGAACCGACGTGCGACGATCGCAGCGGTCCTGCGCGCGGGGGCTCCGCTCCGACCGGCGACGTCGGGCGGCAGCCGCACCATCGCCGCGGTCCGCGCTCTCTCCGCTCTGCGCCTCTCCCCCGGCCGCGCTCTGCTCGACATCGACGTGCTGCAGATTCCTGAGCGGCATCGCGGCGTGAAGGTGCTGACGCCTGCACTCCTCCGAGCGGCGCACCGGCGCGGCGTCGAGGTTCACGTGTGGACGGTGAACGACGCGGACTCCATGCGACGACTCGTCCGGCTCGGTGTCGACGGCATCGTCACCGACCGCGCCGATCTCGCGCTGGTCACGATCGGCCGCTGAGACCGCCACGCCGCCATTACGCTGTGGCGCTGGGATTCCGCTGTGAATAGCGCCGAGAACGCGCTCGTATGGATGAAGCGCACAGGCTGGAGCGTTATACCTGACAGCGACGAGAGGACCACACAATGGCAGATCGCAGCCTACGCGGCATCCGACTCGGCGCCCAGAGCCTACAGAGCGAAGAGGGCGTCGTTTTCATGGAGCGCCGTGAAACCACCTACATCTGTGACACCTGCGGCCATGTCACGAACCTGATGTTCTCGGCGGACGCAGAGCCGCCCCAGACGTGGGAATGCCGTTCCTGCGGAGCGGACGCGCGCCTGAACGTCGACGGCCAGGCCGTCACGCTCGATGCCACGGACGAGAAGGCCGCCCGCACACACTGGGACATGCTTCTCGAGCGTCGTACCCGCGCAGAGCTCGAGGAGCTCCTCGAGGAGCGACTCGCCTTCATCCGTGCCCGCCGCGGCGCAGGTGAAGACCCGACCCGCGAGAAGATCGGCGCCTAGCGCCTGCGGGCGCGCAACCACCCGAAGGCCAGCGCGCCCAGTCCGCCCCAGACCAGAAGACCTTGGATCCAGGGTCCCAGGACGACTCCAGCAGTCAGGCCGGAGCGCAGCTCGACATCCTCGAGCAACGCTCCGGCCTTTCCTGCATCCAGGCTCGAGACCGTCGTGCCATCCGCGCGGATCACCTGGCTGGTGCCGACCGTCGAGATGTTCACGACGCTGCGGCCGGTCTCGATCGCACGCATCCGAGCGACGGCGAGTTGCTGCAGATTCTCATTCGTCCCACGGAAGTCCGCGTTGTTCGTCTGGAAGACGAGCACTTCGGCACCGTCTGCCATGCCCTCGCTGATCACGTCGTCGTAGATCACGTCGAAGCAGATCGCCAGCCCGACCTTCACACCGTCGACGTCGATGACCGGCGGATTCGAGCCCGGGGTGTACTCGCGCTGGATCAGACCGATCAGATCGGGTGCGAGTGCGTTGAAGAAGGCGCGGTCGGGGACGTACTCCCCGAAGGGGACCGGATGCCGCTTGTCATGGACCTGCCCGTCAGCGCCCTCTTCCGTCCAGAGCATCGACGTGTTGTAGAAGAGACCGTCTCGTTCCGTGGCGGCATTCGCCAGCAGCGGTGCGCCGACACGCGAGGCGATCGCGCTCATTCTTCTCGCCAGAGAGTCCGATTGGAACGGATCGAAGTCGAGCGACCCCTCGGGCCAGACCAGCAGGTCGACGTCCTCGCCGTAGAGCGGTTCGGTCGCGTCGGTCTGCGCGTCGATGAGCGAGTAAGGCTCGCGCTCGTCGAAATACCCGCTCGGCCCGTTCCCCTGCACCGCCGCGATGCGCAGCGACCCGCTGGTGGTCGTGGGGAAGAGCGGTGTGAGCAGCAGAACCACGGTCACGACGACCGGTGCGATCAGCGCAGCCGGCCGGCGCCACAGTCGTTCGCGCACCACCTGGATCACGAGGGCGACGAGGAACACCATCAGGAAGCTGAGACCGCTCACGCCGGTCCAGGACGCGACGTGAGCCAGCGGGCTCTCGGCCTGGCTCATGCCCAGACGAGCCCAGGGGAACCCTCCATAGGGCCAGGAGCCGACGAACACCTCGCGCCCGACCCAGAGCGCCGCCACCACGGCCGGAAGGAGCAGGAGCCGCGCCCAGACGCTCGGGAAGGCTCGGGGCATCCAGCGATAGGCGAGGGTGATCAGGATCACGGCCGCCGCCGTGAGCACGCCTTCCAGGACACTCAGCGCCGCCCAGGGCAGCGGGCCCAGGTAGCGAGACGTGAAGGACACGAGCAGTCCGAAGAAGAGCACACCGTAGACGAGTCCGACCGCCAGAGCTCCGCCGGCCCGTCGGCCGATCAGCGCCACGAGCAGCAGCGCTGTGGCCGGGAAAGCCAGCACCCACACCGCAGTGGACGGATAGGACAGATTCATCAGGAGCGCGGCCATCGCCGCAGCGGGGAGGGCGAGCGAGAGCGGCAGGAGGGGGCGCTGCGGCACGCGGGGTTCGGGCATCCTTCCTATTCTCACATCGAGGAATAGGCGACGATGCCGCGGCGGACGCCGTCCAGAGCCACGCGGGCGTTGCGGGCCAGCGCACCGTCTTCCGCGACGATCGAGAGCTGATCGAGCAGATCGATCGTCTGTTTGGCCCATCGCACGAAGTCGCCGGCCGCCATGTCTGCGTCCACGAGGACGCGGTCTAGCATCCCTCCTCGCGCCCACGAGTGCATCGCACCGGCGAGGCCTGCCGACAGAGGCTCGGATCCCGGCAGATGGTGGTCCTTCTCGAGGTCGTCCAGCTCGGCCCACAGGGTCGTCGTCTTCTCGTACGCTGCGCGGAAGGCACCTCGGGGCAGGTCCCGCTCCCCCGCATTCGCCTCGTCGCGACGAGGCTCGTAGACGAGGCAGCACGCCATCGCAGCGAGGGACGGCGCGTCGAGACCGTTCCACAGCCCCTGCCTGAGAGATTCGGCCACCAGCAGATCGCGTTCGCCGTAGATCCGGCGCATCGTCCGCCCGGCCTCGGTGAGCGTTGTCTCGCCCTCGTCGTCTCGGTGGAGATAGTCCAGGGTCTCGAGCACCTCGACGACGCGATCGAAGACGCGCGCCACCGTGCCGGTCCTCGTCTCGATCTGTCGGCGGATGCGATCGTTCTGACGCTTGAGCTTCCAGTACCGCTCGGCCCAGCGCGCATGGGCTTCGCGATCAGGGCATCGATGGCATCCGTGACGCTGCATGCGCGTGCGGAGGCTGTGGATCTGTTTCATGCGCTTGTCACGCGATGTGCGCGGCGCGTTCGAGTCCTGGCGGTTCTTCTTCTCGAGATCGCTCAGCTCGCGGCGGATGGAGGCGTAGTCCAGGAAGTCGCCGTGATCGCAGACCATCGCCGCCTTGTACCCGTCGAGCGACTCCTCCGCTTCGCGGACCTGTCTCGCCAGTCCGACGACTGCGCGGTCGGCCTGGAACTGCGCGAAAGACGACTCGAGCACTTCGCGTGCCCGGGGCTTGCCGAACAGATCGATCAGGTTGACGGCCATGTTGTACGTCGGCCGGAAGCTGGAGTTCAGCGGATAGGTGCGGCGAGACGCGAGGGCCGCGACCGCCTGCGGATCCATGCCCTCGGTCCACTGCACCACCGCGTGACCTTCGACGTCGATGCCGCGTCGTCCCGCGCGACCGGTGAGCTGCGTGTACTCCCCCGATGTGATCGCGACTCGGGCCTCGCCGTTGAACTTCTCCATCTTCTCGAGAACGACGGTTCTCGCGGGCATGTTGATGCCCAGAGCCAGGGTCTCGGTGGCGAAGACGACCTTCACGAGCTTGCGCTTGAAGAGGTCCTCGACGACCTCCTTGAAGGCCGGCAGCAGACCCGCATGGTGCGCAGCCACACCGCGCTCGAGGTTCTCGAGCCACTCCCAGTAGCCCAGCACGCCGAGGTCCTCATCCTGCAGCGAACGGGTCCGGTCCTCGACGATCGCTCGGATCTCCGCGCGCTCCTCGGTCGACGTCAGCCGCACGCCCGATCTCCGGACCTGCTGCACCGCCGCATCGCACCCGACTCTGCTGAAGATGAAGAAGATGGCAGGCAGGAGGTTGGCCTGCTCGAGCAGCCGCACCACGTCCGGGCGATCCATGCGCTCGATCCGACGCACGTTCGCGGAACGGACGGGGCGACGTCCGCCTCGTGGCGGGCGCTGCGCCTGTCGGCCGGCATGGCGATTGCTGCGATACTCCTGCGCCGAACGATTGTTGTCGTAGTTGGAGCCGGTGAAGGAGCGGATCCGCATCAGCTCCTGATTGACCTGTGCGGTCGCGATCCCCGCCCGATCGTCGAAGAGCGGCAGCAGATCATCACGGACGAGCACGTGCTGCTCGAGTGGAACCGGACGGATCTCCGAGACGATCACCTCGGTGTCCCCGCGCACGGTGTCGAGCCAGTCCCCGAACTCCTCGGCGTTCGAGACGGTGGCGCTCAAGGAGACCAGCCGGACGTGCTGCGGCAGGTGGATGATCACCTCCTCCCACACTGCCCCGCGGAAACGATCCGCGAGGTAGTGGACCTCGTCCATGATGACGTAGCGGAGGTCCCGGAGCGCGGCCGAGTCGGCGTAGATCATGTTGCGCAGCACCTCGGTCGTCATCACGACGATCCGGGCGTTGCCGTTGATGTTCGTGTCGCCGGTGAGCAGACCGACGTCGTCCGGGCCGTACACATCGACCAGCTCGCGGAACTTCTGATTCGAGAGCGCCTTCATCGGCGTCGTGTAGAAGGCCTTGTCCCGTGGAGTCTGCATCGCGAGATGGATGGCGAACTCGCCGACGATCGTCTTGCCTGCACCGGTCGGCGCGGCGACGAGCACGCTCTGGCCGTCTTCGAGTGCGTGGCATCCCTCGACCTGGAAGGGGTCGAGCTCGAACTTCTGGTTCGCAGCGAAGGCGACGGTCGCCGGGTGCCCTGCCGCCTGTCGAGCCGCGGCGTATCGTTCGGCCGGCGAGCTCATACGGCCACGGGTTCGATGCCTGCAGCGGCGTCGCGCTTGCGCTTGCGTCGGTCGAAGAGCATCGAGATGAAGGTCGCCGCGAAGTACAGCACGATCATCGATCCCATCAGCAGCAGCATCGAGAACACATCAGCAGGCGGAGTCGTGACGGCGGCGAAGATCGTGCACACCAGGATGGCGACTCGCCAGCCCTTCAGGATGTCGCGGCCCGACATGATGCCGGCGAGATTGAGTGCCACCAGGAAGACAGGCAGCACGAAGGCGATGCCGAGCACGAGCAGGAACTTGAAGACGAAGTCGTAGTAGGTGGAGTAGTCGAAGAACTGCGCCATGCCGGTGGGGACGAACGACGCCATGACTTCGATCACATGCGGAAGCACGAAGAACGCGACCGTGCAACCGCCGAAGAACAGCGGGATGGCCGCCCCGAGGAATCCCCAGGTGTACTGGGTCTCCTTCTTCGTGAGCCCCGGCATGACGAAGGCCCAGACCTGCCACAGCCACACCGGCGCGGAGATCAGGAGTCCGATCGCGAAGGCGATCCGCATGCGCAGATCGAACCCGCTCGTCACGGTGGTGAAATTCAGGCCGGTGTACTCGCGCCCCTGCTGCTCCGCGATCGTGGCTATCGGCACCGAGAGCAGGTCGATGATCGGCCCTGTCACGAAGAAGGCGATGATCATGCCGACCACCAGGGCACCAGCCGCGATGAACAGACGCTTACGGAGCTCGATCAGGTGCGCGCCGAGAGACATCCGCCTGTCACGGCCCGGCGTCTCCTGGTCGGCGGAATCGAGAGCGGACACGAACTAGGCGGATCGAGGAGGCTGACCCGGATCCGTGTCGCGAGCCGTCACCGTGGTGTCTGCGACCGAGGTCGTGGTGGTCGGGGATGCCGGATCTGCGGCATCAGTCGCGTCCTCGTTCTTCATCGCCTTCATCTCGCCCTTGAACACCCGGGCGGACTGACCGAGGCTCTTCGCCAGTGCCGGCAGCTTCGCCGCACCGAAGAGCAGCAGGATGACGGCGAGGATGATCAGCAGATGTGGCCAACCGAAAGCGCCCATGATTCTCCTTCGTCGTTTGGTGAAAGTCTAACGGGCGTTGTCGCCTTCGGGGTGGCGATACAGGGCGAGTCCGGCCGCAGCCCATTCCCGCGCCGCAGTTCGAGCGACGCCGGGATCCACCACTTCGAGGGCGCCGCCGAACTTCGCCGCCAGTCGCTTCACTCCCCGAGGGTCTGCGAGATGCAGCCGAACGGTGACGATCCCATCGCTGGCGTCGGAGTTGTCGGCCGTCAGGAAGTCTCCGAGCAGGGGCGCCATCCGCTCGGGCACCCGCACTCGCACCTCCCCCTCGTCCTCGACGGCCGAGAAGGCCTCAGGGACGTGCTCGCCCGCGTGCGTGATCGGGATGTCGGTCAGCCGGGCATCGCTCACGCGATCCAGGTGGAAGGTGCGCATGGCCTGTCGCATGTGGCACCACCCCTGCAGGTACCACTGCGCGTTGGTGATGAGCACCTGCACGGGATCCACGGTGCGCGTCGTGGGCGCGGCATCGGGGGCCCGATACGTGAACGACACGGCGACGCCGTTCTGCACGGCCCTCGACACCACCTGGCGGACCTCGTCGACGGCGCTGGGTGCGACGACGACCTCGGCCGGCGCATCGGCCGCGCCCCGCGAGAGCTTCGAGATGAGGCCGCTGACCAATCCCGAGTCGGAGACCGCCGGCACGGCCGCGACCATCTGCAGGCCCGCGAGGAGCGCGGCGGCTTCTCGGGCCGTGAATCGAGGAACCCGGCGCAGAGCGACATCGTTGGTGATCTCGATGATGTCCTCTTCATCGAGGAGGTCCCAGTTGATGTCGAACATCTCCTGCGGCTGCTGCCAGAAGCCGGAATCACCGGGCAGGCCGATGACCGTGAGCTTCTCGACCATCTGCCGCATCTCCGTCGAGGTCACACCGAACTCGGCAGCCGCCTCGGCGAGCGAGACCTGTCCGTGCTCGAGGAGATAGGGCACCAGAGTCAGATAGACGCGGACTCGGTCGGCGGCGAGCAGCGGCTTGCCTCGGGCGCTCATCGGACCTCCCCCGCATCCGAATTCGTCGCCACGACCGCGGTCAGGCGATCGACGACGGCCGAGCGGAGCTCCGCAGGCTCGACAACCCGCACCTCGGGACCGTACGACGCGAGCTCGTCGGCGAAGATGTGCAGGTCCACGAACGGGACGAGGATGCCCTGGGTCGCCGCCGGAGTCGCCCGGCGGCCGAGCCGCAGCGACGCCTCGGTGCCGGGTGTGACCTCGAGCAGCGCAGAGTTCTGAGCGGCGACGCGCTCGAGACCGGCCAGGGCACGCTCCCCCGCGCCCTCGCGCAGCGCAGGGTCGAATGCCTTCGCCGTGATCTTCACATCGCCGACGATCCTGCTGAGCAGGAACATGCGGTCTTGCTCGATGTCCACATCGACGCCGAACACGTGCCATCTCGCTTCATAGTCGACGAGTGCGAGCGGGCGGATGCTGCGGCGCCGCGGTGCGCCCTCCCCCGGCTTGAGGTAGTCGAAGACGACCACGCGGCTCTTCTCGATGGCATCCTGCAGTGGAGGGAAAGCGGCATCGCGCGCGGTGATCCGCGGCGCGAACCCGATGATCGGTTCGTCGCCGTCGATCCCGAGCGCCCGGATCTTGCGCACGCCGGCCTTGGCGTCGCCGGATGCGGACTCGGCACTCCACACGCTCCCCGCCAGCTGCAGCACGGCGAGCTCGGCGGCCGTGAACTCGATATCGCTGGGCAGGTCGTATTCCGCCTGCGGAATACGGTATCGCGCTTCGCGGAGGTCATTCGGATCGGCCTGATCCCCGATCGTCTCGACGGGGACGCCGAGAGTGCGCAGCTCATCCTTGTCGCGCTCGAACATCTTCTCGAGTGCATCCGAGCGCACGCCCGCATCGGCGCGCTGACGGTAACCCGACACGTTGTCGAGGATCTGCTGCTTGGTGAGCCCGATCTCCGTGGCCATGAGCGCCACGACGAGATTCGTCAGGCGCTCTTCCGCGGGAATACGGGCCGCCATCACTGCTCCGGGACGGGAACGACGCCCAGGATGTCGACCACGATCGCGGTCGCCGGGTTTCCGTCTGCCTCGGGCACGACGACCAGGAGCTGGGAGCCGATCGTCGCGCCGACGAGCTCCTTCGCCGCGGGGCCGATGTTGGGCTCGGCACCCCACGTGCTCGAGGTGACCGTCTTGTCGTCCCATCCGAGCGCCATGATGTTGGTCACGATGGTCGATTCCTTCTCGACCTTCTCCCCGTCACCCTTGATGAGCGTCTGAGTGACGGTCTCGGTGGGGGCGTCGCTGTCGGGGATGATCACTCCGGGGGTGCCATCGGGAGCACGGACGACGGTCGGCAGGCCCCGGGCGTCGTTGAACTGCGATGAGCCCTCGGCATGAGCGAGGTAGACATCCTGGAGGTCGATGATGGCGACCACGTTCTCATCCTCTTCGAGACCGAAGGCCTCGACATTCGCCTCGCCGAAGTCCTCGGGGGTCAGCACCGCGACGATCCGGCTGCCTCCGGTCGCGCACTCCAGCACGGTCTCGAGACCGGCGGACCGCTCTGCCCAGTAGGAGATGCTGTGTACACGGCTCGGGTCGCCGTTGAACTCGGACTCGTAGAGCTTCTCGCCGCTCTCGCCGCCATAGAAGGCGATGTCGAGCACCATCGGCTGGGAGGTGGTGGTGAGGGTGTTTCCCTCGCCGGTCACCACGTCGGCGAAGGACGTCTCGTCCGCCTTCACCGGGCTGTACACGGTGACGTCCGGAGCCTCTCCGAGGTCGCCCTCGACGGTGACCGAATCCTTCACGGATGCGGTCGATGCCGCCGCCCGATCGCACGCATCACCGGCGAACGAGGGCGCCGAGGCGCATCCGGTCAGAGTGAGGACGGCGAGGCTGATGGTTGCCAGAACGGCGGACGTTTTACGCACGCGCTCCAGTCTATTCCGTCGGTGGCTCGGATTCGCGCGAACCGGCGGCGAGACGGGCGCCCTCAGCGGCCTTCGCGGCCTCTCTCGCCCGCTTGCGCAGATTCTTGTCGTTGATCTCGCGATCGCCGACAGCCCCCGGCGTCCACGCCTCGACATCCGCATCGCCGTAGCTGCTCTTCGATGCCCTGCGCTTCACCTGTGGGGCCACGGCGCCCGGCGCCAGCCGACGAGCCGTGAGGAGGAAGCCGGTGTGCGCCACCATCCGGTGATCGGGTCGCACGGCGAGACCCTCGACGTGCCAGCCGCGAACCATCGTCTCGGACGCCTCGGGATCCGTGAACAGGCCCGTGCTCCGGAGGTACTCGGCCACCCGCGAGAGCTGCGTGGCGGTGGCCACGTAGCACAGCACGACGCCGCCGGGGGTGAGTGCGTCGGCGACGACATCCATGCATTCCCACGGCGCGAGCATGTCGAGTACGACACGGTCGACCGTGCCCGCCGGGAACTCCGTCGGCAGCGCATCCGCGAGATCTCCCACCACGACGTCCCAGGTGTCCGGCGTCTCGCCGAAGAAGGTCTCGACGTTGCCCCGTGCGACCTGGGCGAAGTCCTCACGACGCTCGAACGACACCAGCCGGCCGACCGGACCGATGGCCCGCAGGAGCGAGAGCGAAAGGGCACCGGACCCGACACCCGCTTCCACCACGACGGCACCGGGGAAGATGTCGGCCTGCATCACGATCTGCGCGGCGTCCTTGGGGTAGACGATCGCGGCGCCGCGCGGCATCGACATCGCGAAGTCGCGGAGCAGAGGCCGGAGCGCGAGGTACTCGTGTCCCGAGCTGTTTGGGGCCACTGAGCCGTCGGGCAGACCGATGAGGTCGCGGTGCCGGAGCACGCCCTGGTGCGTGTGCAGCTCGCCGTCCTCTCGGAGGGTCACGGTGTGCAGGCGACCCTTGGGGCCGGTCAGCTGCACCCGATCGCCCTCGCGGAACGGCCCGCTCGGCCGCTGTGAGGTGGTGTCGGTCATCGGGTGGCTCCCGTCATGGAGGTCTTTCGGTCGAAGAGTTCGATCAGGTCGGCGGCGGTGCGCCCCTCGAGGCTCGGCCACAGCTCATGCGCGCCCACGTGATCGAGCGAGACGATGTGCGGCACGCCGAGGGCGACGGCGCCGGATGCGATGCCCGCGCGGAGCCCGGTCGGCGAGTCCTCGATGACCACAGCATCGGCGATGTCGATCTCGAGCAGGGATGCCGCGTGGAGGTAGGGCTCGGGGTGGGGCTTCGGGTTGGTCACATCATCGCCGGCGACGACGATGTCGAAGGCCTGGAACTCGATCAGGTCGACGACGCTCAGCGCCATGCGACGCAGCGACATCGTGACGAGTCCTGTGGGGATCCCCGCTGACCTCAGGTCCTGCAGCAGCTCGCGGGCGCCGGGCCGGAAGGGCACTCCCTGCGTGCGCAGTGCATCCTGCACGCCGTCGGTGAGGAGCGAGATGATCGCCTCGGCATCCATGTCGACGCCCGCGTTCTGAAGGATGATCGCGCTGTCGATGAGTCCGTTGCCGACGAGCTGAAGCGCATCCTCGTGGGTCCACGTGCCGCCGAAGGATTCGACCAGCGCGGTCTCGGCCGCCATCCAGTACGGCTCGGTGTCGACGAGTGTTCCGTCCATGTCCCAGAGGATCGCGCGGGGCTGTCTGCTCACCGAACCATGTTACCCGTGGGTCCACCCTGTCCCCGCGCCGTCGGACTAGCCTGGAGGGATACCGATCCGAAATCCACGAAGGGAGCCCACGATGGATGGCCTCGGTTCACGCATCGTCATCGTCGCCTTCGACGGGTGGAACGACGCAGGGGAAGCCGCGAGCGGCGCGGTCGCCGCACTGCGCGAGACGACGGACTACGACCTCGTGCACTCGATCGACCCGGAGCTGTACTTCGACTACCAGTACACGCGCCCTGCGACGAAGATGGACGTCGAAGGGCGTCGCCAGCTCACCTGGCCCGAAGCCGGACTCTGGCGCCCGCGCGACCCGGGTCCCGGTCCCGAGTTCTGGATCCTCACGGGCGTGGAGCCTGCGCGCACCTGGCAGGCTTTCGCGTCGGAGTTCATCGACGTCGCTCTCCGCGACGACATCACGGGCTTCGTGACGCTCGGCGCGATGCTCTCCGACGTGCCCCACACCCGCCCCATCTCGATCTTCGCGTCGAGCCAGAACGAGCAGGTCCGCGAGGCGCACGGCCTCGAGCGCTCGCTCTACGAAGGCCCCGTCGGAATTCTCAGCGTCATCGAGCACTTCGCCGAGAGCGCCGGCATTCCGACCGCCAGTCTGTGGGCGAGCGTGCCGCACTACGTCGCCTCCGCCACACCGTCGCCCAAGGTGACCCTCGCTCTTCTCGATCGGCTCGAGGAGCTGACCGGCGTGGACGTGCCTCGCGACCACCTGCGCACCGAGGCCGCCGCCTGGGAGGCATCGATCGATGCCGCCGCCGCGGACGACGAGGACATGACCGAGTACATCCATCAGCTCGAGCGCACGCGCGACACGTGGGACTCCCCCGATGCGTCGGGCGATGCCATCGCTCAGGCCTTCGAGCGCTATCTCAAGCGCCGTGGCGACGGCCCCGGCGACCACAAGCGGTAGTCGCCGGGGCCCTCGTCATCACGCCGCGATGACGCCGGTCCCCAGCAGCACCAGGAGGACGGTCCCCAGGAGGATGCGGTAGATCACGAACGGCAGGAAGCTCCGCTTCGAGATGTAGTTCATGAAGAACGCGATCACGCCGAGCGCCACGACGAATGCGATGCCCGTCGCCGCGAGCGTGTCTCCGAAGGAGAAGAACGACGGCTCGTCCCAGCTCTTGAACACCTGGTAGAAGCCACTGCCGAACACGGCGGGGATCGCGAGCAGGAACGCGTAGCGAGCGGCAGCGGCACGCTCGTAGCCGAGGAAGAGTCCCATCGTGATCGTTCCACCGGAGCGCGAGACTCCAGGGATCAGCGCCAGAGCCTGCGCGAAGCCGTACGCGATGCCGTGCGGGTAGGTGAGCTGATCGAGCTTGCGCCGCTTCGCGCCGACGTGGTCGGCGATCCCGAGCAGGATGCCGAAGACGATCAGCATGATCGCGACGATCCAGAGGGAGCGGAAGACGGTCTCGATCTGGTCCTGGAAGAGCAGCCCCAGGACCACGATCGGGATGCTGCCGATGATGATCATCCATCCCATGCGCGCATCCGGATCGCTGCGCGGGACCCTGCCGGTCAGCGACCGAAACCACTGCGCGATGATCCGCACGATGTCGCGCCAGAAGAACACCACGACCGCCGCCTCCGTGCCGATCTGGGTGATCGCGGTGAACGCGGCACCGGGATCCTCGCCCGACGGCAGGAAGGTGCCGAGGATGCGCAGATGGGCGCTGGAGGAGATCGGGAGGAACTCGGTGAGTCCCTGGACGATGCCGAGGATGAGCGCTTCGAACAAGTGCATGGAGGAGCTTTCTGAGTCGTGGTGCGCGGACGTGGAGCCGAGAGCTCAATACGTGCGCAGCAGATCGGCCAGCACCCGCTGACCGAAGACAAGCGATTCTACGGGCACCCGCTCATCGACCCCGTGGAACATCCCGGTGAAGTCGAGGTCTGCGGGAAGCCGGAGAGGCGCGAACCCGTACCCGGTGATCCCGAGATACGCGAGCGCCTTGTTGTCGGTTCCTGCACCCAGCAGGTACGGGATGACCGGCACACCGGGGTCATGCCGGCCGAGACTCGCGACCATCGCCTCGACGAGCTCGCCGTCGAAAGGCGTCTCCATGCCGATGTCCCGCACCACCGTCTGGATCTCGATCTCGTCGCCGACGATCTGCTGCAGCTCTGCGAGCACGTCGTCTTCGGTTCCGGGGATCACCCGCACGTCGATCAGCGCCTCGGCACGCTCGGGGATCACGTTGTGCTTGTATCCGGCGGACAGGGCGGTCGGGTTCGTCGTCGTGCGGAACGACGAACGGAGGAAGGCCTCGGCGGGCCCTGCAGCCGCCGCGAGGGCATCCGGGTCGTCGACGGAGCGCCCGGTGAGATCGCTCAAGCCCTGCAGCAGTGCCTCGGTGGTGGGAGTGAGTCGCAGGGGCCACCGCGTGCGACCCAGGGCCGCCACGGCCTCCGCGAGCTTCGTGACCGCATTGTCGTCGTGGAGACGGCTTCCGTGGCCGGCGCGGCCCTTCGCCACGAGGCGTATCCAGATGAGCGCCTTCTCCCCCACCTGCAGCAGGTAGGCGCGGCGATCGTCGACCGTGATCGAATAGCCGCCCACCTCGCTGATCGCCTCGGTCGCGCCCTCGAACCACTCGGGGCGGTTCTGCACCACGAGAGCCGATCCCTCCACTCCGCCGTTCTCCTCATCGGCGAAGAAGGCGAGCACCAGGTCGCGTTCGGGCTGCTCGCCCGCTCGCAGCAGGTCGCCGACCGCCGTCAGGATCATCGCGTTCATGTTCTTCATGTCGACGGCGCCCCGCCCCCAGAGCATGCCGTCCTTGACGACGCCCGCGAAAGGATCGACGGTCCAGTCCTCGGCCATGGCCGGGACGACGTCGAGGTGGCCATGCACCACGAGCGCCGGCTTGCTCCGGTCGCGTCCGGGCACCCGCGCCATGACGTTCGTGCGCCGCGGGATGGGCTCGTAGTACTCGACTTCCAGGCCGAGATCCTGCAGATAGGCGCCGACGTACTCGGCCGCTTCCCGCTCGCCCTTCGCGTTGCCCCCGCCGAAGTTCGAGGTGTCGAATCGGATCAGGTCGCGCGCGATGCGAACCACCTCGGGCAGAGACACGTCAGTCATGGAGTCCAGGCTATCGAAAGGCCGTGGCGCGCCCGGGCGTCGCCGTCGGTTTCTGAGTGCCCCGAAGCTCGTGCTAATGTAAATCTTCGTTCGGCAACGAACATCCAACACCTGCGCGGGTGGCGGAATGGTAGACGCGCTACGTTGAGGTCGTAGTGCCCGTAAGGGCGTGGGGGTTCAAGTCCCCCTCCGCGCACAGACAGGCCCCGGATATCCACATGATATCCGGGGCCTTCTTCGTTTCCGATGTCGCCGTGTCGTCGGACAGGACTCGCGTGGATCGTCGAGTCCTGTCCGACGCGGTCGGGCCGGCGCCTGTCAGACCGCGCCGACGCCGAACACCAGACCGAGCACGTACGTGACCGCTGCGGCTCCGAAACCGATCGCCAGCTGACGCAGCGCACGACGCAGGGGCGGCCCTCCGGACAGGATGCCGACCATCGCTCCCGTCGACAGGAGCGCGATGCCCACGAGCACGAGAGCGACGACCACCGCTGTGGTCCCCTCGAGCCCGAAGAGCCACGGGAGCACGGGGATGATCGCGCCGGATGCGAAGAGCAGGAAGCTCGAGATCGCAGCGGTCCAGTCGCTGCCGACGATCTCGTGGTCGTCTCCGGCGTGGACGTGGACCGGCCCTGTGGCGGTGCGTTCCACGCCGGCGCGCGCGGCATCGACGATGCGCCGTGCGCGCTCCAGAGCCTCCTGTTGGCCGATCCCGCGCGCCCGGTATACCAGAGCGAGCTCGTTCTCATCGATGTCGAGGTCGGCGGCGGATGCCGCGGCATCCTCGTTGGCCTCCGTCGACGCGAGCAACTCTCGTTGAGACCGCACGGACACGAACTCCCCCGCTCCCATCGACAGCGCGCCGGCGAGCAGGCCTGCGATGCCGCTGAACAGGACGAAACCCGAACTGACGCCCGTGGCGCCGATGCCGAGCACGAGCGCGAGGTTGCTCACGAGGCCGTCGTTGGCCCCGAAGACCGCTGCGCGGAACGAGCCCGACAGGCGACGCCGACCCCGCGCAGCGAGACCGCGAACCACCTCGTAGTGCACTTTCTCGTCAGCGCGCATCGCCGGCGTCGCGTACTGCTCCGAGTCGTACGGTGAACGTGCCTCGGCGCTCTGCGCGAGGGCCAGCACGAAGATGGATCCGAAGCGGCCCGCCATCCAGCCGAGGAGGCGGGAGCGGATGCCGGCGCGTGGCAATCGGACCGGTTCCGCGCCGAGCAGATCGAGCCAGTGCTGCTCATGGCGCCGCTCGGCGTCGGCGAGGCTGAGAAGGATCTCACGCTCCTCACCCGTGCGTCGGCTCGCGAGCTTCTGGTACACGTGTCCTTCGGCGCGTTCCTCGACGAGGTACCGCGCCCAGCGGCGGCGGTCTGCGGCGGTGGGCTCGGCGGCAGCGGGGGCTGTCATGAAGTCTCCTGATCGACGGTCCCCGTTCTCGGGGCAACCGTTCAACGCTAGCTTCGGGAGCCCGTCTCGGTCGCCCCCGGCGTCGGTATTGCCAGCTTTTCGGGTCTCCGAACCGACGCCAGGGTTCAGGAGCGGACGCGCTTGCGGAGTACGTCGATACGGGACTGCAGCTGCGTCACGGTCGCCTGGGCGACTGCTGGTCCGCCGCAGATCCGGCGCAGCTCGGCATGGACCGCACCATGCGGTTCGCCCTTCTGACGGGCGTACAGCCCAACGAGGCTGTTCAGCAGCTGCCGTTGCTCGCGCAGCGTGCGGTGCAGGGGCGCAGGGAGCGTCGTCGTCTCGGTGGGACCCGCCTCGGCTTCTCTCGTCTCTCGCAGTCGCGTCTGCCGCGCCTGTCGCTGCATCAGGAGCTCGTGCACGTGCTCGGGCTCGAGAAGACCGGGAAAGCCGATGAACTCCTCTTCTTCGGGGGTGCCCGGCTCGGCCAGCTGACCGAACTCCTGGCCCTCGAACACGACCCGGTCGAAGTGTGCAACCGAAGAGAGCGCCTGATAGCTGAATTCCTGGGTCAGCGCGTCGGACGCGTCGTCCTCGCGGTTCGCGGAGTCGAGCAGCGAGTCCTCGAGCCCGTCGTCGTCCTTCGACTGACGGTCGAGCGCGTGATCGCGCTGCTTGTCCATCTCGTTCGCGAGACCCATCAGGACCGGCACCTGAGGGAGGAATACGCTCGCGGCCTCGCCACGGCGGCGTGCTCGCACGAATCGGCCGATGGCCTGAGCGAAGAACAGCGGCGTCGACGACGACGTGGCGTAGACGCCGACCGCGAGGCGCGGCACGTCCACCCCCTCGGACACCATGCGCACCGCGACCATCCAGCGGTCCTCGCTGTTGCTGAACTTCTCGATGCGTTCGGAGGCCGTCGCGTCATCGGACAGGACGATCGTCGGCTGCTGACCGGTGATGCTGTGCAGGATCTTGGCGTAGGCACGCGCGACGGTCTGATCGGTCGCGAGCACCAGGCCGCCGGCATCCGGAACGTGATGCCTGATCTCGGTCAGACGACGATCGGCTGCGGACAGCACAGCCGGCATCCACTCGCCCTCGGGGTCGAGCGCCGTGCGCCAGGCCTGCGAGGTCACGTCCTTGGTGTTGTCCTGCCCGAGATGCGTCTCGAGCTCGTCTCCGGTGCTCGTGCGCCATCGCATCTTGCCGGCGTACATGTGGAACAGCACGGGGCGGACGACGCCGTCGGCCAGGGCGCGACCGTAGCCGTAGTTGTAGTCGGTGCGGGAGATCCGTGCACCGGACTCGTCAGGGTGGTACTCCACGAACGGGATCGGTGCGGTGTCGCTGCGGAAGGGCGTCCCGGACAGCAGCAGTCGGCGCTTCGCCGGCCCGTACGCGTCTCGGATCGCATCACCCCAGCTGAGGGCGTCTCCGCCGTGATGCACCTCGTCGAGGACGACGAGGGTCTTCGCATCCTCGGTCAGATGACGGTGGACCGACGACTTCGCCGCGACCTGCGCGTAGGTCACGACGGCGCCGTGGTAATGCCGCGCCGGCGCCCAATGACTGTTGCGGAACCGGGGATCCAGACGGATGTGCACCCGCGCTGCTGCATCGGCCCACTGCGTCTTGAGATGCTCGGTCGGCGCGACCACGATGATCCGGTTGACCTCCCCCATGCGCATGAGCTCGACCGCGAGGGTGAGCGCGAAGGTCGTCTTGCCTGCACCGGGTGTCGCCGCGACGAGGAAGTCACGCTGATCCGCCTGGAAGTACTGTTCGAGCGCCTCCTGCTGCCAGGCGCGCAGCTTGTTCGCAGTACCCCAGGGGGCGCGCTGGGGGAAGGACGGAGAAAGCATCGAGTCAACGATAATCGCTGCCGCCGACACTCGGCACGCTCACGCGATCCGCCGCGCGCGTCCTCCCCACAGCCCACGCACCCGAGTAGGCTCGGTCACTGCGTGGCCGCCCCACATGGGCCGCGTTCGTTCGCGAAGGAGAGCTGGATGACAGACCAGGATTCGATCCGAACCCCGGAACTCGACAACGAGAATCCGCACCCCTGGCGGAGGTTCGTCGCGATCGGCGACTCGTTCACCGAGGGGATCGGCGACCCCGACCCGTCGCAGCCCGGCAGCCACCGCGGCTGGGCCGACCGCGTCGCCGAGGTGCTCTCGCGTCAGGTCGACGACTTCGCGTACGCCAACCTCGCCGTGCGCGGCAAGCTGATCGCCCAGATCGTGCGCGACCAGATCGAACCCGCCGTGGCGCTGCATCCCGACCTGATCTCGATCTGCGCGGGCGGCAACGACGTGATCCGTCCGGGCACCGACCCCGACGCCATCGCCGTCCAGCTGGAGGACGCCGTCGCACGCCTGTCGTCGACGGGTGCCGCCGTGCTGCTGTTCACCGGGATCGACACCGCCTTCACTCCTGTCTTCCGAGCGTTCCGCGGCAAGGTCGCGATCTACAACGAGAACGTCCGCGCGATCGCCGAGCGCCACGACTGCATCGTCGCCGACCAGTGGGCGCTCAAGGTCGTGCAGGACATGCGGTTCTTCGATGACGACCGTCTGCACTACAACTCGCTGGGCCATCATGAGGTCGCCCGCATGGCGCTGCGCGCGCTCAACGTGCCCAACGACCTCGAGTCCATGCAGCCCGAGCCGCTTCCGCTGCGCACCTGGCGGGAGGCGCGCTCCGAAGACCTCGGCTGGGCGCGGGAGCATCTGGTTCCGTGGGTGCTGCGGCGTCTTCGCCATGAGTCATCCGGTGATCACATCGTCGCGAAGCGTCCCGAGCCCTCGCCGATCATCTTCCCGTCGTCCGACTGACCATCTCATCTCATCCCGTCAGCGGCGTCCGAGCGCCCACAGCGCCACGGCCGCGGCAGACGCCACGTTCAGCGAGTCGACGCCTCCCGACATGGGAATCGTCACCACGGTGTCTGCCTCGTCGAGGGCGGTGCGTGAGAGTCCGTCGCCTTCGGATCCCATGACGAGAGCGACGCGCTCGGGACGGGACGCGACATAGGCGTCGAGAGTCACCGCGTCGTCGCTCAGCGCGAGGGCTGCGACGTCGAACCCCGCGGCATGAAGGTCGGTGACGGCGGACGCCCAGTCCGTGATCCGGGTCCACGGCACCTGGAACACCGTTCCCATGCTGACGCGCACGCTGCGCCGGTACAGGGGGTCGGCTCCCCCGGGAGACACCAGCACGGCATCCGCTCCGAGCGCGGCGGCCGCACGGAATGCGGCGCCGACATTCGTGTGATCGCCGACGTTCTCGAGAATCAGCACGAGCGTGGCGGAGTCGATGACCTCACGCACCGTCGGCAGGTCAGGACGATGCATCGAGGCGATCGTGCCCCGGTGCACGGCGAAACCGGTCAGCGCCTCCGCCACGTCGTCCGGGACGACGTACACAGGTACATCGAGTTCTCCGACGAGCGCTCGGATGTCCTCCACCCGCCGCTCCTGAACGAGGACCGATCGCGGACGATGCCCCGCAGCGACGGCTCGCGCGATGACTTTCGTCGATTCGGCGATGTACAGCCCGCCGGCCGGGTCGCTCACACTTCGGAGCGCGGTGTCGGTCAGTGCGCGATAGTCGTCGAGTCGTCGATCATCGGGATTCGTCACGCGCAGCAGTTCCACGAGCCCCAGTCTGCCATCGCTCTCCGAGTCGCCGTCGCGGTCGGCCGCGACGCGTCGAGCGGGCCTGCGCACGCCGTAGACTCGCACAGGGAGGTCCTGTGAGCGCATCGAGTCCGGTCGAACTGTCGACCACCATCGCTCGCACCGCCGAACTCCTGCGCGGTCGGAAGATCGCCTTGCTCACGGGCGCCGGGATCTCCACGGACTCGGGAATCCCCGCTTACCGCGGCGAAGGGTCGCGCAACCGGACTGATCCCATGACGATCCAGCGGTACCTGGCCGATGAGACGGCGCGGCGTCGTTATTGGGTCGGCGGGCATCTCGGCTGGCGGGCGTTCGCCCGCGCCGAGCCGAACCCCGGCCATCTCTCTCTCGCCGCCATGGAGTCCTCCGGACACGTCACCGGCGTCATCACCCAGAACGTCGACGGACTGCATCTGCGCGCGGGCAGCTCGCACGTCATCGAAGTGCACGGCACCATGCGCAGGGTTCTCTGCCTGAAGTGCGGCCAGGTCTTCGATCGCCGCGACATCGCAGTGCAGATCGAAGAGCGCAATCCGTGGATCTCCGTCCCCGAGAATGTGGCGCTCGCTCCCGACGGCGACGTGCTCCCCGAGAGCACCGACGGCTTCATCGTGCCGGTGTGCACGGTGTGCGAAGGGATGCTGAAGCCCGACGTCGTGTTCTTCGGCGAGTACGTGCCGCAGGGGCGCTTCAAGGCCGCGGAGTCGCTGCTCCGGGCGAGCGATGCGCTGATCGTCGCCGGCTCATCCCTCGTCGTCAACTCCGGTGTGCGCCTCGTCGAGCGCGCACGACGCCGCAGCATCCCCCTCATCATCATCAACCGCGAGCCGACGCGCGCGGATGTCTGGGCCGATGCCACCATCGCCGCAGGCACCAGCGACGTGCTCCCCGCGATCCAGGAGCTCCTTGAATGACTCTGCTCACGCTCATCCGCCACGGCCAGACGGATTGGAACCTCGCCCGACGGATCCAGGGCTCCACCGACATCCCCCTGAACGAGAAGGGCCGTGCGGACGCACGGACCGCCGCGGATCGTCTCGAGGGCGTGACACATCACTCGATCTACGCCAGCCCGCTGAAGCGGGCGCGGGAGACGGCAGAGATCATCTCCGAAAGCCTGGGCCTCGGGGCTCCCGTGCTGGTGCCGGACATGCGCGAGCGCGAGTTCGGTGAGGGCGAGGGCATGCTCGTCTCCGACTACATCGAGAAGTATGGCGATTGGCTCTCGCCGGTTCCCGGCGCGGAGACCCTGGAAGGTGTCGCCGAACGGGCGCTGGTCGCCCTCGACGCGATCGCCCGCGATGCTCGCCGTCGCTCCGCACCGGTGGCGGAGTCCGTCATCGTCGTGACGCACGGCGGCGTGATCCGGTCACTGATCAACCACGTCTCGGGCGGCACGCTGCCGCGCGTCGGCGAGGTGCTCGCGAACGGTTCCGCCCACCGTTTCGAGGCCTCCCCCGGATCTCTGCGTCTCATCGACCAGGCGATCCTGGTCTGAACGACAGACCGCCACAGGTCGTTCGATCAGCGGGTGCGACCGAGCAGCGACCGAGCATGCCTCAGCACGGGCTCGTCTATCATGCGTCCGTCGAAGCGGAACACGCCTCGCTCGCTCGCTGAGGCGGCGAGAACCCGGCGGGCCCACTCGAGCGTCGCGTCGTCCGGAGCGTACGCCGCGCGGATGACCGCCACTTGACTCGGGTGGATGCACGCGGTCGCGACGAACCCGGACGCGGCAGCGTCGACAGCCTCGGCCTCCTGACCTGCGACATCGCCGATCTCGATGTGCACGGCGTCGATGGCGCCCTTGCCCTGTGCCCCCGCTTCGAGGAGAACGCGGGAGCGGGCATAGCGCGCGATGTCTCGATAGCCACCCTCCGGTGTGCGGCTCGATGTGCCGCCGAGGGAGGCGACGAGATCCTCCGCGCCCCACATCATCGCCACGACCTGCGGATGTGCTGCGATGCGATCTGCCGCGTGGATCCCCTTCGCCGTCTCGCACAGGGCGATCAACGAGAAACTCTCGTCGATAGCGGTGAGGCTCTCAGCGCTCTCGGTCTTCGCGACCATCACGGTGCGGAAGTCGGTCTGAGAGAGCATGGCGAGGTCTGAGACGAAGGCGTCGGAACCCGGTGCGTTCACGCGGACGATCACTCGATCGGGGTCCAGGTCGGCATCGACGAGATTGTCGCGAGCTGCGGCCTTCGCCTCGGCCAGGACCGCGTCTTCGAGGTCGAGGATGACAGCGTCCGCCTTCTCGAGGGCGCCGCGGAACCGTTCGGGTCGATCGGCAGGGCAGAAGAGCAGTGCCGGTCCGAGATCGAAGCTCATCGTTCCCCCTCGGGAAGACAGTGCACGAGCACCGTTCGGGTCGCGGTGGCGACGACTGTGCCGTCCTGGTTGCGTCCGGTATGCGCGATGGTCACGATCCCCTGCCCCGCTCGTGACGTCGAGAGCCGCTTGTCGACGACCACGCTCTCGGTGTACAGCGTGTCACCGGCGAACAGCGGATGCGGGAAGGCGATCTCGCCCAACCCGAGCTGAGCCACCAGGGTGCCTTGCGTGAGCTGCGCGACGGATGCCCCGACCATGGTCGAGAGCGTCCACATCGAGTTGATCAGACGCGCACCGAACGGCTGCTGCCCATCGGCGAAGGCGGCGTCGAGGTGCAACGCCTGGGTGTTCATCGTGAGCGTCGTGAAGAGGACGTTGTCGGCCTCGGTCGCGGTGCGCCCAGGGCGATGAAGATATCGGGCATCGGCGACGAACTCCTCGAAGAAGAGACCGCGCTGGACGATGTCGTGCATGATCACCTCACCTCCTCGGTTCGCTGAGCGGATGGCATCCTGCCACGCTACCCGGCGAGCCCCAGCGCTCGCGCGATCACGAGGAGCTGCACCTCGGTGGTGCCCTCGCCGATCTCGAGGATCTTCGAGTCGCGATAGTGACGGGCCACCGGGAACTCGTTCATGAAGCCGTTGCCGCCGAAGATCTGCGTCGCGTCCCTGGCGTTGTCCATCGCGGCCTCGCCCGCCACGAGCTTCGCGATCGCCGCCTGCTCCGCGAACGGCCGCCCGGCGTCACGGAGCCGTGCCGCATGGTGCCAGGCGAGCCGTGCCGTGTGCACTCGGGCACGCATGCGCGCGAGGGTGAACTGCGCGTTCTGTCGCGTGCTGAGGGCGCTGCCGAAGATGGTGCGACTCTTCGCGTAGTCGACGGCTGCCTCGAGGCAGCCCTCCGCGGCGCCGGTCGACAGTGCGGCGATCGCGATGCGGCCCTCGTCGAGGATGCTCAGGAAGTTGCGGAAGCCGCTCCCCTGCTCGCCCAGGAGGTTGCCGGCGGGGACCCGCGCCTCGGTGAAGCTGAGCGGATGCGTGTCGGACGCGTTCCACCCGACCTTGTCGTACGGCGCCTCGACGGTGAAACCGGGTGTGCCGTTGGGCACGATGATGGTCGAGATCTGCTTGCGGCCCCCCTCGTTCCCGGTGACCGCGGTGACCGTGACGAAACGCGTGATGGGCGTTCCTGAATTGGTGATGAACTGCTTCGAACCGTCGATGACCCATTCGTCGCCGTCGAGCCGGGCGGTGGTCCGGGTCGCTCCCGCGTCGCTCCCGGCCTCCGGCTCGGTGAGGCCGAAGCCCGCGAGCGCTCGGCCGGCGAGCAGGTCCGGCAGGTACTCCTGCTTCTGCTCCTCGGTGCCGAAGCGGAAGACGGGCATCGCACCGAGGCTGACTCCGGCTTCGAGCGTGATGGCGATGGACTGGTCGACGCGTCCGAGCGCCTCGATCGCGATGCCCAGCGCCATGTAGTCGCCGCCCTGACCCCCGTACTCCTCGGGGAACGGCAGGCCGAACAGCCCGAGGTCACCCATCTGGGCGACCACGTCCATCGACAGCGTGTGCGTGCGGTCCGCCTCGTAGGACTGCGGCGCGACGACCGTCTCGGCGAACTCGCGCACCATCGCCGCGAGTTCGCGCTCTTCATCGGTCAGCTCATGCATCGTCACTTCTCCTCCGTCGTCATGTGCGCGACCGGCTGGTCGCGTCGAACCTGATCGCCGACGGCGACCATGAGGCGCACCGTCCCGTCCTGGGGCGCCAGCACCGGGTGCTCCATCTTCATCGCCTCGATCGAGACGAGCGGCGCGCCGGCGGTCACGACGTCGCCGTCGCGGACATGCACGGCCACCACGCTTCCCGGCATCGGGGCTCTCGCATCCGGACCGTTCGCGGACTCGCTCTGCTCCCTCTGCTGCAGACGGTGCAGCAACAGGGCTCGGCGATCGAGAGGCTCCAGGCGCACGGTGCGTCCGTCCTCGCTGACCCAGACCGCACCGTCGTCGTCCACCGCAGCCATGGCGCGCGACCGCGAGCCGCTGGATGCAGGCGCGGGGATGACCTCGCCGCGTTCGGTCCGGAAGGAGATCTCGCGCCGATCGTCCTGCGTGAGGTCCTGCCACACCGCGCCCGCTCGCTGACTCGCCCTGGTCGCGCCGACCGCGTCATCCGTGCCCGAGACGGTTCGCCGTGCGGCGGCCAGCATCGACGGCGATGGCGGCTCCTCGACGAGCGGCAGAAGCGTCTCGATGAGTCCCGTGTCGAGGTCCCCGGCCGTGACCCGCTCATCGCGGCAGAGTGTGCGCAAGAACCCGATGTTCGTGTCCACACCCAGCACGACGGTCCTGCTCAGAGCCTCATCGAGCAGGCGGAGCGCGGTGGTCCGGTCGTCAGCGAACGCGATGATCTTCGCGATCATCGGGTCGTAGAAGCCGGTCACGTCGTTGCCCGTCTCCACGGCCGCATCGACCCTCACGCCGCGCGGCGGATCGAACAGCAGCACGCGTCCGGTCGAGGGCAGGAACCCGCGCTCCGGCGATTCCGCGTACACGCGCGCCTCGACGGCGTGACCGTGCAGACCCGGCGCAGGGTCGAGACGTCCGCCTGCCGCGACGTGGATCTGCAGGGCGACGAGGTCGAGGCCGGTGACCTCCTCGGTGACGGGGTGCTCGACCTGCAGACGGGTGTTCATCTCGATGAAGAAGACCTGGTCCGGAGCATCGGCGTCGATGAGGAACTCCACGGTTCCGGCGCCGACGTACGAGACGCTCTGTGCGGACTGCGTGGCGGCTTCGAGGAGTCGGTCCCTCGTCGACTCGGGGATCCCCGCAGAGGGAGCCTCCTCGATCACCTTCTGGTGACGTCGCTGCAGCGTGCACTCGCGCTCGCCGAGGGTGATCACCGTTCCGTGAGCGTCGCCGAACACCTGCACCTCGATGTGCCGGGGGCGTCGGATGAGCCGCTCCAGGATCAGGGAGTCGTCACCGAACGCCGAACGCGCCACCCGTCGAGCGGACGCCAGTGCGGCGCTGAGCCCGGATGCCGCCTCGACGACCTCCATACCCTTGCCGCCGCCGCCCGCACTCGGCTTGACGAGCAGCGGGTAGCCGACAGCGTCGGCCTCGTCAGCGATCTCCGCGTCCGACAGTCCTCTCGCATCGAAACCCGGCACCACCGGGACCCCGGATCGCACGACATGGTCGCGGGCCTTCGCCTTGTCTCCCATGATCTGGAGTGCGTCGACCGACGGACCGATGAAGACGATGCCGCTCTCCGCGCATGCCTCGGCCAGCCCGACGCTCTCCGAGAGGAATCCGTAGCCCGGATGGATGGCCTGCGCTCCGGTCGCGCGGGCTGCGGCGATGACGGCATCGATGTCGAGGTACGACTCGGCGACCGGCGCCGGGCCGATCCGCACGGCTTGATCGGCCTCGCGCACATGGGGGGCGTCGGCATCCGCATCGCTGTAGACGGCGACGCTGCGGATGCCCATCGCACTGAGAGTGCGGATGACCCGGCGTGCGATCTCGCCTCGATTGGCGACGAGGACGCTGTCGAAACGATGGGAGGTGGGGACACTGTTCGTCATTGCGGTCACATCCGGAAGAGGCCGAAACGCGGCTCGGGCAGAGGGCTTCGCGCGACCACATCGAGGGCGAGCCCCAGCAGGTCACGGGTCTGGGCGGGGTCGATGATGCCGTCGTCCCACAGGCGCGCGGTGGCGTAGTACGGCTCACCCTGGGTCTCGTACTGCTCCCGGATGGGCTGTTCGAACGCGAGCCTCTCGTCGGTACTCCACGCCTGTCCGCGAGCCGTCAGCTGGTCGTCCTTCACCGTCCCGAGAACGGAGGCCGCCTGGGCGCCGCCCATCACCGAGATACGGCTGGCCGGCCACGTCCACAGGAAGCGAGGCGAGTATGAACGTCCGCACATGGAGTAGTTGCCGGCCCCGAAGGATCCGCCGATGATGACGGTGAGCTTCGGCACGCGGGTGCTGGCGACAGCGGTGACCATCTTCGCTCCGTCCTTCGCGATGCCGCCCGCCTCGGCATCCGATCCGACCATGAAGCCGGAGATGTTCTGCAGGAACACCAGAGGGATGCCGCGTTGGTCGCAGAGCTCGATGAAGTGCGCGCCCTTGAGGGCGGATTCGCTGAAGAGCACTCCGTTGTTCGCGACGATCCCGACCGGGTGCCCGTGCAGGCGCCCGAAGCCGGTGACGAGAGTCGTGCCGTACTCCTTCTTGAACTCGCGGAACGTGCCGCCGTCGATCAGCCGATCGATCACCTCGTGCACGTCGTACGGGGTGTTGACGTCGACCGGGACGACGTCATAGAGCGAGCCGGGTTCGGACGGCCGACGCGACTCGACCACGTCCCAGACCGGAGCGAGGGGCGACGGCAGGGTGGCGACGATGTCGCGCAGGATCTCGAGTGCGTGCTCGTCATCCTCGGCGAGATGGTCGACCACCCCGCTGCGCCGGGCGTGCAGTTCGCCGCCGCCGAGCTCCTCCGCTGACACGATCTCACCGATCGCCGCTTTCACGAGCGGAGGGCCGCCGAGGAAGATCGTCCCCTGGCCACGCACGATGACGGTCTCGTCACTCATCGCGGGGACATAGGCTCCGCCCGCCGTGCACGAACCGAGCACGGCGGCGAGCTGCGGGATCCCCTCCGCGGACATCCTGGCCTGGTTGAAGAAGATGCGTCCGAAGTGCTCGCGGTCCGGGAACACCTCGTCCTGCTTGGGGAGGAAGGCGCCGCCGGAGTCGACGAGGTAGAGACACGGAAGTCGATTCTCGAGCGCTATCTCCTGTGCGCGCAGGTGCTTCTTGACCGTGAGCGGATAGTAGGTTCCGCCCTTGACTGTCGCGTCGTTGCACACGACCATCACGTGCCTGCCGTGGACGAGGCCGATCCCCGCGATGACTCCTGCGGCTGGCGCCTCTCCCCCGTACAGTCCGTCGGCCGCCAACGGGGCGATCTCGACGAAGGGGCTGCCCTCGTCGAGGAGTCTGGTCACGCGATCACGCGGGAGGAGCTTGCCGCGCGCGATGTGCCGTTCCCGGGACGCCTGCGGCCCCCCTTGAGCGGCGACGGCCAGTCGTTCGTGCAGCTCGGCAGCGAGAGACTGCTGGGTTGCGGGCATCGTGACGTCCTCCTCGACCACATCGCGCCGGCGTCATCGCCCTGGCGCATTCGATGCTTTCTCGGTTAGTGTTCACTAACCGATCGCATCAGGTTAGCGAGGATTAACTGAGATGACAAGCCCTCCCACTGCGCGAGACCGCGCCAAGGCGGAGCGGTCTGACGCCATCCTCCGAGAAGCCGCACGGCTCTTCGCCGAGAGCGGATACAACGGTGTGAGCCTCGAAGACATCGGCGCCGCCGTAGGCGTCTCCGGACCGGCGGTCTACCGCCACTTCGCCGGCAAGCAGGCGCTGCTCGGCGCCGTGCTCGTCCAGGTGAGCGATGACCTGGTCTCGGGCGGCACGAGTGTCGCGGCGGGCGGGTCCACACCCGAGGAGCGCATCCGCGCGCTCGTCGCCTTCCACGTGGAGTTCGCGCTGGGTCACGCGGATGTGATCCGAGTGCATGACCGGGACGTCGCGCATCTCGCCGCTCAGGATCATGCCGAGGTCCGCCGGCTGCAGCGCGCATACATCGAGCTCTGGATCGAGACCCTGAGCCCTCTGGTCGATGCCGACGCCGACGAGCTTCGTCTGCGGGTGCAAGCGTGCTTCGGGCTCATCAACTCGACACCGCACAGCACGCGCGCGGCGTCCCGGCAGCGCTCCGCCACCGCGACAGTGCTCGCCGCGATGGCGGAATCAGCGCTCCGAGCGACTACCTGAGCAGCATCGCCCTCCCAGGTTCCTCCAACACGTCCGCGACGTCCTTGAGGAATCTCGCTCCCTCCGCCCCGTCGACGATGCGGTGGTCGAACGACAGGCTGAGAGTCATCACCTGGCGAAGGGCGATCTCACCGCGGTACTCCCACGGAAGGCGCCGGACGGCGCCGACGGCGAGGATTCCCGACTGCCCCGGAGGCAGGATGGGGGTGCCCGAGTCGATGCCGAACACACCGATGTTCGAGATGGAGAAGGTGCCGCCCGCCAGCTCGACAGGAGACGTGCGTCCTTCCCGCGCGGTGACGGCGAGAGATGCCACCGCATCGGCGAGCTCCGTGAGTGTCAGAGACTCGGCGTCGCGGATGTGAGGCACGATGAGTCCCCGCTCGGTCGCTGCGGCGATCCCGAGGTCCACGTATCCGAACTGCACGATCTCGCCCGCGGACTCGTCCCATCGGGCATTGAGCCCGGGCGTGCGACTCAAGGCGAGACAGGCCGCTTTCGCCACCACCGCAAGCGGACCGATCCGATGCTCCGAGAGTGAGCGGTCGCCCCGCAGCGAGGCGATGAGGTCCATCGTCGCCGTGACATCCACCGTGTGGAAGACCGTGACGTGCGGTGCGGTGAACGCGCTCTCGACCATCGCCGCAGCCGTGTGCTTGCGAACTCCGCGGATGGGGATCCGCGTCTCCCGAGAGCCATCACGGAGGCTCGCGGCATCGTCCGGAACCCGCGGTCGGGGAGGCGCGGGATCGACCTGTTCTGCGGTCGTCGCCGTGCGAGACGCGTAGTCGTCGACATCCCCGCGGGTGATCACGCGATCCCCCACCGTCGCCGCCACCAGCACGAGATCGATCCCGAGACGCTTGGCATACGCACGCACGGGCGGAGTGGAGCGCGGCCGCTCGGCGACGACCTCGACGCTCACGGTCGGCGACGCGTCGTGCGGCGCCGCTTCGAGCACGGCCGTGTCGGTCGCCGCCCCTCCGCCGACCGCACGTCTGGCACGTCGGGCCGGTCGCCCGGATGCTGATGGCGCAGCTCCGTAGCCCACGAGGTTGGGTTGCGCCTTCTCCTCAGCACCGCCGCCATCCGAGGCGGCAGACGAAGCGTCGTCGGCTCCCTCGACATCGAACTCGATCAGCGGCGCGCCCACTGCGACGGTCTCCCCCGCCGCAGCATGCAGGGCTGTGACGACGCCTGCGTGGGGAGAAGGCAACTCGACGATCGCCTTGGCGGTCTCGACCTCGGCGAGAGTCTGATTGAGCGCGACGACCTCGCCGGGAGCGACGAGCCACTGGACGACCTCCGCCTCTGTGAGTCCTTCTCCGAGGTCGGGCAGTCTGAACTCCGCGTTCACGCGTCTGCTCCCGTCAGGCTGTTCGGACGGTCGAGCACCCGGTCGACGGCGTCCAGCAGTCGGTCGAGATCCGGCAGATGGTATTTCTCGAGCTTCGCCGGCGGGTACGGGACGTCGTGTCCGGTCACGCGCAACGGCGCCGACTCGAGGTACTCGAAGCAGCGCTCCGTGACGCTCGCGATCACCTCAGCCGCCATACCGGCCTCTCGCGACGCCTCGTGCGCGACGACGACACGGCCGGTCTTGCGGACCGACGTCGCCACGGTGTCGTAGTCGACCGGCGACAGCGAACGCAGATCGATGACCTCGAGCGAGATGCCATCGTCTTCGGCGGCCTCGGCGGCCTGCAGCGCGGTCGTCACCATCGCCCCGTAGGTGATGAGAGTCGCATCATCGCCTGTGCGGACGACTCGCGCGAGTCCCATGGGGGCGGCATCCGCGAGCGGGGCGTCGAGATCGACATCACCCTTGTGGTGGTAGAGCCGCTTCGGCTCGAAGAAGATCACCGGGTCGTCCGACGCGATCGCCTGGCGAAGACTCCGGTAGGCGTCTTCCGGATTGGAGACCGCGATCACACGGAGCCCTGCGGTGTGCACGAAGTACGCCTCAGGCGATTCCGAGTGATGCTCGGCAGCACCGATGCCTCCCGCCCAGGGGATGCGGATCGTGATCGGCATCTTCACCCGGCCCTGCGTCCGGTAGTGCAGCTTCGCCACCTGCGCGACGATCTGGTCGAAGGCCGGATAGACGAAACCGTCGAACTGGATCTCGACCACAGGCCGATAGCCGCGGAACGCCAACCCGACCGCCATGCCGACGATGCCGGATTCAGCGAGGGGCGTGTCGATGACACGCTGGGGCCCGAACTCGTCGAGGAGTCCATCCGTGATGCGGAAGACGCCTCCGAGCTTGCCGATGTCCTCGCCCAGCAGCACGACCTTGTCGTCGTCGCGCATCGCCCGTCGTAGACCTGCTCCGAGCGCCTTTCCGAGAGTGATCTGAGTCATGCTCACGCCTCGCCGTCGAACGACGCGAGGTACGCGGCGTACTCGTCGCGCTGCCGCTCGAGGCCGGAGTGCGGCTCTGCGTAGACGCCGTCGAACACCGCGAGCGGAGGACGCGTCACCATGCCCAGGCACTCGGCGCGCATGTCTCGAGCCGCGGCGTCCGCCGCTCTCTGCGTGTCCGCGAGCTGCTCGTCGTCGAGCTCGCCGATCGATCGCAGGTGTGCCTCCAGCCGGGCGATCGGGTCACGCTCACGCCATGCCTCGAGTTCGTCGTCGCTGCGGTAGCGGGTCGGGTCGTCGGCTGTCGTGTGCGGACCCATGCGATATGTGACGGCCTCGATGTAGGCGGGGCCCTGTCCGGACCGCGCGTGCGCGAGAGCCCAGCGCATCGCGGCCATGCAGGCCAGCACGTCGTTGCCGTCCACGCGCAGGCTCGGGATGCCGAAGCCGGGGGCGCGTCCGGCGATCGGATACTGCGATTGCACCGACACCGGCTCCGAGATGGCCCAGTGGTTGTTCTGGCAGACGAACACCACCGGAGCCTGATAGGAGGACGCGAAGATCATCGCCTCGTTCACATCTCCCTGGCTCGTGGCACCGTCGCCGAAGTAGGTGACGGCGACCTCGTCCGCATCTTCGTGACGGATGCCGAGCGCATACCCGACCGCGTGGAGCGTCTGCGCTCCGATGATGATCTGCAACGGAGCGACGCGGAGTGCTGCGGGGTCGTGACCCGCGCCCTCTTCACCACGCCACATACGGACGAAGTCGCCCGGCTGCGCGCCCCGTGCATAGATGACACCCGTTTCGCGGTAGCTCGGGAAGACGTAATCCTGCGGTGCGAGCGCCCTCGCGGTTCCGATCTGGGTCGCCTCCTGCCCCTGGCATGGCGCCCAGAGACCCAGCTGGCCCTGACGCTGGAGCGCCACCCCCTCCGCGTCGATGCGCCGGAGGATGACCATGTCGCGGTGGAGCGCGCGCAGTCCGGCACCGTCGACGTCGGCGACGAACCCGTCGAGACGAGTGTTCGCGACGCGCTCGCCGTCGGGCGCGAGGATGCGCTCCGCGAGTTCGAGATCCTGCGCCATGTCGGCGATCGGAGTGATCTGGGGTGACATCGTCGTCCTCCTCGTTCGTGGCCGTCGTCACGGGTTCTACGCGCGGCCCCGGCCTCAGCGCCGGTTCACTTGAGAGTACGTCCGCTCATCACCTCGCTCAAGCAATCGAGAGCGGCTTGAGCATGTTGCCAAATCTGGGGTACATCGTGCCTGCTATCGTTTGGCACTATGGCCGGACTTGACCGCATTGATCTGGAACTTCTCGCCGCACTCGCCGATGACCCTCGCGTGACGATCGTGGCGCTGGCGGAGAATCTCGGACTCTCCCGCAACACCATCCAGGCGCGCATGGCGCGACTCGAGCAGACAGGGATCTTCCAGTCGTACGAGCGGTCGTTCTCGACCGACGTGCTGGGGTTCCCCCTTCAGGCGTTCGTGAGCATCGGCGTGCGTCAGACCGAATTGCCGCGGATCATCAACGAACTGGCGCGCATTCCCGAGGTCGTGCAGGCGCACGGACTCAGCGGATCGATCGATCTGCTTGCACGCGTCGCGTGCAGGGACGCCCGCCACCTGTTCGACACCGATGCGCGCATCCTGTCGATCGACGGAGTCGAGCGGACTGAGACCTCCCTGGCCATGGGCGAGGTCATCCCCTTCCGGGTTGCCGGCCTCATCGGGCTCGCGAGACGGGAATCCTGAGGAATCGTCGTACGGCGCCTGCAGCCTCGGCAGGCGTCTCGTAATGGATCAGGTGTCCGACCTCGGCGATCTCCACGAGGGTCGCGTCATCGAATCTGGTGGCGAGCTCCCGCTCGACCTCGATCGGTGTGATGTCGTCGCGCTGAGCGGCGATGAGCAGAGTCGGCGTCGGGATCGAGCGGGCGAATTCGCTCACATCATGCGACACGCTCGTCACGAACGCGTCCCGCAGGACATCGCGGTCGGCGAAGCGCGAGAAGTAGGTGTCGTGCTGATCGTGGATGAAACGTCGCAGCTGCGGGTCCGACGTCTTCGCCATCGTGATGCTCATGACTCTGACGATCAGTCGATTCCGCAGCAGAGCAGTGCCCAGCCGCTCGGGCAGCCGCGCCCCGAGCGAGTAGTACAGCACGGCCAGCCGCGTCATGATGCCCTTGGGGCCCTCGAGGGCGGGTGCGCCGATCGGATTGATGAGGATCAGCCGCGGAGTCTCGAGCCCTGCCGCCACGGCCGCGGAGGCGACGATCGATCCGAAGGAGTGCCCGAGGATCACCGCCCCGGGGGCCACCGCAGCGGCGAACTCGGTCAGCCACGCGACATACTCATCGAGATCGTACGAGCGCCCGGCGACGGGCGCCGTCTCTCCGAAGCCGGGAAGGTCGGGAGAGATCACCCGGACCTCGGGAAGGAACGCGAGAACCGGCTCGAGACCGTGGTGCTCTCCTCGGAATCCATGCACGGCGACGACTGTCACATCTGCGTCGGAGGGACCGTACTCCCAGTACACGGTCGTCCCGCCTCTGACCTCGACCTCATGACGCACGACCGGCAGTCGGCTCAGACGGTCGGCATACGGAGAGGGCGCGGGCATGGATCAAGTCTAGGGTCGTCGCATGCGGGATCCCCGTGTGCCTCCGCCCCGATGTCGGAGCCCGGTTCTACGGTGAGATCATGCCCCCGGCACCCTCGCTCCCGCACTGGATCACTCGCGTAGGCGTGTTCGACCTCGAGACGACCGGTGTGGACGTGGAGCACGACCGCATCGTCAGCGCACACGTCGGGCTCCTCGACGCCGGCGGCCGCGAGATCGCCGCACGGGACTGGCTCGCGAATCCCGGCGTGCCGATTCCGGACGGCGCCACCGCCGTGCACGGGATCACGACCGAGCACGCGCGCCGCCACGGACGGCAGGGCGCCGAGGTGGTCCGAGAGGTCACGGCGGCCCTGCGATCCCTGCTTTCTCAGGGTGTGCCGATCGTGGCCTACAACGCCGCATACGATTTCTCCCTCCTGGCGCACGAGTCGCATCGCCACGGCATCCCGCCACTGGAGGACCCTTCACCGATCATCGACCCGCTCGTGATCGACAAGGCCTATGACCGCTATCGTCCGGGCAAACGCACGCTCGAGGTGGTCGCAGCCCTCTATGCGGTGCGCCTCGAGGACGCCCACGAAGCGGCGGCGGATGCCGTGGCCGCCGGCCGGGTCGCGCAGGCTCTGGCCCGCCAGTTCGTGCTTCCGGATACGCTGGAAGAGCTGCACACACGCCAGATCGGGTGGGCCCGCTCTCAGGCGGCGAGCCTCACGGAGTACTTCATCCGGATGGGCCGCATCGAACCTGATGAGCGCCTCGACGGAACCTGGCCGGTCCGTGCACGTCGAACCGTTCAGGAGGTGCCCCGCGATGCGATTCCGTACCAGTGACGTCTCGCGTGTCGAGAGCACCTGGAAGCAGTTCGTCCCGTCCGCCGTACTGCACGACGTCGACCCGCAACGCTTCCGCTTCGACTGGCACTCTGCCGATCTCGGTGCCGTGAGTCTCGTGCGCTACGACCTCGCCGCCGAGGTGCGCTCGACAGCCGAACCACAGGACCAGGTGCTGGTCTGCCGTGTCGATGGGCCCGATGCCCGGGTGTACTCCGATCGAGGAGATCTCGATGCGAGTCTCCCCTGGATCTCCGATGGTCCGAGAGTGCGCGCCCGCTGGGATGCGGGAGCGAGGGTCACGGCACTCGTCTTCGAGCGGGACACCCTGACCCGCCTCGCGAAGAGGATCAGTGGCGACGACCGCGTATCCGTCCGCGTGGGCGATCTCGCTCCGCGCTCCGCGCACGCCGGGGCCGCCTGGGATCGCATGTTCGCGTATCTCGAGATGAGCGCCGCGGATCTCGTCGACGATACGGACGATGACGATCTCGTGCGCAGCGAACTGGCTCGCCATGCCGCGGCGACGACGCTCGCGGCCTTCGCGACGACGAGTCGCCTGCAACGGCATCGGCCGGCGCAGAGCATGCCGGCGCCGGCGACGGTGCGTCGCGCCCTCGCCTTCATCGCCGAGAATTCGCACCGGCCGATCACGGTCGACGACGTCGCCGCTGCCGTCCACATCTCGACGCGAGGCCTTCAATACGCCTTTCGGCGCGCACTCGACACGACGCCGGCGGAGTCGCTGAGGCAGGCGCGCCTCGATGGAGCGCACCGCGATCTGCGTTCGGGCTCACCGACGACGGTCGCCGCGGTGGCCCGACGGTGGGGTTTCTCGCATCCGTCTCGCTTCGCCGCGGCGTATCGCGAGAGCTTCGGCGTGCTTCCTTCTGTGACGGCGGCGAAGCACCGTCGATGACAGTATGCGAACAGATTGTTCGCACGTGTCGCGCGCCGCGACCAGCACGCCGAGAGCGGCGCCGACTGAGACATATATTCCGAGATATGGGTTCTCTCTATTACGGCGGCTCGGAGCCGATCCATATCGAAGATCGGGCGCTCGCGCACCTCAAGGTCGTCGTCGCGACGAAGTTGCGTCGCAACGAGAGCTTCACACTCACGTGGAAGCATCCCGACGGTGACACCGAAGGCCGTTCGACGGTCTGGCTGCATCCGTCGATCCCGCTGCGGTTCGTCTTCGACGAGAGCGAGACGCCCGAGCTCAGCCGCCGATGGATCGAGGATCTCGCTCATTCGGCCAACTCGAGCGGGGGCATCACGCTCGTCGACGAGGTCATCGACCCCTCGCCCGACCTCGACGCCGCGGGCACTCGCTGACGTCCACAGGCATCGGCACGCACCCGCCGGTGTCAAGTCCCTCGCGCCCGACGTCGGGTGATGCCACGATCGAACCGATGACGGCACACACCGAGGGGCACACGATGGAGGCGGTCGATGGCCTTCCGTCGACGGCGAATCAGGGCACACGGCTCACCACGTCAGTGGTCATCCCGGTCAAGGACGATGCCGAGCTGCTGGCGCGCTGCCTGAGCGCTCTGCACGCCCAGGACCAGCCGGCCGACGAGATCATCGTCGTCGACAACGGCTCATCCGACTCGTCGGCCTCCGTCGCCCTCGCCTGGGGTGCGCGCGTGCTGACGTGTCTCGATCCCGGCATTCCCGCTGCAGCGTCGACCGGGTATGACGCGGCTCTCGGCGAACTGATCCTGCGCCTCGACGCGGACTGCGAACCGGATGCTCAGTGGATCACGGCCATCGTCTCGGCCTTCGACGACGACGAGCACCTCGGGGCGATCACTGGGCCCGCGCGCTTCACGGACGGGCCGGCAGCCCTGCGCACGCCGCTCTCGCGGCTCTATCTCGGCGCCTATATGACCCTCTTGAGCGTCACTCTCGGACATCTGCCCCTCTTCGGATCCAATCTCGCGTTCCGCAGGGAGGCCTGGCAGGCCGTGCGGTCCGACGTGCACCGAGGAGACCCCGACATCCACGACGACCTCGACCTCGCCTTCCACCTCGGCGAGAACCACCGCATCGCCCGGCTCCCGCACACCACGATGGGGATGTCGATGAGGCCGCTCACCGCAGGACAGTTCGGTCGACGCGTGCACCGAGGCGTCCGTAGCGTGCTCGTGCACTGGCCCCGCGACTTCCCACCCCTGCGTTGGGGACGGCTCATCGTCCGCCGCCGCCTGTTCAGCACCGCGGGACGGAGCGCCCGGTGACGGTCGTGCCGCTGATCGGTCACGTTGCTGCACCGGACCTGCACGTGATGTCGTTCAACATCCGTCGCGCGATGGAAGGCGCCCTGCGTCGGAAGCGTGACCGCTGGAGCCATCGCGAGCCTGCGGTCGCCGAGATGATCCGCTCGGAGCGGCCGACCGTCCTCGGACTGCAGGAAGTGCTCCCCCGATCGCTGAACGCCGTCACCGACGCCCTCGGGCGGGACCATCGGTTCATCGGCAGAGGGAGGAACCGCGATGGCACTGGTGAGGGAACACCCATCCTCTACGACGCGTCGCGGCTGGAGCTGCGCGGGTGGGACCAGCACGCTCTCTCGACACGGATCGACGAGCCGGGCAGCCTGTCATGGGGAGCGCTCTTTCCTCGCATCGTCGTCTCCGCGGAGTTCAGGGACAGGTCGACAGGGGTCGGGTTCCTGGTCGTCAACACCCATCTCGATCATCTCTCGCGTCGGTCTCGGCGACGTTCTGCCGAGGTCATCGCCGCACTGGTTCGCGCGCGCTCCCTTCCGACGGTCGTGATGGGAGACCTGAATGCGGGCCCCGGCTCCCAGGCCCTGCGCACACTCGTCTCGCGCGCCGATCTGAGCGACTCCTGGGGCGCGGCAGATGATCGGCTGACGCCCCTGTGGAGCACCCTCAGCGGATATCGGCGTCCGAAGGTCGGCGGTCGACGCATCGATTGGCTGCTCGTCAGTCCGGATGTCCGAGTCCGTGCCGCTGCAGTGAACGCACACGTCTTCGACGGGATCGCGCCCTCGGATCATCGCCCGGTGCAGGCGCTCCTGCGCCTGACGGGGAGGACACCGTGAAAGAGGACTTCCTGCGACCGCCGCGCACCGTCACGGAGTGGTCGGCCGACGTCGTGCGGGCGGTGGGCATCATCGGGGTCGCCGTCGCGCTGGTATGGCTCGCCCCGACCGACGCCGGCATCGCGGCGCTTGCGCTTCCCGCTCTGATGCTGCCACGAGTTCTGGGCATGCGCGGGTGGTTCGACCTCACTGTATGCGCCACCGTGCTCGTGGCGGCGTGGAGCAATGTGCTCGACCTGTACCGGTCGATCCCCGGATGGGACCTGCTCCTGCACCTGATCTGCACGGGGGTTCTCACGGTCGTCGCCGCACTGATCCTCACCCGGGCAGATGTCGTGCCCCTGACTCGCGACTCGGGCGCCAGCCGACGCACCTCGCTGATCCTCGCACCCGTCCTGGCGCTGGCGCTGAGCGCGGTGTGGGAGATGATCGAGTGGCTCGGCTGGGCCTACCTCAGTGACGAGATCTTCGTCACCTACCAGGACACGATCGGCGACATGGTCTTCGGCGCCTTGGGCGGGATCGCCGCCGGAACAGTCCTCGCGACGTCGTCCCTCGATCGACAGCGGTCGACCGATGACGTCGCTGCGAAGCGGAGCAGGAGTAGGGCGGGCGGGACTTGAACCCGCGATCGTTGGGTTATGAGCCCACTGCCTTAACCAGCTTGGCCACCGCCCCGTGAGGACCAGCCTATCGGTCGATTCCGATCAGATCGGTGTCGCCGCGGCGTGGGTCCGGACGTGCGCGAGGTAGACGTCGGCGTTCGCGATCAGGTCGGCACGCTCCTGGTCGCTGAGCGCTCGGCGCACCTTCGCGGGCACCCCGGCCACCAGTGATCCGTCTGGCACCTCTGTGCCTCCGAGCACGACGGCTCCACCGGCGATGAGACAGCCGGCGCCGATGACGGCCCCGCTGAGCACGACGGCTCCCATGCCGATGAGCGAACCGTCTCCGATCGTGCACCCATGGACGACCGCGTTGTGACCGATCGACACCTTCGCGCCGATGACGACCGGATGCGCCGCGTCGACATGGACCGAGACGTTGTCCTGGACGTTGCTGTCGCGTCCGACCGCGATGGAGGCAGAGTCGCCTCGAAGGACCGCGTTGTACCAGACACTCGCACCCTCGGCCAGCGACACGTCTCCCACGATGCGTGCGCCCTCGGCGATGAACGCGTCGGCGGCGATCCACGGGGACTTCCCCGGCAGGGCGAGGACGGAGGCTCCGGCAGCGATGCTCATAAGGTGAGACTATCCTCCCAAGCCCGGATTTCCGCGTGATTCCGGGCCACTAAGCCGAGCCTTCGCTTGCTTGCGGAATGATTTCAGACGAGTAGCGTTGTCCTCATCAGGCACGAAGAGACAACTCCGGAGGAGTCACAATGAGCAAGGTACAGACCGTTTCCACCACCGCCAGCGACCCGACCGTGGCCGCTGCAGCGTCTCAGTTCCTCTCCCCCGTCGTGCTCGGTCTCCAGGCGCTGACGATCGACGGCAAGCAGGCGCACTGGCATGTCCGCGGCGCCAACTTCGTCGGAGTTCATGAGCTTCTCGACACCATCGTCGCGCACGCCGGCGACTTCGCCGACACGGCCGCCGAGCGGATCGTCGCCCTCGGTCTCCCGATCGACGCGCGCATCAGCGCCGTCGCCGCCAAGGGCGGTGCGACGTCGGTTCCGGCTGGCTTCACCCAGTCCGATGAGCTCGTGCGCGCCGTCATCTCCGACATCGACGCGATCCTCGTCGACGTGAAGGCAGCGATCGACGGGCTCGACGAGGTCGACCTCACGAGCCAGGACGTCGCGATCGAGATCATGCGCGGGCTCGAGAAGGACCGCTGGTTCCTCGTGTCGCACATCGCAGCCTGAGCACCCACGCGACGAAGAAGGGCACCGGGCTTCCGGTGCCCTTCTTCGTTCTCGCGCTCATCCGCCGTAGGTCAGCCGCCCGGCGACCATCGTCGCCATGACCGGCATCCCTCGCAGATCCGCACCTGATGCGGAGAGCGGGTCGTAGCCGCACAGGGCGATGTCTGCGGCCTCCCCCGGACGCAGAGCCGTGCGGACGCTCGCCTGGATCGCCTGTTCCCTCGTCAGTCGCTCTTCGGGGTGCCAGGGGTCGCGATCATCGTCCGTGCGGGTGACCGCCGCGGCGATCGCCTGCCAGGGATCGAGGGGAGCCACGGGAGCGTCGGATCCGAAGCGGATCTCCACACCGGCGTCTCGGAGGGCACTGAGCGGATAGCCGATCGACGTCTGCCCGGCCCAGTGCCGGCCGACCAGATCCCTGTCATCGAGCGCGTGCTGCGGTTGCACACTCGCGATGACGCCGAGCCTGCCGAACCGCGCGAGGTCGGAGTGCCGCACCAGCTGAGCGTGCTCGATGGTTCCGACGGCACCCGACACCGTGAAGGCGTCCAGCGCCCCGGTGACGGCGCGATCACCGATCGCATGCACCGCGACCGAGAGCCCTGCGCCGGTGGCGGTCGTGAGCAGCTCGGCGAGCTCGGCGGTCGGTACATTGAGCACCCCGAAGTTCTCGGGATCGCCAGGATACGAATGCGAGCAGGCCGCGGTGCGCGTGCCCAGCGAGCCGTCGCTGATGATCTTCAGCGGCCCGATCCGGATCAGGCCGCGCCCGGCTTCCGGTGCGTCCGCCGCCTCGTGCAGCTCGCCCGACCGGAGCCCGGCGCGGATCGCACGTCCGAGGTCGAAAGGGTAGATGGCGAACTCGACACGATGGGCAGCGAACCCGGCGCCGATACGCCGCGGCCAGGCATCGGCGTTCCAGGCCATGTCGAAGTCCACCAGGCCGGTGATGCCTCGAGAGGCGGCCCTCTCCCCCGCGTCGCGGACCGCTCTGTCGCCGCGTTCCGGGTCGACGGCGTTCAGGCGACGGGAGATCTCGAAGGCTTGCTCCTCTCTGAGCATCCCGTCCGGACTGTCGAAGCCCTCGAGCCGCAACGCCGCCGAGTTGAGCCACGTGCTGTGCACATCCGCGTTGATGAGATAGGTGGGCACTTCTCCCGTGGCGCTGTCGAGAAGTGCGAGCGAGGGCTGATCGGGCCACATCGCATCACGGAACCCGCTGCCGACCTTCCGCCCGTCCGGGAGGGGCGCCGCGGAGGACATGATCGCAGCCGCCTCCGACGCGGAGCCCGCGCCACCGAGAGCGACGCGTTCGGCGGCCAGAGCCCACTGCACCGTGTGCACGTGGTTGTCCCAGAGGCCCGGCACGGCCCACGCTCCGTTGCCGTCGAGGGTGCGCCCCTGTGGCGGCAGCGCTCCGGCGGGGGCGATGTCGCTGATCCGGCCGTCTTCGATGAAGATGTCGACGGGCTCGTCGTCGATCAGGAACTCCTTGCCCGGTCCTGAGACCCGGACGCCCGACAGGGTGGCCACGCTGTCTGCGGCTCCGGTCACGAGCGGGCTCCGACGCGCGCCTGCTGGGCGCGACGCATCTCGGCGGCGAGGGCGGGCTGTGCGTACGGCCCATCGGCCTCGAGTTCGGCGATGATGGTCTCCACTGTCTCGGCCGGCTTGTTCTGACTCAGTTTGCGTTTGGCGACGACGCGTGTCGGGGTGAGCCTGAATCCCACCGTCCCTGCGGCCAGCCGTGTGATGAACGCGGGGTCGTTCGGCCGTTCCCACATCTGCCGTGGCTCCGGCATCCGCCCCTCGAAACGGTCGACGAGTCGATCGAGAACGGCGAGATTCTCTTCGTCGCTGAGTATCTCGGGAACTCCGGCAAGATGAACGGCCGTGTAGTTCCACGTCGGAACGGACGGGACATCGCCATACCAGCCCGGTGAGATGTAGCCGTGCGGCCCCTGGAACACGATGAGCAGTTCCCTCTCGCCCAAGCCGTGGATCAGGTCGTCGGGCCGGCCGACGTGACCGACGACCGTGAGATCATCGCGATCCTGGTCGAGCAGCACGACGTAGTGAGAGGAGACGAGGCCCTCCGGTCCGTCGCTCACTATGGTCGCCCACGGATCGGCATCGATGACCCGACGGATCTCGGCCACATCAGCGAGCGTGAAACTGGGGTTCTGACGCATCCTCTCAGCCTACGGCTGACCGGTCAGGCCTGGCAGCGCGGGCACCAGTACAGCTTGCGGGCGCCGATCTCCTCGAGGGCGATCTCGGTGCCGCAGATACGACACGGCAGACCGGCACGATGGTAGACCCAGTGGCGATCGTCGCGGCTCGCCATCGCCGCCCGATAGGCGTCGGGCGACAGATCATCCATGGTCATCATCTGGCCGGTCTCCACACCGACGGCCAGCAGCCGCACCCAGTCGCGCCACAGTGCTCGCACGACCTCCTCGGGCACCTCGCGGCCGGGCGCGTGGGGGTTCAGCCGCTGTCGGAACAGCATCTCCGCGCGATACACGTTTCCGATGCCGCTGACCACGGCCTGATCCATCAGCAGAAGTGCGATCACCGTCTGCTTCTTACGGACCGCCTGCACGAAGCGCTCCTCGTTCTGCGCGGGATCCCCCACGAGAGGATCCGGGCCGAGCTTGGCGACGCTTGCGAGCATCTCCTCCGGACTCTGGAGCACGCAGGCCGTGGGGCCGCGCAGATCGGCAGCCGTGATGTCGGTCATCAGACGCAGTCGAACCTGACCCACGACCGGCGGCGGCCATTCGAGTCCCTCGTCGGCGAGCCCCTTCGTCTGCTCCGACATGCGCACGTGCACCCGAGTCCGGCGAGGTGCGCCGATCGAGGCGAGCGAGTTCTCTCCGGCATCGTCGAGGATCTCCTCGTCGACCACAGTTCCGCGCTGGTTCGTCTGGCCCATGCGGCCGTTCGCAGAGGCGATCGTCGGGTCGACCAGGATGTCGCCGGCGAAGTCCCACGCGCCGTACAGGCCGAGGTGCACCCGAAGCCACACATCGCCTTCGGCCTCGAGGAACATCTGCTTCCCCACCGCCTGCACGCTGATCGCCTCACGACCGTTCAGGACGGCCGCCCCCTCGGCGAATCGTCCCTGGGGGCTCGAGGCGAGCATCTGCTTGCCGACGAAGTTACGGTCGAACTGGCGCGCGATGCGGTGGACCGAATGTCCCTCGGGCATCTCAGGCTCTCGGATCCGGGAGCAGCGAGCCGTTGCGCTCGAAGTCCGCGATCTGACCGATTCGGCGGATGTGGCGCTCGTCCTCCGAGAACGGCGTCGCGATGAAGGTGTCGATGAACGAGGTGACCTCGTCGAAGGAATGCTGCCGCGCCCCGATCGAGATCACGTTCGCGTCATTGTGCTGGCGGGCCAGCTCGGCGGTCGACGTGTTCCACACCAGCGCGGCACGGACGCCCTCGACCTTGTTCGCGGCGATCTGCTCGCCGTTGCCGGAGCCGCCGAACACCACACCGAGCGTCTCGACACCGGCCGCCTGATCCGCGACGACGGCCTGCGCCGCACGGATGCAGAATGCGGGGTAATCGTCGAGCGCGTCGTACTCGATCGGCCCGTGGTCCACGACCTCGTGTCCCGCGCCGCGGAGGTGATCCTGTAGCTGCGTGGAGAAGTCGAGACCGGCGTGATCGGTGGCGATATGGATGCGCATGGCATCCATCCTAGAAGCGCCGCGGGTCAGCGGGTGCTCACGGGGCCACGCCGGCGGCGGCCGGCTTGAATCCGGCGCGGACGTTCTCGCAGCAGCCCGGACGGCACACGTCGAACGCACCCGGCAGCGACGTCACATGAGGGCGCTCCTCGTTGGGGCGGCCTTCCAGCCGCTCGACGATCAGGTCGACGATGCCGGTGACGAATGACGGCGCCACCCCGGGCGTGGGAGTGCGTGTGAAAGCCAGACCGGCCTCTTCCGCCGCTTCGGCCGCCTCGGTGTCGAGGTCCCAGAGGACCTCCATGTGGTCGCTCATGAAACCGACCGGCACGACCGCCACGGCTTTCCGACCGCGCTCGGGGAGTTCGCCGATGACGTCGCACACATCCGGCTCCAGCCACGGCTGCGAGGCGGGACCCGAACGGGACTGGTAGACGAGCTCCCACGACACGTCCGCCGCCTCGGGGATGCTCTCGCGGACTCGATCCATGACCCACGCGGCTACCGCGAGGTGCTGCGCCGCGTAGGCGCCGCCCTCGCCCCAGTCGATGTCCCGCGCACCGGAGCGCTCCGCGTCGGCCGTCGGGATGCTGTGGGTCGAGAACAGGATCTGGATGTCCGCGGGGGCGATGCCCTGTCCGAGGAACGCCTCCACGGCCTCGCGGACGCCCGTCTCGAACGACTCGACGAATCCGGGGTGGTCGTAGAAGGGACGGATCTTGTCGATCGTCACCCTGTCGCCGAGCTTCGTCTCCTCGAGCACCCGTGCGAAGTCCTCGCGATACTGCCGGCAGCTCGAGAACGAGCTGTAGGCACTGGTGGCGAACGCGAGCAGGGTCGTCTTCCCGTCGGCGGCCGCCTCGGTCACGACCTCCTCGAGGTACGGACTCCAGTTGCGGTTGCCCCAGTACACCGGAAGATCGATGCCGCGGCGTGCGAGCTCGCCCTCCAGAGCCTCCTTGAGGATGCGGTTCTGACCGTTGATCGGGCTCACGCCACCGAAGTGACGGTAGTGATGCGCCACCTCTTCCAGTCGTTCATCGGGGATACCGCGACCGCGCGTGACGTTGCGGAGGAACGGGATGACGTCGTCCTGTCCCTCGGGCCCTCCGAATCCGGCGAGCAGGATGCCGTCGTACGCCGTCGGCGTCGATACGTAGGGCGCACCTTCGGCAGCGGCAGCAGAGGCAAAGAGGACGTGGTTCGGCTCGATCGCGGTCACCCCTCCATCCTTTCACCTTCCAGACGTGAGACAGGCCGCCGTGCTGGCGTAGGCTGTCATGGTTGCCGTGGGCGCCAACTGCGCTGGGTTGCGGCAGCATCCCCTCACCCCTGGGAGTACAGCTGTGCCTGGAGAGAACCTCACCCGCATCGAAGCGCAGGAGCGCCGCGACGTCATCGACACTCAGTCGTACGAAGTCTCGCTCGACCTGACGAAGGGTGCGGAGGTCTTCGGCTCCCGCAGCGTCGTTCGGTTCACCGCGACGCCGGAGAGCACCACCTTCATCGATCTGATCGCCCGCGACGTGCGCGAGATCTCGCTGAACGGCGAGCAGCTGGACCCCGACGAGGTCTTCGCCGACTCGCGCATCGCACTCGCCGGTCTGCAGGCCGAGAACGTTCTCGTGATCGACGCGGACTGCCTCTACACGAACACCGGAGAGGGACTCCACCGGTTCGTCGATCCCGTGGACGGCGAGGTCTACCTCTACTCGCAGTTCGAGGTCCCCGACTCCCGACGCGTGTTCGCGGTGTTCGAGCAGCCCGACCTCAAGGCGACGTTCCAGTTCACGGTCACCGCACCGGCGTCGTGGAAGGTCGTCTCCAACTCCCCCACGCCCGAGCCCATCGTGCACGACGACCACTCGGTCGCCACCTGGGGCTTCGAGCCCACCCCGCGCATCTCCTCGTACATCACCGCGCTCGTCGCCGGGCCCTACGAAGCGACGTTCTCCGAGCTCACCAGCGCCTCGGGCCGGGTGATCCCGCTCGGCGTCTACGGACGCAAGAGCCTCTGGCAGCACCTCGACGCCGACTACATCTTCGACAAGACCCGCGAGGGATTCGCATACTTCGAGTCGAAGTTCGGCGTCCCCTACCCGTTCGCGAAGTACGACCAGCTCTTCGTCCCGGAGTTCAACGCCGGCGCCATGGAGAACGCGGGCGCGGTGACCTTCACCGAGACCTACGTCTTCCGCAGCAAGGTGACCGACGCCGTCAAGGAGCGTCGCGTCGTCACGATCCTGCATGAGCTCGCACACATGTGGTTCGGCGACCTCGTCACGATGAAGTGGTGGAACGACCTCTGGCTGAACGAATCGTTCGCCGAGTGGGCGTCGACGATCGCGACCGCCGAGGCCACCGAGTGGACCGCGGCATGGACCACGTTCAACGCGATGGAGAAGACCTGGGCCTACCGTCAGGATCAGCTTCCGTCCACCCACCCGATCGTGGCCGAGATCAACGATCTCGAAGACGTGCAGGTGAACTTCGACGGCATCACCTACGCGAAGGGCGGCTCGGTTCTCAAGCAGCTCGCCGCCTGGGTCGGCATCGAGGAGTTCTTCGCGGGTGTCTCGCAGTACTTCCAGAAGCACTCGTGGGGCAACACCGAGCTGAGCGACCTGCTCACCGAGCTCGAGGCCACCAGCGGTCGCGATCTGAGCACCTGGTCGAAGAAGTGGCTCGAGACCGCGGGCGTGAACACGCTCGAACCGGTGATCGCCGACGACGTCGACGGCACCATCACGCGGTTCGCCGTGACGCAGACTGCTCCCGCGGACTACCCCACCATCCGCCCTCACCGCCTCGGCATCGGCTTCTACGACCTCCAGGACGGCGCACTCGTGCGGTCGCACTATGCCGAGGTCGACGTCGACGGAGACCGCACCGAGGTCCCCGAGCTGCACGGCCTCAAGCGCCCCGACCTGGTGCTGCTCAACGATGACGATCTCGCCTACGCGAAGATCCGCCTCGATGACCGTTCCCTCGCCACGGCGATCGAGCACCTCGCAGACATCCGTGATCCCCTCGCACGCTCGCTCGTGTGGGGAGCGGCGTGGGATCAGACCCGCGACGCCGAGACCGCCGCATCCGATTACATCGATCTGGTGCTGGGGAACATCGGCCGCGAGACGGAGTCGACCACGGTCCGTACGACCCTTGCGCAACTGCGCACGGCTGCGACGCTCTACGTCACGCCGGAGGACCGCCTGGCGGCCCGCCAGAAGGTCGCCGACGGTCTCTGGGCACTCGCAGAATCCGCCGAATCGGGCAGCGACAGCCAGCTCCAGTTCGTGACGGCCTTCGCGAACGCGCTCGTCACTCCCGAGCACGCCGGCATCGTGGGTCGACTGCGCTCCGGCGAGGAGACGCTTCCCGGTCTCGAGATCGACGCGGACCTCAGCTGGCAGCTCCTTGTGGGCCTCGCCACGATCGGCGCGACGGACGCAGCATCCATCGATGCCGCGCTGTCCTCGGACAACACCTCGAAGGGCGGCGAGTTCGCCGCGCAGGCCCGTGCCGCGCTGCCGGACTCCGCCTCGAAGAAGGCCGCGTGGGCCTCGCTGATCGATCGTGACGACGCTCCGAACACGATCGTGCGTTCGGCCGCACTCGGCTTCGTCCACCCGGCGGGCGCCGAATCGCTCCGCGAGTTCGTTCCCGCGTACTTCGACATGCTCGTGCCGATCTGGGAGTCCCGCAGCTACCAGATCGCGCAGTACCTCATCGTCGGCCTGTTCCCCACCGCCATCGCGGATGTCGAACTGCGCGACGCGACTCGGGCCTGGCTGTCCGCGAATCAGGACGCCGCACCGGCACTCCGTCGTCTCGTGCTCGAGAACCTCGCAGACGTCGAGCGGTCGCTCGCCGCGCAGTCTCGCGACGCAGAGGACTGACCCGTCTCTCCCGATCAGGCCTCTGTGCGGTGCATCCAGCCCGCGCAGAGGCCTGATCGCTACTCTGGAGGGGATGATGCAGCCATTCGATACGAACCCTGACCCTGCAGAGACCCCACTCCCCGACTGGTGGATGGATGCTGTCACCGTGCTCCGGGACGTGGGCCTCCAAGCTCTCGGGGTCGTCGCGATCATCGGCGGCTGCATCCTGATCGGTCTGGTCCTCCGAGTGGTCATCCGACGCGTCGTGCACCGGATCGTCGACAGTGCGAAGAGCAAGGCAGACGTCGACGACACCCAGGCCCTCGAGCGATCTCCGCTCGCCGACATGCGCCTCGTGCAGCGGACGCGAACTCTCGGGACGATCCTGCAGAACATCGTCAATGTGATGCTCGTGGTGATCGCGATCGTGCTGGTGGTCAACCATCTGTCCCCCACCCTGCTCGGTTCCCTCACCCTGCTCACTGCGGCGGTCGGCGCGGGCCTCGGCTTCGGCGCTCAGAACATCGTCAAGGACGTGCTGAACGGCATGTTCATCGTCGCGGAGGATCAGATCGGCATCGGCGACGTCGTCGATCTCGGTCTCGCGTCAGGCGTCGTCGAGTACGTGAGTGTGCGCATCACCCAGGTCCGTGATGTGAACGGCACCCTCTGGTACGTCCGGAACGGCGAGGTGCTCCGCATCGGCAACATGTCCCAGGGTTGGGCGCGCGCGATCATCGATGTCGGTGTGCCCGTCGACTCGGACTTCGACAAGGCCGAGCAGACCATGTTGGACACCGCGCTGGCGCTGGCCAAGGATCCGAAGTGGCGAACTCGCATCGTCGAGAAGCCGGAGCTGTGGGGTCTCGAGTCGATCGACGGCGACGCCCTGGTCATCCGTCTCGTGATCAAGGCTCGCGCGAACGCCAAGGACGACGTGGCGCAGGAACTGCGCAAGCGTCTGCGGTCGGCCCTGCTCGAGAACGAGATCGCGCTCCCGAGCATGACGACGGTCGTGCCCACCGGTCTCGACGGTGCACGCCGGGTTCGGGGTGCGAATCCGCCCAAGACCCGTCCGAACGCGGTCACCGGCGTGCCTGCGATCCCGGACAGGGGAATCTGGCGACGCAAGAAGACGAACGACGACGGGAGCCCCCAGAAGTGACTTTCTACGACGAGGTCGGCGGTCGCGACACCTTCGCGAAGATCGTGTCGGTCTTCTACCGCGAGGTCGCACTCGATCCTGTCCTGAAGCCGATGTATCCCGAAGAGGATCTCGGCCCCGCCGAGGAACGCCTGCTCCTGTTCCTCGAGCAGTACTGGGGCGGCCCCACGACGTACGGCGAGACTCGTGGCCACCCCCGCCTCAGGATGCGCCACATGCCGTTCCACGTCGACCCCGACGCGCGTGACCGGTGGCTCCGGCACATGCGAACGGCCGTGGACGAGGCGGAGTTGTCGCCACTCCACGAATCGACGCTCTGGGACTACCTGGAACGAGCCGCGTATGCCATGGTGAACACATTCGAGCCGTCCGGCATCGGCGCACCCTCCGCCGGGCGTCCCACGCTCGAGACGCGATCACGTCAGGAATCAACGGAGAGCACATGACGACCACGCCCCTGTCTGCAGACGTACTGGTCATCGGATGGGGGCTTGCCGGGCTCGTCGCGGCGAGTGAGGCGTTGGATGCCGGGCGTCGCGTGATCCTCGTCGACCAGGAGCCGCGCACGAATCTCGGCGGGCAGGCGTGGTGGTCGTTCGGCGGACTCTTCTTCATCGATTCGCCCGAGCAGCGACGGATGGGGATCCGGGATTCGCTCGCGCTGGCGACCCAGGACTGGTTCGGAACGGCCTCCTTCGACCGCCCGGAGGATCACTGGCCGCGCCGGTGGGCCGAGGCCTACCTCCAGTTCGCGGCCGGTGAGAAGCGCGCGTGGCTGCGCGAACGCGGCGTCACGTTCTTCCCCGTGGTCGGATGGGCCGAGCGAGGCGGATACGGTGCACTCGGTCCGGGCAACTCGGTTCCGCGATTCCACATCACCTGGGGCACCGGGCCCGGTGTCGTGGCTCCGTTCGCCGCAGCAGTCGAACAGGGTGAGCGCGAGGGCCGGATCACGATCCTGCCCCGCCACCGGGTGACCGAACTCGTCACCACCGACGGAGCCGTCACCGGCGTACGGGGAACGATCCTGGAGTCGAGCCCCGCGCTTCGCGGCGTCGAGTCGTCACGGTCCGCGATCGGCGACTTCGAGATCAGCGCCGGAGCGACGATCGTCTCCTCGGGCGGCATCGGCGGCAACCACGATCTCGTGCGTGCGGCATGGCCTGCGAGCCTCGGCGTGCCGCCCGAGCACATGCTGACGGGGGTGCCCGCGTACGTGGACGGATCGATGCACGCCGTCTCGGACGCGGCGGGGGCTCGCCTCGTGAACGGTGACCGGATGTGGCACTACGTCGAAGGCATCACGAACTGGGATCCGGTCTGGCCGTCCCACGGCATCCGCATCCTCCCCGGACCCTCGTCGCTGTGGCTCGATGCCACGGGGACGCGATTGCCTGTCCCCCTGTTTCCTGGCTTCGACACGCTGGGCACGCTCGCCCACCTCCGCCGCACCGGCTACGACCACTCGTGGTTCATCACCTCTCGTCAGATCGTCGAGAAGGAGTTCGCCCTCTCGGGAAGTGAGCAGAACCCCGACCTGACGGGCAAGGACGTCGGTCTGCTGGTGAAGTCCCGACTGGCGAAGGGACCGACCGGCCCGGTGCAGGCATTCCTCGACGAGGGTGAGGACTTCATCGTCGAGAACGATCTCGAGTCCCTGCTCGAGCAGATGAAGCGGCATCCCGGCGGCGAATCGCTCGACATCGACCGCGTCCGACGGGAGGTCGTGGCGCGCGACCTGGAGATGGACAACGAGTTCTCGAAGGACGCCCAGATCGGCATGCTTCGCTCCATGCGCGGATATCGTGGCGACCGGCTGATCCGCACCGCCGCACCGCACCGGCTCCAGGATCCGGCAGCAGGTCCGCTCGTCGCTGTGAAACTGCACGTCCTCACGCGGAAATCACTCGGCGGAATCAATACCGATCTCGACGGCCGTGCTCTCGGAGCCGACGGCGAACCGATCCCCGGCCTGTATGCCGCGGGCGAGGCGAGCGGCTTCGGCGGCGGCGGGATGCACGGCTACCGCGCACTCGAGGGCACGTTCCTCGGCGGATGTCTCTTCTCGGGTCGTCAGGCCGGGCGCGCTGCCGCGCGGTGAGCTCGTACGCGTCTACTGTGCGGAGCCCGTACCCCTGACGGCGGTCAGGCCCGACGCGACCGGGCCTCGGGAGAGAACGTGTCCGCGACGGAAGGCGAGCCGAGTCCATCGCCCCGATTGCATGACCGGAACGTCCTCCTCGCCGGAGATGAAGCCGAACGCGTCCGCCGCGAATGCCACTCCGCGCGGCAGACCGCCGAGATCGTCATCGGGCTCGCCCCAGATGGCCGCACGGAGGGCTCTGACCGCCTCCTCGCCCGCGCCCGGCATCGCTCCACGAGCAACGGCGCTGATCCCCCACTGGGCGCGTCGGGCGATCACGGATGCCGGCAGGGTCGACGTCGCCTGCCAGTGACCGCGCGGCGGGGCCACCCCGGCCCACGCGGGTGAGAGCCCGGTCTCCGGCAGTGTCAGGGCGCTCTCATCGTCCGTCGCTGTGAGCGCGGCGACGACGACGTCGCACTCGAGCTCGGGGTCCGCCTGGACGACTCGCATCGCCAGCACCGTCGGAGTCTGATCGAACAGGCCGTGGGGAGAGAGCGCGGCGCCCGTCAGCGCGAGAACTCCCCTCGCTGCCTGCAGCCGAACCCCTTCATCGGAGATACGGGTCGCTCGTCCGAGGAAGGTCAGAACGTCCTTCGCGGTCTCGGCGTCTGCGAGAAGAAGCTGGTGGGGCACACCCTCTAAACTAGCAACGCCAGAAGCATCCGCAGTCGCGGGAAGGAAGTCATGACCGCCGACGCCCACGCGATCCGCACCGTCGAACAACTCCTCGACGTGCTCGATCTCGACTCGACGCAGGCTCGCACCACCGAGGACATCTTCACCGGTTCGTCGCATCCGATGCCGTCCGGACGGATCTACGGTGGCCAGGTGCTCGCGCAGAGCCTGCTCGCCGCGGAGCGCACGCTTCCGGAGGATCGGGCCGTCCACTCCATGCACGGCTACTTCCTGCGGCCGGGCGACGCGAGTCAGGGAATCACGATCGCTGTGGATCGCATCCACGACGGGCGATCCTTCTCGACTCGCCGATCACAGGCCTATCAGAACGGCGTACCGATCTTCTCGATGATCGCGTCCTTCCAGGACGAGGATCCGGGACTCGAGCATGCCGTCCCCATGCCCGCCGATGTCCCCGGTCCCGACTCCTTGCTCCCCGATGAGCAGCGCGTCGACGGTCTGCCCTCCGGCGTCGTGCGGATGCTCAGTGATCGCGCGGCCGACGTGCGCCATATCGACTCGCCTCTGTTTCTGCCGAGCGCAGACGACCGCGTCCCTCAACAGGGTGTGTGGATGCGCATGAAGGCGCCGCTTCCCGATGACCAGCGCATCCACAGGGCGGCTCTCGCATACCTGAGCGACATGACGATCCAGGAATCGATCCTCCGGGCCCATGGCGTCTATTGGGGCCTGCCCGGGCTCAAGGTGGCGAGCCTGGACCACGCGATGTGGTGGCACCGTCCCGCACGTGTCGACGAGTGGTTGCTCTATCTGCAGGAGTCCCCGAACGCGCGCGGCGGCCGTGGACTCGCCCAGGGACGCATCTACACGCAGTCGGGCGACCTCGTCGCCTCGGTCGCGCAGGAGATCATGGTCAGGGTGCCCGCACCGGCGTGATCCGGCCGGCGCCGACGAGTCAGCTCACCTCACCGGTGGGCGTACTCGATGGACGGCCCGACGTACGGTTCCCAGGCCTCGCGCATCTCCTGCGTGAGCCGCGTGGGTCGTCCGGTCTTCGCATCGACGAGCACGATGATGGCGGTGGAGCGCGCATAGATCGTACGAGGTTCCGCCGTCGGGTCGTTGTGCACCTCGTAGCAGACCTCGACGCTGGAGCCGCCGAGCTTGCCGAACCACATCTGCACTTCGAGCGGGCGCCGTTGATACGGCACCGGTGCGAGATACTCGATCTCCTGACGAGCGATGAGCGTCAGCGTTCCCTCGTCGATGCCTGAGTCGAGCACAGCGGTGGATGGCGCCTGCTCACCGGGACCCGCACGCCAGAACGCGCGTACGCGCGCCTCCTCGAGGAGCTTCAGCATCGAGGTGTTGTTGACGTGATTGAATGCGTCCAGATCCCCCCAGCGGAGGTGGATCGGGATGTGCAGCCGGGATCCCGGTGTCAGGTCGGACATCGGGCGGTCAGTCGCGCGTGAGCTTGCGGTGCGTCGAGCGGTGCGGCTTCGCCGCGTCTGCACCGAGGCGCTGGATCTTGTTCTCCTCGTACGCCTCGAAGTTGCCCTCGAACCAGTACCACTGGTCGGGCTTCTCGTCGGTACCCTCGTACGCGAGGATGTGCGTCGCGATGCGGTCGAGGAACCACCGGTCGTGGGTGATCACGACTGCGCAGCCGGGGAATTCGAGCAGCGCGTTCTCGAGGGAGCTCAGCGTCTCGACGTCGAGGTCGTTGGTGGGCTCGTCGAGCAGCAGCAGGTTGCCGCCCTCCTTCAGGGTGAGGGCCAGGTTCAGTCGGTTGCGCTCACCACCGGAGAGCACACCGGCCTTCTTCTGCTGGTCCGGCCCCTTGAAGCCGAACTTCGAGACGTACGCGCGCGAGGGGATCTCCGTCTTGCCCACGGTGATGAAGTCGAGCCCGTCGGAGACGACCTCCCACAGCGTCTTGTCCGGGTCGATGTTCGACCGGGACTGGTCGACGTAGCTGATCTTGACCGTCTCACCGATCTTGAGGTCGCCCCCGTCGAGCGGCTCGAGGCCGACGATCGTCTTGAACAGCGTCGTCTTACCCACACCGTTCGGGCCGATCACCCCGACGATGCCGTTCGGCGGAAGGCTGAAGCTGAGGCCGTCGATGAGCGAACGCCCGTCGAACCCCTTCTTCAGGTTCTTCGCGTCGATGACGACACTCCCGAGTCGGGGACCCGCCGGGATCGTGATCTCCTCGAAGTCCAGCTTCCTGGTCCGCTCTGCCTCGGTCGCCATCTCCTCGTACCGCGCGAGACGTGCCTTGGACTTGGTCTGACGGCCCTTCGCGCTCGACCGCACCCACTCGAGCTCCTCCTTGAGGCGCTTGGCGAGCTTGGCGTCCTTCTTGCCCTGGATCTCGAGGCGTTCGCCCTTCTTCTCCAGATAGGTCGAGTAGTTGCCCTCGTACCCGATGAGCCGACCACGGTCGACCTCGGCGATCCACTCGGCGACGTGGTCGAGGAAGTACCGGTCGTGGGTGATCGCGATCACCGCGCCCTTGTACGCCTGCAGGTGCTGTTCGAGCCAGAGCACGCTCTCGGCGTCCAGGTGGTTGGTGGGCTCGTCGAGCAGCAGAAGATCGGGCTTCTGGAGCAGGAGCTTCGCCAGCGCGACTCGGCGCTTCTCTCCACCGGAGAGAGGCGCGATGGCGGCATCGGCCGGCGGCGTGCGGAGGGCGTCCATCGCCTGCTCGAGCTGCGAGTCGAGGTCCCAGCCATCGGCTGCATCGATCTCTTCCTGCAGTGTGCCCATCTCGGCCAAAAGCGAGTCGAAGTCCGCATCCGGGTCGGCCATCAGCATCGAGATCTCGTTGAAGCGGTCGACCTTCGCCTTGATGGCGATGCCGTCCTGGATGTTCTCGATGACGGTCTTGCTCTCGTCGAGCTCGGGCTCCTGCATCAGGATCCCGACGGAGAAGCCGGGAGACAGCTTCGCCTCGCCGTTGGACGGCGTGTCCATGCCGGCCATGATCTTGAGGATCGTCGACTTGCCGGCGCCGTTCGGACCCACCATGCCGATCTTGGCACCGGGGAGGAATGCCATGGTGACGTCATCGAGGATGAGCTTGTCGCCCACCGCCTTGCGCGCACGAACCATCGAGTAGATGTACTCAGCCACCGAAAACCGCTCCTTCTGTTGGCGTCGAAGATCGACACTCCAGCCTACCGGCGATCGCAGGGCTCGCTACCGGAGCCGCCGTATCACCAGTCGATTGCCCGCGTCGCACCGACGAGACAGCGCCCCTCTGCGAGCTGGGGCATCACGACGGCGACGGGCTCGCCGGTCGACGGTCCCACCTGGCCGACGAGGCACTCCGCGTCGCCCCAACGCACCGCGAACTGCAGGCTCTCGACCGGGTTTCCGACCGTCGTGACGTCTGCGGTCACCTGCATGGCGGCCTTGTCGAAGCCGGCCGCCGTCAGGGCATCGATATACGCGCGGCCGGAAACCCTCTGCTCGGATGCCCATACGCCGTCGGTCACGGCTGCGAAGAGCGGCAGGTTGTCCTCCGCACTGCCGTCCGCCACGAACACGGGACCTGCCGGAGATGCCGACGGCCCCGGCGACGCAGCGGCGTCGGTCGGACCCGGTGCCGGTGCGGGCGAGGCTGTCGGACCGCACGCCGTCAGCAGCAGCACCAGAGTCGTGCCAATGCCGACTGCGATCGCTGAACGCGGTGCGGAGGAGTCCGGTCGTCGAAGCACGAACCGAGTCTACGGGCGTCCTCCTCCGCACGCGTCCGGCTCACCACGATCGAGTGCGTCGGACGCAGTCCTCACCCGCCCTCAGGACGCACCGGACCCTGAGGGGAACGAACCCACGAGGTCGCTGCCTGATCCCGCAGGCTCGGCGTCGTTCGCGGCCCACGACGTGTCGATGTCCTTCATCTCATCGCTCGAGCCCAGGCTCCCCGCGTCGTCGCTGACCGCATCCGACGGCGCCGCGTCACCTCGCGGAGGCGCGTCGACGGTCGATCTGGAGCTACGGCGATACGCGGTCGTGCCCCAGCGGAGGTCGTGGCCGATCGCATCCGCGTCGATGTCGACGCTGGTCCCCTGCTTGCCGTTGTTCTCCCAGGCGCGGATCTTCATCCTCCCGGTGACGATCACGCTGTCGCCCGCCCGCAGCGAGGCCTTGGCATGCTCTCCCAACTGGCGAAAGGCCGCGACCGAATACCAGTTCGTGACCACGTCGATCCAGGTCCGCGTCGATTCGTCGAACCGCCTGTGAGTGCTGGCGAGTCGGAAGTTCGTGACAGGGATCCCGCTGGTCGTGCGCCCCTGGGTGGGATCGGTCGCAACGTTTCCCACGATCGTCACTGTGTCGTACATGTTCGCTCCTCTGTGCCCGGAACGTGCGTCCGGCTCGCTACAGAGTGCGCTCCGGCGGTGCTTCCTGCGCACGCGGAACACCAGATCCTGAACAACCAGAATCGACGTCCGCATGTGCAGAAGAACTGCGCTTGCCGCCGCCTCACGCCACCCGCGCAATGTCGGTGGTCGGTCATACGTTCGAATCAGGAAAGGAGATTCGATGTCCGCCACCCTGATCACGTCCGTCCCCGAGGTTCCCCACGCGACGCCGCGGCTGTCGGCGAAGAAGGAGCACCTTGTGCGCGCCTCAGCCCATCTCTGGCGGGTGCAGGACGCGAAGGACCGGGTCCTCGGGCATCTGCGCCTCGTCCCGGATCCCCTCGGGGTCAGGTATCGGGCGGAACGCCTCCACCTCGCCACGTCGTCTTTCCGACTCGTCGGAGACTTCTGGAGCGCAGACGATGCGGTGGCCGCGCTGCGGAACGGATGAGCCTCCGCACACGTGCCCAGGCGATGGTGCCCCCGGCAGGATTCGAACCTGCGACCAAGAGATTAGAAGGCTCCTGCTCTATCCCCTGAGCTACGGAGGCGCACAGAACTACCGTACCGCGCCCGACTCGGATGTCGGAGCCGTCGATAGGATGGCGACATGGTATCTGCCTCAGAGAACGACCGCCTCGTCTGGATCGACTGTGAGATGACCGGTCTCGATCTCTCCGTCGACGAGCTCGTCGAGATCGCCGTCGTCATCACTGATTTCGAACTGCGTCCGGTCGATCCCGGCTTCCAGATCGTGATCCGCCCGAGCGACGCAGCACTCGAGAACATGAACGACTTCGTGACGAAGATGCACGAGTCCTCCGGGCTGATCACAGAGATCCCGCATGGCGTCTCGCTGGCCGAGGCCGAGGAGCAGACCCTCGCCTACATCAAGCGGTTCGTCCCCCTCGAACGCAAGGCTCCGCTCGCAGGCAACACCATCGGCACCGACCGCATGTTCCTGGCGAAGTACATGAGCCAGGTGGACCAGTGGCTGCACTACCGCAACGTCGACGTCTCCAGCATCAAGGAGTTGTCGCGGCGGTGGTACCCGCGGGTGTTCTTCCAGGCGCCGGCGAAGGACGGCGGACACCGCGCCCTCGCGGACATCCTCGAGTCGATCCGCGAGCTGCGGTACTACCGTGAGGCGGTCTTCGTCGACGAGCCCGGACCGTCGAGTGACGACGCTCGCGACATCGCCACTCGCACCGTGTCAGAGTTCACCCCGAACATGTAATAGACTCGTCTGGTTGCCAATCGCGATTGGCACATGGTGGGTATAGCTCAGCTGGTAGAGCGCTGGCTTGTGGTGCCGGATGTCGCGGGTTCGAGTCCCGTTACTCACCCCACTCAGAAGAAGGTCCGAGTCGAGAGACTCGGACCTTCTTCTGTTCTCCTCGTCGGATGACGCCTCGGTCCTCAAGCCCAGGCGGCGGTGATCGAGAGCACGCTGAGCTGCCCCTAGGATTGCGGGGTGTCGCTCGCCGTGTGGTTCTCGCTTCTGACCGCCTGCGTGGTGATCAGCTTCACGCCGGGCGCCGGTGCCATCAACACGATGTCGAACGCTCTGAGTCAGGGCTGGCGCCGATCGATCTGGGGCATCCTCGGGCAGCAGCTGGCTCTCGTCCTCCATGTCGTGATCGTCGCCGCGGGCCTGGGGCTTCTCGTCTCGCAGTCCGAAGTCCTCTTCAACGTGATCAGGTATGCCGGCGCGGCGTACCTGGTCTTCCTCGGAATCCGACTGATCCTCACGAGGCCTCGACGTGCCGCCGATGACGACGGGACGGTCGTCGACCTGCACGAGGGCCACTGGTCGATGATCAGACGCGGATTCTGGGTCAACCTGCTCAATCCCAAGGCGATCGTCTTCTTCCTCGCCTTCATCCCGCAGTTCATCCGACTGGACGAGCCCCAACTCCCCCAGTACCTCACTCTCATCGGCACCGTCATCATCGTCGACATCGTGGTGATGTGGGGATTCTTCGCCACAGCGGCCGGGCCGTTCCGCAGGCTCACGAGATCCTCGCGAGGGCAGCGGACGCTCAACAGTGTCTTCGGCGTCCTCTTCATCGCCGTCGCGGGCCTCCTCGTCTTCCTCCACTGACGCGCAGCTCCCCCAGCCGGCAATAGGCTGGAGCTGATGGAGATGGATGCAGCGGACTTCGAAGAGCTCGTGATCGACGAGCTCGATCGTCTGCCCGACGAGATGGTCGACGGGCTGGAGAACGTGGTGTTCGTCGTCGAGGATCGTCCGGAGGATGGAAGCCTCGACCTGCTCGGACTCTATGACGGCTTGGCCCTGACGGAGCGCACGCAATACGGCTCCGGGGAGCTCCCGGATCGGATCGTCGTCTATCGCGAGTCTCATCTGGCCGCCTGCGACACCGATGACGAGCTTCGCGACGAGATCCATACGACCCTCGTGCACGAGATCGCGCACTTCTACGGCATCGACGACGAGCAGCTCCACACGCTGGGCTGGGCATGAGTCCCCTCGCTACACCTGACATCGACGAACAGCTCGATCTCTCGGCCGCCCCGCTCGAGCCCTGGGAGGTCGTCGTGTGGAACGACCCGGTGAATCTGATGAGCTACGTCGTGCGGGTCTTCCGCACCTATTTCGGATATTCGCTCGAGCGAGCCACGATGCTGATGCGACAGGTGCACCACGACGGTCAGGCCATCGTCGCTACGGGCCCGCGCGAGACGATGGAGGTGCACGCGCAGGCGATGCACGACTACGGCCTCTGGGCGACCGTCCGAAAGGCTTCGAGGTGACCGACCTGACCGTACGGGTGCGGATGGCCCGCGTCGAGGGTGCGCAGCTGGTGCACCTGGTCGACGACTTCCGTGAACTCGTGGGAGCGAACCGCGACGTCGAGGATCCCGCGATCGGTCGCCTGATTCCAGACCCCTATCCCGAAGACGAAGACTCGTCGCGCGCGTTCCGTGACGCGACCCGAGACGATCTCTTGGATCGACGCGCTCTGGACGCGGACATCGTCCGTACCGCACTCGCCGGGATGCGCGGGGACCTCGGCGACATGTCCCGGGACGAAGCCTTCGCAGAGCACGATCTCGACATCCCCCTGTCTGATGTCGACGCGTGGATGCGCACGCTCACCGCCCTCCGACTCGTCATCGCCGAGCGTCTCGGGATCCAGAACGATGACGATCATGATCCCGACGACCCGAGGTACGGTGTCTACGACTGGCTCGGATATCGTCTCGAGCTGACTGTCGAAGCGGCGGACCGCCTCCTCTGAGCTACGGCACTTCGACGACCCTGGTCGCCAGGGAGCGGGGATCATCGCGCGCGATGTGATCGCTTTCCTGCCGCGCCCACTGCTCCCAATGAGGCCGGTACGTCTCCCCATCCCGCGCCAGAGCCCGCGCCTTGCGGCCGGTTTCGGCGGACTCGATCCAGACGCGCACGTCCGCGATCGCCGCGGTGGCCGGGGTCAGTATCCCGCTCCCCTCGATGAGCACGCCCAGCGAGGGGTCTACCGCGTGAGTCTCAGCCTCGGCGCCCTTCGCCCAGTCCCAGCGTCGCCACTCCCCGAGGTACCCGCGACCATGCGGACGCAGAATACCGTTCAGTGCTCGCTCCACTCCGTCGCTGAGGCCGTCCCAACCGGGGTAGATGGAGTCGAGAGCGACGAGCTGCACCCGTCCGGCGATCGGCCAGCGCTGGACGAGCATCCGGGCGAGAGTCGTCTTACCGGCACCGCTGCGACCGTCGATGAGGACGACCGGATTGGCCGCAGACAGCATCCGGATGTCCTCGACGACCTGGGTCGCTGCGCGCTCGAGCGCGACAGCGACCGGGTCGTCACTTCTTGAGTGCACGGATGATGCGAGAGAGCGCGCGCCCGGTGACCCAGATGAACGGCACGGCGACGACGAGCAGCGTCACGATGTTGGGCTCGAATCGGAGTCCCTCCTCGCGGCGGACGTAGACGCCGACCGGCACGGAGACACCGCCGCCACCACCGCCTTCGGCGCCGTCACCGCTGCCTCCGCCGAAGCCGGAGTAGGTGAAAGCGACAGGAGTGATGCTCACTCCATCGACATCCTGCTGTTCGCCGTACGCGCTCTTCACGCCGAACGCGGCGGCCTGCTTTCCGAGTTCCAGTGCAATGTTGGGCATGGCTCCACGCTAGTCCAGGAATCGTCCGCGACAAGCGTCAATCCAGTCCATGGGCCTTGGGATGCTGGGCAGCGCCGCGGCCGTCACCGCGCCCTATGTGGCGCGCTCGACTGATCGTGGCGCTCCCGAACCGTGCCACGGCGTCGTCGACCGCGCCCTCGACGCGTCGCCAGTCCTCATCGTCGTCCCACAGGCCGAACCCGCCACCGCCGGCGGGGCGCAGCTTCTCTGCGCGCACCCCGACGAGCCGCACAGGATCGCGTCGCTCGATCTGATCGAAGAGCGTCTGAGCCGCTTCGCCGATGCGCTGCCCCACCGCGGTGGGTTCCGGGAGCGTCTGTGAACGGCTGATGGTGCGGAAGTCGTCGAACCTGATCTTGATGGCGACGGTCGAGGTCTCCCACTCTGCTTTCCGCAGACGCGCCGCGACGCGGTCCGCGAGGCGCAGCAGCTCAGCCCTGAGGAACGATCGGTCCATGATGTCCGTGTCGAACGTCTCCTCGTGCCCGATGCTCTTCTCCACCCGCTCGGTCTCGACTGCACGGGGGTCCTCCCCGCGGGCGAGTTCCGAGAGCCGAGCGCTCAGAGCCGGTCCGACGGCACGGTCGAGAATCGCCTGCGACGAGGTGCGGATGTCCCGCACTGTGCGAATTCCTCGTCCCTCCAGCGCTTCGGCGGCTTTCGGGCCCACACCCCACATCGCACGCACTGGGCGCGGATCGAGGAAGTCCTGGGTTTCCGATGCGGCGATGACCAGCATCCCGTCAGGTTTCGAGATCGTCGAGGCCATCTTCGCCACATGCTTGGTCGCAGCGACGCCGACGCTGCAGGTGATCCCGACCTCTTCTCTGACTCGCTCGCGAACGAGGTGCGCGATTCTCGCAGGGCTCCCCCACAGACGTCGGACGCCCCGCACATCGAGAAACGCCTCGTCGACAGAGAGCGGCTCGACGAGCGGTGTGAACGACTCGAAGATCGCCATGACCTGTCGCGAGACGGCGTGGTATCGATGGAAATGCGGAGGGACGATGCGCGCAGAAGGACACAGGCGCAGAGCCTGAGAGACCGGCATAGCTGCGCGAACGCCGTAGCGACGAGCCTCGTACGAGGCGCTCGACACCACCGAGCGACCGTCAGGCGCTCCGATGATCAACGGCAGTCCTCGCAGGCTCGGATCATCGAGCACCTCGACGGCCGCGTAGAACGCATCCATATCGACGTGCAGGATGCTCGTGCCGGTGTCGTCGGCATCCGCGGACGACACGATGCGCCCTCTGCCGTCACCGTGACCCATGACACCATTCTCCCCCGGGCCTCGGACATGAGGCCCGGGGGAACCGGTTACTGCGCAGCGCGCTCGAGGACGAGTTCGCGGACACGGGCGGCGTCCGCCTGGCCCTTCATCGCCTTCATCACAGCGCCGATAACGGCCCCGGCGGCCTGGACCTTTCCGTCCTTGATCTTGGCCAGCACATCGGGCTGCGCTGCGAGTGCGTCGTCGATCGCTGCGATCAGCGCACCGTCATCCGAGACGACCGCGAGTCCGCGGCCGTCGACGACCTCCTGAGGCGTGCCCTCGCCCGCAATGACGCCCTCGAGCACCTGACGCGCGAGCTTGTCTGTGAGCGTTCCGGCGTCGACGAGTTTCTGCAGGGCCGCGACGTTCTCCGGCGAGACCAGCTCGGTGACGTCCTTCTCCTGTGAGTTGGCGAGGCGCGTGATCTCGCCCGTCCACCACTTCCGGGCCGTCGCCGGAGTCGCGCCGGCGGCGATCGTCGCTTCGACGACCTCCAGCAGCCCTCCATTGCGCACGTCCTGGAACTCCAGGTCCGTGAAGCCCCACTCGGCCATCAGACGGCGTCGACGGGCGACGGGCTGTTCCGGGAGCTCGGCACGCAGGGCATCGATCAGCTCTGCTGCAGGCTCCACCGGCAGGAGATCGGGCTCAGGGAAGTAGCGATAGTCGTCCGCATCCGACTTCGGACGACCGGGCGAGGTCGTCCCGGTGTCCTCGTGCCAGTGTCGCGTCTCCTGAGTGATGGTCCCGCCATCGGCGAGGATCTGCGCCTGACGCTGGATCTCGTACCGGACGGCACGCTCGACCGAGCGCATCGAGTTGACGTTCTTCGTCTCGGTGCGGGTGCCCAGCTTCTCCTGTCCGCGGGGACGCAGCGACACGTTCGCGTCGCAGCGCAGGTTGCCTCGTTCCAGACGCGCCTCGGAGATCCCGAGGCTGCGCACGATGTCACGGATCGTCGCGACGTATGCCTTGGCGACCTCGGGGGCGCGGTGCTCGGTGCCGAAGATCGTCTTCGTCACGATCTCGACGAGCGGCACACCGGCACGGTTGTAGTCGACGAGCGAGTATTCGGCTCCCTGGATGCGTCCGGTCGCGCCACCCATATGGGTGAGCTTGCCGGCGTCCTCCTCCATGTGGGCGCGCTCGATGGGGATCTGCACGATCGTGCCGTCCTCAAGCTCCACCTCGACGGAACCCTCGAACGCGATCGGCTCGTCGTACTGGGAGATCTGGTAGTTCTTGCCGAGATCCGGGTAGAAGTAGTTCTTCCGGGCGAAGCGGCTCGACGGTGCGATCGAGCATCCGAGAGCGAGACCGAGACTGATCGACGAACGGATCGCCGTCTCGTTCACGACCGGGAGCGATCCGGGCAGGCCCAGATCCACCGGCGCGATCAGCGTGTTGGGCTCGGCGGCGTGGTAGAGCTCGTTCGCCGGGTTCGGCGCGTCCGAGAACATCTTGGTGTGCGTGTTGAGCTCGACGTGGACCTCGAACCCGAGCACGGGCTCGTACAGTTCGAGCGCCTTGTCGAAGTCCATGAGCTTGGCGGTGGCCATCAGCGGGTCCCTCCCACGAGCTGGGGTGCACGCGTGAGAAGCGGCGCTCCCCACGAATCGACGAGCAGCGTCTCGACGGCGGCGCCCACCTTGTAGAGTCGCGCATCCTCCCGCGCCGGTGCGATGAACTGGATGCCGACGGGCAATCCGTCTTCCGACGCGAGTCCGCTGGGGACCGAGATGCCGGGAACGCCCGCGAGGTTGACGGGAATGGTCGTGATGTCGTTCAGATACATCTGCAGCGGATCGTCGATCTTCTCGCCGATCTTGAACGCAGTGGTCGGAGCCGAGGGCGTCGCGATGACGTCGACCTCCGCGAAGGCGTTCGCGAAGTCCTGCTGAATGAGCGTGCGCACCTTCTGAGCACTGCCGTAGTACGCGTCGTAGTAGCCGGCCGACAGCGCGTAGGTGCCGAGGATGATGCGTCGCTTCACCTCGTCGCCGAACCCGGCGTCACGCGTGGCGGACATGACGTCCTCGACGGTGGGGGTGCCGTGGGGCGTGACGCGCAGGCCGAAGCGCACCGAGTCGAACTTCGCGAGGTTGCTCGACGCCTCCGCAGGCAGGATCAGGTAGTAGGCCGCGACGCCGTACTCGAAGTGCGGAGCGCCGATCTCGACGATCTCCGCGCCCTGCGCCTCCATCATCGCGAGCGCGCTGCGGAACGATTCCGCGACACCGGGCTGGAACCCGCTGTCCGGCAGCTCTCGGATGACACCGACCTTGAGCCCCTTGAGCACGTCACCGCGCGCGCCCTCACGGGCCGCGTCAGCGAATGAGGGCCACACGTCACGCAAAGACGTGGAGTCCTTCGGGTCGTGCCCGCCGATCGCATCGTGCAGGAGACCCGCGTCGAGCACTGTACGCGTGACGGGTCCGACCTGGTCGAGGCTGGAGGCGAGTGCGATGGCCCCGTAGCGGCTGACGCCGCCGTAGGTCGGCTTGACGCCCACCGTGCCGGTGACATGAGCAGGCTGACGGATCGAGCCGCCGGTGTCGGAGCCGAGTGCCAGCGGAGCCTCGAAAGCGGCGACTGCTGCCGCCGATCCGCCGCCGGAACCGCCCGGGATCCGGTCGAGGTCCCACGGGTTGCGGGTGGGACCGTAGGCGGAGTGCTCTGTCGAGGACCCCATGGCGAACTCGTCCATGTTGGTCTTGCCGAGCGGGATCAGCCCCGCCGCGCGCGAGCGGGCGACGACCGTGGCGTCGTACGGCGAGCGGTAGCCCTCGAGGATCCGCGAGCCGCTCGTCGTCGGCTGGTCGGTCGTCACGAGGACGTCCTTGATCGCGAGCGGCACGCCGGCGATCGGGCCGAGCTGCTCACCCGCCGCACGCTGGGCGTCGACAGCGGCGGCCGCCTCGAGCGCACCCTCGTTGATGTGCAGGAAGGCATGAACGTCGCCGTCGACGGCTGCGATGCGGTCGAGGTGAGCGCGAGTGGCCTCGACGCTCGAGATCTCGCGGCTGGCGAGCTTGTCGGCAAGCTCCGCCGCAGTCATGCGGATGATGTCGCTCACTGCTCTTCTCCCAGGATCGCGGTGACGCGGAATCGGCCGTCGGCCTGATCCGGCGCGTTCTGGAGCACCTGCTCGTGTGTGAGGGTCTCGCCCACCACATCGGGACGGTAGACGTTGCTCAGCGGAATCGGATGACTCGTCGCTGCGATGTCGGGGCCTGCGACCTCCGACACCTTCGCGATGTTGTCGACGATGGCATCGAGCTGGCCCGTGAGTCGGGACACCTCGTCGTCGTTGAGCTGGATGCGCGCGAGCACGCCGAGATGACGCACAAGATCAGGGGTGATTTCAGACACGGCCCCAGTCTAGTTGCCGTGCTCACCGGGTCCCTGCAGTCCGGCGAAGCCGCCCTATGCTGGGCGGGTGAGCTCGTACCAGCCTCCTCGCCCATGGATCGCCAGCTATGCCGCAGGCGTCCCGGAAGACCTCTCCCCCGTGTCCGGATCGCTGGTCGACATCGTCGCCGCGTCCGCCCGCGACTACCCGGATGCCCCCGCCCTGCAGTTCTTCGGTCGTGAGACGTCGTACTCAGAACTGCAGAATGCGATCGACCGAGCAGCCGCAGGACTGCGCGACCTCGGCGTGCGGGCGGGCGATCCCGTGGCGATCGTGCTTCCGAACTGTCCGCAGCACATCGTGGCGTTCTACGCGGTGCTCCGTCTCGGCGCCGTCGTCGTCGAGCACAACCCGCTCTACACCCCGCGCGAGCTGCGGAAGCAGTTCGAGGACCATGGCGCGAAGCACGCGATCGTGTGGAACAAGGTCGTCGCCACGGTGCAGGAGTTCCCCGCCGACCTCGCCGTGACGAACCTCATCTCCGTCGATGTGACGCGCGCGATGCCCCTTCTCACTCGTGTGGCGCTACGGCTGCCGGTGGCGAAGGCCCGTGAGTCTCGCGCCGCTCTGACCGAGAAGGTGCGAGGAACCGTCACCTGGGACTCGCTGGTGCAGTCCGCCCCGATCCCTGCCGCTCATCCGAAGCCCGCCACCGACGACCTCGCGATCATCCAGTACACGTCCGGCACCACGGGAACCCCCAAGGGCGCCGCCCTGACCCACGGCAACCTGCTCGCGAACGCCGCGCAATCGCAGGCATGGGTTCCGTCGATCCAGCGCGGCAAGGGCTGCGTCGTGTACGCGGTGCTGCCGATGTTCCACGCCTACGGTCTCACGCTCTGTCTGACATTCGCGATGTCCATGGGTGCGCGCCTGGTGCTCTTCCCGAAGTTCGATCCGGATCTCGTGCTCGACGTGATGAAGAAGCACCCCGCCACCTTCCTTCCCCTCGTGCCCCCGATCGCCGACCGCCTGCTGTCGGCGGCGAAGGCGAAGGATGTCTCGCTCGACGGCATCGAGGTCGCGATCTCCGGCGCCATGGCTTTGCCGCACGAACTCGTGGTGCCGTTCGAGGCGGCGACGCATGGCTTCCTCGTCGAGGGGTACGGACTCAGCGAGTGCTCCCCCGTGTTGATGGCGAACCCCGTAGCTGACAACCGCGTCCCCGGCACCGTGGGACTTCCTCTTCCGGGAACCGAATGCCGCGTCGTCGATCCCGAGAACCCGACCGTCGGCGTTCCTGAAGGATCCGCGGGTGAGCTCCTGGTGCGCGGACCCCAGGTGTTCTCCGGCTACTACGGCAAGCCGGAGGAGACGGAGGCCGTCTTCGTCGACGGCTGGTTCCGCACCGGTGACATCGTGACGGTCGATGAGGCGGGTTTCATCCGGATCGTCGACCGCATCAAGGAGCTGATCATCACCGGCGGCTTCAATGTGGCCCCCACCGAGGTCGAGAGCGCTCTGCGTCAGCATCCTCAGGTCGTGGACGCTGCCGTGGTCGGTCTGCCGAGCGACCACTCCGGCGAGGAGGTCGTCGCCGCGATCGTCGTCGACGCGGGGGCAGACGTCGACGTCGAAGCGATCCGCGAGTATGCGCGCAGCATCCTCACCCCGTACAAGGTTCCGCGGCGTCTGTTCATCGTCGACGAGCTGCCCAAATCGCTGATCGGCAAGGTGCTGCGTCGCCAGGTCAAGGAGAGACTGCTCACTCTGACTTCCGGCTCCTGAGGGCGCCCTCACAGGCGCGGAATCCCGCGAAGCGCTACCCTTGGTCAGTGACTCCTGAAGACGCTGTGCCCACCGACGCCCCCGAGACCCCTGGATTCGAGGAGCTCGGCATCACCGGCCCCGTCCTCAAGGCCATCAAGGACCTCGGCTACGAGACCCCCTCCCCCATCCAAGCCGCCACGATCCCGACCCTGCTCTCCGGTCGCGATGTCGTCGGTATGGCGCAGACCGGAACGGGAAAGACCGCGGCATTCGCGCTCCCCGTGCTCGAGCGCCTCGACGTGTCCCAGAAGACCCCGCAAGCTCTCGTGCTCGCTCCGACCCGCGAGCTCGCTCTGCAGGTGTGCGAGGCGTTCGAGTCGTACGCGTCGAAGATGAAGGGCGTCCACGTCCTCCCCGTCTACGGCGGACAGGGCTACGGCGTGCAGCTGTCGGCGCTGCGCCGCGGCGTGCACGTGATCGTCGGCACCCCCGGTCGCATCATGGACCACCTCGCCAAGGGCACCCTCGACCTGTCCCAGCTGCAGTACCTGGTGCTCGATGAAGCCGACGAGATGCTCAAGATGGGCTTCGCCGAAGACGTCGAGCAGATCCTCGCGCAGACGCCCGAGGAGAAGCAGGTAGCCCTCTTCTCAGCGACCATGCCCCCGCAGATCCGCCGACTCGCGCAGAAGTACCTGCGTGAGCCCGAAGAGATCAGCATCAAGTCGAAGACCGCCACCGGCACCAACATCACGCAGCGGTACCTCGTGGTGTCGTACGCGCAGAAGGTGGATGCGCTCACTCGCATCCTCGAGGTCGAGAACTTCGACGGCATGATCGTGTTCGTCCGCACGAAGAACGAGACCGAGACGCTGGCCGAGAAGCTGCGTGCCCGCGGATACTCCGCCGCCGCCATCAACGGCGACGTGCCCCAGGTCCAGCGTGAGCGCAGCGTCAACCAGCTCAAGGCGAGCAAGCTCGACATCCTCGTCGCGACCGACGTGGCCGCTCGCGGTCTCGACGTCGAGCGCATCAGCCACGTCATCAACTTCGACATCCCCACCGACACCGAGTCGTACGTGCACCGCATCGGCCGCACCGGCCGCGCGGGACGCACCGGAGACGCGATCAGCTTCATCACCCCGCGTGAGCGCTACCTGCTCAAGTCGATCGAGAAGGCCACGCGTCAGCAGCCCACTCAGATGCAGCTGCCCAGCCTCGACGACGTGAACACCACGCGCCTCGCCCGCTTCGACGACGCGATCACGACCGCGCTCAGCGATAGCACCCGCATCGAGAAGTTCCGCGACATCATCGACCACTACGTGCGCAACCACGATGTGCCCGAGGCCGATGTCGCAGCTGCGCTCGCTGTCGTCGCCCAGGGCGATACTCCTCTGCTGCTCGACCCGGCCGACGACGCCCTGTCGAAAGCGGTCGAGTACGACAACCGTCCGCCGCGCGAGAGCAACACTCGCGAGCGTCGCGAGACCCGCGAACCGCGCGAGCGCCGTGGGCGCGGCGACTACAAGCCGTACCGCATCGAGGTCGGACGCCGTCACCGCGTCGAGCCCCGTCAGATCGTCGGCGCACTCGCGAATGAGGGCGGCCTGGGTCGTGATGACTTCGGCGCGATCAACATCCGGCCGGACTTCACTGTCGTCGAGTTGCCGGCGAACCTCGATTCGTCCGTCCTGGAGAAGCTGAAGGACACCCGCATCTCGGGTCGGCTCATCGAGATCAAGCCCGACCGTGGGCCTGGAGCCCGTCGTAACGACGGCCCTCGTGACGGCGCCCGCGGTGGGTTCGAGCGCCGCGATGACCGTCCGCGCTACGACCGTGACGACCGTCCTGCTCGCACCGATGAGCGAGGCGAGAAGCCGTTCCGCAAGCCCCGGCACAAGGGCTGATCTCGCGGATGAGGGATGCCGCGGCATCCGTCACGTCGACCCGCTGATAGGTGCCGATGCTGACCATGGTCCGAGCCTTCCTGCAGGTGGTTCCGGG
>NZ_JBFBLM010000003.1:0-628473 GCF_040686675.1 Microbacterium sp. NPDC079176
GCGTCGACGAGGTACCACTGCGCGCCGACGGTCTGCATCCAGGTGCCGATGTTGCTGCCCAGCTGCGCGAACCACAGCACCCGAAACGCCGGGATGGCCAGCGGCGCCCATGCGGATACGGGGCCGGATCTCGGCGCCTCAGGTCGAGAGGTCATCGGGTCTGCTGACATATCCGGCTGTCCTTCCGCAGAGCACATCGGGCCTGGCGCCTCGATGCAGATCGTATAGCCGGAGAACGCAGGCGGAGGCCGATCGGTCGATCTTTCGACTTTCGTCCGAAGGTCGGCACGCAGCGTTCCGATGCGCGGTCGAGCGGCCTCAGCCCTCGGCATCCGTCGCGGAGCCGAGCTCGGACGGGTGGGTGAGGCGCCACCACTCGGTGGGAGGATCGATGGTCCCCGAGATGGTCACCGGGGCAGTGACGGTGTTCGGTCCGGCGGTCCAGGTGACGGTCCCCACGGCCGTGCCGTCGCGGTAGGTGGGAGGGGTGTCGATGTCCATCGTCAGCTCGATCGGCGTGTCCGACCAGGTGAAGATCGATGCGTCCTCGCCGATGACCAGGGTGGCGGTGGACCCCCAGGGTGTCGAGATCGTTCCGATCTCCTGGCCCTCGCTCGCGACGGGCACCTGATGGAAGCCGGAGCGGATGCTCTCGAGCTCGGCGATCACGGTGGCATTCACCGACTCGCGCGATGATCCGCCGAGGACGACGCCGGTGATCGCGAGCGGATCGGCCGCGCCCACGTCGAGCGTCGCCGTGTACAGCAGGCTGTGCGTGCCCTCGCCGAGGTTGCCGGTCTTCAGTCCCGTGATACCGGCGGTGCCGAGGAGGGCGTTCGTGTTGATCAGCTGACCGGCGCCGGGGATCGAGACCGAGGGGGTCGCGACGATCCGAGCGATCGCCGGATGCGCGGCGGCGAGCTTCGCGATGGCCAGCAGATCGGCGGGCGTGCTCGTGTTGCGCGGACTGATGCCGGTGGGCTCGGTGACCGTCGTTCCGGTGAGGCCGTGGGATGCGAGCCAGGCGCGCGTCGCACTGAGGAAAGCGCTCTGCGACCCGAAGATCCGGGAGGACAGCGCGTCGGCGTAATTGCTCGCGGAGGGGATGAGCATGACGGCCAGGGCATCATGCAACGACATCGAGGTGCCGGTGGGCATCGGAGCGATGGTCGCGCCCTGCACGTAGTACTGGTCGTAGAGGTCGTGATCGGCCTTGCCGAACGTGATGGTCGGTCCGGGGTCGTCTGCGGAGGCGAGCGGTGACGCGTCGAGGATGACGAGGGCGGTGATGAGCTTGGTGATGCTCGCGATCGGGAGCGGCTCGCCCGTCCCCGTCACCGACCACGTGCCGCTCGCTCCCTCGCCCAGGTACGCGTCGGCGCCGGACACGCTGATCGCCGATGCCGCAGCCGTATGCGTGGCGACGGCAGCCGCGTCGCCGACCGGGACCTGCGGTGCGCGTGCGGTCACGGCCGGCGGATCCACCGGAGCCGTGAGCGCCCACCCGACGTACCCTCCGGTCACGGCCAGCAACAGGACCACGCAGACGGCGGTGATGATGAGTCCTCGTCGCCGGCGTCTTCTGCGCACCGCGGGGTCGACCCGATCACCGCTGAACTCCTGCTCATGCGCCATGAGCTCCGCGAAATCGGACAGCCCATCCACCGGCTGCCAGGGTGCCGTCATCGAGAGCCCCTCATCGCGTCCACCCGTCGCTCGCATTCCGCAGAAAAGGCCATCCTCTCGTATGCCGGCATCCTCCGGTATCCGCCGTTCGGGGGACAGCAACCGGTTGAAAGCCGCACGGCGATCCGATGGACTGACGGGATGCGATCGACGACTCCGATGCCGGGCAACCCCTGGCCGCACGACATGTCCATCACCGTGGAGGACAGACCACAGCTCCTGCTCGAGTTGCTCTGGATTCGAGAGGCGCACGATCTGCGTCCTGTCGGCGAGACGCTGCCGCCGAGGCTGATCGAGACGCCCGCGGCTGCGGCGAACCCGGTGGATGCCGTCACCCGCGACCGATGGTCGGCAGCCTGGTCGCGGATCTGGGAGGACGTGCTCGCTCACGCCGCCGTCGAACCCGACCGAGGGTTGCTCGATGCGGTGTTCAGCTCAGATCTGAGCTCCACGGAGCGGGAGCGCCTTCTGCGCGAGCTCGTCGGGCCGGCATGGCGAGACGAGTTCGGCGGCGATGTCTTCGACGATGAGGCATATCGGGACTGGGAGCGCCGCGGCTTCGATTCTCACGTCGAGACACGACCGACGACGCTCGCCGAGAGTCCCGAGCATCGAGACGTCGAGCCGCTCGCGGATGCCTGGCGTCGCGGCCTGCTGAAGGTCGTGACCATCCCGTGCCGCGAGTTGCACGTGCGACAGATCGGCCCTCACGCGCTGTTGGTCACCGATGAGGTGCGCAGCGACAGCGCGCAGTATCGGTCGGCTCTGGGCTCGTTCGCTCCGAAGGGGTGAGCGACCTCTCTGCGTCAGTCGGCGAACGACGAGCGGAGGTTCCGCAACCCTAGGATTGCCTCGGAGACCGGAAGCTCGCTCTCATGCGGCGTCGACGGGGCGCCGCCGCCGGATCAGGGGAGCCTCAGGATGAAGACCGCAATCGGACGTCCCCGCAGCATCTGGCTCGCACTCGGGGTCGTGGTCTTCTACGTTCTCTGCGCATGGGGGCTCGGCAACCTCCTCAGCGGGCTGGTCGGCGACGACGGCTCGTTGGCGGACTTCTCCCTCGGTCACTTCATCCCCCTGGCTGTGGGCATCGGCGGCGTTCTGCTGTTCTTGCGGTGGGCAGGCGGGGGTGCCGAGGTGTGGAGGGAGCGACCGACCCCGACCCTCACCCCTCGCCGGTGGTGGCTGATCTCGATACCCGTGCTCGCGTTCGCCGTGCCGGTGGTCGAGCTGTTCGACGTGCCTTGGGCTGAGCGCTCGCTCGGCTTCCTGGTCGTCGTGGCGCTGGGAACGCTGATGGTCGGCTTCGGTGAGGAGCTGGTGATCCGGGGCGTCTTGCTCACAGCGGTCCGCGCGCACTTCGGCGAGTTCGCCGTGTTCCTCCTCACGTGCTTCGTGTTCGCGCTCGCCCATATTCCGGGTTACCTGTTCAGCGGTCTGCCGCTCTTCATCATCGCCTTCAATGTGGCCGCCCTGATGTCAGCCGGCGCCACCTACTACTGGATCCGTCGCGTCACCGGACGCATCTGGGTCGCCATGCTCATTCACGCTCTCACCGACTGGGTCCTCTACGTCGGGTCCGACGTCGGGCTTCCGTCCGCATCGGTCCCCGCGCAGCATTCGCTTGCGGACGACTCGGGGACCGGAGCACTCGGGTACGTGGAGAGCCTGCTTCTGATCCTGCTGGCGATCAGCGTCATCAGCGTCATTCGGGAGAGCCGACGCGACAAGCGGAACGCGCTCAGCGACGACGCGGGGGCCGTAGTCAGCGACCGGATCTGACGTCGCGTCCCGCGCTCTGGCAGGCTTCTGGCATGCATGTGACGATCACTCCGGCGCCGTCTGCGACGTGGGAACGCTACCGAGACCTTCGGCTGGCCGCGCTCGCAGAGTCCCCGGAGATGTTCGGGTCGACGCTGCAGCGGGAGTCCGCGTTCGGCGACGACGTCTGGCGGAGCCGTTCGACTCATCCCGGAGCATTCATCGCGAGCATCGATGGCGAGGACGTCGGGATCGGCGGCGTCTACGACATGAGCGGCCGCTGGGTGGTCAACGGGGTCTGGGTCGCACCGGCGCACCGGGGTCAGGGAGCCGTCGACGCGCTGATGGTCGCCTGCGTGGACTATGTCTCCTCCCGCGGAGCGGACACGATCCATCTCGGTGTGATGGAGAGCAACCCCCGGGGGATCGCGGCGTACACGCGCCTGGGATTCACGCCCGATGGGGCGAGCGAGACGTTCCCCGACGGACGGATCGAGATCATGATGTCGCGGCCCGTGGCCACGGGCGGGGCCGAACATCCCGGCAAACGGTCGCTTTCGGACTGAGGCATCCGGAGTCCGAGCTAGTCGCGGTCGGCGTCGATCAGCTCGAGGAGTTTGCGCAGCTCGTCGCGGATCTCGGTGTGGTCGTATTGCCCGGCACGGCTCTCACCGGAGATGACTCCCGAGCGGCGCACCGAGCGGAGATCCCCAAAGGGGAAGGAGTACGCCTCCTTCGTCTCGGGGTTCTCGCTCTTGTCGATGCCCAGGTGCCAGTGGGAGAACTCGGTCCATCCGTGCTGCTCGATGAAGCGGTTCTCGTCGTCAGCGCTGGGCGCGGCCTCCGACCAGTCGTCGCGCTCGTCGCGGACGACCTTGCCGTCGCGGACCAGCGAGCGGGCGTGTCGGAGGGCGGGGTGATTCAGTTCGATAGCCATGCGCAGACGCTAGGACGGAGAGCGGCACCGTCGAACCCCCTTGACGCACCGGGCGGGAGCATCCTCCTCAGTCGGCGTCGGCCGAGAAGACGGGGCTGAGGAAGCGGCGCTCGTAGCGGCGGATGCACTGGGTCCTGCGCGCGAACTCGAAGGCCTCGATGCACTCGGGGTCGGTCTTCGATGCCGTGCGGTAGACCTCGTACTCGGCCAACGAGGGGAACGTGAACAGCGCGAACGCCTCATCGCTGTCGCCTTCGCTCGGCATGAAGTAGCCGTGGTGGGTCCCGCCGTGCTTCGCCACCAGACGGATCCATGCCCGGCCGTACTCGGTGAAGTCGTCGAGCTTGTCGGGGTCGATCTCGTAGCGCAGGTGAACCGTGATCATGTCCTTGATCCTGCCAGAGCCGGACCGCGTGTTCCGATCGTCACTCCGCCTGGAGGATGATCCGGAGCCCGCCCGGAATCTCGAAGGTACGCTGAGAGTATGGGTGATCAATCGCCGACGCCTGTTCGCCCGCTCTGGGCGAGCGTGGCAGACGGCTTCTACGTGGGCAGCCAGGACGGCTCCTTCCTCGGCTACGTCGACCGTCTGTCCGACGGCGTCTGGCGCGCATTCGATGCGGCCTCGCGCTCCATCGGCGACTTCGCGGACCACCATCGAGCGATGGCAGCGGTGACGGCCACCGTCGAGGTCAGCGCGCATCGGTCCGCTCACCACGGCAGGGACGGGGTGCGGAATGACTGAACAGAATCCGCTCGTCTCGCTCGTCTACTGCAGCAGCGCCACGCAGCCGTTCGGCGAACACGAGCTCGGTGAACTGCTGGCGGTGAGTCGCGCCCGCAACAGCGACCGCGACATCACCGGGATGCTGCTCTACCGCGGCGGAGAGTTCGTGCAGATCCTCGAGGGGCCCAGGTCTGACGTTGAGGCGTTGATGGAGCGGATCGGCCGCGACCCGCGCCACACGGATGTCCGCGTGCTGATCGAAGAACCGCTGCACGAACGGCGCTTCCGGGACTGGACGATGGGATATCAGTCCCTCGTCGCTCCCGAGCCTGGAACGGCCTCGGGATATCGCGACTCGTTCGACGATCTCCGCATGGGCGATCACGACATGATCGGTCGCGCGATCATGGAGTTGACGCTGTGGTTCCGAGTGCGTGAGTCGGCCAGTCGGCAGCCCATCGAGAGCGAAGCCCGGTCGCGCTAGCCGTCATCTGAGGCGCGCTAGCCGTCATCTGAGGCGGATGAGCACGCTCGCCGCGCCACCACCCGGTGTCACCCCGGCAGGGTGAGGGCGATCGCCGATGGAGAGACGATCACGTGGACCGAGCTTCCGCAGGGCGCCGAGTGCGGAGTCACGGAGACCGATCCGGCGGATGCCGACTACACCACCCTGGTCGTGACCGAGGGCGCACAGGCAGGCGACGCCGTCGCCGGAACCACAGCGGAGCTCGCACCGCTCCCGGATGTGGACTCCTCGGATCAGACGTCTGTGGCGAGCACCAACGTGTTCACCACCGGTGATCTCCGCATCACGAAGATCGTCGACGGATCGGGTGCGGACGCCGTCTCCCGGCTCTTCCCGGTGCAGGTGACATGCGTGCTCATCGATTCGTCCCACCCGGAACCCGGCCTCGTCGTCCTCGACTCGTCGTACGAGATCGGTGGACCGGACCGAGCGACGGCGCAGATCGAGGGAGTGCCCTCGGGCAGCGATTGCGTGGTCACCGAGACGGACACGGGCGGGGCGACCGAGACGAGGATCACGGTCGACGGTGAAGAGGTTCCCGGAACATCGACCACGGTCACGGTCTCCGATCAGACCATCGGCCTCGTCTTCACGAACACGTTCATCGCAACTCTTCCCTCCACGGGACTCGACGCTCGGGACGCATGGCTCGCGATCGGCGTGGGCATCGCCGTGCTCGGGGGCGGGGTTCTGCTCCTCGTCCGGGCGAGAAGGCGACGGCTACTCTGGCTGCCATGACCGACGACACAGGCCGAGCCGTCATCGCGGATCTGTGCCGCATCCCCAACCCCGACGCGATCGATCGCACCGCGTACGTCGAGCTGGGAGGTGTCGCGCAGTTCGTCTCGATCCGAGGTCGGGATGCCCGCAACCCGGTCCTCGTCGTCTGCCACGGCGGACCGGCGCTTCCCGCTCTGCCGTCGTCGTGGATCTGGCAGCGCGCTGTCGAGGACTACTTCACCGTCGTCAACTACGACCAGCGCGCCAGCGGCAGGTCTGCGGTCGGCGCGCATGACGGGATGGACCTGAGCGTCGAGCGGTACGTCGACGATCTCGTGGAGCTGATCACGTGGCTCCAGCGCGAACTGGGCGTGCGCAGGGTGGGGGTCCTCGGCCATAGCTGGGGGACGATCATCGGCATCACGGTGGCTGAGCGGCGACCCGATCTGCTCTGGGCCTACATCGGGGTCGGGCAGGTGATCTCCGGCCCCGAGAACGAGGCCGAGAGCTTCGCGTTCGCGATGCGCAGTGCGATCGCCGATCAGAACGACGACGCCGTCGCCGAACTCGAGTCGCTCGGCGAGTATCCCGGAGCGCAGCCGCTCACGCTGGAGCGCATCGTGACGTGCAGGAGGTGGGCGCAGCACTACGGCGGGCTGTCTGCCTATCGGTCGGAGTCCGCGTACTTCACGGACTCCGAAGCACTCTCGCCGTACTACACGGAGGACGAGGTGGAACTCATCAGCGTCGGGCAGCAGGTGACCATGCCGCAGGTGCTGCCCGCTCTGCTGTCGTTCGACGCGAGCGACAGGACCGCGTTCGACGTGCCGATGCTCCAGTTCCTCGGACGCCATGACTGGACGACTCCCACGCCACCCGTCGAACGGTGGATCGAACGCGTGTCCACTCCGTCGACGCACGTCGTCTGGTTCGAGAACTCCGCCCACCTCTGCATGCTCGAGGAGCCGGGGAAGTTCGTCGTGAGCCTCGTGGAGCTGGCACTGCCGCACGCGGACACCGCCTGATCCGGCGGGCGGCGCTCGCCGCGGAATGATCAGACCCCGTCATCCGTCGACGACTCTGTCTTCGCGTCGTCGACGGATTTCGATCTCCTGAGGGATGCCGCGCGAGAAGAACAGCGCCAAGAGGCTGATGACGATGAGTCCGAAGAACGCGACACGCAGCGAGGACTCTGTAGACCCAGGTACTGCCCGCTCGCCCTGTTCAGGACCGCAGCCCGATGTGCCCGTGTGCGGCCGTTCGTAGCGTCGAAGATGACGAAAGGCGCGACATGATCCGAGTTCAGTCTCTGACCAAGCACTATGGCGAGCGGGTGGCGGTGAACGGAGTCGACTTCACGGTCGAACCGGGTACGGTCACCGGATTCCTGGGGCCGAACGGGGCCGGCAAGTCCACCACCATGCGAATGATCGTGGGTCTGGACAGGCCGACGGCCGGCACGGCGGAGGTGAACGGTCGCCCCTATGCCGATCTGCCCGCGCCGCTGCGCGAGGTGGGCGTCCTGCTCGACGCCCGGTCGGCCCACAGACGCCGCACCGCCTACAAGCATCTGCTCGCAATCGCCGCCACGCACGCGATCGGTGCGGCCCGAGTGCGGGAGGTGATCGGGATCGCGGGTCTGGATGCCGTGGCCGACAGGCGAGTCGGGGGATTCTCGCTCGGCATGAACCAGCGGCTGGGCATCGCCGCCGCCCTGCTGGGGGATCCGCAGACGATCATCCTCGACGAGCCGGTGAACGGTCTCGACCCCGACGGCATCCTGTGGATCAGGGCTCTGCTGCGGCAGCTGGCGGGGGAGGGGAAGACGGTGCTGCTGTCGTCGCATCTGATGAGCGAGATGACCCAGACGGCAGACCAGGAGCTCGTCCGCTACGGCCTCCGTCTCGTGCTCGAGGCGGAGGACGACGTGCACGTGGTCGGCGAAGCGGCCGACGGCGCCTCCGCCGTCGAGGCCGCGATCGCGCTGACCCCCGACGTCATCCTGATGGATGTGCGGATGCCGGGGATCGACGGAATCCGGGCCACGCAGGACCTGGCCGCGCGTCTGCCGCGGACCAGGGTGCTGGTGCTGACCACGTACGATCTCGACGAGTTCGCCTTCGGAGCCCTGCAGGCCGGGGCCGCCGGGTTCCTGCTCAAGAACACGAGACCGGCCGAGCTCGTCGCCGCGATCCGCACGGTCGCCACCGGGGATGCGGTGGTCGCACCCCGCATCACCGCGAAGCTCATCGAGGTCGCCCTGCCGCACCTCGCGCCGCCGAACCCCGGGGCCCGTGAGGGCGCGCTCTCGGCGCTGACCGAGCGGGAACGTGACGTCTTCCTGCAGGTCGCGCGCGGCCTCACCAACAGCGAGATCGCGCAGACGCTGCATCTGAGCGAGTCGACGGTCAAGGCGCATTTCGGCCGCATCCTGGTGAAGCTCGATCTACCCAGTCGCGTCCAGGCGGTGATCCTGGCCTACGAACTCGGGATCGTGAGCCCGGGCAGCTGAGACCGCGGGCCGGTCCGGGCGTCGCATCTTGCCAGACTCGTTCCGGAGTGTCCACCACTGCCGCCGCGCGCTGTTCGTTGCCAGACTCGGCGCATGGTGTTCATCGGTTTTCATGCATCGCACGAGCAGATCCCCCCGAGCGCCCTGCTCGAGGCCGTGGTCGAGGCGGAGCGCGCAGGGTTCGACGGGGCGATGTGCTCCGACCACCTCGCACCGTGGACCACGACTCAGGGCGAGTCGGGTTTCGCCCTGAGCTGGATCGCCGCCGCGCTCGCCCGCACCCGCTTCTCGATCGGCATGGTCAATGCTCCGGGTCAGCGGTATCACCCGGTGATGATCGCGCAGGCGTTCGCGACGCTGGAGGAGATGTTCCCCGGCCGCTTCTGGGCGGCGATGGGCAGCGGCGAAGCGGTCAACGAGCACGTGACGGGCGACGGATGGCCCGACAAGAGCATCCGCAACGACCGACTGCGCGAGAGCGTCGACGTGATCCGCCGACTGATCGGGGGAGAGGAGGTGGACCACGACGGTCTGGTGCGCGTGCATCGCGCGCGGGTCTGGAGCCGACCGGCTGAACCGCCGCCGCTGTTCGCGACCGCTGTGAGCGCCGAGACGGCGGAGTGGGCGGCGTCGTGGGCGCAGGGCCTCGCGACGGTCGCGCAGGAACCGGCCGCACTGCAGCGCGTCGTCGATGCCTACCGGGGTGCAGGAGGCACGGGTCCCTGCATCCTGCAGGTGCATCTCAGCCTGGCCGAGAGCGACGATGCGGCGTTCGGAATCGCGCGCGAGCAGTGGCGGAACGGACTGCTCGCGCCTCCGGTCACCTGGGATCTCGAGCAGCCGGAGGACTTCGAGGCGGCGCTGGTCGGGATCGATGAGGAGGGGCTCCGCAAGGCCGTCCTCATCGACCACGACGCGACCGCACTGGCCGACCGCATCGCGGATCTGGTTCGGATCGGGTTCGACCGCGTCTACCTGCATCACGTCGGCTCCGAGCAGTCCCGATACCTCGACGCCGCAGCATCCGAGCTCATCCCCGCCTTGAAGGAGCGACTGTGAAGATCACCGACACGAGCGACCTCTGGTGGAAGACCGCAGTCATCTACTGCCTCGACGTCGAGACGTTCCTCGACTCGAACGGCGACGGCGTCGGCGATCTGCAGGGCCTCTCCCAGCGCATCGACTACCTCTCGCAGCTCGGCGTCACCTGCCTGTGGCTGATGCCGTTCTATCCGACGCCCGACCGCGACGACGGCTACGACGTCAGCGACTTCTACGGGATCGACTCGCGACTCGGCAACCACGGCGACTTCGTCGAGGTCATCCGCACTGCACGGGACCGCGGGATGCGGGTGATCGTCGACCTGGTCATCAACCACACCTCCGACCGGCATCCGTGGTTCGTCGCCGCGAAACGGAGCGTGGATTCGCCGTATCGCGACTACTACGTGTGGCGTGACGACGCACCTCCGAAGGGACAGAAGAACGCCGTCTTCCCCGGGCAGGCGAACGGCATCTGGGGCAAGGACGAGAAGTCGGGGCAGTGGTACCAGCACAGCTTCTACGAGCACCAGCCCGACCTGAACATCGCCAACCCTCGGGTGCGTGACGAGATCGCGAAGGTCATCGGCTTCTGGTTGCAGCTGGGCATCTCCGGCTTCCGCGTCGATGCGGTGCCCTTCCTGCTCGAGATCCCCGAGGGCTCCGGCATCCCCGAGCCCCACGATCTGCTGCGCGACATCCGCCGCTTCCTGCAGCGCCGGTCGAGCGAGGCGATCCTGCTCGGCGAGGTCAACCTGCCCTACGACCAGCAGGTGCAGTACTTCGGCGGTGAGGATGAGGACGAGCTCACCATGCAGTTCGACTTCGTCGGGATGCAGTCGCTGTACCTGTCGTTCGCCCGCAAGGACCCCGCTCCGCTGATCGAGGCGCTGCGGGCTCGACCCGTGCTCGGATCCGAGGTGCAGTGGGCGAACTTCCTGCGCAACCACGACGAGCTGACCCTCGACAAGCTCAGCGACAGCGAGCGTCAGGAGGTGTTCGACGCCTTCGCGCCCGATGAGCGCCAGCGCGTGTTCGGGCGGGGCATCACCCGCCGCCTTCCTCCGATGCTCGAGGGCGACCCTCGTCGCATCCGCATGGCCTACAGCCTGCTCTTCACCCTGCCCGGCACCCCGGTGCTGTTCTACGGCGAGGAGATCGGCATGGGGGAGAACATCGAGATCCCCGGCCGCGAAGCGGTGCGGACGCCGATGCAGTGGTCGGTCGACAAGAACGGGGGATTCTCGGATGCCGCGCCCAGCCGGCTCGTCGCTCGGCCACCGTCCGACGGGTACGCGCCGGAGCACGTGAACGTGGCCGCGCAGCTGGGTGACCGCGAGTCGATGCTGTATTTCGTGCGGGCGCTCACCTCGGCGTATCGGATCTCGCCGGAACTCGGCTGGGGAACGCTCGAGATCATCGACCAGCCGGCCGCCTCGCTCCTCGCGCACTCGCTCGCCGCGGACGTGGGCAGGATGATCGCCCTCCACAACTTCGCCGAGGTGCCGGTCACCACGTCGTTCCGGGTGGAGGACGAGCCTGAGGGCACGAGGCTCGTCGATCTGCTCGATCCCGCCCAGATCGCGCTGGGGCCGGACGGCGAGGTCGAACTGGAGGTGCCGGCATACGGCTACCGCTGGCTCCGGGTCTCGCGACCGGGCGACGGACGCGTGACCTGAGGCTCAGTCGACGTCGCCTCGAGCCCCGTCGGCGTCGAGCACGGCGGCGGGGAGTTCGCGCACCAGCTCGCGGGCGAGGTAGCCGAGACCCCTGCGCTCGGCGAGTCGGTCTCCTGCGCGGGCGTGCGCCCATGCTCCCCAGACGGCGGCGCGTTCCGGGGCGAGTCCTCGGGCGGCGAAGCCGGTGATGGCGCCCGCGACGACGTCGCCCGATCCGGCCGTGCCGAGGCCGGGGCCGCCGTCGTCGAGTCGCCATGCGGTGCCCGAGGGTGAGACCACGGCGGAGTAGCAGTGGATCACGGCGTCGAGCTCCTGAGCGAGTCCCGGCAGCTCCGAGAAGAGGTCGTCGACGGGGCGGCCCAGCAGGAGCTCGGCCTCGTCGAGATTGGCGTTGACGATCAGGGACGCCGGAAGATCCGAGCGCGGCACGTCGCGCAGTGCACCGACGGCGAAGGCGTCGACCACGAGGCAGGAGATGTCGTGGCCCGCCAGCCGCCGCAGCCACCCGAGGGCATCGTCGGGGTCGTCCAGCCCGGGCCCGACCAGCACCGCATCCGCTCCTTCGCAGGCGCTGCGCAGGTCGTCGGTCATCGGTTCGCCCGGATCGGGCGATTCGTAGACCCCGGCCTCGGGGAACGCGATCCGCACGACATCCGCGACCGAGGCGTCGGTCGTGACCGCGACCTTGCCCGCTCCGACGCGCAGCATGGCCTCTCCGCCCAGCACGACCGCGCCGGCCGAGAGAGGCGAGCCGCCGATGATCATGGCCGTGCCGCGGGACTTCTTCGAGTCGCCGGGGTCGGGCAGACCCCACTCCTGCAGCAGCTGCGGCGTCACCCGCGTCGGCTCATCCCGGGCCGACATCGGGGCTTCCCGGGTGCACGGTGATGTCGGCGCCCAGCTGTGCGAGGTGGCGCACGTCGGAGAAGTCCTCGAGCTGCCACTGCCGGCCGTCCAGGCGCAGCCGCGTCACCGAGGCGTTGAGCACCGGGTTCGTCGAGGCGAACTGCATGAGGCGCGTCTCGTCCATTCCGGTCAGCAGTGCGACCAGCAGCATCACGACGGCGTCATGCGCGACGACGAGACCGACGCGGGCGTCGTCGGCCAGTGCATCTCGCAGGAACGACCGCAGGCGCAGGGACACATCGGCCCACGACTCTCCTCCGGGCGGCCGGTGGTAGTACTTGCCCAGTCGCGCCCGACGGTCGGCCTCTTCGGGATGCCGGGCGGCGACGCCCCACCGGGTCAGCAGATCGAGGATGCCGAGCTCTCTGTCGCGCAGCCGTTCGTCGGTGAGCACCCGCTCGACGCCGGCGACGCCCTCCACGCCCTCCATGCTGAGCGCGAACGTCTGCTGGGCCCGCACGTACGGCGACAACCAGGCGATCTGGGGCGTGACAGGGCCGCCGTGCAACGCGGCCGCCAGCGCTCGCGCCTGCTCGGCGCCGGTGGTCGACAACGCCACATCGGCGTCTCGGGTCGCGAGGTCGATCACCTCGGCGCGGGCGGTCTCCGCGGCTGTCGCGGCGACGTTGCCGACACTCTCTCCGTGCCTGACGAGCCACAGCTCCTGCACGTCACATCTCCCAGTCTTCGAACGGGAGATCCCATGAGGCGTGGTCCGGCTCGATGTGTCCGGTCGTATCGACGTGCGCGGCCTTCTCGACCGAGATCACCACGCGCGTCGTGGGGCGGATGAGCACGCTGATGCTGCGGTCGTCGCCCGACAGGGTGATGAAGGTCGGCGCTGCGGATGCGGCGGCCTCGATCTCGTCCATCACCTGCCTCAGAGGGCGATCGTCACGCAGCACGAAATTCCGGCCGTCGATCTCGATGTTCGTGCTCATTGTGCGCTCCTCCCTCTCGTGTGGCCGACGCTATGCGATCGAAGCGAGTGTGCCGAGGGCCTTGCGTCAGAGGCCGACGAGGGTTAACCGAACTCTCTACGATGAGATCATGCAGATGCTCGACACCCTCGCGCTCGTCGGCGAGGTGCTGTCGTGGGTCGGCCTCGGGCTCGGTCTGCCGATGCTGCTGATCGGCGTCCTCATCCGGACGATCGAGGGGCCGTGGCTGCCCGCAGAGATCGCCGTCATCGAGCGCGACGGGGCGTTGCTCGCCCGCTGGTTCGCCGGCGGAGACTTCCATGAGCGACCGCTGAGCCGGCAGGAATCGGCGACCGCGGAGGCCGGCTGGGCCGACGGAGTGGTCAGCGCGAACAACCCCTCCCACGCGCGGGTGGGGGAGCCGCCGCATGCACGCCGCGTCGTCCTCACCCTCGGGATCGTGTTCGCCGGCGTCGGGTTCGTGGGTCTCGTGGTGTCGCTGCTCCCGCTGCTCTGGTCGTAGCTCGTAGGGTGACGGTCATGGAGGACTCCGCCGACATCCCCGCATCCACCCCGATGGACGACTGGTTCGACGCGCTGAGTCGTCCGACCGGTTCTCCCGGGGGAGGCGCCGCGTCGGGAGTGATGCTCGCGATCGCCGCCTCGCTGATGAGCATGGTGGGCGGGTACTCCGATGACGACCCTCGAGCATCGGAGCGCCTCGATCCGCTCACCGGGCGACGCGTCGAGGCGCTGCGGGCGGTCGAGGCGGACGGCGTCGTCTCGGCACGCTTCGGAGCTGCCCTCGCACTGCCCAGCGACGACCAGTCCCGCGACGAGCGCGTCCGCGAGGCGGCCGTCGAGGCGGCCGAGTCCGCGGCCCAGGTCGGTGGCATCGGCGTGCGGATGCTGCGCGACGTGCGGGTGCTCGTCGAGGCGGGCAACCCTCACATCGCCGTTGATCTCGCCGTCGCCGCAGAGGCCCTGGGCGCCGGATTGTCGGGGGCGTCGCTGAACATCCGGGCGAACCTGCAGATCGCACGCCGTCACGGATCGTCCGACACCGCGCTCGCCGGCCTCGACGCGGAGATCGAACGGTTGGCGGATGCGCGACGCGAGGTCGCGCAGATCATCGAGGAGCTGTCCTCTCGACTCGACTGAGAACATTTCGCCGCGGTTGACAAGAAAACTGAGTGCGCTCATAATAGAGTTCAGTCGTTATTCTGCGACGGATTCCGGAGATCACCCATGAGAGCTTTCGTCCTCTCGAAGTACGACACCGCCGTGCACGCGGCCGACGTGCCCGAGCCCTCCGTGGGCGAGCGCGACGTGCTCGTCCGCGTGCAGGCGGCGGGTGTCAACCAGCTGGATGAGAAGATCCGCGCCGGCGAGTTCAGAGCGATCCGGCCGTACCGTCTGCCGATCGTCCTCGGGCATGACGTCGCGGGCACGGTCATCCGCGTCGGCGCCGGCGTGAGCCGTTTCGCGATCGGCGACGAGGTCTACGCGCGTCCGCGCGATCGTCGCATCGGGACCTTCGCCGAGCGGATCACGATCGACGAGAGCGACGTGGCGCTGAAGCCCGCGTCGATCACGATGGACGAGGCGGGGTCGCTGCCGCTCGTCGCGCTGACGGCCTGGCAGGCCCTGGTCGAGATCGGCGAGGTGCGGCGGGGCGACAAGGTGCTGATCCATGCGGGAGCCGGTGGCGTCGGATCGATCGCGATCCAGCTCGCGAAGCACCTGGGCGCGGAGGTGGCGACGACCGCGAGCGGCGCGAACGCCGACTTCGTGAGGATGCTCGGCGCCGACCATGTCGTCGACTACCGGTCTGAGGACTTCGAGGAGGTCCTCAGTGGATACGACGTCGTGCTCGACAGCCTCGGCGGCGAGAACCTCGAGAAGTCGCTGCGCATCCTGCGGCCGGGAGGCAGGGCGGTCGGGATCTCGGGTCCGCCCACACCCGAGTTCGCCCGCGCAGCCGGCCTCAATCCACTGCTCCGACTGGCCATGGCCGTGCTCAGCCGCAAGGTCCGGGCCCAGGCGAAGCGCCTGGGCGTCGCCTACACGTTCCTCTTCATGCGGGCGAGCGGCGAACAGCTGCGCCAGATCGCAGAACTCGTCGACGCGGGAGCCATCCGCCCGATCGTCGGTCGCGTGCTCCCGTTCGAGGAGGCCGCCGACGGCATCGCGTCGCTGACCCGGGGCGGAATCCGCGGCAAGGTCGTGATCAGGGGAGCCTGAGTCCTGATCGCTGCAGAGCATCCGGACGCACGAAGGCCCCGGGAGCGATCCGATCGCTCCCGGGGCCTTCGCCGTGTGGACTACTGCTCCGAGGTGCGCGCCAGCTGCGGGTAGAGCGCCTCGAGCGGGGCGCTCAGGGCGGCCCTGACCTGCACCGAGGTGTCGTCGGCGAGCACCTCGTACTCGCCCGCCTCCGTGGCATCCAGCACTGTGGTCACGAGCACGGCCGGGTCGAGCTTCGGGTCGGTGACGTTCGCCGCCATGGCCGTGTCGACGTATCCGACGTGCACCCCGACGACGTGCACTCCGGCCGGGGCGAGCTCGAGGCGCAGCGAGTTCGTCGCCGACCACAGCGCCGCCTTGGTCGCGCTGTAGATGCCGGCGACGGCGTACCAGCTCAAGGCCGAGTGGATGTCGATGAGCGCCGACTGCGGCTGGGCCGAGAGGATCGGCGCGAAGGCGCGAGCGAGGAACAGCGGGCCGAGGAAGTTGGTCTCGACGTTCGCGCGGATCTCCTCGTCGCTGTGCGAGAGGATGCCGGGGCTCGAGGGCGAAGCGCCGGCGTTGTTGATGAGCACGGTGACGTCGGGTGCGGCCGCGACGGCTGCGGCGATCGATGCCGGATCGGTGACGTCGAGGGCGAGCGGCACGATGCGCTCGTCATCCCACTCGCGGGGCGTGCGTGCGGAGGCGTAGACCTTCGAGGCGCCGCGCGCGAGGGCTTCGCGGACGAAGTGCGTGCCGATCCCTCCGTTCGCGCCGGTGACGAGGACTACTGCTCCAGAGAGAGAAGGCATGAGGGCGGGCTTTCTGTGGGAGGGATCGAACGGATGCCGTCACGGCTTCACCGTGGATCGATGAGGCGCTCGTGGGAGAATGGGCGAACCGAGCCCACGCCCTGGTGACTATGATCAGAACTGAGCGTGATCATTATTTATTCCGAAGGACGTCATGACTGTCGACTCCCGCCCTCTCGGTCGACGTGAGCGCAACAAGCTCGACAAGCTCGAGCGCATCACGACCGCTGCCGGCGAGCTCTTCGCCGAACGAGGGGTGGACGACGTCACGACGCAGGAGATCGCCGATCGCGCCGACATCGGCACGGGAACGCTCTTCCTCTACGCCAAGACCAAGGGAGAGCTGCTGCTGCTCGTGCAGAACTCGATGTACGCCGAGGCGCTCGAGCGCGGACGCGCCGCCGCCGCCGACGCGGACGGTGTTCTCGAGGGTGTGCTGGCGGTGATCCGGCCGGTCATCGAATGCAACCGCACCCAGATCGACAACGGCCGCACCTACCTGCGTGAGATCGTGTTCGGCGACCCCGAAGAACCGCATCACGGTGAGGCGCTCGCCCTCACCGGGCAGACCGAGCAGCTGGTCGCCGACGTCATGGCCCGTGATACGCGGGTCTCGGCCGACGAGGCCGCGGCGCTCGCCCGCATCGTCTCGGCCGTCATGTTCCTGACCATGTCCGCCACGATCAACATCGCTCACTCGGTCGAGCAGATCGTCGACGAGGTCGCCGCGCAGATCAGAGTGATCCTGCCGGCCTGACCGGACGTCAGTGCACGAACGCCTTCAGCACGACGAAGGCCACCCCGAACAACGCCGTGCTCAGCGCCCCGAGGATGCGGACGGGGATGGAGCTGCCCCGACGGAGGAAGGCCACATAGCCGAGGAAGGCCAGGATGACGGTTCCCGACCACAGGGCGACGTCGTTCGCGGCATCGTCGGGAATGACCCGCGTCGTGCCGGCGACGAGGATGAGCGCGGGGATCCCGGCCGAGCTCAGCATCCCGAGTGAATGGCGCACCGAGCGGCCGATGGCCGTGCGCACGCCCATCTGCTCGGGATCGTCTCGGCCGAGCCGGGCGACGGCGCTCGCGTAGACATGCGCCGCCCAGAAGACGATGACGGTCACTCCGACCGACAGGAGCACCGCGGCAGACGTCTCTCCGTGTGCGGACGAGACGGCGATCAGTCCGCTCACGAGGATCGTTCCGTAGACCGCCGCTTCGGTGCCGAATCCCGGACGCAGGGTGCGGTGCGCGCGAAGCAGCGGGTGCTCATCGGGGGAAGACGCCGTCATGCTGCCGAGCGTAGTGCGGATTCCCCGGCATCCGAACCTCCCGTCGAGCGGTTCAGCGACGGGATGCGCTCGCGCGATCGACGCGGCGGAAGCCGTCGCCGTGAGGTTCCACGGCACCGCCCTCGATGAAGCTGTCTATCCAGCCGCGCATCGGCCACTCGCCCCATCGCGCGGCGAACAGAGCGCCGTTGCGCAGGATGTCGTCGAGGTGGCGCCAGGGCGGAGAGCCTGCCGGATGCCACTGGTGGTAGGCATGCGCGCCGCCGACCCAGCGCAGACCGATGCCACGCGCCCGTGCGCGTCGACCCAGGTCGGTGTCTTCGGCGCCGTAGCCCTCGTACACCTCGTCGAATCCGCCGAGACGCGTCCAGGTCTCGGGGGTCACCGCGAACGAGAGCGACCAGAACAGGTCGAACTCGTCATCGGTCGCCGCGACGACGGCGTCGCCCGCGGGCAGCGGGCGAGCGGGGTGCGGACGGGTCAGGATGCCGAGATCGTGCGGTGTCGACGGGCGCTGCACACTGTGGAGATAGGTCACCGGGCCGCAGAGGAGGTCCTGCGGGTGCGTTCGCGCGGCACCGATATATCGCTCGACGAGTCCCGGTCCCGGCAGGCAGTCGACATCGAGGAACACCAGCAGGTCGACGTCCTGAGCGAGCGCGAGCGAGGCCGCCGCGTTCCGCGCCGCGCCGACGCGCATGCCGTGGTCGCCCGGCGGCACATGCACGAACCGGGCTGCGGGCGGTGACGGCGGCGCATCCGCATCGAGCCACGCCTCGATGCGGATGATCTCGACGCCGGGTGTGCTCACCTCGTCGAGGAACCGCCGCTGACGCTGCAGATGGTCGAGACGGTTGATCGAAGCCGGCGTGATGACGGCGACGCGGACGCTCATCGCGCCACCTCCTCGATCGCGCTCGCGGCGCGGGCCGCAGCCCCGTGCACCTGCCACGCGTGCCAGCGGGGAGCGGTCTCGGCCGCTCGGCGGATGCCGTCCACGACCTGGGAGGGCTCCGCATCGACCGGAAGACTCTGGGCGAAGCCCTGTGCGGCGAGCACGCGGGCCATGTCCTCCTGCTCGCCGAAGGGCCTCTCCTGGGCGATCACGACGGCGCGGGCATCGGCGGCGGCGAGGTCGGCGATGCTGTTCTGGCCCGCCGCGCTCACCACGACCGTGGCGCGGCACAGCAGGGGCCAGACGTCGTCGACCCGATCGTCGTCGTTCGCGCCGGCGCTCTCGACGTCCCACCCGTCCGCTCTGAGCAGCTCGACGGTCTCCGAGAGCCCGTCACGGTCGAGAGCGCGGCCGAGGAACAGCACGCGACGGGGGTGCTCATCGCCGGTGTCGACGCGGGCTCGGCCGTCATAGCGAGACACGCCGCCGACCGCTCGCACGCGCTCGCGGCCGACGAGCGCCGTCGCCTCGATCGTTCCCTGCGGCCAGGGCGTCAGGATGAGGTCGGCGAGGTCGTATCCGAGCCGGTGCGGGGCGTCGGTGCGCTCGCCCGGTTGAGCGAAGACGATCGTCGGCACGCCCATCAGGCGGGCGAGCATCGTGATCTCGACGCTGACGTCGACGACGAAGGCCGCGGTCGGGTGGACGGCCACCCAGTCGGCGATCACCGAGAGGCGAGCCTGATGCCCGGGATGCCCGAGGGGTGCCCAGTGCAGGCTGCCGTTCGCGGTGACATCGCCGAGCTCGTGCGCCTCTCGGCGCACTCCGTCGGCCCCGACGACCGGGTCGGAGTCGGAGGGCAGCTGAACCCATGTCGTCCGCGGTGCCAGGGACTCGGGCTCAGGCAGGCTCGAGAACACCGTGACCTCGTCGGCGAGGTGCGGGCGGATCGCCTGCATCCGCGTCAGGTGGCCCCACCCGTGATGGTGCACGTACCAGGCGATCATGCTCCGACCGCCTCCACGAACTCGTGGGCGGGCATCGCGCTCTGAGCGGCGACGGTGAGGACCCGTTCGATCTCGCGATGCCGATGGTCGAGCGAATGCCGCGCGGAGGCGGCGTCGCGCACATCCCGTCGGCGCAGTCCGCTGCGCGACTGCGCGACCAGGTTCGTCGCGGCGCGCGCGAGCGCCTCGGTGTCGGCGGACGGCACCACGGCGGTGCCGGGGATTCCGGCGAGCACCTCACTGGTGCCTCCCGAGTCGAACGCGGCGACGGGCGTGCCGGTCATGAGCGCCTCGGCCATCACCAGCCCGAAGGGCTCCGACCACACCGGTGTCACGAGGGCGACCGATGAGGCCCCGACGAGCGCGGCGAGCTCGGGCTGTCGCAGCGCGCCGACGTAGTCGATGCCCCGGCCGAGACGTGGGCGCACCTCGCGGTCGAAATAGGCGGCGTCGCCGACGCGGCCCGCGAGCTTCAGGCGTGCGCCGGCGCGTCGAGCGGCATCGATGGCGAGATGGGGTGCCTTCTCGGGCACGATCCGGCCGAACCACACCCAGTCCCCTCCGCCCGATCCCAGACTCCACTGTGCGGTGTCGACGCCGTTGGTGAAGACGAACGCCTCGACGCCCTCGGCCGACCACGCGCGCGCCGTGTACTGGCTGACCGCGAGGAACCTGTGCGGCGACGAGCCGTCGAGAGCATTCGACGCGATCACCATGTCGGCGAGGGGAGGGGTGTGCAGCGTCGTGACGACCGGAACCCCGATCTCACGGCTCCACAGGATCGGATCGCCGTGGAGGCTGTGGTTGTCGACGACATCGACGCGGGTCTCCGGCGCGTCGAGCCGATCCCGCACTCGGGCGAAGGCGTCGGTCATGAGACGGCGGTGCCCCTCGGGGAAGTCGGTGTCGGACGCATCCCGCGCCCGGTGCCACCGCGGACTCGGCAGGTGCAGGTCGGTGTCGGCGTCGAGGAAGTCCGATCCCTCCGCCGCGCACAGCTCCACATGGTGGCCGCGGCTGCGCAGCCAGCGCACGCGGTTCCAGACCACGGCCTCCAGCCCGCCCGCGTGCGGTTGGCGAAGAGGATGACGTTCGGGCGCCACGACCAGCACCCGCAGCTGCTCGCGACCGATCATGCGCGGACCCCCTCGGTGACGCGCGCACATGCCTCGGCGTACAGCCGCGCATGGGCGGTGCGCACCGCCTGCCGCTCGGCCAGCCTCTCGGACCTGCGCGTGTCCATCGGCGGCCGGGGCGGCGCGTCCGACGCGCGCGACACGGCCGCTGCCAGCGTCCGCGCGTCGTCGAGCTCGATGACGAAGAAGTCGTCGGGATGCTGCGAGCCGATGTGCCCCACCTCGGTCCCGGCCACGGGGACCCCCAGGTCGTGGCAGAGCTCGACCCATCCCGAGTGGGTTCCGTGCAGGTACGGCAGGACGAAGAGGTCGAGGCCGCCGATCCACGCGGCGATGTCCGCGTCGCTCAGCCGCGGGGTGCGCCGCACGTGCACGGACGGGTGGTCGGCCGCGGCGGCGACCACGCGGGCTGCCGCCTCGTCATCCCGCGTGCGCTCGTTCAGCAGGATCTCGAAGTCGACGGCGCGACCCGCCTCGGCGAGCTGTCCGGCCGCGTCGACAGCCGTGCGGACCGCACGCTCCGCGTCGATGTTGGGACGCAGGTCGCGCAGGTGGATGCCGACCCGCACGGTCGCGTCGCCCGAGCGCACGATCACCGGCGCATCGTCGAGCAGAGTGGGGTGCGCCAGCACCTCGCTGCTCCGGTGCCACCGTCGTTCGATCTCGTCCGCCGCGGTCGCGGTGAGCGTGACCAGGCGATCGGCCGACGGGATGATCACATCGAGCAGCTCTCGGTACGGCGCCTGCTCGACCAGCTGCGGGTTCTCGAGGTCGTGCACGGTGTACAAGACCGGGCGGCCGAGCCGGTGCGCGGTCTCGAGCGCCTCGCGCAGCTCGTCGGGCGAGAAGGATTCGAGGCCGAAGTGCACGTGCAGCACATCGAACTCATCTGCGTGCGACACCAGCCACTGCGGGGTGAGAGCCACCGGAGGCCACCAGACGCCCGCAGCTGCGCCGGGAACGGGCGGATCGGGGAGGACCTTCACTCGATCCGTGTCGGCGATGGCGCGCACGTAGGGATGGGTGGCCGGGATCGAGGCGACGCGGATGAGGGCGGGTTCGGTGACGATGTGGTTCTCCGTGGGCGGGCAGAGCATCGACGTGCGGGGTCGCGATGACGGGGGTGACCGCACAGCAAAGGGGGCGCACGACTGATGCGATCGAAGGGGGTACGTTCGAATCATGAGCCACGATCCCGAACCGCGCACGGGCGTTGCGCCGACCGGCTCCGTGGTGCTAGCGCGTCAGAAGCACTACTCGGAGTTCTACGGGCTCACCCCGCTTCCCGAACGATTCGGCGTCGTCCTCGGCAACTGCCAGGCCGAGTCGCTGCGCGTGGTGATGGATGCGCCGGAGCACCGATTCGTGCGCGTCCCCGCCGTGCACGAGATGACCGCCGTCGACGCCGCGCGCCTGCACGAGATCGCCGGCCTCGCCGACGTCGTCGTGAGCCAGCCGATCCGCGACGACTATCGCGATCTGCCGCTGGGGACACGGCAGATCGCCGCAGTGACCGATGCCCGGGTCATGACCGTGCCCCCGGTGCGCTTCGCCGGACTGCATCCCTTCCAATCCGCCTTCCGGGTTCCCGGCGTCGAGGGAGATCCGCCCGTCGTGGCGTACCACGACGTGCGCACTCTCGCCGCCGCCGCGGGCATCCCCGTCGTCGCCGCGCTCGCGCCCGCTGAGGTGCGGGCCGTGGGACAGACGTCGATCGACACGCTGCGCCTGCGCGAGCAGAGCGCCGACGTGGCGGTCTCCGACCTCTTCGACTCCGTCACGGCCGATCACATGCGCACGGTCAATCATCCGGGCGATGCGGTGTGGATGCCGTTGGGTGCCCGCATGCTCGAGATGCTCGGCCATACGGGCGGCCCGACCGACCCCGGGCGCCCGCTGCTGAACTCGGTGCGCGCGCCGTTGGAGCCGGAGGTCGTCGACGCGTGGGGGCTGGCGGACGAGCCGCGCGCGCACTGGATCGTCGACGGCGTTGCGGTCGACGACGCCGAGGTGCGTGCCGCTCACCGCGAGTGGTACGTCACGCACCCGGAGTTCGTCGACGCCGCCGTGACCCGTCTCGCGCCCCTTCTCGACGTCTGGCGAGCACGATGAGCGTCACCCCGCTGCTGCTCGTCCACCCTGGGACGCACGGCGTCGCCATGTACGGACGGCAGATGGCCGATGCGGTCCGCGTCGCGGACCCGTCGATCCGCACCGTGGAACCGCACGGCCTGGATGCGGACGACGACCGCGCCCCGTTGCACGTGCACTTCACCGACCGGCTCTGGGGGCGCTCTCCCGAGGAGGCGGCGCAGGCGTTCGGAGACCTCGCCGCCGGGTGCGCGATCAGCGTCACCCTGCACGATGTGCCGCAGGCGTCGGACGGCGAGCGCAACCTGCCACGGCGGCGGGCCGCGTACGCGGCGGTGGCGGCGGCGGCGCGTGGAGTGGCGGTGAACAGCGACCACGAGCGTGCGCTGCTGCGCGAGGAGCGGGTGTGGACGGGCCCGGCGGTGAGCATCCCGCTGCCCGTCGAGCTGCGGCCCGAGGTGCCGCGGACGCCGGCTGACGCGTCGATCGGAGTGCTCGGCTACTTCTACCCGGGCAAGGGACACGACGAGGCGGCCCGCGCAGCCGCGTCCGCGGGCATCACGAGGATGACGGTTCTCGGCCGGGCGTCCGACGGCCACGCCGCGGAGCTCGAGGAGTTCGTCCGTCGCGCGGGCGCCCTCGGGGTCGAGGTCGACGTGACGGGCTGGCTCGACGACGAGGAGATCGCCCGGCGGGGACGCGCGGTGTCGGTGCCGGTGATCGCCCATCGCCATGTGTCGGCGTCGGGGTCCCTCGCATCGTGGATCGGCTGGGGGCGCCGTCCCGTCGCCGTGCGCAATCGCTACATGGACGAGATGGCGGCGCTGCGTCCGGGAACCGTGCAGACCGTCGACGGATCAGAGCTCGCCACCGCGGTGCGGGCGGCGTTCGAACGACCCGAGACGACCTGGCACGGACTCACTCGGCTGCCGATGTCGTGGCCGGACGCGGCGGAGGCCTACGTGCGCTGGTGGGGCGGGCTGGCGTGGTGACACGGCGCCCGTGGGTCGTCGGCAACAGGTGGGACTCGCTCGACGGGGTCCGGCCGCAGACGCTGCCGAAAGTGTCGGTGATCGTCGCCCACTACGAGCAGCCCGGGGAGCTCGCCCGCACGCTGTCGGCGCTGTCGACGCAGGACTATCCGCGCGAACTCCTCGAGATCGTCGTCGCCGACGACGGCTCCGCCGGGGATGTCCTCGTGCCGCCGGGGGTCACCCTCGTGCGGCAGGACGACCGGGGCTTCCGCCTCGCCGCTGCACGCAATCTCGGCGCACGAGCGAGCACCGGGGACGTGCTCTGCTTCCTGGATGCCGACACCGCCCCGGAACCCGGGTACGTGCGGGCGCTCACCCGTCTTCCGGCGCTGCTTCCCGAGGCGGTCACGGTCGGACGGCGTCGCCACGCCGACTTCTCGGGCATCGATGCGGAGACTCCCGTGACCGGGGCGGTGATCGGCCGGGAGCTCCCGGAGCCGGCCTGGCTCGCCGAGGAGTACGCACGCAGCCGTGACCTGCTCGACGCCGACGACCGCTCGTACCGGTTCGTCATCGGCGCGGTGATCGCCTGCTCGCGTCGCCTGTTCGAGGAGACCGGCGGCTTCGACGAGTCGTTTTCGACCTACGGCGGGGAGGACTGGGAGTGGGCGCATCGGATGTGGCAGGCCGGCGCCGTGCTGGCGCACGTGCCGACGGCCGTGGCCTGGCACGACGGGCCCGAGTGGGCCGAGCGCACGGATTCCGGGCTCGAGCGCGCGAACGCCCAGACCATGACACTCGTCTCGTCGATCCCGGTCGACGGCTCGGCTCCGCGGGGACTGCTGTCGGCGGTCCCGGATCTCGTCGTCCGGCTGCGCGGCACGCACACCCGGGAGGCGCTGTTCATCGCGGTGGACTCGATCCTCACCGCGTTCCCGCGGTCGCGCGTGATGCTCGATGCGACGTCCGGACTCGACATCGACGACCCGCGCATCGTGATCGACGGCGACGAGCCCGAGGCCAGGGTGCTCTGGGAGCTCGACCGCCCGGTCGTGGTCCTCGAGTCGGCAGGGATCGCCGAGCTCGTCGCGGGCCTCGGTGCGGGTGACGTCGGCACCGTCGATCTCGTCGACTCCGCCGGCTCGCCCGCCGGTGTGCTGCACTCGCGACGAGCGCTGCGGCGAGCCGCGCGATGGGGCACGGCAGAGGGATTCGAGACCCTGACCGTCCGTGCGGAAGGCGTGCATCTGCTGCGCTCGAACCCGCACGTGGAGGCATGGGTCGGAGGGTGGGGCGGTCCCGATCGGTTCCGCTGAGCGTACAGTTCTCATCATGGGGAAATTGGAGTACAACAGCTCGCGGCCCGCGATCGAGATCGAGGACGCCACTCTGGCGCACGTGAAGATCGTGATCGGCACGAAGCTGCGCCGCAATGAGAGCTTCATGATGACCTGGCTCTCGAAGCCCGAGGCATCGTCCGGCCGCATGACCATCTGGGTGCACCCCAGCATCCCGTTGGTGCTCGAGTTCGATGACCCGACGATGCCCGCGATCGACCCCAAACGGGTCGCCCACATGATGGATCAGCTGAACTCGCGCGGCGAATTGGTGCTCGACCAGCTCTGACGTCGAGCGCTCACTCGTGCTCGGGGAGGATCGGACTCGACCACCCCGGGTCGCGCCCCAGCTGAGCGGCGCGCGAGACGGATGCCGCGCCGAAGCGACCGCGCAGGGTGTCGAGCACCGTGTCGAGTCGTTCGTCGTCGCCCCAGTCGATCGGCAGTTCGGGTGGCGCGTTCTCGGCGCGGTCGAGCTGCGACAGCGAGATCCCGATGAGGGTGATGCCCCGCGCCTCGATCTCGGGCCAGGCCGCGGCGAGCAGCGTCCGCGCGACGTCGAGCAGGATCGCGGTGCGATCGGTCGGCACTCGGAGAGAGCGTGATCGGGTCGCCTTGGCGAAGTCCCCGTAACGAAGGCGCAGCACGACCGTGCGGCAGACGCGCTCGCCGTCGCGGAGCCGGCGGGCGAGCCGGTCGATGATCTGCGTGAGGAAGAGGTCGAGCTCGTCCGCTGTGCGGGCGCGCGAGCCGAGGGCGCGCTGCGAGCCGATCGAGCCGCGGCGCCGGGTCGTGTCGACCGGGCGCGGGTCGCGCAGGCGGGCGAGGGCGTGCAGGTGCGAGCCCGCAGCCTTGCCCAGCACCCGCTCGGCCGTCGCCGCTTCGAGCTCCGCCAGCTGACCGACCGTGTGCACCCCGTAGCGGTGCAGCTTCTCGGCCGTCACCGCCCCGACGCCCCACAGGCGCTCGACCGGCAGCGGCAGCAGGAACTGCTCTTCCCGGTCGGGTTCGACCACGAGCAGCCCATCGGGTTTGCTGACCGCGCTGGCGACCTTGGCGAGGAACTTGGTGCGCGCCACGCCCACCGAGATGGCCAGGCCGACTTCCGCGCGCACCCGATTCCGCAGCCGCACTGCGACTTCTTCGGGGGTGCCGACGATGCGCCTCAGCCCGCCGACCTCGAGAAAGGCCTCGTCGATCGAGAGGCCCTCCACGAGCGGGGTCGTGTCGCGGAAGATCGCGAACACGTCCTTGCTCGCCGCCGAGTACGCCTCCATGCGCGGCGGGACGACGACGGCATCCGGGCAGAGCTCGAGCGCCTGGCGGCCGCCCATCGCAGTGCGCACCCCTCGGGCCTTGGCCTCATAGCTCGCCGCCAGCACCACGCCTCCGCCGACGATGACGGGCCGGCCGCGCAGAGCAGGCGCATCGCGCTGCTCGACCGAGGCGTAGAACGCGTCGAGATCGGCGTGCAGCACGGTGGCTTCGCCCCGCATCGTGTTCTCCCGTCGACGTGCAGATCGTCGCACGGGCCGGGGACATCCGGGCCGGGGCTGTCAGGCCGCGATCAGCCGCGACGACAGCGCGCGGATCCTCTGGCAGAGCGTGTCGAAGGCGCTCTCGAAGGCGGCGGCTGTGCCGACCCTGGCAGGATCCCGCACCGACCAGTGCAGGTCGTCGCCCGTGAGCATCCGCTCGTGCGCGTCGTCGCACACCGTGATCACCAGGTCGTCGTCCGTGCGCACCTCGTCGACGTGGCGGGGTGGCCGCGCCGGGTCGATGATCAGCCCGTGGCGTTCGGCTGTCGCCAGCGCCTCGGGGTTCACCGCGGAGGCGGGCTGGGTGCCGGCGGAGGCCACGTCGATCGCGCTCATGTCGCGCCAGATGACCTCGGCGAGCTGCGATCGTGCCGAGTTCGCGGTGCACACGAACAGCACCCGGCGCGGGGGAGCGACGCTCGGCGGTGCGAGCGTGTCGAACACCTCGGGGCGGAGCCCGATGTAGCTGCGCCGCCTGTCGAACTCCGAGCGCGTGCGCGTGATGATGCGCGCGGACTCGAGGACGCCGAGATGGTGGGCGATCAGATTCGATCTCAGGTCGAGCGTCGTGCCGATCTCCGACGACGAGAGGTCGCCGAGGGTGAGCAGGTCGACGATGCGCAGGCGCGTCTGATCGGCGAGTGCGGCGAAGATCGCCACGCGGCGTTCGAGATCAGTCATCGTTCCCATCCATATCACGGGATGATGGACGTGTCCACGGGTATTGACTCAATCGGTGTTGACCATATTCTGGTCGTCGCGAGACCGCGGACGCGGTCTCGGAGAGGAATGGACATATGGGCATCGGCAGCGGCATCGCGCTCTTCGTCATCGGAGCGATCCTGGTCTTCGCACTCAACATCGACACCGGCGGCTACGTCGATCTCGATCTGATCGGCTACATCCTCATGGGTGCAGGAGTCGTCGTCTTCCTGATCAGCCTCATCCTCACGATGCGCAGCCGTCGCACCGAGACCGTCGACCGCACCGCCGTCGACCCGGCGACCGGCGACCGCGTGACCCGTCGCAGCATGCGCGACAACGAGCCCCTCGCCTGATGTCGGCGTGACCGAGGTGCAGCGCGGCACCGGCGCGATCGTCGTCGGTGTCGCGGCGACCCTCGCCTTCGTCGTGCTGCGGGCGGTGGTCGCCCTCGGCGGTCACGAGCCGCTCGCGATCGACGTCTGGTGGCACGACCTCATGGTCGCGCTGACCAGCGACATCTGGGTCGTCGTCGCCTGGGTCCCGGCAGTGGTCGGCGGCACCATCGGCATGATGGTCGTCGGAGCGCTGCTGATCGCTGCGCTCATCTGGCGCGGTCGGCGGTGGGATGCCGCGACGCTGGCGATCGCGATGGTCGCCGTCGTGGCGATCGGCGCGACCATGGCGGCAGTGATCGGGCGCACGCGACCGGCGGACTCGCTCGCCGAGAGCGTCGCGACGTCCTTTCCATCCGGGCACACGGCTGTCGCCACGACCGTCGTGGTCGTCCTCGCACTGGTGCTCCGTCGTCGATGGGTCTGGGTCGTGGGCGTCGTGTGGGTGCTCCTCATGATGTGGAGCCGCACCTACCTGCATGCCCACTGGCTGAGCGACGTCGTCGCGGGAATGCTCGAGGGCGTCGCCGTCGCCACATTCGTCTGGGCCTGCATGGAGGCGATCCGTGCGCGGCGCCTCGCGTCTGCGACCCCCACTCCCGACACCTCTGAAGAACCGATCGAAAGCACCGTGAATCCATGAACACTCGCGACTCGGCCGCCTCCACCGCGAGAGCCGCCCAGGACTCGACCGCCTTCCGCGTCCTCGCCCGCGTCGGCTACGTCGTGCTCGGCATCCTGCACATCCTCATCGGGGGCATCGCGATCTCGATCGCGACCGGCGGTGGCGGCGAGAACGCCGATCAGGGCGGTGCCATGCAGCAGATCCAGGAGTCTCCCGCCGGCGTGTTCCTGCTGTGGCTGATCGTGCTCGGCCTGCTCGCTCTCGCGATCTGGCAGATCGCCGAGGCGGTCGTCGAGCGCGATCCCGACGCGAAGAAGAAGTGGGCGCACCGGGCGAAGTTCCTCGGCACGGCTGTCGCCTATCTCGCGATCGGCGCGACGGCTCTGGTCTATGCGCTCGGGGGCCAGTCGCAGTCGTCCGAATCCTCCCAGTCGTTCAGCGCGAAGCTGCTCGCGGTGCCGGCCGGCGTCGTGCTCCTCGTGCTCGTCGGACTCGGAGTGGCGGCCGTCGGCGTCGCCTTCGTCGTCCGGGGCATCACTCGCGCGTTCATGGAGCATCTGTCCGTGCCGTCCGGAAAAGCGCGATCCGGCATCGCCGCCTTCGGAACGGCCGGCTATGTCGCCAAGGGCATCGCGGTCGGCGTCGCGGGTGTGCTGTTCGTCATCGCGGCGCTCACGCATGACCCCGAGACCGCCGGCGGCCTGGACTCGGCGCTGCGCGCTCTGGCCGGACTCCCGTTCGGCGCCGTCATCCTGTGGGTGGTCGGTGCCGGCCTCGCTCTGTACGGCCTGTTCTGCTTCGCCCGCGCCCGCTACGCCCGGATGTGAGCTGACCCCGCCCGCATATCGAACCGTGCGCCGCCGCGCAACCCTGCGCCGCGGATCGGCCGAGTCGGCCAGGATGGATCCATGAAGATCGTCTCGTACGCAGGCCAGCAGCTGGTGACCACGGATGACGTGGCGGACTCTCTCGTGACTCTCGCCGCAGCCGTCGCCAAAGAGGGGGAGGCCGACGCCGTCGAGATCCCCATCCTCGTCGGCGGGCGCGAAGACTGCGCCGACCTCGTGATCGGCGTGGGCAACGACCTGCTGGTCGGGCCGCACGAGTTCGATGACGACGAGCCCGACTTCAGCGAGCACGCGGCGAAGCTGCAGGCGCACCGCCTCTATCCCGATTCTCCGGACTCGGGAGAGCACGGCGGCCACAGCGACTGGTACGTCGATGTGGACCTCGACCTCGACGGGTCGGCCGCGACGGCACGCTGACCGCGAGGTTCCTTCGCCGACGGCGGAGGGCACGAGAAAGGTGCCCGCCGCCGTCGGGGTTCCGATCAGTCGGTGGTGAGCAGCACCTTGGTGGCGCGACGCTCGTCCATGGCCCTGTAGCCCTCGGCCGCCTGCTCGATCGGCAGCGTCAGATCGAAGACGGCCCCCGGATCGATCTGATCGGTCATGATGAGGTCGATCAGCTGGGGCAGGAAGCGGCGCACCGGCGCCGGCCCGCCCAGAAGGCTGACGGTCGAGAAGAACAGGTCCAGGCCGTCGAGCTCGACGCCGTGGCTCACGCCGACGTACCCCACGTGTCCACCCGGACGCGTGGCGTGGATCGCCTGCATCATCGACTCCTGGGTGCCGACCGCCTCGACGGTGGAGTGGGCGCCGTACCCTCCGGTGAGCTCCTTGATCTTCGCGACGCCTGCGTCGCCGCGCTCCTCGACGATGTCGGTGGCCCCGAACTTCGTCGCCAGAGCCTGACGGTCGGCGTGGCGGGACATCGCGATGACCCGCTCGGCTCCGAGCTGCCTCGCCGCGAGGATCGCGAGCAGGCCGACGGCTCCGTCGCCGACCACGGCGACGGTCTTGCCCGGCCCCGCCTCGGCGGCCACGGCGGCGAACCATCCGGTGCCCAGGACGTCGGATGCCGCGAGCAGGCTGCGCGTCTGCGCGGGGGTCGGATCGCCCTCGACGGCGACGAGAGTGCCGTCGGCGAGAGGGATGCGGGCGTAGTCGGACTGGGTGCCGACGCCGCCCATCATGACCTGGTGGATGCAGCGCGACTGGAATCCCGCCTGGCAGATCTCGCACGTGTTGTCGGACGCGACGAACGATCCCACGACGAAGTCGCCGACCGCGATGTCACGGACCTCGTCGCCGACCTCCTCGACGACGCCGATGTACTCGTGACCCATCGGTGTGGGGTGGTCCACCGGCTCGATGCCGCGGTAGGGCCAGAGGTCCGAGCCGCAGATGCAGGCGGCGGTGACGCGGATGACCGCATCCGTCGGCTCGACGACGGAAGCGCGGGGGACCTCCTCGACGCGGACGTCTCCGGGGGCGTGCATGACGACGGCGCGCATGGTGCGGGTGCTGACGGTGTCCGTGCTCATGATGTTCTCCTTCAATGGGTGAGGGCGGCGGATGAGGTCGTGTGCGGCGAGTGCCGTGGCGTGCGCCCGCGTGCGGTGCCGATCAGCACCAGGGTGACGGCCGCGAGCACGGTCGCGGAGACGGTGACCACGCCGAGCGGCAGGATGCTCAGGGCACCGGCGACGCCGACGAGCGGGGCGGCGATACCCCCGAAGCCGAACCGCACCATCCCGAGAAGCGACGAGGCGGTGCCGGCGATCTGCGGGTATCCGACCAGAGCGAGGGTGGTGGCCGGGGGAGACGAGATGGAGACGCCCGCGGCGAGGGCGAACAGCGACGCGAGCACGACCCACAGCGGCATCGTCGTGAGTCCGGCGGCGAGCAGGCCGAGAGCACCGGCGGTCGCGACCACGACACCGGCGGCGAGGACGGCGTGCACGTGCCCTCGTTCGGAGAATCGGCCGGCCAGGTGGCCGAAGACCATGAATCCCGCGGAGTTCGCGCCGAACGCGAGGGCGTAACCGAGGGGCGACAGGCCGTAGATGTCCTGCAGCACGAACGTCGCGCCGGACAGGTAGGCGAAGAGCGCGGCGTACATCAGCCCCTGATTCAGGACGGCGCCGACGAAGACGCGGTCTCGCAGGAGCGTCCGATAGTCGCTCAGGGTGCGGGTCAGACCGCCGGTCGACCGTGCCTCGATCGGCAGGGTCTCCCCGAACCGCGCGAGCGCGATGATCAGGATGGCGGCGCCGATGACGGCGAGGAAGACGAAGAGCCCCCGCCAGTCGATGATCGTGTTGAGGAGGCCCCCGAGCAGCGGGCCGACGATCGCCGCGAAGCCGCCGACGACCGTGAGCCGCGCGTAGAAGCGGATCAGCGTCCCGCCGGAGAAGACGTCACGCCCGGCCGCCTGGGCGATCACGATGCCGACGCCGCCGGCGAGTCCCTGCACGAATCGGGCGGCGATCAGCAGCTCGACCGTCGGACTGATCGCGCACAGCATCGACGTGACGATGTACGCCACGATGCCGATGAGCAGGACGCCGCGGCGGCCGTATCGATCCGACACCGGCCCGGCGATGAGCTGACCGGCCGCCAGACCGATGAGGCAGGCGGTCACGGTGAACTGCGCGACCGACGTGGCGGCGCCCAGCGCTGCCGTGAGAGCCGGAAGAGCGGGCAGGTAGAGGTCCATCGAGATCGGCCCGAAGACGGTCAGCAGAAGCAGCAGGGCGGGGAGCACCCGGTCGACGGAGGGGCGGGCTGCGGATGTCATGCTGTCCACTCTGCGCCTGTCGGGTGCTCCGAGGGAGTCCCTGTCGAGGGGTGTACTGCGAGAACCTCCCTCCGAAGCACGGTCGGGGGTAGCGTCCTGAGCATGGACAACAGATCCGAGGTCCGCGAGTTCCTGATGACCCGCCGCGCGCGCGTCGCGCCCGAGTCGGTCGGCATCCCGGCCGGAGGGAACCGACGTGTCGCCGGCCTGCGGCGCAGTGAGGCCGCAGCGCTCGCCGGAGTCAGCGTCGAGTACTACGCGAAGCTCGAGCGCGGCGCGATCGCCGGCGCGTCCGCCGCGGTGCTCGACGCGCTCGCGTCAGCCCTTCGACTCGACGACGCCGAGCGCGCGCATCTGCTCGATCTCGCCCGCGCCGCCGACGGCATCCCGTCGAGCGGCCGCTCGCGTCGCCGGTCGGCGAAGCCCGGGGCTGCACGAACCAGCCTGCAGTGGGCGCTGTCGTCGATCACCGATGCGATCGCGTTCGTCCGCGACCCCCACCAGAACCTGGTCGCCACGAACGATCTCGCCCGAGCCTTCTATTCGCCGGTGATCGGCGACGGCGGCCGCACCCCGAATCTCGCGCGCTTCCAGTTCCTGGACCCGGCAGCGCACGACTTCTATCCCGACTGGGATCTCTTCGCCGAGATGTGCGTCGCGATCATGCGAGCCGAAGCCGGGCGGGATCCGCACGACAAGGGTCTGCAGGATCTCGTCGGCGAGCTGTCGACGCGCAGCGAGACGTTCCGCCGGCTGTGGGCGGCGCACGATGTGCGCATCCACGGCGCGGGCACGAAGCGATTCCGGCATCCGCTCGTCGGCGAGCTGACCCTGGCGTACGAGGAGCTCGCGATCACCGCCGAGCCGGGCAACGTGCTGCTGATCTACTCGGCCGAGCCGGGCTCGCCCTCGGCCGAGCGTCTCGCGCTGCTCGCGTCGTGGTCTCTGGACCAGCGCGTCGTCGAGCCGACCAAGGACGAGAGCCGCGGCTAGCGTCCCACTCCATCGACAGATGGTTGCCTCCGGTCTACAGTTGCACTTTCGCAACCAATAGGCGTATAGTTGACTCTTATCAACTTTCTACACAGGAGCTCTCCACTGTGACACACATCTCACCCACCTCCTCAGGCGACGCGGTGCGCTCGCCTCGCGAGGTCTTCACCGCGATCTCGGGCCTCGTCGTCGGCATGTTCGTCGCCGTGCTCTCGGGCACCGTGGTGTCGACCTCCATGCCGGTCATCATCGCCGACCTCGGCGGCACCCAGTCGCAGTACACCTGGGTCATCACCGCCAGCCTCCTCGCGACCGCCGTCTCGACCCCCATCTGGGGCAAGCTCGCCGACCTCGTCGATCGCAAGATCCTCGTGCAGCTGTCGCTGATCATCTTCACGGTCGGCACCGTGATCGCCGGCTTCTCGACCGACACCAACATGCTCATCGCGGTCCGCGTGATCCAGGGCATCGGCGTCGGCGGACTGATGTCGCTCGTGATGATCGCGGTCGCCCTCATCATCTCGCCGCGCGAGCGCGGCAAGTACATGGGCGTGGTCGGCGGAATCATGGCCCTCGGCACCATCGGCGGCCCGCTGCTCGGCGGACTCCTCACCGACGTCTGGGGCTGGCGCTCCAACTTCTTCGTCGGCGTGCCCTTCGCCATCCTCGCCCTCGTGCTGCTGCAGTTCACCCTGCACCTGCCCAAGCCCCAGCGCGACCGCAAGGTGTCGATCGACTACTTCGGCATCGTGCTGCTCGCGGTCGGCGTCTCGACCCTGCTCATCTGGGTCTCGATGGGCGGCAGCCAGTTCGACTGGGACTCCTCGACCAGCATCATGCTCGCCGTCACCGCGGGTGTCGCGATCGCCGCGTTCATCACCGTCGAGTTCTTCGTCAAGGAACCGATCGTGCCGATGTCGCTGTTCCGCAACCGCACCTTCACGCTGTCGGTCATCGCGTCGATCGCCATCGGCGTCTCGATGTTCGCGACCTCGGTGTTCCTCGCCCAGTACTTCCAGCTCGCCCGCGGTGCCACACCGACCGAGTCCGGCCTCATGACGATCCCGATGATCGTCGGACAGATGGGTGCGTCGATCATCATCGGCCAGCTCGTCAGCCGCTTCGGCAAGTGGAAGGGATGGATGCTCACGGGCTCCGTGCTGACCACGATCGGCGTCAGCCTGATGGCGACCCTGCGCTACGACACCCCGTTCCCGCTGGTCGCGACCTACATGTTCGTGCTCGGCGCAGGTCTCGGCATGGTCATGCAGAACCTCACGCTCATCGTGCAGAACGACACCGCGCCGCAGCAGCTGGGCGCCGCCTCGTCGAACGTCAACTTCTTCCGCACGATCGCCGGCACCATCGGCGTGACGGTCATGGGTGCCTCGCTCTCGACCAGCGTCGGCAACTACATCTCCGACGCGCTCGAGGGATTCACTCCCACGACGCCCGATGAGATCGACGCGCTGAAGCACCTCGCCTCTGGCGATGTGCCCAAGGTCACGCAGCTGCCCGACACGATCCGCACGATCGTCGAGGGAGCCTACGGCCACGGCATCGCGGATGCGTTCATCATCGCCATTCCGCTCGCAGTGATCGCCATCATCGCGATCGCGTTCATCAAGAACAAGCCGCTGTCGACGAAGAACGCCGCCGAGCAGCTGCGCGAGCAGGCCGAGGAGTCCGTTCTCGAGGTCTCCGAGGCCGAGGTCGGCGCCACCATGTCGACCGGAGCCATCCGCATCTCGGGCACCGAGTCCGCCTCACCCTCGACCGGCTCGGTGACGACCGTGCTCGAGCGCGACGAGCGGGAGTCGGGGCGCTGACATGGTCACCTCCGAAGCGGCGGCGCCCGCCGACGTCGACACCGCCCTCGGCGACCTCCAGACGCATCTGAACCTCATCTTCGCGAGGACTCGGACGCTCTGGAGGGAGTCGGCGGCGCGCATCGACCCCGAGCTGCAGGTGGGCGGCTACAAGCTGCTGACCTTCATCGATCGGGCGGGCTCCGCCAGCGCTCACGAGCTCGCCGAGCGCTTCGAGATGGACAAGTCCGTCATCAGTCGCCAGGTGCGGATGCTGGAGGAGCTGGGCCTGATCGAGTCGAGGCCGGACGAGCGTGACGGCCGGCTGCGGGTCCTGACGGCGACGCCGTCGGCCTGCTCCGCCCTCACCGAGCTGCGCAGCGACCACGCCTCGCGCCTGCGCACGGTCGTGGCCGAGCTCACGCAGGACGAGATCCACGCGGCATCCAAGGTGTTCCGTCTGCTCTCAGAGGTCTGACCGAGAGCCCGGGCCGATCACGCGACGTGTCGGCCCGGGTTGTCGAGAGCGATATTCTGTGGTTCAGTCGAATGTCTTGACTTCGCGATTCGGCGTCCCAAGACCGTAAAGAACGGTACTTCGGATGAACTGGATCGCCTCCAACCTCGGATTGATCTTCGATCTGACGATCAATCACGTGCGTCTGGCGATCATTCCGATCATCCTCGGCTTCCTGATCGCGGTGCCGCTGGGCTGGGTGGCCAGCCGCAATCGCGTGGCCCGGACGTTCATCATCACGACGGGCAGCCTGCTCTACACGATCCCGTCCCTGCCGCTCTTCGTCATCCTGCCGGTCATCCTCGGCACCCGGATCCTCGATGACACGAACCTGGTCGTGGCGCTGACGATCTACGCGGTCGCGATCATGCTGCGCTCGGCGACCGACGCCTTCGGATCGGTCGATCGGTCGATCATCGAGTCGGCGAAGGCCATCGGCTTCTCGCGCAGCGGCCGGTTCTGGCGCGTCGAGTTCCCTCTCGCCGGCCCCGTGCTGATCGCCGGCCTCCGCGTGGTCTCCGTGTCGACCATCGCCCTCGTCTCGGTGGGCGTGATCATCGGCTCGGAGAACCTCGGCTACCTCTTCCAGAACGGCAAGCAGCGCGGCATCCTCGAGGAGGTCGTCGTCGGGATCGTCATGAGCCTGCTCATCGCTCTCGTCTTCGACCTGATCCTCGTGGCGATCGGGCGGGTCCTCATGCCCTGGAGCCGCGCCGCCGGCGTGCGCGGCACGAGCGGCGACCCGACCGACCCCGACCCCGCGACCGACAGTGTCAGCACCCGTCGAGTGCTCGCGCCCCCGGGGGCCGGTGTCCGATGAACTTCTTCCTCGACGCCATCGCCTGGATCCTCGACCCCGCCAATTGGGTGCCGGGCTCGCAGAGCCCGCTGCCCATCGGCGACCGACTCGTCGAGCACCTCATCTACTCGGGCGTCTCGCTCGTCATCGCGATGCTGATCGCTCTGCCGCTCGGCTTCTACATCGGGCACACCGGGCACGGTCGCCAGTTCGTGATCGGCTTCACCGGTGCGATGCGCGCTCTCCCGACGCTCGGGCTCCTGTTCTTCCTCACGATGGTGCTGCGCTCCGGTCTCAGCACCACTCCGGCCGTCCTCGTCGGCTCCGTCGTCGCTTTCGTGCTGCTGGCGATCCCGTCGCTGCTCGCCGGCGCCTACGCCGGGCTCGAGAGCGTCAGCCGCGAGTCGATCGATGCGGCGCGCGCGATCGGGATGACCGAGATGCAGATCCTCCGCAAGGTCGAGATCCCTCTCGGGCTGCCGGTGATCATCGGCGGGATCCGCTCGGCCACGCTGCAGGTCATCGCGACCGTGACGATCGCGTCGTACGTCGGACTCGGCGGCCTCGGGCGGATCATCTCGTCGGGCATCGGCCTCAACGACTACACCGTGATCCTCGGCGGGGCGCTCCTGGTGACCGTTCTCGCGCTGAGCGTCGACGGCGTCTTCGCGCTCCTCCAGCGCCTCACCCGTACTCGGGGGCAGACGAGCCGTCCCCTCCGCAGTGTGCAACGAAACAGGTCGGATGCCGCTGTGGCGCCGATCGTCGACGAAAGGACCCCCGCATGACCTCTCGAGCCCGTAAGACCTGGCTGACGGCCTGCCTGCTCGCCGTCAGCACCACCGTCGTGCTCGCCGGCTGCGCGACCGCCGACCCGACGTCCTCGGGCGGTGACGCCGCCGAGGGCGACGCGATCGTCGTGGGCTCCTTCGCCTTCCCCGAGAGCGAGATCCTCGGCGAGATCTACGCGCAGGCGCTCGAGGCCGAGGGCTTCGACGTCTCGACCAAGTTCAACATCGGTCCGCGCCAGCAGACGATCCCCGCGCTGCAGGACGGGTCCATCAACCTCATCCCGGAGTACAACGGCAACCTGCTGGCCTACTACGACACGGCATACGAGGAGCGGACGACCGAGGACGTCGATGCGGCGCTGCCGGATGCGGTGGGCGCGGACGACCTGCAGGTGCTCGACTCGGCCGAGGCCGAGGACAAGGACGCCTACGTGGTGACGAAGAAGACCGCCGAGGACAACGACCTGACGGCCATCGGCGACCTGAAGGCTCTCGAGCCGTTCTCCCTGGCGTCGAACCCGCAGTTCGGCGAACTCGGCTACGGGATCCCGGGGCTGCGCGACGTCTACGGCGTGGGCGTCGAAGCGGGACAGGTCACGTTCGTCCCGTACGAGGACTTCGGCGGTCCCGACACGGTGCAGGCGCTCGTCGACGGCACGGTGCAGGTGGCCGACATCTACACGACGTCGCCGGCGATCAAGTCCGAGGACCTCGTCGTCCTCGAGGACCCGGAGAACATGATCTCGGCGCAGAACGTCATCCCGCTGCTCTCGAAGGACATCTACACCGACAAGCTCGCCGAGGTGCTCAATGCGATCTCCGCGAAGCTCACCACCGACGACCTGATCGATCTGCGCGAACGGGTCGAGGGCGACGAGAAGGCGTCGGCTGCGACCGCGGCGGAAGAATGGCTCACCACCGCAGGTCTGCTCGACAAGTGATCGTGCGGACGGATCACGAGTCGGTGATCTGATCGAAGCCCCGCCAGCACAGCGCCGGCGGGGCTTCATCGTAAGCTGGCGAGCATGAGTGCCTCGTCCGACGAAGTCGCCCCGATAGACGGCGCCGCAACCCCTGACCTCGATCAGGCGATCTCGAGGGTCGAGCACGAGCTGGGCAGGCTCTTCGCCCGCATCCGGGTGAGCTGGCGCGAAGCCGCGACCACCGTGCACCCCGACCTGCAGCCTCTCGGATACCAGGTGCTCACGTCGATCGCCACCGGCAAGGCGACCTCGGCCGGCGCGATCATCGAGCGCCTGCAGACCGACAAGTCGGCCGTCAGTCGGCACGTGCGCCAACTCGAGCAGCTCGGTCTCGTCGAGAGCGTCCCCGACCCGGACGATCGCCGCGCGCGGGTGCTCGTCGCCACGGAGCTGGCGCAGGAGCGGGTGGCCCTCGCCCGCGCTCGGTACGAAGAGCGCCTCGGCGAGAGGCTGCGCCGCTGGACGGCCGAGGATCTCGACCACTTCGCGGAGCTGCTCGCCGCCTTCGGCGACTGAGCCGAAGGCGGCGGACCATTCGCCACGGGGGCTGGACGCAGACGCGAGCCCGGACGAGACTGATCTCACGACTAGGGGAATGAGGAACAGTCATGGCATACAGGGTCGGATACTTCGTCGGAAGCCTCTCGTCCACCTCGATCAACCGCATCCTCGCGACGGCGCTGATCAGGCTGGCGCCGGATGATCTCGAGTTCTTCGAGATCCCGATCCGAGACCTCCCTCTCTACAGCCAGGACTATGACGCCGACTACCCCGCGGTGGCCGTCGATCTGAAGGAGTCCATCGCCTCGGCGGATGCCGTGCTCTTCGTGACGCCCGAGTACAACCGCTCGATCCCCGGCGGCCTCAAGAACGCGATCGACTGGGCGTCGCGGCCGTGGGGGCAGAACTCCTTCGACCACATCCCCGCCGCGGTGATCGGCGCCTCGGTGGGCGCGATCGGCACGGCGGTCGCCCAGCAGAGCCTGCGCGGGGTGCTGAGCTTCTGCAACGCCCGTCAGATGACGGCGCCCGAGGCCTACATCCAGTTCTCGCCCGACACCTTCGCCGATGACGGGACGGTCCACAACGAGGGCACCGCGACCTTCCTCCGCGACTACCTGGTCGAGTTCCGAGACCACATCGAACGCGTGCTCACGGTGCTGCCGCGCGACACCGACGTGTGAACCCGGGGGCGCGAGCCGCGTAGCCTGAACCACATGACGCTCACGAAAGCCCGCACCGCCGCAGAGGTCGTCGACTGGCGACGCCGTGTCTTCGCCCTCTACGACGCCGTGCGTCGGGCGGACTCCGCCGAAGACGCGCACGAGCTCTGGCGCATCGAGCGCGACGACCTGCTGCTGCACCATGCGGCGACCCCGCTGATGGCCGACGATCGACCGCTGTTCGAAGGGCTCCCGATCGCGTCGTACGATCCGCAGTGGCGCTTCGAGCTGCCGATCCTCGAGGCCGAGCCCGGGGGCTTCGAGTTCGCGACCGGCACCGACGGCGTGGTTCCCTTCGAGCGCATCGGCAGGGTCGAGGTCCCCGACACCGGGTCGCTCGACGTGTGGCGTCTGACGACCTACGGCGGCGGGATCTTCATCCCCGTGCGCGACGCTCTCGCCGGTCGTCCGGGAGGAACCTACGGAGGCGGCCGCTATCTGATCGACACGATCAAGGGCGCCGACCTCGGGTCGGATGCCGAGCGCGGCACGATCGTGCTCGACTTCAACTTCGCCTACAACCCCTCGTGCGCCTACGACCCGGCGTGGGCCTGCCCGCTCGCCCAGCCGGGCAATGTGCTCGAGGTCGCGGTGCCCGTGGGGGAGATGTACGGCCGCGTCGCCGACTGAGCATCCGGTCTGCGTATCTCCGCAGGGGAATACTCGGCACCCCAGGGCGCTTGTCCCTGAGCGTGACCCTCTTCGAATCGGCCGTCTTCGGCGCCCTCCCGCTGTCCAACCGCGTCGTCATGGCGCCGCTCACCCGCACCCGTGCGGACGACGACGGTGTGCCCACCGAGACGATGGTGGAGTACTACCGCCAGCGCGCGGGCCAGGGTCTCATCATCTCCGAGGGCACGTGGCCGGCTGCCGAGGGCAAGTCGTACTCCGGGCAGCCCGGCATCGTCACTCCCGCGCAGATCGACGGATGGCGGCGGATCGCCGACGCCGTGCACGAGGCCGGCGGCACGATCGTCATGCAGCTGATGCACGGCGGCCGCGTCTCGCACCCCGAGATCTCCGGTGAGCCGCGCGTCGTGGGCCCGAGCGCGCTCGCCGCCCCCGGCCAGACGCACACCCCGGTCGGCAAGGTCGACATGCCGGTCGCTCACGCTCTCACGCTCGACGAGATCCCGATGGTCGTCGAGCAGTTCGTGCAGGCCGCACGCAACGCGATCGCCGCGGGCTTCGACGGCGTCGAGGTGCACGGCGCGAACGGCTACCTCGTGCAGGAGTTCCTCTCGCCGGTGTCGAACATCCGTGACGATCAGTACGGCGAATCGCCCGAGAACCGCGCGCGGTTCGCGATCGAGGTCACGTCGGCGGTGGCTGAGGCGGTCGGGGCCGACCGCACCGGCATCCGTCTGTCGCCGCAGCACAACATCCAGGGCGTCCTCGAGGAGGACGACGCCGACGCACTCGCCACCTACCTCGCCGTCGCCGAGGGCCTCGCACCGCTCGGCCTCGCATTCATCGACGTGCTCAGTGCCGTGCCGACCAGCGAGCTCGTGCAGCGCATCCGCCGCACGGCCGGTGCCCCGCTGATCGTCAACTCCGGATTCGCCGCGCAGACCACCCGCGACGAGGCCGAGATGCTCGTCTCGGAGGGGTGGGCCGACGCCGTGGCAGCGGGCCGTCCGGTGATCGCGAACCCCGACCTCGTCGAGCGCTGGCGTCAGGACGCCGAGCTCAACGAGCCGCGCCCCGCGCTGTTCTACGGACGCACGGCCGAGGGATACACGGACTACCCGTCGCTCGAGACCGTGCGCGCCGACGCCTGACGCGCGCGGCTGCGCGAAGTACCCCTGTCGGCGCGGAATATCGGGGCGTACTGTGACCGCATGGTCACCGACGATCCCACTGTCACCAACCCCGATCACTACCGCACGCTCTGGGAGAACGATCTCGTGCGCGTGCTCGAGTACACGGATGAGCCGGGCGACCGCACGACTCCTCACGATCATCCGAACAGCGTGATGGTGACCCTCAGCGATTTCTCGCGCCGTCTGTCAGCGGGGGAGCGCACCTTCGACACGTCGTTGACCGCGGGTCAGGCCGTCTGGCTGCCGGCCCAACGCCACTGGGGAGAGAACACGGGCGCGACGTCGACGCACACCATCCTCGTCGAGTTGAAGGGCGACGCCGCGGGGGAGCCCGGCGGCGGCGCGCTCGGACCCCAGGTCTGAGTCGCTCGCGTCGTTCGGCTCAGCGCCGGACGACCCGCGCCCGGTTCTTCGCGACGCTGCTGAGGGTGGCGCGCACGGGCGTTCCCAGATACAGGCCGAGCGATGCGCCCGAAGCCAGTGCGATTCCGATCACCGCGGCATCGACCAGAGAGCCGCCGATGCCGACGACCCCGGATGCCGACCCTGCCGCGTGGATCATCTCGAGCAGGCCCTGGAACACCGCGACACCGGGCACGAGCGGCACGATCGCGGCCGTGGTGACCGCGACCGACGGGACGTGCAGCTTCACCGCGATCAGCATCCCGATGAAGCTCGCGAGCAGGGCGCCGATCGCGCTCGCCGCAGCCGGATGCAGGTTCAGACCGACCATCGTCGAATAGCCGGCGATGGTGACGGCGCTGAGCAGCGCGCTGACGAGGATGATCCGAAGACCCGCGCCGTTGAAGACGGCGACGGCGATCGCGATGATGATCGCCCCCGCGAACTGGTTCAGGAGCGGACCGAACGGGGCCGGGTCATCGGGCAGACCCATCGTGAAGCCGAGCACGCTGCCGAGTTCGAGGCCGACGAGGATGCCGATCACGACTCCGAGCGTCTGCATCGTCAGATCGAGGATGCGTCCGCCTGCGGTGAGCGCGAATCCGTCGATCGCATCCTGAGCGGCCCCCACCACGGTGAGTCCGGCGAGCATGAGCACGATTCCCGACGCGACGATGATCGATGGTCGGATGCCGACGAAGGGCTCGATACCGGCGGCCCCGAGGGCCGAGACGGCGACCGCGACGACCGTGGTGACGAACCCTCCGGCGATCTGACTGAAGAACAGCGGAACGCGCACGCGCGCGAGGCCGGCCTGGGTCAACGCCGCGCAGAGCGCCGCGATGAACGTGAGCCCGACGATGAGCGGCGAGGCCCCGAGCATGATGCTCACTCCGACGGCGAGCAGCGCTCGTGCCACGATGACCACCGGCTGCTGGTAGCCGAAGGGCACGCGCCGCAGGGCGCGGAACGTCGAGCGGGCCGATTCGAGATCCAGTCCGTCGTCGATGTCGGCGACCAGGGCCTGCACTCTCTGCAGCTTGGCGTGGTCGGGGGCGGCGACGCGCACGACCCGCACGAGCGTCTCGGGCCAGACCTCGCCGCTCAGGTGGAACGAGACCGTGATCGAGTTGTAGGTGACATCGACCTGCACGTCCCGCATGCCGTACGCGGCGCAGATGCGGGTGATGGCGAGCGTGACCTCGTGCGCCGAGGCGCCGACCCCGAACATCGATTCGCCGATGCGGGTCGCGAGGTCGAGCACACGCGGCACGGTGCGTTCGTCGATGATCGGCATCGCCTCGGTGTGGGCGACGGATGAGGGATCGGTGTGCAGGATCCTGCGCACGGAGGCGAGCAGTCGCCGCTGGGGATTCGGGGACACGATCCCATTCTTCCTCCTCGCGACCGGTGCATCCGACGCCGCGAGGACTGGGGAGGAGAAGATCCGTCAGGCCTGCGCCGGAACCTCGACGCGCTCGACCGGCGGCGCCGTGCCTTCGGCCGGCTCGCTCACCAGGCGCAGACCGCCGGGGGCGTTCGCCGTGAACGCCAGCGCTTCGATCCACGCGCGGTTGATCTGCGGCTGACGGCTCCCGCTGTACTTGAAGACGAGGGAGCTGCCGGCGTGCACCCAGACAGTCGTCCGACCGCCGCCGACAGCCATGTCCTCGCGCCAGGAGAACGAGAAGGGCTCGCCTCTCCTGAGCTTCGCCGTCATCACGAGCTGCAGGTGCGTGAGCGCCCTGTCCTCGATGTCCGATTTGACGGTGCCCTCGTAGATGAACTTGCCCATGATGATCTCCCCAGTACGCCACAGTGCCCGCGAGACGAGGCGTATCGAATGATCACCGATGGTGGGTCCAGTTTCCCATATTCCGATGTGCACCGCGACTGTCGAACGTTCAGGAACCGCCTGTCAACCCTCTGTCCCTTCGCGCGCCGTCGATGGAGGGTGGCCCTTCGACACGTAACGAGGAGGATGACGATGAAGGCACTCACCTGGCAGGGAACGCGCAACGTGGCGGTCGAGGAGGTACCGGATCCGACCATCGAGCACGCCACCGATGCGATCGTCCGGATCACCTCCTCGGCGATCTGCGGTTCCGACCTGCACCTCTACGAACTGCTCGGACCGTTCCTCGACAAGGGCGACATCCTCGGCCACGAGCCGATGGGGGTCGTGGTGGAGGTGGGCAGCGGTGTGCGCGACCTCGCGGTCGGCGATCGCATCGTCATCCCCTTCAACATCTCGTGCGGGCACTGCTTCTTCTGCCTGCGCGGCCTGCAGTCGCAGTGCGAGACGACGCAGGTGAAGGAGTACGGCAGCGGCGCCGCGCTGTTCGGCTACACCAAGCTCTACGGCCAGGTGCCGGGCGGGCAGGCCGAATACCTGCGCGTCCCGCTCGCCGACTACAACCACATCAAGATCGCGTCCGATCTCCCCGATGAGCGGTACCTGTACCTCAGCGACATCCTGCCGACGGCCTGGCAGGGTGTGGAGTACGCGAACGTGCCGGAGGGCGGGACGCTCGCGGTGATGGGGCTCGGCCCCGTCGGGCAGTTCGCAGCCCGCATCGGAGCGCACCGCGGATACCGGGTGCTGGCCGTGGACCCGGTCGCGGAACGCCGGGAGATGGCGGCACGCCACGGAGTCGAGGTCTTCGACCTCACGGATGACGTCGTGGCCGAGCTGCGGGACCTCACCGACGGGCGCGGCGCGGATTCCGTGGTCGACGCCGTGGGCATGGAGGCGCACGGCAACGCCGGCGTCGCCCTCGTGCAGAAGGCCGTCGGACTGCTGCCGGATCCGGCCGCCCGCGCCGTGTTCGACAAGGCCGGGATCGACCGACTCGCCGCCGTGTACGCATCGATCGACGTCGTGCGCCGGGGTGGCATGGTGTCGCTCAGCGGCGTCTACGCGGGCGATGCCGACATCCTGCCGATGAAGACCCTGTTCGACAAGCAGATCGGCATCCGTATGGGCCAGTGCAACGTGAAGCGCTGGACCGACGATCTGATGCCGCTCGTCGAAGACCTCTCCGACCCCCTCGGCGTGATGGATCTGATGACCCACGATGCTCCGCTCGAGGATGCGCCGGAGCTGTATCGCACCTTCCAGCGCAAGGAGGACGGCTGCATCAAGGTCGTGCTGCGACCGTCTGCCGCGTGAGGGTCAGGCGGCGGCCCCGACACCCGGGGCCGCCGCCTGCGTCTGCTCGACGCGACCGCGGATGAAGAACAGGCAGATCACGCCGACGACGATCACCACGATGTTGCCGAGGTTCGCGATCGAGCCGAACGCGCTCTCCGCCGGGTAGGTCGTGTGCAGGAAGATGCTCGGGTCGGTGCTGGCGTGCAGCAGGATCGGTGCGACGATGGTCCCGGTCACGCGCATCGCGAGGTACATGCAGATGCCGAACGCGAAGGTGTAGGCCAGCTGGATGAGGGTCGCGAACAGGGACTGGCCGGTGAGCAGATTGCCGGCGTGGAGCAGGGCGAACAGGGCCGAGGAGATCACCGCGACGACGAGCTCACGCTGACCCGCCTTGCGCAGCAGGTTCACCACGAGGCCGCGCGTCAGCACCTCCTCGGCGAAGCCGATGAACAGTCCGGCGAGGAGCCAGGTCGCGACGACCTCGAATCCGGCCGCTCCGTAGTCGATGGCGAACATGTGGAGCACGTTGAAGAGGAGCACGACGGCTACCGCGATCCACATCCATCCGCGTCCGCGGATCGGCTGCGGACGGAAGATCTCACCCAGCCAGCCGACGGATGCCGCGAAGCCGATGAGCAGCAGGCAGCCGACGAGAACCGGGATCGCGTAGAACACGAGGATCCCCGCCGCGCTCTGCGGATCCTCGATCTGAGCCGCGAACGGGGTCAACAGCAGCGACAGCCCGTTGTAGAGCACGAAGTAGACGACCACGAGGATGACGGCCCGCCACCAGCCGCCCTGTTCCCAGAAGCGTCGCCAGGCGGACTGCGTCACATCGGCCATCGTGCATCCCTCCGCATCCGCGGAGGTCGCGGCTCACGACCCAATATATGGGCAGGAGCGGGTCAGGACGCACGCCCCTCTGCGAGGTAGGCGAGGCGGTGCAGGGTCTCGGAATTGCGCCAGCGCAGCAGGGGAGCGGTCACCAGACCGGGCAGCAGCGTGGCGGGGCCGTTCACGGGTTCCTCGTCGATGCGCACCATCGTGCCGCCGTCATACGACCGCACCCGCAGAGTGACGCGGGCCTCGCCGATCGGCCAACCCTTCGCGCGCATGACCATGCGGTTCGGCGGCGACCATTCCTCCACCACGGACGTGTCGTCGAGCAGAGCGGGCCAGACGCCGACCGAGTGATGCAGCTCAGCGCCCGGCTGCGGCCACGACTCATCGACGTCGCGCATGCGCGAGGCGCCCACCACCCACGCCGGGTACAGCCAACCGTTGCCCAGCACCCGGAAGACATCGTCGGGCTGACAGTCCATCGTGCGCACGTTCTTCGCCATGTCGGAACTCCTCTCGCGTCGTGACGATGATCGCGTGGCTTCCGATTCGCAGACAGGGGGTTGACGACCGCGCGTGGGGGAGTGCGGGTCGCGCGGCACGAGTGAGGCACTAGCACAGAGGCCCCGCTCGCGCCTCCCCCTGGTTCGGCGACCACGTCTCTGCGAACGTCGCAGCATGGCACTCATCGACATCCCCGCGCGTGCGGCGCGAAAGCTCGGCGCACTGGCACAGGACGACGCTCCCACCCTGCTGACCCGCGGCTACGGGTTCGGGGCACGGATCTGGCGACGGGTGCCGCCGGGTGCGAGATCGGCGCCGATGCGGCTGCTCGGCAGTGACGCGGTCTTCGTCAGGGGAGTGGAGGGGGTCGAGCTCTTCTACGACGAGACCCGCATCGCGCGCTCCGGAGCCATGCCCGCGATCGTGCAGGAGAGCCTGTTCGGGCACGGCTCCGTGCACAGCCTCGACGGCACAGCCCACCGGCACCGCAAAGCCGCCTTCGTCGGCGCCCTCTATGAGGACGAGCAGGTCGCACGACTCACGCCCTGGCTCGAGCGCGAATGGCAGAGCGAGCGCCGGGCGTGGCTCGACGGCGGCACCCGCAGCGCCTACGACGCGGCCGTCGGCGCGCTGGGCCGGGCGATCATGGGCTGGGCGGGTGTGCCGGGCACGCCGGCGGCCCAGACCCGATGGGCGGCGCGGCTCGCCCAGATCGTCGACGGCTTCGGCTCGCCGTACTCGCCGGTGTACGTCGCCGCCCTGGCGAACCGGTGGTGGTCCGACCGTCATTCCGCTCGGCTCATCGAGGCGGTGCGGCACGGCTCGCTGCGCGCCGAATCGGGCACGGCGCTCGAGGTATGGGCGCATCACCGCGACGAGGACGGCGAGCTGCTCCCGGCGCGCGTCGCCGGTGTCGAGCTGCAGAACAGCATCCGTCCGATGATCGCAGTCGCCCGGTTCGTGGCATTCGCCGCGAAGGAGCTGCACGAGCGTCCCGACTGGCGCGAGCGCATCGCGGCCGAGGCCGTCGAGCGCGGGTCGGTCGTCGGCGGACCGCTGTCGATCATGTTCGCGCAGGAGATCCGTCGCACCTCTCCCTTCGTGCCGATGCTTCCCGGTTGGGCCACCGCGGACATCGAAATCGACGGTCAGACGGTGGATGCCGGAGGACGCGTCGTCCTCGACCTGCAGGGCACCAACACGGACGACCGCTTCTGGGCGCGTCCCCAGCGGTTCGACCCCGAGCGCTTCCGCGACATCGAGGACTACGAAGCGCTCGCCGCATTCGTTCCTCATGGTGGCGCCGACGTCCCGACGGGGCACCGCTGCCCGGGCGAGAAGCTCGCGATCGCAGGGCTGGCCGCGGCGATCACGGTGCTCAGCGACCCCGACCTGCGGATCCTCGACGAAGGGCTCGACGTCGGCCGGCGTCGGCTGCCCACCAAGCCGCGGTCCGGCGGTGCGGTGCGCTCGGCGGCATCCGTATCGGCATCGTCATCGGCACCCGCGTCCCGTGGGTGCCCCTTCCACTGAGCGGGTGAGCGCGTTCTGTCAAGGGGCGCGCATCGGCTGCTCCGCCTCGGCACGGACTCCCCCTAACTGGTGCGGTGGGCGTCCTGCCGTCCGGGGTCTCGCTCCGAGCACGGTCAGTCGCGGCCCGAGGTGTCGACGCCCTGGGGGAGCTCCTCCACCGGGACGACGACGACATCCTGCACCTTCCAGTCGAGGTCGGTGATGCGCGTTGCGAGGTCGGTGACGTCGCCCATCGACACCTTTCCGCGATGCGGCACGACGAACGCCTCGATGTGGAAGACCTGCCCCTGATCCCGCATCCGCACTCCCGCCTCCGTGACCCAGGGGCGGGAGCGCATGGTCGAGATCACGTCACCGGCGAGCGGATGCGGGTGCTTGCTGTCGTACGTCCTGGCGCGCTGGTCCATGAGATCGATCACGGCGGTCTTGGTGTTGCGCCAGCCGTCCCACACGATCCCGAGCGAGATCACGAGAGCCGCAGCGCCGTCGAGCCACCACACGCCGGCACCCACACCGAGCACGCCGACGATCGAGGCGACCGTGGTCTGCCAGTCGGCCTTGGCCATGTCGGCGTCGGCGAAGAGCAGCTTGTTGTGAAGCACGGGCGCGAGCTTCGCCTTCGCCGGTCCGTAGAAGAACACCGGGCCGACGATGACCACGGCCATCACGGCGACCATCAGCCAGCCGAGCCAGATCGTCTGCCCGAACAGCTGCACCGTGCCGATGGTCGGGTGCTCGCGGGCGATGAGCCCGGTCACCGCTTCGACCGCCAGATTGAGTCCGACCGCCAGCAGGGCGACGCCCGCCACGAGGTGTCCGATTCCCATCACGCGGTGCAGGCCGTAGGGATGCTTGACCGAGGGGCGCTTGCGGATGAAGATCAGCGCGACGAGGAAGGCGATCTGCGGGATCAGCGACAGCATGTCCTCGATCCACGCGGTGCGCATCGCCTGCGAGTTGCCGACGACCAGGGCGATCACCGCGATCGTCACCGACGTGTAGGCGATGGTGAACCATTCCCACCCGATCGCTCGGCGGAGCGCTGCGCGCTGCTCGTCTGGCAGCTCGGTGCGGCCGATCCGCTGCACGGTCATCGCGACCCCACCGCCTCGTCGAGGTGACGTTCGAGAGTGCTGAGGAACGCGTTCTCGCCGAGTGGCACGAGCATCACGATCTCGCGACCGTCGGCTCCGTCGATCTCGGGATAGCCGCGGGTGACCCCGGCCTTGTCGATCCAGGGGGTGTCAGAGGTGAAGCCGCCCGCCACGAGGTCGAGGTCGCCGCGCTCGAGCATCCGGACCAGCGTCTCCTCCGACCCGTAGGTCCAGTCGATGTCGGCGTCGATGCTGTCGGCGAAGCCTGTCACGAGGTCGGCGATGCTTCCTGTGGGGGTGTCCCGATCAGTGTCGACCAGCCCGGGATCGGCCGAGACGCCGACCCTCAGGTCAGCGCCGGTCGCCGACGCGAGAGTGCCGTCCGGGTCGGCCGGGATAGTCAGGCCGCAGCCCGAGAGTGCGGCGGCGAGCAGCAGCGCCACTGCGGCCGAGACGGCGCGGCGGGGAGTCCACGTCGATGCGTTCACGACGACATGGTGCCCCCGCAGGGCGGCGGTGAGAACCGGGTTGACGCCCGATGTGGCGCGGAGTATGCCGCTGGCGTGAGCCGGGGTCGGTGTCCTCATGCCGCTCGACGACGGTGATCCACCGGTACGGTAGGGCACATGTCACAGGCCCTCCGCACGTTCGGGCGCATCCTCGCCCGACACTGGCCTGCGCTCATGGCCTGGTATCTCGGGGGCGAGGCGCTGCATCGCGTACTGATCGAGCTCGCCGGCTTCGTCGGCGGTCACACCACGCTCGGGGGCCTGCTGCTGCTGCCGCTGGCGGTCGCCGCCCGACTCGTCGCGTACGTCGCGATGTATCTCACTGTGCGCCCCTCCTTGCCGCACAGCCGGAGGGAGGATGCCGGTGGCCTCCGCGAGTTCGCCTCCGCGACTCTCGCCGCGATCCTGCCGTTCTTCGCCTTCTACACCGCGTGGGGTCTGCTCGATGCCGACCAGATCGAGTTCTTCCAGATCGCGAGCGCGATCGCGCTGGCCGATTCCGGGTACGACCTCGTCCAGATGGGCGATCGCGGTGGTGTCATCGCGGTCGGCGTGCTGCCGGTGACGGTGCTCGTGATCGCGTTGATCGCACGACTGCTCTTCACGCGCTTCGCCGACCGGCTGCCGCGGTGGACGATCATCCTGGCCACCTATGCCGAGGTGCTGTGGACCTTCATGCTCTTCACACTCGTCGCACGGTGGTGGGTCAGCGTCCTGGACTGGTTCGGTGAACGAGAGGCGGCCGGGTGGCTGCAGAGCCTCGGCGACTGGTTCTCGGTGAACATCGAACCCATCGCCGCCGTATGGGAAGGGGCGACCTGGCTGGCCGGAATCCTCGTCGCCGCACTCCTCGTCCCCGCGGCCTGGCTCACGGTCGCCGGTGTGATCTTCGGCACGACCTTCGACTCGACTCCGCCGTTCGCACGCGTCGGCGGGGGAGCGGCGCGAGGGGCGGTCCTGAGCATCGCGCGCACGCTGGTGATGCGACTCGAAGGCCTCTGGGCTGCCGTCGCGGTGATCTGGCGTGGCGGGCCATTGCTCTTCGGCGTCTACGCACTGGCCTACGCCGCGTGGGGCTTCGCCGAGCAGGCGGGCACCCGGGGAGTCCTGCTGCTGATCGGGGGCCACGAATCGTCGTTCTGGGCGGGGTTCTTCCCGCTCGTCACCGTCGCCATCGGTGCCGTCGCCGAACCGCTCAGGGTGGCGATCGTCGCCACGGCCTATGACGCCGTCATCGGCCGGCCCCGGTCTGGCCTCGACACCCGCCCGTCAGGGCTCGATACGGAAGCGGGCGAGGTCGTCGTCACTGCCCTCGATATCGAGCAGGAACGGGCCATCGGCGTCGTCGGGAAGCAGGAAGGTCAGCAGGATGCGGTACGACGCCGGCTCGGCGATGCATGAGCTCTCGCCCTCGTCGTAGGGCACATCGAGGTCTGCGCGAGAGCTGAGCCAGGTGCGATCGGCGTCGATCTCTGTGAGCGTCGTCTGTCCGCAGAGCGATGCCGCGGATCCGCCGCTCGACGACAGTCGGACGCTGAGGGTGCGGGTCCCCGCAGGCGCCTCGAACTCCGCCCATTCCGTGGGCCCGAGCGTGAGGGTCTGTCCGGCGATGTCGACCGTCGTGTCGGCGTCGATCACCCGATCCGTCGGCCGGATGCTCGGCGCGATGTCGAGCCATGCCGTGGCGCTGACCATCGCGACGGCCGCGATCGCCACCGCGATCAGCCCGGTCCGCTGCGTCCGCCACCAGCTCATGGGATCCGCAGTTCGGGGTCATCGAGCTCGAGACTCGGCGTGCGAGGAAGGTCGTCCAGTTCGACCGCGATCGCGATCACGTCGTCGAGCTCGGCGGTGAAGTACGAGGAGATGAGACGCAGGTCCGCCTGCCCCGATGTCAGATCCGGTGGCAGCTCGAAGGCCAGCGTCCCGACCGTGTCGATGCCGAGTCGCAGCGGGGTCGACGTCAGCGTCGCGTCGGGTCGCTCGCTGGCCTGGAACACGCGATCGTCGATCGTCAGCGTCGCGAGCTGGATGGCGGCATCCACCTCCGTGCGGGGCGCCGAGGCGATCACCGTCACGACGAGCCAGTTCCCCTCCGCGCTCCAGTCGCCACCGGACACCGCCACCTTGTCCGCGAACGTCGCGTCCGTCGCTGCCGCGATCAGAGTGCGGGATGCGACGGGGTCGCCGAAGGCACCACGCACGACGGTCGGACCGATGACGTCGTCATCGCTCGGGGTGACGGCGGTCAGCACGCCGGCCGCGACCACCAGCGCAGCGCCGACCAGCCAGGGGGTCGCGCGTCTCATCGTGTCTCCTGGGCGGTGACCGAGATGCGTGCGCTGAGGGCGGCGGGGCGCCACGTGACCGCTCGTGAGGAGAGGATCACCGCTCCACGCTGGATCTGCACCTCGTGCACGTCGAGCGCGACAGAACCGTCGAGGAACGCGTCCTCGGGTATGGTCCAGGCGAAGGTCACCTGGCTGGGGACGCCCGGCTGCAGGATGACCTGGCCGGATGACCCGTCCGCTCGCCAGACCGCCACCGAGTCACTCGCGGGGACGCCTGCGAGGTCGAGAAGCGGACGGCCGGTGTTGACGAACCCGGTGCTTATGCGGTCGACGGTGGTGCCGACTCCGATCGGAGCATCCGAGAGATTCTCCATGCGCGTGCTCATCACGAGCAGCTTCTCGCCGGGCTCCGCCTCGAGATACTCCGACTCGACCTCGGTGACGAACTCGGCGTCGAGCACGGTGATCGCGTACTGCGAGGTGCGCACCTCCTCATCCGCGCCGCGCAGCGTCGGCGAAGCCTCTGCACGGGTGAACCCGCCCATCGCCGCGACGACGATGGCCACGGCGGCGACCGCGATTGCGGCGAACCAGATCCATCGGGGCAGCTCGGCGATCCCGCGCGTCCACCGGGAGACAGCGTGCCGCACGACCTGCGCGGGCGCCGGGCGCGAGGCCGCAGGCGTGGCGCCACCGTGATCCCCCGTCATGCTCACGGGGCCAGCATATCGATGTGCATTGCTGAGGCGACGGTCAGCGATCGCAGGTCTCGAACACGTACCCGTCGTCTGACGGCGTGACGAGGTCGCGGTCTCGCAGCACCATCGACGAGGGGGCGTCGTCGTCGGCGCACATCTCGTCGAACGACCGCGGCAGCTCGTCGGAGTACTCGATGTCGATCACGGCGTCTCCGTAGACGTCGGTGAACGCCCCGCACTCGTCGAAGACGCTGCACTCCTCGACGACGGCGAAGTCGAATCCTGCGTGCTCGCGCAGCACCGGTGCGTCTTCGGCGGCGTTCTTCTGCCCGGCCGCGAGTCCGGAGTCGTGGGCGACGTCGACCAGCAGCGCCGCGAGGGCGAGGTTGTCGTCGAGAGTGAGCGCGTCGTCCGAGCGGGTGTACGAGTCGAGGTTGTCGAACTCGACCGCGTCGAATCCCGACTCGGCGCACCCCTCGATCCACGGTCCGGCGATCTCGGCGATGCGCTCGCGGCGCTCGTCCGTCGACGTGTCGAGCAGAGCCTCATCGGGCCAATCGGGGTCGAACACCGGCTCGCCGTCGCTTTGCAGCACGAGGTCGTCGGGCCAGGTGTCGAGCTCGCCCGGCTGGGTCTGGAATCCGTTCACATAGCAGACCGAGTACAGCCCGTCGGCGGGCACATCCGAGCGGTCCCGGCCGACGATGCCGACTCCGTCGGCGGGGTCGTAGCCGCCGCCGAGCTGATAGTCGGGGGTCGCTCCCGCGGGGGGAAGGGCGAACTGCGCCGGAGGGTCGGAGATGGTCGTGACGCACCCTGTGAGCGTGAGGACCAGCACGGCGATGGCGGCGACCTCGACCGTGGCGCGCCTCAGCTGCCGGCCCCGTACAGTGCGGCGATCTCTTTCGAACCCATCCCTTGAGAATACGTCTCATGCTGGGGCCAGCCGGCGGGGGAGTCCTCCCACTCCTCCTGTCGGCCGAAGGGCAGCAGATCGACGAGACCCTGCAGCTGGCTCATGCGCTCGGTGCCACGGCCGTTCGTGTGCCACGTGCGATAGACCGTGTCGCCGTCGCGGAGCAGCACGTTCACGCCGAAGCCCTCGTTCGGCCCGGCGTCCATGTCGGCACCGAAGGTGCTGTCGGCGCTCGAATACCAGGTCATGCGGTTGCCCACCCTGTCGCGGTAGGCCAGTGCCTCATCGATCGGTCCGTTCGTCACGATCACGAAGCGGGCGTCGTAGTAGCGCTCGAGGAAGTCGAGGCGGGTGAACTGCGACGTGAAGCCGGTGCAGCCGGGGCATTGCCACTCATTGCCGTCGGTCCACATGTGGTTGTAGACGATGAGCTGGCGGTGCTCGCCGAAGATCTCGGGCAGCCGCACCGGCCCGTCTTCGCCGACGAGCGTGTAGTCGGGCAGCTCGACCATCGGCAGTCGTCGTCGTTGTGCCGCGATCGCATCGAGTTCTCGCGTCGCCGCCTTCTCACGCACGCGCAGTGCGTCGAGCTCGCGACGCCACGTGTCAACGTCGACGACGGGCGGAAGGGGCGTCTGGGGCGTGCTCACGGTGGACCTCCGGGTGCTCGGTAGGACGATGCCCCCAGTGTGCGCCCGACCACCGACATCGTCAACCGATCGGCGAGGGTGCCCCGTCGACGGCCGGAGCCTCGGCCTCCTCGGCCGGATTGCGGCGGATGCCGATCCACGACACCACACCGCCGAGCACGAGCAGCGCGGCGGTGACCCAGGCCGCGTTGTGGAAGCCCGCGAGATCGAGCGTGCCGCCGATGATGGTCGACAGCATCGCGACGACGAGCAGCCCGGCGACGCGGGAGACCGCGTTGTTGACCGCGGAGGCGATGCCCGAGCGGGATTCGTCGATGGCGCCGAGGATCGCCGAGGTGAGCGGAGCCACGGTGAGCGAGAGCCCGAGGCCGAGCACGATCATCGCCGGCAATACCTGCCACCAGTAGTCGAAGTCCTCGCGGACGAGCAGCAGCATCAGCGCGCCGACCGCCATGATGAGCGGACCGACGGTCATGAAGATGCGGGGCCCGAAACGACCGGCCCAGGATCCGGCGCGCGAGCTGACGAGGATCATCAGGATCGTCATCGGCAGGCTCGCGAGGCCGGCCGCCGTGGCACTGAGACCTGCGCCCTGCTGCAGGTAGACGCCGACGACGAAGCCGTTGAGCGACAGTGCGGCGTAGACGAAGAGGGTGGCGAGGTTGCCCCAGGCGAAGTCGCGCACCCGGAACAGCGACAGCGGCATCAGCGGGGAGGCCGAGCGCTGCTGGCGCACCAGGAACCAGGCGAACAGCGCCGCTCCGGCGATGCCGGGCATCCAGATCGCGGGGGACTGCCACCCGAGGTTCGGCTGCTCGATCAGCGCGAAGACCACAGCGCCCAGACCGATCGCGCACAGCGCCCCGCTGAGCCAGTCGACCCGCACACCGCTGGGGTGCTCCTTCAGCTTCAGGCGCGAGAGCAGCACGAGCGTGACGGCGATCGGCACCACGTTGATGAGGAAGACGAATCTCCACGAGAGGAAGTCGACGAAGAGCCCGCCCAGCAGGGGGCCGACCAGCTGTGCCGCCGTCGTGAACGCGGTCCAGACGCCGATCGCCCGCGACTGCACGTCGGCGCGCATCGTCGCCGTGATCAGCGCGAGCGAGCTGGGCACGAGCAGCGCACCCGCGGCGCCCTGCGCCGCGCGCGCGATGATCAGGATGAGGGGATCGGGTGCGGCGGCCACCGCGACGGATGCCACGCCGAAGGCGATCAGGCCGATGCGCATGACGAGCACCCGGCCGTAGGCGTCCGACAGCGACCCCGCGAGCAGGATCAGCGCGCTGAGGGTGATGAGGTACGCGTCGACCACCCACTGCTGAGTGGTGATGCCGCCGCCGAGCTCTCGGCTGATCGCGGGCAGGGCGACGGTCACCACGGTGCCGTCGAGGAAGGTCACGAAGGACGCGAGGACGGCGACGGATATCACGAGCCGCTGCAGCGGCGCGAAGCGAGAGGATGCCACACGGCGACACTACTGCCGCCGGGAGACCTCCGGGGCGGTCAGCGGGTCGCGGTGCTCGTCCGATACAGCTCGCGGAGTCCGGCGGCGCCGTCATCCGCGTAGGCGCGGTGCTGGCGCTGGGCGCCGGTGCCCTCGGATCGGAGGCGGGCGAGGCCGTCGACCACGAAATCGTCGTCGCCGAGCTGGGCGAGCGCCGGGCGCAGCCGTTCGAGCAGCCGGTCGGCGATCGTCCAGGCCGGTTCGATCGATCCGTCCACCGGGTCGACGAGGCGAGCATCCGTGCCGTATCTGGCCGCGGTCCACAGCGAGGCGTCGATCGCGTCGAGGCTCAGACCGTGACAGTCGTCGAGGGCGTCGCTCACCAGCAGCGCGCGAGTCAGGGCCACGGCGAGCAGCGTGTCGTCGACCGTCAGCTGCGCATCGAAGACGCGCACCTCGACGGTGGGGAACCTCTCGGACAGGCGGACGGTCCATGACAGCGAGCTGGCTTCGGCGATGGCCCCCATCGAGACCAGCTGATCGACGTGCGAGCGGTAGTCGCTCAGATCGTGGAAGAGAGGAGGACTCCACGAGGCAGGAAGTCGACGGATCAGGATGCTGCGCCAACTCGCGTAGCCCGAATCCCGCCCGTGCGCGAACGGCGCATTGCCGGTGATGGCGAGCAGCGGAGGCAACCAGGCCCGCACGCGGTTGACCACGCGGACGCGCTCCTCCTCGTCGGGCACCTCGACGTGGATGTGCAGGCCGTTGACCTCGTGCTCGCGCGTGATCTCGACGAGCTGGGCGGACACCGCGTCGTAGTGGGGCGACGACGAGACCACGAGGCGGTTCGGCGAGATGAAGGGGGTGCCGGAGGCGGCCACGATCGATCCCTGCTTCGCAGCGACCTCGCCGAGAATCCCTCTCGTGCGACGCAGCTGCCCCTCGGCATCCCCTCGCGTGAGGCACGGCTCGGTCGCCGACTCGAGCTGGCAGGTCAGATACTCAGGAGTGAGACCGGAGCCCGCCGCGTCGAGGATGCGCTCGCGCGTCTCAGGACTCATGGCCGACGGCACGAGTGTCTGCTCGTCGAGGAGGACGAACTCCTCCTCGACACCGAACCGGGCCACAGACGCGGACCTAATGATCGCGCAGCGCCGAGATGAGCTCGGCCTTGCGCTTGCCGCTGTAACCGGTGAGGCCGATCTCCTTGGCGCGTGTGCGCAGTTCGTCGACGGTCCAGTCCTCGTAGTCGCCGTGCTCGCCGCCTCGGCGCCCGACCGTGCTGCGGCCGTCTCTGGCTGCGGCGTTCGAGATCCTGGCGGCCTTCTCCTTCGAGGCGCCGTCATCGCGGAGCTCTTCGTACAGCTCCGGATCCTTCAGTGAGTTGTTCCTGCGTCCTGGCATGTCGTCTGCTCCTCTCGCACGGCGGGAAGCCCCGCGTCAAGGCCCTCCGGTGACAGGCCCCGGGGGTCTAGGTTGAGTGACCGATGGGCGCACTCCCCCGCGCCCCCAAGAAGGGAAAGACCGATGAACATCCTGCTGATCATCATCATCGTGGTCGCCATCATCCTGGCGATCACCGGCGGGCTCGTGCAGTCCCTGCAGTTCCTCCTGTGGGTCGGCCTGGTGCTGCTGGCCATCGCGGTCATCGCCTGGTTGATCCGAGCGATCTCCGGCAGCCGCACCCGCTGATTCACGCAGTGAGGCCCGCTTCGGCGGGCCTCACTCCGTTTCAGGGGATCAGTCCCGGGAAGCGTCCCGCAGGCCGTCGCCGACGTTGTGTGCGGCGTCCTTGACGTTCTCTCCGGCCTGCTTGACCGAAGCCTTCGTCTGGTCGGCGCGACCCTCGGCTTCGAGGCGCTCGTTGTCGGTCGCCTTTCCGACGCCCTCCTTGATCTTTCCGCCGGCCTTCTCGGCTGCGTTCTTGATGTCGTCTGCTCCACTCATGGCGCGATTCCTTTCATCAGTCGATCAATGGATGTCCACCGTCGCACGGACCGAGAATCCTGCACACGGGATTGACAACCGCGGTCGGGCGTGACAGCGCCACCTCCCCGTCGACGCGGACGTCGGCGACGACTAGCCTGGCCCCAGGCGGGTGGTCCTGCCCGCTCTCACCTCGGCTGCGGTCGACGAAGGAAGCGGTAGAACATGGACTCGATGATGATGGGCGCCATGCGCTCGAACATGATGTCGATGCCCGACATGGCGACCATGGACATGTCGGTCATGCAGGCCTGCATGGACGCGTGCTCGGCCTGCGAGCAGGCCTGCACGGTGTGCTCGACGCAGATGATGGACTGCTCGCCGGCATGCATGAACTGCGCGGACATGTGCAACACCATGATGCGGTCGATGATGCGGATGCAGGGCATGACCCCTGCGTCGATGATGGCGATGCTCGACGCCTGCATCGCGATGTGTCAGACGTGCATGGACGAGTGCATGGCGCACGCCGACCACAGCGAGGTGTGCAAGATGTGCGCTCAGACCTGCAAGGACTGCATGGACGCGTGCATGGCCGTCAAGGACATGATGATGGCGGCCGCCTGAGCGGCAGCGAGGCGCACGGCGCCCTCAGGAGAGCGCGACGTTGAACTGCGTGCGACCGACGGCCAGCACGCCGTAGCGCACGTGCAGCGCGATCGGCGTGCCCGCAGGAGCCTCGAGCGCTGCGCCGCCGCTGTTCCACAGTGCGTGAGTCGCCCCGTCGAGGGTGCGCACGCTCAGCTCGCCGGTCGCCGCGTCGGCGTGCTCGACGATCGCGTCGGCCCATTCGGTCGGGGTCGCCGATGCGATGCGCGCCTGGATCAGGTGCAGCGCGTGACCCGCCTCGAACGAGGAGCATGCGAAGCCGTGGCGGCACATGCACGCAGAACGCTCACGCACCGAGAGGGGCGAAAGGCGGTTCAGCGGCGTGGACACGGTGGTCTCCTTCATGAGCGGACGTTCCGGCAAGAGTAGGTCGGCCGTGGCGGCGAGGAAACCCGAGCCGACATGCTCCGAAACAAACGGGCGTAGACTCTCGGGGTGCTGTTGTCGAAGAGCGCTCTCCGGATTCCGGATCGAGCGCGGAATGGAGCCGTGGGCGCGTTCAGCGCCACGGACAGAGGCTGACGATCGGCCGGAGGCGGAACATCCCGTCCCCGGAACCACGTCGTACCCGGCATCCGTGCGGATGCCGTCCTCCATTCCTCTTCCGCCGCCCTCTGCGGCCCACACGAAAGCACCGACCCATGCGTCCCATCGACGAGCGCACCCTGCGCGCCTCCTTCATCAACGCCTCCCGCAAGGAGGTCTCCGATCTCACCCTGCCCGCCGGCTTCGCCGACCTCGACGTCGAGAAGCTCGACTACCTCGGCTGGGTCGATCCCAAGCTCCCTCGACGTTCCTATGTCGTCGCCTGGGTCGATGACGTCCTCACCGGCGTGATCCTGCAGCGCGCCGAGCAGCGCGTCACGGCCAGAGCCCAGTGTTCCTGGTGCGAGGACGTCACCCTGCGCAACGACGTGCAGCTGTACGTCGCCCGCAAGGCGGGTCCGGCCGGCCGCAAGGGCGACAGCATCGGCACTCTCGTCTGCGCGGAGTTCGGATGCTCCCAGAACGTGCGCGTGCTGCCGCCGCTCGCGTACGAGGGCTACGACCGCGAGCTCGCCCGCGAGATGCGCATCCTGAAGCTCCAGGAGCACGTGAGCGCGTTCATCGCGGGTGTGAAGGGCTGACGCCTCACACGATCTCGAGCCGGGCGACCGTCTCCTCCTCGTCACAGGCGCCGCCGACCCACAGGCGTATGGCTCCTGCTTCGACCCGCTTGACGCCGTCGAGCCCGGTGAAGGCCAGTCGGTCGATGGGCACGTCGAACTCGACGATCTGCTCGGCGCCGGGCGCGAGCGCGATCCGCCGGAAGTCCAGCAGCTGGGCGACCGGACGGGTCACGCTCGCGACCTCGTCGTGCGCGTAGAGCTGCACGACGTCCGTGGCAGCGATCTCGCCGGTGTTGCGCACGCGCACCGTCGCCCGGAAGTTCTCCCCCGAGGTGACCGATGCGGGTGCGGTGAGCTGATCGTGGGCGAAGGTCGTGTAGCTGAGACCGAAGCCGAAGGGCCGCACGGGCGTCGAGTCGGCGCTCGTGACATCCGTGAGCCCGCCCAGCACGGGGTGCAGATACGAGTACGGCTGCGCTCCCGCCGAACGCGGCAGCGATACCGGCAGCCGACCCGACGGAGCGACGCGACCGCTCAGCACCCGCGCGATCGCGGGGCCGCCCTCCTCGCCGGGGAAGAACGTCTGCAGCACAGCCGCGGGGATGCCCGCGGCTGCCTCGTTCGCCACGGCCGAGCCGTCGACTGCTCCGAGGCCGGTCATGGTCCCGGCGGCGCCCGCACGGGTCGGCAGCGCCCAGTCGAGGACGTACGGACGTCCGGTCATCGCGATGAGGATCACAGGAGTGCCGGTCGCGACGACGGCCTCGACCAGCTCGCGCTGGACGCCGGGGAGCTCGAGGTCCTCGACGTCGTTGCCCTCGCCCACGGTGCCTCGTCCGAAGAGGCCGGCGCGATCGCCCACCACGACGACGGCGACGTCGGCAGCGGAGGCGGCGTCGACCGCGGCGGGGATGCCGGAGCGATCGGAGCCCTCGACATCGCATCCGATCGCCGAGACGATCTCGGCGGCGGGGAACTCGTCGCGCAGCGAGCCGGCGACCGTCGGCAGATCGATGCCTGCGGGGGTGTCGGGGTGATGCGCGAGCACATGGTTGACGAACGAGTAACACCCCATCAGCGCTTCGGCGCTGTCGGCGTTCGGCCCGATCACGGCGATCCTGGCGGTGGTCGAGGGCGCGAGCGGCAGGGATCCGTCGTTGCTCAGCAGCACGATCGACTCCTCGGCGAGACGGCGCGCGAGCGCACGGTGCTCTGCCGGATCCAGGTCGATCGCGGTCGGAGGGGTGTCGAAGTCGGCATCCAGCAGCCCGAGCTCCTCCTTCTGCGCGAGCACCCGGCCCACGGCCCTGTCGAGGATCTCGACCGGGAGCCGACCGTCCCGCACCTGATCGGCGAGCGTGACGAAGGCGTCGGGCGAGGGCAGCTCGACATCGATTCCCGCTGTGAGCGCGAGCCTGGCGGCGTCCGCTGAGTCCGCGGCTGCGCGGTGCATGCTGTAGAGGAAGTCGACCGCGAAGTAGTCCGACACGACGACTCCGTCGAACCCCCAGCGATCGCGCAGGATTCCGGTCAGGTAGTGCGCGTCTGCCGTGACGGGAACGCCGTCGATGTCGACGTAGGAGTTCATCACGCTGCGGGCGCCGCCCTCGTGGATCGCCATCTCGAACGGCGGGAGCAGCACGTCCTCGATCTCTCGCACGCCCGCGCTCACGGGCGCGTGATTGCGTCCGGCCTTCGAGGCTGAGTATCCGATGAAGTGCTTCAGGGTCGCGTGCACGCCCTCGGACTGGAGGCCGCGGACATACGCCGTGCCCACCCGGCCGACGACCAGCGGGTCCTCGGCGATGCACTCGTCGACCCGGCCCCAACGGGGGTCGCGGATGACGTCGAGCACGGGAGCGAGGCCCTGATGGATCCCGAGTGCGCGCATCGATGATCCGACCGCTCGGCCCACCTCCTCGACGAGCTCGGGGTCGAACGCGGCGCCCCAGGCGAGCGGCGTCGGGAAGGTCGCTGCCTTCCAGGCGGCGAGACCGGTCAGGCACTCCTCATGCACGATGGCGGGGATGCCGAGTCTGGTCTGCTGCTTCAGGCGGCGCTGCTCGGCCCACAGCCACTCGGCGCGTTCCACAGGGTCGACCGGACGCGTGCCGTACACCCGGGTGAGGTGACCGATCCCGTGCTCCGAGGCGTCCTCGTAGCGGGTCGAGCTCTTCCTCTCGCCCGACATCGGCGCGACGACCTCGACGCCCTGGTCCACCCAGAAGCCGACGAGCTGCGCCTGCTTCTCCTCGAGGGTCATCCGCGCGAGGAGCTCCTCGACGCGGGGCGAGCGCGGCGCGGCGCCTGCGTACTGCGACATCTTGTTCTCTTTCTCGTTCTCGTTCTCGTCGACGTGCGGGGTCGCGACGGCGACCGTGTCAGCCCTTGACAGCACCGGTCAGCCCTCCCACGATCCGCCGTTCGAACAGGCTGAAGAAGATCAGCGCAGGGATCATCGACAGGGAGGTGAATGCCAGCACTTTCGCGGTGTCGACCGAGTACTGCGAGGCGAACGACTGCACGCCGAGCGGCAAGGTGAACGCCGAGGCGTCGTTGAGGATGAACAGCGGCAGCAGATAGCCGTTCCAGCTGCCGATGAACGCCAGGATGCCGGTCGTGATCACTCCCGGCAGGGAGAGCGGCAGCACCATCCGCCAGAAGAACCCGATGCGGCTGCATCCGTCGATGAACGCGGCCTCCTCGATCTCATCGGGGATCGCCCGGAGGAACGGCACGAGGATGATGATGGTCGTCGGCAGGGCGAAGGCGATCTGCGGCAGGATCACTCCGCCGAGCGAGTTCATCAGCCCGAGACTGCGCACCACGATGTACAGCGGCGTGATCGCCACGGTCAGCGGGAACATCAGGCCCGCGGCGAAGAAGGCGTAGAGCACGCCGCGACCGGCGAACCGGTATCGAGCGAGCACGTATGCCGCCATCAGCGCGAGAGCGACGGTGCCCACGGTGGTCGCGAGGGCGACGATCGTCGAGTTGCCCACGAGCCGCCAGAACACGTCGCCGGTGAGGACGTCGAGGTAGTTCGACACCACCCAGGGAGACGGGAACCCCGACGGGTCGGTCGTGATCTGCGCGTTCGTGCGGAACCCGCCGGTGATGATGTATGCGATGGGCGCGAGCATCAGTCCGACGGCGATCAGCGCGACGAAGTACACGGTCGGATGCGCCCACGGGAGCTTCGGCGTGGCGGTTCGACCCGGGCGTCCGAGACGTGCGGGTCGCTGGGTGACGAGCACCGAGGTGGCGGTCATCGGACGTACTCCTTCTGTGTGGTGGCGTCTGCACCGGAGTCGGCGTCTGCGTCTGCGACGGCATCCTGCGGGACGGCATCCTGCGACGCGCGCGACCGGGAGCCGCGCTTGCGACCCGAGGCACCCGTGAGGGCGCCGTCGGTGTCCTTGCGCAGCACCGCACGCTGATAGATGAGAGCGACCACGAGCGAGATGAGGAACAGGACGACCGCGACCGCGTTGCCGTAGCCGTAGTTGCCGGCGTTGCGGCCTTCGGAGACCATGTAGGTCGCCATGGTCGACGTGCCCGCGGTGGAAGCGATGTACTGGCCCCAGATGATGTAGACGAGGTCGAACAGCTGCAGTGAGCCGATGATCGACAGGAACGCCCAGATGCGCAGAGTCGGCGCCAGGAGCGGCAGAGTGATGCGCCACTGGATCTGCCAGTAGGACGCGCCGTCGATCGCCGCCGCCTCGTGCAGCTCCTCCGGGATGCCCTGGAGGCCTGCGAGGAACAGGATGACCGCGAAGCCGATGTACTTCCACGTGATGATGGCCATCAGCGTCCAGATCGCGATGCCGGGATCCGACAGCCAGTCGGTGGCGAGGAACCCGAGGCCCATGTTCGTCAGCATCGCGTTGATCGCGCCGTTGGTCTGCAGCATCAGGCTCCACCCCGTGCCCACGACGACCTCGGAGATCACGTACGGGACGAAGATCAGCACGCGGATCAGCGACTGGCCGCGCATCTTGCGGTTGAGCAGCAGCGCCAGCACGATGGCGATCGGGCCCTGGAGCACGAGGGAGAACACCAGGATGAACCCGTTGTGCGCGAGCGCGTCGTGGAACAGCGGGTCCTGGAGGATCGTGAGGTAGTTCTTCAGTCCGACGAAGTCGGTGGGAGGGCCGTAGCCCTGCCAGCTGAAGAACCCGTAGTACGCCGCCATCAGCACCGGGAAGATGACGAAGGCGAGGAACACGAGCAGGGCGGGCCCGGCCAGAAGGATCACTTCCAGCCGGGCACGCATGTCACGCTTTCGCTGCGGCATCCTGCACAGCCTTGACGAGGTCTTCCGCGCTGCTGTTGCCGGCGAGCAGGTCGACCACGGCGACGTTCAGCGCGTTGCCCACGTTCTGGCCGTAGACGGTGTCGAGCCACTGCGTCGCGTAGGGGGCAGCGTTGTACGCCTCGAGGATCGTCTGCAGGTAGGGCTCGGTGACGGCCTCCTGAGCGACCGTGTTGACGGGCGGGGCGTTGAACGCCTTGTAGTACGCGGTCTGCACGTCCGAGGTGCCGATGTAGTTCAGGAAGTCGACGCAGGCGTCCGGTGCATCCACCGAGCACGAGTAGCCGTCGACGCCACCCATCATGGAGCCGGGTTCGCCGTCTCCGCCCTCGACCTCGGGGAACGGGAACCAGCTGAGGTCGGCCAGCGGCTTCTGATCAGGGGTGAGCGAGCCGATGACGCCGGGGTTCCAGGCGCCCATGAGCTCCATGGCGGCCTGGTGGTTCGCGATGAGGCCGGCCGAGCTGCCCGCGCCCTGCTGTGCGGGAGTCGTCAGGAATCCGGAGTTGAAGGGCTCAGTCTCGGCGAACGCCTGCAGGTCCTCACCGGCACGCACCCAGCAGTCGTCGCTGAAGTCCATCTCGTCCGCCGCGGCGGCCAGGGTGTCCGAGCTGCATTCGCGCAGCGCCAGCCAGTAGTACCAGTGCGCGGCGGGCCAGGCGTCCTTGGCGCCGAGTGCGATCGGGTCGATCCCCTCCGCCTTCAGCGCCTCGGTGGCGACCTCGAGCTCCTCGAGGGTCGTCGGGTTCTCGGTGATGCCGGCCTGGTCGAAGAGGTCCTGGCTGTAGAAGAGGCCGCCGGGCAACACGGCGACGGGCATGGCGTAGATCTTGCCGTCAAGGCTGTTCGCCGAGTACGACGCATCGGGGATCTCGTCGGCGGCCGGGCCGTCGATGGCGTCGGTGAGGTCCTTGAGCTGGCCGGCCTTGACCATCGCCGCCATCTTGCCGCCACCGCGCTGCAGGAAGATGTCGGGGGCGTCGCCCGAGTTGAGGGCGGTCTGCAGCTTGCCGTCGAGATCCTCGTTCTGAATCGACTGGATGTCGATCGTGACGCCCGGGTTGTCCTTCTCGAAATCCGCGACGGTCTGTTCCCAGAACTCCACTCCGGGGCCCGTCGTCGAGTTGTGCCACAGGGTCATGCTGGTGTCGCCGCCGTCACCGGAGCCGGACGAGTCCGCGGTGCAGCCCGAGAGCGCGAGCGCTCCGACGGCCAGGACCGTGACTGCGGAGGCGAGGGGGAGCCTTCTGCTGTTCATGTGATCGTTCTCCTCATCGAGTTGCGCGCCGCGTCACTGCGGGGCGCCTGCGGACACTCTGGTGAGACCGCAGTGGCATGAGTCTCCGGCGGACGCGCTCGATCGTCAAACGTTTTCGAAAACAGTTTCCATCGCGATCGGCGGGAGACTACGCTGGCGTCTCATGGGGGCACGCACGACGATCCATGATGTCGCGAAAGCGGCGGGAGTGTCCGTGTCGACCGTCTCGAAGGCGGTGAACGGCCGGTACGGGATCGCGGATGCCACGGTGCAGCGCGTACTCGACGCGGTGAAGGAGCTCGGCTACGAGTCGAGCCTCGTGGCGAGCAGCATGCGCGCGCGGCGCACCGGTGTGATCGGCGTGCTGCTGGCGGACTTCGAACCCTTCAGCGCCGAGATCCTGAAGGGCGTCGGCTCGGCCGTGCACGACACCTCCTTCGATCTGCTCGCGTACAGCGGCTCCCACCTCGGCGCGGGCGACGGATGGGAACGCCGATCCCTGAGCAGGCTCTCCGGCACGCTGATCGACGCCGCGATCATGGTCACGCCCACGGTCGTCAGCGCCGGCACCGAGATCCCCGTCGTCGCGATCGACCCGCACACGGGCCGGGCCGACCTGCCCACGGTCGAGTCGGACAGCTTCGGAGGCGCGCTCGTCGCGACCAGACACCTCATCGAACTGGGCCACCGCCGCATCGGCTTCCTCGCCGGTCGCCCCGACCTGCGCTCGGCCGGGCTGCGCGACGCCGGGTATCGCAGGGCTCTATCGGACGCGGGGATCCCCCTCGATCCGTCGCTCATCGGTGTCGGTCGCTACGAGCTCGACGCGACCAGGGAATCCGCCCGCATCATGCTGAGCGGCGACTCGCGTCCCACGGCGATCTTCGCCGCCAACGACCTCTCCGCGATCGCGGTCATCGATGTCGCCCACGAGCTCGGTCTGCGGGTGCCCGACGATCTGTCGGTGATCGGATTCGACGACGTGCCGGAGGCCACCAGAAGGGCGCTGCCGCTCACCACCATCCAGCAGCCGATGCGGCGACTCGGCGCGGTCGCGGCTGACATGGTGTTCACGCTGCTCGCGGGGCAGGAGGTCGACGAGATGCACGTGATCCTGCCGACGCGGCTGGTGGTGCGGGCTACGACCGCCCCGCCGCGGTGAGCTCGGCGCCGGTCGCGGAGCTTCCGGCCGCGGAGTGTCGCGTGACGTCGCGCACACGCCGCCACGCGGCATCCGACAGCTCTGTCGACAGCCTCTGGAACTCGGCGACGCTGCGCCGACCGGGCCACTCGGCCGGCAGCATCGACGGCGGCAGCCCCGGATCGACGTAGGGCAGCACTCGCCAGCGGTCGAGCAGCTGCACATACGCGGCGAACGGCGCGGTGGGCAGCGCCGCGAGCGAGGCCTGGAACGCGAGGTGCTCGGCGCGCAGCGACTCGAGGTCCCACCAGTCGGCGGCGGCCTCGGGCAGTGTGCGGGCCGTCGTCGGCGTGCCGGCCTGGAACAGGGTCACCCACTCGCTCGCTTCGAGGTCGTCGACGATCTCCTGCACCTCGCCCTGCAGATGCCCCGGACAGATCCAGAGCGCAGGAGAGACGACACCCGCCCCGATCCACTGCAGGCGACGGCGAAGCTGGTGCCGGGTGGCTCGCGCGCTCTCGGGCATCGAGAACGAGATGAGGCACCAGCTGTCGGCATCCGTCATCTCGCGCATCTCGAAGATGCGCCGATCGCCGCGCTCGAGCATCGTCGCGGCATCCGGATTCAGCAGATACCCGGCCGCGTGCCTGCGCTCGGCGAGCAGCAGTCCCTTCTGCTTGAGACGGGTGACGCCGGTGCGCGCCTGCGCCGTGGGGATCCCGAGATCGCCGGCGAGGGCGACCAGGTCGGCCGTCGAGATCCAGCCGCCGAGAGGTCGCAGATACAGCCCGACCAGAGTGCGCAAGAGGGAGGCGGTGCTGCCGGGGCGCGCATCGATGTCATCGAGCACGGGGCCTGTGGTCGCCTCTGCGCGGTCAGCGGTCATGCGACTCCAGTGCGTCGCGCACGGCGAGGACGCCGGTGAGCGTCTCGACATACGACGTGCTGAGAGGGGAGAGCCCCAGACGGATGCCGTCGGGGAAGCGGAAGTCGGGGATGATGCCGTCGGCCCACAGTCGCTGCGTCACCGCGCGGAAGTCGGGGTGGCCGATGGTCACGTGGCTTCCGCGCTGTGCGGCGTCGCGGGTGCTGAGCAGGCGCACGCCGAGAGGCGCGAGCACCTCGTCGTGGGCGCGGACCGCGAAATCGGTGAGCGAGAGCGACTTCTCACGGATCGCCTCGACCGACGCCTGCTCGATGAGGTCGAGCATGCCCTGCATCGCGAGCATCGAGGTGATCGGGGGAGTGCCGCTGAGCAGCTGACGGATGTCGCCGGCCGGCTCGTACTGCGGACCCATCGCGAAGATGTCGGCGGCGCTCCACCACCCCTGGATCGGCTGGCGCAGCACGCCCTGATGCTCGCGCCGCAGGTAGGCGAACGCGGGGGAGCCAGGGCCGCCGTTGAGGTACTTGTAGGTGCACCCGACGGCCATGTCGACGCCCCAGTCGTCGAGCTGCATGGGGATCACGCCGGCCGAGTGGCACAGATCCCACATCATCAGCGCGCCGACCTCGTGCACCGCGGTGGTGATCGCCGGCATATCGGCGAGGGCGCCGGAGCGGTAGTCGACGTGGCTCAGCGACACGAGCGCCGTCTTCGCAGAGATCGCAGCGACCACATCGGCCATCTGCACCCCGAGCACCGGATCGGGCTCGATCCACCGCACCGTCATGCCGGTCTCGGCGGCGACGCCCTCGGCCATGAATCGGTCGGTCGGGAAGTTGCCCGCCTCGATGACGAGCTCGGTGCGCGAGGGGTCGGCGGTGGCGGCCGCGCGCATCAGCTTGTAGATCAGCACGCTGGTCGAGTCGGCGACCACGGTCTGACCCGCGGCGGCGCCGAGGGTGACACGTCCGATGCGATCGCCGAGCTCCATCGGAAGGGCCATCCACTGCTCGTCCCACGAGCGGATCAGGCGGGTGCCCCAGTCGTCGCGCACGAATGCGGCGAGCTTCTCGGGGGTGTCCTTCAGGGGCCGGCCGAGCGAGTTGCCGTCGAGGTAGGCGCCGACGCCGGGCGCTTCGGCGAAGGCGGAGAGGTGCGAGTGCAGCGGATCGGCCGCGTCGAGAGCCTGCGCGAGGTCGAGGAGGGTGCTGTCGGCGGTCGGAGCGGCGGTCGTGGTCTCGGGTGAGTCGGTCATGTCATGCCTTCAGATCTGCGCTGGTCAGCGGGCGGGCGGGCGGGCGAGTGTCGGGTCGGCGTCGATGCCGGGGAGTCTCAGGAGCAGAGCGGCGGGATCGAGCGGGTCCAGCGGCGCGAGAGCGCGCAGGAGGTCATCGCCCGCGATGCCTGCCTCGCGGAGCGCTGCAAGCTCGGCGGGGTTCAGGCCCACGGGCGTCGGACCGTTGCCCATATCGGTGCCGTAGAGCACCATTCCGCCGGCGGCGTGGAAGCGGCGGACGTTGTCGACCGCGGTGGCTCGCTCCTCGCTGTCCGCATCGTGGATCGCGAGCGTCGAGATCCACGAGACGGATGCCGCCTGTCGGGCGATCTCGTCGTCGGCGAGCCGTTCGGTGAACGGTGCATGGGCGAGACGGGCGGCCCCGAGGCGAGCGGCGCGCTGCGCCTGGCCCGGTCCCTCGGCATGGGCGACCACGGACAGCCCGCGGGCCGAGGCGGCGTCGACGATCGTGCGGAACAGGTCGTCGTCGAAGACGGGGCCTGCGGTGGCGTTGCTCGCCACCTTGATGCAGGATGCTCCGGCATCCGCCATCGCGGTGACGGCCGCGCGCGCCGTCTCTGCGTCCGTGATCTCGCGGAAGGATGCTGTGGGGGCCCAGTCGCGGTCACTCGGGTACCCGCCGACGGGAGTGAGGAATGCGCCGGCGAAGTCGACCTGGACACGGTGCGAGGCGTCGGTTCGCCGGAACTCCGGAATCCCCGCGTCGGCTCGGCGGACATCCGCATGATCCGGGATGGTGTGGCGCAGATCTCCAAAGTCGTGGGGCGACGATGCCCGGGACAGCGGTTCGATGACGGCCGGGTCCGCCCCGAGGTCGACCACGCGGCCCAGGGTCGAGCTCGCGAGCAGCGTGTGGTCGACGAGCTGAAGGTGCACGTGGTGGTCGGTGAAGCCGCCGATGACCACGCCGGCCAGACGAGGCAGATCGCCGGCGGGAGGCTCGGCGCGGAGTCGCATCCGCTCGCCGTCGCGGTCGATGATGCCGTCGCGCCATCCTTCGCCGTCGAAGAAGGTCGCCGCGTGCATCAGCCGCCGATCTCGGTGCGCACGGTGTAGAGCTCGGGGAAGAACGTCAGGTCGAGGGCGCGCTGCAGGAAGCCGACTCCGCTCGAGCCGCCGGTGCCGACCTTCATGCCGATCGTGCGCGCGACGGTCTTGAGGTGACGGAAGCGCCAGAACTGGAAGTTGTCCTCGAGGTCGACGAGGTCTTCGCACGCTTCATACAGATCCCAGTGCTGCTGGTGGTTCTGGTAGATCTCGCGGATGGCCGGCACGAGTGCGGGCGTCTCGCGGTAGGGGAGACGCACGTCCCGGTCGAGGATCTCGGTCGGGATCGGGAGGCCGCGTCGCGAGGCGTAGCGCAGGAACTCGTCATAGAGCGTCGGCTTGTGCCATTCGGCGGTGAGCAGCGCGAGGTTCGCGGGGTGGTCGCTGAAGACGCTCAGCATCTTCTCGTTCTTGTTGCCCAGCGCGAACTCGACGGCGCGGTACTGCACCGACTGGAAGCCGGAGGAATTGCCGAGCGCTCCGCGGAACTGCGCGTATTCGGTGGGCGTGAGCGTCGCGAGGATCGCCCACTGCTGGGTCATGACGTCCTGGATGCGCTTGACCCGCGCGACCCTCTTCAGCGCCTCACGGAGGTCGTCGCTCGCGAGCAGCTGGCGTGCGGACGACAGCTCGTGCAGCAGCTGCTTGAGCCAGAGCTCGGTCGTCTGGTGCTGGATGATGAACAGCAGCTCATCATGGTGCTCCGGGACGCTGACGGGATTCTGGGCGGTGAGCAGCTGGTCGAGCGACAGATACGACCCGTACGTCATGCGTCCGGACAGATCGGTGACGATGCCGGCCTCGAGCTCGCGCTCGTTGTTCTCGGTGCTCATGGGTCGCTTCCTGTCGTGACGGACAGGAAAAACATATAACAATCGTGGCGAGCGTCACAATAGTGAAATGTCGCGCGGTGGGATCGGCTTCCGCCGAGGTCAGAGGCGCGGCGTGCGCAGCGGGGGAGTACGCCGCTCGCCGGGTGCGCCGACGGCTTCGAACCCGGCCGCGAGTCGCAGCAGCGACGAGTCGTCGTAGGCGCGGCCGGCGAGCGTCAGGCCGATCGGCATGCCGATGTCGGCCATCAGACCCATCGGCACCGTCACGGTCGGAATGCCGAGATGACGGATGGTCAGGTTGCCGTTCGCGATCCAGGTGCCGTTGCGCCAGCCGAGGTCGGCGGATGACTCGTTCACATCCATGTCAGCCGGCCCGACGTCGGCCACCGCGGGGAAGACGACCGCGTCGAGCTCGAGCTCGTCCATCCACTGCTCGAGGTCGACCCGGCGGGTCTCCTCGAGTCCGCGGAGGCCGTCCGGCAGCTCGGGCATGTCCTCGAATCCGACGCCGGGGTTCTCGCGCACCCATTCCGGGTACTCGGCGATGTCGTCGTCGAAGCCGGTGTAGCGGTCGGGCAGCGCACCCTCAGGGTGGGGGAAGATCGATGCCCCGTCGACCTCCGCGAGAGTGTGCAGCCGCGGGTCGCCGTTCGCCTGCAGGAAATCCTCCCAGGCCCAGGCCGACAGGTCGACGATCTCGCGGTGCAGGTACTCCGGCGTGACGAGCCCGCGGGTGGCGATGGTCGGGGCGCCGGGTCGATCGCCCTCGTAGTTCGACACCACCGGGAAGTCCACGTCGACGACCGTCGCGCCGGCCGCCTCGAGGCTCCGTCGGGCCGCCTGCCACTGGTCGATCACGGACGGACGCGTCGCGATGCGCCGGCCGGTCGGGCCGCCGATGCTCGCATCGTCGGCGGTGCCCGCGTCGGAGTCGGCGTTGATGTACATGCGCGGGATTCCGATGCGAGCGCCGTCGAGAGCTGCCGCCGCATCGGTGGAGAGCGCGCGGTACGACGCGGGGCGGACCTCGGAGGACTGCGGCAGTGACACCCACGGCTGTGCGCGCCAGAAATCGCCGCGGACCTCGGTGTCGTCGGCGACGATCACATCGAGCACCTCGAGAAGATCGGCCATGGTGCGGGTGTGCGGCACGACGACATCCATCGTCGGCACGAGCGGCCAGTTGCCCCGCGTCGAGATGACGCCTCGTGAGGGCGTGTAGGCGCACAGGGCGTTGTTCGTGGCCGGGCCGCGACCGCTCGACCAGGTCTCCTCGCCCAGACCGAACGCGCCGAAGCTGGCAGCCGTCGCCGTGCCCGAGCCGTTCGACGACCCGGAGGCGAAGGGCGCGGTGAGGAAGTCGGCGTTGTAGGGGCTCTCGGCGCGGCCGTAGACGCCGCGCTGCATGCCGCCGTTCGCCATCGGCGGCATGTTGGTCAGCCCGAGGCAGATCGCGCCTCCCGACCGCAGACGCTCGATCGTGAACGCGTCGCGCTGCGCGACGAGGTCGGCGAAGGCGGGGCTGCCGGCGGCCGCCGTGAGCCCTCGCACGAGATAACTGTCTTTCGCCGTGTACGGGATGCCGTCGAGCGGCCCCCGCGTCTCGCCACGGGCACGTCTCGCGTCCGATGTCTCGGCCTCCGTGCGCGCCTCGGGATTCGCGACGACGATCGCGTTCAGAGCCGTGTCCGTATCGAGGCCGTCGTAGGCGGCGATGCGCGCGAGGTAGGCGTCGACCAGTTCGACGGAGGTGGCAGCGCCCGTCTCCAGCGCTCGCCGCAGGTCGGCGATCGACGCCTCGACCACGTCGATCATGCGGACACCCCCACACTCGGCTGCTGCTGGGTGATGCAGTGGATGCCGCCGCCGCGGTCGAACAGCGGGCGCGCGTCGACGGTGACGACCCGGCGGCCGGGATAGACGTCGGCGAGGATGGCCCTCGCGGCGGCATCCGCCTTCTCGTCGCCGAACCCGCACGCGACGACGCCGTCGTTGGTGACCAGATGGTTGACGTAGCTCCAGTCCACGAACCCCTCGCCGTCGCGCAGGGTCGCGGGCGCGGGCAGGTCGACGATCTCGAAGCGGCGACCGGCGGCATCGGTCTGATCGCCGAGGTGCGCGCGCAGCTCGCGGGTGACCTCGTGGTCGGGGTGCGCGGGATCCTGCTGATCGTGCAGCAGCAGCCGACCGGGGGAGACGATCGTCGCCACGATGTCGACGTGGCCGTTCGTGCCGAAGTCGTCGTAGTCGCGGGTGAGGCCCCGGGGCAGCCACACGGCCTTCGAGGTGCCGAGAGTGCGGGCCATCTCGGCCTCGACGCGGGCCTTGTCGGCGTAGGGGTTGCGGCGCGGATCGAGCTGCACGGTCTCGGTGAGCAGCACGGTGCCCTCGCCGTCGACGTGGATTCCGCCGCCCTCGTTGACGAGGGTCGAGCTCACGAGCTCGGCGTCGACGGCCCCGGCGATGATGCGCGCGTGCTGCGCCGCCTTCTGCCACTGCGCCCAGGCCGGTGCGCCCCACCCGTTGAAGATCCAGTCCACCGCGCCGAGCACGCCGGGTCGCTCGTCGTCGATGACGAACGTCGGCCCGGAGTCGCGCATCCAGAACTCGTCGACCGGCGCCTCGACGATGTCGATGGCACCGCTGAGCATCCGCCGGGCGCGGGCGATCTCCGCCGGGTCGACGATCATCGTGACCGGCTCGAACTCGGCGACCGCATGGGCGACGGCGGTCCAGGTCTCGTAGCCCTCGTCGCGCTCGGCCGCCGTCTCGCCGAGCGTCGGCCCCTCGGCGGGGAACGCCATCCAGGTGCGGTCGTGCGGTGCGGTCTCGGCGGGCATGTGCCAGGCCATGGTTGTCTCCCTCGCTGCTGATCACGACCTCGGCAACGAGAGTCGCCGTCGCTATTGAACACGCGATCAACGAGTGATACGGTAACCCGTGATGAAGACCACGTCAAGAGCCGCCGCACCGCGCAGGCTGCCGCCGGAGGAGCGCGAACGCTCGATCCTCGACGGCGCCGTATCGCTCGCCTCGGAGAGCGGCCTCGAGGCCCTCACCGTGCGCGCCGTCGCTGCGCGGGTCGGCGTCACTCCCGCTCTCGTCGCCCACTACCGGCCCGTGATGGAGTCGTTCGTCGCCGAGGTCTTCACGACGATCGTCGCGGCCGAGCGCGAAGAGGTCATCTCCTCCTACGACCCGACTGTCGACCTGCGCACGAATCTGCTGCGTCTCATCGAGACGCTGCTCGACGACTCGCGCGACGACGTGGCGATGGTGTGGGTCCAGTCGTGGGCGCTCGGAGCCCGCAACGAGGCGCTCGGCACCCGGGTGCGCACCGAGATGGACCTCTGGCACAGCGCCCTCGAAGACCTCATCGCCCGGGCGATCGCCGAAGATCCGGCAGTGCGGGTCGATCCCGATTCGTCGGCGTGGATGCTGCTCGCCATGGTCGACGGGATGAGCGCCCACTCGCTGGTGCACTGGGCGCCGCGCGATCGGGCGGCACTCGCTCGCCGCACCCTCTCCGCCGTGCTCGATGTCCCCGTGACGGACGTGCCGGAGCCCTCCGTTCCGGTGTCGGACGATCTCGAGCCCGGCGCAGCACGACGGGCAGCACAGCCCGCACAGCCCGCACAGCCCGCAGAAACCCTCAGGTAAGGACAGCTCATGGGAGCAGAACGCATGCACGCGGCCTCGGCCGAATCGACGGCGATCGTCGATGCAGTGCTCGACTACTCGCGCCGGCGGATGCTCGCGGCCGATGTGCCGCTCGACAAGCCCCAGTCGCCCGCCGAGCTCGACCGTCTGGTCGGCACGACGATCACCGATGCGGGTCTCGGATCGCAGCGGGCGCTCAGCGTGTTCGAGCACATCCTCGCTCCCGCCTGCCTGACGACGAGCCACCCGGCGTATCTGTCGTTCATCCCGACGGCGCCGACCATCGCGTCGATCGCGTTCGACCTCGTGGTCTCGGCATCCGGCCTCTATGGCGGCAGCTGGCTCGAGGGTGCAGGAGCCGTGCACGCCGAGAACGAGGTGCTGTCGTTCCTCGCCTCCGAGTTCGGCCTTCCCGACACCGCGGGCGGGGTGTTCGTGCAGGGTGGCACGATCGGCAACCTGTCGGCACTCGTCGCGGCGCGCGAGGCGGCGAAGGCGAAGCTGCTCGACGCGGGCAAGGAGCTGCCTCGTCGCTGGAAGATCGTGTGCAGCGTCGAGGCGCACTCCTCGAACAAGTCGGCGGCGAAGGTCATGGACGCCGACGTGCTGCTCGTGCCGGCCGGAGACGACGGCGTGCTGAGGGCGGACGCGGTGCGAGACGCACTCGCCGAGCACGGCGACGAGATCTGCGCTGTGGTCGCCACCGGCGGCTCGACCAACTTCGGCATCGTCGACGACATCGCCGGCATCGCCGCGCTGAAGGACGAGTTCGACTTCTGGCTGCACATCGACGGCGCGTATGGGCTGACCGCCATGCTCGCCCCCGAAGCCCGGGGTGTCTTCGCCGGGGTGGAGCGAGCCGACTCGGTGATCGTCGATCCGCACAAGTGGCTGTTCGCGCCCTTCGACTGCTGCGCGCTGATCTACCGCGACCCCGATGCGGGTCGTCGCGCGCACACCCAGCACGCCGAATACCTCGACACGCTCACCGACGCGGGCGACTTCAGCCCGTCGGACTACTCGATCCAGCTCACCCGGCGCCCCCGGGGGTTGCCGCTCTGGTTCTCGCTCGCGACCTACGGGGTGACGGCCTATCGCGAGGCCGTGAGCGCGACGCTCGCTCTGACGCAGCGGATCGCCGCCGAGATAGCCGCGCGGCCCGAGCTCCGTCTCGTGCGCGACCCGCAGCTGTCGGTCGTCGTCTTCGAACGCGAGGGCTGGGAACGCGGCGACTACGACCGGTGGTCCGACGAGCTCCTCGACTCGCAGCGTGCGTTCGTCGTGCCGAGCTCGCACGGGGGCCGCCCGAACACCCGCTTCGCGATCCTCAATCCGCTCACCACGTTCGACGACCTCGTCGGCATCCTCGACACGATGAAGTAGGCAGCGGGACACGAAAGACGGCCCACGCCGACTCTGCCCCCGTCAGCGGGTGGTGTGCGCGTCCAGGAAGTCGATGGTCTTCTGCAGGGCCGTCTGCGCATCCGGCATGTCGAGATGGAACTGGTATTCGTGGGGCAGCTGCGGCTCGTGCGGCGCGGGCCAGAAGAGGGTCGTCACGTCGACGCCGAGCGCGTCGAGCCGCTGGGCCATGGGGATCGACTGCAGCCAGGTGAGACCGTCGCCGTTGCCGCCCGAGATGTAGGTCGTCGGGAAGTCCTCGGTGACCCAGTCGATCGTCGACATCGTGGCACCGGTCGAGTCCTCGGCCCAGGTCTTGGTGCCTGAGTACGCCCACATCGAGGTCTTCAGCCCCCAACCGGCGATGCCGTCGAGCGTCGCGAGTGCGGCCAGGTCGTAGACGCCGCAGTTCAGCACGGTCGCCACCACCTGCTCGGCCTCGAGCGCCGGGGTGACGTCCAGGATCTCGGCGTAGTCGGGGCTCGTGATGAGCGTCGCCATCTGACTGGCCAGCTGACCTCCGGCGGAGTCGCCCGCGAGCACGATCTGGGTCGGGTCGACGCCCAGCTCGTCGGCGTGCGCGTCGATGTACGCGAGCGCGTCGTTGAGCTGGTGCACGGCGAGCGGATACACCCCTTCGGGTCCGATGGTGTAGTTCACGGCGATGGTCGTGTAGCCCTCCGCAGCGAGGATCCGCATGTACGGATCGACGTTCTCCTTCGATCCCGAGATCCAGGCGCCGCCGTGAATCCAGACGACGGTCGGAAGCGGGCCCGTGGCGGAGGCCGGTGTGAAGACGTCCATCGTGGTGTCGGCGCCGCCGTCCGCATACGCGAGATCGAGCTTCTCGGTGAGTTCGGTGTCGGGCACGTGCTTGTCCATCTCGGCGGCAGTCTCGTCGCCGCCCCGGGTGAACACCGCGCGGATGGCCATCGCGGACGGCCAGGGGGTGAGCGCGCCGATGATCGCCACCACGGCGACGACGATCAGCACGATTCCGGCGGCCACCTTCGTGCGATGCCAGGGGCGACGACCCTTCGTCGGGTGGACGGATCCGTCGTCGTGCGCGCTCGCGGTCATGGAAACCCCTCTCCGCGCATCATCTTGGCAGTATTCCGGTTGCTCTTCGGCGCAGCCGCTCGCCGAGCGGCGAGATCGGCAGGCCACCGAGCGGGGTGCTCCGACCTCTCAGGCGGTCAGTCCCGCGAGTATGCGCTCCACCGCGTAGTCGAACGCCTCGTCGACGTCGCCGCCCAGACGGAAGGCTCCGGCGAGTTCCATCTGCAGGAACCCGGTCGCCCAGGAGGTGAAGAGCCGGGCCGCATCGAGCGCCCGATCCGGCCCGACGAGAGCGGCGCATGAGCGCAGCACCGGAACAGACGTCCGGTGCAGGGCGTCTTCGGGCGCGGAGGCGGTGAACAGCAGGCGGAACGCGTGCGGGCGTTCGTGCGCGAAGGTGCGGTAGGCGGAGGCGAGGAGGGGGAGCTCGTCGCCTGCGGCGTCGAGCCTGACCGTCAGCGCGTCGGCCGAGGCCTCCGCCACTGCGGAGAGCAGAGCGTCACGATCGCGGATCCGCTTGTAGAGGGAAGGTGCGCGGACGCCCACTCGCTCGGCGACCGCCTGCATGGTGAGTCCCGCGGGTCCGGCGGATTCGAGGATGTCGCGACCGGCGTCGATGATGGCCGCCAGCGAGGTTCGTTCGGGGGTCGGCATCCGGGTCTCCTTCATGGCTATTGACATTAGCTATGATAGCTACGTAGTCTAGCCATCATAAGCCACCGCGAAGGGAACGGCCATGAAGCTCGCACCGCACCTGCATCGACTCGGCAACGACATCGTCGCGTCATACCTCATCGATCTGCCCGAGGGGATCACGCTCGTCGACGCCGGGCTGCCCGGCCACTGGAACGATCTGCAGCGCACCCTCGCAGAACTGGGGCGCCCGCTCTCCGACATCCGGGGTCTCGTCCTGACCCACGGCGACAGCGACCACATCGGGTTCGCCGAGCGGCTGCGCAGCGAAGCAGACGTGCCGATCTTCATCCACAGCGCCGACGCGCACCGCGTGCGCACGGGTGAGAAGCCGAAGACCCCGATGGGACCCGCTCGCGTCGGTCCACTGCTCGGCTTTCTCGCCTACGGCGTGCGCAAGAACGGGCTGCGCACGCGCCATGTCACCGACGTCATGACGGTCGCCGACGGCGAGGTGCTCGACCTGCCGGGATCTCCGGTCATCATCGGGATGCCGGGACACTCGCCGGGCAGCATCGCGGTGCACATTCCCGCAGCGGACGCGGTGTTCGTCGGCGACGCCCTCACCACGCGCCATGTGCTGACGGGGCAGGTCGGTCCTCAGCCCGCGCCGTTCACGGATGAGCCGACCGAGGCCATCGCGTCTCTCGACAGGCTGGCTGCCGTGTCGGCATCATGGGTGCTGCCCGGGCACGGAGCTCCGTGGCGGGGGTCGCCCGCCGACATCGCGGCCGCGGTGCGCGCGGAGAGCTAGAGCCCCGACAACACGGAGGCGGTGTCGCTGATCGTGATCTGCGGCGGGTAGAGACCCATCACCTGCATCGCGGCCGCATGATTCTCCGCCGTCGATCCCGCGCAGGCATCGCCGACCACGGTGACGTGCGCTCCGGCATCCGCTGCGGCCAGTGCGGTCGAGATGACGCAGCAGTCGGTCGCGACACCCGTCAGCACGACGTCCGCCCCTCGGCCGACGACCGCCTCGATCTCTGCGCCCCACTTGCCGAAGGTCGGCAGGTCGAGAGTCGGATGCGGCGACAGCCCGGCCGCGTCGGGGACGAGGTCGAACAGCGGATCCGTCGGCGGCTGGTCGGCGAACGGCCACGCGGCGAAGTAGGCGCCCCACGAGGTCGAGCGGTCTGCCGTCGGCATCCAGCGCGTGACGATCACGCGGTCGCCGAAAGTCGTGGCCAGCTCGCGAATGCGCGGCATCGTGTCGGCGAAGAACGGCGATCCCCACGCAGATCCGGGCGACGCGAAGATCTGCTGAGGATCGATCACGATCAGCCAGGGACCGTCGCTCACGCCGAAGCCTCCTGCGCGCGGATCTTTCCGGCCCGGGCGAACCAGGTCACGACGAACGACAGCACGAGGGCGAAGAAGACCCCGAGGTTGGCATAGGCCCAGTCGCCGTCGATACCCCCGACGAGGCCGAGCAGGTAGCCCTGCCAGTTGTTCCACGGCGCCGCATCCGCGAATCCGTTGAGCACGAAGCCCCAGCCGATCACGCTCGCGATCACCATGGTGCCGATCGAGACCCAGTCCCACGCGCCGTAGCGGCCGCGGCTGTCGAAGAGCGCCTCGTCGTCGTAGTCCTTCTTGCGGCGCAGGATGTCGGCGATCAGGATGCCGGCCCATGACGCCAGCGGCACGCCCAGCGTGATGAGGAAGCTCTGGAACGGACCGAGGAAGTCGGTCGCGAAGAACACCACGTAGATCGTGCCGATCGTGAGGATCACGCCGTCGATCGCCGCCGCGGACGGGCGGGGGATGCGGATGCCGAGGCTCAGCAGCGTGAGGCCCGAGGAGTAGATGCCCAGCACCGCGCCGGAGACGAGCGCCAGCACGGCGGTGAGCAGGAACGGAACGAGCACCCAGATGGGCAGGATCGTCGCGAGCGCGCCGATCGGGTCGGCGGCGATCGCCGCGCTGAGCTCGTCGTCGGATCCGGCGAGCAGCAGACCGAAGATGACGAGGATCACGGGAGCCACCGAGCCGCCGATCGTGTTCCACAGGACGATCGCCCCGTCGGATGCCGTGCGCTTCTGGTACCGCGACCAGTCGGCGGCGATGTTGATCCAGCCGAGGCCGAAGCCGGTCATGACCATGACGAGTGCGCCGGTGACCTGTCCGATCCCGCCGTCCGGACGCGCGAGGACGGCCGCCATGTCGATGCTCGGAGCGGCGAGGACGATGTAGAGCACCGTCACGATGCCGGTGACCCAGGTGAGCACCGACTGCAGCTTCATGATCGTGTGATAGCCGAGCACGGATGCCGCGACGATGAGCGCGGCGACGATCACGGTGGCGGTGATCTTCAGCGCGATGCTGTCGCCGTCACCGCCGAGCTGCGTGATGACGGTGGCCGTGGCGAGCACGGCCATGATCGCGAGGAACGTCTCCCAGCCGATCGACGTCAGCCACGAGACGATGCCCGGAACCTTCTGCCCCTGCACGCCGAACGCCGCACGGGACAGCACCATGGTGGGCGCCGAACCGCGCTTGCCGGCGATCGCGATCAGTCCGCACAGCAGGAACGACACGACGATGCCGATGATCGACACGAGGGTCGCCTGCCAGAACGAGATACCGAAGCCCAGCACGAACGAGCCGTACGACATGCCGAACACCGACACGTTCGCCGCGAACCACGGCCAGAAGAGGTCACTCGGCTTCGCGGTGCGCTCGGATTCGGGGATGATCTCGATGCCCGCGCGCTCGATGAGAGCAGGCTTGATGTCCGTCATGCCATCATCCTGGCACTGCGCAGGGCCGCGAGGGCGTCGTCAGGGCTCAGCCGGCGAAGAAAGCTCCGGCGACGCGGGTGAGGTCGTGCAGGTCCGAGACGCCGGCGAGCTCGCGCGCCGAGTGCATCGACAGGATCGGGATGCCGACGTCGACCGTGCGGATGCCGAGACGCGTGGCCGTGATCGGGCCGATCGTCGAGCCGCACGGCACGTTGTTGTTCGACACGAACTCCTGCGTGACCACGTCGGCGGTCTCGCACCAGCCGCGCCAGGCGGCGGAGCCGACGGCATCCGTCGCATAGCGCTGGTTGGCGTTGAGCTTGAGGATCGGTCCCGAGCCGAGCACCGGCTGCACGACGGGGTCGTGCTTGTGCACGTAGTTCGGGTGCACCGAGTGGCCCACGTCGCTCGACAGGCACCACGACGCGGAGAACGCGCGTCGACGCTCGGAGGCGTCGGCGCCGAGCGCGTCGTAGACGCGGCCGAGGATGTCTTCGAGCAGGGGGCCGCCCGCGCCGGAGCGGGAGTTGGAGCCCAGTTCCTCATGGTCGAACGCCGCGAGGATCGCGATCGGTCCGCTGACTGCCGTATCGATCTTCTCGAGCGCGACGACGCCGGCGTGCACCGAGGCGAGGTCGTCGAGTCGGCCGGAAGCGAAGAACGCGCGGTCCTTGCCGAAGATCGCGCCGCGCGCCGTGTCGGCGATCACGACGTCGTAACCGCGGATGTCGGATGCCGAGACGCCGGCCGAACCGGCGAGCTCGGCCAGGATGTCCTCCTGGGTCGGGTCGCCGAGGCCCCAGACCGGCTGCGTCTGGGACTGCTTGTCGAGCGCGAGGCCCGTGTTCGCCTCGCGGTCGAGGTGGATCGCGAGCTGGGGAAGCCGCAGCAGCGCTCCCGTGTCGGCGAGCACCACGCGTCCGTCGGCGAGGGCCAGCCGTCCGGCGAGACGCAGCTCGCGGTCGAGCCACGAGCTCAGCAGCGGACCGCCGTACACCTCGACGGCCGCCTGCAGCCAGCCCCTCGAACCGGTCGTCGGCTGCGGCTTGAGCTTGAAGCCGGGGGAGTCGGTGTGAGCACCCAGGATGTGAGCGGGCGTGGTCGCGGTGGCGTCCCCCGGAACCGTCCACGCGATCGCGGCACCGTCTCGTACGACGACATAGCGTCCGCCGGGGGCGACATCCCAGGCCTGATCCTCTTCGAGCCGCGTGAAACCGGCATCCGCGAGGCGCCTGGCCACCTCGGCGGCGGCGTGATAGCTCGAGGGCGAGGCGGCGACGAAGTCGGCGAGATCCTCGGCGTGGGCGAGAGCGTCCGGGGTGACGGGCATGAGCGACCTTCCTGGAGGGGCGGTCCTTCGATCGTAATCGGCGACTCGATGCGCGATTTCCGCGACGGTCGGATGGCGGTCGTTCACCTTCTCGTCACCATCGGCCGGTACGGTCGATCTCGATAGCGCCTAGGGTTCCGGGGTTCGTCCCGTCTGGTCCGAGCGGCGCCACGGTGCTCCTCCGCAGGAGCGCCGTCATCTGACAGGACAAAAGCCCGGAGGACCCTGTTCGTCGCGCCCGCGAAGAACGGAAGGGTCTCTGGTGTCCGCTCTCGCCTTCGCTCTCGTCCTCGCCGCAGCCGTCACGCACGCCGCCTGGAACATCATCGCCCACGGCGTGAGCCGCGCAGGGACGCCGTTCCTCTGGTGGGGGGCCGTGGGAGGAACCGCCGTCTGGATCGGGGTCGTGCCGTTCACCGGCGGGCTCGGCACCGACGACGTGCTGGCGTTCCTGCTCGGCGTCGGAGTCTCCGGTGTGCTGCACGTCGCCTACATGGCGGTGCTGCAACGCGGATATCGCGAAGGCAACCTCTCGACCGTCTACGCGACGGCTCGGGGCACCGGGCCGTTCCTCTCTGTGATCGTCGCCGTGCTGGTGCTCGGGGAACGTCCGTCGGCCCTCGCGCTCGCCGGCGTCGCGGCGATCATCCTCGGAGTCGTCGCGATCGGTCTCGTCGACCGAGGACGCGCCGACCGGTCGCGTCGCCTGGATCCCGGGCTCGTGTTCGGTCTGCTCACCGGCGTCGCGATCGCGGTCTACACGATCTGGGACGCCAACGCCGTGCGCACGTGGAACCTCTCGCCCGTCGCCTTCATGGTGGGGACGATGCTGCTCGAGATCCCGTTCTACTCGCTCGGCGTCCGAGGCCGATGGGCGGCCGTTCGCGCGCTCGGCCGCACGCAGTGGAAGCGCATCGTGGCGTTCAGCATCCTGTCGCCGCTCTCGTACATCCTGGTGCTCACGGCCATCCAGATCGCTCCGGTCGCACTGGTCGCGCCGCTGCGCGAGGTCAGCGTCGTGCTGGTCAGCCTGTTCGGTGTCTTCGCCCTGAAGGAGAGCAGGCCCGGATGGCGTCTCGCCGCGTCCGCGGTCGTCGCGGGCGGGATCGTGCTGCTCGCGCTGTAGCGGTGGTTCTGCGGCGGTGGTTCTGTGGTCGTGGTCGTGGTCGTGGTCGTGGTCGTGGTCGCTCCGGGTGCGTGGCCTGCGTGATTGTATGGATGCTGTGTGCGCCGGGTGGAGTCTTCGAGAGAGCAGTCGGTCGGATGCGCACTGGATGTCGGAGCTGCGAGCGATCGTCATGCGCGCCGATCTGGAGCGTCTCGGACGCTTCGACCCGGTGCGTGTGCGGCAGCGGTTCCTCGATGGGTTCGTCCCGCAGAACACGCGAGTGATCGTGGTTGCCGGGCAGGACGTGGGCCTCATCGCGGTGAGGCCCGAGAGCGACGCGGTGTGGATCGAGCACTTCTACCTCGATCCCGCTCAGCAGGGCCGCGGCCTCGGCTCCGCGGTGCTGGCGGACGCCTTGGAGACGCGTCATGCGGGCGATGACCGGCCGTTCCGCCTCAATGTGCTGCAGGGCAGTCCGGCGCGACGGCTGTACGAGAGGCACGGCTTCGAACTCGAGAGCGAAGACGCGGTCGACGTCTTCATGAAGGCCGAGCCGCTCCGGCGCTGATCGGGTGCCCCGTGACGGGTGCTTCGTGGCGGGGTCTCGTTCCTCGTGTCTGGGTCCTTGTTCCTCGTTCCTCGTTTCTCGTTCCTCGTGTCTCGTTCCTCGTGTCTCGTGTCTCGTGTCTCGTTCCTCGTTCCTCGTTCCTCGTTTCTCGTGTCTCGTGTCTCGTTCCTCGTGTCTCGTTCCTCGTTCCTCGTTCCTCGTGTCTCGTTCCTCGTTTCTCGCTCCTCTTGTCTCTTCTGCCCTCGTTGACTGGTCTCTCCGCTCCTCTTGTGCCTGCGTTGTGCGGCATTCCGGGAGATTGGAATACGTGCTGTGATCTGGGATAAATCGGACTGGTTTCGGGGGTCGGATGTCGGTGGCCCCGTGTTGACTCGAGGGTATGAACAGCATCGTGGAGCGTCTGGGTCGGGTCGTCACTGACCTTGATGCGGTGCTGTGTGATGACGCGTTGGCGGGGTTGAGCGATGCGGAGCGTGTCGCGGTGCTGCAGGCGGTGGGGGCCGTGTTCCGGCGGGCCGAGGCGGTGATCGTGGAGACCGTGGCGACCGGGGATCCTGCGGGGTTTCCGCATGCGGCAGGGTGTCGCGGGGTGAACGAGCTGGTGCAGCGGATGGTCGGCGTGGATGTGCGGGGTGCGTCCCGGGTCGACAGGGTCGTCGATCTGGTGCGCCGGCCGGTGAGTCTGGCGGGGGAGCGGATGCCGGCGCGGTGGTCGGAGATGCGCGTGGCCTTGTTGGATGGTGTGGTGGGTGTCACGGGGTTTCTGGCGGCGACGGGCCCGATCGAGCGGGTGTGGGACCGATTGAGCGTGGATCAGCGGTTGGCGGCGGATGTGGCGTTGGCGGGGTGCGCCCGCGGGCACGGGATCGGCGGGGGCGCGGATTCTGGTCCGGCGCCGACGGTGCAGGATTTGAAATCTCTTGCGGAGGATCTCGCCTCGATGTTCGACCCGGACGGGGAGGAGCCGAAGGATGAGGACGCGCGGCGCAAGCGCGGGATCACGATCGGTCGTCTCACGGACGGGATGCATGCGATCCGGGGACATCTGACTCCGGATGCCGCGGCCCAGTTGCAGCTGATCCTGGACGCGATGCTGAACCCGAAGGGTGACGGCCCGCCCATGCCGGGAGTGTTCTTCACCCCCAGCGGTGACACCGGTCACACAGACACAGACACAGACACAGACACCGGTGCTGACCCGGGTGTTGATCCGTTCAATGTGGATGAGCGCAGCGTGCTCGATGATCGCACGGCGTCGCAGAAACGCCACGATGCTCTCGCCGCCGCTCTCGCGATAGCCGCCCGTCACAAGGACATGCCCACGCTCGGTGGTGCATCCCCGGTGCTCGTCGTCACCGTCGACGCGACAGACCTCGCCCACCATGCGGAAGGTTCTGCCTTCGGTGCGGGCATCGCCGGCGCGGGTGGTGGTGCGGGCAATGGCGGGTGGGCGACGATCCCCGGATCCGGTGCGCATGTGCCTGTGTCCGTCGCGGCGCAGACCGCATGTGCGGGGGCGATCCAGCGGGTGCTCCTGGACGAGGGGCGCATCATCGGGATCAGCACCACCGACCGCGTGTTCACCGTGCATCAACGCCGGGCGATCATCGCCCGCGACAAGGAATGCCTCATCCCCGGGTGTCACGTGCCCGCATCCTGGTGCGAGATCCATCACGTCACCGAACACGCCCGCGGTGGGCCGACCCATACCGACAACGGTGTGCCGCTGTGCTGGTGGCACCACCGATCCCTGGGCACCTCGCAGTGGGAGATCCGTATGAACAACGGGCTCCCCGAAGTCCGTGGACCGAACTGGTGGGACCCCGACCAACGCTGGCGCACCCCACAACACAGCCTCCCCGCGGACCGTGACCGAAGGTGCCTCGTTCGAACCGGGTGATACGCGGCGGCATCCTCACGGCAAGTGCTGCTGATCCCGAACAGCCGGCCAGACTCAGCGAGCCAGCCCCAGCGGGCCGGACTCACAGTGCCCGGCTCAACGGGCTCGTCTCGCCGTGCCCGGCTCAATGGACGCGCCTCAACAGTCTCACTCCAATGATCCCGCCGGTCAGCGGTCTCGCCGGTCAGCGGTCCCGCCGGTCAGGGGTCCCGCCGGTCAGCGGTCTCGCCGGTCAGCTGCCCGCTTCAGCGGAAGTCGACCAGCCCGGCGTGCGCTGCCGTGACGAGGATCTGCACGCGATCGCGCACGTGCCACTTCGACATGATGCGGCCGAGGTGGGCCTTCACGGTTCCCTCCGACACGATCAGTGTGCGCGCGATCTCGGCGTTGGACATCCCCTGCGCGAGTCGCTGCAGCACCTCCTGCTCGCGATCCGTGAGCGCCTCCAGGGTGTCGTCGCCGCCGACGGGCTCCGTATCCCGCACGTGCTTGATCAGCAGCGACGCGATCCGCGGCGACAGCGAGCTCGCTCCGCTGTACACCTCTCGCACACCTTCGAGAATGCTCGCCGCGCTCGAGTCCTTCAGCAGATAGCCCGACGCACCTGCGCTGAGCATCGGAAGCACGGTATCGCTGCCGTCCAGCGTGGTGACGGCGAGGATCTTGATCTCAGGCCAGCGTTCGCTGATCACCGCCGTCGCCTCGATGCCGTTCATCTCCGGCATCTGCACGTCCATCATCACCACGTCGGGGCGCTCGCGTTCCACGACCTCGATGCCCTCGAGCCCGGACTCCGCCTCGGCGATCACCGTGATCTCCGGGTCGCGGGAGACGAAGTGAGAGAGCGCTGAGCGCACCAGGGGATCGTCATCGACGATCACGACGCGGATTTGGGACATGGAGGAAGCCTAACCGGGGTCTACCTGCGGCGCGAGGTATTAGACCTTTGGCTATCGAGGTGTAGCCGTGAGACAGATGTGCCGCTCGCAGATCACCGAGAAGATGAGTACATCGCTAGTCAAAAGTGCAATAAAGGAGGTGAACGTATATGTCTTTCTGGAACCAGGTTGGTCACTTCTTCGGCTTCTACCGCTAATCTATATGGCGAAAAGGAGATACTGAAGTATGGCTTCAAGTCTTTCGACGGGTGACCGCTCTGACGTCACCCGACTCGGCAGGGGCGAGAAGCTCAGCACGATAGAACGCATCGCCGTTTTGGCGGTCGTCGGGACCATCGTCATCTTCGACATCGTCGGACTGTTCCTCCCTCCGGGGCTGGAACCTCTGACAGCGGCAATCGGGATCGCATCCACTGCAGTCCTCGGCCTCTTCCTCTGGTCGCCACTCATCGCGACATACGCCCTCGGCGTCGTGTTCGCCCTATCCTTCATCCCCGGCATCGAAGCCCAGGTGCTGACCGTCGCCGCTTTCGCGGCCGGCTTGATCGTGCGCCTGGGGTGGACCTCACTGGTCCTGTCCTATGTCGGAGTCTTCCTCGTCGCATCCGCGTTGGTCGCCATGGGCGATTCGACGGATGCGTTCAACATCGGCATCTTCCTGGTCGGCGCCGCAGTATCCGGAGCCGTCGGCTATGCGCTTCGCCTGGCATTCGCTCGAGGGCGGACGCTAGAGATGCAACTGGCCGAGAAGGCCGAGCAGGAACGCCAGGCAGTACTCGCTGAGCGGCGCTGGATCGCCGGCGAGCTGCACGACAGCATCGCGCACCACCTCACCGTGGTGGCGCTGCACGTGCAGATGCTCGACGACGATCGCACGAGCAGAGATTCGCAGGAGGCGATTCGCATCGCCGCACGCAAGGCGATGACCGACCTCCGCTTCGTGATCGACCTCGCAGACGACGGACCCCGCTCCGAGGGAATGCCCTCCGGTGATCTGGTGGCCTCCGTCGAGGAGGCCGCGCAGGAGTTCGAAGCCGCCGGCCATGCCGTGGCCGTCATCGGCGACCCTTCCGATGAGCGCGTCCCGCGGGCCGCCGAGATCATCCTCGCGCGCATCATGCGAGAGTCCGCCACCAACGTCCTCAAGTACGCCGGCGCGGGCGAAGTCGAGATCCGATTCGACATCGACGACGACGCCGCGAAGATGGCGGTGAGCAGTCCGCTCTCCATCACGCCGCGTCGCGAGCTCTCCTCGAGCCGCACGGGCATCGGCCGCATGGCCGAACGGGTTCTCGGTGCCAGCGGCGAATTCAGCGCCGGCGAAGTCGACGGCCGCTGGGTCGTCTCGGCGCTGCTGCCGATCGTCTGACGCCTCCGGCATCCCAGCATCCCGGCTTGAAAATGGCAGGGGATTGCGTACCGGTATTCCGGTACGCTGGGAGCCAGATCCGCGGAATTCCGGGGTTTTCGACGTGAAACCTAGACGAAAGTCCAGGGTAGATCTCGACTATAGACCGTGTTCCATGGTGTAGCCGGGCGCTTACATTGGGTATACCCCAGAAATAGCGCATCCCCAGCGCTGTGATCGCGAGCGCGGTCTTTGGAATCTGATCCCCATCGCGCTCGCGATCGGCTTCCTCCGACGAGTCACCTCGAGGAATCGATGCCGATCGACTGGCCGGCTCTCAGCCGCCCACTGCACGCATGTAGTGCCCGTCCGTCGAGATCCCCGACGCCGCGACCGTGAACCGCACCACCTCGCTGAGGTAGCGATCTTCGGACGCCTCGAAGATGCGCCCGCTCGCATCACGGGAGATGCGGCTGAGTCGAAGGATCGGCGTTCCCTGCGGCACGCGCAGCAGGGCGGCATCCTGCTCGTCGGCGGCGACGGCGTCGATCTGGTGCTCGAGCCCGACGATCGGGTGTCCCACCGACCCGAGGTACTCCGTGATCGAGACCTCGTCCGTGTCGACGTCGAGCAGTCGTCGTCCTACTGCCTCGGTGTAGAAGAGCCGCTCGAGCATCGTCGGCCTGCCGTCGAGCAGGCGCAGTCGCACGACGCTGACGATCGTGTCGTCGGGCGACACTCCGAGCAGTTCTGCGCGGTCACCGGCCCTGCGAAGGCTCAACTCCTGCGTCTGCGCGCCCGGAGTCACCCCGAGATCGCGGGCCCAGCGAGTGAACGGCACCGACACATCGACCGCCTGGCTGGCCTTGCGCGACACGACCCGCGCGGGGCGTCCCCGCCCCGTCTCGATCAGGCCCTCTCCGCGCAGGGCGGCGAGAGCGTTCCTGATCGGACCCCGCGAGGTGCGCCACCGGTCGGCGAGCTCCGCCTCGGTCGGCACGTCGTCGCCGGGGCGCAGGGTGCCCGCCGCGATCTGCGCGCGGAGGTCGTCTGCGATCTGGGTGTATACAGCTTCGGCCACATAGGCATACTACTTCGCTATCGAGGTGGAACGGTTGCGCGTTCCCTCGATGTTCATCCGAGGAAAGACCGGGTGAACGGACCTTGAACTCTTCCAAGTTAGGTACATATCTTGGCTGTTGCCCTGTCAGAGTGGCTCGTGGATCACCCCTCCCACTCCGAAAGGTCCTCATGAAGCTCCGCGCTCTCCCCGTGCTCGCCGGCGCCGCGATCCTCGCGCTCGGCCTCGCCGCCTGCTCCGGCTCCGCAGAGGCCACCGGCGCGTCCGGTGCCGACGCATCATCGGTCGACGGCGGATTCGCCGTCGACGAGAACACGCTCGTCTTCGGCGTCGTGCCCGACTCGGTCGACACCGAGACGAACTACCAGCCGCTCATGGACTACATCGCCGAGATCACCGGCAAGACGGTGGAGTACCACGAGTCCACCGACTACGCGGCGCTCATCGAGGCAGCCGTCGCCGGCAAGGTCGATGTCGCCTCGTTCTCCGGTTTCACCTACGTCACCGCCACGAACAACGGCGCGAAGCTCACCCCGATCTCCTCGATCGTGACCGAGGAGGGCCAGGAGCCCGGGTACTACTCCCAGGCCATCGTGCCTGCCGACAGCGACATCTCGAGCATCGAGGACTTCGCCGGCAAGAAGGTCTGCTTCGTCGATCCCTCGTCGACGTCGGGATACCTCTTCCCCTCCTACAACCTGCTCGAGGCGGGCATCGACCCCAAGACCGACATCACGCCCGTCTTCGCGGGCAAGCATGACGTGAGCGTGCAGAAGGTCGGCGAAGGCGTCGAGTGCGAGGTCGGATTCGCCGAGGACTCCGAGGTCGAGAAGTCGGATACCGTCAAGGTCATCGACGAGACCATGGTCCCCGGAGCGCCGCTCGTCTACTCGTCGACTCTGCCGGACGACGTCGCGCAGGAGCTCATCGACGGACTCTCCGAGATCACGATCGACGACATCATCGCCGCCGGCATCGAGGGCGCGGACACTGATGCGTTCCGCAGCGTGTTCTACGCCACCAAGCCCGTCGACGACGCGTACTACGACCTGATCCGCGACATCTGCAAGGAGACCGAAGCGGAGCAGTGCCAGGGCTGACGCCCGATCGCTGACCGCAGCGTCAGCCGAGCGCCCCCGTTCCGTAGTGTGCTCCCACCCCGGGGCAGCGGAGCGCGGGGCGCTCACCCGCAAGAACCACGCTCGACGCCACGACCCTGGAGAACTGACATGAACACGGCATCCGATGCCCTCATTCGCCTGGACGGTGTGACGAAGACCTTCGGCTCGACCACCGCGCTGAAGAACGCATCGCTGCAGGTCTCACGCGGCGAGATCGTCGTGCTGCTCGGGCTCTCCGGCTCGGGCAAGTCGACGCTGCTGCGCCACCTCGACGGTCTCGAGGTGCCGACCTCGGGCGAGATCGAGGTGCTCGGCGCGAAGGTCCCGACGCTCAAGGGCAAGGCACTACGCGCCCTCCGCAGCCGGGTGGGATTCATCTTCCAGCAGTTCGAGCTCGTGCCCTCGCTGACGGTGCTCGAGAACGTGCTCACCGGATCTCTGTCGGAGGTCCGCGGCCCGCGGCTCGGCCTCTGGGGCTACTCGAAGGCGGCGAAGCTGCGCGCCCTCGAGCACCTCGATCGCGTCGGGCTGCTCGACCGGGCCTATCAGCGCAGCGACACCCTCTCCGGCGGCCAGCAGCAGCGCGTGGCGATCGCCCGCGCCCTGATGCAGAAGCCCGACATCCTGCTCGCCGACGAGCCCGTCGCATCCCTCGACCCGGAGTCCAGCGACCAGGTGATGGCGCTGATCCGTGAGATCGCCGCCGACGAGGGGCTCACGGTCGTCTGCAGCCTGCACCAGGTCGACCTCGCGATCTCGTGGGCCGACCGCATCGTGGGGCTGCGCCACGGCGAGATCGTGCTCGACACCCCGACCGGCGACCTGACCAAGGCCGAGGTCATGGAGATCTACGGCCGCGTCGCCACGACCACCGCAGAGATCCGCGCCGTGCAGGACGAACTCACCGAGATCACGGTCGACGTCGCCCAGCTCGACAAGGCGCGGGCCTCATGACCGTCCTCTCGGACCCGCCTCGGGCGCACGCGACCCCCGCACGCACGAGTGTCGCCGATCGAGCTCCTCGCCGCCCGATCTCCGCCGAGCGCATCGCCGCCGGGCTGACGCTGCTGGCGCTCCTGGTGCTCGGCATCCTCGCGGTCGACGAGGTCGGCATCTCGATCCCGGCGATGGTGCAGAGCTGGGGCAACGCCGAGAACTTCATGGCCCGTGTCGGCGGCCTCTCGTTCCCTGAACCGGCCGACCTCGCCTGGCTGATCGCCCTCACCGTGGGGCTCGTGCTCGTCGGCACGTTGCTCGCCGCCGCCCTGTCGGTGCCGATCGCCTACCTCGCAGCCTCCAACACGACCCCCGGCAACGGATGGCGTGCCGCCGCGCGGTTCGTGGGAGTGCTCACCCGAGCGCTGCCGGACGTCGTGCTCGCGATGGCGTTCGTTCTCATGTTCTCGCTCGGCACCCTGCCCGGCATCCTCGCCATCGGCATCCATTCGATCGGGATGATCTCGAAGATGTTCGCCGACGCGATCGAGCAGATCGACGAGGGCCCCCGGCTCGCGATCCGCGCCGCGGGGGGATCGAAGATGCAGGAGTTCGCCTCAGGAATCCTTCCCCAGGTGCTGCCGAGCTGGGTCGCGACGGTGCTGCACCGCAACGACATCAACCTGCGCGGCAGCGTCGTGCTCGGCTACGTGGGCGTGGCCGGCCTCGGACTCGAGATGTCCTACGCCTTCAAGTCGCTGAACTACGGCAAGGGCCTCGGCATCGCCCTGGTCATCTTCATCCTGTGCGTCGTGATGGAGATCGTGTCGAGCCTGGTGCGCGGGGCAATGCTCGGCCAGCAGCGGCAGACGCGGTCGTGGATCGACCGCATCATCCGCCCGCGACTGCGCGGGGCGACGGGCGCGGTGACGACGGAGCGCCCGGAGTGGGCGGCCAGCCCGCAGACCGCCGTGCGTCGACCGTGGACCGCGGAGCGGGTGCGCAACACGATCGGCATCGGGACGGCGGTGCTCGTCGTCATCGGCAGCGTCGTCGTCAGCCAGATCAACTGGATGGACTTCTTCACCTTCTGGGCCAAGCTCCCCGAGGTCGCAGCGAAGTTCTGGCCGCCGTCATTCGGCAGCTATGAGGCGTCCGCGATGATCGCGGCCATGCGGGACACGGTCGCGATCGCACTCGCGGCGACGGTGCTCACGCTGCTGCCGTCGCTGATCCTCGGCTCCCTCGCCGCGAGCAACGTCGCACCCGGAGCGGGAGCGCGGGGCATCGCGCGCTTCCTGCTCGTCGGCATCCGCGGCATTCCCGAGCTGATCCTCGCGATCGTGCTCGTCGTCATCACCGGCCTCGGCGCCCAGGCGGGAGTCATCGCGCTGGCCATCGGCGGCATCGGTCTGCTCGGCAAGCTGATCGCCGATTCCCTCGAGGAGGTCGACCGTGGGCCCGAACGGGCCCTGCGGGCGGTCGGCGCCACCCGGCTGCAGACCTACGCCTCGGCGACCGTGCCGCAGGGCATGCAGGCGCTCATCGGGCACAGCTTCTACATGCTCGACACGAACATCCGCGCCGCGACCATCCTCGGCATCGTCGGCGGAGGCGGTGTCGGGTACTACCTGCTCAACGCCAGCCAGGGTTCGCGCTATGAGACCGTGACGGCGATCGTGCTGATGATCCTCGTCACCGTGCTCGTCGTCGAAGGGCTCGCGATGTGGATGCGCAAGGTGTTCCGATGAGCGGCCGCGCCGGCTCGACCGACTCCGCCGACCTCGTGGTCGTCGGCTCGGGGATCATCGGCCTCGGCGCCGCGTACGCGGCGGTGCGGCGGGGTCTGAGCGTCATCGTCGTCGACAGAGCGGATGCTCCCGTCGGCGCGACGATCCGCAACTTCGGCCACCTCTGCATCGGCGCGCAGACGGGGGAGGCCCGGCGCTACGCGGACCTGTCCCGAGACCTGTGGCTGCGCCTCGCTCAGGATGCAGGGTTCTGGATCCGCGAGTCGGGGACACTGGTCGCCGCCCGCCACGCCGACGAGATCGCCGTGCTCGAGCAGGCGGCGGCCGATGGCGGCATCCGGATGCTCGATGCGGATGAGCTGCTGCGCCTCGCCCCGCTCCGTCGCCGGGGACTCCTCGGCGGAGCGCACATCGAGACCGACCTGCAGACCGATCCGCGCACCGCCGCCGCGGCGATCGTGCGGCACCTCGCAGGACTGGGCGTCGACTTCCGCTTCCGCACGGCGGCGACCTCCGTCGCCGGACGCCGCGTCGAGACGACGAGAGGCGCGATCACCACAGGCGCGGTCGTCGTCGCGGCGAATCACGACATCGACCAGCTGCTGCCGGAGGTGGCGGAACGGTCAGGCGTCGTCCGGTGCGCTCTCGACATGATGCGTGCAGCGGTGAGTCTCGGGCATCCGCTCTCCGCCCCGCTGCTGACCGGGTGGTCGCTCGTCCGCTACGGACGCTTCCCCGACGGTGCCGCCACCGCCGCGCTCCGCGATCGCCTGCATTCGGAGCGTCCGGACCTCGCCGCGCTCGATCTCAATCAGATGTACACGCAGCTGCCGGACGGCACGCTCATCATCGGCGACTCGCACGCCACATCGACCGCGCCGGAGCCGTTCCAACCCGAGGCCGCGTTCACGGCGTTCCTCGCCGAGGCGGAGGCGCTGTTCGAGATGCCGGCCCCACGGGTGCTGGAGCGCTGGCAGGGCGTGTATGCGAAGGCGTCGAAGGACTTCCTCATCGACACGGTCGACGAGGGGGTGCTGGTGCTCGCCGCGACCACCGGCATCGGAATGACCACGGGTCTGGGGCTCGCCGAAGAGAATCTCACCGCCACCTTCGGGTGGACACCTGCAATGGAAGGAACCCCATGACCACTCAGCTCGACGCAGCTCCGGCACCGGCGCTCGAACTCATCGTGCTCGACATGGCCGGCACGACCGTGCTCGACGACGGGGTCGTCGAGACGGCGTTCCAGCGCGCCGCCGAACGCACCGGCGTCGCCGATCGGATGCCGTGGGACGACGCGCTCGCGCACGTGCGCGCCACCATGGGGCAGTCCAAGATCGAGGTCTTCACGCACCTCGCGGGAGGAGACCGTGCCGCCGCCGAGCGCGCGACGGCCGCATTCGAAGGCGCCTACGCCGAGATCGTGGCCGAGCAGGGGGTCACCGAGATCCCCGGGGCGGCCGATGCGATCCAGGGGCTGAAGGACGCCGGTCTGAGGGTCGTGCTCACGACGGGATTCGCGCCGGTCACCCGCGATGCGCTGATCGACGGTCTGGGCTGGCGCGGGCTCATCGACCTCGCCCTCTCGCCGGTCGACGCCGGGCGCGGGCGTCCGGCACCCGATCTCGTGCTCGCGGCGCTGATCCGCACGCAGACCTCGTCGGTCGCCGCTGTCGCTGTCGCCGGAGACACGATCAGCGACGTCGAGTCGGGCCGCCGCGCAGGCGCCGGTCTCGTCGCCGGCGTCCTGACGGGCGCCCACGACGCGGGCGCGCTCGAGCTCGCCGGTGCCGACGTCGTGCTCGAGGACGTGACGCATCTTCGCGGCACGCTCACCGAGCGCGGGCTGCTCCCTCTCGTGCCCACGGTCTGAGGCCCTGACATGGGAACTCTGCTGATCCGTCCTCCCGGCCACCGTCGCGACGTGGCCCTGCGGCCCGCGGCCACAGCGATGGTGTGGATCGGTGAGGGCCACCCGCACGAAATGATCGCCGTGCCCGGTGTCGCGCTCGGTGAGCACGACGTGCTCGTCGCCGTCGAGATGTCGACGATCTGCGGGTCCGACGTCCACACCGTGCACGGACGTCGGTCCGCCCCGGTGCCGTTGGTGCTCGGACACGAGAGCGTCGGACGCGTGATCGCCCTGGGCGACGGCGGGGCCTCGACGGTCGACGGCGTCCCCGTGCGCATCGGGGATCGGATCGTCTGGTCGGTCACGATCTCGTGCGGCACCTGCGACAGGTGCGCCCGGGGTGTGCCGCAGAAGTGCCGCACGCTCGGCAAGTACGGTCATGACCGCATCGGCGTGCACGGCGACCTCACCGGCGCGTTCGGCTCGCACGTCCAGGTGCGGGCGGGCACGGCGATCGTGCGGGTGCCCGAGTCCCTGCCGGCCGCGGTGCTCGCTCCGGCATCGTGCGCGACCGCGACCGCCTGGGCCGCCGTCGCCCGGGCTGCGCGCGATCACGACCTCGACGGCGCGACCGTCCGCATCCACGGAGCCGGACTCGTCGGGCTCTCGGCCGCGGCGATCGCGGTGGAGCACGGCGCGACGGTCGAGGTGCTCGACCCCGCACCCGAACGGCTGGCGCTGGCCGCACGCTTCGGCGCCGGTCCGATCGATCGTGACCCGGACGTCGTGATCGAGGCCTCGGGGCATGCCGTGGCCGAGGCGCTCGCCGGCGTCGCCACCGGGGGCACGGTCGTGCTGGTCGGGAGCGTCTTCCCTGCCGAGCCGGTGCCCCTCGACGCCGAGAGCATCGTTCGCCGGCTGGTGACCGTCACCGGCGTGCACAACTACACGGGATCGGAGCTCGCCGAGGCTGTCGCATTCCTCGCAGGACGAGGACGCGCCTACCCGTTCGTGGACGCGGTCGGGGAAGTGCGGCAGCTCGCCGACCTCGACGAGGCCATCACCGCGGCATCCGCTCCCGGCGCGCCGTTGCGCATCGGCGTCGTACCCGGACGCTGACGGGAGACGGGTCGAGCGCAGAAGAGCCAGGGCTCAGGCCGTGGGCTCTGCCGCGCCACCTTCCTCGGCGTCGTCTTCGGCGTCGTCTTCGGCAGCCGCGGATGCCGAAGACCCCGGTCCCGAGCGCCGCGGTCCCGCAGGGCGGATGCCCTCGGCATGGAACGCGAGCAGCCGCATGGCGGTGTCGACCGTCTCGTCGAGGAGTTCCTGCGGATCGCCGCTGAGCGCCAGCCTGCGGTGACCGACCCCGTCGCCCGTGGCCCATCCGACGTAGACGGTGCCGGGCTCGTGCCCGCCTTCAGGATCGGGCCCGCCGACCCCCGTCGTCGAGATGCAGACGTCGGCGTCGAACAGCCGCAGTGCGCTCGCGGCGAGATGCTCGGCACACTCGGGGGAACACGGATCCGTTCCCGGCGTGAGTCCGAGCAGGCTCTCCTTCACATCGGTGAGGTAGGCCACGATGCCGCCGGCGAACCACTCACCGGCGTCGGCCCCCGCGCCGATCGTGCTCGCCAGACGTCCCGAGGTCAGGGATTCCACCACGCAGATGCGCAGTCCGCGCTCAGCGGCGACCTCGCTGACGCGGTCCAGCGGTGACTGCTCTGCTGTCACTTCTCTTCGGCGGAGTCCGCGTGCGTCGGGGCGTCGGACTCGATGGTCGCCTCGTCGGAGTAGTCGGGCCGCGGGGGCTGCAGCGGCTGGTCGGAGTACTCGCCGCCGAGGCGTCCGCCGTACGGGCGCCCGTGGTCGGCGAACTCGTCGCGTGCGTAGACCAGCTCCCACTCGCCGACGGTGAAGCGTGCGCCGGTGCGCAGCGTCTGGGTGCGATCGCCGGGGTGGGTGGCGGTGGCGTCGGGGTTGCTGTTCATCTCGCCCTCGCCGTGGAGTTCGAGGACGTACTCGTCACGGTCGTCGTGCGTGATCGTGGCGTGCACGGGGTCGGCGCCGTCGAGCCGCAGCTCGTTGTCGGCAGCGGAGCCGATGCGCACCACGTCGACCTCGAGGGCGAACTCGGCGCGCTCGCCGTCGCGCGTGACGCGCAGGCGCGGGTTGCCCTCGCCGAACTCGGCGTGAGTGGTCGTGGGGGTGTAGCCCTCATCGGAACGGTCGTCGATGTGTCGTGCGTTCATGGTGGGTCTCCTCGCGGTTCCTGCCAGGATATCGGCGAAGGGATCCGCACGCAGGGGGTTGACTTCGGCCCGCTCCGACCCCGTCTGGACAGCCCGCTCGGGGCGACGCATCGAGGGCCTGCGGTCCCATAAACTGCATGACGAAGACCTGCACACCAGAGGAGAGGGCGAATGGGCAAGTTCATCTACGAGGGCAGCGTGAAGACCGAGATCGAGGATCGCGCCCTCACCCACCTGCAGCTCGTGATGACCGCCAAGCTGCGACGCGCCGAGCCGTTCCCGTTCAGCTGGCGCGAAGACGCGAGCGTCGGCGGCGGCCGCACGACGGTGTGGGTGCAGCCGGGCAGCTCGCTCGCCTTCAAGTACTTCGGCAGCAGGCAGCCGTCGATCAACCGCGCCTGGATCGAGGCGCTCGCCTTCACCGCGAACGCGCCGAGCGGGCTGTATCTCGTTCCCGAGCCACAGGACACGTCCGGCTCCGTCGCGTCGGCCGACGACGAGCCCGCCGCCCCCGGGGCCTGAGCGGCCCGAGCCATTCACCTGTCGCACTCCGATCGTCGATCGAGGTGTCGATTGTCAACCCCCTCCCGAGGGCGCCGACGGGCCGCGAGTCTCGTTGAACGCCCGACTCAGGCCACGCACGATGATGGCGAGTCGCGAGGAAGAGGAGACACCATGGCAGACAGCACCCCCGACCCCCGCAGCCAGCACCGCGACGAGGAATTCCCCGGTCAGCAGCAGAACCAGCCGGGACTGACCGACGACATGCGCCCGACTCCCGACCACGGCGAGGAGTCGTACGTGGGCCACGGGCGTCTCGAGGGGCGTAGAGCCCTGATCACCGGCGGGGATTCCGGAATCGGCCGAGCCGTCGCGATCGCCTTCGCCCGCGAGGGAGCCGACGTGGCGATCGTGCACATGCCGGAGGAGCAGGCGGATGCCGACGAGACCATCGATCTCGTGCGCGCCGAAGGCCGCCAGGGGCTGAGCCTCGCCGGCGACGTCCGCGACGAGGCCTTCGCCACCGAGGTGGTGACCGAGACGCGGAGCGCCCTCGGCGGCCTCGACATCCTGGTGCTGAACGCCGCGTACCAGCACGACATCGACGGCTTCGAGAATCTCGAGACCGACCGCCTCCGCCGCGTGTTCGAGACCAACCTCTTCGGCCTGCTGTACTCGGCCAGGGCCGCGTACCCGCATCTTGAGTCCGGCTCCAGCATCATCGTCACGTCGTCCGTGCAGGCCTTCGAGCCGTCGCCCAACCTCATCGACTACGCGATGACCAAGGCGGCGCAGGTCGCGTTCGTCAAGGCGCTCGCCGAGGAGGCGGGAGAGCGCGGCATCCGCGTGAACGCCGTCGCTCCCGGCCCCATCTGGACGCCGCTGATCCCGGCCACCGGCTGGTCGGACGAGCGGGTGAAGACCTTCGGATCCGACACGCCTCTCGGCCGGGCCGGACAGCCGGCAGAGCTCGCCGGCGCCTACGTGTACCTCGCGTCGGCGGAGTCGTCGTACACCTCGGGCGCGGTGCTCGCGGTCACCGGCGGCAAGCACCTCTGACAGGGCCGGTTCGTCGGCATCCGCGCGCGCCGTAGGCTGGCTGGGTGAAGCAGTCCACGCCGTCCCGTCCGCTCGTGGGCGTCGTGCTCGTGGTCTGCTCCTGCCTGTCGCTGCCGTTCGGGGCCGCGGTCGCGGCCCAGCTCTTCCCGGTGCTCGGCCCGTGGGGTGTGACCTCGCTGCGCGTGGCGATCGCGGCGCTGCTGCTGGTCGTCATCGTGCGCCCGAGACCATTCCGGTGGTCGAAGTCGCAGTGGCTCGCCGCCGTGCTGTTCGGGGTCTCGCTCGCCGCGATGAACGGCTTCTTCTATGCCGCGATCGACCGCATCCCGCTCGGTCCGGCCGTCGCGATCGAGTTCCTCGGGCCGCTCGTCCTCGCCGCCGTGCTGACCAGGCGCCTCGTCGATGCCGCCTGGGTGGGGGTCGCGCTGCTCGGGATGGTGCTGCTCGGCGTCGACGGACTGATCGGCGCCGAGCCCCTCGATCCGCTCGGGATCGTCTTCATCCTGATCGCCGCCGGCTTCTGGGCCATGTACATCCGGATGAGTGCCCGGGTGGGTGCCATCATCCCCGGCAGCAGCGGACTCGCGGTCGGCCTGGTCGTGGCCGCGATCCTGCTGATCCCGGTCGGTGTGCCGGCCGCGGTCACCGTCGCGGGCGACATGCAGCTGCTGCTGCTCGCCGCGGTCACCGCCGTGCTGTCGTCGGTGATCCCCTACAGCTTCGAGCTCGCCGCGCTGCGTCGCCTGCCGCAACGCGTGTTCGGCGTGCTCCTGAGCCTCGAGCCCGCATTCGCGACGCTCGCCGGGTGGCTGATCCTCGGGCAGTCGGCGACTCCGCTGCGGATGCTCGCGATCGCCCTGGTGGTGGCGGCGAGCGTCGGCACGACGCTCGGCGTGCGACGTCAGCGCCGTCGAGACGATGCGGCCGCAGCCCGAGAGGTCGGGACCGGGCCCGACGGCGCCCGCCGCGACGACGAGCCCGGTCCCTTCACCGCGCCGATCCCGCTGCCCGAATGACCGGCCGACCCGTCAGGCGCTGACCGCAGCAGGCACGGGCAGCGGATAGCGGCGCCGCAGCAGCATCCGCTGCACCAGCGTCCAGACCACGGTCACGGTGAGATACAGCGCGGCGGCGAGCGGCACGAACATCGCGAAGACGGCCGTCAGATAGTGCAGAGCGCTGGTCACACGCAGCATCGTCGGCGAGTTCAGCGGCGAGTCGTCGTCGACCACGGCCGGCCGGAAGACCCGTCGTGTGATCTCGGCCACCACGATCATCACGGCGATCAGCGCACCGAAGACCCACAGCGTCTCCGGCGTCGCCGTGCCGCCGAAGACGGCGGAGACGAAACTGGTGCCCAGCGGTGCACCGAACAGGTCGTGCGTGAGCAGGTCGTTCGGGTGCCCGGCGATGTCGGGGCGGATGAACAGCGTGTACAGGATGCCGACGACCGGCGCCTGAGCGAGGACCGGCAGCATCCCGGCGAACGGAGACGTGTTCTCGGAGCGGTAGAGCTCGAGCATCTCCTTCTGCAGGCGCTCGGGATTCTTCTTGTGCCGGCGCTGCAATTCTCGCAGCCGAGGAGCCAGGCGCGCTCTGGTCTGCTCGGCCTTCGCCTGCGAGACGCCGACGGGAATCAGCAGGGCGCGCACGAGAAGCGTGACGAGCACCACGGCGAGTGCGGCGGCGGATGCTCCGGCGAGCGGTTCGAGCAGTGCGGAGAGCCCGGCGAGGGCGCCGTACGCCGCGTCGAGCAGGAAGGTCAGGGGTGGGAAGGCGAAGATGTCCATGGAAGTCCGTTCGTGTGTCGGGAAGGGTCGGCGAAAGCCGCGCAGTCCCGTACGAGGACGGACTACGCGGAGACGGCGACTCCCGGCGCACGAGGACGCGGGTGACCGGCGGCGTCAGGATCGCTCTGGGCGAGCAGGGTCGAGACGTCGATCGCCCGCAGCGGGTGCGGGGCGCTGCGTGGAGAGGGCGGTGCGACGCTCAGCGCCACGGCGATCGTGAGGGTCGTCAGGGCGATCAGCGCGATCGCGACACCGAGTGCCGCGGCATCCGGCACCGCGATGACCCCGAGCGCGGCCGCGACGAAGCCGAGCATCTGCCCGAACCATTCGCTCATGCGCGCCTCCCTGATCCCTCACGCCGAGATTATCACCGGCATCCGAGTGCGGCATCGGTCGCGCGCCCGCCTCGGGGCAGGGGAGCGGAGATAGCCTCGAGGCATGAGTGATCTGCGCGCACTGCTCGGCATCGAACACCCCATCATCCTCGGTCCGTTCGGCGGGCTCTCCTCCGTCGGGCTCACGGCGGCGGTCAGCGAGGCCGGCGGCCTCGGCGGCTATGGGCTCTACGGCTACGACGCCGACCGCATCGGCGCGACGATCGCGTCTCTGCGGGAGGCGACCTCGCGTCCTTTCGCGGTGAACATCTGGCTGCCGACCGGCGACGAGGTCGAGCCGAATCCGCAGCACACCGTGTTCGCGCAGGCGCTGCAGCCGTTCTACGACGCGGTCGGACTCGAGGTGCCCGCCCGCCCCGAGCGCTACCTGCCTCCCCTCGACGAGCAGCTCGACGCGATCTTCGAGGCGGCACCACCCGTGCTGAGCACCGTCTTCGGGGTTCCGTCCGGGGCCGTCGTCGACGAGGCGCACCGCCGCGGCATCCGTGTCGTGGCAACCGCGACGACCGTCGCCGAAGCCGTCGCACTCGCGGGCGCCGGGGTCGACGCCGTCGTCGCGACCGGCTTCGAGGCCGGCGGCCATCGGGTGTCGTTCCTCCGTCCGGCCGAGGAATCGCTCGTCGGGACCTTCGCACTCGTGCCGCAAGTCGTGGATGCCGTCGATGTGCCGGTCATCGCGGCCGGCGGCATCGCCGACAGGCGCGGAGTCGCCGCCGCGTTCGCGCTCGGAGCGTCAGCCGTGCAGGTCGGCACGGCCTTCCTCGCGACGGCGGAGTCGGCGGCGAACCAGGCGCATCGCGACGCCATCCGCTCCACCGCCGCCGACGGCACCGTTCTCACGAAGGCGATGAGCGGACGCCTCGCCCGCGGCACCCGCAACCGTGCGGTGCGGGCGATCGAGGCGAGCGGGACGATCGCCCCGTTCCCGATGCAGAACTGGCTCACCGGCCGATTCCGCGCGGCAGCGGGCGAACAGAACCTCGGCGAGTTGCAGTCGCTCTGGATGGGTCAGGGCGCGGCACTGGCCGGTCATGCGACCGCCGCCGAGGCCTTCGCCGACCTGCTGGCGGGAGTGCCGGAGGCCCGGTGAGGGTCGTTGTCGATCCGGGCTGTGAAGCTGGCCAGGTACGGGGGCTTGCCAGCGACGTCATCGGCTCGAGGCGTCGCACCCCTCTGGGCGCCCCGGGTCAGAGGATGACGGTGGACCGGCCGTGGACGATCACACGGTCCTCGGCATGCCACTGCACGGCACGGGCGAGAACGAGGCGTTCGACGTCGGCGCCGCGCTGCTGCAGATCGGCGGCCGACTCCGAGTGCGTGACACGGGTGACGTCCTGCTCGATGATCGGTCCCTCATCGAGATCCGCTGTCGCGTAGTGCGCGGTGGCTCCGATCAGCTTCACACCGCGGTCCTTCGCCCTCGCATACGGGTTCGCCCCGATGAACGCGGGGAGGAAGGAATGGTGGATGTTGATGATCGGGGCGCCGAGACCCTCGATGAAGTCGTCGGTGAGGATCTGCATGTACCGGGCGAGGACCACCAGATCCACGTTGCCGCGCAGGAGCTCGAGCTGACGCTGTTCCATCGTCTGCTTGTCGCCTGAGGGGATGTGCACGAACGGCACCCCGAACGAGCGTACGGACTCGGCGAGGTCGGGGTGGTTCGAGACGACCATCGTGACGTCGATGTCGAGCTGGCCTCGCTGCGTGCGCCACAGCAGCTCCATCAGGCAGTGATCGTACTTCGAGACGAAGATCGCGACGCGCTTGCGCCGCGCGGTGTCGTGCAGCGACCACTCCATGCCGAACCGCTCGGCGACCTGAGCCAGATCGGCTTCGAGAGCCGTGCGCGCCGCAGAGAGCCCGGGGAGGTGGATCACCGTGCGCTGGAAGAACCGGCCGCCCTCGGAGTCGGTGGAGTGCTGGTCGAGCGAGATGATGTTCGCGCCGTGGACGGAGAGCACGCCGGCGACGGCGGCGACGATGCCGGGCTGATCATCGCAGGCGATCAGCAGGCGGGCGGTGTCGGGCTGAGACATGAGGGCTCCTCGGGGGTGTGCATCGATTCTGCCGTGGATGCGACCACCGGGCGAATCGGACGCATCGCGACGACGGGTCGCTACTCTGGGAGCGTGGACGCGGGCGATCTCGGACTGGTGCTGATCCCGCTGCTCGCCGTGGCAGCGCCGCTGCTGGCGCGCGGCATCCGACCCCTCATCCGCGTGCCGATCATCGTGTTCGAGCTCGTCCTCGGGATTCTCGCGGGGCCCGCGGTGCTCGGCTGGGTCGAGCCGACGCCCATCCTCGAGAAGCTCAGTGATTTCGGTCTCGCGATGCTGTTCTTCATCGCGGGCTCCGAGATCGACTTCCGGGCGGTCGCCGGACGGCCCCTCGTCCGCGCCTCGATCGGGTGGGCCATCAGCGTGGTGCTGGGCATCGGAATCGGCTTCCTCCTCGCCCCGGGCGAGGGGATGGTCGTGATCGCGATCGCCCTCAGCTCCACCGCACTCGGCACGCTGATGCCGATCCTCAGGGATGCGCAGGAGACCGACACCCCGTTCGGACGTGCGGTCACCGTGATCGGCGCGGTCGGCGAGTTCCTGCCGCTGATCGCGATCTCGCTCTTCCTCAGCACCCGCACCACCCCGCTCGCCACCGCGGTGCTGCTCGCCTTCGTCGTGCTCGCGGGGCTCGCCGTGCTCATGGCTCGGAGGATGCCGCACGGGCGCCTCCACTCGTTCGTGCGTGCGACTCTGCACACCTCCGACCAGTTCGGCGTGCGGTTCGTGCTGCTGCTCATCGCGTCGCTGGTCGGCCTCAGCGTCGTGCTCGACCTCGACATGCTGCTGGGTGCATTCGTCGCCGGAGCGGTGTGGCGCATCATCATGGCGCGCGCGCCCGAGAAGGACGCCGAGGCGGTCGAGACGAAGCTCGAGGCCATCGCGTTCGGCTTCCTCGTGCCGATCTTCTTCCTCTACACGGGCGTGAACTTCGACCTGCAGGCGCTCACCGGCTCGTCGTCCGCGATGCTGATGCTTCCGCTGTTCCTCGTCGCGCTGCTCGTGCTCCGCGGCACGACCGCGCAGCTCTCCGCGCCGACGGGCGCGAGCGCCAGGGACCGCACCGCGATCGGGCTGCTGGCCGCCACCGGGCTGCCCATCATCGTCGCCGTGACGGCGATCGGGGTGGATCAGAAGATGATCGACACCGGCACGGCGGCAGCACTCGTCGGGGCCGGGATGCTGTCGGTGCTGCTGTTCCCCCTGATCGGGATGCTGATCCGCGGCGAGGCGGCACGACTCGTCGACCCGGCGCTCGTCCGCGAGACACCGCAGGGGGAGCTGTGACGGCCGCGTCCGCGCTCGTCGCCGACGCGGTGCGTGCGCTCGCCGGCCTTCCGAAGGAGGGACTCGGTGAAGAGCGCGAATCGCGGTGGCGCGGACGCCGCATCGTGCGGGTGGGCGAGGCGTGGCACCTCGGGGTGCTGCTGCTCACCGAGACGCACGCACTGGCGACCGCCGAGGTGCTGAGGGCCGCCGATCCGGGGCGCCGCGGCTACACGGCGGAGTCCGCGCGCGAGCGCGCAGAACGACGTGCTCTGGCACTGCGGGGCGGGTTCGACGAGGGCGATGTCGTGCACGTCGGATGGTCGGTGATCGACCTCGCCGTCGTGGACGCGGGCGGAGCATCCGGGCCTCTGGCGATGGTCGACACGGTGCCATCCGTGCGATGGAGCACGGCAGGCGGTTGGATGCCGCTCGAGGCATACCTCCGCGAACGGGTCGAGCTGCTGCGCGGCTGAGGCGACGGGCTCGGCTGACCGGCCGAGCCCGCGGCTCGGCTGAGCCCGCGGGCGTCAGGCTGCCGCGAACGTCTGCGCGAAACGGCGCAGCAGCGCCGCACCCTCCGTCACGGATGCCGACAGCACCTGCCCCTGCACGGCGTCGAACTCGTCGGGGTCGAAGTACCCGGTGGTGCGATAGAACGTCATCCGATCGGCGAAGTCCCGCGGAGTCGGCTCCGGATGGAACTGCGCCGTGTAGAGGTGGGTGCCCACCCGATACGCCTGCACGGGACAGGTGTCATTCGTGGCGAGCAGCACCGCGCCCTCCGGCAGAGCCGCAGCGCTCTCCTTATGAGCGGTGAAGACGGTGAGCGCGGGGGAGCTCGGACCGAAGACGGGGTCCGCGGCGCCGGCGGCGGTGGTCTCGATCACGGTGGCGCTCGCCGACTCGGGGGTGTCCGACGTGACCTGGCCGCCGAGCATCCGCGTCACCACGCCGATGCTGAAGCAGGTGAAGAAGGCGGCGACCTGCGAGTCGATCGCCAGCCGCGCGATGTGCTCGAGATCCGCTTCGACCCTCAGCTGCACGGCGGACTTCTCGACGTCGCTGACGTTGAACGGCGAGCCGCCGACGACGACGCCGCTGTATCGCGCGAGGCGCGCGGGGTCGAGGCGCTCGGTGAGCAGGTCGAGGCGGTCGACGACGTCGACGCCGAGCGCCCGTCGGAACGAGGCGTGCTCGGCATCCGCCGCCCCGAGTTCGGGGCGCACACAGACGTAGAGAAGCGAGACCACCACGAGAGTCTAACGACGACGGGACACGGTCGACGTCGCCGCCGACTCCGACCACATCACGGAGCCGCCGCGGAGCCGTCGCGGTGGCGGCGCGCTCGCGTCATCGGGACGAGTTTGACGTGCGGCCGCGCACGATCCCGATGAACGTCTCGACGTCGGGGGTGGTGTGATCGCGGCGCCAAGCCAGGGCGACCGTCGAGGTGGGGCCGTCGGCCAGGGGTCGGTGGCCGACATCCTTTCGGTGGTGCAGGCGTGCGAGCGACATGGGGACGATCACGATGCCCGTCCCGGTGGCGGCGGTCACGATGGCGTCCGCGACCGACAGCGGTGCGAAGGCCGGCGCGACGGCACCCGGGATGTCGATCGGACCGAGCGCATCGTCGGTCGGGACCATCACGATCTCGCCCGACAGATCGGCGACGGTCAACTCGTCGGCCGCGAGGAGGTGCGACTCGATCGATGCGACCACCACCGGCACCTCGTCGTACAGCGTGATGATGTGCAGGTTCTCATCTGCCAGCGGCAGGCGCACGAGGGCCGCATCGAGGTCGCCGATGGCGTCTCGCTGATCGGCGACCTCGATCGTCACCAGCTCGATGGGCACATGCGGCATCCGCTGCTTCCAGGCATCGATCCACTTGCCCGGCGTCGCGCCGGGGACGACCCCGAGACGGAATGTGCGCGGCTGCTCCGGTTCGGTGTCGGGCGCGTCGAAGACGACCTTGGCGGTCTTCTTCGGAGGCTTGGGCGGCGGGAACCGCTGAGCCGGTGCGGCCTTGTTGCGCCGCACGGGCGAGCCCTTGCCGGCACGTCCTGCCGGTCGTCGTCCCTGAGTCGCCATGTGCTCCAGGGTACCCGGCGGATGAGGTGAGACGTTCTGAGAGCGCGGCCGATCAGGCCGCGAGCCACAGCCCCTTCGGGTCGGTGGCGACCGTCAGTCCGGCCGCGACCGTCTCGTCGTCGCCGATGCGCGCACCGCGGACGATCCGCGCTCCCGCGCCGACCTCGGTGCGGACGCCGATGTGCGCGCCGTCTCCGACGGCGGCACCCTGGCCGATGTGTGCGTGCGCGTCGACGTGCGCACCCTCGCCGATCACGGCATCCGGTTCGATCCATGCGCCGCGGGCGATGGTCGCCCCCGCGCCGATACGGGCGCCGGGTTCGATGTAGGCGCCCGCTTCGATGTGCGCCTTCGGATGGACCTTCGCGCCGTGCGCGACGAGACCGCGACCGTTGGCGTGCTTGCGGTATCGCAGCGTGGCGCCCTGGTCGTTCTCGATGTCGACGTAGTTCTTTCCCACGATTCCTCCCGTGTTCCGGAGTTCTCCGGATATATCAATAACCACGGGGGTGCCGGATTCATTCCCGAGCATGGATGCGGGTCATCGCTGACACACGGGACACCAGAATGTGATCCTCTCGCGGGTCGGATCCGCGCCCTGCTCGCCGCGTCTGATGGGGGTTCCGCAGCGGCGGCACTGGCGTCCGGCACGTCCGTACACCCACGTCCCCTGACCGGGGCGATCGACTCCGGTGAAGGTGCGATGGCGACGATCGCGGTTCGCGCGGATCGTGCGCACGCCGAGGTCGAGCAGCGCGGGAACGTCGACCTCCGGTGCGGGGGTCGTCGGCAGGATTCCGCGGAGGAACAGGAGTTCCGCGGCGTATTCGTTGCCGAACCCCGCGACGTTCCGCTGGTCGAGAAGGGCGACGTGGATGCTGCGGGTGTCGGCGCTCACGCGTCTGGCGGCCTCGACGGCATCCCAGTCCGGGCCGAGCGGATCGGGGCCGAGATGGCCGACGAGCTCGTCCTCGTCGCGGGTCGGAACGACCTCGATCTCGGCGAGGTCGATGCCCACCGCCTCGCGCTGCGCCGTGCCGACGATCGCGCGGACCTTGAACGCCGGATGCCGCCACTTCTCACCCGCCCGGTAGACGAGCCAGGCGCCGTCCATGCGCAGATGGGAATGCAGCGTGCTGTCGCCGATCCGCAGCAGCAGATGCTTGCCGCGCGCGATCGACGAGAGGATCGGCTGACCCGTCAGATCGAGCGTCGCGAATCGCGGCACCCGAAGGTCGAAGCGCGCCACCTCACCGCCGACCAGCGCCTCGTCGAGACGTCTGGCGGTGCGGAAGACGGTATCGCCCTCGGGCATCAGGCGTGCCCTGACCCGGGGGGTGGCGGCAGCGGCGCCGAGACGCTGCCCGGCAGGGGAGGCGGAGGAGTGTGCTGTGGAGCGTGCTGCGGAGTGTGCTGTGGCAGCGGCGTGCGCTGCAGCATGGTGCGCGCGAGGGCAGTGGCACCCGCGACAGCGGCGGGCATGACCGCGACAGCCCCGCCGGGGATCAGAAAGCACAGCTGCGTGGCGACACCGAAGCCGAGCACGCGCGCGCGGCTGCCGCGGAACAGCACCGCCCGGTCGGCAGGGCTGAGATCGCGGGCGTCGAACGCCCGCCCGGTGAGCTCGCGGGCGAGCATCCGTCCCGACAGCACGACGCCGCCCACCGCACCGAGGAATCCGCCGATGAGAGGGACGAGACCGAGCAGCAGCACGGCGATCGCGATCAGGATGCCGAGGACCACGAGTCTCAGGCCCTCGCCGACCGCCATCCAGAATCCGCCGCCGTCCGAGGGCGGGGCGTCGCCGAGATCGGCCTCGACAGCGCGCCAGATGCGCTGGTAGAACGGGTCGCCGATCGTCAGGGCGAGGGCGCTGAACACGGCGCTCGCGAGTGCGAGCGCCGCGGCGAAGATCACGATGCCTACGGCGGCGCGCAGCACCGAGCGCCAGGCCGGGATCCAGCCGTCGGCGAAGGGGGTGAGACCGTCGGAGATCGGCCCGAGAGCGAGCGCGAGCGGCACGAGTCCGGCGAGCAGCACCAGCGCGGCGATGAAGCCCGGTACGAGACCGAGGGCCATGAGCCCCGGTCGGCGCCGCCATGTGCCGAAACCGCGCAGCAGGGTGCGGACGCCGCTGATGAACTCCCCGATCATGCGTCCAGCCTAGAATCAGTGGTCATGGGCCGGTCAGATCGCCTTGCGCAGCGTGTAGCCGCGGGGGGTGGCCACGAATCCGGACTCCTGCAGAGCGAGGGCGAGCTCGGTGCCGTACACGCCTTCGCCGTTGACCTTCTCGACCGTGAGGGTGTCGAGGCGCCGCGCGCGGGCGGTCGCTGCGAGGTCGGTCGCTGCCGCGCGCAGCACCTCGGCGTCGTCGGTGAAGCACAGCACCGTGCGTCCCCCGCGTTCGAGGTAGAGGATGAGCGATCCGTCGACGATCACCACCAGGCCTCCGGCCTTGCGCCCGGGGCGATGCGAGACCTCGTCGCGCTTGGGCCATCCGAGCGCCGCGCCGTAGGGGTTGGCGGGATCTGTCGCGGCGAGCGTGACGGCATTGCGGGGAGGCGGATCGGCGAGCCCGGCGAACGTGCGAAGTCGGTCGACGGTGGCGGATGCCGCGAACTGCGCCGCGCCGAGCCTCTCGATCACATAGCCGCGGCGGCAGTGCCCAGCCTCCTCGAAGCCGGCGAGGACCCGGTATGTCTGCGCGAACCCGCCCGGCACGCCCTCGGCCTGCACGGCTCCGCGGGTGACCACGCCGTAGCGGTCGAGGAGCAGCCCTGCGGTGACGGTCGCACGACGAGCGGCATCCGTGTCGACGGTGGGCAGCAGCGACCAGCGCCCGCCGATCGACGTCGGTCGGGGCGCGGTCCGTGCCAGCGACATCCCCCGATAGGTGCGCGTGCGCGGAGCGCGTCGGGTGACCCGGTGCGCCTGGGAACCACCGGCCAGCAGCGACCGGATCGGGGCGAAGGTGTCGTTGGTGACCCGGCCGCCCCACGTCAGCGCCCACAGCGCCTCGAGCACGGACTGCTCGTTCTCGGCGCCGGTCATGTCCTTCAGCTGACCGGCGAAGTACGCGCCACCCGCATCCAGCGCGATCAGCACTCGGGCCTCGAGCGAGTCGGCGGCGATCTCGTCGTCGGGCTCGGGCAGCGTGAACGGCGCGAGGTCTGCGGGATGCAGCGAGACCCAGCCGTCGCGCCCCGGCAGCGTGCCGTGGCCCGACCAGATGACCTCTCCCGAGGCAGTGAGCTCGTCGAGCAGGGCGGGGGAGTAGTCGCGCACCCGAGAGGGCAGCACGAGCGACTCCCACGCGCTCGCGGGCACGGGCACCCCGGCGAACTGCTCGATCACCGCGAGCACCCCGTCGAGTCCCTCGAGCGGGCGTCCCAGGTGCTGCCAGTCCGGCAGGAAGCGCGCATACGCCTCGGGCGACACGGGCTCGACGCTGCCTCGGATCGCGGCGAGCGACCGCATCCGCAGGCGGCGCAGCACCTCGGTGTCGCACCATTCGGTCTCGTTCCCCGTGCCCGAGGCCTCGGGCAGGAAGTAACCGCTGGTCAGTCTGCCCGAGTGCTCGAGCCGCTGCAGGGTATGCCGCGCGACGGCGGCGCCGAGCCCGAATCGCGTCGCGACGGCATCCGTCGTGAAGGGACCATGCGTGCGGGCATAGCGCGCGATGAGGTCGCCGAGCGGATCGGCGAGCGGTTCGAGGAATGCGACGGGGATGCCGGTGGGCAGCGCGGCACCGAGTGCGTCACGCAGCCGACCGGCGTCCTCGATGGCTGCGACGCGCGTGGTGCCGGCGACGGTGACGGGGATCGCGCGGCGGGCGGCGATCAGCGCGTCGAGGTGGTCGGACGCGGACCCCGTCTCCGGGTCGAGTCGTGCGTCGATCTCGGCGGCATCCATCGGACCGAGCATCCGCAGCAGATCGGCGACGCCTTCGAGACCTCGCGCTCGTCGCTCGGGGTCGAGGCGCTGCGCTTCTCTCTCGAACTGGGCGATGACGTCGGGGTCGAGCAGCTCGCGGAGCTCGATTGTGCCGAGCAGCTCGCCGAGCAGCGCGGGGTCGACCGAGAGGGCGGCCGCCCGGCGCTCGGCGAGGGGGGAGTCCCCTTCGTACATGAAGGCACCGACGTAGCCGAACAGCAGGTCGCGGGCGAAGGGCGAGGGCTGAGGCGGCTGCGTCTCGACGAGCCGGATGCGCCGGTCGGCGATCGACACCGCCAGCGTGCGCAGCGAGGGCAGGTCGTAGACGTCCTGCAGGACCTCACGGAGCGTCTCGAGGATCACGGGGAACGTCGGGTGCCGGCGCGCCACCTCGAGCAGCTGGGCCGAACGCTGACGCTGCTGCCACAGCGGGGTGCGCCGGTTGGGGTTGGTGCGCGGCATGAGCAGCGCGCGCGCCGCGCATTCGCGGAAGCGCGACGCGAACAGCGCCGAGCCGCCGACCTCCTGGGTGACGAGCTGCTCGAGTTCATCCGGGTCGAACACGAAGAGCTCGGCCCCGGGCGGCTCGGCCTCGGCATCCGGGATGCGCACGATGATGCCGTCGTCGCTCGCGACCGCAGAGCCCTCGACTCCGAGTCGCTCGCGGATGCGGGCGTTGATCGCCAGCGCCCACGGTGCATGCACCTTCATGCCGTACGGGGAATGAAGGATGACCCGCCAGTCGCCGACCTCGTCGCGCCCGCGCTCGACCGTCAGAGTGCGATCGGTCGGCAGCGTTCCGGTCGCTTCGCGCTGCTCGGTCAGGTGCGCCATCAGGTTCATCCGCGCCTGCGCGTCGAGTCCGGCTTCGATCAGTCGCTGGGCGGCCTTCTCGGGAGTCGCGGCGGAGACCTCTCGCGAGAACCTCCCCAGCGCCTCGCCGAGCTCGAACGGTCGGCCGATGCCGTCTCCGTGCCAGAACGGCACCTTGCCGGGCTGGCCGTAGGCGGGGATGACGTTGACCCGGTCATGGGTGATCTCGGCGATCCGCCAGCTCGTCGTGCCGAGCGTGAAGACGTCGCCCACTCGCGACTCGTAGACCATCTCCTCGTCGAGCTCGCCGACGCGGGCGCCGGTCGACTCGCCGGCGACGAAGACCCCGAAGAGTCCGCGATCGGGGATCGTGCCCCCGCTCGTGACGGCGATGCGCTGCGCGCCCGGACGTCCGGTCAGGGTGCCGGCGTCTCTGTCCCACACCAGCCGCGGGCGGAGTTCGGCGAACTCATCGGAGGGGAACCGTCCGGCGAGCAGGTCGAGCGTCGCCTCGTAGGCCGATCGGGGGAGCGACTGGAACGGAGCCGAGCGACGCACGGTCTCGAACCACTCCTCGACGCTGATCTCGCCGAGGGCGCTGGCGGCGACCGTCTGCTGCGCGAGGATGTCGAGCGGATTGCGGGGCACCTGGATCGCCTCGATCTTGCCCGCCAGCATCCGCTCGGTGACGATCGCGGTGTGCAGCACGTCGCCGCGGTGCTTCGGGAAGAGGGCGGCCCGGCTGATCTCGCCGACCTGGTGACCTGCTCGCCCGACGCGCTGCAGACCGGAGGCCGCGGACGGCGGGGCCTCGACCTGGATCACCAGGTCGACCGCACCCATGTCGATGCCGAGCTCGAGGCTGCTCGTCGCGACCACGCAGCGCAGGACACCGGACTTGAGCTCTTCTTCGACCTGGGCGCGCTGCTCTTTCGAGACCGACCCGTGGTGCGCCTTGGCGAGCACGGGGTCTGCTCCGGCGGTGGCACCTGCCTGCGCCATCATGGCTGCCGGCACGGAGGCCTCGGGCAGTGCGACGCCGATGCGCTCGGAGTAGATCTCGTTGAGTCGCCCGGTGAGGCGCTCGGCGAGGCGACGCGAGTTGGAGAACACGATGGTCGACTTGTTCTGCAGGATGCGATCGACGATCGCCTCCTCGACGTGGGGCCACACGGAGCCGGTGACCTCGGTGTACTCCGCATCCGCCGCGTCTCCCGCGTCCTTCGGCGCGCCGGGAGGGGGTGGCGGATTGGTCATGTCGTCCATCGGCACCACGACGCCCAGCTCGAACGTCTTGGACGCCGGCGGCGCGACGATCTCGACAGGCGCCGCGCCGCCGAGGAACCGCGCGACCTCGTCGATCGGACGCACGGTGGCCGACAGGCCGATGCGCTGTGCGGGTTGGTCGTGGCCGTGGGTGCGACGCAGCGCATCGAGACGCTCGAGGCTCACCGCGAGGTGGGCTCCGCGCTTGGTCGCGGCGACCGCATGCACCTCGTCGATGATGACCGTGTGCACATCGCGAAGCGTCTCGCCGGCGCGACTGGTGAGCATCAGATACAGCGACTCGGGGGTCGTGATGAGGATGTCGGGCGGATCGGAGACCAGCTTGCGGCGATCGCTCGAGGTCGTGTCGCCCGAGCGTACGCCGACCGTCACCGAAGGGGCCTCGACGCCGAGCCGCCTGGCCGACTGGCCGATGCCGATGAGGGGCGAGCGCAGGTTGCGCTCCACGTCGACGCCGAGCGCCTTCAGCGGCGAGATGTAGAGGATGCGCGTGCGCGAGGCGTCGGCGGCCTTCGTGCGCTTCGCGGGAGGGGTGGGCTGCTCGATGCGCTCGCGGAACACGCTGTCGATCGCCCAGAGGAAGGCCGAGAGCGTCTTGCCCGAGCCGGTCGGTGCGACGACGAGCGCGTGCTTTCCGGCAGAGATCGCATTCCAGGCGCCCGACTGGGCGGGCGTGGGTTCGGGAAACGCACCCCGGAACCAGTCTTGCGTGGCAGGGGTGAAGCGTTCGAGCACGTCGCTCATCCCTCCATCATCACCCGTGCCACCGACATCGGGGTCGGCATTGTCCGAGGGTGCGGGCATGCTGTAGGCATGGCGACGCACACCACGAACTACGCGAGCACGTTCATCGAGGTCGCAGAAGACTGTCCCGTCGACCACGCCGAAGAGCCGCCGACGGGTGAGAGGCCCACGATCGCCGCACTGCACTATCGACTGATCGCGCAGGAGCCGTATGCGCGCACCTCCGACGACGTGATCTTCACCACGCATGCGCTGCGTGCCGGGATCGACCCCGACGACTCCGCCGCACGCGAGGCGTTCTTCTCGAAGGGGCAGCCCTGCCTGCGCTCATCACCGCGGGGAAAACGCTACGGGTGGGGGATCGCCCACGACGCCGAGGGGCGGGTCGCGCTCGTCCCTCGAGAATCCGAGGACTACACCCTGCTCGCCGCCGACCCCGCGATCGCCCATACCCGGGCGATGCGGAGCCGACGGGCGTGAGCTCACCTCGAGGTCAGTGAGCCGTCGACGTCGATCTCGAGCGTGAGTCCCAGGTCGAGACGCGCGAGGAACGCATCGTCATGACTCACGACCAGCACCGCCCCGCGGTATGCCCGGAGCGCCTCGACCAGCTGATCGACCGTGTCGATGTCGAGGTTGTTCGTCGGCTCGTCCAGCACCACGAGGTGGGGTGCGGGGTCCGAGAGCAGCAGTTTCGCCAGAGCCACGCGGAACCGCTCGCCGCCTGACAGAGCGGCGACAGGTCGCTCCGCGGTGGCCCCTCGGATGAGGAACCGTGCGAGGCGATTGCGCAGCTCCTTCTCGGGCACCTGCGGTGCGGCATCCGCGATGTTCTCGAATACCGACCGGTTCTCCTCGAGCCCGTCGACGCGCTGCGGCAGGTAGCCGATCCGGTCGGTGAGAGCTGTCGCGACGAGGCGCGCTCCGGAGCTCCGGAGATCCGCGTCGTCACCTGACGGATCGGGCCGGTCCGCGTCGAGCGGCAGCGCTTCTCCGGAGTCGTGGCCGACGTCGGCCACGAGCCGTTCGAGCAGCGTGGTCTTTCCGGCGCCGTTGCGCCCGATCAGCGCGACCCGGTCGGGGCCCTGGATGATCCACGACCTCTCGCCGTCGCCGATCGTCGCGATGCGACGACTGCGTGACACCTGCGGATCCGGCAGCTCGATCTTCATCGACGCGTCGGACCTCAGGCGCCGCCCCGCCTCGTCGAGCGCAGTGCGGGCTGCATCCTCCTTCGCCCCGACCTCCGTGCGCAGCCTGCCCGCCGACACCTCGGCCGCCATCTTGCGCCCGTGGGCCACGATCTTCGGCACGCGCTTCTCGATCTCGGCCTTCTTGGCGGTGCGCGCTCGGTGGGCGAGCTTGACCTCGGCCTCGATGCGCTGGCGCTTCTCCTTGCGGAACTCCTGTTTCGCCGTCACCTCCGCCTGCCTCGCGGCATCCTGCTCGGCGTCCAACCAGGCGCGCCATTCGGAGTACGGCCCGCCGAACACGCTCAGCGTCTGGGCGTAGAGCTCGGCGGTGTCGTCCATCAGTTCGAGCAGCGACAGGTCGTGGCTGACAACGATGAGTGTGCCCTTCCACGAGCGGACCATCGCCGCGAGTCTCGCGCGGGCGTCGCGGTCGAGATTGTTGGTCGGTTCGTCGAGCAGGGTGATCGGCGCGCGCCGGAGACGGATGCCGGCGATCGCGACCAGCACGGCCTCACCACCCGACAGCTCGCCGACCCTCCGGTCGAGGAACTCGGGGGCGAGCCCGGCGTCTGCCAGGGACATCTCGGCGCGCGCTTCGATGTCCCACTCGTCGCCGACCGTGTCGAAGTGCACCTGATCGACGTCGCCCGCGCCGATCGCACGGACGGCATCGAGGGCGGGAGCCACTCCGAGAAGATCGGCGACCCGGCGGTCGACGTCGAGTGTGAGCTGCTGCGGCAGGTAGGCGACCTCGCCGGTGGTGGTGAGGTGCCCGGCCGTCGGGGTCAGCTCGCCCGCCATCAGCCGCAGCAGCGTGGACTTGCCGGCGCCGTTGCGACCGACGAGGCCGGTGCGACCGGAGCCGAATGATCCGGAGACCGAGTCGAGCGCTGACGTGCCGTCGGGCCAGGTGAAGGTGAGTCGATCGAGGGTGACCGATGAATGAAGAGTGGGGACTGACATGGTGTCTCCTGTCCAGTGCGAGGGTGCACTGACACCGGTCGCCCGATGGGCCCGTCTGAGCGGGTCGCTGTCGAAGGACAGCGGGCGGTGGTCTGCCGTGGAGTCGGCGATCGTCGGGTCAGCGCGCGGAAAGATGAGCGCGGAGGCGACGGATCAGATCAAAGGACTTCCAGACACGGCGGACAGGACTCAACGACGATACCCGGGCGTGTCGGAGTTTCGCAACCCCGGGCGTGTCGCGGCTGCGTGCGGGGGCGGTCACGCCTCGACGGCGCGCTCCAACCACTTCGTGAGGAACGCGCGCACGTCTCGGAGCTCCTCCTCCGAGATGCTGTGCGTGAGCCCGGTGTAGACGCGTCCGGACAACTCGGAGTGCGCCGGAAGCCACTCGGCGGTGTGCGCGACCAGCGCCTGGGGGATCACCTGGTCGTTCGTGCCTCGGCCCCAGAAGACGTGCGGTCGCGCCTCGGTCAGCGCATCGTCGCCCGGCAGCTCGCCGGGCGCTGCGTAACCGCTGAGGGCCACCACGGTGTCGATGCTCCCGGGCGCGAGTCGCATGGCCTGCAGGGCGACGGCGGCACCCTGCGAGAACCCGAGAAGGGCCACGGCAGGGGCGTCGGCCCTGACATCGTCGAGCCAGCGCAGGAACGCCTCTGCCGCGACGGTGACGGATGCCGAGCTGCGGCCGTCGAGACCCTCGATGGCGTACCACGAGCGCCCGGGCATCGGCCACGGGGGAGCGAGCGGGGCGGCGACGGACGCGACCACGATGCCGTCCGGCAGGTAAGGGACGAGACCGAACAGGTCGTGCTCGTCGGCGCCGTATCCGTGCAGCAGCACCAGCAGCGGCATCCCCGCGCGATCTTCCGTCGACCAGCGCGTGAGGAGCCCGTCGATCATCAGTTCTTCGCTCACGGTCCCATCCTGCCAGCGCCGTCCGACACCCGCAGGAGACGATCATCGGATCGTATGCCGGTCGTGGCCTCAAGTCGGTGTTCGCCGGAGGGCGCTGCTGGTAGAAAGGAGACATGGCCGTCCGCACACCTGATCCCGACCCCGAGCCCGACGACGGCATGGAGGGCTTCGGCGCCGCACAGCCCTCGCGTGACTCCAACCCGGGGTGGTTGAGCGACTTCGAGCTGGCGGAGGCGAGACGCCATCTGCCCATGCTCTACGTCGAGGCGATCCCGGTGAGGACCGATGGCTCCGGGCAGGTGACCGAGATCGGCATCCTGCTGCGTTCGACGCCCATGGGCGAGATGACGCGCACCATCGTCTCGGGGCGAGTGCGGTTCGGCGAGACGATCCGCGATGCGCTGTTCCGCCATGTCGAGAACGATCTGGGCCCGATGGCGTTCCCGCTGCTGCCGCCGCAGCCGCTGCCCTTCACGGTCGCCGAGTACTTCCCGATCCCGGGGGTCAGCGCCTACCACGATGACCGTCAGCATGCCGTCTCGCTCGCGTTCGTGGTGCCGGTCACCGGCACGTGCGAGCCGCGCCAGGATGCACTCGAGGTCACCTGGTTCTCGCCCGAGGCCGCGGCATCGGACGCCGTCGCCGCCGAGATGGAGGGCGGGCGAGGCACCCTCATCCGCCTGGCGCTCGCGAACCTCGGTCTGCTGCGCTAGCCGCTCCGCTCAGTCCCGCTCAGCTCAGCGTGTCGTGAGGCGCGCGAGCTCTGCGACGAACTCGTCGACGTCGGACTCCTCGGTGTCGAAGCCGCACATCCACCGCACCTCGTTGCGCGCGGCATCCCAGTCGTAGAAGCGGAACTTCTCGCGCAGCTGGTCGGCGATGCCATCGGGCAGCTGCGCGAACACGCCGTTCGCCTGGGTCGGCTGCGTGAACGAGACGCCGGTGATCTCACCGGCCGCGATGCCGGCCTCGATCGCCCCGCGCAGCCGCTGCGCCATGGCGTTCGCGTGCTGGGCGTTGCGCAGCCACAGGTCTCCTTCGAGCAGCGCGATGAGCTGGGCGGAGACGAAGCGCATCTTCGACGACAGCTGCATGTTGAACTTGCGGGAGTACTGCAGTCCGTTCGATGCCTCGGGGTTCAGCACCACGATGGCCTCGCCGAGCATGGCGCCGTTCTTCGTGCCGCCGAAGCTGAGCACGTCGACGCCGGCGTCGCGGGTGAACGCGCGCAGCGGCACGTCGAGGGCTGCGGCCGCGTTCGAGATGCGCGCGCCGTCGAGGTGCAGGGTCATGCCGCGTTCGTGCGCGTGATCGGCGAGAGCCCGGATCTCGTCGACGGAGTAGAGGGTGCCGAGCTCGGTCGACTGCGTGATCGAGACCACGAGCGGCTGCGCGCGGTGCTCGTCGCCCCAGCCCCAGGCCTCGCGGTCGACGAGCTCGGGCGTGAGCTTGCCGTCGTCGGTCGGGACGGCGAGGATCTTGAATCCGCCGATCTTCTCGGGCGCTCCGCCCTCGTCGACGTTGATGTGCGCGGAGGATGCCGCGATGACGGCTCCCCAGCGGGGCAGCATCGACTGCAGGCCGGTGACGTTCGCACCCGTGCCGTTGAACACCGGGAACGCCTGGACGCCCTCGCCGAAGTGGGCGCGGAACACCTCCTGCAGACGTGCGGTGTAGGCGTCCTCGCCGTACGCGACCTGGTGGCCGCCGTTCGCCGCTGCGATGGCCGCGAGGACCTCGGGGTGGACGCCGGAATAGTTGTCGCTGGCGAAGCCCCGGACCGCGGGGTCATGCTGAATAGTCACCGCACAAGCCTACGGGCGGATGCCGAGCCCGGCGTCCCCCGGCCGGCATACCGCTCTAGCGAATGTCCGAGGCCCCGCCTACCCTCTAATTCATGGAGCGCAGCGCTGCGAAGACCGCCTTCGCGAACGTCCTCGTCAACACGCTCATCGCGAACGTGACGACGAGCTTTCTGTGGTTCGCGCTGACCTTCTGGGTCTACATCGAGACGCAGTCCGTGCTCGCGACCGGCGTCATCGGCGGCGCGTACATGCTGTTCATCGCCTTCTTCGCGATGATCTTCGGCACCATCGTCGACCGCAATCGCAAACACACGGTGATGCTGCTCTCGAGCGTCATCTCGGCGGTCGCCTTCCTGATCGCCGGCGTTCTCTACGTCTGGCAGCCGGAGGCGGCGCTGCTCGACCTCGGCGGTCCGTGGTTCTGGCTGTTCTCGGCGATCATCCTGTTCGGCGGGGTGATCGAGCAGCTCCGCAACATCGCGCTCTCGACGACCGTCACGCTGCTCGTCCCCGAAGATCGACGGGCCAACGCCAACGGCCTGGTCGGCACGGTGCAGGGTCTGGCCTTCCTCGTGACCAGCGTCTTCTCCGGGTTGTCCATCGGCTTCCTGGGCATGGGGTGGACGCTCGCGATCGCGATCGGCGCGATGGTGCTGACCTTCGTGCACCTGCTCTTCATCCGCATCCCCGAGGGGGCGCCGCAGCCAGACCCCGATGCGAAGAGCGCCCTCGACTTCCGCGGCAGTGTGGCGGCGATCCGGCTGGCCCCCGGACTGTTCGCGCTGATCATCTTCTCGACGTTCAACAACCTCATCGGCGGCGTGTACATGGCGCTGATGGATCCGTACGGTCTCACGCTCTTCGACGCGCAGATGTGGGGCTTCGCGCTGGCGTTCGCGTCGACCGGGTTCCTGATCGGCGGCGGGCTCGTGGCGAAGTTCGGCCTCGGGGCGAAACCCATGCGCACCCTGCTGCTCGTCGTGATCGCGATGGGCATCCTGGGGTCGGTGTTCATGCTGCGCGAATGGTGGCCGCTCTACGTCGTCGGCATGTGGATCTACATGGCCCTCGTGCCGCCCGTCGAGGCGGCCGAGCAGACCATCATCCAGAAGGTCGTCCGCTATGACAGGCAGGGGCGTGTGTTCGGCGTCGCCGCGGCGATGGAAGCCGCAGCCGCTCCGATCACGGCATTCCTCATCGCGCCGATCGCGGAGTTCCTGATCATCCCGTACATGAGGACGCCCGAGGGGCAGCAGCAGTGGGAATGGCTGCTGGGTGAGGGTGAGGCTCGGGGCATCGCCCTGATCTGCCTGTTCGCGGGCATCATCATGGTGATCGCCGCGACGCTGGCCTTCTTCACGAAGTCGTATCGCAAGCTCACCGAGCTCTACGCGAACGCGCCGGAGCAGAATCCCGGCGACGGCGAACCCGACGGCGACGGCGACGGCGCACCGGACGACGCAGGCGAGAACACGGGCGGCGGCACGGGCACCGGCGCCGAGTGGAACGCGGACGCGGTGGCCGAGGGCCGAGCGGATTCCGCGGAGGACCGCAGCGTCGATGCGCGCGTCGCGGATGCTCCGCCGCCCCTCCGAGGGCTCCCTCCTGAGGTGCCGGAGGCGCGCCGCTAGCGGAACGGCGTCACCAGCTGAACGCGTCGGCGGCGGAACGGGCTGCGGTGATCAGTCGAGCGTGATGATCCGGTCGTTGAGATCGGCGGCGTCCGCATCCCACAGCGCGAGCACCTGCGGCGCGAGCGAGTCCGGGTCCAGTGCCTTGGCGCGGAAGACGACCGATGCCGCGCGCAGGGGCTCGACGGCATCCCGCGCTGCCTTCGCGAAGCCCTGCGCCACCGCGCGCGTCCACGCCTCGCTCGCGGCCTTGACGGCGGCGTAGTTCGCGCCTCCCGCCAGAGGGCGACCGACCGCTGTCGACGAGACGATCGCGAAACGTCCGGCGCCAGAGGCGCGTAGCAGGGAGTCGAAGGCGCGGCTGGTGGCGCGCACCGCATCGAACGCGGGCAGAAGCGCGTGCAGGTCGTCGTCGGTCTGCCCGGCGAGGCCCCCTCCGCCGCGCCAGCCGCCGACCAGCGGGATCACGGCGTCGATCGCCTGCAGGCGGGAAGCGAGTTCCGTCATCGACGCCAGCGAGGTCGCGTCGGCCACCTCGACCTGTGCGCCGAGTGCGTCGAGCGCGTGCAGCCGTTCTGAGGATCGGCCGGTGGCGACGACGCGCGCGCCGGCGTCGACGAGTGCTCGCGCCAGGGCGAGGCCAGACGGGCTGGTGGCTCCGGCGAGGAGGATCGTGCGGTCGCTGACGCTCATGTGCTCAACTCTCGTGACGAAACAGTTCTGCGGCCACCCCGGGCAGGAATGGCCGCAGACGCTGCGTCCGGTCGCACCACACGATCGGACCCCAGAAATGCGCGATTCGAGTCAGTCGTCGGTGCCCCGGATGCCGACGGTCGACTCGATGACCGCCTTCATCTTCTTGTCGAGGGTCTCGAAGAACATCGACAGCGGGAACTCGTCGTCCATCACGGCATCCGTGTAACCCTTCGGCGCGCCGGCGAGGATCTCGTCCGACAGACCGCGGGCCCACTGCGATGCCGGGTGCGGCGTGAGCGTGCCGCGCACGAGGTCGTACGCGGCGAGCCAGTGCGCGACCTTCGGGCGGTCGATCGAGTGCCAGTACAGGTCGTCGATCGCGTCGCCCAGAGCCACGACGGCATCCGGCACGTTGTCCCAGTCGAAGGTGAGCGCCGTGTCGGTCCAGTGCAGCACGCCGCGCTGGTGCAGCCAGGCGAACAGCAGCTGTCCGCCGACGGCGTCGTAGTTGCGCGTGCGGGTGCCGGTGATCGAGAAGCGGAAGATCCGGTCGAAGATCACCGCGTACTGCACGAGGTGCGCGTAGTCGTGCATCTCCTGCTCGGTCTCGGTGAGCTCCTCACCCGCGGCGATGCGGGCCGCGAGGGTGCGCTCGATGTTCACCGACTCGCGGAACGCCGTCATGTCGCAGCGCATCTCCTCGAGCGAGTAGAGGAAGAACGGCATCCGCTGCTTGATCATGAACGGGTCGAAGGGCAGGTCGCCGCGCATGTGGGTGCGGTCGTGGATGATGTCCCACATGACGAAGGTCTTCTCAGCCACCTGCTGATCGTCGAGCATCGCGCTCGCGCGCTCAGGCAGGTCGAGGTTGGTGATCGCGGCAGCGGCGCGGGTGACCCGGCGGTAGCGAGCGGCCTCGCGGTCCTGGAAGATCGCGCCCCATGTGAACGAGGGGATCTCGCGCATCGCGACGGTCTCGGGGAACAGCACGGCCGAGTTGGTGTCGTAGCCGGGCGTGAAGTCGACCAGACGCAGCGAGACGAACAGCTTGTTGCCGTAGTCGCCGGCCTCGAGGGCGGCGATGAACTCGGGCCAGATCGTCTCGACGATCAGCGCCTCGACGAGTCGGTCGCTCGATCCGTTCTGCGTGTACATCGGGAAGACGACCAGGTGGCGGATGCCGTCGACGCGGTGCTGCTGCGGCTGGAACGCCAGGAGCGAGTCGAGGAAGTCCGGCACGCCGAAGCCCTCCGAGACCCAGCGGTCGAAGTCGACGACGGAGGCGGCGAGGTACTCGGCGTCGTGCGGGAAGGCGGGAGCGAGTGCGCGGATGCCGGCGGTGATCGCGGCGACGAGGTCGCGCGCCGCGGCGTGGTGCGCGGCATCCGGGATCGATCCGTCCTTGATCTGCATCTCGCGGATCGCGATCGCGGCGTCCTTGAGCTGAGCCCAGGCGACGCTCTGCTCGGCGATCGATGCGTCCTCGACGACCTCGGGTTCGCCGACGATGGCCTGAACAGCGGTGCTGTGGGCAGAAATGATGGACATCGGGACCTCCGATCGGAGAGTTTGACGGAAAGATTCCGGCATATACGGAATCCTGACGATAATATTACATCTATGGATGACTCTGTCGACCGCGCGATCCTGGCCGAGATCTCACGAGACGGCCGCGCGACACTGTCCCAGTTGTCCGATGCTGTCGGCCTCTCCGTGTCGGCCGTGCAGTCACGTCTGCGTCGCCTCGAGACGCGCGGGATCATCACCGGCTACCGCGCGATCCTCGACCCCGAACTCGTCGGCACGCCCCTGTCCGCCTTCATCGAGATCACGCCGCTCGACCCGGCGCAGCCCGACAACGCCCCCGAGCTTCTCGAACACCTCGACGCGATCGAGGCGTGCCACTCGATCGCGGGAGACGCCAGCTACATGCTGTTCGTGCGGGTCGCCTCGCCCCGCGCGCTGGAAGAGCTCGTGCGCGACATCCGGCTGGCCGCGAACGTGAGCACCCGCACCACGGTCGTGCTGCAGACCTACTACGAGCACCGGCCGATCATCTCGGTCGCGCCGGACGCATCCGCATAGCGCGGACGCGCGGTGCTCACAGGGCGGCGCCGACCATCGCCTCGCCGAGGGGCGTGCGCAGATGCAGCATCCTCGCGCCGTCGCGCTCGCTCGAGATCAGTCCTGCGTCGCGCAGCACGGTGAGGTGGTGGGATGCGGTCGACACCGCGATTCCCGCGTCCTGAGCGACCTGCGAGGTCGTGCGGGACGTGCCGGCTCCCAGGAGGATGCCGGCGCGAGCGGGGCCGAGGAGGGCGCCCAGCGCCCCGGAGATCTCGGCGGCGTCCCTCGACCAGCCGGCGGTCACCCCGCGCGCCGGGTAGAACAGCGTGGGTTGCGCCGGCGGCTCGGTGAGCACCATGCACCCCCATGTCGACATCACCGACGGAACGAGCACCAGCCCGCTTCCGTGGCAGTCGACGACCTCGCTGTGGCGGCGCAGCGAGACGCGCACGGCCCCGTCGCCCCAGGTCACCTTCGGGTGGAGGCCCCCGGCCATCTCTCTGATCCCCGACGTGGCGATCACTCGCGATCGGACCGCGATGTCGGCTCGCAGCAGCCGATCCAGCTGCGGCCAGACCGGCGCCAGTGCGGCATCCCACATCTCCGACCAGGCGTCTGCGATCATCGCCCGCGCTCGTTCGGGCTGCTGCTGCATGTCGCGCAGTGCGCGTCGGCGAGCGCCGGTCGAGCGGATGACCATCTTGCCGAGGTCGACGCGCAGTGGATCGAGGGGTGCGCTGCGCAGCGCCGACAGCTCGGTCTCCGGTGTCATGTCCCATGCGGGGGCGGTCGTGAAGAAGTCGGGAAGATAGCCGTCATCGCCGACGACGACGGCGAGCAGGCGGAAGCTCTCGCGAGGCAGCCGATCGCGCACGGCGCGCAGCCATCCCCACTGCAGGGGATGCTGGGCCGGCCGCAGCAGCACGCGCACCGCGTGGGCGAGCTCATGCCCGGGGGATATGCCGAATCGCACCGCCTGGATGTCTCCGGGGCTCAGAAGGAACTCCACGCGGTGGTCGGGGTGCTCGACGCCCTCGCGTGGCGTGCCGGCACCTGCGACGACAGAGTTTCGATCCACATCGAAACTCTAGGTCGTTCATCACTGCCTGTCGAGACTGGGCTCATGAACACCACGTCATCTGCTCTCGCAGCCGTCGCCGCAGCGGACATCCGCATCGGAACCGGGAACAGCCGACGCTTCGTCGGCGCGGATCACGGTGCGGCCATCTCCTACTTCTACGTCGAGAATCAGCCCGGCGACGGGCCCGGGCTGCACTGGCATCCCTACCCCGAGACGTGGGTGGTGCTCGAAGGCACGGCGCGCATCACGGTGGGCGCGGACACGATCGTCGCCTCCGCCGGTGACACGGCCACGGGCCCGGCCTTCGTTCCACACTCCTTCACGAACATCGGTCGCGGAACGCTGCGCCTCATCGGCATCCATGCGTCCGCCACGATCATCCAGACCTTCCTCTCCGAGGACTGACCCACGACACACCAGGAGCACCCATGTCCTTCCAGGCATACCTCGACAAGGTCGAGACGCAGACCGGCCTCACCCCGCGGCAGTTCATCGAACTGGCGAAGGAGCAGGGCTTCGACGAGACGACCAAGTCCACCGTCGTCCTCAACTGGCTCAAGCAGGACTACGGTCTCGGGCACGGGCATGCCCAGGCGATGGTCCACGTGATACTCAAGGGGCCGAAGATCAGCGACAAGCACGTCGGCAAGGGCGGCGCGCACGGCGATGCGTCCGACACGCTCTGGCTCGACGGCAAGGACACCAACCCCGACGGCTGATCCCGCCCGCCACCGCACGACCGAGAACACCCAGAACACCGCACCGAGGAGCCCGTATGGCAGTCCGCGTCGATCTCAACGTCTCCCTCGACGGATTGGCGACGACCACCGACCAATCACCCGAGAATCCGTTCGGCGAGGACTGGTCGCGTCTGGTCGGGGCGTACACCGCGACGCGGACGTTCCGCAGCCGCGTGCTCGGCGACACGTCGGGTGCCGGCACGACCGGCGTCGACGAGAGATACGCCCAGGAGTACTTCGAGGGCGTCGGCGCCGAGATCATGGGTGCCGGGATGTTCGGTCTGCACCAGAACCCCGATGACACCGAGTGGCGCGGATGGTGGGGCGACGAGCCGCCGTTCGAGGTGCCGGTCTTCGTGCTCACGCATGCACGGCGCGAGCCGATCGAGTTCGCCAACGGGACCGTCTTCCACTTCCTCGAGACGACCCCGGAGGAGGCGCTCGCCCGGGCTGCAGCGGTGGCCGGCGACCGGGACGTGCGCGTCGGCGGCGGCATCGACGTCGTGCGGCAGTTCCTGCGCAGGGGCCTGGTCGACCGGCTGCACCTTGCGGTCAACCCGCTCGTGATCGGCAGCGGGCAGCGCATCTGGGACGGACTGCGCGGCATCGAGAACGACTACGAGCTGCGTTCCGAGGTGGCCGAGAGCGGTGTCATCCATCTGAACTTCCGCCGAGACTGAGGCGCAGAGGGGGCGTCCATCGGCGCCCCCAGTAGGATTCCCTGCGTGGCAGCATCCTCGAAGCGCAAGAAGAATCAGCCCCGTGTGAGCGGCAATCCCGCGAAGCGGGCGAGCGGCAATCCGGCGACCCAGACCGCCATCGACGCCGGGCCCGTCACAGTCCGCGACTGGATCGGCGCCGCACGGCTGCGCACTCTTCCGCTCGCCGTCGCCCCCGTCGTCATCGGCACCGGCGCCGCACGCAGCACCGGTCCGGAGTTCCACTGGGTGATCGCGCTCGCGTGCCTCGCGGTCGCCGTGCTGCTGCAGGTCGGCGTCAACTTCGCGAACGACTACAGCGACGGCATCCGGGGCACCGATGCCGTGCGCGTCGGCCCGGCCCGCCTGACGGCATCCGGTCGGGTGAAGCCCCGCACCGTGCTCGTCGCCGCGTTGGTCTTCTTCGCGCTCGCTGCGGCGGTCGGCGTCGCGATCGTGGTCCGCACCGAGCAGTGGTGGATGCTGGCCATCGGCGCCGCGTGCATCATCGCCGCGTGGTTCTACACCGGCGGCAAGAGGCCCTACGGGTACAACGCTCTCGGCGAGGTGTTCGTCTTCATCTTCTTCGGCCTCGTCGCGACGCTCGGCACGACGTGGGTGCAGGCGTTCGAACTGCCCCAGCAGGCGTGGCTCGGGGCGATCGCGGCGGGCCTCTTCGCCTGCGCCGTGCTGCTCGCCAACAACCTGCGCGACATCGATCAGGATCGCCTGGTCGGCAAGCGCACGCTGACGGTGCTGATCGGCAAGCGCGCGACCCAGGTGCTCTTCACGCTGTTCGTGATCGTGCCCTTCGGCATCCTCGCGTTCATCGCACTGCTGTACCCGATCGCGTGGATCGGGCTGCTCGCGCTGCTCGCCGGGCTCCCGGCCATCCTGATCGTCTGGACCTATCGTCAGGCGAAGGAGCTCGTCACGGCCCTGGCGCTGACATCGCTGACCGCACTGCTCTATGCCGGTGCGTTCTTCTGGGCCCTCGCCGGCTGAGCCGCCGATCGAACCGGCTGGCGCTGTGCGTCAGGCCCTCTCGGCGCCGTCGATCGCGTCGTCCTCGACGTCGGCGTCCTTCTGCGCGGCGGAGCTCTTGCCTTCGCGGCGCTCGACGATCCGGGCCGAGGCGTCGGTGAGCGGCCGGCGCAGGAACAGCATCGAGATGCTCACGCCGATGAGCGCGGCGAAGATCGCGGCGAGCCACCAGTACTCGCGGAAGATCGGGAAGAAGAACCACATGATCGCCAGCGGCACGAGGAAGGCCAGCAGACGCAGCACGGTGTAGACGAGGAAAGGTGCACGGTTCTTCACCTGCTCAGTCTACGTTCGCGACCTGAGGTGTCAGCTGTCAGCCGTCGATGCCCAGCGTCCGGAACGGGATGCCGCGCACGACGCGCTTCCACGGGTGCTCGCCGAGCGACCACAGCAGCTTCTCGTCGAGGTCGAGCGCGAGGTCCTCGCAGCCGACGGGCAGCGGCACCCGGTCGCGTGCCAGCGAATCGCGGTTCCCCGTCCACAGGACGCCGGGTCGCATGTGATCCGACTGCGAGACGAAGTGCCGGTCACCCCAGCGGACGGCGCCCTGCATGTGCGTGATCCCTGGCGAGAAACGGCTGATCTCGCGGAACTCGTCGCCATCGCCGTCCGGCACGGAGAACTCGCCGATGCGTCCCTCGTCGTCGCGGGTGTACTCGCCGATGAGCACCCTCCGCAGGGGCACTCCCTCGTCGTCGTAGACGCGGCCGAGGTACGAGCAGCGGAGGTCGAGCGGGTGCACGCGGGTGCGCACCGCGACGAGCGCGGTGGCCCGCAGACCGCGTCCCCGCGCGCCGGCGAGGCGTCGCGCCTCCGGGCCGCGGACGCGCCGGATGTCGGCGAGGTCGAACTCCCAGATGCCACGGCCGGTGGCTGCGACGAACAGGCGGTCGTCGAACCACGCGAGTCCGCCGGCGTGGATCCGGGCGGGCTGGAGCTCACCGTCCTCGTCGATCGCGAGCAGCACGTCGAGATGTCGGGAGCGCTCGAGGTCGACGAACGCGACCCGCGATGCCAGATGGTGTCCGTCGAGCTGCTGCCGGAACCAGCTCACGGCGAGAGTCCGACGCCCCTGCCACAGGCCCAGGTCGATGCCCTGCGGGTACCAGCGGCGGGTCCAGGTGCGGGCGCTCAGCCACCGCAGGTCGACCGTGCTGCGGCGCTTCTGCCGCACCGGGCGCCACGTCGTTCCGAACGGCCAGAGCATGGTCCCATCGTCGCCGATCCCCGGGCGCGGTGCGAATCCGGCATCGCCACGCCGGGGTCGACCGAGATCACGTCACCGCGCGTTCACCCGCAGGCCGCCGACCGGCAAGGAGCGCCTGAGAGCATTCCGACACCGTCGACCCGGGGGAGTTCTGTGCGCACACCGCTCGTGACCGTCATCCTGCCCGCCAAGGACGCAGGAGCCTACATCGGCACGACGCTCGAGACGCTGACACGGCAGTTCGACGATCCCGCCGCGCTCAAGCTGGTGGCGATCGACGACGGCTCCCGTGATGACACCGGCATGCTCATGCGACGTTACGCCGAGCGCTTCCCGCACGCCGAGGTCATCGTCAACGCCCGGCCGAAGGGGCTCGCGAGCGCCCGCAATCAGGGGCTCGAGCGGGTCGACGGCGACGCGTTCTGCTTTCTCGACGGCGACGACTGGATGCAGCCGGGGCGGCTCTCGGTGCTGGTGCGCCGACTGCATGAGCTGCGCTGCGACATGCTCCGCACCGATCACGTCACCGTGAAGGACGGCGTGCGCACCCTGGTGCCGGCGCCTCACCCGTGGCGCGAGGCGGTCGGCTCTCCGCGCGACGCGATCCTGCCCGAGAACGAGCCGACCATGGTCGACTATCCGTTCGCGTGGGCCGGCATCCTGCACCGTCGCCTGATCGACGAGGGAATCGCGGGGTTCACACCCGGCCTGTTCACCGCCGAGGATCGTCCGTGGATCTGGCGTCTGCATCTGCAGGCCCGGTCGTTCGCGGTGGTCGACGCTCCTGCCCTGCTCTACCGCCGGGGGGTGTCGACATCGCTGACGCAGGTGCGCGACCGCCGCCAGCTGGACTTCGTGCGGGCGATGGGGGAGGTGCTCGACATCGTCGAGGCGGATGCCGAGGCCGACCGCTTCCTCCCGAAGGCCGTGTGGAGCGTGATGGCCCTCTCGTCCCGGCACCTGGTGCGATCGAGGCGGATGACGCCGTCGCTGCGCGCCGAGATGCGCGCGGGCCTCCGCGGGCTGCTGGCCCGCCTGCCCCAGAGTGAGACGACGGCCGTGCTGTCGCGCCTCGACGGGCCGCGTCGCCGAGTGCTCGCCCCGCTGCTGCGTGCGGTCGGACGTGCGGCATGACCCAGCTCTTCGCGGTGCACAGCGCCTATGGGCTCGCCACCGTCGCCGCCGCGCTCGACGGCGGGCTGCTCGGCGAGCATGGCGAGCGCGTGCTCGTGCCGTTCGTGTCCTCGCGGGTGCCCGAGACGTCCGTGGGCATCGTCGCCGACCCGGCGCTCGCGAGCCTCCGCGACCGGTTCGACCGGATCGAGGATCTCGACGCGCTGCTCGGTCCGCTGCATCCGAGCTCCTGGAAGCCGGATGCCGCCGACCTGCCGCTGCTGCGGCGACTGCTGACGAGGGCATGGGGGATCGACCCCGGCGACCTCGAACTGCTCGTGCAGAGCCCGCAGGTCGCCCCGGCGCGCGTCCTGATGCAGATCTTCCCTCATGCGCGTCTCACGATCATCGGCGACGGGCTCATGACGTACTCGCCGATGCGGGTGCGGATGCCGCACACGATCACCGCTCGGATCGGCCGCGTCGTGCACGTCGACGTGGTGCCGGGGGTCACACCGCTGGTGGGTTCGCCCGTCGCGACGCCGGTGCCGGTCTCACCCGATCTGTTCCGGGCGGTGCTCGCCGAGACCGCCGAGGCGGTCGACGACACGGCGGAGCTCGAGAGCGCGCTCGACGGAGAGCCGACAGTGCTCGTCCTCGGCCAGTACCTGTCCGCCCTCGGCCTGGTCGGCGAGCGCGAGGAGATCGCGCTGCAGAAGGAGATGATCGATCGTGCGGCCGGCCGGCGACCACAGCACATCGTCTTCAAGCCGCACCCGTCGGCGCCGCCTCGGCTCAGCGACGCGCTGCGCGACCGAGCAGCGGTCCACGGCATCGACTTCCGCGAGTACCGCGGCGCGCTCGCCGCAGAGGCGCTGGCCGAGCGGGTCGATGCCAGGGCCGTCATCGCCGGATTCTCGACGGCGCTGCCGACCGTCCAGACCCTGTTCGGTCGAGAGATCGAGGCGGTGGGCACCGACACCGTGCTCGCACGTCTGACCCCGTACGAGAACAGCAACCGGGTGCCTGCGACGATCGTGGACGCGCTGACCAGGCCGGACTCCCCGTATCGCGATCCGGCGCGCATGCAGCTCCTGATCGACGCGGTCGGCTACGTCATGCAGCCCGTCGTCGCCGCACACCTCCGCGATCGTGCCGAGCAGCTGCTCTCCGGCATCCGCCCGTCCGATCGCGATCGCTACTTCGCGCCCGAGAGGCTGATCGAACTGCGGTTGCCCGGGGCCCCGCGCGAGACGGCGATCCGTCGCGTGCTGCGCCCGGTGGGCGGCATCGGTCGAGTCGAGCAGGTGCGGCTCACCGTGCTCGCCGCGCGGCGCAGACTCTCGCGTGCCTGGCGCGTGCTCAGAGGGCGATGACGGACGATGACGGGCGATGACGGCGAGGGGACGAGCGGCATGATCGAGCAGCAGCAGCAGCAGCAGCAGAGGACGGATGTCGGCAGGGTCGTCGCGATCATCCCGGCGCGTGGCGGGTCGAAAGGCGTGCCGCGCAAGAACCTGCGCCGTGTGGGCGGTGTGCCTCTCATCGAACGCGCCGTGCGCACGGCGCTGGAGGCCGAGGGGATCGACCTCGTGGTGGTGTCGACCGACGACGACGAGATCGCGGCGGTGAGCGAGGCGGCCGGGGCGCGAGTCGTGCGGCGACCGACCGCGATCTCCGGCGACACGGCGTCGTCGGAGTCGGCCATCCTGCATGCTCTCGACGAGCTCGCCGCCGGGGGAGACCGGGCTGACGTGGTGGCCTTCCTGCAGGCGACATCGCCGTTCATCCCGCGCGAGGCCCTGTCTCGTGCCGTGCGCGAGGTGAGCGCGCGTCGGGCGGACAGCGTGTTCGCGGCCCATGAGACTTACGGATTCCTCTGGGCACGCAGCGCGGATGCCGACGCAGCCGTCGCACTCAACCACGACGCCGCGCGTCGCCCGCGTCGCCAGGATCGCGAGCCGCACTACCTCGAGACGGGCGCGTTCTACGTCTTCCGCGCTGACGGCTTCCGTGAGGCGGAGCACCGCTTCTTCGGCCGCATCCGCGTCGCCGAGGTGCCCGAATGGACGGCGATCGAGATCGACGACGAGCAGCAGCTCCGCATCGCCCGAGCGCTCGCCGCCCTTCACGAGAGCCCGGACCGGGTGCCGGTGCGAGCGATCGTGACCGACTTCGACGGCGTGCACACCGACGACACGGCGACGGTCGACGCCGACGGCATCGAACGGGTGCGGGTGAGCCGGGAAGACGGCATGGGGGTGTCGCTGCTGCGGCGGGCCGGCATCCCGATGCTGATCCTCTCCACCGAGGTCAACGCGGTGGTGCGGGCTCGGGCCGACAAGCTGCGCGTTCCGGTGCTGCACGGCATCGACGACAAGGAGTCCGCGCTGCGCGGGTGGGCCGAGGAGGTCGGCATCGCGCTGGCCGACATCGCGTACCTGGGCAACGACGTGAACGACCTGCCGGCGCTGCGCATCGTCGGCTGGCCGGTGGCGGTGGCCGACGCGCATCCGCTGGTGCTCGAGGCCGCCAGGGTCGTGCTGACGCGCCGGGGCGGCCACGGCGCCGTCCGCGAGCTGATCGAACGGGTGTTGCCCGCCTGACCGGTGCCGGTAACCCTCCTGTCGTTCGGCGTTCACCCCCGGCGCGTACTCAGGAGAGAAGGCCATTTCGACGACCGGAGGAACCATGACTGTCAGCATCGGCTCACGCGTGATCGGCGGCGGTCACCCCGCCTATGTCATCGCGGAGATCGGCCTCAACCACAACGGCGACGTCGACCTCGCCAAGCGCCTGATCGACGTCGCGGCGAAGGCGGGAGCCGACGCCGTGAAGTTCCAGAAGCGCACCCCCGAGATCTCCACCCCCGAGCACATGCGCGATGTTCCGCGCGAGACGCCGTGGGGCACCATGAGCTACCTCGACTACCGCCGCCGCGTCGAGTTCGGCCGTGACGAGTACATCGCGATCGGCGATCACGCCACGATGCTCGGGCTCGACTGGTTCGCGTCGCCGTGGGACGTGCCGAGCGTCGCATTCCTCGAAGACCTCAACGTCGTGGCGCACAAGGTCGCCTCCGCGAGCCTGACCGACACCGAGCTGCTCGTCGCGCTGCGCGAGACCGGCAAGCCCGTCATCCTCTCCACCGGCATGTCGACGATCGAGCAGATCGACCGCGCCCTCACGACCCTCGGCACCGACCGGGTGGTGCTGATGCACGCCACCTCGACGTATCCGCTCGAGCCCGAAGAGGCCAACCTGCGCGCGATCGCCACCCTGCGCGACCGCTACCCCGGTGTTCCGGTCGGATACTCGGGCCACGAGCGGGGGCTGCAGATCTCGCTCGCCGCCGTCGCGATCGGAGCGGTGGCCGTCGAACGCCACATCACGCTCGACCGCACGATGTGGGGCTCCGACCATGCGGCATCCCTCGAACCCACCGGACTCGAGCACCTCGTGCGCGACATCCGCGTGATCGAGATGGCTCTGGGCGACGGCGTCAAGCGCGTGTTCGACAGTGAGCGGGCGCCGATGGCCAAGCTGCGCCGCATCCCGGCATGAGCGGATCCGGTTCGCTGCGGGTCGTCGCGATCGCCGACGCCGACTCGTTCGTGAAATGGTCGGCGTCGCTGCTCGGCAGCGTGCCCGGCATCCGTCCGCACCTGCTGCTCGTGCAGACGCCGCTGACCGCCAGCCTCGACCAGCAGCGGAGTGCGCTGGCGGGCACGGGGATGCTGTCCGACGATGTGACCCGCCTGTCCTTCGCGCGCGTGAGCGCCTGGCTCGAGGGCCAGCGCCCTGACGTCGTGCTGCTCGCCGGCCGCGGCCCGTTCGTTCGCCTGTTGGGCCGGGTCGTCGACGGGCTCACCGTGCGACCGGTCGTCGTCGCCGGACTTCCGGGCATGGCCGTTCCCGCGCAGCGCGGTGCCCTCGAGTACCGGCGGAACGCCGATCTGCTCGTCGTGCACTCGCATCGGGAGGAGCGCGCGTTCGCCGAGCTCGGTCGCCGGATCGGCGTGCAGGTGCCGACGGCGCTCGCGACCCTGCCGTTCGCGAGATCCCGATCGCGGATGGTGGCGGCTGATCGGGCACGGGTGATCGCGGCCGAGTCCGGAGGATCGTCCGGAACCCTCGTCGCCGAGAGGCCGGCCGAGCCCCGGGCGGTGCGGATGCCGGCGACCGACATCGTGTTCGCGGCCCAGGCCCTCGTGCCCACCGACCGGGAGGAGCGCGCCGAGATCGCGGCCACCCTCGTGCGCGCGGCCGAAGCGGACCCGAACCGTCGTGTGGTGGTCAAGCTGCGGTCGCGGCCCGGTGAGTCGGAGACGCATCTCGAACGCGACGCGTACCTCGATCTGCTCCCTGCGAGGCGTCCGGAGAACCTCGTCGTCTCCTACGGATCCATGGCACAGGCGCTGTCGACGGCGGCCGGACTCGTCACGGTCAGCTCCACCGCGGCGGTCGAGGCGGTGGCGCAGGGGGTGCCCGTGATCGCCCTCGACTCGTTCGGAGTGAGCAAGAGCCTGTTGAACACAGTGTTCGTCGGCAGCGGTCTGCTGGGCGGGCGCAGTGAGGTCGTGGCCGGGCGCTTCCGGCATCCGCACCCCGTCTGGCTGCGTGACAACTACTTCCACCCCTCGGCCGAGTCGACCTGGTGGGAGCACGTCGAACAGCTCGTCGCGCTGCGCCGCGCCGGGGGGCTCCCGGCGAAGCGCGTGCCGGCGGCCCGCGGTGGCGCGATGCATGAGGCGTGGTATCGCGCGAGTGTGCTCGGGTCGAACGACCGCACACTCCGCGGAACCGCGGCGCTCGCCGTCGGCGTGCCTACCACGGCGCTGCTCGGCGCTCTGCGGCGGGGTCGATCGTCGGCGGGCGGCGGCACCTGGGCCGACGCGTCGACCGATTTCACGCTCGAGCCGAACCCCTTCCACGACTCGATCCGGCGCTGAGGGCGCGGCCGACCCCTCACACGGCTGAGCGCCCTCACGCGGTGGACGGTCGAGGCGCGGCGATCGACGGCGGGTTCGGGTCGTCCCACCGCTGGAAGGTCTGCACCCACCAGAACGTGGCGAACAGGATCAGCGCGACGGCCTCGCCGATCAGCACGACCGGAGTCTCGCCGAAAGCCTGACGGAAGAGCAGAGCCACCACCAGCAGCACGAGGTCGGCGATCATCAGCCCCGAGATCCACCGATAGATCGTGCGCTGTCGGGGCGTGGGTGGCGTCTCGTCCGGGTCGAGCGGCCCGCCCGCGTAGAGGATCGGGACGGCTGCGAACACTCCGAAGAACAACAGGGTCGCTGCGAAGTGGATGCTGTTGACCGGCCAGAAGTTGAACGGGAAGTGCTCGTTGACCGCCGGAGCGAAAGCGAGCGCCACGACCACGACCGCGGTCACGAGCGCGATGATCGAGACGAGCGTCGCCGAGCGATTCGGGGTGCGGGTGCGGCGACGGATCAGCGCCATCGTGACCACGACCGCCACGACTACCACGGCGTAGACGGCGATTCCCGCTTTCGCGCTTGCGACGGCGTCGACGGGGATGCACTCCTGCGCCGTCGGGCACGGCATCCGGTCGACCGCGCGCGGATCGGCGATGCCCACGGGAACGATCGCGATGAGCGGCGCGAACACCGCGCACACGTCGAGCAGGGTCGTCGCGCGACTGCGTCCCGAGAGCGCGAGCAGGGCCACGGATGCCGCGATCAGGGTGCCGACGAAGACGTCGCGGACCGGTGTGTAGAAGGCGTGGCTGATCGAGGGCAGCGGGTTCCAGCCGAAGATCAGGGGTGTCCACGACACGACGATGCTTTGCAGCACGACAGCGAAGATCAGCGCGACGACGATGAGAACCAGCGCCAGACGCAGGTAGCGATGCGTCTTCTGTCCGGTCGTGACGGGGGCGTCTGCGGCTGCCATGATCGTGACGGTACACCGCCGGGCCGACGCCGACGTGTGACGCCCCGCGACGGTCCTTGTCATGCGCGGACTCACTCTGTCAATCCCCGCAACGTTCCTGGTCTTCCCGGTCGGGGCCGGGTAGCGTCATTCCCATCGCGGCGATCCGGGCGGTCCCGGGCCTCAGCTCATACCTGATGGCGTTGCGGGTTCGACTCCCGCCGTCGCGTCCACTTCACCGGTGACGCCGTCAGTCCTCGCCGGTGATCCGCGCTTCGACCGGCGCCCATCCGTTCTCGAGCACGGTGAATCCGGCGGCGAGGATCCCGAGCTGGTCGTCGCTCTCGTTGACGAGCAGCTGCATCTGCAGCACGAACCGCGAGTACACGCGGATCTCCGGGGTGGCCAGGGTCAGTCCCAGTTCGACCGCGATCGCATCCGCGAGCGCGTCCTCGTGTCGCAGCCACATCCGGGCGGCGTACTCACGCAGCGCCGGCGTCTCGTTGAGGAACCGCGAGAAGACCTGCGACACCTCCGCGCCGTGCTCGGCGAGGTTCGCGTGCACCTCGGCCGTGTAGAAGTCGTGGATCGCGCGGTTGATGGTGACGCCCGGGGCGCGGTCGCGAACGGCGGAGACGAGCCGGTCCCGCTGCTCGTCGTCCTCGTCGAAGACGAGCGCCTCCTTCTGCGGAAAGTGCGCGAACACCGTCGTCGGGGAGACGTCGGCCGCGTCCGCGACCTCGCGGATGCTGACGTTGTCGAACCCGCGCTCGAGGAACATCATCGTCGCGACATCGGAGATGTTCTTGCGCGTCGCGGCCTTCTTGCGCTCGCGGCGACCGATCGGCTCAACGTTCGTCATGCGTCCACGATATCGCGAACCCGATCCGAAACTGGCTTGACAACAAAACTGGTATTGATACAGTTTCGGAGTGACTTCAATAAACACATCGCTCGCGCGCAGCGACAAGCGCGCCTGGACCATGCTCATCGTGCTGACGATGCTCACCGTCGTCGGCATGACCGTCGTGCTTCCCGTCCTGCCGTTCGTCGTGCTGCAGTACGTGTCGCACGAAGGTGACCTCGCCATCTGGGTCGGCATCCTCGAAGCGATCAACGGCCTGTGCGCCTTCCTGGTCGCCCCCTTCCTCGGTCGCCTGTCCGACCGCTTCGGGCGGCGACCGGTGATCATCGCCGCCGCCTTCGGAGCGGCGTTCGCCATGGCGCTGTTCGGCATCGGGGGAGCGATCTGGGTGCTCGTGCTCGCGCGGGTCATCCAGGGACTCACCGCCGGCGACCTTCCGGCCCTCTTCGCCTACCTCGCCGACATCACGCCGCCCGAGAAGCGCGCTCAGCGGTTCGGTCTGCTCGGTGCGCTCTCGGGAATCGGCATGATGATCGGACCCGCGATCGGCGGACTCCTCGCGGCCGTCAGCCTGCAGCTGCCGGTCTTCCTCACCGCAGCCGTCGCCCTCGTGATCGCTATCCTCAGCATCTTCCTGCTGCCCGAGAGCCTCGCGCCCGAGAACCGGATCGAGCGCATCTCGGTGCGCGAGATCCAGCCGTTCGGCGTCTTCAAGGAAGCGTTCGGACGCAAAGAGCTGCGTGGTCTGATGATCGGATTCGGCCTCCTGGCGCTCCCGTTCGGCTTCTTCGTCAACAACTTCAGCGTGCTCGCGCTGGACTCGATCCAGTGGGGGCCGACGCAGATCGGTCTGCTCACGGCAGGCGTCGGCATCATCGACGTCCTCATCCAGGGCGTGCTGCTCGGCATCCTGCTTCCTCGCATCGGCGAGCGCGGCGTGATCATCAGCGGCATCGTGGCGCAGGCGATCGGACTGGCCGGGCTCGCTGTCGTCGCGTCGATCTTCGCGCAGCCGTGGGTGTTCATCGTCGGTGCGCTGATGCTCGCCGCAGGGCAGGGCGCCTCGACCGCGGCGATGGACGGAGCCATGTCGAACGCGGTCGGCGACGACGAGCAGGGCTGGCTCGGCGGAGCGACGCAGTCGCTCAACGCCGCGATGAACACGGCGGCCCCTCTGATCGCCGGTGCGCTCTATGTCACGGTCAGCCATGCGGCTCCCTACTGGCTCGGCGTCGCGCTGATGATCGTCGCCGTGATCGTCGTGTCCCGTGCGCACATCGCGAACACGGCCAAGAAGGACGCGCGGACGCACGATGTTGGGGCCGAGGTCGAGACCGACGCGAGGGACGTCCCGGTCGCGGTCACCGACGCCCGCAGCTGAGACGCAGGCTCCGCAGCCGGGGGATGATGGACACATGCCCAGTCCTCATCGCCCCGGTCTGCGGGTCTCGTCGGGTCTCACGATCCCCGAGGCCGAGCTGTCGTGGCGTTTCTCGCGGTCGTCGGGCCCCGGCGGACAGAGTGTGAACACGGCGGACTCGCGGGTCGAACTCCTCTGGGATGCCGCGGGCAGCACGACGCTCACCCCGCACCAGCGTGATCGCCTCCTCGATCGGCTGAGCGGGCGTCTCGTGAACGGCGTGCTGACCATCGCCGCATCCGAGCACCGCGCCCAGCTGCGCAACCGCGACGCCGCACGTGAACGACTCGCGAGCATCGTCGCCGAGGCGCTGCGTCCGCCGGCGCCGCAGCGCCGCGCGACCAAGCCGAGTCGAGGGTCGAAAGAGCGGCGGCTCAAGGCGAAGCAGCAGCGCACTGATGTCAAGCAGCTGCGCAGGCGCCCGAGCGACTGACCCGCGCATCGCACCGACAAGGTGAGGTCCGCTTTCGCCACCCGCCCTCTGCGGGCACTCTGAGTTCATGACCGCACTCACCATCGGCACGCCTCTCGACAGCGGGCTCGGAACCGTCACCCTCGATCCGCGGCGCTTCAACCGGCACACTTTCTGGTGCGGCCAGAGCGGCAGCGGCAAGACCTACGCGCTGGGCGTCGTGCTCGAGCAGCTCCTGCTCGAGACCGAGCTGCCGATGCTGATCCTCGACCCGAACGCCGACTTCGTGCGGCTGCAGAGCACGCGGCCGTCCGCGGCCCCGCATCACGCCGAGCGCATCGCGGACTCCGACATCCGGGTGTTCCGCTCGGGGCGCGTCGAGGGCGAGCCGTTGCGCGTGCGCTACATCGATCTGTCGCCGGCATCCAAGGCAGCCGTGCTGCGGATGAGTCCGATCCAGGATGCCGAGGAGTACAACGTCCTCCTCCATCTCGATCAGAACGCGAGGCTGCTCGGCTCGGATCGCATCGTGCCCCACCTGCGCGACGGCGGGCACGACGCCCGCAACCGACTCGCCGACCGCATGGAGAACCTGCAGGTGCTGGAGTGGGAGCTCTGGTCCCGCGGCGAGCCGTCGGTCGTCGACGTGATCGAGCAGCGGCCGCGGGTGACGGTGCTCGACCTCGGCGGATTCGACCACCCCGCCGAACCGAAGGTCGCAGCCCTCGCGGTGCTCGAGCACCTGTGGGCTCGTCGCGAGGAGCGAAAGCCCCTGCTCATCGTGATCGACGAGGCGCACAATCTGTGCCCTCCCGACCCGCGCACCGAGGTCGAGCGGGCGCTCACCGAGCAACTCGTGCAGATCGCCGCCGAGGGGCGCAAGTTCGGGCTGTGGCTGTTCCTGTCGACACAGCGGCCGACGAAGATCCATCCGAACGTGCTCTCGCAGTGCGACAACCTCGGTCTGATGCGCGTCAACGCGCCGCGCGACCTGGCGGAGCTGGCCGAGGTGTTCGGCTTCGCGCCGGAGGAGGCGATCCGCAGGTCCCAGACCTTCAGACAGGGTCAGGCCCTCTTCGCCGGGGGGTTCATCGCAGAGCCGACGTTCGTGCAGATGGGGGAGCGACTGACGGAGGAAGCGGGCGGCGACGTCTCGGTGCCGCTCCGCTCGACCCCGTAGCGCCACCCCTCGGGCGCGGGATCAGCTCGCCGTGAGTGCGGGGAACGACCACGTGCCGTCCAGCACTTCTGGTCGAGGTCGGTAGAGACGCACCAGGTAGTTCCACCCTTGAGTGAGGGGAAGCACGTTGGGCAGTGCGGGGTCGCCGCCGAAGCGCACGGTGATCGACCCGTCCGGATCCCGCACGCCCGTCACGCTGTTGACGCTGTATGCACCGGCGTCGTTCGGAGCGAAATAGCCTTCCGCGTCGTACAGCGAGACGGACCAGAAGCCGTCCACCGGCACGTCGCCGACCCGCAGCGTGTACTCGCCGACCGGGAGCCGGGGATCGACGTTGAGGTAGAAGGCCTCGTTCTCGGGCAGACCGCCCCAGGCGGCTGCGGTCCCCAGAAGGTGCCGCACGGGGTCGACGTCCTCGGCTCGACCGAAGCAGCGCTCCAGACCGCCGAGGCCCTTCGCGAGGGTGAGGAGCGCCTGGCGGGTCTCGGCGAAGCTCGATTCGTCGTAGGTCGGCGCAGCGAACTCCCGCGCGCCGGTCGAGCTCACAGCGAGTTCGTCCTGCAGGGCGTTCACGATCGAGACATCATCAGGATCCTCGGAATCCACCAGGATGCGAGTGGCCGCGAGCACGAAATCGGAACCGAGGTCTTCGGCCGAGAGCGAGTGGACGCCGGGGTCGTGCAGCACCCGGTCGATGTAGTGGCCCTCGTTCACCAGCATCACCGAGACGTACCGGTCGCCGGCATCCGGCACGGTGATCGTCGCCCCTTCGGAGATGTCGATGATCGCAGCGCTGTAGAGGGTGTCGCGATTCATCCTGATGACGGTCTGCTGGTCGATCGGCGTCGGCACTCGATAGTGGTTCCACCGGTTGGAACCGTCGGCCGACGCCGCGATCGCGGCGAACATGCGGGCGGTCTCGATCTCGGCGAAGTTCGCGAACGTGACGGGAACGGAGGTGTCGGTCATGGCTTCATCCTGGCGCTGCCGCTCTCGGCGAGCGCGGAATCATCGCCTCAGGAAGGTGAGGCCTCAGTCCTTGCTGCCGCGCACCAGCTCCAGCCCCGCTCCCGCGAACTGCCTCAGCGTCGCATCCGGCAGGAACGCGCGGGTGAGCGCTGTGCCGATCGCCGCGAGATCGCTCTCGTCGCGGAAGAGCAGATACATGGTCTCGTACCGCGGGTGGAACTTCTGCTTGAAGCGGTGCAGCGAGCCGAAGCCGTACACGGGCTCGAGCGCTTCGGCGAGGCGTTCGCTGAGGACGGCGATGATGCCCGCGTCCGGCGGATAGTCGTGCGCGAGCGGAGCACCCGAGAGCGACATGATCTCGGCACCCTCCTCGGAGAACTGCTTCGCGGACGAACCGATCAGGTACTCCATGACGGGTGCGAAGCCGCCGTCGCGGCGGCGCATCAGGTCGAGCGTCCAGCCGCGCACGACGCCGCCTTCGCCATAGACCGGCAGCCACGAGAGGAAGCCGTCGACGTCACCGTTCGGGGCGATCGCGAGAGCGAGTCGCACCTCGCGGTCCTCCGCCTCATCCAGCGTGCCGAGAGTGAACCGCATCTCAGGCAGGTCCTTGTCACCGACCCATGCCTCGGAGATCGCACGCAGCTGCTGCCGTACGCCCCACGATTCGTCCGCCAGGCGCGTCATCCGGAAGGTCATCTCCTCGCGCCCCGCCCGGTTGAGAGAGCTGCGCACCGAGTTCCAGCGCTTGCCGGTGAACTCCAGATCCGGCAGGTCGACGATGGTGTCGTCGGCGACGACCAAGCTGCGCCAGCCGGCGGGCACAGCGGCCCGGGTGGCGTCGTCTGCACTGAAGAAGCACGGGACGAGGCCTGCCAGCTCCGCCGTGCGGATGAACTCCGTGACGGCGACTGCGCGGGATGCGGGCGGCCCGATCGGATCCGCGAGCGCGAGCGCCACACCGGCCCGTCGCTGGTAGGCGACGATCCCGGCATCGCTGCGGGCGTAGCTGTTGCCCTCCCAGGTCGTCATCCACGACAGGGTGCCCCCGCCGTGCGCGCGCAGCTCGGTCTTCACGTCGTCGACCGTGGGGGCGGGCTGGATGCCGAGGAGAGACTTGCGCTTCGCCCGGAACGCGCGGCGCACGGCGATCAGGTAGACGAGCAGGATCACCCAGAGGAAGCCGTTGGCGAGCGCGAGCTCCGTCTCGCCGTCCCACCGCAGATCGATCTGCGCCTGCGAGAACACCGTGATGAGGATGAGGACCAGCGCTGCGACCAGGATGTTGAAGAGACCGAGCAGCATCACGAGAACCCACGCCCAGCGACGACCGCGCAGGAGTCCGTTCACGAGCACCACGATGACGACGAGGTCGAGCGCGAGGTCGATGAACCCTCCCGACGCGGGCTCGGTCGGGCCGAACGGGCCGTCGGTGGCGACGAGAGTCGTGATGATCTCGACCGCTCCGAGCACCATGAGCGAGATCACGGCGATCAGACGCTGCTCTCGCACCGTGGTCCGCTGCACACGCAGGGTGCGGTCGACGACGAGGATGAGCAGCACCGCGAGCAAGTGCTCGAGATCGGCGACCGCACCCCAGAACAGCATCGCGATGAACACGAAACCGAGCAGCACGAGCCAGCCGCGCACTCGCCATGGCGGGCGGAAGAGCCCGATCGCGGCGGCGATGCACGCCATGGTGCCGCCGGAGGCGCCGACATCGAGCGCCTGGGCCTGCTCCTGAGCCCAGGCCCAGGGCAGTTGCGAGGCGACGAACAGCACGAGCGCGGTGGCGAGGATCGCGAAGAGCTGTCCGACCCAGTAGTACGCGAGGGCGACCCTGGTGCCACGTCGGTATTCGAGATACGCCATGCCCCAGAATCCCGAGATCGTGAACAGGTACACCCACGGCTCGTTGACGAAGAACGTGCCGGTGAGCGGCGTCCACCACATCCCCTGCGCGAGGTTGGGCAGGCCGTATGCGACGGTGCCGAACAGGTCGGTCTTCTCGAACGGGGTCCACAGGCCCTGCCAGATCACGCCGACGGCGACGATCACAGCCACCATCGCGAGGGTGGCAGGAATGCGCCGCAGTACGGCGGCGACGGGATGCGATGTGGGGGTTCGCGCCTCGGTCATGCGCTCAGCGTAGCGACCGACCGTCGCCTTCCGGAGTGGAACGTCGTGGCGCGTGATGGCTCCATGCCCAGCGGTAGCCGACGCCGCCGAACGTCATGAAGCCGGCGGCGAGCACCAGTCCGGCGACGATGCCGAGCGCGATCGCCCCGGCGAAAGCGCCGCCACCCGCGATCACGGCCGAGCCGACCAGCATCCCCACGACGCAGGCGTTCACGACGATCAGCAGCATGACCGAGCTGCCGAGCAGGATGCTCAGGCGACGGGGACGGAGGAACGAGTACGTGCGCTTCATCCCCGGTTCATCGTCGTGCGGCGAGGCGAGGAAGACATCGGCGACCTCCGGATCCAGGTCGACGTACGCGCCGCGGATGCGGTTCATCGCGACGACGTACATCATGTCCTCCTCCGACACGTTCATCACGCGCACCTGGGTCATGAAGCCGATGACCGCGAGGAACGCGAGGATCGCGAGTGACGCGCCGCCGAACCACCCGCCGAAGTCCGACGCCTGCCCCAGCAGTCCGATGGTCACGAGTCCGGCGGAGACGAGGGTCAGGAAGATCGTGATGCGCGACAGCACCTCGCTCTGCGCGGTGCTGCGGGCGGCGAGAAGCCCCCAGTGCTCGGTGGCGAGAAGCTGCGCACGGCGGCCCAGCACCGCATCCGACTCCCCGCTCGTCCGTGGCGGCGCGACATCGTCGTGCGGCCCTGCCGGCCCCTCCGCAGGCACGGGCTGCTCCACGGAAGCGCCCTCGTTCATATCGGTATTGTGCTCCTGCATCCGACTCTCCGTAATGGGTTCATCGGCGCGCACCAGATCGACGCTGTCGCTCGGCGTCGATTCCGCGTTTGCGCGACGTCGTCGCCGGACCGGACGGCATGCTCTGGGTGCTCACGAACAATACCGACGGACGCGGAAGCCCCTCGCCCGGCGACGACCGCATCCTCCGTCTCGCCGCCGACTGACGGCAGCAGCCCGACGCGGGCCGCCGCTCAGGCGAAGCCGTCGACTCCCGTCGCGATGACCGAGAGCGCCCACAGCCGCTCGGCGGCCTCGGAATCGATCGCCCAGTGCTTCACGCCGCCGGTCGTCATGTCCGTGTGCTCGGGCGGGACGATGCCCTTGATCGAGCAGTCCTCGCAGTACGCGCCGCTGCGATCGGCCAGCTCGGGAGCCGTCGCGGCCCAGAGACCCGTCGACGCTCCCTCTGCCGGAGTCTTGAAGCGCGGGTTCGGCGTGCCGTCCTCGTCGATCCAGCCGCGTGAGATCAGCTCCTCACGGGGCACGTGCCGCTGCAGGTCGGTCATGATCCCGCCCGGGTGCACCGAGAAGGCGAGGATGCCGCGGGCCGCGCCACGACGGGCCAGCCCGATGGCGAACAGCGCGTTCGCCGTCTTCGACTGCCCGTAGGCGACCCACGGGTCGTAGGGCGTCGTCTCGAAGTCGATGTCCTCGAATCGCACAGGGGAGCGGAAGTGCCCTCCCGAGGAGTAGGAGACGACGCGAGCGCCCTCCGGCAGCAGGTCGGCCACTCCGTTGACCAGGGCGAAGTGGCCGAGGTGGTTGGTGCCGAACTGCGACTCGAAGCCCTGCGCGGTGTGACCGAACGGGGTGGCCATGATGCCGGCGACATCGAGCACGAGATCGATCGGGCGTCCGTCGCGACGGACGGTCTCGGTGAACGCTGCCACCGAGTCGAGGTCGCCGAGGTCGGCGCTGCGGACGTCGACCGCGTCGATCCCTGCGAGCGCCTCCTCGGCGGCGTCGAGGCGACGCGCAGGCACGATCACGCGCACTCCGGCATTCGCGAGCGCACGCACCGTCTCGAGTCCGAGTCCCGAGTATCCGCCCGAGACGATCGCGGTCTTGCCCGAGAGGTCGACCCCGGCGATCACCTCGGCCGCAGTGGAGCGGTAGCCGAACTCCGAGGCGAGGGGCTGCTGACGGGCGATCATGTCGAGAGGGGGGAGTGCATCTGTCATGCTCCGACCGTACGATCTAGAGTGCACTCGAAGTCAAGGAGGAGTCCTCGTGGAGGATGTGATCGACACGACGCGCACGTTCAGCATCGGCGAGCTCGCCCGTCTGGCCGGCGTGAGCGTGCACACGCTGCGCTGGTACGAGGCAGAAGGGCTCTTCCCTCGCGACGTGCCGCGCACCCCCGGCGGTCGGAGGGTCTACGCGCACGACTCGCTCGCGTGGCTCGCGCTGCTGGCGCGACTGCGCGAATCCGGCGCCCCCATCGCCCTGCTGCGTGAGTACGCCGCCCTGGTGCGCGCCGGCAGCGGCAACGAGGCCGAGCGTCTCGCCCTGCTGCGCGCGCACGAGCGCTCTCTCGACGCGCAGATCGAGACGCTGATCGCCTGCCGTCAGGTCGTCAGCGCGAAGGCGGGCGCGTACCAGGAGGCGCTCCTCGCCCGAGGACTCCTCTGACGACGGCTCTGCGGGCTACTGCTCCACGGCCTTCTCCAGAGCCGCTTCGAGGTCCCCCCACGCCTCCAGCACCACGGGCTCGCCGTCGATGAAGAAGCTGGGGGTGCTGCGCACTCCGAGCCGCTCGCCGTCGCTCCTGTCGGCCTGCACGCGATCGAGCGTCGCCGGGTCGGTGATCGCCGCATCGTAGGCGGCCATGTCGAGTCCGAGCTCGGCCGCGATTCCCCGGAACACCTCGGGCGTCTCCTCGGACTTCTCGCCCCACTGGTCCTGCGTCTCGAAGAGGCGGTGGTACATGTCCTCGAAGCGGTCCTGCTGTGCCGCGGCTTCGGCGGCGAGAGCGGCCTGCGTCGAGTTGATGTGACCGGGCAGAGGGAAGTACCGCACGACGTAGGTGATCTCGCCCGAATACTTCTCGCTCAGGTCTTCGACGATCGGATAGAACGCTCCGCAGGCCTCGCATTCGAAGTCGAGGAACTCGACGACGGTGACGGCGTCCGGTCCTCCGTCGTCGAGGACGTGCGAGTCGGTGCGCACGGTCTGCCGCTTCTCGCCCTCGGGCGGCAGGGGTTCTGCGGGGCGCTGCGACAGGGCGTAGGCGACGCCGACGATCGCGAGGACGATCGCGGCGGCGACGGTGATCAGGGCCACCTTGGCAGGGGTCTTCATGGGTTCTCCAACGGTTCGGATCAGGCAGGGTGAGTGAGCCGCGACGAGCGCGGCCGGGGTCTCCGACGAGCGGCGTGCCTGATTCAGGTGCGGGAGACCGAGAGCTGAGCGAGGGTGAGTGCGGGGACGTGCAGACGAGGACCGGCGCGGCTCGGAGCCGATGCACGCACCACCGCAGCGCGAGGGCTCAGCGGCGCGCCTCTGACGGAGCGCAACGAGAGCAGCACGAGGAGGACGCAGCAGAGCGCCGCGACCATGACGATCCCGGCGTCGTCCGACGGAGCGGACTCGACCACGCTCGTCTCTTCGTGGTGCGCCGCGACCGACGCGACGCTCGCGCCCGGAGCGAGGCACAGCGTCGTGTGCGCATCCGCCTTGCCGTGCGACGCCGACCACGCGCCGATGACGAGCAGCAGGGCGAGGCCGAGGGGCGAGACCGACTCGGAGGATCAGCATCCGCTCGACGCCCTGGTGACGCAGCGGCATCGACGGGGCAGGCATGGTCCGCGCAGTCTAACAATCGGGCATCGGCGCCCGCGCTGAGCGCCCAGGCAGATCCACGCGTCACAGAGCCGCCTACACTGGAGGGGTGGCGAGACTGTTGATCGTTGGCGGCTTCCTGGCCGCCATATTCTGGGTGTACAGCATCGTCGACTGCGCAGTGCAGCCGCCGACGCGACACCGGGGTGTGCCCAAGGCCGCCTGGATCGCCATCGTCATCCTCATCCCGGTCATCGGGGGCATCCTCTGGTTCACGATCGGCCGACGCCGCGCGAACGACAACGGCGGAGCGATCACGATCATCGCGCCCGACGACGACCCCCAGTTCCTCCGCAGCATCAGCAAGAGCGAGCAGGATGCGCGCATCCGCCGTCTCGAGGAGGAGCTCGCTCGTCTCGAGGACGAGACCGACGACGGAGCCGCACCGGACGGTACAGCGCCGGACGCGCGTCCGTGACGTCATCGCCCGCGACGGATGCTGCGGCATCCCTGATCGCCGACCTGATCGGCCACGGCGTGCGCGATCTCGTGCTCTCGCCGGGGTCTCGATCTCAGGCGCTCGCGCTCGCCGCGGTGCATACCGCGAATCAGGGGCAGCTGCGTCTGCACGTGCGCATCGACGAGAGAGTCGCAGGATTCACCGCGCTCGGTCTCTCGCGTGAGACGGGTGTGCCCGCGGCGGTGCTCTGCACTTCGGGGACCGCTGCCGCCAACCTCCTTCCCGCAGCAATGGAGGCCTTCCACTCGGGGGTGCCGCTGCTGCTGCTGACGGCCGATCGGCCGCCCGAGCTGCGCGGAGTGGGAGCCAATCAGGCCACCATCCAGCCGGGCATGTTCGCCTCCTGGGTGCGCGAGCAGATCGATGCCCCCGTGCCGGGCGACGGTGACTGGGCGGGTCTCGCGATGCGCGCCGTCGCCGCGGCGATGGGCGCGGATGCCACCCACGGTCTGGCCGGTGTCGCCGGCCCCGTGCACCTGAACCTGCCGTCGCGCGAGCCGCTGTCGGGCGACGTGCCGACCGTCGACATCGTGCCGGGCGACGTGCCCAGACCGGTGGCGGCAGAACCGCTCCTGCTCGAGCGGGGGCCGCGCACGGTCGTCATCGCCGGCGCCGACGCGGGACCGGATGCCGAAGAGATCGCGCACGCCGGATCCTGGCCGTTGATCGCCGAGATCGTCAGCGGTGCGCGCTTCGGCCGCCAGGTCGTGCACGGCTATCGCGCGCTGTTGGGCGACGACGAGCTGGGCGGTCGCATCGAGCGCGCCGTCGTGCTCGGGCACCCGACCCTCAGCCGTGAGGTAGCTCGCCTGCTGTCGCGGCCGGATGTCGACGTGATCGCCGTCCGACGTGGCGGCGAGGCTCTCGATCTCAACGGCCGCACGACGGCCGCGGCGTCCGTGTCGGTCGCACCCGGCGTCGCCGACCGCGAGTGGCTCGGTGCGTGGCTCACGGCATCCGCGGCTCACGCCGTCGATCTCAGCGAGCGGGCGCCCGACCAGGACGGTCTCACGTCGACCGATCCGTCGGCGCGGCGCGACGCGGTGAAGGCCGAGCTGGCGGCGGTGCGCCGGCCGCTCGACCGTGAGCTGCTCGCCGACGCCGTCTGGCGGGCGACCTGGCCGCACGATCGACTCGTCTTCGGCTCGTCGCGGCTCGTGCGGGTGGCCGATGCGGTGCTCGGTGGCAAGAAGGTCCCGGTGCACGCCAACCGCGGGCTCGCGGGGATCGACGGCACGATCGCCACCGCCACGGGCATCGCGCTCGCCAGTCAGGCCGGGGGAGCGCCCGGGGTCACCCGCGTGCTGCTCGGCGATCTGACTTTCCTGCACGATGTCGGCGCCCTGCTGCTCCCGCCCGACGAGCACGAGCCTCGCATCCAGGTCATCGTGGGCAACGACGGCGGCGGCACGATCTTCGACGGCCTCGAGGTCGCGGGCACGGCGGATCGGGCCGATCTCGATCGCGCGTTCTACACGCCCCATGCCGTGCGGCTCGAACAGCTGGCACTCGCCTACGGATGGGAATACCAGCGCGTGACGACCCGCACGGCACTCGACCAGGCCCTCACCACCCCGGCCGGTGGCCGTCAGCTGATCGAGGTCCCGCTGTCCCGCTGAGGATCTTCGCCTCCGCTGCGGATGCGCAGTGGCAGGATGAACGCATGACAGCGCATGAGTGGGCCAAGGCCCTCCAGGTCGGCAACGGATTCCGCCTCTCCGACCTCGATCCGCAGAGCACACCCGGCTACAGCGGCGCGAAAGCCGACGGCAAGCGCGATCTCGAGGCGGGCCTCGACGAGCTCAATCAGCTGCAGGAGCGGCTCTTCGCCGAGAGCCGCGTCGGCGTGGCGAAGGACTCGGTGCTGCTGATCCTGCAGGCGATGGACTCCGCGGGCAAGGGAGGCATCGTGCGCCACGTGGTCGGCGGGGTCGATCCGCAGGGCGTCGCGCTCACGGCGTTCAAGGCGCCGACCGACGAAGAGCTCGAGCACGACTTCCTGTGGCGTGTGTCCAGGCGCCTCCCGGAGCCCGGGTTCATCGGCGTCTTCGACCGCTCGCACTACGAGGACGTGCTGATCGGTCGGGTGCGTTCGCTGGCCCCGGCGGACGAGATCGAGCGCCGGTACGACGCGATCAACGAGTTCGAGGCCGCGGTTGCCGCATCGGGCACGCGCATCGTCAAGGTCATGCTGCACATCTCGCCGGACGAGCAGAAGTCGAGACTGATGGAGCGGCTCGAGCGACCCGACAAGCACTGGAAGTACAACCCGGGCGATGTCGACGAGCGACTGCTGTGGGACGACTACATGGCGGCGTATCAGATCATGTTCGAGCGCACCTCGACCGAGGCGGCTCCGTGGCATGTGATCCCGGCGAACCACAAGTGGTTCGCCCGCCTCGCCGTGCAGGAGCTGCTGCTCGACGCGCTGCAGCGGATCGATCCGCAGTGGCCGGCGGCCGACTTCGATGTCGACGCGGAGAAGGAGCGGCTCGCGGCGAGCTGACCGCGGCCGGTCCGGGCGCGGGTCAGGCGAGCGCGTCGACCAGCGGACGGAACTTGACCCGGGTCTCGAGCAGCTCGGACTCGGGGTCGGAGCCCGCGACGATGCCTGCGCCCGCGTAGGCGGTGACGGCGATGTCGGTCTCGGCGGGGGTGAACTGCGCGCAGCGCAGCGCGATCGCCCACTCGCCGTTGCCGGCCGCGTCGACCCATCCCACCGGACCGGCGTACCGTCCACGGTCGAACGGCTCGAGCTCGCGGATCGCCGCGATCGCCGCAGACGTCGGGGTGCCGGCCACGGCGGCGGTCGGATGCAGGGCCCCGACCAGGTCGAGTGACGAGCCGCCATCGGCCAGCTCGCCCTCGACGTCGGTCGCCAGGTGGAAGAGGTTCGGCAGCTTGAGCAGGAACGGCTGCTCGCTCGCCGCCAGTGCGCGGGTGTGCGGACGCAGCGAGGCCAGCACGCTCTGCACCGCGTACTCGTGCTCGTCGAGGTCCTTGGTGCTGGAGGCCAGGTGGCTGGATGCGACGGTGTCGGCATCCGCGTCGGCTCCGCGACCGATCGTTCCGGCGAGCACGCGGGCGGTGACGGTGCGCTGCTGCACGGTGACGAGGGTCTCGGGACTCGCGCCGATCAGCCCGTCGACAGCGAACGCCCACGTGTCGGGGTATCCGGTCGACAGCGCGCGCACGAGTCGACGCAGGTCGGAACCGGCCGGGATGCTGCCGGTGAGGTCGCGTGCGAGCACGACCTTGCTGAGCTCGCCGGCGGCGATGCGTTCGAGTGCCTGGCGCACCGAGTCCTGATAGCCCTGCGGGCTCTGGGCACCGGGGCCGACGGTGCCGGCCCAGTGCGGGCCGTAGGCGATCGTCGCCGCTTCTGGCCGCGGCTCGGTTGCAGTGGGCCGCGGCGCGGGCGCGGGTGCCGACGCCGAGCGCATGCGGGTGATCCAGGTGCGCCCGTGGTGTCGACCGATCACGAGCGCCGGCACGACGAGGATGCTGTCGGCGGCGGAGTCCTCGTCGAAGGTCAGCGCACCGAAGGCGACCAGCCCGGAGCCGGGGAGCCCGAGCTCGTCGTCGATCTCGGCATCCTGCGCGAGCTCTCGCCATGCCCGAGCGATCGCAGCGGATCGCAGGGCCGCTGCGCCGGCGGGGATGCGGACCGTCTCGACGATGGCGTCGCCGACGGCGACGATGCCGTCGCCGCGGCGCAGCCAGGCGAGAGGCCGCGACGGGTCGGCGTAGGCCAGGAGATCCTCGACCGGATCGATCTCACGGGTCTCCACGACCAGCCTGCTGCTCACCCCTCCAGCCTAGTTCGTCACCCGTCGACCGGGATGTGACAGGCCACGCCTACGCTGAGTGCATGAGCGACGTCCGCCCCGCACCCGGCACCGAGATGATCTTCCAGTGGCGCAAGTGGGACGGGTCTCCGCACTGGCGTCATGAGTGCGTGTACCTCGGCGCCGACGAGTGGGGCGACTGGCTCGGCCAGCCCGTCGGCTGGTCGAGCGCTCGACCGGGCGCGGGCTACATCGCCGAGGCCCCCAATGTCACGCTCGTGCCGAGGCGGTCCGACTTCGCCCTGACCGTGAACCGTGACCACCCGAAGGGCATGCGGATCTACATCGACATCGGATGGGAGGTGCGCTGGTCGGACGACCCGCTCCTCGCCGTCGGCATCGACATGGACCTCGACGTCGTGCGGGTCGAGGGTCCGCGCGGCACATGGGTCGACGACCGCGACGAGTGGGCCGAGCACAGCGTGAGCTACGGATACCCCGCCGAGATCATGGCCGGACTCGAGGCTCTGGCCCTCGATCTCGAGCGGCGGGTGCGAGATCGCCTCGCCCCTTTCGACGATGCCACGCCGGATCTCTGGCTCGACCGCCTCGACGCGCTGCACCTCGCGCCTAGACTGGGCGTGTGACCTCGAACGAAGCCAACCGCGCCGATCTCGGCAAGGACCCCGCCCGCGTCAGCGGCATGTTCGACCAGGTCGCCGCGGGCTACGACCGGACGAATACGGCGATGACGGTCGGCAACGACGCGCTCTGGCGCGCGGCCACGACGAGGGCCGTCGCCCCGAAGCCGGGGGAGAAGATCCTCGACCTCGGTGCGGGCACCGCGTCCTCGTCGGCATCCCTCGCCCGCAGCGGTGCGCAGGTCGTCGCCGCCGACTTCTCGCCGGGCATGCTCGCCGAGGGGCAGCGCCGCCACGGCAGCATCCGCAATCTCTCGTTCGTGCAGGCGGATGCCACCGATCTGCCGTTCGACGACGGCGAGTTCGACGCCGTCACCATGTCGTACGCGCTGCGCAACGTCAACGACCCGAAGAAGGCGCTGCGTGAGCTGCTGCGCGTCACGAAGCCGGGCGGTCGTCTGGTGATCAACGAGTTCTCGACCCCGCCGGGCTCGGTCTTCCGCGCCGCGTACCGCTTCTACAACTCGCAGGTGCTTCCTCGGGTGGCTCGCGTCGCCGGCACCAACGGCGACGCCTACGACTACCTGAACGAGTCGATCCGTGACTGGCCCGACCAGAAGAAGCTCGCCGCGTGGATCCGCGAGGCCGGGTGGACCGAGGTCGAATACCGCAACCTCTCGTTCGGTATCGTCGCGCTGCACCGGGCGTTCAAGCCCGCGTGAATGCGACGCGCGTACCCGCCCAGCTGACGACGGTAGGCTGAGACCGTGACTTCGAGCCGCGTAGCCCCGGGTTCGCGACTGGCGAGCCGTCTCGGTTTCAGCGACCGTGTCTTCATCGGCACCGCCGGTCGACGCATCGCGCAGGCGATCGAAGACGGGCTCGAGCTCGTCGAGACCGGTCTTGCCGACGACGTGCGTGTGGCCGATCCGCTCGCCGATGCCGCCAGCCGCTATCTGTACGAGGCGGGGGGCAAGCGCATCCGCCCCGTGCTGACGCTGCTCGCGGCCCAGCTCGGCGACGGCAACACCGATCAGGTGATCGATGTCGCGAAGGCGCTCGAGATCACCCATCTCGGCTCGCTGTATCACGACGACGTCATGGACGGTGCGGATCGCCGTCGTGGAGTGCCCGCGGCGCAGACCGTGTGGGGCAACAACATCGCGATCCTGACCGGTGACATCCTCTTCTCCCGTGCGAGCCAGCTGATGTCGCGCCTGGGCGAGCGGGCCATCCGGCTGCAGGCCGACACCTTCGAGCGCCTCGTCCTCGGACAGATGCACGAGACGATCGGCGCTCAGCCCGACGATGATCCCATCGAGTTCTACCTCCAGGTGCTGGCCGACAAGACCGGCTCTCTCATCGCCGCGGCGACGCAGGGCGGCGTGATCTTCTCCAACGCACCGTCGGAGTACGAAGAGCCGCTGCGCGTGTATGGCGAGAAGATCGGCGTCGCCTTCCAGCTGCTCGACGACGTGATCGACCTGTCGGCGAAGCCCGAGGACACCGGCAAGGTGCCGGGCACCGACCTGCGGGCCGGGGTTCCGACGATGCCGTACCTGCTGCTGAAGGCCGAGGCCGATGACGCCTCGATCGATCTCGCCGCTCGCATCGACGACGGGGTGGCGCGCATCGCCGAAGGGGCCGACCCCGCGATCCTCGACGGACCGCTGACCGAGCTCCGCGACCACGTCGGAACGCAGAAGACCCTCGCGCTCGCGCACTCCTGGACTCAGGATGCGATCGACGCGCTCGCCCCGCTCCCGCGTGGCACCGTGCGCGAAGCGCTCACTCGTTTCGCAGAGACCCTCGTCGAACGCTCCAGCTGATCGCGTCGCGGCCCTCGGCCGCGTGCGCCGGGCGTGACGGCATACGAAAGGACCCCTTATGACCAAGCTCAGACTGGCCATCGTCGGAGCGGGCCCCGCCGGCATCTACGCAGCAGACATCCTGCTGAAGGCCGAGCGCAAGTTCGACGTCTCCATCGATCTCTTCGAGCAGCTCCCCGCCCCCTACGGCCTGGTCCGCTACGGCGTCGCACCCGACCACCCGCGCATCAAGGGCATCGTCAACGCGCTGCGCGATGTGCTCGACCGCGGTGACATCCGGCTGTTCGGCAACGTGCGGTTCGGCGAGGACATCACCCTCGACGACCTGAAGAAGCACTACAACGCGGTCATCTTCGCCACCGGCGCGATCCGTGACACGACGCTCGACATCCCCGGTATCGACGCGGTCGGCGCCTACGGGGCAGCAGACTACGTGAGCTGGTTCGACGGCCACCCCGATGTGCCGCGCGAGTGGCCGCTCGACGCCGCATCCGTCGGTGTGCTGGGCAATGGCAACGTCGCTCTCGACGTCGCCCGCATGCTGGCGAAGCACGCCGAAGACCTGCTCGTCACCGAGGTGCCGGAGAACGTCTACGAGGGTCTCCAGGCGAGCGCCGTCACCGATGTGCACGTGTTCGGACGCCGCGGACCCGCTCAGGTCAAGTTCACCCCGCTCGAGCTGCGTGAGCTCGGCGAGCTGCGTGACGTCGACATGGTCGTCTACGACGAGGACTTCGACTACGACGAGGCGTCGAAAGACGCGGTGGCCAGCAACAAGCAGGTCATGGTGATCGACCGCATCCTGCAGTCGTGGCGCAAGCGCGACTCGGTCAACAATGCGGGAGGCACGGCATCGCGTCGTCTGCACCTGCACTTCTGGGCCCGGCCGGTCGAGGTCCGCAAGGACGACGCCGGTCGCGTCGCGGCCCTCGTCTACGAGCGCACGAAGCCCGACGGACAGGGCGGAGCCGTGGGCACGGGCGAGATGCGCGAGGTTCCGCTGCAGGCGCTCTACCGCGCCATCGGCTACTTCGGCTCGCCGCTTCCGGGCGTTCCGTTCGACAAGAAGCACGGCGTCATCCCCAACCGCGAGGGCCAGGTGCTCGCCAAGGACTCGAACCAGCAGATGCCCGGCATCTACGCGACAGGGTGGATCAAGCGCGGGCCGGTGGGCCTGATCGGCCACACCAAGTCGGATGCCATGGAGACCGTGCGGCACATCATCAACGACCAGGGCTCGTGGTGGCACCCGGAGGACCCGTCTGAAGAGGCGATCCCCGCCCTGCTGCTCGAGCGCGGTGTGAAGTGGACCGACCTCGAAGGCTGGCACCGGCTCGACGAGCACGAGGTCGCTCTCGGTGCGCCGCACGAGCGCGCGCGCGTCAAGGTCGTGCCGCGTGACGAGATGGTGCGCGTCTCCCGCGGAGAGTGACCGACACCGGATCGTTGCCGGCACCCGGTGCGCCTGCGGGGCGGCATCCGTAGGGTGAAGGGATGCGACTGCGATCCCTGATCGTCCTCGGCACAGCCGCTCTGCTGCTGGTGTCAGGGTGCGCTGCCGAGCCGGCCGCCGAGCCGAAGCCATCAGGGTCGCCGTCTGCGACGGCGTCGTCGACCGGCACACCGTCCCCGACGCCGGCGTCCATCGTCGAACCGGCGGCGGCGTTCGATGTGACGTGCGACGACGTCGCCGCCACCATGGCCGAACTCGTGGGGGAGCCGTCGACGCCGGTCGCACCGGCGCTGTCGCTCGTGTCTGCGATGGGCTGGCTGCCAGGCCCCGGGCAGTACATGTTCCAGCGCGCAGGGGGGATCGCGTGCTCCGCGGGCGACACGGAGCGCAGCTGGGAAGTCACGATCGTGCCGGATGCTCGGGCTGTGATCGCCGGCGCGACCGAGCGTCAGGGCTTCTGGGGTGAGCAGGCGAGTTGCGAGGACGGGCGCTGCGGCTTCGAGCTTCCCGACGGAGACGTGCTGCTGTCGGCCACCGTCGTCGACCCCGATCTGGGAGCGGATGACACCGCTCCGATCGAAGAGGCGCTGCGTCGGATCGCCGCCTCAGCGGCTGCGAGCCTGCGCGAGGTCGACTACGTCGAGAGCGACATCGTCGGTGCGCCGTGCGAGCGCTTCATCACACCGGAGCAGGTGAATGCCGAATTCGGAGTGACGGATGCCGCGCTCTTCTCGGACTTCGGCGGCTGGGGCATCCCAGCGGAGGTGTACGAGGTCGTCAACGGATCGCGCATCTGCTATTTCAAGTCGGCCGGGAGTGAGTACGAAGGATCCAGCTATCTGATGCTCACGACACTTCCCGCCGGGGCATGGGCGTCCGAGAAGATCGACGGTGAACCCGTCGAACTCGAGGGAGCCGATGCCGCCACGGCGAGCACGGGTGCGAACGGCGAGAAGATCGTCGACGTGCGAGTCGGTCCGGACTGGATCCGGCTGGTGACCTTCGACAACGGAGCCGGGGCCGCTGATCCGGCACCGCTCGCGCAGCAGGTCGTGCGCAGCCTCACGGTCGGACACACCGCTCCCCAGTAGTCGACACCGTTTCGATAGCCTGGCGGCATGCCTGAGTGGATACCGGACGTCCTCGGCGACGAGTTCGAGCAGCTCACGCTCGAGCTTGGCGAGGACGATGAGGGACCGCTCGTCGCCACGCTCGTGCGTGCGGTGCCGCGGGACCGGCCCTGGTGGGACCGGCTGCGCGGGCAGAGCCTCCCGCTGGACGATGTCGACGTGCTCTATGTGCACGGCTGGTCGGATTACTTCTTCCAGAAGCGGCTCGCTCGATTCTGGACGTCTCGCGGGGCGCGCTTCTTCGCGCTCGACCTGCGCAAGTACGGCCGGAGTCTGCGCGATGGGCAGACTCCCGGCTACATCACCGACCTCGTCGCGTACGACGAGGACATCGCCGCGGCTCTGTCCGCGATGGGGCACGGGACTGGAGCCGCGGCATCCCCCCGGCGGCTCGTGCTGCTCGGCCACTCGACCGGCGGACTCACCCTGAGCCTGTGGGCGTCGCGGCACCCCGAGGCGGCGGATGCCGTGATCCTGAACAGCCCCTGGCTCGAGTTCCAGGTCGCTTCCGCCCGCCCGCTCATCGCTCCGGTCGCCGAGCTGCAGGCCAGGTGGGCTCCTCGGGAGGTCGCGCCGCAGGTCGATCTCGGCTTCTACACCCGCGCGCAGCAGGAGGTCGCCGACCCCGACGATCCGGTCGAGGTGAACCTCCTCTGGCGTCCGGCGCAGACGATGGCCGTCCACGCGGGGTGGTTCCACGCGATCCTCACCGGACACGCCAAGGTCGCGGCGGGGCTGACGATCGACGCGCCCGTGTGCGTGCTGCTGTCCGCACGCTCAGCGACGCCCACGCGATGGTCGGAGGACCTCACCCGAGCAGACTCGGTCTTGGTCGTCGACGACATCGCGCGGGCGTCGCTGAAGCTCGGTCCGTCTGTCACCGTCGAGCGCATCGACGGAGCCCTGCACGACGTCTTCCTCTCGCGGCATGGGGCCAGAGAGGAAGCGTATCGCCGCCTCGACCGATGGGTCAGAGGCTGGACGGCCGCGCGCCGACAGTGATCAGGCGCAGTGTCCGACCCAGTGGTCAGACGTAGTGCATCAGACGTGCCTGCTGCTCGGCCTCGTCGGCATCGCCGCGCAGCACCGCGTCGTGGAAGTCCCGGTAGACCTGGAGCATGCGCTCGCGGTCGTTCTCGGGCACGCTCCAGCCGCGGAGATTGCGGAAGAGAGCCATGCTCGCGTCGTTGATCAGCACCTGGTGCTGCGCGTTACGACTGCGCGCGCTGAGGAACGAGAACACCGCCCACCGCGTGTTGGAGATGTGCACGTCGTCATCGAGCGCCGTGTACATCTCCTCGACCAGTGCGGCGAGACTCTCGCGGTCCTGCTGGCTCATCCGTGCGACGCCCATCCGCGCGGCCATCCCCGCCTGATACCCCGCGAACTCGAGCGTCTGCTCGACGGTCTCTGCCGTGACGGCGGTGACCTCGGTGTATCTGCTCGGGTACATCGTCACGAGCCCGAGACGCTCGAGACGCTGTAACGCCTCTCGCACCGGAGTCCGTGACACATGCAGTTCTTCGGCGACGTCGACATCGCGGATGCGATACCCCGGCTCCAGCACACCGTCGACGATCTGCGCGCCGATGTGCTGAAACACCTCCTCCGCCAAGAGCTGCTTGCTTTCTCGAATACTCGTCATCGAGTTGTTGGTGTTCATGGACTGCCCCCAGTTGCTTTCCAGATCCGGGCTCCCCATGATGTGCCCGGACGGCCACTACATCACGAAGTGGATCGCGATGCCAATAATCCACAGACGAGTTTTCCGACGATCACGCAGGCGCTTGTCGTCGGCGCGTCGTCGCAGGATTGAGTACGGGTGATTCTGTGGTCGGCGAGTGTTGGGACACTCGCCGACCACAGACGATGGCGTGCACGGAGCTGAACTGCGCCCAGTCCCCACAAGGCGGGAACCGCGATCCGCGAAGCGCGGAACCGTGGTTCGGCAGCGCGTCATGCATCGCCGCATCGTCTGTCGCATCGGGACGCGACTGCATCCAGTCTCGGTCACTCCGACCCATATATCGGAATGGGATCCGAGGGCACAGAAAAGGGGACGGATGCGGCGGCATCCGTCCCCTGCGTTGTGGGATCAGCGGTAGTTGATGAACTGCAGGTCGAGATCGAGATCCGCGCCCTTGAGCAGCGCGATCACCGACTGGAGGTCGTCGCGGCTCTTCGACTGCACGCGCAGCTCGTCGCCCTGGATCTGGCTCTTCACGCCCTTCGGACCCTCGTCGCGGATGAGCTTGTTGATCTTCTTCGCGTTCTCCGAGGAGATGCCGTCCTTGAGGGTCGAGACGATGCGGAACTCCTTGCCGCTGGCGAAGGGTTCGCCCGACTCGAGGCTCTTGAGCGAGATGCCGCGCTTGATGAGCTTCGACTGGAAGACGTCGAGAACGGCCTTCGCGCGCTCCTCGGTGCCGGCGATGATCAGGATCTGCTCGCCGCTCCAGGCGATGGAGGCGCCCGTGCCCTTGAAGTCGTAGCGCTGCTCGATCTCCTTGCGCGCCTGGTTCAGGGCGTTCTCGGCCTCCTGGTGATCCACTTTCGAGACGATGTCAAAGGAACTGTCAGCCATACGCAAAGTGTATCGACACCGCCGTTTTCACGCTCGCTTGGAAGCGCTTCCATCGACTCTCACGCACCAATCCGCGGTTACAGCTTGATATCGAAGGGCTTTTGCATTGCGATTCCCGTCGTTCTCGATGCATACTGTAAGCGCTTGCAGTCCTTGCAGGCCACCAGTACTCAGAGAGGCACACACCAATGAAGGTGAACAAGAGGGGCATCGTCGCCGCCGGCGTCATCGCGATCGTTTCGACTCTTTCCCTGGCCGGTTGCTCGACCGCAACCGACGGCGGCGACGCGTCCGAGGGTGAGAACGGCGGCACGCTGACCGTCTGGGTCGACGCCGAGCGCGTCGACGCGCTGCAGAGCGCCGCCGACTCCTACGAGGAGAAGACCGGAGTCAAGGTCGAGCTCGTCGGCAAGTCCGTCGACGACATGAAGGACGACTTCATCCAGCAGGTGCCGACCGGCAAGGGCCCCGATGTGGTCATGGGCGCGCACGACTGGCTCGGAGAGCTCTCGACCAACGGCGTGGTCGCCCCGCTCGAGCTCGGCGACTCGTCGGCCGACTACCTGCCCGTCGCCCTTCAGGCGGCGACCTACGACGGAACCGTCTACATGCTTCCCTACGCGGTCGAGAACATCGCCGTGCTGCGCAACGCCGACATGGTGCCCGCCGCCGCGACGAGCTTCGACGACATGGTCTCGAAGGGCGCGTTCGTCGTCGAGCAGGGCACCGAGGGCAACCCGTACCACCTGTACCCGTTCCAGACGGCGTTCGGCGCTCCGGTCTTCGGCACCGACGACTCGGGCAGCTACGACTCCGCAGATCTGCAGCTCGGCAGCGAGGGCGGAACGGCCTTCGCCGACTGGCTCGCCGCTCAGGGCGCCGCAGGCACGCTGAACACCGACGTCGACGGCGAGATCGCCAAGCAGCAGTTCCTCGACGGCACCGCGTCCTTCTGGCTGACCGGCCCGTGGAACGTCGGCGCCGCAGTCGACGCCGGAATCAACGTCGCGATCGACCCGATCCCCAGCCCCACGGGTGAGACCGCGTCGCCGTTCGCCGGCGTCAAGGGCTTCTTCGTGAGCTCCGAGTCGAAGAACAAGGTCGCCGCGAACGACTTCCTCGTGAACTACATCGGCACCGAAGAGGTGCAGCTCGAGCTGTTCGAGGCCGGCAACATCCTCCCCGCGCTGACGGCCGCCGCCGATTCCGCCGCCTCCGACCCGATCATCGCCGGCTTCCAGGCCGTCGGTGCGGATGCCGTCCCGATGCCCGCGATCCCCGCGATGGGATCGGTCTGGGAGTTCTGGGGCGTGGCTGAGGCCGCGATCATCAACGGCTCCGACCCGGCGTCGACGTGGCAGAAGCTCGTCGACGACGTCACCGCAGCGATCAAGTAAGACACCCAGCACCATCCCTGCCGGGGCGGACCTCGTCCGCCCCGGCAGCTCGACGACGGGGACGAGATGACAGACACCGCCGAGCCCACGGCTCCACTCACCAAGCGCCAGCGCCAGGCCGCCGGCATCGCCGAGGCCGCATCCGGGCCGATCGGCTGGATGCTCTTGAAGATCCTGCTGCTGGCGATCGTCGACGCCATCGCGCTGTATGCGGCGTTCGTCCTCTTCGGGCAGCAGGAGTGGCTGGTGCTCGGCCTGGTCGTGGCCGTCACCGTGCTCGTCAACTACATCTACTTCTCGCGCAAGCGCATCCCCGCGAAGTACCTCACGCCCGGCATCATCTTCCTGATCATCTTCCAGGTGTTCACGCTGCTGTACACCGGGTACATCGGCTTCACCAACTACGGCACCGGCCACAACGGCACGAAGGACCAGGCGATCTCGTCGCTCCTCGCCTCCGCCCAGGAGCGCGTGGAGGACTCCCCGACGTACCCGGTCACGGTCGTCGAGCAGTTCGGCACCTACGGCCTGCTGGTGACCGATCCCGACTCCGGCGACGCGCTGCTCGGCACGGCCGAGCAGCCCCTGGAGGAGGTCGACGCCGAGTTCGACGGCGACCAGGCTGTGGCCGTCGACGGCTGGACCACGCTGCCCCTCGCGAAGGTGTTCACGGTCTCGGAAGAGCTGGAGAAGCTCTCGGTGCCGTTCAGCGACGATCCCAACGACGGCAGCCTGCGTGCGCCCGACGGCCAGAAGGGCTACCTGTACGTCTCGACGCTCGAGTACGACGCGGATGCCGACACCATCACCGACACCACGACCGGCGCGGTGTACTCCGACACGGGGGAGGGGTCGTTCATCGCCGAGGACGGCGCCGAGCTGCTCCCCGGCTGGCAGACCACTGTCGGGTTCGACAACTTCGTGCGCGCGGTCACCGACGACTCGATCCGCGGCCCGCTCATCTCGGTGACGATCTGGACCTTCGTGTTCGCGGTGCTCTCCGTGGCGACGACGTTCTTCCTCGGCCTGCTCCTCGCGCTGGTGTTCAACAACACACGGATGCGATTCCGCAACGGGTACCGGATCATCCTGATCCTCCCGTACGCATTCCCCGCGTTCCTCTCCGCGCTCGTCTGGGCCGGGATGATGAACGAGAGCTTCGGCTTCATCAACCAGGTGATCTTCGGGGGAGCGGACATCCCCTGGCTCACCGATCCGAACCTCGCGAAGGTCTCGGTGCTGCTGGTGAACCTCTGGCTCGGCTTCCCCTACATGTTCCTCGTCTGCATGGGCGCCCTCCAGGGCATCCCCGAAGACGTCAACGAGGCCGCGGTGATGGACGGCGCCAACCCGTGGCAGGTCTTCCGGCGCATCAAGCTTCCGCTGCTGCTCGTCACGGTGGCGCCGCTGCTGATCTCGTCGTTCGCGTTCAACTTCAACAACTTCAACCTGATCTACATGCTGACCAAGGGCGGGCCGCGGTTCGACGATGTCAGCATTCCGGTCGGGCACACCGACATCCTGATCTCGATGGTCTACAAGGTGGCTTTCACGGGGCAGTCCCGCGACTACGGCCTCGCCTCCGCGTTCACGATCCTGATCTTCATCGTGGTCGCGACGATCTCGATCATCAGCTTCCGCAAGACCAAGGCCCTCGAGGAGCTGAACTGACATGAGCACCACGGACATCGGCACCACCGCCCGCACCGTCGCCGTCGAACAGAACCTCGCGCCGCGTCGCCGCAGCTTCGGCGCATGGTTCGCCGACACCGGATGGCGCCATGTGGTCGCCATCGTCGTCAGCGCCTTCGCGCTGTTCCCGCTGCTGTACGTCGTCTCGGCCTCGCTCAATCCGAGAGGAACACTGACCGGATCGAACCAGCTGTTCTCGGCGTTCGGCTTCGACAGCTACGTGCGCATCCTGAGCGACCCGCAGAACCCCTACGGGCTGTGGTTCCTGAACACGCTCGTCATTGCCGTGGTCACGGGAGCCGTGACGGTGTTCATCGGCGCCCTCGCGGCATACGCCTTCTCGCGCATGCGCTTCGCGGGTCGCCGCATCGGCCTCGTCACGATCGTCGTCGTGCAGATGTTCCCGCAGCTCCTCGCCGTGGTCGCGATCTTCCTGCTGATGTCGACGCTGGGGGACTGGTTCCCCGCGATCGGACTGAACACGCACACGGGGTTGATCCTCGTCTACCTCGGCGGCGCGCTCGGGGTGAACACCTATTTGATGTACGGGTTCTTCAACACCCTGCCGATGGAGCTCGATGAAGCGGCGCGCATCGACGGCGCCGGACACGCGCGCATCTTCTTCACGATGATCCTGCCGCTGGTCGCGCCGATCCTCGCGGTCGTCGCGCTGCTGTCGTTCATCGGCACGGTGAACGAGTACGTGATCGCGAGCGTCATGCTCGTCGATGTCGAGCAGCAGACCCTGGTCGTCGGTCTCACCAAGCTCGTCGCCAACCCTCGATACGCGGACTGGTCGGCCTTCTCGGCCGGCGCGGTGATGGCCGCCATCCCGGTGATGATCCTGTTCCTGTTCCTGCAGCGGTACATCGTCGGCGGACTGACCGCGGGCGCCACGAAGGGCTGATCCGCCATCATGGTCGTCGCGTTCGCGGCGTTGCGATCACCCGTCGTGCGACGGCGGCCGTAGCGTGATGGCATGACGCGTGTGGCCGGGCGGAACGTGGCGATCAGCTGGGTCGCCGGAGTGCTGTGCGCGGGCGTGATCGGCGCTCTCGTCTGGTTCTCGATGCCGATCGTGCCGGTCGTCGCATCGTTCGTCGGCGACACCCTCCGTTCGACGCTTCCCTAGCGATCACGGGCTGCACGACACGTCGGCACGCCTCCCTCGGGGTGCGGTCGGGCGGCGGTAATCTCGCAATGCACACATCCGATGAGAGGCGCACCCCCATGAGTGACCCCGAGGTTCCCCAGCCCGAGCGGCCGAAGGACGTCAACGACGTCGTCGACAGCGCGAACGCTGGACTCGACGCCGCCGCCGCAGCGGGTGCAGGCGTGCATGGCACGCCCGCGGACGCTGCGCACGACACGTCGGCTCCGACACCTGCCCAGCCCGCCGTCGACCCGGATCTCGCCGCGTTCGAAGCCGCCGAGAAGGATCACCCCGGCACCTTCGCGACGCCCGAGCTCAACGACCCGAAGTACCTCGACGCAGACGACACGACGACGTCGCGGAACACGGATGCCGACACGACGAAGTCGTTCAGCACGGATGCCGACGCACCCCCCGCCTACACGCCGCCGGTCGCGCACGAGCAGTCCGCTCTCGCCGGAGCCGCGTACTCGTCGGCCGACCACACCGAGACCCGGATCGTCCCGTCCGAGCCTGCCGCCGCCGAACCGGTCATCGCGCCGGTCCAGCAGCAGCCGATCTTCGTCCAGGCTCCAGAGCCGCCCCGCGAGCGGGGAAACCGCGGCACCGCCGGTGCGATCGGTCTGCTCGCGACCGTCGCCTTCGCGATCCTCTACCTGGGTGCGACGCTCGGCCTTCGTGCCGTCGCGGGTGACATCACGGGCGAGAACATCGGCGAAGCGGCTCTCGCTCCGCTGATGACCTGGGGCTTCTGGGTCCCCGTCGTGGTGTTCTTCCTCGGCTTCTGGCTTCTCGGAGCGTTCATCAACCGCGGACGCTGGGGTCTCTGGGTGGTCTTCGGCATCATCGTCGGGCTCATCGCCTACGGCGGACACATCCTCGGCGCTCTCTTCGAGGCGCCGTTCTGGCTGCTCACGGCTCGGGAGGGGAGCGAGCTCATCGGAGCCCAGCTCTTCCACCCGCTCGCCATCGCGGCGTTCGTCTTCGGCCGTGAGCTGACCATCTGGTTCGGCGCGTGGGTCGCCCGCAGCGGGGCGCGCAAGACCGAGCTCAACGCCGAGGCGCAGCGTGAGTACGAGCGCACGCTCGAGGCCGGTCCGACGCTCTCGAGGTAATCACGCACATGTCATCGCCGAACCCCCGTGGACCCGCGTCCCCGGGGGTTTCGGCCATCCTGGCTCTGGTTCTCGCCGCGATCAGCTTCTTCGCCCTGGCGGTGTTCGGCCTCGGCGCGCTGAGCGTGGCCACCGACCGGGACATCATCGCCGTCCCTGGCCTGGGGCAGGTGCCGGGAGCGGTCGGGATGCTTGCGGCGGTGGTGGCGTTCGCGCTGTCGCTCTGGGGGTCGCTGCGGCGATCGCATCCGTCGTTCCTCGCGGCGCCCGCCGTCGCGCTGGCCACGGCGCTCGCGCATCTGGTCGTCCTCTGGGTCGCGGTCGCGGTCGCGAGCGGTGACCTGATCGTCGCGACGGTCGTTGCGGGCGATCTCGTCCGTGGCGGGGCGAGCGCGGTGCTGTTGGCCGCCGGGGCCATCGCCGCCTGGGGCGGCATCGCGCTGCGCCGCACGCGCGCGCAGCAGCCGCAGTGGCCGTGGGAGCGCGACGACGAGGAATGACGCCCCGCCGTCGAGACGAAATCTCGGCAGCAGCGGTGCACGCGCCGTACGCTCTACGTGTGGAGCGCTCGTTGGAGACGCAGGTCGACCAGGCCGTCGAGGCCTGGTTGCGGTGGGTGCCGCGCTGGGAGCCGGCGACCCATCGTGGTCGGGTCGCGCCCTGTCGGCGTTGCCTGGGCTCGCCGATCCTGTCGGCGGCGGGCATCGGCTCGAACACGCCGCACGGCGTGCAGCACGGCCTCTCGACTCGGATCAAGACGATCGTCGACCATGCCGTGGCCGAGTACACCGCAAGAAACCTCCCGATGCTCCAGCGCGAGCTCGACCAGCAGGCCGCACGGAACCGGGCGCGCAGCTACCGTCCAGCCGACGGGCTGGATCCGGAGTTCGACGGACTCCCGCTCGATCCTGAGCCGGTCCCCGGTGCGCCGTTCCTCTTCACGATCGCGGGACTGGCGGACGAGGCGGTCGACGATCTGCCGCCGTTGCCGCCGCTGAGCGACGAGGCGAAGGTGGCGCTGCGACAGGAGGTGGCCCTCGCCGACGAGTACGCGAACATGGTCGGCCGTGAGATATGCGGCATCCTGCTGCGCCACCGCATCTACATCCAGGCCGCGATCTCGCAGCATGTCGAGCCGCAGATCGAGGCGCTGCTCGCCGAGCTCACCGATTCGCTCGACTCCCCGTTCGACTCGGACCAGGCCTAGCGACCGCCGCTGAGCGGCCTTCATTTGACCACCACGTTACGCGGCATTACACTTGATCAGGTGTGTGCACGTCTCGACGTGCGCGCTGGGCGTCGGCACCATGCCGGTCCGCCCCCACGGCATACCCACCACCACAAAGGCTCGTCGATTCCGGCGTGCCGGTGGGTCACTGATGTGAAACCCATCACGCTGTCACCGTGCAGCATTATGAGGAGAGAACGTGCCAACCATTCAGCAGTTGGTTCGCAAGGGTCGCTCGCCCAAGGTCTCGAAGACCAAGGCGCCTGCACTCAAGTCGAACCCGCAGCAGGCCGGGGTCTGCACCCGCGTCTACACCACCACCCCGAAGAAGCCGAACTCGGCGATGCGCAAGGTCGCTCGTGTGAAGCTCCGCAACGGCACCGAGGTCACCGCCTACATCCCCGGTGAGGGTCACAACCTCCAGGAGCACTCGCTGGTGCTCGTCCGTGGAGGCCGTGTCAAGGACCTCCCCGGTGTCCGTTACAAGATCGTCCGTGGCGCCCTGGACACCCAGGCCGTCAAGAACCGTAAGCAGGCTCGCAGCCGCTACGGCGCAAAGAAGGGCTGAGTCCAATGCCTCGTAAGGGTCCCGCCCCCAAGCGTCCCGTCGTCAACGACCCGGTATACGGCGCTCCGATCGTCAGCCAGCTGGTCAACAAGATCCTGGTCGACGGCAAGAAGTCCCTCGCCGAGTCGATCGTCTACAACGCCCTCCGTGGCGTCGAGGCGAAGAACGGTCAGGACGCCGTCGCCACTCTGAAGAAGGCGCTCGACAACGTGCGCCCGACTCTCGAGGTCAAGAGCCGCCGCGTCGGTGGCTCGACCTACCAGGTTCCGGTCGAGGTCAAGCCGCACCGCGCGAACACCCTCGCGCTGCGCTGGCTCGTCAGCTACGCCAAGGGTCGTCGTGAGAAGACGATGACCGAGCGTCTCCAGAACGAGATCCTCGACGCGTCGAACGGTCTCGGTGCAGCGGTCAAGCGCCGCGAGGACACGCACAAGATGGCCGAGTCGAACCGCGCGTTCGCTCACTACCGCTGGTAAACAGCTTCGCCCGCCCCCGATCACACATCGGGGGCGGGCACCCCCCTCTTCGCAGTACGACTGCACAAAAGATAAGGACACTCCTGTGGCACAAGACGTGCTCACCGACCTGAGCAAGGTTCGGAACATCGGCATCATGGCTCACATCGATGCTGGCAAGACCACCACGACCGAGCGCATCCTGTTCTACACGGGCGTCAACCACAAGCTCGGCGAGACCCACGACGGTGCCTCGACCACCGACTGGATGGAGCAGGAGAAGGAGCGCGGCATCACGATCACGTCTGCCGCCGTGACCTGCTACTGGAACAAGAACCAGATCAACATCATCGACACCCCCGGTCACGTGGACTTCACGGTCGAGGTGGAGCGCTCGCTCCGCGTCCTCGACGGTGCTGTCGCCGTCTTCGACGGCAAGGAGGGCGTCGAGCCCCAGTCCGAGACCGTGTGGCGTCAGGCCGACAAGTACAACGTCCCCCGCATCTGCTTCGTCAACAAGATGGACAAGCTCGGCGCGGACTTCTACTTCACCGTCGACACCATCATCAACCGCCTCGGCGCCAAGCCGCTGGTCATCCAGCTGCCCATCGGTGCGGAGAACGACTTCATCGGCGTCGTCGACCTCGTCGAGATGCGCGCGCTCGTCTGGGCGGGTGACTCCAAGGGTGACGTCACCATGGGTGCCTCCTACGAGATCCAGGAGATCCCGGCCGACCTCAAGGAGAAGGCCGACGAGTACCGTCAGCAGCTCCTCGAGACGGTCGCCGAGACCGACGACGCGCTGCTCGAGAAGTTCTTCGGTGGCGAGGAGCTGACCGTCGCCGAGATCAAGGGCGCGATCCGCAAGCTCACCGTGGCTTCCGAGATCTACCCGGTCCTCTGCGGTTCCGCGTTCAAGAACCGTGGCGTGCAGCCGATGCTGGATGCCGTCGTCGACTACCTCCCGAACCCGCTCGACGTGGGTTCGATCGAGGCGCACGACCCCAAGGACTACGACACGATCATCGAGCGTCACCCCGACGCGAAGGACCCGTTCGCGGCTCTCGCGTTCAAGGTCGCCGTGCACCCGTTCTTCGGTCGCCTGACCTACGTCCGCGTCTACTCGGGACAGCTCGACTCCGGCGCTGCGGTCATCAACTCGACCAAGGGCAAGAAGGAGCGCATCGGGAAGATCTTCCAGATGCACGCCAACAAGGAGATCCCGGTTCCCTCGGTCACCGCCGGCAACATCTACGCCGTCATCGGTCTGAAGGACACCACCACCGGTGACACCCTCACCGACCCGGCCTCGCCGGTCGTCCTCGAGTCGATGACGTTCCCCGAGCCCGTCATCGAGGTCGCGATCGAGCCGAAGACCAAGGCCGACCAGGAGAAGCTGGGTGTCGCCATCCAGAAGCTCGCTGAAGAGGACCCGACCTTCCGCACGGAGCTCAACCCCGAGACCGGTCAGACGACCATCAAGGGCATGGGCGAGCTGCACCTCGACATCCTCGTCGATCGCATGAAGCGCGAGTTCAACGTCGAGGCCAACGTCGGCAAGCCGCAGGTGGCGTACCGCGAGACGATCCGCAAGGGCGTCGAGAAGTACGACTACACGCACAAGAAGCAGACCGGTGGATCGGGTCAGTTCGCGAAGATCCAGTTCAACATCGAGCCGCTCGACCTCGACGACGAGAAGACGTATGAGTTCGTCAACGCGGTCACCGGTGGTCGCATCCCGCGTGAGTACATCGGCTCGATCGATGCCGGCTTCCAGGACGCGATGAACGTCGGCGTGCTCGCCGGATACCCCATCGTGGGTGTCAAGGCGACCATCGTCGATGGTGCTGCTCACGACGTCGACTCCTCGGAGATGGCGTTCAAGATCGCAGGATCGATGGGCATGAAGGAAGCCCTTCGTCGGGCGAACCCGGCGCTTCTCGAGCCGCTCATGGCGGTCGAGGTGCGTACTCCCGAGGAGTACATGGGCGACGTCATCGGCGACCTGAACTCGCGTCGTGGCCAGATCCAGTCGATGGAGGACGCCGCAGGCGTCAAGGTCGTCCGTGCACACGTCCCGCTGTCCGAGATGTTCGGCTACATCGGTGACCTGCGCTCGAAGACCTCGGGCCGCGCCGTCTACTCGATGGAGTTCAACAGCTACGCTGAGGTTCCCCGCGCTGTGGCCGACGAGATCGTCCAGAAGCACCAGGGCGGCGGCGAGTAACACTTTCCTGGGAGCCGGGTTCACGCCCGGCTCCCAGGTCCCCTACAACTTCACATTCCCTCTCTACTAAACTGAGAACCTAACCCGTAGAGATCCGGTCGCAATCCAGTGCCCGGTGACCTCTACACGACGTCCTGAGGAGGACCAAGTGGCTAAGGCCAAGTTCGAGCGGACCAAGCCGCACGTCAACATCGGAACCATCGGTCACGTCGACCACGGCAAGACCACGCTCTCCGCAGCGATCTCGAAGGTGCTTGCTGACAAGTACCCCTCCGACACGAACGTGCAGCGCGACTTCGCTTCCATCGACTCGGCGCCGGAAGAGCGCCAGCGTGGAATCACCATCAACATCTCGCACATCGAGTACGAGACCCCGAAGCGCCACTACGCGCACGTTGACGCTCCCGGCCACGCCGACTACGTCAAGAACATGATCACCGGTGCTGCTCAGATGGACGGCGCGATCCTCGTGGTCGCCGCCACCGACGGCCCGATGGCTCAGACGCGTGAGCACGTGCTGCTCGCCAAGCAGGTCGGCGTCCCCTACCTGCTCGTCGCACTGAACAAGGCCGACATGGTCGACGACGAGGAGATCCTGGAGCTCGTCGAGCTCGAGGTCTCCGAGCTGCTCGCCTCGCAGGGCTTCGCCGAGGACGCTCCTGTCGTCCGCGTCTCCGCTCTGAAGGCACTCGAGGGTGACGAGAAGTGGACCCAGTCCATCCTCGACCTCATGGAGGCCGTCGACAACAACGTTCCCGACCCCGTGCGCGACAAGGACAAGCCGTTCCTCATGCCCGTCGAGGACGTCTTCACGATCACCGGTCGTGGAACCGTCGTCACCGGCCGCGCCGAGCGTGGCACGCTGGCCATCAACTCCGAGGTCGAGATCGTCGGACTCCGTCCGACCGTCAAGACCACGGTCACGGGTATCGAGATGTTCCACAAGCAGCTCGACGAGGCATGGGCCGGCGAGAACTGTGGTCTCCTGCTCCGTGGCACGAAGCGTGAGGACGTCGAGCGCGGTCAGGTCATCGTCAAGCCGGGTTCGGTCACGCCGCACACCGACTTCGCCGGTACCGCGTACATCCTGTCCAAGGATGAGGGTGGGCGTCACAACCCGTTCTACACGAACTACCGCCCGCAGTTCTACTTCCGCACCACCGACGTCACCGGCGTCATCACGCTGCCCGAGGGCACCGAGATGGTCATGCCCGGCGACACCACCGACGTGACGGTCGAGCTGATCCAGCCGATCGCCATGGAGGAGGGCCTCGGCTTCGCCATCCGTGAGGGTGGACGCACCGTCGGCGCCGGTACGGTCACGAAGATCATCAAGTAAGCATCTGCTTTCTCGCACAGGGGTCGGGCCTTCGGGTCCGGCCCCTGTGTCGTACCCGGGGTAGTGGGCCTCGGGGCGGTTTCTCGGTGACTTCGCGGCGAGACGCGATCGACGATCGATAGCATGGCCCGAGTCTGTCCGCAGGCGTCGTCGCCCGGCCCCGGGCATGAGAGGAACGCGACCATGACACAGATCCACGTGGGACCGCCGCCTCCGCGAAGCCATGCCCGGCTGTGGATCTCGACGCTGCTGCTCATCGTCTACTCCGCCTTCGTGCTGCTGGTGACGATGTGGCCGCAGCCCGAGCAGCTCGAGTTCGACAGCATCGCCGGGCGCGTGCTCCGCGCACTGCACAACCTCGGGGTGCCCGAGCGGTTCGGCTACAACGAGCTGGAGTTCGTCGCCAACATCGGCATGTTCGTGCCGCTCGGATTCCTGCTCGGACTCGCGCTCGCGCGCAAGGCCTGGTGGCTCGCGATCTTCCTGCTGCCGGCTTTCTCCGGAGCGATCGAGTTCACGCAGGGCATCGCCCTGGACGAGCGCGTGTCTACCGTTCTCGACGTGCTGTCGAACACGGTCGGCGGGTACCTGGGGCTGCTGCTCGCGATGATCCTGAGGGCGATGATCCACGCCAGAGATCGCACCATGATCGAACGCGAGCTGTGGGAGCGTCGCGCTGCCGCGGCCGAACTGCAGCGCCAGAATGAGGCTCGAGCGGCTGCTCGCTCGTCCGAGGGCGCACGGCAGGCTGCGGTGTGGGCGGAGGAGCCCGACCCGGTGACCCGCGTCTTGGACGCGGACTTCTGGGAGACGGGCGACGCTCCTACGGTGCGGATCCCGGTCTAGGTTCCCGAGCAAGCGTTGGCGTATTCACCTCGCGCTCGCTTATAGGTAGGGGTTGGTGGAGCAGCGGCTAGCTACGTAACCGTCGGTGCCCGTGCACTCACCAATCGACGGCGTCGCTCGGCGCCGTCGTGGTGGCCGAGGTCGCCCGACCGGCAGAGTCCTGTTCGGACTGCCGACTTAGGATGCGAGATCACATGAAGCCTGAGCTATACCGCCGAGTGACCATACCTGCGCACATGTCTCCGGTATTCCTTCCGGTCGGAACCGTGTCAGAGAACGAGGTTGCCGTTCTCGGCAGCATGGGGGAGCTGTTTATACGTGGCGGGTCAAATTCAGCCCTCGACCAGTACGCTCGCTGGAATGAGCCGGATCACCGGGCCGAACTTGAGAGGGTCACTAACGCGTGGACGATGCTGATCCGGGACCGCCACCAGCGCGTCACCAGGCTGGGGCCGAGGTTCTTCCAGACGCTGATCCCCGAGAACAGCTCGCTCTACCCGCATCTGCTGCCTCCTGAGTACCGGCACATCGACGGGCCGACTGCAGCCCTTTCAGGCATCAATCGGGAGCTGTCCGTCGACCGCGGCTGGTATGTGGACGCGTTCTCTGTGCTGGACGGAGACGCTTCGAACGACCGGATGTGGCCTCGAACAGGCAGCCATTGGACGCCAGCGGGAACACGAGCGCTCACCGTCGACCTCCTCGAACGGATCGACCCTCAGGCGGCAGCGGAAGTCCGAGAGGTTCCGCTCACGGCGTCGGCGTAAATTGAATCTGACCTCGGGAACCATCTACTCGGGCAGGGCGTGGCGGAGTTCGCGCCTGCTCCGGACCCAGAGTCCCTGACATTTGGGAGACGACTGACGAAGCTGGACTACCACGACGACGCGACGCCGAAGCGTTCGTCCTGGCGGTGCGATGATCCGCTGATCGATCAGCGTGTCCTGATCTTCGGCAACTCATACACTCAGGTCGCACCGATGGAGGACCGCCTCTCCTGGTGGTTCATGCGCGTGTTCCGAGAGTCGAAGTTCGTGTGGACACCCGAAGTGTCGGATGACGCAGTTCGTGAGGACATGCCCGACGTCGTGATCGCGCAGGGCATCGAGCGTTTTCTGCCGACGGTTCCGAAGCGCTAGACCCGGCGCTTCGCGTGTTCGTACGATGGCTTGTTCGCTACAGTCGTGCGGGTGCACGGTTATGCGGAACGCTTCGACTTCGACAACCAGACCATCAGTGGGTGGGTGTTCGACAGGGACGCGGAAGACAACCGGGATGTTCGCGTGGTCGCACTCTTCGACGATGACCGCGTGGGAGAAGCCCGTCCGAGCGGTAATCGTGATGACCTGCTGAAGATCACGAGCCAAGACACCACGTTCTTGCTCCACTGTTCCCGACCGTTCACCGCAGCCGACGTGCTATCCGGCAGACTGGTGGTGAAAGCTTTCTGCGGTGGCAGGGAGGCAGCGATGCGTATCACAGCCAATGGCGCCGCCGTCCTGAATCAGGCAGTCGCCAACCTTCTGCCTATAGGTTTGCGGTCGCCAGATAATTCAGCATTGGTCGGTCTGCGCGGGCATCTCTTCCTCGCGGACGGGAGCAACTCCCTGCTTTCGCAGTATCAAGCGCCCGTTGATGACACACTCAACTCCCTCGTAGACCGGTGGGCAGGCGTGTTCGCGCAGCGACGAGACCAATGTGAGGCGCGTGGGATCAAATATCTGCAGACGGTTCTGCCAGAAAAGTTGACCATTCTCCGGGCTGACGCCCCCCCCTGAAGATCGGTGGGCCCAGTCCTCTGTTCCGAGAGCTTGAGAGCAGGCTATCGGGTGACGACTTCTACATCAGCGGCCTCGAGCCGTTCGAGCAGCGGTCCTACGTAGACGACCCGTACCTCATGGCCGACACGCATCTGTCAGCGACCGGAGCACAAAGTGTGTTCGCCCACATAGCGGCGCGGATCGACTCGCAACTGGTGCCGGTCATCAACGCCATCCGTATGGATGAGGTTCGCTACGCCGCTGGTGACCTCACTGAGCGCTTTGGGCTGCCCATCCATTCACGGATCGTCGAGCCGAGCGAGGCACAAGTCTCCGCATACGGTGCGGGACTCACGATGGTCGAGAAGCACTTCCCACCGAAAGGATCGATCGGGCGGCGGTTCAGGTGGGTCAACGCCACAGCGCCGAGTGAGATCAAGGTCCTCGTCTTCGGCAACTCGTTCTTCAGCATCGGCGACTTCCCCGGCCTGCTCTCCTGGTGGGGAAAGTACTTCTTCAGCGAGTTCCACTTCCACTGGGGACCGGACGTCGACTGGGATCTAGTGGATGAACTGCACCCGGATATCGTGATCGGACAGACGGTGGAGAGATTCCTGGGCAGAGTCGCTGAAGCCTAGCGCTCGTGCCAAGACGAGCGCTCAGCGGTGCAGTTAATGGCGCGACATCGGAGCCATGCCGGCATCCCTGGTCGTGGCAACCACGGCGTTTCGAAGCGATGACCCGAGTTGCCCGTCTCTCACCGGTAGATACCCGATGGGCACGCGCGCGCCATTTCGCGCCCTGTCGACCATCGCGACGAGGAGGGTACTCAACGCCTCTGGTGTTGAAGACGTGGCCACGATTCGGGGATGCATTTGGTTACGAGAGCCGTCGACTTCATTGGTAACGGCGAACGCGCCGGAGATTGCAAGATCGAACGGAAGATGGCTGGGATGCGGCGTTGCCTGTAGCGTCAGGCCGACGTCGACTCGCGCGATCTCATCGAAGTAGGCCGTGCGCTCGAGCACGCCGAGATTACGCAACGTGAATCCATTAGCGAGGTCGATATCGGGGCCGCTTTCGCCGGCCATCACGAACTCGACCTCGTTGCCGCGACGTGCGAACTCGCTGGCCGCGCGTCGAAGTGTTTCGATGCCGAGTCCGAACATGTTGCGCGGGGTCGAAGGGCGCCCATAGAAGAAGATCAGCGGTACGGTCTCAGTCGAGCGCCGCGAGGCTACAGTTCGCAGATACCGCGAATCGAACTGGGGGGCGAACACATGCTCGTCGTTGACGTCGACGCCGTGCCCCCTCAGGAAAGCGGCTACCTGGCGCGAGTTGACCAGCAACACAAATCCCGCCCGGTAAGTGGATTCCGCAGCAGGGCGGTCTCTGTCACCTGCGAAGTGGTCGGGCTCGTAGTCCTGGACGAGATAGATGACGCGGTGGAGGTCGATCGCACCGACGCGTGAGGCGAGATCCAGTGCATGAGCGGTCATCCAGTGCGTGGCGACCCAGATATCGTCGGTGCCAAAGGTGAGGCTCGTGAGCTCGTCGTCGCACACGATCGACCATTCGGTCTCCGGGAACGCCCTCTCGAGAGCGCTGCGTCGTTCCTTGACGAACTGCGCGCGGTCGTCGCCCAGCAGTCCCGTCGGGCGCAGCAGGACAATCCTGATGGGGCGGTGGGTGACTTCGCCGATGAGTACGGCGGTCTCCAGCGCGGTCTTAACGCCGGCGAACATCGCCGCAGGGTTAAAGTCAAGCAATGTCACGTTGACATGTGCGCTCGGGCCCACCGCGCTCACCTTCAACAGTGAGCGCGCCAATGGGTTGGGGCTGGATACGGTGAACTCCTCAGCGAGCTCATCCTCGTTGTCGCGCACCGAGGGCATCTCAGTCTCCTCCTGCGATATCAGCGCCTCCGATTCTATAGTCAACTCAGGCGGAATGTCTGCGCAGGTGTCGTGTCTCACGACCACGAGGCAGCACGTGGGCCGTGCGATATGATGGCCAGAAGTTTGATGACGCAAGCCGAATCGATACGAGACGTCTGCGCCGACAACGGGGGAATCGCATGCGCGAGCTGGCGTCGCATGTGCGAAACGAGAGGGTCGACGAAACATGTCCGTGCTGGTTGTCATGGCGCACTTCGACGTCGGGCGTACGCTGCGCAAACACACTGCAGCGGCGATCAGGAACTACGCGGACTCTGCCGCTCGAGTCGTGGTCGTGTCGACCTCGGGCATAGGCGAGGCAGATCTCGAATCGCTGCCGGCGAACGTCGACTTCGTCACCCGCCCCAACTACGGTTACGACTTCTTCAGCTACAAGTGGGCGTTAGACCTTGTCGGCGACTACGCGGCCTACGACCGTCTCGTGATCGTCAACGACACCTTCGTAGGGCCTGTCGTCTCGTTGGAAGAGATCCTCAACAGCGAGCAGGCCTCGAAGAACGATCTGATGGGGATGACCTGGTCCGTGAACCACGGCGGGCACGCACAAAGCTTCTTCGTCACGGTTTCGAGCGCAGTGTCCCGGTCGAACGGCTTCCAGCGTTTCTGGCGAGACATGGAGCCGGTCTCGGACCGCAAGTCAGTGATCATGCAGTACGAGGTCGGGATGACGCTTGCCGTTACGGATTCGGGCTTCTCGGCGGGCGGGTACTTGGAGCCGACAGTCGAGGAGGAGTCGCTCGCGCAGGAGAGGCGTCGCCACCATGATGAGGTGCGCGTTATGCCGCGGAGCGGTGGTGTGATTCTGGGCCGTACTCGACCCGCGACGGACGAGATTCTTCGTGCCTACAATCCCGCCGTCGCTCTCGCGGACAGACTGCTCATAGATGGACGCCTACCCTTGCTGAAGTTTGACACCCTGCGATTCGATCCCTATGGTCTCGGCGCTGACCGGCTGCTTCGCGAAGCCGAGAGCGCCCTACCGGAACACATGATCGGGGTACGAGACTTCCTGCGCGCGACGCGACCGAACTACCCGTTCCGTCCCCGCGAACATAACCGCCTGGAAGACCCGATCGCTTTAGCGCGTTCCGGTTTGGGCTACTGCACAGACGCTGCGTTCACGCAGAACACAATTCAAAGAGAGCTGGGAAAATGAAGGTCGGCAGTCGGAAGATCCTTGCTCTGATAGCGATCGCGCTGCTCGCTGGCGTCGTCGTCGCGGTGATGCTCTCGTCCGAATGGGCACTGATTGTGCTGGGCGGAGTCCAGATCATCACCCTGATGCTGCTCGTTGACACCCGGCAGGCCCTCAGCGCTCGGATTGTGTCGACAGTCCGAAACTTCGAGAAGAGACTGAGAGGCGGAGCCCGACTAAAGTCCGGCGCAGCGGGCGCATCCAAGGACTCGAACCAGAAGTCCGGCGGCCACGTCTATGAAGCCGAAATTCGCCTGATCAGGGCTTCTCTCGTCTTCGACCTCGAGTGGTACCAGATTCAGGTAGCGGGACGATTCAAGTCTCTCGATGACGCTATTTCTCACTACCTCGAACGCGGGCGCCGAGCTGGCTTCAGCCCGCATCCGCTCTTCAACCCGAGCTACGTCTTCCCGCGCGAGTGGTCGAAAATGGAGCAAGACCCGCTTATCGCGTATATCAAGGATGTCAACGGATGTCATGAGATCCCGACCTCCATGTTCTTCGACCCGGCCCAGGTCGACGATCGACTTCCCGTGGATGAGTTTGGGCCCCTCACTGCGTTTCTCCGGGAGCGTGGGAACGATGCGCCATTGCCATACGATGCTTCCGGCAAGAGCTTGCGTCCTGGCGTCACGCTCGACGACGTGCGGTCTTTTTTGCTCCGCCAGAGCACGGAGTGGCGTGACCGCGAGATCTTGTTTGCTCAGACGGGCAGCACCAGTGAGCCGCCGCCGCCCAGCAAAGAACTTGCGTCCGTGCGCGACGAGTTCGACGCGAGGACGGACAGCCTTCCGCTCGTGTCGGTGATCCTCCCGACATGGAATCGCGCCGGTCAGCTTCGTGTGGCTATCGAGTCGGTGTCCGCGCAGTCATACGCGAAATGGGAACTGATCGTCGCAGATGACGGGTCGACAGACGATACGCAGCTTGTGCTGGAAGCTGCAGCCGGACGCGATCCCCGCATTGTGGCGCTGGCGCTTACGCATCGTGGCGTCTGCGCCGCACGAAACGCGGCGCTCGAGAGAGCGAGAGGTGAGTACGTCGCGTTCTTGGACTCTGATAAGCAGTGGGAACCGGAATTCCTTCACTCGATGGTTGCGTTCCTCGAGCAGCGCGGACATGACGCCGGGTACTCAATCGTGCAAGTGTCGCGGAACGGGCGCGAGGCGTATCGCACCAAGCCAGCTTCGAGGGAGTCCCTGCTGACCGCGAACTCGATCGACCAGACGGCGATCGTAGTGAGCCGCAGCCTGATCGAACAGGTGGGCGGTTTCGATGAGTCGCTACTGCGGGCAGTGGACTACGACCTCATTCTTTCGTTGAGTGAGCACACGGAGCTCGTCCAGGTACCCTTCGTCGGCGTCCGATACAGCGAGGACGATCAGGACCCGAATCGAATAAGTGAAGCGCAGTCCATCGCGTGGAACTTCTACGTAAGGGATCGTCGTCGCTGGAAGAACGCGGAACTACCTGACACGGTTCCCGGGCTGGTGACCGTAGTGGTAGATGGCGTCGGCTCAGCAGCAGAAGCCCAGCTGGCACTTACGAACATCCAGAACCACTTGGGTGACGTGCCAGCGGAGGTTCTCGTCATCCCGAGCTCGCACTCATGGTTCTTGCTGCAATCAGTCGTACTTGCGGAGTTCGCCGCTCTTGACGTTCGAGTGATTCCACTGGTCGGCGTGAACGACTGCGCCCCCCTTCGCATCAATCACGCCATCCGCGAAGCACGGGGTGAGTACATCTACATCACGACGGCTCAGACGTTCTTCACCCGGGGATCGATCGGTGAGCTCGTTGACGCTCTCCGTGCGAGCGACGCGGCGGCGATCCACCCGATCGTGCTCGACAAGAGCCGTCTGATCGAAGATCTGGGTGTCGTGTACGCCCCCGGGCGGAGAGACCCGATCCGTCTCCTGCACGGTCTCCCGGCAGACTGGGGCAACTTCGCTTCGCCGAATCTCAACGTGCCCGGTGCAACCTTGCCGATCTTGATGTCTTCGTCGACGTTGCGGGACATCCATGGCGTCAACACCAAGCTCGCACATCTCTGGGTCGATGTAGACCTGTCCCAGCGCGCCGCCGAGGCTGAGGGGAAGCCTGTTGTCGTGCGCACTGACAACGTCGTTCAGTCCATGGGCGCGTCGCCGTTTGCAGCACGCGCCGGTGAGCACGACGTGCGGATGTTCGCGTCATTGTGGCCCGATGCGCCTTCCGGGTCTGAAGAAGCGATCGCCGCAAGTGGTGCGAGTGCGGCCTTCGACGGGTTCATCGCGGCATCTGCGCCAAAGTCGCCTGAAGCGTGGAGTCGCGCGATCTGGCGTCCTCGCGACGGCAGCTCGGTCGCGCGGGTGCAAGATCGTCCGGCGCGACCTCTGCAGTGGTCGATCAAGACTGCGGCACCCGCGGACGAACGCTCCCTCGCATGGGGCGACTTCCACTTTGCCAATTCGCTCGCTGAGGCACTGCGTTCACTCGGCGAACGTGTGTCGGTCGATTACGGGCCGAACGCCGATCGTCCGACGTCGAACTCCGACGATGTCGTTCTCAACCTGCGCGGTCTCAAGTCTGTGCAGTTGCCCGTGGGAGCGACGAGCCTGATCTGGGTGATAAGCCACCCCGAGCAGGTCACGGCGAAAGAGCTGGAGGCATACGACCTGCGCTACGCGGCGAGTGCGTCCTGGCCCCGCACCGTCGCTGAGCAGTGGGGACTGGACGTCAAGCCCTTGCTGCAATGCACGGACCCCGAGCGCTTCTTTGTCGATGATGCCGCAGTTCCCGAAGTTCAGAAAAAGCTCCTGATGGTCGGCAATTCTCGCCAACAGTACCGGCCAGCGGCTTGCGAGACTGCCAACGCGGGGCTCCCAGTCATGATCTACGGCAAGAACTGGGAGAAGTTCGTCGACGAGAAGTACATTGCGGGCAGCTACGTCCCCAACGAACAACTCCGACGGTACTACCGCAGCGCGGAGTGGGCGCTGAACGATCACTGGCCCGATATGCGCGATCAGGGCTTCGTCTCTAACCGCATCTTCGACGTGCTGGCATCAGGCGGGCGTTTGCTGACTGACGATGTCGAGGGCCTCAAGGGCCTGTTCCCCGCCGATATCCTTCCCGCCGGAGTTGCGACTTTCACGGCGCCGATCGACCTCTTGGCTACAGTCGAAAGCGGTCCTGCCAAGTTCTACGACGATGAGCGTCTCCGAGCGATCTCGCAGCACGTGCGGACCGAGCATTCGTTCGCTGCGCGTGCGCGCGTGATGCTGGAAGACGTGCGGAGGCAGCGCGCGGCGACCGGCATGTGACTTCGAGGAGGAGGGCCCTCAATGCGGCGGGGCTGCCCGCGAGGGCGCTCCGCCGGGGATATGACTCGTCAGATCAGCGTGAGCGCTTGAGCAGTGCGGCGACCTTCCGTGGCACAAGCGTGACGATCCGTCCCACACGGTACGAGGGACCGCTCGTGATCTGCTCGAGGCGTCGCTGTGTGCGGTCCAGCGTGCGTCGCAGCGTTTGGAGCTCTCGGGGGTTGCCCTGAGCGCCGTCACGCGCGTTGCGCTCGGCGAAGCGAACGAGCCAGTCCATGAGCAGCCGAGCGTCCTCCAACGTGGGCTCGGGCGAGGACTCCGCGGGGATTTCGTCGTAGAGGAGTGCCACGGTGAGCGCATCGACGTCCACAGAGGCCGCCGAGTGCGCGAACGATCGCGAAGCGTTCGACAACTGCTCGTACCGTTCGCGACTTGCTGCGACCCCTGCGATCGCCTCTGCCAGGGCAGCAGGGTCGCCTGGAGCGGTTCTGATCATGCCGTCGTTGCCCTGTGCGACGGACAACCACGGAAGGTCGTACATCACGACAGGCATGCCCAGCGCTTGAGCCTCTACGAGAGTGAGCGGAGCGCCCTCGATGGCGCTCGTGCTCACGAGCAGATGGGCGCTCGCAAGCTCCGACGTCAGACTGTCGGAGTCGCGCTCCTCGACGAGCTCGATGAACTCGTCGACGCCTTGCTCGACGGCCGCAGCTCGAACTTCAGCCGGAGTCAGGTTGTTGGATGCCGGTCCGATGATCCTCAGCCTGAAATCGACATCTCTAGCCTTCAGCTCCCGCGCGGTATCAACGAGTTGAAGGACCTGCTTCGTGGGTCCGTCCAAGCGCCCCCACCAGACCAGTTCTATGGGCCCATCGGGATACTGCCGCGGGGTCTGTCTCTCCAACGCGCTGAGCGCGAGAGGCGACAGCGGGTTCGGAAGGTGGACGACGTGCTCCAGACCTCTCAGCTTCCAGAAGGCGACGTCGGCTCGGGAGAGCGTCACAACCCGCCAGAGCAGGCGCAGGTGCATCGTGAGGAAGGACGTCCGCTGACTCGCGTCGAAGACTGGGCGCAAAGCGAAGTTGTGAATCCACCCGATGGTCGGAATGTCCGCAGTCATCGCTGCAAGCGCGTACCACGCCCAGTTCTCGTTGTACAGAATGTGATGGTCGATGACCACATCGACCGAGTGATCACGGCAGATCTCGAGCCAGCGATCGATTCGGGAGACGGCAGACCCCGTCACGAGCTCGACCGTCACTCCAGGCGGGAGGTCGAGCTGCCGCGGGGTGTGTCGGAGAACGGCGATGGTGACGGTGTGACCCGCAGCAGCGAGCGCGGCGGCCTGCTCCAGCAGAACCGCTTGCAATCCGCCGGTGTCGAGGTGAGCCGTGTGCAGCAGCACGCTGCGCCGAGGGGCGGGATGGTTGGCAGGCTCGGGCGCTGTAAGGGACAGGAGATCGAGGGCCTCGATGCAGAAGCCGGCCGCAGCTCGGATGACGTCGAGTCTGCCGACACGCGCCTCGAGCATCGACAGGCACGTCCGCTGCAGCGGACCGTACGTGTCACGTACGCAGCTTCGGAGGACGTTGGCGATGATGTGCAGTCGAGTTGATTCGTAGCAGCGGAGAAGTGGCTGGGGATCAGCCATCTGCTCGGCCAGCCGCTCGATCTGGCTCGAGATGGCTGAGATCGGCTCGACGCCGCCCAAGAGGAACGCGAAACGTTCGACACCGTCGACCGCGTGGCCGCTGGTGCCGCGGCGGAAGTGATAGCGATAGAGGCGCTCAGCGATGGACACGTATTTCGTCGCGTGCGCGAGGGCGAGCAGAGTGATCGGCAGATCGTTCGCGCGATAGAAGTTCAGATCGGGATCGATGTCCTGGTATGCGCTCTTGAGCAGGGCTGTCTCGAAGAGGTATCGCCACAGGTGTCCGTTCGCTTCTTCGCCGACCGGAAACAGAGCGGGGATGATATCCGGAGCGCGCAACTCGCCGAACTTCGGTTGCAATGCTGCTTCGAAGCGTCGCGGGGTGCGCGCATCCGCCGTGACGATGTCGACGCCGAAGCCGACGACATCAGCTTTGGCCGATATGGCTTTGCGCAGCGTGGCGGATGCCGCGTGCGGGGCGAGCTCATCGTCACCGTCCAAAAAAAGGATGTAGGGAGCGTTCGCGGCCTCGATACCGACTCGACGCGCCTGAAAGGCCGACCGGTTCTCAGGCTGACGAATCAACTGGACCCGCGCATCCCTGCGGCGGATCTCTTCCACGATCTCTACCGTCGCATCGGTGGATGCATCGTCGACGCAGATGATCTCTATGTCCGCGAGGCTCTGTGCCAGACAGCTCTGAAGGGCTGTCGCAACGAATTCCTCGTCGTTGAACAACGGGATGATGATCGAGACGCGGGGGGAATTGGACACAGGTACTACCTCAAGAAGTGAAAGAAGATGAATCCTGCGGGGCCTTGCCGCGCGCACGAACGATCTCGATGATCCTAGCGCGAGGAGATTCAGGACCTCGCTCGCCTACGGGCCACGTCTTCGAACAGCACCGCGTAGGCGTTCTGGGTCGTCTGCAGACTGCGTCCTTCCAGATTCGGTCGGGTCCCGTCAGGCGCCGCCCGTACCCGCGCCAGCGCGAGATCCAGTGCATCCGCGGTCACTGGGCCGTCACTGAGGTGCAACCACTCGGGCCCCACTTGCTGTGCCAGCCGTGTCATGGCATTGGTGCGTGGTGTGAGCACCGGGCGGTCGAGTGAAAGCACGAGGAAAAGCGTCTGGTAGTGCTCGATGGTCCGCGTCTCGGGGATGATCGTGAGTTCGGCGGCATCGATCTCCTGCACCTGCGCACCATCCGAGACAGCTTCGAGTCGCGCGGACAGATGCCGCGGATACCGTGCTGCTTCAGAGTCGATCGCCCCCGCCAGAGCCGGTGCCGCTGAGCCGACCACACGAAGTTCGAGGTCGGCCGTATTCGCAGCCCGCGGTATCGCGACCAGTCCGCGCGTCTCTGGGGGAAGCTCAGTGGGTGCGATGCACAGAACTCGGTTTCGCACGATCGACGCTCGGGGATACCCCATGAAGCGGTCGCGGTAGTGGGCGTGCGGGATGAGGGTGGTTTTGTCCGCGTCTGGTGTGGGCGTCGACTCGTCGAACACGATAAAGGCGTCAGTCGCTCTGTCGAGGAGTGACTGTGCCCACCGGGCGGACCGCCCGCGTGGTGGTTCAGAGGAAGCCCGCGATATCGTGCGGATCAGAGCGATGTCATGCCTGCGCAGGTTTCGCACCAGCACAGCGACCGCCAGGGGCGACGCGGGGGCACCCGCATCGGGTGTCCCGAGGAGATTACCGAGATTCTCGTCGGCGACGTGGAGGACGTCGATGTCGAATCGAGTCAGAACCCCCTGTGAGAAACGAAACTCCAGGTGCTCGCTCCCGCCGCCGACGATCTGATCGATGTAGCGCAGCAGCGGGGCAATCGGTCGGTGCACCTCTTGCACGACGGGCCGCGGTGCGGGACGCGCGTCATCGGAGAGCGAGATCACTTCTCCATACTATGGTTGCCGTGTGGAGGGCTATCGATGAGGCACGCGTTCGTTCAGCCGTCCGGGCAAGACGACAACCTCGGTGACTCGGCGCTACGTGCGGGGCTCCTCCAAGCGCTTACACACGCGGGTGCACGCCTTCACGTGCATCTCGCCGGGCAGACATCGGATTACGTCTCCGGTCTACCCCTCGTCTCAGATGGCACGCTCTATTCCGACCGCGACAAGTGGCTGCGAGCCAGCGACGGTGTGATGCGCCCGGTCTACGTCCTCAATGCGGGGGAGATCAGCCCTCGCGCAGACCAGCCGTATCCGCTGCCCGATCGAGCGCGAGAGATGGAGCGTGTCGTTCGTCGAGGTGGCCTGGTCATCGCCGCAGGGCTCGGCCTCAAAGACCTGGAGACTGGGGCAGCCGTAGAGTTCGACCCCGTCTTGCGAGAGGCTGCACTCGTCTCATGGCGAGATCCCGGTTCACGCGACGCCGCCGGCTTCGGCGAGGTGGCGCCCGACTGGGCTTTCGCACAGGGATCGTCGACCTCGGCCTGGGAAGACGAAGGGAACAGACCGTACACCGCCGTGACTCTCCGGTTCGATCGTCCATGGCCGGATGATTCCTGGTTCCGCGCTGTTCGAGGGTTCGCCAGGCGCACGGGCACGACGATCGCGACCGTCGCACAGGTGGCGCGCGATGCTCCCCGTGCTGTGCAGCTCGCCGAGGTCCTCGGCGGACGCTATCTCGGGGCCCCAAGCACCCGGCATGATGACCTCGACCGCCATATGCGCGGTGTGTACGCGCGCTCGCTCGCGGTCGTGAGCGACCGGGCCCACGCACTCATAATGGGCGCAACCGAGGGTGCGTATCCGCTCGGAAGTGCGGCCGACCCGCAGAAGATCGAGCGCATTCTTGCCGCAGCCGGGCTCGGTGCGCTCACGGGACACCATGACAGCATCGCCGACCGTGCGGACAGACTCGACTCTGAGCGCACCAGACTCGCGGGAGCGATCCAGGCTTCGCGTGCTGAGATCCACTCACTCACAGCTCGAATCCGGACGGTGTTCGACCTGTAAGAGCATCAGCGCCCGACGGTCAGCATCGCCTTTGCGCGTTGCGCGACGGGTCGCAGTGCAGGAAAGACCTGGAGCAACGTGCGCCCGACCGGCTGGGCCGCCTGCCAGACACGCTGCCTGAATGAAGAGCCCCCGCGCTGTGAACCTGCTGCGATGCGCCGTTTGCCTGTGCCACCGCCGTCGCGCCGTGGCGTCGAGTCCGCGCGCGGCCCCGTGCGCTGGTCCGCGTAGAAAATGGTCCAGTCAAGCAGGGTCTGCGCTTGTTCGAGAGTGGGGAGGGGCGAGTACTGAGAAGGCAGGGAACCCGCGATCAGCTGTTCGTACAGGTGGGCGAAGTCGTACGATCGTGCCCGCTGGGCAGCGATCAGCGATGCAGCCGAGAGTCGCTCGTATCTCTCGGCAGACGCGAAGACCGCAGCGATCTGGCGGGCGAGAATTGCGGCGTCGCCCTGCGGGACCGAGACCACCCCGTCATTCCCCTGAACCACCATCAACCAGGGCAACTCGTACATGAACACCGGCAGACCCCGGGCTTGAGCTTCGGCGATCGTGAGCTGATAGCCCTCGATCACGCTCGTGGTGACGAAAGCATGGGCGCCGTCGATCGCGTCGATCAGCTGCTGTCCCCGCTTCTCCCCGACGGCCTCGATGACGTCCCCGAGATCGCGCACACGCGCGAGTTCGTTGAATCGATCTGAGGTGAGATCGCCCCCGTCGGGGCCGATCACCGTGATGTGGAAGTCGATTGAGAGCCTGCGAAGCTGGTGCGCGACATCGATCAGATCTGTGACGCGCTTTGTCCGATCATCAAGCCGACCACACCACACGAGCTCTATCCGTCCGTCAGGGCGTCTGCGCGCGAACGCCTCGCCCTGTGATTCGATCATCAACGGCGATGGCGGGTTCGGCAGATAGACGGTGCGCACCACACCGCGCAGCTTCCAGAACGCGACATCGAGCGGCGACAGGGTGACCGTGGTAGCCAGGAGCGGCAGAGACTCCTTCAGCAGCCCGTGCATCCCGCTGCCGTCGTAGGTGGGCCGCCCTGCGAACGAATGGATCCACCCGATCGTCGCGACGCCCAGGGCTCGCGCCGTGAGCGCGTACTCCGGCCAGTCTCTCGAGTACATGACCTGATGATCGATGATGAGGTCGACAGCGCGCGATCGGCAGATCGCAGCCCATTCCATGAGTCGCTCCGGCAGACCGCGCCCGACCATCTCGACGAACTCGACGCCCTCGGGCACGAGGTTGCGGTTGCTGTTGAATCTTCGAGCGACGATGAGCACTCGATACCCGGCTTGCCGCAGATACGCGGCCTGCGTGAGCAGCACATTCGAGACACCGCCCGTCGTCAGTGAGCGGGTCGTCAGCATGACGCTGCGGACGGGGGCGGCGCCCAGCTCGATCGGCGCACTGTGACGCCTCAGCGCCGAAAGCGTCTCGGGGTGGAACCGTGCTGCCGCCAGGACGAGGTCGACCGGGGGAGCGCAGGTGTTCAGGTGTGCCAGCACGTCATCCGTGAGGTGTGGAGCCGTGTGTCCCAGGAGATGGGAGAGCACGTGTCCGATGATCGACAGTCGTGCGGAGTCGTAGGCATCGAGCAGAATGCCAGGGTTGCTGCGGGTGCGTGCGATCGAACGGACCGCGGATGCGATGCTGTCGATCGATCGAATCGCGTCGGCGTAGAAGTACGCCTGATCTACGGTCTCGACCACCTGCCCGCTTCCGCCTCGTCCGTAGTGATAACGGTAGAGGCGGTCGTCGATCGAGACGTAGCTGTTCGCAAGCGCCGCGACCAGGAACAAGAGAGGCAGGTCGTTGACACGGGGGAGCGCAAGGTCGGTCGGCAACAGTTCGTACGCTTTGCGAACAACCGCAGTGCGGAACAGGAAACGCCAGAGCTGCCCTTGCGCAGGCTCGCCCGACGGGAAGAGCCCTCCGAGAACTCCGGTTCCCGAAAGCGCGCTGTGCTGGGGAGCGAGTCGCTTCTGGTATCCGCCGACGATCCGTCCATCAGGCGTCACGACTTCAGTGCCGAATCCGACAAGGTCAGCATCGTGTCGCGTGGCGGCCGCAAGAGCCTTCTGGGCGGCATCGGGGAGCAGTTCGTCGTCGCCGTCCAGGAAGAGCACGTGCGGCGCAGCTGCTTCGATGACCCCCGCGCGTCGCGCTTGCAACGCGGTGAGGTTTCGCGGATGCCGGAGGAGCCGGATGCGCGAGTCACGTTCTCGGAATCGCTCGACCACGTCGGCAGTGCCGTCCGTCGAGGCGTCATCGACACAGATGATCTCGACCTCGGCGAGCGTCTGGGCGAGGCAGCTCTCCAGAGCCGCCGCAACGGTCTCGACATCGTCGAACAGTGGAATCACGATCGAGACGCGGGGCGCGGTTGGCATGGAGGACTCCGGAGATCTGTGGGAATACGCGGGCCACACGTTCGATGTGCACCGGGCTGGCTCGTTGCCATCCTATGCGGGAGGGTCACGACTCTCGGAGTGGCGTCCGTGTGGGCGCGCGGGTTCGGACAGCTCAGCGCGCGCCGAGCCATCCCTTCGCGCGGTGCGCGAGCGGCTGCAGCCCCGGGACGCGCCGCAGTGTCGCCCGGCCGAGCGGCGCGGCCGACTGCCATACTCGAGCGCCCCACGTCGGCGAATCGGGGGCAGCGCCGGGACGCCGTGTCGCACGCTGGGCGAAGAACACCAGCAGGCCGAGCAGTTGTCGGGCATCGTCGAGCGTGGGCTGCGGTGAGAACCTCGGCGGAAGCGCACCGGTGACCACGTCGCGATAGAGCTGAGCGAAGTCGAAGTCGCGAGCCCGCGACGCAGCGTCCAACGAGGCCAGCGACAGCTGCGCGTAGTGTTCGGGGTCCTCGAGCGTCTCGGCGAGTCGGGAGGCGAGGCCCCGTGCGTCGCCCTGCGGCACCGCGACGACTCCGTGGTTCTCCTGCACCAGCGTGAGCCAAGGCAACTCGTACATGAACACAGGCAACCCCCGCGCCTGCGCCTCGGCGATCGTGAGCTGGTAACCCTCGATGATGCTCGTCGAGACGAAGGCATCTGCCGAGTCGATCGCGGCGACCAACGCAGCCCCTCGCAGCGGCCCGACGGCGGCGACGGCGTCGCCGACTCCCCTCCGCCGTGCGAGCGCGTTGAGCTTCTTCGCTGTGACGTCGTCCCAGTCGGGGCCGATGATGGTGAGGTCGAAGGGCACGCCCAGAGCGCGTAGCTGCACGCCCACCTCGACGAGCTCACTCACCTGCTTGGTGCGCTGCTCGAGTCGCCCCCACCACACCAGCTTCAGTCGACTGGCCGGAGCGGGCTTCGCACCGGCGTGAGCCGCCGACTCGAGCATCAGGGGTGACGGGGGATTGGGCAGGTAGGCCACATGCTCGATGCCGCGCAGCCGGAAGTAGGCTACGTCGAGCGGCGACAACGTGACGAGCTGGGCGAGCGTCGGGCTGCACCGCTCGATGAGGGTCAGCCGGTCATTGCCGTCGTACACGGGTCGGGCGACGAAGTTGTGCAGCCAGCCGATGGTCGCAGCGCCCTCGGTTCGGGCCACGAGCGCGAACTCCGGCCAGCTGTCCATGTAGAGCACCTGGTGGTCGATGATCACGTCGACCTCATGCGCTCGGCAGATCTCGGCCCACTGCGCGAGCTGGGCCGGCAGCGTGCGGGAGGCCAGCTCGATGAACGGGATGCCGGTGGGCAGCGCGCTCGCGTCGCTCCCGCCGTTGCGCGCCGCGACGGTCACGCGGTATCCCGCTTCGTGCAGGTAGCGCGCCTGCGAGGTGAGCACCGCCGAGACGCCGCCGGTGCGTATGGTCGACGTGACGAGCAGGATGCTGCGTGCGGGCCGCTCTGGCAGACCCTGCCACGTCGTGTGGAACTTCAGCGCCGTGAGCGTGCCGGGGTAGAACCGCGCGGCCGCGTGCACGATGTCCTGACCGTCGGCGACGGTGTGCAGGTGCGCGAGGGCGCTGTCGAGTACCGCATCGTCGCTGTGCTCGACGAGCTGGAAGCACACGTATCCGATGATCGACAGCCGCACCGACTCGTAGGTGTCGCGGACGAGGCCGAGGTCTGCATGAGACGCGGAGAGGGTCTCGACGGCCGGTCCGATCGCATCGACCGAGTCGATCGCCCCGGTGTAGAACCGCGCCCGTTCGACGGAGTCGACGCGGTGCCCGCTGCCGCCGCGTCCGAAGTGATAGCGGTAGAGCTTGTCGGGAACAGCGGTGTAGCTCGTCGCGAGCGCCGCCGCGAGGAAGAGCAGCGGAAGATCGTTGACGCGAGCCAGCGCGAGGTCTTCCGGGACCAGGGAGTAGGCCTCGCGCAGAATGCGCGTGCGGAAGAGGAATCGCCAGAGCTGGCCTTGAGCCGGCTTGCCCACCGGGAAGAGCCCGCTCAGCACCTCGTGGCCGGTCAACGGACGCTGCGGAGGCTGCAGCCGCACCTCGTAGGGACTGCCGGTGCGGCCGTCGCGCTCGACCACGGTGACGCCGAAACCGACGATGTCGGCATCCGTCGCCTCGGCCTGCGCGACCGCGATCGCCGCGGCATCCGGCGTCAGCTCGTCGTCGCCGTCGAGGAACAGCACACGATCGGCGCTCGCCGCGAGGACGCCGGTGCGGCGCGCCTGGAACGCCGAGAGATTGCGTTCATGGCGCACGACCCGCACGCGCGGGTCGCGTCGCCGGAATCGCTCGAGCACGGCGGCGGTGCCGTCGGTCGACGCGTCGTCGACGCAGACGATCTCGATGTCGACGAGGCTCTGCGCGAGCGCGCTCTCGAGAGCCGTCGCGACAGTCGCGTCGTCACCCGAGACCGGCATGACGATGGTGAGCTGAGGGCGCGGTGTCATCGCGCACGAGTCTATCCGTGGGCCGGGATAGCCTGAGGGCATGAAGATCGCCATCGCAGGGACCGGATACGTCGGCCTGTCCAACGCCGTCATCCTCGCCCAGCACCATGAGGTGTTCGCCGTCGACATCGACCCCGCGAAGGTCGAGATGCTCAGCCGCAGAGTCTCGCCCATCGCCGATGTCGAGCTCGAGGACTACCTCGCCACGCACGAGCTCGATCTCACGGCGACCGTCGACGCCGAGGAGGCCTACCGGGACGCCGACTTCGTCGTCGTGGCCACGCCGACGAACTACGACGAGGTGACCAACTACTTCGACACCTCGTCGGTCGAGAACGTCATCGACACCGTGCTCGCCGTGAACCCGGACGCCGCGATCGTGATCAAGTCGACGGTGCCGGTGGGATTCACCGCGCGCATGAACGCGGAGCATGGGCAGGCGACGATCGTCTTCTCTCCGGAGTTCCTGCGAGAGGGGCGCGCGCTGCACGACAACCTCTATCCGTCGCGCATCGTCGTCGGCGATCGCGGCCCCGTCGGCGAGGCATTCGCCGCTCTTCTGCTCGAAGGGGCGATCGCCACCGACGTGCCCGTGCTGCTCACCGAGTCGACCGAGGCCGAGGCGATCAAGCTCTTCGCCAACACCTACCTGGCATTGCGCGTGGCGTACTTCAACGAGCTCGACACCTACGCAGTGGTGCACGGGCTCGACACGAAGCAGATCATCGAGGGAGTGGGACTCGACCCGCGCATCGGGTCGCACTACAACAACCCATCCTTCGGCTACGGCGGATACTGCCTGCCGAAGGACACCAAGCAGCTGCTGGCGAACTACTCGAAGGTGCCGCAGAACCTCATCGCGGCGATCGTCGATGCCAACAGCACCCGCAAGGACTTCGTCGCCTCCGACATCCTCGCCCGAGAGCCCCGGACCGTGGGCGTCTATCGCCTCGTCATGAAGTCCGGGTCGGACAACTTCCGCGCGTCGTCGATCCAGGGCATCATGAAGCGCATCAAGGCGAAGGGCGTCGAAGTCGTCGTGTACGAGCCGTCGCTCGAGGAGGACGAGTTCTTCCACTCCGAGGTCGTTCGCGATCTCGACGAGTTCAAGTCCAGGGCCGATGTCATCATCGCCAACCGCTCGACGGATGCGCTCGACGACGTCGTCCATAAGATCTACACCCGCGACATCTACGGTCGCGACTGAACCGGCGCTCAGACGCCGGATAGTCGCTGGGGTAGCATGTTCCGATATGCCGCCCTGGCGCTTGGACGTCTCGTGTCGGGGTAGAGAGAGGTAGAGGAATCCGAATGGGAGCGATTGCTGCGCCCGCGGTTGCCGGTCTGACCGAGGTGGGAACCCGCCCTCGGCTCGGCGGCTATCTGGCAGAAACATGGCGACTTCGCGCGTTCGCAGTGCGGCTGGCAGGCAGCCGTCTGATCTCGGGTCTGTTGCCGAATCGCCTCGGTGTGCTCTGGATCGTCCTCAAACCGCTCTCGCTCGCGATCACGTATGGCGTGATCTTCCACTTCATCCTCTCGGGTGCCGCCCGGCCCGAAAACTACGTGCAGTTTCTTCTCGTCGGCGTCTTCGTCTTCGAGTTCTTCACAGGCTGCTTTGGCAGCGGCTCGAAGTCGATCACCAGCAACAGCAAGCTCGTCCAGAGCTTCGGCTTCCCGCGCATCCTGCTCCCGATCTCTGTGATCGCCGAGCAGGCGATGCGGATGGTCCCGGTGGTTTTGATGCTCGGCATCCTTCTGCTCATCCTCGGCGAACCCATCGCCTGGTCATGGCTGCTGGTCATCCCGATTCTTGCGGTTATGGGCGTGTTCAATCTCGGAGTCGCCCTCGTGGTCTCCCGGATTTCAGTGCGCACGCGTGACGTGCAGCAGCTTGTGCCCATCATCAGCCGCGTGTTGTTCTACGCCAGTGGCATTTTCTTCGACCTCGATGGAGCGCTCGCCGACCTCCCGACGCTGCTGACTATCGTGCACCTCAACCCGATCTATGAGTTCATTGCCATCGCACGCGACGTACTGCTCGAGGGGTACACAGCTCCGCTGCTCGCGTGGATCGCAGCTCCGATATGGGCACTCGGAATGATCGTCGGCGGCGTGATCTACTTCTGGCGGGCTGAACCGAGGTATGGCCTCAGTGACTGATCTTCTTCTTCCCGGACAACAGTCAGCCATGGCCGATCAGACGCCTCGCGCGATGATCGTGGCTGAGGACGTGCACATCGATTACCGCGTATACGCGTCGGGTAAAAGGGTGACGGCCCGCGAATCGTTGATGAGTATGCGCTCGATCCGAGGAGGACGTGACCTCCAAACGGTCCCCGCACTGCGAGGGGTGAGCTTCACGGCATCAGAGGGCGAGTCGATCGGCGTCGTCGGGCACAATGGCTCGGGCAAGTCGACGCTTTTCCGGGCGATGACCGGTCTCATCCCGCCCTCGGAGGGGCGCATCTTCGCCCGAGAGCGCCCCGTGCTTCTCGGTGTGAACGCGGCTCTCGTGCCCGAGCTCTCGGGCGAGAACAACATCCGCCTTGGACTGCTGGCGATGGGCTTCACACCGGAGGAAGCGGCCGAGCACGTCGACGAGATCGCCGACTTCGCCGAGCTCAACGACTTCATCTACCACCCCATGCGCACATACTCCTCAGGCATGGCGGCACGGTTGCGATTCGCGATCGCATCGGCGAAAGCGCACTCGATCCTCCTCATCGACGAGGCGCTCGCCGTGGGAGACCGGCGATTCCGCACCAAGAGCGAGAAGCGGATCAACGAGCTGCGTGCCAGCGCCGGTCTCGTGATGATCGTCAGCCACTCCACCGGCTCGCTGAAGGAGACCTGCGAGCGGGTGCTGTGGGTGCACAAGGGCGAGCTCATCGCCGACGGCCCCACTGACGACGTCATCGCCGAATACATCGACTGGACGAAGAACCCGGGGTCCAATGCCGTCGGTGCGGCCTCCGCGCCCAGGCCCTCGACGAAGAACGCGCCCGTGACCGTCGCTTTCGATGCCAGTGGCGTTGATGACCCGCAGGGCGCTCGGTCGACGAGCGGTGCCCCCGTGGCGGCCGCGATCTCGTCCGACGCCGGAGAGCCGCGCGCTCTCGCCCGGCGCGACAGGCACCGTCGGGCCGAAAGGCGCACGAGGAAGCGCAGTGCCCTGCTGATGGTGCTCTCCGGCGTCGCCGTGCTGCTCGCAGTCGCCGCCGGTGCGATCATCGGCACGCTCAGCAGCGTCGCGGCACCGGCAGGAGCCGAACCGTCCACGCGACCGACGCCTCAGCAGTCCACTCCTGCGGCGGACCCCGTGATCAAGAGCTTCACCGCGAATACCGCGACAGTCGAATGTGCCTCCGAGGAGGCCGAAGACGCACAGGTGCTGCTGAGCTGGCAGATCGACGACGCGGAGAGTGTGGCGATCGGGGCAGGAGATGCGCAGGTCGACGCGCTCGAGCTTCCTATCGCCGCAGCGCTGCCGGCGAATCTCACCGATCGTGCCGTTCCCTTCTCCTGCGCGACCGAGAGCGTCGTCTACACAGTCACCGCCGAGAACGAGGATGGCGTGCGAGTCAGCGCACCCGTCACGGTCACGCGCGTGCTGCCGGTCGAGACCGAGGAACCCGACTACGAGGAGTCGCGGCCTGTCCCGCGGCCCTCGCAGCCGAGCGAGCCGGAGCCCGAGCCGGTCGTTCCGTCCGACCCCGCGCCTCCCGGAGAGACCGAGACACCGGCGCCGCCGACCGACCCAGGCACGGACCCCGGAACCGGCACGGACCCGGGCACCGGCACGGATCCTGGAACTGGCACGGACCCCGGCACTGGCACGGACCCTGGAACCGGAATCATCATCCCCTGATCGTCACGGTATGTTCACTGCCGCGGGCATCCGAGAACCGTCCTCCACGGAGGAGCGAGGAGATCTACCTCATGCGCCGCCGGGATTCACGATCGTCCAAGGCGTCCCGAGCGACCCGAACCTTCGTGTCGCTGACCGGCCCCGCCGGCAACATCGGTGACGCGCTGATCCGCCGCGAGACCCTCGAGTGGTCGATGGGCACGAGCGACGAGCTGGTCGCGTACACGGGGGATGCGCCCGATGTGTGGCTGAGGCAGCTGGGCCTGCCTGCTGAGGCCATCGTGCTGCGGACAAAGAAATCCGTGCCGCGCTGGCTCCGGCTGCTGGTTCTCGCTCCTCGTCGCCCCGTGCTGGTGTTCGAAGCCGGTGAGATCCCTCTCGACCGAGGCAACGGGCTGCGAGAGCTGGTCTTCCTCGTCGAGACCCTCATCGTCCGTCTCAAGGGAGGGATCGTCGTCCGTCCGCCGCGCGGTATCCGCGCGCCGTCGCAGCCCGCTCTCGCCATTCATCGCCTGGCAGCTCGTCTCTCGCAGGTGACGCTGTGGCGCGACGAGGCGACGCTGAGGACCGCGCGATGCGGTCGGCTCGCGCCGGACATCGGATTCTCCGCCGGCTCGCGCCTCGGACTCCCGTGGGGCGAGCGCCCCGAGCTGCTGGTGAGTCTGCGCGGCGCGCGTCCTCTGCCGGATGCAGACTGGCTCGCTGCGGTGCGTGAGGCCGCTGAGCGCGCCGGCCTCTCCATCCGTACCGTCGTCCAGGTGCGGGAGGACGAGAGTCGAGCGCGAGAGCTCGCACAGCTGCTCGGTGGTGAGTTCGAGGCCTGGGGCGACACCGATCCGCTGGCTCAGGAGGAGCGCCTCCGGCAACGCTACGACGCGGCGCGGATCGTCATCAGCGACCGCATGCATGTGCTCGTGCTCGCCGCTCTGAGCGGGGCGGTTCCGCTCGAACTGGTTCCCGGCCCCACGATGAAGATCACGAAGGCCTTCGCCGCCATCGGACTGCACGGCGTCTCCGTCGACTCGTCTGCGAGCGATCCGACTCGTATGCTCGCTGCGCTTCTGCCGACGCCGGAGCGCGCATCGGAGGTCTCCGAACGCGTGCGTCACGCGGCGGCGACTCTCGAGGGCATCCAGCACGAGATCCGTGACGCCGTGCGCAGGGCGCGAGCATGACCGATGCCACGGGGCGAGCGGGCGCCTCGCCCGCTCGCATCCTGTTCCTCTCGCACAGCCATCCGTTCGGCGCCTTCCGGGTCGGCAGTCACCACTACGCTCGTGTGCTCTCCCAGCGTGGAGCGGACGTCGTGCATCTGAGCACTCCGATCTCCCTCGTGCATCGGCTGACCGGACGAGTGGACAGACAGCAGCTGGCAGGCGTGCCGCGCCGCGCTCGGCGAGACGACGACGGGGTCCTCCAGGTCGTCCCGCGCACGATCCTGCCGGCGCCGGTCGGAGCCCCCAGCGTGGCTCGGATGCTGGAGCGTGCGGGCATCTCCGCAGGATTCGACGCCGTGCTCATCGATCAGCCACTTCTCTGGGACCGCTCCGTGCGATCGCTCTCGGAGCGCGTGATCTATCGACCCACCGATCTGTACGCCGGTGGGCTGAAGAACGCGCTGCAGCGGCGCATACTCGCCGAGGTCGACGGTGTCGTCGCCACCTCCGACGAGGTCCTGCAAGGGCTCGGAGCGCTGAACGTCCCCTCGCTCGTGCTGAGCAACGGGGCTGAGGTCGCACGCTTCACACAGCCGGCTGCCGAGGATCGTCCCCGTCCGGCGCGGTGCGTCTACGTCGGGGCGCTCGACGATCGCTTCGATTGGGAGCGCGTCGAGGCCTGGGCCCGAGCGCGGCCAGAGGTCGAGTTCGTCATCGCCGGCCCCGACCGCCGACCGCCGCGGCCCGTGCCGTCGAACGTCGACGTCGTCGGCCCCGTCCCCTACGCCGACGTTCCGGCGCTGCTGCACACGGCGCGCGTCGGCCTCCTGCCGCTATCCGACAGTCCCCTCAACGCCGGTCGGAGCCCGATGAAGCTCTACGAGTATCTCGCGGCAGGTCTCGCCGTCGTGGCGCGCGAGACGCCCGGCCTCCGCGCCTCACCCGATCTCGGCATAGAGGTGTACACCGACGTCGGCGACGCGGATGCCGCGCTGGAGCGCGCCCTGGGGCACCCGTCACCGAATCGTGCCGGTGGTCAGGCTGCGTCCTCCGCCTCGTGGGAGCACAAGACCGATTCGCTGGAGGAGTTTCTCCGGTCGGTCCGGCGACGCCGAGCGTAGTCAGTCGAGCAGTCTGGTGATCGTGTCCGAGATGATCGCCGCGGTGCGGTTCCAGTCGTAGCCGTCGGGCGGAACGACCCGTCGCTCGGTGACCACCGCCTCGGTCAGCGCGCTCGCCCACTCCTGCGCATCGTCAGGGGAGGTCACCGCGTGACCGCGATCTTCGACGATCTCCGCGACCGATTCGCACCCGGCCCAGTACACGACCGGCGTTCCGCAGCGAATCGACTCCAATGCGGGAAGACCGAACCCTTCCAGGGTCGAGGGCATCACCGTGGCCGCCGCGCCCCGGTAGAGGTCCGCCAGCTTCTCGTCGTCGACGCCACTCACCCAGCGCACTCTCGTGTCGACGCGCCGGTGCGCCGCCCTGGCGTCGAGGGCGGCGATCTCGCGCTCGGGCACGACGGCGACCAGGCGAACGTCGCGCGCCGAGGCCAGGGCGTCGAGCACGACGTCGAGGTTCTTGTGGGCACGGCCGTTGCCGACGAACAGGACGTAGGGGTCAGACTGCTCCGACGTGCCTGCGCGCGGGTGGAACGCATCCGAGCATCCGTTGCCCGCGTTCACGATCTCGACGTCGTCGTCGTTCACCCATGAGCGGAGCGCTCGAGCCGATGTCTCGGAGACCGTCAGCACGACACCGGCTCTGCGCACGACGTTCCTGATCGGGCCGGAGTAGTAGGCGGCGAACTTCCACCGCCCGAGCCCCGGGCTGCTCAACTGGATGAGATCGTGCAGCGTGAGCAGTTGCTTTCGAGCACGCATGAGCGCGCCGTAGCCGGGCGAATAGACGAGAGCGCTGGGAGCGGCGGCGGCACCCACAGGGCGGATCGCATCGACCGCGGAGAACGGTGTCCCACCGAGGTGCAGGGGTTCCCAGGGCAGGGACAGTCGGGGGAGGACCTCTGCGGCGTAGCGGCCGATGCCGTGTGCGCCGCGGTATCGGTCATCCACGAGAACGGTCATGCGCTCCTCGCTTCCGACGGGTGTGCGCCGTCGACCGACTCCGCCACCCACTCCCTGATGCGATCCGCGAACACCGCTTCGGAGAACTTCATCGCCTGCGCGCGGCACGCGTCGGGTGAGACAGCGGCGGCCACCTCGACGGCTCGGCGCAGCTCGTCGCGCGTCCAGCTCTCGACGAACGCGCCGGTGGTGCCTTCGACGATGGTCTCGGTCGTGCCGCCCACGGGTGCGGCGATCACCGGTCGACCTGCAGCCATGGCCTCGACCGGAACGATGCCGAAATCCTCGACCGCAGGGAAGACGAGCGCGGTGCAGCGCTGCAGCAGCGCGCGGTAGAGCTCCGCTCCCGGCGACCTCACGAAGAAGACCCGACCCGGGGCGCGCTCCTCGGCGAACGAGCGCAGACGATCCTCATGCGGTCCCGCACCCGCGAGCACGACCGGCACGTCGGCGGCGATGCCGGCCTCGATCACGAGGTCGAGTCGCTTGTAGGGGATGAACCGCGAGAAGCCGAGGAGGAAGGTCTGGGGCAACTGCGCGAGCGCGTCCTGGTCCCTTTCGTCCGGTTGCGGTGAGCGGAGGAAGCCGGTCACATCGACGGGAGGGTGGATCACCGTGCTCTCGCGATGCCATGCCTCGGCGATGCGCTTCTGCACGAACACGCTGTTCGCGGCGATCGCGACGGGCTCCTGGCCCCTCCGTCGATCCAGCCCCTTCAGCAGCGTCGCAGCGGCCCTCGCGGCCAACGTGTTGCCGCGCACATCGAGCTCGGGGTTCCAGATGTAGCGTGCCGGGGTGTGTGCGTACACGAGCTTCGGAGCGCTGCGCCCGGCGCCCGCGAATCTCGCGTGGTGCGCGAAGAGGTGCGAGCTCGTGAGGATCCACTCCGCGTCGACGCGGGGGAGCGTCCGCCAGGCGAGCGGCATCAGCCCGACCGCCGCGGCCTTCCGTCCGCGCAGCGGTGTGCGAGCCAGCCAGGTCTCGCCGTCGACGACGAAGCGGCCCTCGCTGTCGTTCCACAGGCAATAGCGCGCCGCGTCGGGGAACACCTCGCTCAGAGCCTCGAAGACGTTCTCGGAGCCGCCTCTCGGAGCGAGCCATTCGTGCACCAGCACACCGCTCACGGCGTCGACCTCGCACCAAAGGGCACGCGGGCGCGCCATGTCGGTGGAGCCTCTGCACGCATGCGTCGAGTCTAGGGAAGTTCTCGGAGCGCCAGCCGCCGCGGGCTGTCAGCTTCGTCTCGACTTCGACCCGATATGTTGTAAACCGAACATTCCGGGGGAAGGGCATGATGGCGCTGCGCGCGACGAAGAAGACGATAATCATCGCGAGCGCGGTCACCGTGCTCCTTGTCGGAGGAGGTGCCGCTGCTGTGATGGTCATCTCCGGGCAGCAGGCGCAGCCTCGCGCCGATGCCTCTCCTGAGGCTTCTCCCGAGCCGGTCGTCACCGAGTCGCCGGCCGTGGTTCCGGTGACGAATGTGGCACGCGCATCGGTCGACGGATGGACACTTGCAGACCGCAGAGTGGTCGGCGCGGTTCTGCCCGAAGTCGGCGACGCCGCGCAGGGCGCTGTGTCTCTGCGGGTGGATGCCCCCGCTGACGACGCGGACATCGTCGCCGCCACCGCTCCCGTCGCACTCGCGCCGGACACGGAGTACACGCTCAGCGCCTCGGTGCGGGTGCTCGCCGAGGAGAAGACCGAGACCGGTGTTCGCCTGACCGCGGGGGGCCAGACCTTCACGCTTCCCGAGCTGGATGCGGAATGGGAGACGATCGAGTTCCCGTTCACCTCGACGGCCGATCAGCCCGCCGCATCGACGTTGGATGTCGTGCTCTCCGGTGCCGTGCGCGGGTTCGGGATCGACGACGTGTCGATCACCGCGGCCGGCACCGACAACCTCGTGCCCAACGGCTCCTTCGAAGCCGTGCAGACTCCGGCGGGCATCGTCAACGACTCACTCGTCATGACGGATGAATCCGCGGTTCTCGCCGTTTCCCTCGCTGAGGGACCCGTGCAGTGGAGCGCCACATCGACGGCCGGCGGTGAGCCGATCACCGGCGAGTTCGGGTCCGCAGGCCCTCTCTCCGCCCTGCCGTTGACCGGCGTGACTCAGGGGCACTACACCGTCGCCGTCAACGACTCCTCCGGGCGGCAGATCCAGACGGACGTCGCAGTGATCGACGCCGACGGCTTCTCGATGAGCCAGGACGGGCGCTTCGGCGTGGGAGCCCACGTCGAGAAGGAGGCCTTCATCGGCACCGGATCTCTGGCGGCCGCGATCGGCTTCGCCGAGGTGCGCAACGACATCTCGTGGGAGCGGAACGAGAAGGTCGCCGGCCAGTACGTGTGGGACCAGAACTATGTGCGCGAGTTCGAGCGCATGCACGCGAACGACGTGAAGCTGCTGGGCCTCGTCGTGTACGGCAACAGGCTCTACGGTGCCAGGAAGGCGCCGGGCAACGAGGCGGCGATCCAGGCATACGGCGCCTATGCGAAGGCCGTCGCCGACCGGTTCGATCTCGTCGGTCTCGAAGTCCTGAACGAGTTCAACCATCGCGAGAACGACACGGCCTGCGGGCCGGCCCCCGCCTGCTACGTGCCGATCGCGCAGGCCGTCCGCGACCACGTCAGCACGGCGTATCCGGACCTCCCCATCGTCACGGGCTCCACCGCCCTCTACGACAGCGAGTGGTTCACCGGGTTCTGGCAGGCCGGCGGCATGGCCGTGACCGACGCGGCGAGCTACCACCCCTACGAGTCGTGGATCAATCGCGACGCCGATCTGATCGCCGGCACGGTGCAGCAGTCCTACGCCGACATGCAGGAGTTCGCGGGGGAGACGCGGCCTGTGTGGGTCACCGAGATGGGATTCCCCACGCATTACGACGGGGTCTCCGTGCTCGAGCAGGGGCAGATGATGGTGCGCAACCAGGCCCTTGCCTTTGCAAACGGCGTGGAGAAGTACTTCTGGTACGACCTCGTCAACGACGCTGCCGACCCCGCCGCGGGGGAGTCGAACTTCGGACTCTACGAGAACTCGCCGCGAGCGGACGTCGTCGCTCTGGCTCCGAAGCCCGGGGCCTTCGCTCAGGCGCTGATGATCACACAGCTGCGCGACAAGGCCTTCGCCTCGGATGAATCCGACGACACGACCACGGTGGAGGTGTTCGGGTCGGAAGGCGACGAGACGCGCATCGCGTGGGCGAAGCAGGGCGAGGTGCAGCGCACCTTCGCGTCAGACGTCCCTCTCAACGTCACAGATATGTCCGGAAACACGGAGACGGTCGAGCCGGAAGACGGCGGGGTCACGCTGACTCTCGGCGCGTCTCCGATCTTCATCTCCTCGGTGGCCGAGTGAGTGCCGCCGAGGCGGCCCCAGGCGCCGCCGGTACAATTCACCAGATCATTCCCGCACGAAAGGTACGTCGTCCATGAGCGCAGCTCGTCAGGATGCGCAGGGCATCGATGAACAGCAGCCGGGCCGTCAGCGTAGGCGGCGCCGAATCTGGACCGTTGTCATCCTGGTCATCATCGCCTTCCTTGTCGCCGTGTGCTGGGTCGGGCTGCGTGCCATCACGGTGAAGGATGGGCTCGTCGAGAGCCAAGACCTCATCACGGAGATCCAGGGCGGCGACGTCGACGTCGACGAAGTACTCCCTCGGTTGTCAGAGAGTGCGGCCAGCGCTGGCGCAGCAGCATCCGATCCGGTGTGGCGGGTCATGGAGTGGATCCCCGTCGTGGGCGACAACCTCAAGGGGGTGCGCCTTGCGGCACAGTCGCTCGATGCTCTCGTCAACGGTGTCGCGGTGCCCGTGATGGGTGACGAGGATTCCACCGGATCGATCACGGAGCGGCTTCTCGATGCCACCGACGACCAGGCGCAGCACATCATCGGGCTCGCTGACGGCCTGGAGTCCGTTTCCCAGTCGCCCTTCCTCGTCTCGGTGGTGCGCGAGGGGGTCGATCAGGTCGACGAGGTGATGTCGACGGCCGCCCCCATGATCGGCGTCCTTCCGGAACTGCTCGGAGGCGACGGCGAGCGCAACTACCTGCTCGTCTTCCAGAACAACGCCGAGACGCTCGCCCTCGGCGGCAGCGCTGCCGCACAGACTCTCGTGAAGGTCGATGAGGGCTCGATCTCGATCGGGGCGCAGGGCGACAGCGGCAATTACCAGAACGGCGTCGCCGTCGACGTCGACGTGCCCCCGAACGCCATCGAGCTCTACACGAGCTATCTCGTCGACCACATCAACACGAGCATGAGCCGCCCCGACTTCCCTACCGCGGCGAAGATCATGCGCGCCTGGTGGCAGCGTGACATCGCCGACGACGAGATCGCCGGCGTGATCTCGATCGACCCTCTTGCACTGTCTCGGATCCTCAAGGCGACAGGGCCGATCGAGCTCGCTTCGGGTGAGGTTCTGTCCGAAGAGAACGCGGTGTCGCTGCTGCTCAGCGAGGTCTATGGGCGCTGGGACTCCTACAAGGAGCCCGAGCGCGTCGATGGATTCTTCGCCGATACGGCGGCGGCCGTGTTCGACAAGATCGCGACCGGGGACTTCGATCCGAAAGACATGCTGTGGGCGATCACGGAGAGCGCGTCGCAGGGCAGCGTGCTCGTCTGGAGCGATGACGAGCAGGTGGCCGACGCGATCGAAGGCGCCAGGATCAGCGGAGTGCTCCCGACGGTCAACTCCGATACGACGACTGTCGGCATTTATTTCAACAACAGCAACGGCTCGAAGATCGACTACTTCACGGAGACCGCGACGACGGCCACGGCGATCTGTGAGGCGGGCAACACGACGTTCACAGCCACGGGTTCGCTCACGCTGCCGCTGACCCAACGTCAGGCCGAGGCGCTGCCCCGTTATGTGCAGAGCATGACCTTCGGCGCCCGCTTCCGTGACTGGATCTTCATCTACGGTCCTCCGGGAACGACCCTGAGCGACGCCACCTTCAACGGCGACGAGGTGTCGGTCATGCACCGCGACATCGATGACCTCGGCCGACCGGTCGTCGCGTTCGAGGCGTGGTTCGACCCAGGGGACTCGATCGATGTGACGGCGACGTTCGTAGGATCAGACGGCGATTACGGACCGCTCGCGGTGCAGACGAACCCGATGGTGCGGGGAGAGAAGCCCGTAGTCACCGACGACTGCACCGGCTGAGGTCTATCCCCGGCTCGGCGGCAGCCCGATATACTTGCACGCGTTCTGGCGTCAGCGCAGTCAAGGGGGGTGAGTGTCTTCGTCGTTCAACTCGAGCACGGTGGCTCCAGCGCCGCGCGTGAGCCGAGGAACACCGCCCCGGTGCAGATGAAGAAAGCCCGGCGAGTCGCATGGACTCGGCTCTACGCGAGTCGTCTCTTCTACAACGACGTCGTCGTCGTCCTGCTCACGCTGATCATCTCTTCCCTCATCGTGCTTCCCGGGTTGCTGACCGGTGTCTTTTGGCCGGGGGGGCCCCGAGTGTCCTATCTCCTGGTGCTCGCGGTGATCGGCATCCTCTGGCTGATTGCTCTCGACGCGACCGATTCCCGCGACCGTCACACGGTCGGGCACGGAGCGGATGAGTACCGCCGCATCGTCAACGCATCGGTCGCCGTGTTCGCGGTCACCGTCGCCATCGCGTTCTTCCTCGGCATGGAGGTCTCGCGCGCGCTCGTCGCGGTCGTCTTCCCCCTCGGACTCGTGCTGCTCCTGCTGTCGCGGTGGATGTGCCGACAGTGGCTGCGTGGGCGGCAGAAGACGGGGCGGTATCTGCACAGGGCGGTGGTGATCGGCGAGCCGTCGAAGGTCGCCCTCGTGGGACGCGAGATCCGGCGTGCCAAGAGCAGCGGGTACGAGATACTCGGGGTGATCACCGAGACCACCTCCGCTGCCGACATCTCGGGCTTCGAGGTGCTCGGCGACATCGCGAACGTCGAGAGAGTGCTCGACGAGGTGCGCTTCGATGCGCTGATCATCGTCGGGTCCGATGATCTCGACCCACTGACGATGCGCCGCCTGGGATATTCGGTGTCCGACCGCGACATCCAGCTCATCATGGCCCCGGTGCTCACCGATATCGCCGGACCTCGTATGCATGCGACGCCCGTCGCCGGTCTGCCTCTCGTGCACGTCGACTTCCCGCGTATGGAAGGTGCCAAGCGCTTCCTCAAGCGGGCCTTCGACATCGTCGGCTCCTCGCTGCTGCTCGTGGTCATGTCGCCGGTCTTCCTGATCGCCGCCATCGCGATCCGTATCGACGGACCCGGGGGCATCTTCTTCCGTCAGGAACGGATCGGCCGCGGAGGGCGCACCTTCGGCATGCTGAAGTTCCGATCGATGGTGGCGGACGCCGACGATCAGCTGGCGACCCTCCTCGATCTGCAGGGCGATGCAGGAACGCCGCTGTTCAAGATCAACGACGATCCGCGCATCACAAAGGTCGGGCGCTTCTTCCGCAGGCACTCCATCGACGAGCTGCCTCAGCTGGTCAATGTGTTCCTCGGGCACATGAGTCTCGTAGGACCGCGGCCCCAGCGTGCCACGGAAGTAGCGCTCTACGACGACTTCGCTCATCGCCGCCTGCTCGTCAAGCCCGGCATGAGCGGACTCTGGCAGGTGAGCGGACGCTCGTCGCTGTCGTGGGAGGAGACCATCCGCCTCGACCTGTACTACGTCGAGAACTGGTCGCTCATGCAAGACCTCATCATCCTGTTCCGCACGGTTCGCACGGTGGTCGCCCCCGGTTCCACCGCGCACTGAACGCGGGTCGCCGAAGATTCCCGGCGACTGTCCGCGTCGCATCCACGGCTGAGGCTCGTCGCTGGGTACATTCAAAATCATGAGATCCCCCCTTGCTCGGTGTGTCGCCGCGAGTGCTCTGGTCGTCTTCCTCGTCGGTGGTGCCTCGGGTTGCGCTGCGCTGCCGAGCGCGTCGAGCCCGGTGCCGACCTCGACGGCCTCGACTCCCGATCCCAGCCCCTCGGCCGCAGACCCCACTCCCGACCCCTCGGCCAGCCCGGAGCCCACGCAGGCGCCGGCTGATGACTTCGGCGGGTTCGCCAGCGACGAGCTGGCGCAGATCTGCATCGACGCGACGCTCTCGGCATTCCCCGCCGACGTCGCCTTCACCATCGAAGACACCCGCATCGAGAAGCGGTCGGTCACTCCAGAATGGCTCGTGCTGGTTCCGGCGCAGGCCTCCGGGCTCGAGGCGCAGGCCCAGTGCACGATCGGAGGCTCGCCCTCCGCGCCTGAGCTCGGCATGTCGTCGGCATCGCTCGAGCCACTCCCGGAGGAGCAGATCGAGAACCTGATCCGCGGCGAGAACGAAGGCGGCGACCGCTAGTGTGCGACGCGGGGGACGCTGAGCCCTCGGCGAGCCGCTCACCACAGCCGCTCCTCTCTCGGCGCGCGATGCTGATCGCCGCCGGCGGGGTCGTCGGGGCTTCCGCCGTGGGGTGGGACCTGTTCTCGCCGGGTCTCAGCGCGACCGCGGCGGGAGCCTACCTTCGGCCGTGCGGCGAAGTCCGCATCTCGAGCTCCTGGCAGGGGCACAAGAACCGGAATCCGCCCTCGGGCGAGCCGGGCACCGACTATGCGGTCATCACCGGCACGCAGATCAGGGCGGCCGCGAACGGAGTGATCGTCGACCGGAAGGATTCGACGACGACCGCGACCGGACGCTACCTGGCGCTCCGGGCAGACGACGGCAACTACATTCGTTATCTGCACCTGCAGTCGAGCACGGTTCCGTTGGGCGCACGAGTCGCTCGCGGACAGGTGATCGCCTACTCGGGCGCGTCCGGTTTCGGCAGCGAAACCGGTTACGGCCCCCATGTCCACGTCTCCCTCTGGATCGGCGGCACGCCGCTCCAGCTGGGATTCACCAACTCGGTCGACTTCGAGAACTACGTCGAAGTCGAGCCATCTCAGCCCCCAGCGGAGGATCCCGTGCCCCTTCATCAGTCGACGACGTACGCATGGAACACCGTGGTGCCTCATGGCGTCTGGACCCCGATCCGCGTGACACCAGGGCAGTACTATTTGGCGACCACGGGTTCGACCATTAAAGAAACAGGCGACATCACCATCTACCTGAGCGCGACCGGAGTCACCCACGGCTTCCAGCTTCGCGTGATTGCGGATGTGCTCAACGGCTCTGGTGCCAAAGTGGGGGCTGCCGCGCAGCCCGTGGTCGAGATTCCCGCGACGCGCGATACCGCGGCGAACTCTCAGACTTTCGGTCAGTATGCGCTTCCCTATTTCCTGTCCGGCCCGCTCCGCTTGTACGCGCAGATCCGTGCCCTGAACCCGGGCATCAAGGTGCAGGAGGTGACAGTCAAGAAGAACTTCTGGCAGTCGTAGGGTGCATGTCCCTCGCGGGCGCGCGAGTCCACGGCAGCGGCGTCCCCGCCTGAAATACTTCCGCCCATCACCCGTTGCGTGCAGAATGAACGTGCGTCGGGGATCCGCCGCATCAGAACGCACACAAGGGGGCCCGCATGGGTATCGATGAGACTGTCAACAAGGGCAAGGATCTGTACGAGCAGAACAAGGACAAGATCGCCGAGGCAGTGAAGAGCGAGCAGGCGGAAGACATCAGCGACAAGGTGCTCGACGGCGTCGCCGACTTCGCCAAGAAGATCGCACCGGGTGCCGCTGACAAAATCGACGAGATCCGCGACAGCGCCGACAAGGCCGTCGGCAACGAGTGAGACCACGCGTCTGAGACGCAGAGCGGCGACTCCCCCCACCGGGGAGTCGCCGCTCCTCTGCGTGCGGCACCAAGTATTCGGCCCGCCGGTATCGCGTTTCACGACCGGGTTCCCTTAGAATGGATGACGATCGCCTGGGGAACTTGCGATCAGGGATGTCGAAGGGGTTCGACTTCCCGAATTCACGCGGTTCGCCGCGTCAAACTGGGGATAACGATTTTGGGGATCATCGTGCGACGCGCGCACTCTGTGCGCTCAGACGTCTTCCCGCCCGCGCGGCGGTCTTTTCGCCGCGCCCTCGGTCGAGGAACCCGGCGTCCCTTCACGCCGGAGTCCTCGCGTTCGGTGTGCCCCCTCGCACTGAACGCCCTCCCCAAGCGGGGCGAGGCATGGGGATGCCTCGCCCCGCTCTCCTCAGCGCGCTGAGGGGTCGTCGGCGGCGTCGATCAGAGGCGCCGATCCGACGGCTGGGGTGCGCACTCAGGGGATGCTCAGCGACTGCGACACGCCCGGGTTTGCGCAAGTGAAATCGGCCGTGGCAGAATAGACAGGTTCGACATTCCGGCGCGCTCAGCGTCAGCCGGATCACCATCACGACAGTGCATAGGCGGCGCAGACGCGCAGGGACCTAGGCCGCGGGTGGCAGAACGATCCCGACATCTTCATCACGAGGGCTTCGCCGTGCGCGGCGGAGGTCGGACATCCGCTCGCCGAGGCGTGCGGGATGACAGCAGAACAGTGGTGCAGCAGATCGACTCGCGAGAGCCGTTCGAGTGCCGAGGCGCGAACAGCGCCGACGTGCGTCCAATGCCCCTGGGTCACCCGGCCCAGGTCGGTAAGACGCTTAAAGAGAGAGAGCAGACAATGGCGGGACAGAAGATCCGCATTCGCCTGAAGTCGTATGACCACGAGGTCATCGACACGTCCGCACGCAAGATCGTCGACACCGTGACCCGTGCGGGCGCAACAGTCGTCGGCCCCGTGCCCCTTCCGACCGAGAAGAACGTCGTGTGCGTCATCCGGTCGCCCCACAAGTACAAGGACAGCCGCGAGCACTTCGAGATGCGCACCCACAAGCGTCTGATCGACATCGTCGACCCGACGCCGAAGGCTGTCGACTCGCTGATGCGTCTCGACCTGCCTGCCGATGTCAACATCGAGATCAAGCTCTGAGGTCGGACATGGTTGACATCAACTCCAAGATTTCCAAGGGCATGCTCGGCACCAAGCTCGGTATGACCCAGGTGTGGAACGAGAACGGCAAGCTCGTTCCCGTCACCGTCATCGAGCTCGCCTCGAACGTGGTCACGCAGATCCGTACCCCCGAGAAGGACGGCTACAACGCCGTGCAGATCGCGTACGGCCAGATCGACCCGCGCAAGGTGAACAAGCCGCTGACCGCCCACTTCGAGGCCGCCGGCGTCACGCCGCGTCGTCACGTCACCGAGATCCGCACCGCGGATGCCGCTGACTACTCGCTGGGCCAGGAGCTCACGGTCGACGGCACCTTCGAAGCCGGTCAGCTCGTCGACGTCGTCGGCACGAGCAAGGGCAAGGGCTTCGCCGGTGTCATGAAGCGTCACAACTTCAAGGGCGTCTCGGCTTCGCACGGTTCGCACCGCAACCACCGCAAGCCCGGCTCCATCGGCGCATCGTCGACCCCGAGCCGCGTCTTCAAGGGCATGCGCATGGCCGGCCGTATGGGTGGCGAGCGCGTGACCGTCCTCAACCTCACGGTGCACGCCGTCGACATCGAGAAGGGTCTGCTGCTCGTCAAGGGCGCCGTCCCCGGTGCTCGTGGTCGCATCGTCTACGTCCGCAACGCAGTGAAGGGTGCCTGATCATGGCTGACTCCACTCTCGCGCTTGACGTCCTCAAGGCAGACGGCAAGAAGGCTGGCTCGATCGAGCTTCCCGCCGAACTGTTCGACGCCAAGACGAACATCCCGCTCATCCACCAGGTCGTCGTCGCGCAGCTCGCGGCGGCTCGCCAGGGAACCCACTCGACCAAGCGTCGCGGTGAGGTCTCGGGTGCAGGCCGCAAGCCCTTCAAGCAGAAGGGCACGGGTAACGCCCGTCAGGGTTCGATCCGCGCGCCGCACATGACCGGTGGTGGAATCGTGCACGGCCCCAAGCCGCGCGACTACTCGCAGCGCACCCCCAAGAAGATGATCGCCGCAGCCCTCCGTGGTGCACTCAGCGATCGCTTCCGCGGGGACCGTCTGCACGTGATCGACACGTTCGGCACCGATGGCGCCCCCTCGACGAAGGCAGCCGTGAGCTTCCTCTCGCAGGTCGCCACGTCGAAGAACGTCCTGGTCGTCATCGTGCGCAACGACGAGCTCGCGCTCAAGAGCATCCGCAACCTCAGCAACGTTCACGTTCTGACGTTCGACCAGCTCAACGCCTACGACGTTCTCGTCTCCGACGACATCGTCTTCACCCAGGCCGCGATCGAGGGCTTCATCGCCTCGAAGTCCGGCGCCAACCAGGAGGTCTCCGCATGAGCGAGCAGGCATCTGTTCTCCAGACGGCCCTGAACAAGGACCCGCGCGACGTCATCCTGAAGCCGGTCGTGTCCGAGAAGAGCTACGGTCTCATCGACGAGGGTAAGTACACCTTCCTCGTGGACCCGCGCGCTTCGAAGACCGAGATCAAGCTCGCCATCGAGAAGATCTTCGGCGTCAAGGTCGCAGGGGTCAACACCCTCAACCGCGTCGGCAAGGCTCGTCGCACCCGCTTCGGCACCGGCAAGCGCAAGGACACCAAGCGCGCCATCGTGACCCTGAAGTCGGGCACCATCGACATCTTCACGGCAATCGGCTGATCCGGGGGATAAGGACAATAATGGCTATTCGCAAGTACAAGCCCACGACCCCGGGCCGTCGCGGCTCGTCGGTGGCTGACTTCGCCGAGATCACCCGATCGACGCCGGAGAAGTCGCTGCTGCGCCCGCTCTCGAAGACCGGTGGTCGCAACAACCAGGGCCGCATCACGACCCGTCACATCGGTGGTGGCCACAAGCGCCAGTACCGTGTCATCGACTTCCGTCGCAATGACAAGGACGGCGTCGACGCCCGCGTCGCTCACATCGAGTACGACCCCAACCGCACGGCACGCATCGCGCTGCTGCACTACTTCGACGGCGAGAAGCGCTACATCCTCGCGCCGGCGAAGCTGAAGCAGGGCGACGTCGTCGAGTCGGGTGCTGGTGCCGACATCAAGCCGGGCAACAACCTCCCGCTGAAGAACATCCCGACGGGTACCGTCATCCACGCGATCGAGCTCCGTCCCGGTGGCGGCGCGAAGATGGCACGTTCGGCCGGTGCATCCGTCCGTCTCGTGGCCAAGGATGGCAACTTCGCCCAGCTGCGTCTGCCCTCGGGCGAGATCCGCAACGTCGATGCGCGCTGCCGCGCGACCATCGGCGAGGTCGGCAACGCCGAGCAGTCGAACATCAACTGGGGCAAGGCCGGCCGCATGCGCTGGAAGGGCGTCCGCCCGACCGTCCGTGGTGTCGCGATGAACCCGGTCGACCACCCGCACGGTGGTGGTGAGGGCAAGACGTCCGGTGGACGTCACCCCGTCTCTCCGTGGGGCCAGGCTGAGGGTCGCACCCGTCACGCCAACAAGGAAAGCGACAAGTACATCGTGCGTCGTCGTAACGCCGGCAAGAAGCGTAAGTAGGAGTAAGAGAAGATGCCTCGCAGTCTTAAGAAGGGCCCCTTCGTCGACGATCACCTGCTTCGCAAGGTGGTCGTGCAGAACGAAGCCGGCACCAAGAACGTCATCAAGACCTGGTCTCGCCGGTCCATGATCATCCCGGCCATGCTGGGTCACACGATCGCGGTCCACGACGGTCGCAAGCACATCCCCGTGTTTGTGTCCGAGACCATGGTCGGCCACAAACTGGGCGAGTTCGCGCCCACCCGCACCTTCCGCGGCCACGAGAAGGACGACAAGAAGGGCCGCCGCCGCTGACGCGGTGGCGATAGAGGAGAGAGAAATGGTGGAGTCCATCGCACGCGTGCGACACATCCGCGTGACCCCTCAGAAGGCTCGTCGTGTCGTCGCGCTCATCAAGGGCAAGCAGGCCCAGGAGGCTCTGGCGATCCTGAAGTTCGCACAGCAGAGCGCCAGTGAGCCGATCTACAAGCTTGTCGCGTCGGCCATGGCCAACGCACAGGTCAAGGCGGATCGTGACGGCGAGTACCTCGACGAGCAGGACCTGTACGTGGCTAACGCCTACGTAGACGAGGGGACGACGCTCAAGCGTTTCCAGCCTCGTGCACAGGGTCGCGCTTTCCAGATCAAGAAGCGCACGAGCCACATCACGGTCGTGCTCTCGACGCCTGAGGCGGCTCCGGCCGCTGCAAGCGACAGCAACAAGAAGGCGAGCAAGTAATGGGACAGAAAGTAAACCCGTACGGCTTCCGCCTCGGCATCACCACGGACCACGTGTCGCGTTGGTTCTCGGACTCGACGAAGCCGGGTCAGCGTTACGCCGACTACGTCGCCGAGGACATCAAGATCCGCAACCTGCTGAAGACGCAGCTCGACCGCGCCGGTGTCTCGAACATCGAGATCGAGCGCACCCGTGACCGCGTCCGCGTCGACATCCACACCGCCCGTCCGGGCATCGTGATCGGTCGTCGTGGCGCCGAGGCCGAGCGCATCCGCGGCGACCTCGAGAGGCTCTCGGGCAAGCAGATCCAGCTGAACATCCTCGAGGTCAAGAACCCCGAGGCTGACGCTCAGCTCGTCGCACAGGGCATCGCCGAGCAGCTGTCTGCTCGCGTGGCGTTCCGTCGTGCGATGCGCAAGGGTCTCCAGGGCGCGCAGCGCGCTGGCGCCAAGGGCATCCGCATCCAGGTCTCCGGCCGCCTCGGCGGCGCCGAGATGAGCCGCTCGGAGTTCTACCGCGAGGGTCGTGTGCCGCTGCACACGCTGCGCGCGAACATCGACTACGGCTTCTACGAGGCGAAGACCACCTTCGGCCGCATCGGCGTGAAGGTCTGGATCTACAAGGGTGACCTGACCAACAAGGAGCTTGCTCGCGAGCAGGCCAACGCCCCGAAGTCCCGTCGTGACGACCGTGGTGGCGACCGCCGCCGCGCGCCGCGCAACGAGGCCCCTGTCGCAGAAGGAGCGTCTGCCTGATGCTTATTCCCCGCAAGGTCAAGTACCGCAAGCAGCATCACCCCAAGCGTGATGGCCAGGCCACCGGTGGCACGAAGGTCTCCTTCGGCGACTTCGGCATCCAGGCCCTCACCCCCGCTTACGTGACCAACCGTCAGATCGAGTCCGCTCGTATCGCGATGACGCGTCACATCAAGCGTGGTGGAAAGGTGTGGATCAACATCTACCCCGACCGCCCCCTCACCAAGAAGCCTGCCGAGACCCGCATGGGTTCCGGTAAGGGTTCCCCCGAGTGGTGGGTCGCCAACGTCAAGCCGGGTCGCGTCCTCTTCGAGGTCGCAGGCGTCAATGAGGAGCTCGCTCGCGAGGCCCTCACCCGAGCAATCCACAAGCTGCCGCTGAAGGCACGCATCATCAAGCGCGAGGAGGGCGACGCGTAATGGCGATCGGCACCAAGGAGCTCGCTCCGGCAGAGCTCGACACGTTCGAAGACCAGCGCCTCGTTGAGGAGCTGCGTAAGGCCAAGGAGGAGCTGTTCAACCTCCGTTTCCAGTCGGCCACCGGCCAGCTGGAGAGCCACGGCCGCATCCGCGCCGTCAAGCGCGACATCGCGCGCCTGTACACCGTGATCCGCGAACGCGAGCTGGGCATCCGTGCGACGCCCGCTCCGGTCGAGGCTCCGGCCAAGAAGGCGACCAAGTCGAAGGCGAAGAAGGCGGACTCCGCTGACGACGCCGTGAAGGAAGAGGCTGAGTGATGGCCACCAAGAAGGAAGCTGCCGTCGAGGCTGAGCACGCAGAGCACGATGTTCGCGATGCGGATGCCCGTGGGTACCGCAAGTCGCGTCGTGGCTACGTCATCAGCGACAAGATGGACAAGACCATCGTGGTCGAGGTCGAGGACCGCGTGAAGCACCCGCTTTACGGCAAGGTCATCCGCCGCACCTCGAAGGTCAAGGCGCACGATGAGGCGAACTCCGCCGGCATCGGCGACCTCGTCCTGATCAACGAGACCCGCCCGCTCAGCGCCACGAAGCGCTGGCGTCTGGTGGAGATTCTGGAGAAGGCCAAGTGATCCAGCAGGAATCCCGCCTCAAGGTCGCCGACAACACCGGCGCGAAGGAACTGCTCACCATCCGTGTGCTCGGCGGCTCGCGCCGTCGTTACGCCGGACTCGGTGACACGATCGTCGCGACCGTCAAGGACGCGATCCCCGGCGGCAACGTCAAGAAGGGCGATGTGGTCAAGGCCGTCATCGTCCGCACGGTCAAGTCCACGCGTCGTCCCGACGGCTCGTACATCAAGTTCGACGAGAACGCCGCCGTGATCCTGAAGAACGACGGGGAGCCCCGCGGCACCCGTATCTTCGGACCGGTCGGTCGCGAGCTTCGTGACAAGAAGTTCATGAAGATCGTCTCGCTGGCGCCGGAGGTTATTTAAGTCATGGCGAAGATCAAGAAGGGTGACCTGGTTCAGGTCATCACCGGAGCCACGCAGGAGCGTGGCGGCGACCGCGGCAAGCAGGGTAAGGTCCTCGAGATCCTGTCCGACAAGAACCGCGTCATCGTCGAAGGCGTGAACTACGTCACCAAGCACACGCGCGTCGGACAGACGCAGCGTGGCACCAAGACGGGCGGCCTCGAGACTGTCGAGGCCTCCATCCACATCTCGAACGTCGCACTCGTCGACCCCTCGACCAAGAAGCCGACCAAGGTCGGCCACCGGGTCGAGGAGCAGACCAAGGACGGCGTCAAGCGCACCGTCCGTGTGCGGTACGCGAAGAAGTCAGGTAAGGACCTCTGATGGCAACCACCGACGCTGCGGTGGCTGGCAAGATCCAGCCCCGCCTGAAGGCGAAGTACAAGGCCGAGATCCAGCAGAAGCTGCAGGATGAGTTCGGCTACACCAATGTGATGCAGATCCCCGGTCTGGTCAAGGTCGTCGTGAACACCGGTGTCGGTGAAGCGGCCCGCGACAGCAAGGTGATCGACGGCGCGATCGACGATCTCACCAAGATCACCGGTCAGAAGCCGCTCGTCACGAAGGCCCGCAAGTCGATCGCGCAGTTCAAGCTGCGCGAGGGCCAGGCCATCGGCGCACACGTCACCCTCCGCGGTGACCGTGCGTGGGAGTTCCTGGACCGTCTCGTCTCGCTCGCTCTGCCCCGCATCCGCGACTTCCGCGGCCTCTCGGGCAAGCAGTTCGACGGAAACGGCAACTACACCTTCGGTCTCCAGGAGCAGAGCGTGTTCCACGAGATCGATCAGGACAAGATCGACCGGGTTCGCGGTTTCGACATCACCGTCGTCACCACCGCGAAGACGGACGACGAAGGTCGCGCGCTTCTTCGTCACCTCGGCTTCCCCTTCCGTACGGAAGACGCCCAGGCGTAAGCGGTTTCGGGCGGGGCGCACAGCGCCCCGCCCGATCCCGTACAATTGAAGATTGCGTGTCATCGCAGGCCGTCTGTCGTGTAACGGCAGCCGGAACCTCATGAACAAAGGAAAACAACAATGACAATGACAGACCCGGTCGCAGATCTGCTGACCCGTCTGCGCAACGCGAACTCGGCGCATCACGACTCCGTGACCCTGCCGTCGAGCAAGCTCAAGACGCACATCGCCGAGATCCTCCAGCAGGAGGGCTACATCGCTGGATGGGAGACGACTGACGCTCGCGTCGGATCGAACCTCACCCTGCAGCTGAAGTACGGCCCCAACCGTGAGCGTTCGATCGCGGGCATCAAGCGCGTGTCGAAGCCCGGCCTCCGCGTCTACGCGAAGTCCACCGAGCTGCCCAGGGTCCTCGGCGGACTCGGCGTGGCCATCCTGTCCACCTCCTCCGGTCTCCTCACTGACCGTCAGGCAGAGCAGAAGGGCGTGGGCGGAGAAGTTCTCGCCTACGTGTGGTAATCGAAAATGTCGCGTATTGGACGACTTCCCATCGACGTTCCCGCGGGCGTGACCATCTCGGTCGACGGCCGTGAGGTCGCGGTGAAGGGCCCCAAGGGTGAGCTCACCCTGACGGTCGCCAAGCCCATCGAGGTCGCGGTCGAGGAGAACCAGGTTCTCGTCACCCGTCCCGACGACGAGCGTGAGTCCCGGTCGCTTCACGGCCTGACCCGCACGCTCATCAACAACAACATCATCGGCGTGACCCAGGGCTACACCAAGGGTCTCGAGGTCGTCGGAACCGGTTACCGTGTCGCTCAGAAGGGCAGCTCGGTCGAGTTCGCCCTCGGCTTCTCGCACCCGGTCCTCATCGACCCGCCCGCCGGTATCACGCTCACGGTCGAGGGCACCAACAAGCTCACCGTCAGTGGTATCGACAAGCAGGCTGTCGGCGAGGCAGCTGCGAACATCCGCAAGATCCGCAAGCCCGAGCCGTACAAGGGCAAGGGCGTGCGTTACGCCGGCGAGGTCGTGCGTCGCAAGGCCGGAAAGAGTGGTAAGTAACCATGGCTCTCAAGTCAAAGTCTGACGCCCGCGCGCGTCGTCATGCCCGCCTTCGCAAGAAGGTCGTCGGCACCGAGGCGCGTCCGCGCCTCGTCGTCAACCGCTCGGCTCGCCACGTCTTCGTGCAGCTTGTCGACGACAGCAAGGGTCACACCGTCGCGTCGGCATCGACGCTCGAGACCGACCTGCGTTCGCTCGAGGGTGACAAGACCGCCAAGGCCCGCAAGGTCGGCGAGCTTCTCGCCGAGCGTGCGAAGTCTGCCGGCGTTTCCGAGGCAGTGTTCGACCGTGGCGGAAACCGCTACGCCGGTCGTGTCGCCGCCATCGCCGACGGCGCCCGCGAAGGGGGTCTGGCACTGTGAGTGACAACAAGGAGAACGAAGTGACCGAAGCGGCAGCTGCCACTTCCGAGACTGCCACCGGCACCACGCAGGCAGAGCCGTCTCAGCGCGACAACCGCCGTGGCGGCCGTAGCGACCGCAACCAGGGTGGCCGTGACCGCAACTCCCGCGACCGTGGGGACAACCAGTTCCTCGAGCGCGTGGTCACCATCAACCGCGTCTCGAAGGTCGTGAAGGGTGGTCGTCGCTTCAGCTTCACCGCTCTCGTGGTCGTCGGCGACGGCAACGGTCTGGTGGGCGTCGGCTACGGCAAGGCCCGCGAGGTCCCTCTGGCGATCTCGAAGGGTGTCGAAGAGGCCAAGCGCAACTTCTTCCGCGTTCCGCGCGTCGGCAGCACCATCCCGCACCCCGTGCAGGGTGAGGCCGCAGCAGGCGTCGTCCTGCTCCGTCCGGCCGCTGCCGGTACCGGTGTCATCGCCGGTGGTCCGGTTCGCGCCGTGCTCGAGTGCGCCGGCATCCACGACGTGCTGTCGAAGTCGCTCGGCTCGTCGAACACGATCAACATCGTGCACGCGACGGTGACGGCCCTGAAGATGCTCGAGGAGCCCCGTGCGGTCGCCGCACGTCGTGGCCTCGAGTTCGACCAGGTCGCACCCGCGCGTCTCGTCCGTGCGGAGGCTGACGCCATCGCCGCACAGAAGGTAGGTGCCTGATGGCTGCGCGCCTGAAGGTCACGCAGGTCAAGTCCAAGGTGAGCGAGAAGCAGAACCAGCGTGACACGCTGCGCAGCCTCGGTCTGAAGCGAATCGGTGACAGCACCGTTCGCCCCGACGACGCGCAGACGCGCGGTTACGTCAAGACCGTCGCCCACCTCGTCAAGGTTGAGGAGATCGACTAATGGCTGAGAAGAACGAAGCCGCAGGCGCCGAGAAGGCCCCGAAGAAGGCTGCCGCTCCCAAGGCCGCAGCCGAGAAGAAGCCCGCCGCCAAGAAGGCACCGGCGAAGGCGACCGAGGCCAAGGCCGACGCCGTCAAGAAGCCGGCTGCCAAGAAGGCTGCGCCGAAGAAGGATGCTCCGGCATCCCGCCCCGGCGTGCTGAAGGTGCACCACCTGCGTCCGGTCCCCGGATCCAACACCGCGAAGACCCGTGTCGGTCGCGGTGAGGGCTCCAAGGGTAAGACCGCGGGTCGCGGTACCAAGGGCACGAAGGCTCGCAACACCGTTCGCGTCGGCTTCGAGGGTGGGCAGATGCCTCTGCACATGCGCACCCCGAAGCTGCGCGGGTTCAAGAACCCGTTCCGCGTCGAGTACCAGGTCGTGAACCTGGAGAAGCTCGCGGAGCTGTACCCCACAGGTGGCGACGTCACCATCAGCGACCTGGTCGCCAAGGGTGCCGTTCGCAAGAACGAGAAGGTCAAGGTTCTCGGAGACGGCGACATCGCCGTGAAGCTCACCGTCGCGGTCGACAAGGTCTCGGGTTCCGCCGAGCAGAAGATCGTGGCGGCTGGCGGATCCGTCAAGTAACCACTTCATGAGAGGGGTCGGAGATTCTCCGGCCCCTCTTATGGGTTAGCCTGTTCTTTCAGCCGTCCTTCAGGGATCGGCAACCTTTCAGGAGGACGTCCTTGTTTAGCGCCATCGCGCGGATCTTCCGCACGCCCGACCTGCGTCGGAAGATCGGTTTCACCCTCGCCATCGTCGCCATCTACCGGCTTGGCTCGAATGTGCCTGCTCCGTTCGTGAACTTCCCGAACGTCGAGGAGTGCCTCGCGCTGAACTCCGGGACGGAGGGACTCCTCGGACTCGTCAACCTGTTCTCGGGTGGCGCGCTCCTCCAGCTCTCGATCTTCGCCCTCGGCGTGATGCCGTACATCACCGCGACGATCATCACCCAGCTCCTTCGCGTGGTCATCCCTCACTTCGAGGCTCTGCACAAAGAGGGCCAGGCCGGCCAGGCCCGTCTGACCCAGTACACGCGCTACCTCACCATCGCCCTCGCACTGCTGCAGTCGACGACGCTGGTCACGGTGGCCCGCAGCGGTCAGCTCTTCGGCACCACCGACATCGCCGCGTGCCAGAACCTCCTCACCAACGACGTGTGGTGGGCGCAGCTGCTCATCATCATGGCGATGACCGCCGGCACGGGCCTCATCATGTGGTTCGCAGAGCTCGTCACCGAGCGCGGTATCGGCAACGGCATGTCGCTGCTCATCTTCACCTCGATCGCCGCCACGTTCCCCGGAGCCATGTGGCTCATCTGGGAGAGCAAGGGCTTCGAGGTCTTCCTCCTGGTGCTTCTGGTGGGAATCATCGTCATGGGCCTCGTCGTCTTCGTCGAACAGTCCCAGCGGCGCATCCCGGTGCAGTACGCCAAGCGCATGGTCGGTCGCCGCACCTACGGCGGCACCAACACGTACATTCCGATCAAGGTCAACATGGCCGGTGTGATCCCCGTGATCTTCGCCTCGTCGCTGCTGTACATCCCGGCGCTCATCGCACAGTTCAACACCCCGCAGGACGGCTCCGAGCCGGCAGCGTGGGTCACCTGGATCAGCGCGAACTTCACGACCGGCAACAGCCCGATCTACATGGCCGTGTACTTCCTGCTGATCATCGGCTTCACGTACTTCTACGTCGCGATCACCTTCAACCCGGTCGAGGTCGCCGACAACATGAAGAAGTACGGCGGGTTCATCCCCGGCATCCGTGCCGGTCGTCCGACTGCCGAGTACCTCGACTACGTGCTCACGCGCATCACGCTGCCCGGGTCGATCTACCTCGGCCTCATCGCGCTGATCCCGCTCATCGCTCTCGCCACCGTGGGCGCCAACCAGAACTTCCCGTTCGGCGGCGCCTCGATCCTCATCATCGTGGGTGTCGGTCTCGAGACGGTCAAGCAGATCGACGCACAGCTGCAGCAGCGACACTACGAAGGGCTCCTCCGATGACTCGATCAGCTCGTCTCCTCATCGTCGGTCCGCAGGGCTCGGGGAAGGGCACGCAGGGCGTCCGCATCGCAGAGTCCTACGGCATCCCGGTCGTCTCGACGGGCGACATCTTCCGCGCGAACATCAAGGAGGGCACGCCGCTCGGCCAGCAGGTCACGGCGATCCTCGACAAGGGCGATCTCGTTCCCGACGAGCTCACCAGCGAGATCGTTCGCGATCGCCTCTCGCAGGACGATGCAGCCAAGGGCTTCCTGCTCGACGGATACCCCCGCAATGCCGCGCAGGTCGAGCACCTCGACGCGTTCCTCGGTGCCCGGGGGGAGTCCCTCGACGCCGTCATCCTGCTCGACGTCCCGCGCGAAGAGAGCATCGAGCGTCTCAAGCTCCGCGCAGCGGAGCAGGGTCGGTCGGATGACACGGATGAAGCGATCGCACACCGTCTCGACATCTACGAGCACGAGACGGCCCCGATCCTCGAGGTCTACGGCCCTCGAGGGATCGTCGACCGCATCGACGGCGTGGGCTCGCTCGACGAGATCACCGAGCGCGTGTTCGCGGCGCTGACCGCGCGCGGTCTGCGCCTCGCGGCCTGATCACCGCACGATGTTCCGCAAGTCGATCTACAAGAGCGCGGCTCAGCTGCGTGCGATGGTGGAGCCCGGTCTCATCACGGCGGCTGCGCTCGACGCCGTGCGGCCGCTGATACGACCCGGTGTCACGACTCTCGAGCTCGACGCCGAAGCGAACCGTGTGATCCTCGCCCGTGGCGCGGAATCGAACTTCCAGCTCGTTCGCGGATACCGGCACACCACCTGCATCTCGGTGAACGAAGAGGTCGTCCACGGCATCCCGGGTGAGAGGGTCCTTCAGGCAGGCGACATCGTCTCGATCGACTGCGGCGCGCAGTACCAGGGCTGGAACGGCGACAGCGCCATCACCGTCGTCGTCCCTGATGAGACGCGCCGCGAGCTGGTCGCCCGGCGCGAGGAGCTCTCGCGGGTCACGGAGGGCTCGATGTGGTCGGGGATCGCCGCCATGGCGTCCGCTTCGCACCTCGGTGACATCGGAGCCGCGATCCAGGGTTACATCGAGGCGCAGGGCCCGTCAGCCGTCTCCGGCGAGACGTACGGCATCCTGCGCGAGTACGTCGGCCACGGCATCGGACGCAAGATGCACGAGGCGCCCAGCGTCTTCAACTACCGCACGCCCGACCCGGGCGCCGAGGTCAAGCCCGGTCTCGTGCTGGCGATCGAGCCCATGGTCACTGCCGGCAGCGACGAGACCTTCGTCGAGGACGACGACTGGACCGTCTCGACGGTCGACGGCACCGACGGCTCGCACTGGGAGCACAGCGTCGCACTGCACGCGGACGGGATCTGGGTGCTGACCGCGGCAGACGGGGGAGCGGCCGGTCTCGCCCCGTTCGGCGTGACGCCGACCCCGATCGCCTGAAGCCGGCGCTGTCGGTCACGACCCGATCGGCGATCCAGCGCTCGATCACAACGTGCGCATAGGTTTCTCCGGGCACAATGGGTGTATGGGTGCGCGTGCGCCCGAGGACTTCAAGCCGGGTCCGCCATCGGCGGACCGCGACAGAAACGGAAAGCAATGGCAGCCGCGAAGAGCAACACCAACTGGTTCGTGATCGGCGTCTCGGCGGCAGTGGTGGTCGTGCTGGCCGTTCTGGCCTTCGTCGTCGTGTTCCTGAACAACCAGGCGACCTCCCCGGGCACGGCCCCGCAGAGCTCGATCGTGAACGAGGAGACCGGCGCCATCTCGTTCGGGTCGGGCGAGGACGAGATCGACACCTACGTCGACTTCATGTGCCCCGTCTGCGGGCAGTTCGAGGACGTCTACGGCGAGCAGCTGCAGGCGGCAGCCGCCGACGACAAGATCACGCTGAACATCCACCCGGTGTCGATCCTCAACCGCTACTCGACGACGGGGGAGTACTCCTCGTTGTCGGCCGGCTCGATGTACTGCGTCGCCGCCGAGGCTCCCGACTCGACTCTCGACTACTTCAACCTGCTCTTCGCGAACCAGCCCGAGGAGAACTCGGCCGGTCTCAGCGTCGAGGAGCTGAGCGCGCTCGCCGAGCAGGCCGGGGCGGGCGCCGCGGCTGACTGCATCGCCGACGGCACCTACAACAAGTTCGCCGACTCGCAGACGAAGGCGCACGAGATCACCGGGACCCCGACCGTCGAGGTCAACGGTAACCGCATCGAGAACAGCGAGATCGAGGCGGAGTTCGCCAAGATCCTCGGTTGATCCCGTCTGGTCCGATCAACGGGAGTTCCGGCATTCTGCTCAGGTTGCCGGAACTCCCGTTGTCGGATAACATAGATCCTTGGTGCCTTGCGCCTTGATTCGGCGTGTCTGAATCGGCAGAGGTATCGCAATCCAATCACCCACCGCAGATCGACCGGTCTGCAGAAGCGTCAGCGAGGCTATGGCTAAGAAAGACGGTGTCATCGAGATCGAGGGCGTGATCTCCGAGGCTCTGCCCAACGCGATGTTCCGCGTTGAGCTCTCCAACGGACACAAGGTCCTTGCAACGATCTCAGGCAAGATGCGGCAGAACTACATCCGCATCATCCCCGAAGACCGTGTGGTCGTGGAGCTCAGCCCCTACGACCTGACCCGCGGACGAATCGTCTACCGCTACCGCTGATCGGTCGAGAAGTAACACCCCAGGCACTCAGCCTGCCCGGTGAAGACAGCGAATAGGACACATCATGAAGGTCAACCCCAGCGTCAAGCCCATGTGCGATCACTGCAAGGTGATCCGCCGTCACGGCCGCGTCATGGTCATCTGCAAGAGCAACCCGCGCCACAAGCAGCGCCAGGGCTGAGCGCCCGTCGGCGATGCCGACGGACTCTTCGGATCTGACTCACAACTCAATACACACAACGGCAGGATCAGATCCCACGCGAGTGGGGGACACCTCGGGGCGGAGGCCCGAGCACCGATCCTGCTCCACACCTCCACAACACTCAGGAGAACCGCATGGCACGTCTTGCCGGCGTTGACATCCCGCGCGATAAGCGCGTGGTGATCGCCCTTACCTACATCTACGGCGTCGGCCGTACCCGCTCGGTCGAGATCCTCAAGGCTACGGAGATCGACGAGAGCATCCGCGTGAAGGACCTCAGCGATGACCAGCTGATCGCCCTCCGCGACTACATCGAAGGCAACTACAAGGTGGAGGGTGACCTGCGCCGCGAGGTCGCCGCAGACATCCGCCGCAAGGTCGAGATCGGCTCCTACGAGGGCATCCGCCACCGTCGTGGCCTCCCGGTCCGTGGTCAGCGCACCAAGACCAACGCCCGTACCCGCAAGGGCCCGAAGCGCACCGTCGCAGGCAAGAAGAAGGCCCGCTAAGCGCGGCCCCAGGGACTAGGAGAACACTTTCATGGCTGCACCCAAGGCCGCCGCGCGCAAGCCGCGCCGCAAGGAAAAGAAGAACATCGCGCTGGGCCACGCCCACATCAAGTCGACGTTCAACAACACGATCGTCTCGATCACCGACCCGTCCGGCGCTGTCATCAGCTGGGCATCGTCGGGTGGCGTGGGCTTCAAGGGCTCGCGCAAGTCGACGCCCTACGCCGCTGGAATGGCTGCCGAGTCGGCCGCCCGCCAGGCGCAGGAGCACGGCGTCAAGAAGGTCGACGTCTTCGTCAAGGGACCGGGCTCGGGTCGCGAGACCGCGATCCGCTCGCTGACGGCCGCCGGCCTCGAGGTCGGCTCGATCCAGGACGTCACGCCGCAGGCGCACAACGGCTGCCGCCCGCCGAAGCGCCGCCGCGTCTGATCCGGCTTGTTGAGCCGCTCGGTCCTTCGGGTCCGAGCGGCTCGACGCCCGCCAGCGCGGGCATCGACTCCCAAAACTCAAGACCTCACCCCACCACATGTCATATAGCGGGCATGTGATCGAAAGGAACACAGAGTGCTTATTGCACAGCGTCCCACACTGACCGAGGAAAAGATCGTCGAGAACCGTAGCCGGTTCATCATCGAGCCTCTGGAGCCCGGCTTCGGATACACGATCGGCAACGCGCTTCGTCGCAGCCTGCTGTCGTCGATCCCCGGCGCCGCGGTCACCAGCGTTCGCATCGACGGCGTGCTGCACGAGTTCAGCACCATCCCCGGCGTGAAGGAGGATGTCACCGAGATCATCCTCAACATCAAGCAGCTCGTGGTCTCGTCGGAGCGCGACGAGCCCATCACCGCTTACCTGCGCAAGACCGGTTCGGGCGAAGTGACCGCCGCTGACATCTCGGCTCCGGCCGGTGTCGAGGTCCAGAACCCCGAGCTCGTCATCGCGACGCTCAACGAGACGGCGAAGTTCGAGCTCGAGCTCACGATCGAGCGTGGCCGCGGCTACGTCTCGGCGACGCAGAACCGCAACGAGTACGCCGAGGCCGGTCAGATCCCGATCGACTCGATCTACTCGCCGGTGCTCAAGGTCAGCTACCGCGTCGACGCCACCCGTGCGGGTGAGCGCACCGACTTCGACAAGCTCGTCCTCGACGTCGAGACCAAGTCCGCCATCAGCCCCCGCGACGCCGTCGCTTCGGCTGCGAAGACGCTCACCGAGCTGTTCGGTCTCGCCCGCGAGCTGAACGTCGAGGCTGAGGGCATCGAGATCGGCCCGGCACCGGTGGAGGCAGTGAACTCCAGCGAGCTGTCGATGCCGATCGAGGACCTCGACCTCTCCGTCCGCTCGTACAACTGCCTGAAGCGTGAGGGCATCAACACTGTTTCCGAGCTCGTCGCCCTGTCGGAGACGCAGCTCATGAACATCCGCAATTTCGGCCAGAAGTCGGTCGACGAGGTGCGCGACAAGCTCATCTCGCTCGGTCTGTCGCTCAAGGATTCGGTGCCCGGTTTCGACGGCGCCCACTTCTACGGCGGCAGCGAAGACGAGTCCTTCTGATACCCGACCTTTCTGACCAGGAGTTAGACGATTATGCCCAAGCCCACTAAGGGTCCCCGCCTCGGAGGCGGCCCCGCACACGAGCGCCTGCTGCTTGCCAACCTCGCGGCGGCTCTGTACACCCACAAGTCGATCAAGACGACCGAGACCAAGGCCAAGCGCCTGCGTCCGCTCGCCGAGCGCCTGATCACCTTCGCCAAGCGCGGAGACCTGCACGCTCGTCGTCGCGTTCTCTCGGTCATCGGCGACAAGAGCGTCGTTCACACGCTCTTCGCCGAGATCGCCCCGCTGGTCGCAGACCGTGAGGGTGGCTACACCCGCATCACGAAGGTCGGCAACCGCAAGGGTGACAACGCCCCCATGGCAGTGATCGAGCTCGTTCTCGAGCCCGTCACCCCCAAGGCGAAGTCCACCAAGAAGGCTGCCAAGGCTGAGAAGCCGGCCGAGGTCGTCGAGGAGGCTCCCGCTGAGGAGGCTCCCGTCGAGGAGGCTCCGGCAGACGAGACCGTCGAGGCCGGCGCCGAGTCGCAGGCCGAGGGCGAAGCAGCCGAGGCTGCCGCCGAGGACGCTGTCGAGAAGAAGTCCGAGTAAGCACCTCGCTCACTCGAAGAAGCCCGCCGCCCCGTGAGGGACGGCGGGCTTCTTCGTGTATCCGGCGCCTGGACTCAGCGTGCGCGCAGATCCTTGCGCAGGATCTTGCCGGATGCCGACTTGGGAATGGCGTCGATGAACTCGACCTGCCTCACCTTCTCATGAGGCGCGACATGGGCGGCGACGTGCGCCATCACCGCATCCGCGTCGAGGTCTGCTCCCTGCTGCGCGACCACGAACGCCTTGGGTACCTCCTGTCCATCCGCGTCGGGCACGCCGATCACGGCCGCATCGGCGATGGCCGGATGCTCGAGCAGGACCGCCTCGAGCACGGCCGGCGCGACCTGATAGCCCTTGTACTTGATGAGCTCCTTGAGACGGTCGACGATCCGGAAGATGCCGTCGTGCGTCACCGTCGCCACGTCGCCGGTGTGAAGCCAGCCGTCGCTGTCGAGCATCTCGGCCGTCGCATCCGGCCGGTTGAGGTATCCGGCCATCACCTGGGGACCGCGGATCAGGAGCTCGCCCGGTTCGCTGGCGCCCTCGGCCGGTGCAGTGACATCGGAGCCGTCCTCCGCGACGAGACGCGCCTCCGTGTTCGCGAGCAGCATCCCCACGGATGAGCGGTCGATGTCCGGGCGGTCGTACGGGATCGCGTGCGTGACCGGGCTCGTCTCCGTCATTCCGTAGCCCTGACAGACCGTGCACCCCAGCCGATCGGCCACTGCGGATGCGAGAGCGCCGTCGAGCGGAGCAGCCCCCGAGAAGATGACCTTGATCGCGGAGGTGTCGTACTGATCGATGAGCGGATGCTTCGCGAGCGCGACGGCGATCGGCGGCGCGATGAAGACCCAGCTCGTCCGGTGCTCCTGCACGACCCGGAGGAACTCCGTCAGGTCGAACTTCGGCATCGTGACAAGAGCCGCGCGCTGGCGCAGCGCGAAGTTCAGCAGCACCGTCATCCCGTAGATGTGGAAGAACGGCAGGACGGCGAGTACTCGGTCGTCGTCACCGAGAGAGATCGTCGAGCGGCACTGGCTGACGTTCGCGATCAGGTTGCGGTGGGTCAGCATGACGCCCTTGGGCCGGCCGGTCGTTCCCGAGGAGTAGGGGAGTACGGCGAGATGCGTCGCCGGGTCGAAGCTCACTTCGGGAGCGGGGCGACCCTCGCCGAGCAGGGCAGGCAGCGATGGATGCCCCTCGGCGCCGTCGAGGACGATCACGTGGTCGTCGGCGAGTCCGACGGCGTCCGCGGCGGCCTTCGCGCCCGGCAGCAGCGGCGAGACGGTGATCAGCCACGTCGCCTCGGCATCGGTCAGCTGGTTCGCGATCTCCTCGGCCGTGTACAGGGAGTTGATCGTGGTCGCCGTCGCTCCTGCCCGCAGGATGCCGTGGAAGACCGTCGCGAAGGCGGGGATGTTGGGACAGAGGACCCCGACCTTCGTCCCGACGTCCACCCCTCGCGCTGCGAGCGCGCCCGCGAAGAGGTCGATCTGGGCGATCAGCTGACGGTAGGTCGTGGTGGCGCCGCTGACTCCGTCGACGAGGGCGACCGCGTCGAGACGGTCTTCCTCGACGTCTCCGAAGAGGAACTGGTGGATCGAGACCGCGGGGATCTCGACATCGGGATAGGAACTGCGCACCATGAGATCTCCTTCGATCCGGGTCATCGACGACGCCGTCTGATGCGATCCAGTGTCGCACAGGAGGAGACCCGGTCCCAGGGGTATGGAGGACACATGACCGAGGTGCCGACGCCGCGGAGGGTAGGCTGATCCGGTGAGCGATGCAGAGACCCTGAGCAGAGGGCCTCGCGCCTATACGGCATTCATCGGAATCGGCCTGATCGCAGGCCTCCTCTCCGGCCTCTTCGGCGTCGGCGGCGGCACGGTGATCGTTCCGCTGCTCGTGCTCTTCCTGCATTTCAATCAGCGTCTCGGCGCCGGCACGTCGCTCGCAGCGATCGTCCCGACGGCGACGGTGGGCGTGATCTCCTACGCGATCAACGGATCGGTGGCGTGGATCCCCGCTCTCATCCTGGCGGCAGGCGCCGTCGTGGGTGCGCAGATCGGCACGCGGCTGCTGCCGAAGATCTCGCAGACGGTGCTGCGCTGGTTCTTCGTCGGCTTCCTCGTGATCGTGATCGTGAGCCTGTTCCTGGTCGTCCCTTCGCGCGACGCCGAGTTCGAGCTGGAGCTGCTCAACGGGCTCGCGCTGCTCGCGGTCGGAGTCGGCACCGGAGTCCTCGCCGGTCTGATCGGTGTAGGCGGGGGCGTGATCGTGGTGCCCGTGCTGATGCTCGCATTCGGCACGAGCGACCTCGTGGCCAAGGGCACGTCACTGCTCATGATGATCCCGACCGCGATCTCGGGCACCATCGGCAACCTGCGCAATCACAACGTCGATCTCGTCGCCGCGGCGATCGTCGGGGTCTCCGCCTGCACGACCACCGCGCTCGGAGCCTGGCTGGCCACTCTGATCGACCCCACGCTGGGCAACATGCTGTTCGCGGCATACCTCGTGGTGATCGCGGTGCAGATGGCGATGAAGGCGATCAAGGGGCGCAAGAAGAAGGACTGAACGCCCTTAGTTCCGGCTTACGGGCACCGTGCCCCATGACCGAGAAAGTAGGATCGAGGGGTGGCAGTCAACCAAGACCTGGTCGGCCGGGAGTTCCCGCCGACGTCCCCCTACCTCGTCGGCCGTGAGAAGGTGCGTGAGTTCGCGCGTGCCGTCTTCGCCGATGCACCGCAGCACACCGACGTCGAGGCGGCTCGCGCAGCCGGTTTCGCCGACGTCGTCGCGCCCCCGACGTTCGCGATGGTCATCCAGGACCACACTCTCCAGCAGCTCCTCGCTGAACCGGACTCCGGCATCGTCCTGGCGCGCACGATCCACGCCGAGCAGAAGTTCGCGTACTCGCGCCCCATCGTCGCGGGTGACGAGCTCACAGGTCGACTGCGTGTGACCGGCATCCGCATGATGGGCGGAAACGCCATGATCACCAGCGCGGCCGAGATCACGGATGCCGACGGCGAGCACGTCGTCACCGCCACCAGCGTGCTGCTGGTCGGCGCGGAAGAAGGAGCCGAGTGATGCCGTTCGCTGTCGGAGACGTCGTCGCGGAGCGCACCGTCCATCTCACCCGCGAATCGCTCGTGCGGTACGCAGGAGCATCGGGCGACTTCAATCCGATCCACTACCGGGACGACATCGCCGCCGAGGTGGGTCTGCCGGGAGTGCTCGCGCACGGCATGCTCACGATGGGCATCGCGTCGTCGGTGGTCGTCGCGGCTCTCGAACCGGGAACGCGGATCCTCGACTACGGCGTGCGCTTCACCAAGCCGGTCGTGGTGCACCCGACCGAGGGAGCGGACCTCCACGTCATCGCGACCGTCGGTGCCGTCGACGACGAGTCGACTCGGATCGATCTCAAGGTCACGTTCGCTGAGACGACGGTCCTCGTCAAGGCGCAGCTGCGCGTCGCCTCCTGATGGGCGGCGCTGTGCACGAGGTCGAGCCGCTGAGGCTCGCGACTCTCACGACCCTGCGCACGGGAGGCGCCCCGGAGCGCATGCTCGAGGCATCGACCACGGCGGAGCTGATCGACGCGCTCACCGATGTCTGGTCACGCGGCGACGAGTGGTTCGTGCTGGGCGGAGGATCCAACCTGTTCATCGGCGACGAGTCGTTCGAGGGGACGGTCATCCGCGTCCTCACCCGCGGCATCGAGGAGCTGCCCTCGCCGCACGCGGGACGCATCAGGCTGCGTGTGCAGGCGGGGCATGGCTGGGACGAACTCGTCGCCTATGCGGTCGAGCACGGTTACGCCGGTCTCGAGGCGATGAGCGGCATCCCGGGCACCGTCGGCGCCTCACCCGTGCAGAACATCGGGGCGTACGGGCAGGAGATCCAGGAGACCCTGGTCGAGGTCGAGCTGATCGACGAGGCCACCGGCGAGGTGTCGGTGGTGCCGGCATCCGAACTGGGGCTCGGTTTCCGCACCTCCGTGCTCAAGCATCACTACGGCAGCGTGCCGCAGCGTCGGGCCGTCATCCTGTCGGTCACGGTCGACCTTCTCGTCGCTGACGAGCGGGTGGTGCGCGGCGAGCAGCTCAGGAGGGCGCTGGGTCTGGACTCCGACGCCCCGGTGCCGCTGACCTGGGTGCGCGAGCGGATCCTCGCCACCCGCGCCTCGAAGGGGATGCTGCTCGACGAGAACGATCCGGACACCCATGGCGTCGGCTCGTTCTTCCAGAACGCGATCGTGCCGGAGGTCGTGGCCCGTGCTCTGCCGCCCGAGTGCCCGCGGTGGCCGGTGACCCCGGATCTGGATACCGTCACGGTGATCCCGCTCGCCTCGTACGACGGGTATGTCCCTCCCGCCAAGCCGGAGGCCCCCGACGTCAAGGTGAGCGCAGCGTGGCTGATCGAGCAGGCCGGAATCCGCAAGGGGTTCAAGCTGCCGCGCTCGCGCGCCTCGGTCTCGACGAAGCACGCGCTCGCCCTCACCAACCGGGGCGGGGCGACAGCGGCCGAGGTCTCGGAGCTCGCACGATTCATCCAGAGCCGCGTCCATTCGGAGTTCGGTCTCGTGCTGCAGCCGGAGCCCGTGCTGCTCGGCGTCGAGCTCTGAGTCGCGACGCAGCGAGCCCGCGCCCGCCTGACAACGTCGCCCGTTCGCCGTACACTCGCGGCATGAGCGGACTGATCCCGTACCTGCTGTTTCCCGGAAACGCGGCCGAAGCGCTGGAGCACTACCGTGACGTCTTCGGAGGAGAGCTTCAGCTCGTCGACTATGCCAGTGCGGGTCGTGCAGACGGTCCGGCCGATGCGGTCGCCCACGGGCAGCTCTCAGGACCGGTCGAACTGGCGGGAGCGGATGCCGGCGCGGACGACGATGCCGTGCAGATGAGCGGGATGTTCCTCTCTCTGCTCGGCACCGCCGACGCGTCGACGCTGACGAGCTGGTTCGACCGGCTGTCAGAGCACGGCCGAGTGACCGACGCTCTGCAGAAGCGCGTGTGGGGTGACTACGACGGCACCGTCACCGACCGCTACGGCATCCGCTGGCTGATCGGCTTCCACGACGAGGACTGATCTCGTCGCAGACCGGCCTCAGGCGAACAGACGCTGCAGTCGCTGCACACCCTCGAGGAGCTGGTCGTCGCCGAGCGCGTACGACATGCGGATGTACCCGGAGGGACCGAATGCCTCGCCCGGGACGACGGCCACCTCGGCCTGCTCGAGGATGAGGTCGGCGAGCTCGAGCGAGGTCGTCGGCGTCTTGCCGCCCCACGTGCGTCCGAGCAGACCCTGCACGTCGGGGTAGACGTAGAAGGCGCCCAGCGGGTTCGGCACCACGAGTCCGTCGATCTTCGACAGTTCGGACACGATGAGGCGGCGGCGGCGGTCGAACGCCTCGCGGAACTGCTCGGCTTCGGTCTGGGGCCCGTTGAGGGCAGCGATCGCCGCCTTCTGTGCGACGTTGTTGACGTTGCTCGACAGGTGGGACTGCAGGTTCGCGGCGACCTTGATGGCATCCGCCGGTCCGACCATCCAGCCCACGCGCCAGCCGGTCATGGCGTAGGTCTTCGCGACGCCGTTGACGAGGATCGTCTGCCCCGCCACCGCGGGCACGGCCTCGACGATGGAGGTCGCCTTGACGCCCTCATAGGTGAGGTTCTGGTAGATCTCGTCGGAGATGACCCAGATGCCGTGCTCGAGTGCCCACTCGCCGATCGCCGCCGTCTCCTCGGCCGTGTACACCGATCCGGTGGGGTTGGAGGGCGACACGAACACGAGCGCGGTCGTGCGCTCGGTGCGAGCGGCCTCGAGCTGGTCGACGGTGACCTTGTAGTCCTGATCTGCGCCCGCGAAGACCTCGACCGGCGTGCCGTCCGCAAGACGGATCGCCTCGGGGTAGGTCGTCCAGTACGGCGCAGGCAGAAGCACTTCGTCGCCCGGGTTCACCACGGCCTGGAACGCCTGGTAGACCGACTGCTTGCCGCCGTTGGTCACGATGACCTGGCTCGGCGAGACCTCGAGGCCGGAGTCACGCAGCGTCTTCGCGGCGATCGCCTCGCGCAGCGCGGGCAGGCCCGGAGCCGGGGTGTACCGGTAGCTGGCGGGATCGGCGAGCGCCTCGGCGGCCGCGTCGACGATGAACTGCGGGGTCGCGAAATCGGGCTCGCCGGCGGCGTACGAGATGATCGGCTTGCCTTCGGCCTTGAGTGCCTTGGCCTTGGCATCGACCTTGAGGGTCGCGGATTCGGCGATGGCGGAGAGCTTGCGGGAGAGAGGAGCGCGTTCGGTCACGACTACGAGCGTACCCGGGTCGACCCCGCCGATGACGGGTGAATGGTCGTCAAGAATCACGGTTCTTTCGTGCTGATGCTCTCCGCTCAGGCGGTGTGCATGCCGTGCGCGCGCGCGACGGCATCCAGGGTGATGCGGCCGCCCTGGACGTTGAGGCCCTGGGCCAGTGCGGCGTCGTCGGCTGCTGCACGCTCCCACCCCTTGCCGGCGATCGCCGAGACATAGGGGAGCGTGGCGTTGGTCAGTGCGCGCGTGGCCGTCTCGGGCACCGCGCCCGGCATGTTCGCAACGCAGTAGTAGATGGAGTCGTGCACTGCGAACGTCGGGTCGTCATGCGTCGTGGGGCGCGAGCCTTCGAAGCATCCGCCCTGGTCGATGGCGATGTCGACCAGCACGGATCCGGGCTTCATGGTCGCGACCATGTCGTCGGTCACGAGCTTCGGCGCCGCAGCCCCGGGGATGAGCACGGATCCGATGACCAGGTCGGCCGTCGCGAGCTCTTCGGCGATGTCGTACCGGCTCGACGCGCGAGTCTGCAGAGCACCGCCGTAGCGGTGCTCGAGCTCGCGGAGTCGCGGCAGCGAGATGTCGATGACGGTCACCTGTGATCCGAGCCCGAGCGCGTTCGCGGCCGCGTGCTCACCGGCGACACCGCCGCCGATCACGACGGTCTTGGCGCGCGGGGCGCCCGCGATGCCTCCCATGAGCACGCCCCGTCCTCCTGCGGATCGCATGAGGGAGTATGACCCCATCGTCACGGACAGGCGTCCCGCGATCTCGCTCATCGGCACGAGCAGAGGGAGGCTGCGGTCGGGCAGCTGCACCGTCTCGTAGGCGACGGCGGTGGTGCCCGCGTCGACGAGCGCCGTCGTCAGCGCTCGGTCGGCGGCCAGATGCAGGTAGGTGAAGAGGGTGAGATCCGAGCGCAGGAACCCGTACTCCTGGGCGATCGGCTCCTTGACCTTGATGAGCAGCTCCGCCTCGCCCCACGTCTCCTCGGCGGTGTCGACGATCTCGGCACCCGCGATCCGATAGGCCTCGTCGGAGATGCCTGAACCGACGCCCGCCCCGGACTGCACGAGCACGCGGTGGCCCTCGTGCACCAGACGGTCTGCGCCTGCGGGGGTGAGCGCGGTACGGTTCTCGTTGTTCTTGACCTCGGTCGGCACGCCGATCTTCATCGATCCTCCAAGTGACGGTTGCGTGAGTGCATTTCAGAATCGCAGAAACTTCGATCATTCGACAGAATGCCTGAAGAAGATTCGCGCTTCGGCTGATTCCTGCATAATCGTTCGTATGGAGACGTCACCCGAAACCCCTCAGCCGAATACCCTTCGGGCGCCGGCGCTCGACGCGATCGATGCGAGGATCGTACAGCTGCTGAGCGCGGACGGTCGGATGACGAACGCCGAGCTCGCGGGTCACCTCGGAGTCGCGCCGTCGACCGCGCACGCGCGTCTGCGCGCACTCGTCGAACGCGGAGTCATCAGCGGCTTCCATGCCAGCGTCGACGAGCGGAAGTTGGGCGCCGGCCTGCAGGCCATCATCGGAGTGAGCCTTCGACCGAGCGCTCGACGCGAGAGCATCGTCGAGTTCGCCGACCGTGTGCGCGCTCTGCCCCAGGTGATCCAGGTCTTCTTCCTCGGCGGCGATGACGACTTCCTGCTGCACATCGCGGTGGCCGACTCATCGGAGATGCGGGAGTTCGTGCTCGAGCATCTGTCGGCCCAGAGCAGCGTCGCCTCGACCAGGACCAGCATCGTGTTCGACTATCACCGCAACTCGGTGGCTGCGTCGTTCCGCTGACGCGCACGACGGCTGGCGGCGCGCCGCTGTCGCGGCCGCACGCAACGTATATTGCATGGCTTCTGGCGCGAACCTAGGGTGAGGGCGGGGACGGAGCAGCCGATGCGCACGCGGCGGGCTTCCGCTGGGGGTTGCGATGGGGCGAATGATCGACGACGCGGAGTTGGCCGGCTGGCTCGCCCGGCTTTCGGGTGGACTGTGGTCGTCATCGATCGGAGGCGCCGAGGCGTTCGCGTTTCCCTCGTGGTTCTCCGAGCAGGTCATTCGCCTCGACGGTCGAATCGGCATGCTGCAGCTGTCGAACTTCGGCGCGATGAAGGCCGACGATCCGGATGCGTTCGAGGCGGCGCTGCTTCGCAGGTCCATCGGCTCGACCATGCTCTACAGCACCCTCGAGACGGCGCACACCGTGAGCTACGAGCGAGCGATCGCCGAGGGCGAGGACATCATCATCGTCGGGATGGTGCAGCAGGGCGGGCAGCGCCTGAACACCGCGGCGGGGGTGCAGGCCATGGGCGTCGGCCGCGTCGGCTTCATGTCGAGCCTGGGCCCATCGGCCGTCGAGCAGTTCGGGGTCACCAACTCGACCGGGGTCGTCGTTCCCGTGGCGGCCCTCCCCGGCTATCGGCACGTCCTCGCTCGAGGGGCCGACATGTTCCCGGACACCCCACTCACCCGGGCAGCGGGAGCCTCACTCGCGCGGATGCTGTTCGAGTGGGCGCAGGATCCGGATCAGGGTCAGGGGGCGCTCGCCGGCACCGAGGCGGCGCTGATCGCGCTCGTGCGAGGGCTCTTCCGACAGTTCCCCGGCGACGGCGAGACCAGCCGGACGAGTGAGTTCCGCGCGGAGGCGGGGCGCATCATCGAGCGGCGGCATCGTGATCCGGCATTCGGCATCGCAGAGCTCGCCGCCGACCTGCACGTCAGCCGTCGCCAGCTGTTCCGCCTGTATGAAGGTGCCGACGAGAGCCCCGCGAACCGCTTGCTGCGTCGGCGTCTCGTGACGGCGCGCGAAGAGCTGCTGTCGACACCCCCGCAGGACCTTGCGGCGGTCGCAGCCCGCTCCGGTTTCGCCGACGCGTCCGCGCTTCGGGCCCAGTTCTCCCGGCACGTGGGGCACAGTCCCAGTGCCTTCCGCCTCGCGGCCCGCACGCAGCCGCCGCGTCTCGCCGAGGCGATGCTGCTCAGCGACGAGCAGTCCGCCCCCAGCGCCTGACCGAGGCCGGCCCATCGGGCCGACCCGGTCGGGGCTGTCCGTCGCGGACCGACGCGCGCGCCCGCGCGGGCCTGCCGGGCGCTGTCCGGCTGCTTCGCCGACCCCGACAGAGAGTGACACATGATCGCGAATCTCGTGCCATCTGAGGTTCTGCGTGCCGGGCCGAGCGCACCGGGTGACGCAACGTCCTGCGGCGCTTCCGGATCGTCGGAGCCGCTCCTAACCTGAACCTGCCCGTGTCCCCAGGCGGGCCATGACGGCAGATCGCAACGGAGCTCCGCTCCTGGCGCATCGGCCGTCACGGCTTCCGGACGCGGCGGGATCGCCCGTCCGGAAGTTCGGGGGACAGGCGCGAAAGCGTCGGGCATGACGGACCACCTGCGCGAGGGCGCGGGTGGACGTGCGGGTGCTTCGGTCAGGGGAGACCGGGGCACCCGCGAATCCCCCTCGGCGTCACGCGCCGAACGAGGAAGGCAGCGCGCAGTAGTCAGCGAAGCGCCGCGTCGGAGCCGCCGGGTCCGTCACGTCGACGATCGCGCCGGCGATCGAGTGCGGGGACTCATCACCGGCGAGCTGCCACACGATGAAGTTCCAGATGCCCCTCGCCGTCGGGCTGAGCAGCGCTGCCGGGCCCGAGACGATCAGGACCGCCGCCGGATCGGAGCCGGTGCGGAACGGAGCGATCACGTCGCCGCGCAACGCCGCTTCATCGGCATCCGTGCTGTGCGCACGCTCCACGTGCTGCCCGGCGGCGATCAGCGCCGTCGCGAGGTCGTCCGCCGCTCGACGCGAGCGCTCGGCATCCGCTCCGGCGACCGCGATCAGTCGGCGCCCTCGCGGGTAGAGGTGAAGGAACTCGGACGAGATGTCGGACCACACGTCGCTCATGTTCTCAGGCTACGCCCGCTGGCGGCGGCGGGCTCCGGCGGTCCTCCGCATCACGCACGAGGAGCCCCTCGGCTGCCGATGGCGGCATCCGAGGGGCTCCTCGTCAGACTCTCAGGCCTTCTCGACGAGGAACCTGCTGTAGGCGCCGAGTGTGAGGAACGCCGGGAACTCCTCCTGCAGGGCGACGTCGCGGAACACCGAGGCGGCATCGTCGAACCTGTCGCCGTCGTGCCGGTCGACCTCGCCGAGGATCTCCGCGATCAGGCTTTCGACGTAGTCGGCGGTGATCGCGGTGCCGTCCTCGGTGGAGCGGTCCTGGTGGATCCACTGCCACACCTGCGAACGGCTGATCTCCGCCGTCGCGGCATCCTCCATCAGGTTGTCGATCGCCACGGCGCCGAGCCCTCGCAGCCATGCCTCGAGGTAGCGGATCGCCACCGACACGTTGTCGCGCACGCCCTGCGCGGTGATCGGCCGCCCGATGTGCAGGTCGAGCAGCTGCGACGCGGTCACCATGACCTCGGGGCGCTGGCGGCCGACCTGGTTCGGGTGGTCGCCGAGCACGGCGTCGAACTCCGCCAGCGCTGTGGGGATCAGATCGGGGTGCGCGACCCACGTGCCGTCGAAGCCGTCGCCGGCCTCGCGCTTCTTGTCGGCGGAGACCTTCTCGATCGCCCGCTCGGTCACCTCGGGGTCGCGGCGGTTCGGGATGAAGGCGCTCATGCCGCCGATCGCGTAGGCGCCCCGCTTGTGGCAGGTCTGCACGAGTAGCTCGGTGTACGCCCGCATGAACGGCACCGTCATCGTGACCTCGCTGCGGTCGGGGAGCACGAAACGCGCGCCGCGGCCGCGGTAGTTCTTGATGATCGAGAAGATGTAGTCCCAGCGCCCGGCGTTGAGACCCGCGCAGTGGTCGCGCAGCTCGTAGAGGATCTCGTCCATCTCGAAGGCCGCGGGCAGGGTCTCGATCAGCACGGTCGCGCGGACGGTGCCGTGCGGGATGCCGATGTACTCCTCGCTGAAGGAGAACACGTCGTCCCACAGCTTCGCCTCCTCGCTCGACTCGATCTTCGCGATGTAGAAGTAGGGGCCCCGACCGTTCGCGATGAGCTCCTGCGCGTTGTGGAAGAAGTACAGGCCGAAGTCGACGAGCGAGCCGGATGCCGCCGTGCGGCGCCCCGCGCGGTCGGTGAACTGCAGATGCTTCTCCGGCAGATGCCAGCCACGCGGACGCATCACGATCGTCGGTGTGCGCTCGGCGGTGACGTGGTACTCCTTGCCTTCGGGGGAGCGGAAGGACAGCTCGCCGCGGATCGCGTCGCGCAGCGACAGCTGCCCCTCGACGACGTTCTTCCAGGTCGGACTCGTGGCATCCTCCTGGTCGGCGAGCCACACGCGAGCACCCGAGTTCAGTGCGTTGATCGTCATCTTCGGGTCGGTCGGACCCGTGATCTCGACGCGGCGGTCCTCGAGACCCGGCCCCGCGCCTGCGACCCGCCAGTCGGCATCCGCGCGGATGTGCGCGGTGTCGTCGCGGAAGCGCGGGTCGTGGCCGTTGCCGATCTCGAACCGACGGCGCATCCGGTCGGCGAGCCGATCGTGGCGGCGCGAGGCGAATCGGTGGTGAAGCTCGGTGAGGAAGGCGATCGCCTCGGGGGTGAGGATCTCGTCGTAGCGGTCGCGCAGCGGACCGGTGACCGCGATCGCCGGACCCTGCTGCGTGGTCTGGATCGGAGCCGTGGTCGGGCTGGTGGTCGGGGGAGCGATGGGAGTGGTCATGATCGTGTGTCCTTCACAAGTGGCTCAGTGGAACTGCGCGGCTTCGGTGGAGCCGGCGAGGGCGAGGGTCGCGCTGTCGGGGTTGAGCGCGGTAGAGATGACGTCGAAGTAGCCGGTGCCCGCCTCGCGCTGGTGCTTGGTGGCGGTGTAGCCGTTCGCCTCCGCGGCGAACTCGGCCTCCTGCAGCTCGACGTACGCGCTCATGGCGCGTTCGGCGTAGCCACGGGCGAGGTCGAACATCGAGTGGTTCAGGGCGTGGAAGCCGGCGAGCGTGATGAACTGGAACTTGTAGCCCAGGTCAGCCAGCTCCTGCTGGAACGTCGCGATCTCGGCGTCCGACAGGTGGCGCTTCCAGTTGAAGCTCGGTGAGCAGTTGTAGGCGAGCAGCTTGCCCGGGAACTCGGCATGGATCGCGGCGGCGAACTCACGTGCCAGCTCGATGTCGGGTTCACCCGTCTCGACCCACAGCAGATCGGCGTACGGCGCGAAGGCGAGGCCTCGGCTGATGACCGACTCGATGCCGGGGCGGATGCGGTAGAAGCCCTCGGTCGTGCGCTCGCCGGTGGTGAACTGCTGGTCGCGCTCGTCGACATCGCTGGTGAGCAGGTCGGCCGCGAGAGCATCCGTCCTGGCGATGATCACCGTCGGGACTCCGGCCACGTCGGCGGCGAGACGCGCGGCGTTCAGGGTGCGGATGTGCTGCTGCGTCGGCACGAGCACCTTTCCGCCGAGGTGGCCGCACTTCTTCTCGCTCGCGAGCTGGTCCTCCCAGTGGATGGCTGCGGCACCGGCCTGGATCAGCGACTGCGCGAGCTCGTAGGCGTTGAGCGGTCCTCCGAAGCCCGCCTCGGCGTCAGCGACGATCGGCGCGAGCCAGTCCTGCGTGACATCGCCCTCGGCGTGCTCGAGCTGGTCCTGACGGATCAGCGCGTTGTTGATGCGACGCACGACCGCCGGCACCGAGTTGGCGGGGTACAGCGACTGGTCGGGGTAGGTCTGACCGGCGAGGTTGCCGTCGGCCGCGACCTGCCAGCCCGAGAGGTAGATGGCCTTGAGGCCCGCCCGCACCTGCTGCACCGCCTGCCCGCCTGTGTAGGCGCCCAGTGCCCGGACGTAGTCCTCGGTGTGCAGCAGGTTCCACAGGTTCTCGGCTCCGCGGTGCGCGAGCGTCGCGTCCTCGCGGACCGAGCCGCGGACGCGGATGACGTCCTCTGCCGTGTACGTGCGCTCGACGCCGTCCCAGCGGGGATCCGTCTCCCAGATCTCCCGGAGCTCGGCGGCCGTCTGAACCTGGTCCCCGGCGCGCAGCCCTGCGGGGCGGGGGGTGTGGTTCTGGGCGGTGTTCGTCATGGTGTCTCCTCCGTTGGATGCCCGGACCGTGAAGCCGGGTGGCGTGTTTCCACTGTGTGTGAAGTTCGCGCCCTTCGATGGCCGATCGGGGAGTGAAGATCAGCCGAAATTCTGTTTCTGTGACAGAATCGGCGGCATGAGCACTCCAGCGGTCGAAGAAGACGCCGACGCCCTCACGATCGGACGCCGCATCCGTCAGCTGCGCACGGCGCGCGGGATGACCCTCGACGACCTCGCGGCGGCGGTCGATCGAGCGCCCAGCCAGATGTCGATGATCGAGACGGGCAAGCGCGAGCCCAAGCTCACGCAGCTGCAGTCGATCGCGCGCGCTCTCGGCGTCACGATCGACGCGCTGCTCGAGGGCGAGCCGCTCGATGAACGCAGTGCGATCGAGATCGCCCTCGAACGGGCCATGAAGGGGCAGACGTTCCAGGCTCTCGGCATCGAGCCCTTCCGGATCGCGAAGAGCATGCCGACGGACGCGCTCAAGGCCCTGCTCGCACTGCACGGCGAGATCGACCGGCTCAAGGACGAGCGCGCGGCCACTCCCGAGGAGGCCAGGCGCGCGAACGTCGAGCTCCGCCACCTCATGCGGCGGCAGGACAACCACTTCGCCGATCTCGAGACGAAGGCGGCGGAGATCCTCGCGGCGGTCGGGCACCCTGGCGGACCCCTCACCCAGCGGACGGCTTCCGAGATCGCCGCGTACCTCGGATTCACCCTGCACTACGCCCCGGACCTGCCGCAGACCACCCGCAGCGTCGCCGACCTCGCGAACGGACGTCTGTACCTCTCGAGCAGCGTCCCGGCCAAGGGGGATGCCCGGACCGCGGTGCTGCAAGCGCTGTCCAGCCGCATCCTCGGTCACTCCGAGCCGCGCAGCTATGCCGAGTTCCTGCGCCAGCGCGTCGAGACGAACTACCTCACCGGGGCGCTGCTGGTGCCGGAGGCCCACGTCGTGCCGGCGCTGAAGGATGCGAAGACGCGCAGGGCGATCTCGATCGAGGATCTGCGCGACGCGTACTCGGTGTCGTACGAGACCGCTGCGCACCGATTCACGAACCTCGCGACGCGCCACCTCGACATCCCCGTGCACTTCCTCAAGGTGCACGAGTCGGGCACGATCACGAAGGCGTACGAGAACGATGACGTGAACTTCCCGACCGATCGCCTCGGATCGATCGAGGGGCAGATGTGCTGCCGCCGATGGACCAGCCGCGTGGTGTTCGACGAGGACGACCGCTTCAACCCGTACTACCAGTACACGGACACGGGCAACGGCACCTACTGGTGCACGGCCCGCGTCGAGGCGTCGAGTGAGGGACTGCACTCGGTCAGCGTCGGCGTGCGATTCGACGACACGAAGTGGTTCGTCGGCCGCGACACCCCGCATCGCGGAGTCTCGAAGCACTCGGTCGAGGTGTGCTGCCGCCGGGCGCCCGCCGACCTCGAAGATCGGTGGCGCGAGAACTCGTGGCCGAACGTCAGGACCCCGCGCACTCTGCTCGCCACACTGCCGACCGGGGCCTTCCCGGGCGTCGACACGACGGATGTGTACGAGTTCCTCGAGGCGCACGCGCCGCGCTGAGCGCCCGCACGCGCCGCGCTGAGCGCCCGCAGGCGGCGTGGATCCCGGTCGCCTTCCTGTCACGAGGAGGGGGTTGAGCGAACAACGAACACGTGTTAGGTTTTCGCAGGTCGGAGCGCCGCGCTCGGCGGCGCCGTTCTCGATGAGGAGACACGATGAAGCGATGGATGAGCACGCTGGCGACGATCGGACTCGTGACTGCGGGCCTGACGGTCGCCGGGCCCGCGACGGCCGGCGGTGGACGCCCCGGCACCGGTGACCTGAACCGCTGGGTGGTGGACACCTGGCACTCCCTCGACGCGATGACCGATGAGGAGACCGGCCTTCCCGCCGACAACGTGAGCGGCGACCTCGAGACGCCGAGCGCCTACACCTCGCCGACGAACATCGGCGGATACCTGTGGTCGACGGTCACGGCTCGCGACCTCGGAGTCATCAGCGACGAGGAGGCGCGCGATCGCATGTCGACGACGCTGGAGACGCTCGGAACCCTCGAGCGCAACGACGCCAGCGGCATGTTCTACAACTGGTACTCGCCGACGACCGGCGAGAAGCTCACGACATGGCCCGACTCGGGAGACCCGGTGCACCCGTTCCTCAGCACGGTCGACAACGGGTGGCTCGCCGCCGCACTGCGCATCGTCCGCGAAGCGGAGCCCGACCTCGCGCAGCAGGCGGACGCGCTGTACGACTCCATGGACTTCGCGGCGTTCTTCGACCCCGAAGGCGCGGCAGGACTCCCTGCAGGCACGAACCGCGGGGGCTTCTGGGATGCGGCTCCGCCGGAGTGCAGCGTCGAGGCGCCGATGTACAACGGCTCGGGGGAAACCGCGTTCTACACGTGCCACCACTACGACACGACCGTGAGCGAGAGCCGCATCGCGACCTACCTCGGCATCGCGAACGGTCAGATCCCGGCCACGGCCCTGTACGGCACGCATCGCACGATGCCTCCCGGGTGCGACTGGGCGTGGCAGGAGCAGCTCCCTCAGGGCGAGTACCGCACCTATGACGGCGTCGAGGTGTGGGAGGGCGCCTACGCATATGACGGGATGTCGTTCGTGCCGAGTTGGGGCGGCAGCATGTTCGAGTCGCTGATGCCCGACCTGCTCGTGCCGGAGACCACGTGGGGTCCGCGTTCGTGGAAGCTCAACCACCCGATCACCGTCGCCGTGCAGAAGCAGCACGGGCTGGACGAGGCCGGATACGGCTATTGGGGCTTCTCGCCCGCGAGCGACCCGTTCGGCGGGTACGCGGAGTACGGGGTCGACGTAGCCGGGATGCGGGCGGACGGGTACACCTCGGACGCGGAGAAGACCGACGTCGACATCGACAGGCCCGGATGCACCACGGGGACCGATCCCGCTCCGGAGTTCGGTGACGGGGTCGTGACGCCGCACGCCGCGTTCCTGGCGCTTCCGTACGATCGCACGGGCGCGCTCGACAACCTGCACGGCATCGAGACGGACCTCGGCGCCTACGGCCCCGGCGGGTTCTTCGACGCGGTGGCGGTGAAGAGCGGCACGATCGCCGAGCGCTACCTGTCGCTCGACCAGTCGATGATCATGGCCGCGATCGGCAACGAGCTCACGAAAGATACACTCAAGGACTACTTCGTGGATCGCGACATGGAGCAGCGCCTGCGGCCCGCCATGCGGCAGCAGGTGTTCGGCTCGTCGTGGGGAACGGGGAACGGCCACCACGGCTGAGGTCCGCGCTTTCGCGCCGAGAGACAGGACGGGCGCATGAGCACGGATGAGCAGCAGATGGCGGCGCGACGGCCTCGCGGTCCCTACGCCACCGGCCAGGCGCGCAGGCAGGCGATCGTCGACGAAGCGCTCGCGGTGTTCTCCCGCACGGGATTCCACGGTGGATCCCTGCGGGAGATCGCGAAGCGCGTCGGCGTGACGCCGACCGGCCTGCTGCACCATTTCGCGGGCAAGGAGGAGCTCTTCGCCGAGGTGCTCCACCAACGTGACGAGAAGGTGCGGGAGGCGGCGGGCGACCCTGCCGAGCACACCCTGATCGAACAGGCCACGCGCGTCGTCGCGCACAACCAGACCTCGCGGGGTCTCACCGCGCTCTACGCGATCGTCTCGGCGGAGGCCACAGACCCCGACCACCCGTCGCACGCCGACTTCGCCGCCCGATACCGCGAGCGCGCCGTGGCCGCAGAAGAGATCCTGCGGCGAGGTCAGGCCGACGGAGAGGTGCGCGAGGACATCGACCCCGCTCGGGCGGCCCGGCTGATCAGCGCGGTCATGGACGGCATCCAGCTCCAGTGGCTCCTCGACGATTCCGTCGACATGGTCCCGCTCTTCGAGGAATTCGTCGGACGCTACCTTCACCCCGCCGAACGACGGCCCGACTGAAGGGCGCGCGGATGGCGGAGGCCCGGCATCCGCCCACTCCGCCGGGCGGGGACCGCCGGCCGTTCGGTCGAGGACCCCGGTTCAGTCCCGTGCGGTCTGCAGCAGCGTCCACAGCTCGGCGCGGGCGGGGAACGACGACAGGTCGCTTCCCAGGAGCGCTCCGGCCTGGGCGATCCGCGACCGCAGCGTGTGGCGGTGCACGCCGAGTGCCGCCGCCGCAGGATCCGCCTTCGCATCGTGCTCGAGCCAGGTGCGCAGCGACCGTTCGAGGTCGCCGCCGGATCGCGCGTCGTGGTCGCGGATCGGCGCGAGTCGCGATTCGGCGACCAGTCGGGCCTCATCCGTGGCCAGTGCGCTGAGGATGCTGGATCCGGCGGCATCGGCGAAGTGGAACACCCCGGCGCCGGACTGCTGGCGCAGCGCCGCGAGCGCCTGTGCGTGGGCTCGGGAGAACGCGTCGTACGACTCGGAACCGGACGCGCCGATGCGGATGCCGAACCGGGTGGCGACCTCGTCGAGCAGTGCGTCATCGGCCATGGACAGGCAGAGCACCACGCCCTCGGATGATTCGGCGAGGAAGCTGGCGGTGCCGTGCTCGGCCCTGCGCCGATCCCACCAGTCGGCGAACGGGCCGGTCGGAGCATCCGCGGCGATCGCGACCACCACGGGTGCAGAGGGCATCGAGCCGAGGACCTTCCGCGCGAGGGACGGATCGTCGTCGAGCAGCGAGCTCAGCAGCTGCGAGTTCAGCCGACGCTTGCTGCGGGCGAGCTGGTCGCTCTGCTCGAGCGCGAGTCCGGCCATCGCGATCACCGACGTCACGACCGTGCGCGCCTCGGCGTCGAGCGCATCGACAGCCAACGCGATCACCCCCCGCAGGTGTCCGCCGCGCCCCACCGTGAAGAGCGTGAACGTCTGATCGTCGATCGTGAGCGACTGCCCGGCCTCGAGCCCACGGGTGAGGATCTCGGTGACCCGTTCGCCGAGCTCGGTCAGTCGTCCTGCAGTGACGGCCGATCGGGGGTGCGACAGCTGCAGGGCGCCGGACGCGTCGTACATTCCGGCCCAGACACCCAGACGGCGGCCGAGCTCTGCGACGGTCGCGTCGAGTCCGCGGGGGCGCAGCGCGGCCAGTGCGAGTGCGCGCTGGGTGTCGAGCGCCCACGACCTGCGGGCGTAGGCCTGCGCCGCGATCGCTTCGGAGTGCGCGCGGGCGACGGCGATGAAGGGCGTGCGATAGGGGACTTCGAAGAGGGGGATCCCGCGGCGTGCGCACTCGAGGATCAGCTCGTCGGGGATCGCGGCACGGTGCACGTCCGTGCCGAATCCGAGGCCGAGCACCCCGCGATCCGCCAGCCGCCCGACGTAGACGTCGAAATCGGTGCCGACGTCGAACTGGGTGCCCGTCGTCAGCAGTGCGAGGTCCTCGGCGAGGAACGGCGTCGGGTCGGCGAGGTCGGAGCTGTGCACCCACCGCAGGGGGCGATCGAGGGCGCCGTCCGGAAGGCCGTCCGCGTCCGAGATCAGCACGAGCCCGAGATCGCGGCGCCGGAAGAGAGCGCGCAGCGTGGGCTGTTCGGCGTCGTCCATGCGCTGCGGTCCTCTCGGCATCCGGATCAGCGCTTATACGGTCGGGCGATGATCTCTCCCAGATTGTACAGCCGGGCGAATGCGCCGACGTCGGATGCGGTCGTACGCTCACGGACATGGCTCTCCTCGACACCGCAGCTGTTGCAGTCCCGCTCGGCGGACCCGACCTCCCCCAGGAGCGTCGTCTCGTCACCGACCTTCCCGGCCCCCGCTCGGCCGAGATCCTCGCCCGCAAGGCCGATGCCGTCGCCGCCGGCGTCGGGCACACGGTTCCCGTCGCGGCCGTCGCCGCCGGCGGGGGAGTGGTCGTGGATGCCGACGGCAACTCGCTGATCGACCTCGGCTCCGGCATCGCCGTGACGACCGTCGGCAACGCGCACCCCAAGATCGCCGCAGCCGTGGCCGCGCAGGCCGCGCAGTTCACGCACACCTGCTTCATGATCTCGCCGTACGAGTCGTACATCGGTGTCGCCGAAGCGCTCAACCGCCTCACTCCCGGCGACTTCGCCAAGAAGAGCGCCCTGTTCAACTCCGGCGCCGAGGCCGTCGAGAACGCGATCAAGATCGCCCGCAAGCACACCGGTCGCCAGGCCGTCGTCGCCTTCGACCACGGCTACCACGGCCGCACCAACCTCACCATGGCGCTGACCGCGAAGTCGATGCCGTACAAGAGCGGCTTCGGCCCGTTCGCCCCCGAGGTGTACCGTGCGCCGATGTCGTACCCGTTCCGCGACGGTCTCGACGGCGCAGAGGCCGCCGCCCGTGTGATCCTGCAGCTCGAGAAGCAGATCGGCGCCGACAACCTCGCCGCCGTCATCATCGAGCCGATCCAGGGAGAGGGCGGCTTCATCGTCCCGGCGGAGGGCTTCCTCCCGGCGATCGCCTCGTGGTCCCGCGCGAACGGCGTCGTGTTCATCGCCGACGAGGTGCAGACCGGTTTCGCCCGCACCGGCCACATGTTCGCGAGCGAAATCTTCGGCATCGAGCCCGACCTCATCACGACCGCCAAGGGCATCGCGGGCGGTCTGCCCCTCGCCGCCGTCACGGGGCGCTCCGAGATCATGGACGCCTCGCACGCAGGCGGCCTCGGCGGCACCTACGGCGGAAACCCGATCGCCTGCGCTGCGGCGCTCGCCGCGATCGATGTGTTCGAGAACGACGGCGTGATCGAGCGCGCTCGCGAGATCGGCGAGATCCTCACGGCACGCCTCGGAGCCATGCAGGAGAAGGACGCCCGCATCGGAGACATTCGCGGCCACGGCGCCATGATCGCCGCCGAGTTCGTCGACCCCGAGACCAACGCGCCCGACGCCGCCCTCACCTCCGCGGTCGCCAAGGCCTGCGTCGCGCAGGGCGTCATCGTCCTGACGTGCGGCACCTACGGCAACGTCATCCGGTTCCTCCCACCGCTCTCGATCGGCGACGACCTCCTGAACGAGGGCCTCGACGTCGTCGCGGCCGCGCTCGCCGCCACCGCGGGCTGACAGACCAGCAGTCGCGGTTCGTCCGCGACTGCCACCACACGTCCGGCCGCGACGAGGATCGGGGGATTTCGAGTCGCGGCCGGCACAACCTTTCCAATGAAGGAGAAGCAGATGGCTGAGATCACTCGCGACGTGCTGATCGTCGGAGCCGGAGCCGCAGGGCTCACGGCGGCGAACGACCTGCGCAAGGCCGGCCTGTCGGTCGCCGTACTCGAGGCGCGTGACCGCGTCGGCGGACGACTGTGGACCGACGTCATCGACGGCGCCATGCTCGAGATCGGCGGCCAGTGGGTCTCGCCCGACCAGGACGCCCTGAAGGACACCATCGACGAGCTGGGGCTCGAGACCTACAGCCGCTATCGCGAGGGCGACAGCGTCTACGTCGGTCCGGACGGGCAGACGCATCGCTTCACCGGCGAGATGTTCCCGGTGTCCGCTGAGACCGAGGCCGTCATCGCCGAGATCACCGAGCGCCTCGACGCAATGGTCGCCGAGATCGACCCCGACCGTCCGTGGGAGCACCCGCTCGCGAAGGAATGGGACTCGATCACCTGGGACGCCTGGCTGCGTGTGCAGACCGACGATGACGAGGCCGTGCGCAATCTCGCCTTCGCCACCGGCTCCGCGATGCTCACCAAGCCGACGCACTCGTTCTCGCTGCTGCAGTCGCTGCTCATGGCGGCATCCGCCGGGTCGTACTCCAACCTCGTCGACGCCGACTTCATCCTCGACAAGCGGGTGGTGGGCGGTCTGCAGAAGGTGCCGCTGCTGCTCGCCGAGCGCCTGGGCGACGACGTCATCCTCAACCAGCCGGTGCGCTCGCTCGAATGGGGCGTCGACGGTGTGACCGCCACGACCGACGACACCACCGTGCGCGCCCGCTTCGCGATCCTCGCGCATGCTCCGGTGCTCTACAGCCGTATCGCCTTCGTCCCGCCGCTTCCCCGGCGCCAGCACCAGATGCACCAGCACATCTCGATGGGCTTCGTCATCAAGGTGCACGCCGTCTACGACCGCCCGTTCTGGCGCGAGCAGGGCCTCAGCGGCACCGCGTTCAGCCCGTACGAGCTCGCGCACGAGGCGTACGACAACACGAACCACGGCGACGAGCGCGGCACCCTGGTCGGCTTCGTCAGCGACCAGAACGCCGACGACCTGTTCACGCTGTCGGCCGAGGAGCGCAAGGAGCGCATCCTCGAGTCCCTCTCGCACTACTACGGCGACGAGGCGAAGAACCCGGTCGTCTACTACGAGAGCGACTGGGGCACAGAGGAGTGGACCCGCGGAGCGTACGCGGCGAGCTTCGACATGGGCGGACTCCACCGCTATGGCGCCGACCTCCGCTCGGCCGTCGGCCCCATCCACTTCGCGTGCAGCGACATGGCGGGCGCCGGATATCAGCACGTCGACGGCGCGATCCGCATGGGGCACCTCGTCGCCTCGAACATCGTCGAAGCGACGCGCGCCGCCGGCGACACCGCCGAGGTCGGCTGATGACCGGCGCGGTCGTCGTCGGCTACACCGCGACGGATGCGGGAGCGGATGCCGCAGCGCTCGGCGCGCGGCTCGCCCGCAGCCTCGGCGCGGTGCTGCACCTCGTGATCGTGCTGCCGTCGGAGGGCACCCGCAGCGCGGCCGTTCCCCCCGAGCGGGCGTATGAGGACCACATCCGCCGCCAGGCGAAGGAATGGCTCGAGGATGCGGTCGTCCGACTGCCGCAGGAGCTCACCCGCACGGGCCACGTGCGGTTCGGCGAGTCCTTCGCCGAAGGGCTGATCGCCGCAGGCGAGGAGTTCGGCGCCAGGCTGATCGTCATCGGCACGGCCGGCGGCAGCATCTTCGGCCGCCACCGCCTCGGCAGCGTCGCGTCGGAGCTGCTGCACTCGTCGACCATCCCCGTCGCGCTCGCCCCTGCGGGCACCGCGGACCAGGACGATCACGTGCTTCCTCGCGTGACGGCCGCGGTCGGCAACCGCGCGGGTGCCGACAACCTCCTCGACGAGGCCGCCGCGATCGCGACCGAGTCCCGTGTCGGCCTGCGCCTCGTCTCGCTCGTGCCCTTCGACGTGCCGCCCGGTCTCGACACCGGCGCGATCCGCGTGGTCGGCGACGCGCACGCGAACGACGTGCTCGAGGTCGCCAAGAGCCTGCTGCCCGACGAGCTGAAGGCCGAGGTCGAAGAGGCCCCCGGCGACACCGTCGAAGATGCCGTCGCGAACCTCTCGTGGCTCCCCGGCGAGGTCGTCCTCGTCGGCTCCAGCCGCCTGGCGCAGCCGCGCCGCCTGTTCCTGGGCTCGACCGCAGCGAAGATGCTGCACGAACTGCCCGTTCCCATGATCGTCGTCCCGCGCACCCGCGCCGAAGCAGGAGTCCGCTGATGAGCAGCACGAACCGGGCGACGGAGCCCGCATCCGGTGTGACGACCGGCATCTCGCAGAAAGGGCTGAGCGCGGGTGCCGTCGGAGTGCTCGGAGCCGTCGTCATCGGCGTCTCGACCATCGCGCCGGCCTACACGCTCACCGCATCGCTCGGCCCGACGGTCGCCGTCGTCGGCACCCAGGTGCCCGCGATCATGCTCGTCGGCTTCATCCCGATGCTCCTGACCGCCTTCGGCTACCGCGAGCTCAACCGCATGATGCCGGACTCCGGCACCTCGTTCACGTGGGGAGTGCGGGCGTTCGGGCCGTGGATCGGCTGGATGACGGGCTGGGGCCTGATCGCCGCCACCGTCATCGTGCTGTCGAACCTCGCCGGCATCGCGGTCGAGTTCCTCTTCCTGCTGATCGCCCAGCTCAGCGGCAACCCCGAGATCGCCGACCTGGCGTTCAACCCGATCATCAACGTCGTCGTGTGCCTGCTCTTCATGCTCGGCGCGACGCTCGTGTCGTACCGCGACATGCAGACGACGCAGAAGTTCCAGTACATCCTCGTCGGCTTCCAGGTGCTCGTGCTCGTGGTCTTCGCCACCGTCGCGATCGTCAAGGCCGTCTCCGGAGACGCTCCCGAGCCGACCCCCTTCTCGTGGTCGTGGTTCAACCCGTTCGAGGTTCCGTCCTTCAGCGCCTTCGCCGCAGGGCTCTCGCTGTCGATCTTCATCTTCTGGGGCTGGGACGTCGTCCTCACCATGAACGAGGAGACGAAGGACCCGGCCAAGACGCCGGGGCGCGCCGCGATGGTCACGGTCGTCGTCGTCGTCGCCCTCTACCTGCTGCTGGCCATCGGCCTCATCATGTTCGCCGGCGTCGGCACGGGCGACTACGGGCTCGCGAACGAGGACATCTCGGCGAACGTGTTCTTCGCGCTCTCGGATCCGATCCTCGGACCGCTGGCGTTCCTGGTCTCGCTCGCGGTGCTGTCGAGTTCGGCGGCCTCGCTGCAGTCGACCGCAGTCGGACCCGCTCGCACGCTGCTGGCGATGGGGCACTACGGCGCCCTGCCCAAGAAGTTCGCCCGGGTCAGCCCGCGGTTCTTCACGCCGGGCTACTCGACGATCGTGTCGGCCGTCGTCGCATCCGTCTTCTACGCCGTGATGCGCCTCGTCAGCGAGAACGTCCTCACCGACACCATCCTGTCGCTCGGCATGATGATCTGCTTCTACTACGGCCTCACCGCGTTCGCGTGCGTCTGGTACTTCCGCAAGCAGTGGTTCGACTCCGCCAGGAGCTTCTTCTTCACGTTCCTGTTCCCGCTCGTCGGCGGTGCGATCCTCGCCGTCCTGTTCGTCACGACGCTCATCGACTCGATGGACCCCGCGTACGGCAGCGGATCGAACATCGGGGGCCTCGGACTCGTGTTCGTCCTCGGCGTCGGCATCATCGTGATCGGCATCGTCATCATGATCTGGCAGTCCATCAAGCGCCCGGCGTTCTTCCGCGGCGAGACCCTCAGCATGGATGCTCCCGCGAGCAACCGCCGGCGCTGACGGAATCCCGCGGCACCGGCATCCCATCCTCCCCACAGAAAGAGATTCCATGAGCACTCAGACTGAGCAGGCGCTGCTCGACAGCATCCCCACCGGCCTCTTCATCGGGGGAGAGTGGATCGACGGCGAGACCGGGGGCACGTTCGACGTGAAGGACCCCGCGACCGGTGCGGTCATCCGCACGATCGCCGACGCGACACCGGGTGACGGCATCCGCGCGCTGGATGCGGCAGTCGCCGCGCAGGACGCATGGGCCGCGACCGCACCTCGCACCCGCAGCGACATCCTGCGCCGGGCATTCGACCTCGTGCAGGAGCACAAGGAGGATCTCGCGCTGCTGATGACCCTCGAGATGGGCAAGCCGCTCGCCGAGGCGCGCGGCGAGGTCGGCTACGGCGGCGAGTTCCTCCGCTGGTTCAGCGAGGAGGCCGTGCGCATCAGCGGTCGCTACGGCATCAACCCGGAGGGCACCGGCCACATGGTCGTCTCGCAGCGGCCCGTCGGCCCCTCGTTCTTCGTGACGCCGTGGAACTTCCCGTTCGCGATGGCCACTCGCAAGATCGCGCCGGCGCTCGCCGCCGGCTGCACCGTGGTGATCAAGCCCCCGGCACTCACGCCGCTGACGACGATGTTCTTCACGTCGCTGCTCGAGAAGGCCGGCCTCCCCGCCGGTGTCGTGAACGTGGTGCAGACCTCCAAGTCGTCGGCGCTCTCGGCCCCGATCATCGCCGACCCGCGCCTGCGCAAGCTGTCGTTCACCGGTTCGACGGAGGTGGGCCGCAAGCTCATCGCCCAGGCCGCTGAGGGCGTGCTGCGCGTGTCGATGGAGCTCGGCGGCAATGCGCCGTTCGTCGTCTTCGACGATGCCGACCTCGACAAGGCCGTCGACGGCGCACTGGCCGCGAAGTTCCGCAACATCGGCCAGGCGTGCACCGCTGCCAACCGCTTCATCGTGCACAAGGACGTCGCCGAGGAATTCGGCCGCAAGGTCACCGAGCGCGTCAACGCGATGAAGATCGGCCGCGGCACCGAAGAGGGCGTGGCCATCGGCCCGCTGATCGACGAGGATGCCGTCGCGAAGGCCGGCGAGCTCGTCGACGACGCCGTCGAGCGCGGCGCGACCCTGCTCGCGGGTGGCAAAGCCGTCGAGGGCACGGGCACCTTCTACGAGCCGACCGTGCTCACCGACGTGGTGGCGGGCTCGGCGATCCTCCGCGAGGAGATCTTCGGCCCGGTGCTGGCGATCGCGACCTTCGAGGACGAGGACGAGGCCGTCCGTCTCGCCAACGACACCGAGTACGGGCTGGTCTCGTACGTGTTCACCGAGAACCTGCAGCGCGGGCAGCGGATGATCGACCGGCTCGAGACCGGCATGATGGGTCTCAACGTGGGCGTGGTGTCGAACGCCGCAGCCCCCTTCGGCGGCGTCAAGCAGTCCGGCGTCGGCCGCGAGGGCGGTCTCGAGGGCATCCACGAGTACCTGTCCACCAAGTACACGCTGATCCCGGTCTCCTGACCGGTCGGCCAGAGGAGGAGAGAACATGACCGATTACGCCGTCATCAACCCCGCCACCGGAGAGACGCTGGCGTCCTTCGACACGTTCACGGATGCGCAGATCGAGGCGGCTGTCGCGGCCGCCGACGAGGCGCACCGCGAATGGTCCCGGTCCTCGACCGTGGCTGAGCGCGCAGCGCTCCTCCGTCGCGCCGCCGAGCTGCACCGCGAGCGCCGCGAGGAGCTCGCCGACGTCTTCGTGCGCGAGATGGGCAAGCCCCGCGAGGCCGCCCTCGGAGAGGTCGACTTCGCCGCCGACATCGCCGAGTACTACGCCGACCAGGCCGAGGCCATCATGGCCGACCAGCCGATCGCGATCCTCGGCGAGGGCTCGGCGATCGTGCGCCGGTCGTCGCTCGGACCGCTCGTCGGCATCATGCCGTGGAACTTCCCGGCCTATCAGATCGTCCGCTTCGCTGCGCCGAACCTGATCGTCGGCAACACGATCCTGCTGAAGCCTGCTCCGCAGTGCCCGGAGTCGTCGACCGCGATCGAGGCGATCTACCACGACGCCGGATTCCCGACGGGCGCGTACCAGAACGTCCTCGCGACCAACGAGCAGATCGCCGACATGATCGCCGACCCGCGCGTGCAGGGCGTCTCGCTCACCGGCTCGGAGCGCGCAGGCGCAGCGGTCGCCGAGATCGCCGGACGCAACCTCAAGAAGGTCGCGCTCGAGCTCGGCGGGTCCGACCCGTTCATCGTGCTCTCGACCGACGACCTCGACGCTACCGTGCAGGCGGGCGTCGACGCGCGTCTCGACAACAACGGCCAGGCGTGCAACGGCGCGAAGCGTTTCATCATCGTCGACGACCTGTACGACTCGTTCGTCGAGAAGTTCACGGCCGCGATGGCATCGGTGCAGGCGACCGACCCGACGCTCGACGACACCGTGCTCGGCCCGGTCTCGTCGGAGACGGCGGCGGAGAACCTGCAGAAGCAGATCGACCAGGCCGTCGAGCAGGGAGCGACGCTGCTGACCGGCGGCACCCGCGACGGGGCGTTCTTCGCCCCGACCGTGCTCGCCGACGTGACGCCCGACATGAACGTCTACCGCGAGGAGCTCTTCGGCCCCGCGGCGGTCGTCTACCGGGTCGCCGATGAGGATGCCGCTGTCGCCCTCGCGAACGACACGACCTTCGGGCTCGGCTCGTACGTCTTCACGACCGATGCCGAGCAGGCCGAGCGTGTCGCCGACAACATCGAGGCGGGCATGGTCTACGTCAACCTGGTGCTGGCCGACAGCCCCGAGCTGCCGTTCGGCGGCATCAAGCGCAGCGGCACGTCGCGTGAGCTGGGTCACCTCGCCGCCGACGAGTTCGTCAACAAGAAGCTGATCCGCATCGGCTGAGCGACTCTCCCTGATGGGGGCGGATGCCACGGCATCCGCCCCCATCGTCGTCTCCGCAGTGCGGCATCCGGAGAGCGGATGTTCGACGGATGCCGGATCCCTCCGCAGCACCCGGGCGTAGGTTGGAAGCATGGCAACCGTCGCAGCGAACATCGTCAAGACCCTCCGCGCCAACGGGATCGACCGTGTCTACGGCCTCCCGGGCGACTCCCTCAACGGGTTCACCGACGCCCTCCGGAAGGACGGCGGCATCCGCTGGGTGCACGTGCGGCACGAGGAGTCCGCGGCCTTCGCGGCGGCGGCCGATGCGTCGCTCACGGGTGAGCTCGCGGTGGTCGCCGGTTCGTGCGGTCCGGGCAACCTGCACCTGATCAACGGACTCTTCGACGCGAACCGCTCGCGGGTGCCGGTGCTGGCGATCGCCGCGCACATCCCCACCACCGAGATCGGCACCGGGTACTTCCAGGAGACCCACCCGCAGGAGCTCTTCCGCGAGTGCAGCGTCTACGTCGAGTACGTCGCCGACCCCAAGCAGATGCCGCGCCTGTTGGAGATCGCGATGCGCGCCGCCATCGAGCAGCGCGGGGTCGCGGTGCTCGTGATCCCGGGCGACGTCGCGCTCTCGGAGATCGCCGACGACCGAGCCGTGGTCATCGAACGCTCCCACCCCGTGATCGTGCCGAGCGGAGACGAGCTCGCGCGCGCCGCGACGCTGCTCAACGCCTCGAAGAAGACAACGATCCTCGCAGGCGCGGGTGTCGAGGGGGCTCACGACGAGGTCATCGCACTCGCCGACCGACTCGGTGCGCCGATCGTGCACGCGCTCCGGGGCAAGGAGTTCATCGAGTACGACAACCCGTTCGACGTCGGCATGACGGGGCTGCTTGGCTTCGCCTCCGGCTACCGGGCGATGGAAGCCGCCGACACGCTGCTGGTGCTGGGCAGCGACTTCCCCTACGAGCAGTTCTATCCCGAGCACGCCACGACGATCCAGGTCGACATCCGCGGCTCGCAGCTCGGCAGACGGCATCCGCTCGATCTGGGTCTGGTCGGCGACGTCGGCGCGACCGTCACGGCGCTGCTGCCGCGACTCGCCGAGACGAACGACCGCGGTCACCTCGACGACTCCACCGCGCACTATCGCAAGACCAGGGCCAAGCTCGACGACCTCGCGACGCCGACCAAGGCGGGCCGCCCCATCCATCCGCAGTACCTCGCCCGGCTGCTCGATGAGCAGGCCGCGGATGACGCGATCTTCACCGCCGACGTCGGCTCGCCCACCGTGTGGGCCGCCCGCTATCTGTCGATGACCGAGAACCGACGCCTGATCGGCTCGTTCACGCACGGGTCGATGGCGAATGCGCTGCTTCATGGCATCGGCGCGCAGGTCTCGCATCCGGCTCGTCAGGTGGTCGCGCTCGCCGGCGACGGAGGGCTCGCGATGATGCTGGGCGAACTGCTCACGCTCACGCAGAACAAGCTGCCCGTGAAGACCGTCGTCGTGAACAACTCGTCGCTGAACTTCGTCGAGCTCGAGATGAAGGCCGCGGGCTTCGTCAACTACGGCACCGCGCTCGACAACCCGAGCTTCGCGGCCATCGCCGAGGCCATGGGGATCTTCGCCCGTCGGGTCGAGAACAGCGAGGACCTGCCGGATGCCGTCCGCGAGGTGCTCGCGCATGACGGCCCTGCGCTGCTCGACGTCGTGACCGAGCGCCAGGAGCTGTCGATGCCCCCGGCCATCGAGGCCGAGCAGGTCAAGGGCTTCGCTCTGTACGCGATCCGCACGGTGATGTCGGGCAAGGGAGACGAGCTGCTCGACCTCGCGCGGGCCAACTGGCGTCAGTTCCTCTGAGTCAGCAGTTCCTCTGAGTCAGCTGTCGAGGAGTGCCCGCACCTCGGTCGCCTCGCCGTGGCGTCCGAGCGCCTCGAGCACGTTGCCGAGTTCGAGCGCCGAGACCTGCTGCAGCGGCGGGTAGCCGTCGGAGTGCTCGAGGGCGCTGCGGTAGATCGGCACGGAGTCCGCAGCCCGGTCGTCGCCGACCAGCAGACGGGCGGCGAACAGCTCGGAGCCGCCGGCCGAGCCCGCATCCCCGATCGCCGCGAATCCGTCGGCCGCGGTGAGCGCAGCGGCGACGGCCTCGTCGGTGCGGCCGAACTGGGCGAGCGCCCGGCCCCGCGAGTCGGTGACGTCGGCGAGCAGCCACGCCGCCTCGTGCTCGTGAGCGAGCGCGGCGACCTCGTCGAAGAGGGCGAAGGCGCGGTCGTCCTGCGTGGCCGCATAAGCCTGTCCGAGGTTGTGCAGCACGTCAGCGAGGGCGCCGACCGCCTCGGGGGCCCGGCGCACGATCTCGGATGCCGATTCGAGTGTCGCGATCGCCTCCGCGTGCTCGTCGAACCGGGCGAGGATCTTGGCGCGCTCGGTCAGCGCCATCGCCTGGTCGGCATGCTCCTCCGCCTCGCCGAACAACTCGCCCGCATACCCGAATGCGCCGACAGCCTGTCCGAACTCGCCGGCCGATCCGAGGGCGCGCGCGAGAAGAGACGCCGTCATCGCTCGGGAGGCGGCGGGCACCTCGGCCTGCTCTTCGCGCTCGAGCACCTGTCCGAACAGCTCGGCCGCCACCTCGGCGTCCCCGGCCGCGAGCATCGCGCGCGCGAGCCGGAAGTCCGCGCCCGCCTGGTCGCCGCCCTCCTGCGCGACGAGCCGCGAGGTGACCCGGTAGCGGGTGACGGCCTTCTCGGGGTCGCCCGCGTCCTCCCAGAGCGCCCCCGCGAGCAGGTGCGCGGCGGCCAGGGCCGTGGTCGCACCGAGCCCGGCGAGAAGACGGGTCGCCTCGTCGGCATCTGCAGCGCCCTCCGCGAACGACTCGCTTCCTCCGCGCACCTTCGCGCGCGTCTGCAGCGCCTGCGCGCGATGACCGATGCTGAGATCGTCCTGGGCCAAGAAGCGATCGAGCAGAGCGGATGCCGCTTCGATGTCGCCCTTCTGCAGCACGGCCGAGATGGCGACGAGCGTCGTCGTGTTCGAGAGGCGCGCGTCCTCGGCCTCGGCGAAGGCGCGAGCCGCGATCTCCGCCATGTCGAGGGCGGCGCCGGGTTCATCCGCGTGCAGGTGCAGCGACGCGCGGCTGATCGCCAGATCTCCGCGCGACCATGCGGGCAGAGCGTCCGTGTTCGCGAGCTCGTCCTCGAGCGCCGCCGCAGCCTCGGGGGTGTTCAGGCCGAAGGTCGCGAGACCGAGGCGCAGTTCGAGATCGGCCTGTGCGTCGAGGCCGGCGGCGCGCAGGGCATCGATCCGCGCCGGCAGCAGGTCGGCAGCCTCTTCTGCTCGGTCGAGGGCGATCAGGATGCCGAGGCGCATCGACAGGAGCTCGGCGAGCTTCGAGGGGTCCTCGACGCTCAGCGCGTGCGGCAGGGCGCGCAACGTCTCGTGCTCCGCGCCGAACTGGGCGAGGTTCATGACCCGTTCGAACCACGCGTCGGGATCGTCGGGTGTCGCCGCGTCCGGAGCTGTGACGAAGGCATCCGACCGGATGGGCACGTCGTAGTGCTCGTCGGCGAGAGCGCGCAGGCGGGTGAGGCTGCGGGCGTGGCCCTCGGTGCCGTCCCGCAGATCGAAGTCCGAGCCGATGCGCTCGGCGGCAGCCCACGCGGTGGCGGCGAGTTCGGCGGCACCCCATGCTCCGTCGTGCTCGCCGAAGAACTCCTCGAGCGCGGGGGAGTCGGCACCGCGCACCGTGGCATCGCCGTGACCCGCCGCAGTCACACGATCGAGGGCGAAAGCGAACGCCGCCAGCGCGGCGAAGTGGGCATCGACGTTGAGTCCGTCGTGAGCGAGCCAGCCGATGTGACGCTCGACCTGCGCGAGCGCGCGTGCCTCGTTGCCGGTGAGGGCGGCGAACACGATGTTGTGGGCGACGATCCGCAGGTTGTCCGGGTTGTCCTTCGCGAGCCGGTAGCTGCGCAGGTGCGCGCTCCTCGCCTCGTCGAAGCGCCCGGCACGAAGGTAGGGCACGAGCACGCGTGACAGTGCGTGCTCGGGCTCTTCGCCGCACGAGAAGCCGCCTTCGAGCATCTCCTCGACGAGTCGGATGGCCTCGGCATCCCGATCGGTCTCGGCGAAGAAGCCGGCGAACTGGCTGCGTCCGCAGGCGTCGCAGTGGCTGTGGTCGTCTCGGGGTGTGGCCTCGAGCTGCGCGCGCAGAGCCTCGGCGTCGTCGAGTCGACCGGCGTCCCAGGCGTCTTCGAATCGGGCCGTGAGCACTCCGCTCATGCCGAGCCCTGCCTTGCGATAGTGCGTCTCCATGTCGTCGAGGACCGCGGTGATCTGCTCGGTCGAGAACGCGGGCGACGAACGCAGAGAAGACGCCATCCATTTGAACTGCCACATCAGATCGGCGCCGCCGTAGTCGAGGTCGGCGGGGAAGCGCTGCGGGTCGGAGTCGTGTCGGGCGAGGCACCACGCGAACGAGTTCAGCATCACATCGGTCGCGCCGTTCATGTTCGCGGAGGCGGTCTGCCTCATCCGCGCCTCGTACTCGAGCCGCTCGTCGCCGAGCTCGACGGCGAGCGAGACGGCATCCGCCACCAGCGCCTGCTCCGCCGGACCCCAGGTCGTGCGGTCGATCTCCTCGATGAGCTGAGAGAAGCGCTTCTTCGGACTGGTCATGGGGGGATCCTTCGAACGGAGCGAGCGGTCGGAGCGAGCGGTCGGAGCGAGATCAGGGGGCGTCGTCGAAGGGGATCGAATCCGCTTCGATGCCGGCGGACAGCGAGACGAGGTCCGAGAGCGCGGTCGACATGAGTGCGCGATCGGCGTCGGAGAGCGGATGGTGTCCCGCCAGCAGCGCCTGGATGTAGAGCAGCTGCACGGTGCGGGCGAACACCGCGTCGTCCTGCACGCGGACGAGCGCGCGCACGACGCGGTTCGACCAGTTCAGGCACAGGCGCGCGCTGAGATCGTCGTCGCGGGAGGCCGAGAGGGTCGAGTCGATGCGGTCGAGCACCCCGCCCCACAGCGATCCGGTGATGCCCTTCGTGCGGCCGCGGTCGATCCTGCGCAGCACCTCAGGGTCGGCGACGTACAGCGCTGCGAGTTCGGGCTGGTCGATCGACCGCACGGTGACGGAGCAGCCGGATGCGGTCAGCACGCCGCCGGCGCGGGCCTCGAGGGCCAGCGCGGCGTCGCGGTCGTCCAGCGGCGGAGGGTCGAGACGATCGAGCTCCCCGGCCACGTCGACGAGTTCGATCGTCACGTGCGGGTAGAGCTCCGGCAGCATCCGCACGAGGTCCGCGTCGTACAGGTAGCCGCCGTTGACCAGCACCTCGGACCCGGGGGAGATCCCTGCGACCTGGCGGAACTCGTCGACCGACTGCGCGAATCGCACGTGCGGGTATCGTTCGACGAGGTCGCCGATGCGCATCGTTCCGTGGGTGGTCTCGAGGGTCAGCCAGCGCGTGATGAACTGCGCGAGCTCGTCGTCGTGCCGCACCAGCGACTTCAGACCGACCTCGTGGATCGCCACGAACTGGGCGAGTCTGTGCGGTTCGCGCAGGCCCAGCTCGAGCACCCAGCGGCGGATGCCGGCACCGAGCTGCTCGCGCACACGCTCGAGGGCCGCGTCGTCGACGAGCGATTCGCGGCTCGCCGTCGGGGCGAGGCCGGTCGAATCGACCACGGCGCGCACGAAGAACGCCCATTCGGGCAGCACGTCGTCGACCCGCTCGCCCAGGAGCATCCTGCCGAGATACATGCGCGTCGCCTGGCGGGCGCCCGGCGGGGGAGCGTAGGGCAGGACGTAGGCGAGTCCCCGTGTGCCGGTGGCCGGCTCGCTGAGCTCGATCACGTCGAGCGGGCTCGCACCGAGCAGGTCGCGCCCGTACTGCACGGCGCCGTCGATGTCGTCGGCGGGGTCGAGGAACGGCGCGCGCCGGGTGATGTCGATGTCGCCGCTCGGAGAGTCGAGGATCACCCGCACGGGGAGGAACTCGGCGAAGGCGGTGGCCAGCTCTCGCACGGCCGCGGGGCGCAGCAGCTCGTCGGCGTCGAAACGAGGGCGGAGATGCACACTCGTGCCGATCGGCAGATCGTCGTCGATCTCCACGACGCGGAAGGTCCCGTCCGCGCTGCCCGTCCACTCGACGGCCGGGCCGCCCCGGACGCTGCGCGAGCGGATGACGATCGAATCGGCGACCATGAAGCAGCTCAGCAGGCCGATGCCGAACTGACCGAGGTAGTCGCTGCGCGGGAGGTCGAAGATGTCGCGCTTCGAGCTGCGGCCGACCGTGGCGAGCAGATCCCCCACCTCGGCGGCGGTCAGGCCGATCCCGTCGTCGCGCAGGACGAACTCGCCCGTGGTGTCCGTCAGCGCGGTGATGCGGATGCTCCCGCCCTGCCCGTCGACCTCGCGCCGTGCGGTGATCGCATCGCGGGCGTTCTGCAGCAGTTCGCGCAGATACACGCGAGGACTCGAGTAGATGTGGCGGCTCAGGAGGTCGACGACACCGCGCAGGTCCACCTGGAACTGCTGCACGTCAGCGCTCACTGCGCCCCCTCCCGTTTCGTCCGCCCGCCGAGCCTAACAACAACGACGAGAGCGGGCCCGGTTCGGCGCTGACCGACGGATGCCGTATGCTTGACGAGCAGTTGTTGTCTGCATTCTTTCGCCGTGCCCCGGTCCTTGCGGTCGGGTAACGATGGCAGGATGGAGATGACACCCCGAGACCTCCCGGTCTCTAGGGCGGTAGCTCAATTGGCAGAGCAGCGGTCTCCAAAACCGCAGGTTGCAGGTTCGATTCCTGTCCGCCCTGCGCGTCAGCACACGCTGACACACGAAAGGTACATTCAGGATGGATCAGGACGAACCGCGCGGCGAGGTCGTCGCGGCCGGCGCCACCCGCGAGAAGAAGCGTGGCATCGTGGGCTTCTTCGGGGGCATCGCTCTGTTCTTCCGTCAGGTCATCGCCGAGCTGCGCAAGGTCGTCACGCCGACCCGCAAGGAACTGGTCAAGTTCACCGCAGTGGTGCTCGTCTTCGTTCTCATCGTCATGGGCATCGTCTACGGACTCGACACCCTGTTCGCCTGGGTCACGCACATCGTCTTCGGGGTCCCGGGCGCCTGACGCCCTCGCGGCCCTGGCCGCAGTGATTGGAAAGAAACAACGTGTCTGAACGATATTCCGACGACGCCGACTGGGCGACTGCTGCTGAGCAGTCCAGCGAAGAGGACGAGGCCCAGGAGGGCAACGTGCTCGCTGCGGAAGAGCAGTCGGTCACCTCGGCCGAACATGTCGCCCTCCACATCGAGGACGTCGACGGAGACGCCGACGCCGATGTGCAGGACGACGACAACGACATCGAAATCGACGACCCGGAGGCGGACGCGATCGTGAACGACGCTCTCAACCTGGACGAAGCGGCCGAGTCTGAGGCTGCCGCTGAGGTCCTGAACGATTCTGTGGCGGAAGAGACCGCCGAGCTCGAGGCCGCTGAGGCCGACGAGGTCACCCCTTACGACGGACCCGACATCAACGGCGACGATGACGCCGTGGCCGAGTCCGACGACGATGAGTCCGAAGAGGGCGACGACGCCGAGGAAGACCCGTATGAGGCGTTCCGCCTCGACCTGCGGATGCTTCCGGGCAAGTGGTACGTCATCCACTCCTACGCCGGATTCGAGCGCAAGGTCAAGGCCAACATCGAGCAGCGCAAGTCGACGCTCGAGGTCGAGGACGAGATCTATCAGATCGAGGTCCCGATGGAAGACGTGGTCGAGATCAAGAACGGCCAGCGCAAGATGGTCACCCGCGTGCGCATCCCCGGCTACGTGCTCGTGCGCATGGAGCTCACCGAGGACACCTGGTCGGTCGTGCGTCACACGCCTGGCGTCACCGGCTTCGTGGGCAACGCCCACAACCCGACGCCGCTGCGCTTCGAAGAGGCCTTCAACATGCTGAAGTCGCTCGTCGAGGTCAAGGACGTCCCGACCGCCAAGAACATCGCGTCGAAGGGCGGCCTCGCCGTCGCTCGTCCGCTTCCGGCCGAGGTCGACTTCGAGGTCGGCGAGACCATCACGATCAAGGAGGGCTCGTTCGCGGGTCTTCCCGGTTCGATCAGCGAGATCAAGCCCGAGAGCGGCAAGCTCACGGTGCTCGTGTCGCTCTTCGAGCGCGAGACCCCGGTCGAGCTGTCGTTCGACCAGGTCACGAAGATGGTCTGACCTACGCTTCTCCGATAACGGCCGTCCCATTCGGGGCGGCCGTTCTCGCGTTCCCGGGCCCGCTCCGCATCAGGTAGACTTGTCTGGTTTGTGTGCCGCTTCGGCGTGCGCGCAGACGACCGCAGCCCGGAGATGCCGGGTTCGCGGGAGAGCGGATGCAACCGGCATCCGTTCGATGAAAGGAAGAGGATATGGCACCGAAGAAGAAGGTGACCGGCCTGATCAAGCTTCAGATCAACGCCGGTGCAGCCAACCCGGCGCCGCCGATCGGCCCCGCGCTCGGTCAGCATGGCGTCAACATCATGGAGTTCTGCAAGGCGTACAACGCCGCGACCGAGTCGCAGCGCGGCAACGTCATCCCCGTCGAGATCACCGTCTACGAGGACCGCAGCTTCACGTTCATCCTGAAGACCCCGCCGGCCGCGGAGCTCATCAAGAAGGCCGCCGGCGTGCCCAAGGGCTCGTCGACGCCGCACACGGTCAAGGTGGCGAAGATCACCAAGGACCAGGTCCGTCAGATCGCCGAGACCAAGCAGGCCGACCTGAACGCGAACGACATCGAGGCTGCCTCGAAGATCATCGCCGGCACCGCCCGTTCCATGGGCATCACGGTCGAGGGCTGAGGAGAATAATCATGGCTACGAAGTCCAAGGCTTACAAGGCTGCCGCCGAGAAGATCGAGGCAGACCGTTTCTACACTCCCACCGAGGCAGTCGCCCTCGCCAAGGAGACCGGCTCGTCGAAGTTCGACTCGACCGTCGAGGTCGCGCTGAAGCTCGCCGTCGACCCCCGCAAGGCAGACCAGATGGTGCGCGGCACCGTCATCCTGCCCCACGGCACCGGTAAGACCGCCCGCGTCATCGTCTTCGCCACCGGCCCCGCGGCCGAGGCAGCGATCGCCGCAGGTGCAGATGAGGTCGGCGGCGCCGAGCTCATCGAGAAGGTCGCCGCAGGCTGGACCGCGTTCGACGCGGCTGTCTCGACCCCGGAGCTCATGGGCCAGGTCGGTCGTCTCGGAAAGGTCCTGGGTCCGCGTGGACTCATGCCGAACCCGAAGACCGGCACCGTGACCCCCAACACGGCCAAGGCCGTCGAGGAGATCAAGGGCGGAAAGATCGAGTTCCGCGTCGACAAGCACGCCAACGTGCACTTCGTCGTGGGCAAGTCGTCGTTCTCGGCCGAGCAGCTCGACGAGAACATCGGCGCAGCGCTCGAGGAGATCGTCCGCCTCAAGCCGTCGAGCTCCAAGGGCCGTTACATCCAGAAGGGCGCCGTGTCGACCACGTTCGGCCCCGGCATCCCGCTGGATGTCAACGCCATCTGAGTGTGATTCCGGAAAGGCCCCCGCATTCTGCGGGGGCCTTTCTGCGTGCAGTACGACATCGGACGTCATCGGATGTTGGGATGCCGGTCCGATGCCGCGTACTGTGAATGAGTTCCGCGCCACAGCACTCGCGCCTCACCGCACCCCAGGAGGGTCACATGTCCCGTCGCATCATCGCCGTCACCGCACTGGTCGTCGCCGCAGCAGCACTCACCGCGTGCAGCGGAAGCACCACGCCTGCCGACAGCAGCTCGAGTGAGAGCGGATCCGGCTTCGGCCTCGTCACGGACGGCACGCTGACGGTCGCCACCGAGGGCACGTACCGTCCGTTCAGCTTCCACGATGACGGCGGAACCGGCGACCTGACCGGATTCGACGTCGAGATCATCCAGGCGGTCGCCGACAAGCTCGACCTCGAGGTCGAGTTCCAGGAGACCCAGTGGGATGCGATCTTCGCCGGTCTCGACGCGGGCCGTTTCGACGTGATCGCCAACCAGGTGAGCATCAACGAGGAGCGCCAGGAGAAGTACCTGTTCAGCACCCCGTACACCGTCTCGCCGGGAGTCATCGTCGTCGCCGAGGACGACGACTCGATCTCGTCGTTCGACGACCTCGAGGGCAAGACGACGGCGCAGTCTCTCACCAGCAACTGGTACGAGCTGGCCACCGAGTCCGGTGCCACCGTCGAAGGCGTCGAGGGGTGGGCGCAGGCCGTCGAGCTGCTGCGTCAGGGCCGCGTCGATGCGACCGTCAACGACAAGCTGACCTTCCTCGACTATGAGACCACCAACAGCCCGTCCGGCCTGAAGATCGCCGCCGAGACCGACGAGGCCGGTGAGCAGGCATTCGTCTTCACCAAGGACAAGACGGACCTCGTCGAGGCGATCGACGGCGCTCTGGAAGAGCTGCGTGCCGACGGCACCCTGGCCGAGATCAGCGACAAGTACTTCGGCGAAGACGTGACCCAGTAGCCCATGGAGAATCCCTGGCAGCTGTTCTTCGACTCGCTCGGACCGATCGCCCTCGCGGGGGTGACGGTGACGGTTCCGCTCGCGCTGATCTCTTTCGCGCTGGGTCTCGTGCTCGCCATCGGCGCAGCGCTGATGCGGATCTCGGTCAATCCCGTGCTGTCGGGCATCGCCAGGTTCTACATCTCGGTCATCCGCGGCACGCCGATGATCGTGCAGCTGTTCGTGATCTTCTACGGGCTCGGATCGATCGGACTCAAGCTTGATCCCTGGACCAGCGCGATCATCGCACTATCGCTGAACGTCGGCGGGTACGGAGCCGAAGTGGTGCGCGCCGCCATCCTCTCCGTCCCGAAGGGGCAGTGGGAGGCGGCGTACACGGTCGGCATGAATCGCACGCGCACACTCACGCGGGTGATCCTTCCCCAGGCAGCGCGGGTCTCGGTGCCTCCGCTGTCCAACACGTTCATCTCGCTGGTGAAGGACACGTCGCTGGCCTCGCTGATCCTCGTCACCGAGCTCTTCAAGGTGGCGCAGCAGATCGCGGCGGCGACCCTGGAGTTCATGGTCGTCTACCTGGCTGCCGCGCTCGTGTACTGGGTGATCTGCCTGGTGCTGTCGTTCGGCCAGAGCGCACTCGAGAGGAGACTCGATCGCAATGTCGCTCACTGATCCGGCGCACTCGCCCAGGTCCACCGCCGACGCCCTGCTCACCGCCCGCGGTCTTCACAAGCGCTTCGGCGACAACGAGGTGCTCCGCGGCATCGACCTCACGCTGCACCGCGGAGAGGTCGTCGTGCTCATCGGTCCGAGCGGATCGGGCAAGACGACAGTGCTGCGTGCGCTCAACGGGCTCGAGACGCCGGATGCCGGGACCATCGTCGTGGCCGGGGGCCCCGACATCGACTTCGCCCCGTCGGATCCGGTGTCGAAGCGCACGCGCGCGCAGAAGCGTCTCGCGCTGCGCGATCGGTCGGCGATGGTCTTCCAGCATCACAACCTCTTCCCGCACTTCTCGGTGCTCGAGAACGTGATCGAGGGACCATGGCGGGTGCAGGGCAGACCCAAGGCCGAGGTGGTCGCCGAGGCCCGCGTCCTGCTCGCCCGCGTGGGGCTCGCCGACAAGGCCGGTGCTCGACCTCACGAGCTCTCCGGCGGTCAGCAGCAGCGGGTCGGCATCGTCCGCGCTCTCGCGCTGCGTCCCGACCTCCTGCTGTTCGACGAGCCGACGAGCGCACTCGACCCCGAGCTCGTGGGGGAGGTCCTGCTCGTGATCAAGGAGCTCGCCGACGAGGGGTGGAGCATGGTCGTGGTGACGCATGAGCTGAGCTTCGCGCGCGAGGCGGCGGATCATGTGCTCTTCATGGACGCGGGTGTGGTCGTCGAGCAGGGCGCGCCGGCCGATATCTTCGGCGCGCCGCAGCATGAGCGCACCCAGAGGTTCCTCACTCGCATCCTTCGGCCCCTCGACGGCGACTGACGGGCGTCCGCTCACGTCTGCGACGCAGGGTCAGCCGCCGAGCACCGGCAGCACCAGGCTGACAGCCAGGGTGATCATGACGACGGCGATCAGCGCGTCGAGGATGCGCCACGCTCGTTCCGTGCGCAGCCAGCGGCCGAGATAGCGGGCGCCGAACCCCAGCGCGGTGAACCACAGGATGCTGGCGGCGATCGCTCCGGCGGCGAACAGCCAGCGCTCGTCGCCGTGCGTCGCGGCGATCGACCCGAGCATCAGGACCGTGTCGAGGTAGACGTGCGGGTTCAACCAGGTCAGGGCGAGAACCGTCGCGATCACGGGAGCGAGCGCGGTGCGGGTCGCCGTCGTGGCTCCGCCGCCCGACCCGGGCGCCGAGCCCTCCGCACCGGTCCGGTCGACTCGCAGCTCCTCCCCGCCCCTCCAGGCGCGGCGGGCGGCGAGGATGCCGTAGGCCAGGAGGAACAGGGCCCCCGCCCAGCGCGCGACGACCACGAGCCACGGGGCTGCGGAGATGACGAAGCCGAGTCCCGCGACGCCGGCGGCGATGAGCAGGGCGTCGGACACGGCGCAGATGATGACGACCGGCAGGACGTGCTCTCTGCGGATGCCCTGACGGAGGACGAACACGTTCTGCGCGCCGATGGCGACGATCAGGGAGAGGCCGAGTCCGAGACCCGAGAAGACGGAGAGCATGAGTCCACGGTACGGATGGCACGGACATGAGCACCAGCGATGATTCCTTGTGCGCCATTAGCATGGCTAATGTGAAGATCGATCCGGAGCTTGCCGCCACTGTCGCCGCCGTGGCCGACGAGGGAACCCTCGACGCGGCGTCGCGGGTGCTGCGTGTGACTCCTTCCGCCGTGAGCCAGCGGCTCAAGACGCTCGAGGAGCAGCTCGGACGGGTCCTCGTCGTGCGCACCAAGCCTGCCCGTCTCACCGAGGCGGGCGAGGCTGTCGTGCGGCTCGCACGACAGCTGGCACTCCTCGAGCACGATGCCCTCGCAGGACTCGGCCTCGAGGGCGACGAGGCGCCCCGCACCCGCATACCGCTCGCCGTGAACGCGGACTCGATGGCGACGTGGTTCCTGCCTCCGCTCGCACGGCTCTCGGCAGCCCACGACCTCGACTTCGACCTGCACCGCGACGACCAGAACTTCACGGCTCGGCTGCTCGAGTCCGGCACGGTGATGGCGGCGGTCACGAGTGAGGCGGCGCCGGTCGCCGGGTGCTCCGTCGCACCGCTCGGCGTGCTGGAGTATCACGCGATGGCAGAACCGGCGTTCGCTGATCGCTGGTTCTCCTCCGGTGTCACCAGAGAGGCGTTGAGCGCGGCGCCCTTCGTCGACTTCGACAGACGAGACACGCTTCAGCACGAATGGCTCGAGCGGATGGGGGTCGCGCACCACGGGGCTCCTCGGCACTACGTGCCCGCGTCGCACGACTACGCGCTCGCCGTGCGGCTCGGCCTCGGATGGGGGATGCTGCCGCTCCTGCAGAAGGAGCGCGAGCTCGTGCCGCTCGGCGGGCCGCCGCTGCGAGTCAGGCTGTACTGGCAGCAGTGGAACCTGCGCTCCGCGCTGCTCGACACCATCGCGGCCGAAGTCTCCGTCGAGGCGCAGCGTGTTCTCGCGAGCTGAGCTGCAGCTCTGGACGAACTGCAACCATCCGATCGGTCGCAGAAACCGATAGACGTTTCTGCGCAATTCGTGAGCCGGAATGCGCAATCGTGACGCGGAAGGCCTTGAACAGGCGCAGGAAGTGGACAAAGCTGTCGGGAACGACACGAGTACCGGATGCAGGCCGCGAAGGGCGACCATCCCCAGCCATCTGCGTCTCGTGAGATTCCTGAGGGGGAATGTCATGGCTGAGAAGGACACGCAACGCAAGGTTCTGGCAGTGCTCGCCGGTGGGCTGGTGCTCGGCGTCGGAATCGGGGTGACGCTCGCGGCATGGAACGACTCCGAGTTCGCGACCGGCACCTTCACCGCAGGCTCGTTCAATCTGGAGGGATCCACGACGAGCGCGACCGACGGGTACGACGATCACAACGTCGATCTGGGGGACACTGCAGCGGCGCTCGTCTTCCAGCTGCCCGCCGTGGCGTCGTCGATGTCTCCGGGCGACGTCGTCTACGCACCGTTCTGGGTGCGTCTCGACAGCACGACCACCAACGGCGCCACGCTGGTGCCGTCGGGGATCACCGCGGGCACGGGGGGCAACGAGGCCAACCTGTCGTACACCGTGACGGCCATCGACGCGGGCGACGTGTGCGACGCCACGGCGGCAGGAACCGTCGTCGCGACGGGCACCACATTGAGCGCTCAGACGGGAGCCACGTCGGTTCCTCTCGCCGAGGGCGCACCGGCAGGGACGGCGGGAACGCCTGTGCAGCTGTGCTTCGCGGTGACCGCGGGCGCCGGTCTCACGCAGGGCGCCGCCGCGACCGCGACCTGGGAGTTCACGGCCACCTCGACTGCGAACTGATCATGGCCGACACCCGCAGAGGCATGCGGGAGGGGAAGCGACTGCTCTCCCGTCGGATACGCGCTGTGCTCGCGGGCGGGCTGGTGTTCGGCGTCGGCGCGACGATGACCCTGGCCGCCTGGAACGATTCCGAATACGGCAATGCGACCTTCACCGCCGGGCGGTTCGACATCGTCGGGGCGACCGACGGTGCCACGTTCTCGAGCCACCCGGTGGGCACGCCGGCGGCGCTGTCGTTCAGCGCACCGTTCTCGGCCATGGCTCCCGGCAACACCACGTACGCGCTGTTCAGCGTGCGGACCGCGAATCCGTCAGTGGCCGGCACGCTGCAGCTCAGCGTGACGTCGACGGCGGGAACCGGGCTCGGCACCTACCTGCGATACGGGGTGAGGGCCATCGCGGGGACGGCCTGCAACAGCACGACCTACACGGCCGGGACGGCTGTCGTTCCCGACAACTCGCTGCTGTCGGTCGGCGGCACCGGCACCCAGGCGGTCGCGGCCAACGGCGGAACGACCGTGAACTACTGCTTCGCAGTGACGTTGCCGGCAGCGACCGACAACGGCGCGCAAGGGCTGACGGCGATCCAGACATGGCAGATCGCCGGAGTGTCGAGCTGACGTGCGGGCAGAGCATCGGATGACGTGAGGAGGAGACATGAGTGCACCGACGAGGCGCAGCCTGCGTGAACAGGCGACGGTCGATGATGCGTCCGCGTCGCCGGCACCCGCCGCGGCGTCCTCGCGAGGCACTCTCGGGAGGGCGCTCGCCGATGTCCTCCTCTGGCTCGCCGCCGCCGCAGGGGTCATCTGCATCGTGCTCGTGATCGTCGCCTTCACGGCGAACATCACCCTCATCATGTTCCGCACGGGATCGATGGCGCCGACGATTCCCGCCGGTTCCGTGGCGGTGGTCCAGAGCGTCCCGGCATCCGAGGTGCAGGTCGGCGACGTCGTCACCGTCGATCGAGCAGGCGATCTGCCGGTCACGCACCGCATCACCTCGATCGATCCCGGTGCGAGTGCGGACGAACGGGTGATCACGATGCGCGGAGACGCGAACGCGGCCGACGATCCGTATCCGTACACCGTGCAGACCGTTCGGATCGTGCTGTTCTCGATCCCCGGCTTCGCGACCGTGATCGTCGCGATGGGCGATCCGTACGTGCTGGGCGGACTCACGATCGGCGCGACGGTCCTCGTCGTCTGGGCGTTCTGGCCGCGCTCCCGGAAGGAGAGTCGCGAGCAGGTCGATCCGGCGGGAGTCGACCGATGAACCGGCGGGTGGCGTGCATCGCGGGTGCCTGTGCGGTCGTCTGCGCAGCGCTCGTCGCGGTGAGTCCGGCGTGGGCGGCCCCCTCGACCGAGGTCGTGCAGGGACAGGTGCTGCGGCTGGTCTCCGTCGCCGACTGGGATGCCGCGTCGAGCCTCCTGCCTGGCCAGCCCGTGCAGTGGGATGTGACGGTGAGCGCTGAGGCACCGGACCCCGGGACCGTGGCGGTCGGAGTCAGTGCGAGCGGCGGTGCGGCGCTGGTGATGGACGTGCTCCGCTGTGCGCAGGAGTGGGATGAGAGCGGATGCCGGGGAGGCGCGACCACACTCGAGTCCGGCTGGTCGATACCTCGTGACGGCCTCGAGGTGCCGCTCGTCGAGATGGCCGACACAGAGGTGGCCCACCTCAGGCTCGTCATCGCGTTGGACGGCGCGGACGACGGCAGCACCCAGGTGCGCGTGCATGCACGCGGCGCCGGAGAGTCCGCGACGGTCGGACCCGACGGCGGGCTGGCGACGACGGGCGGTGCGACCTTCGCTCCCTGGGCGATCGGCGGGGCGCTGGCCCTGGTGGCCGGTGGTGCCGCGCTGAGTGCGACCCGGCGCCGCCGCAGCACCGGAGCTCACCGAGGCGAGTCGTGATCGTGCGGCGGCAGCGCGTCCTGGCCGGAGTCGCCGGTGCGGCGCTGCTCTGCGGAGTGGCCCTCGCGCCGCCGGCGCAGATCACCGACGCGGCATTCACCGACCCGGAGTACGGTCGAGCCACGATCACGGCGTTCCGCGTTCCCCCCGCCACGATCATCGCCTGCACGGTGGCGAACAACGGTCTGGGCGTCTTCCAGAACGTCCGGCTCGTGTGGACGTCGGTGTATCCCGCCAGCGGGGTCAGGCTCACACTCACCCAGGGAGCGACGACAGCAGTGGTCCCGGCGGCGAACATCACCACGACAGGTCCTGCCGGCGGCCTCTACACCCACACCGCCGTCCTCACTCAGAGTCTGCTCGCCAGCCTCATCTCCAACCTTCTCGGCAGCACCACGACATTGACGGTGACCAACCTCCTGGCCGGTACGTCCTGGGTGTCGGCCGGGACCTCGCGCCAGCTGTCGATCGCGCTGCTCGGGCTCAACGCGTCCTGCACGTGAGTTCGTGCGGTGCGGACCGGCTCAGTCGGCGAGTGCGAGAGCGCGGAACGCATCGCGCTCGCGCAGGTGCTCGCGCCGGCTGGCGGCGGCGGCCGCCGCGGCATCCGCGATGCGGGTCGGCACCTGCTGACCGGTGGTGCGCCGGTAGAGCTCGTCGATGAGATCTGTGGCGAGGCCGACGAGCTTCGCGATCTCGCGGTCGTCGCGGTCGATCCAGACGCAGCGGGGTTCGTCATGGATGGGGGAGAAGTCGACGTGCTCCTCCCAGACGAAGAGCGTGCGCTCGGCGCCCAGCACGTGCTGCTGCCACCACACCTGGCGCAGGTAGGTGCGGGGGATGCCGCGGAACGCCTTGTTCGTGGTCTTGATCTCCGCGAGCTTCACGCGACCGTCGGCGTCGACGGCGATACCGTCGGGAGTCGCGAGATGGCGGTGCTCGACCTCGGCGCGGAACAGGGCGGAGGAGGGGAGGATGCCGTGGGTCGCCGCCACCCAGGCGGCGATCTCGGGCTCGCGGCGGCGTCCGTGATCGGTGTAGGCGTTGCCTCCGAACCGGGGCCCGCCGCCGAGCTTGGAGTCGGCGGCGCGGGCGATGGACCGCTCGCTCGTGAGGCCGGCGACATCCGTGGCGGTGATCCCACGGGACCGTGCCCGCATCCAGGCGACGCGGTCGCGGGAATCCGCGACGATGCGAGCTTGGAGTTCGGGGGTCACCTATCGAGGGTAACCCCGGTCGCCGACTCTCCCTCCCGCACACGCCGCCCGGGGCGTTCCCTCGGGCGTTCGACCCCGGCAGAGACTCAGCTGCGCGTCGGCCACGCCTCCGGGCCGGCGGATCCGGCGACGTAGTCGTCGAGCGGCACATCGCCCCGCTGCCACGCCTCGAGGATGGGGGCGACGATCCGCCACGACTGCTCGGCGGCGTCTCCCCGCACGGCGAGCATCGGATCCCCGTCGAGGACGCCGGACAGCACCTCGGCGTACGCCTTGAGCGCGCCCTCGCCGAGCTCCGCGGACAGGATCGCGCGTTCCAGCTCGAGCGGGTCCTCGGATGCGTTCAGGTTCAGCTCGAGCGACATCCGGTCGGGACCGAGCGAGAAGCGCAGCACCGCTCCGTCGGACGTGCCGGTGAGCCCGCGGGGCAGATGGCGGACAGGACGGAAGCGCACGACGATCTCTCTGGCGGGCGTTCCGAGGGCCTTGCCGGAGCGGAGCCGGAACGGGATTCCCGCCCAGCGCGCGTTGCGGACCTCGAAGGTCGCCTCGGCGAGCGTCTCGGTCTCCCGACCCGGGTCGACGCCGGGTTCGTCGACGTACGAGGGCTTCGCGGTGCCGTCGATCTCCCCCGCGGTGTAGCGGGCGCGGCGAGACGACCCGGCGGGGTCGTCGCCCCACACGGCGGTCGCGCGGAGCACCGCGCCGGTCGCGGCGCGGAAGTCGACCTCGTCGAGGGTGGCGGGCTCTTCCATCGCGAGCACCGCGAGCACCTGGAGCAGATGACTCTGGATCATGTCGACCAGTGCGCCGGCCTTGTCGTAGTAACCCGCACGCCCCTCGAGCGCCAGCGCTTCGTCGTAGACGATGTCGATGGACTCGATGCTCTCCGCAGACCAGAGCGGTTCGAGGATGCGGTTCGCGAACCGTGCGCCGAGGAGGTTCAGCGTGGTCGAGCGACCCAGGAAGTGGTCGACGCGGAACACCTGGGTCTCGGGCACGAGGGCGGTGAGGATGCTATTCAGCTCGCGGGCGCTCGACTCGTCGGTGCCGAACGGCTTCTCCATCACGAGCATGGCGCCCGCGGGCAGCATGTCGGGCGTGAGTGCGGCGATGCACGCCGCCGCCACGGCCGGAGGCACTGCGAAGTAGAGGGCCACGCGGCCGGTGAGTCCGCCGAGCAGCGCACGCAGATCGTCGGCGCGCGTGATGTCGGTGCGGGCGTAGGTGACGTCGACACGGGCTGCCGCGTCCTCGGCGTCCATCGAGGCGAAGGCCGTGTCGACGACGGCCCGCAGCTCGGCATCCGTCCACTCCTCGCGATCGGCGCCGACGATCCGCACCGAACGCGCGGGTTCTCTCTTCAGCAGCTGGCCCAGAGCGGGCAGGAGGAGCCGAGAGGTGAGGTCGCCACCTGCACCGAGGATCACCAGCGTCGTCGCATCGGTCATGTTCTCACCGTAATCGCTCCGACCCTCGGGTGAACATGCCAGACTCGGTCGATGCCCGCTCCGATCGAGGACTACGCCCTGCTCAGCGACTGCCGCACCGGCGCGCTCGTCTCGCGAGACGGCAGCATCGACTGGCTGTGCCTTCCGCGTTTCGATTCGTCCTCGGTGTTCGGCGCTCTCCTGGGCGACCCCGGTCACGGATGCTGGACGCTGCGCCCGAGCGATGCCGGAGCGACATCGACGCGGTACTACCTCTCGGACACCTTCATCCTGGTCACCCGGTGGGAGACGGCGGAGGGCGTCGCGGAGGTGCACGAGTTCATGCCGATCCAGCCGACGCGCACCGAAGTCATCCGCAGGGTCGTCGGCGTCTCGGGCAGCGTCGAGTTCGACACCGAGCTGCGCCTGCACTTCGACTACTCCCGTCGGCTGCCGTGGGTGCGGCAGGTCGGCACTCCGGATCACCCGGCGCTGCATGCGACGGCCGGGCCCGAGTCGGTGATCGTGCGCGGCGTGCGATTCCACGCCGAGGACCATCGGCACCGGGCGACGGTGACGGTCGGCCCCGACGAGATCCGGGACCTCACGCTCAGCTGGTTCCTCTCATATGAGCACGCGCCGAAGCCGCTCGACGTCGAAGAGGCGATCGCCGGGACGCGGGCCTGGTGGCAGGGATGGGCGAGCGGGATCCGCCACGACGGCCCGCATCGCGACGCCGTCGTCCGCTCTCTGCTGGTGCTGCGTGCGCTCACCAACAAGGACACCGGAGGCATCGTCGCCGCGGCCACGACCTCGCTGCCCGAGGATTTCGGCGGCTCGCGCAACTGGGACTACCGCTTCGTCTGGCTGCGGGATGCCGCGCTGACGCTCGAGGCGCTGATCGCTCATGGCTTCCTCGCCGAAGCGCATCAGTGGCGTCGCTGGCTGCTCCGGGCCGTCGCGGGGGAACCGCGGGAGGTGCAGATCATGTACGGGATCGCCGGTGAGCGCGATCTCCTCGAGCGCGAGCTGACCAGTCTCCCCGGTTATGACGGTTCAGCGCCGGTGCGCATCGGCAACGGGGCCGTCGACCAATACCAGGGTGATGTGATCGGCGAGGTCCTGGTCGCTCTCGAGGCGGCCAGGATCGCGGGTCTGGAAGAGGGGGACTTCTCCTGGCCCTTGCAGCGCGCGCTCGTCGAGCAGGTGATCGCGTCGATCGATCGCCCCGACAACGGAATCTGGGAGATCCGGGGCGAGCCGCAATGGTTCACGCACTCGCGGGTCATGATGTGGGCCGCGCTCGACCGGGGAGTCCGTGCCGTGCGGGAGCATGGTCTCGCCGGCGATGCCGAGCGGTGGGAGGGCGTGCGCGATCGCCTGCGTCGCGAGATCGACGACCGCGGTGTCGATGCGGAGGGCGGCCACTTCGTCCAGCACTACGGATCCGGCGACGTCGATGCCTCGCTGCTGCTGCTGCCGCAGGTCGGGTACTGCGCCGCCGACGATCCGCGCATGCTGCGCACCGTCGCCGAGATCGAGAGTCGCCTGCTCGTGAACGGATTCGTGCGGCGCTATCGCACCGAGTCCGGGGTCGACGGACTCGGTGGAGGGGAGCATCCCTTCATCGCCTGCAGCTTCTGGCTCGTCGAGCAGTATGCGGCGAGCGGGCGCACGGGCGACGCGCAGAACCTCATGGCCGGAGTGATGGCGATGGCGAACGATCTCGGCCTGCTCTCGGAGGAGTACGACGTCGGACACCAGCGGCAGGCCGGCAACACTCCGCAGGCACTCTCGCACCTGAGTCTCATCCGGGCCGCCGACGCACTCGCCGGGCACCGGGGACGCGCGGCGCACCGGGACTGACGTCCGATTTGAGGGTCGGCGGTCGATGAGGTAGCCTGGGAACAACCGAAGACCGCTGGTCATCGTCGTGCGTGAGAACGCGAGGCGATCGAAGCTCTGCTCAGCAGGGGCCCGCGCAGGACACGAACTTTCAGAGCTCCGTGCGCTTGCGCCGGAGCTTTTCTGTTGCATGCGGTCAGGGGTCGGCGCCTCACCTCCGTGAGGCGCCTCGTACACACCAAGGAGTGACCATGGCGCAGAAGGACGCATCGGTTGCCGAGCTCACGAAGTCATTCGAGAACTCGACTGCCGTTCTGCTGACCGAGTACCGCGGTCTGACGGTTGCCCAGCTCAAGGAGCTGCGCAACAGCATCCGTCAGGACGCTGAGTACGCCGTGGTGAAGAACACGCTGACCAAGATCGCCGCCAACAAGGCTGGCATCACCGCGCTGGACGACGACCTCAAGGGTCCGTCGGCTGTCGCGTTCGTGCATGGCGACTTCGTCGCCACTGCCAAGGCTCTTCGTGACTTCGCCAAGGCCAACCCGCTTCTCGTGATCAAGTCCGGCATCTTCGAGGGCAACGCCCTCTCTGCCGACGAGGTCAACAAGTACGCCGCGCTCGAGAGCCGTGAGGTTCTGCTGGCGAAGGCTGCGGGCATGATGAAGGCGACGATGGGCAAGGCTGCTGCCACCATCGATGCTCTTCGCGAAAAGCTGGAGACCGCTGAGGCCGCGTGAGCGACCCACGATCTCGTTCAACAAACCCACCTATCTAGGAGATACATCATGGCTAAGCTCACCACTGAGGAGCTGCTCGAGCAGTTCGCAGGCCTGACCCTCGTCGAGCTCAACGACTTCGTCAAGGCGTTCGAGGAGAAGTTCGAGGTCACCGCTGCTGCCCCCGTCGCCGTTGCAGGCGCAGGCGGCGGCGCTGCTGAAGAGGTTGAGGAGAAGGACTCCTTCGACGTCATCCTCGAGGCTGCCGGCGACAAGAAGATCCAGGTCATCAAGACCGTCCGCGAGCTCACCTCGCTCGGTCTCGGCGAGGCCAAGGCCGTCGTCGACGGTGCTCCCAAGGCCGTGCTCGAGGGCGCGAACAAGGAAGCAGCCGAGAAGGCCAAGGCTGCCCTCGAAGAGGCAGGCGCCACGGTTACCCTCAAGTAATCCGTTCCAGGTCGCGGCGTGATGCCTCGCCCTGGAAGCGTCTGAACGCTTCACGAAAGCCCCGGGTCCGCCCGGGGCTTTCGTGCGTCCGGGGCGCAGATCCGCAGAGGAGCGGTCAGCGTCGTCCGGCGGTGGAGCTCCGGACGACCAGCGAGGATGTCGTCACGGTGCGCTCGCGCGGAGAATCCGGGTGGTCGATCTGCTGCCGCAGCAGGCGCACTGCCTCGTGGCCCTGTTCGCGCGGTGACTGCCTGATGGTCGTGAGCGCGAACATCTCGGCGTGCTGGTGGTCGTCGACTCCGACGATGCTGAGCTCGGTCGGCACGGCGATGCCGAGGCGACGTGCCGCGATCATCGCGCCGATCGCCGCCTCGTCGCAGACGCCGACGATCGCGGTGGGGCGTCCTCTGCGGTCACCGAGGAGCTCGACGGCGGCGGCGTAGCCGCCGGGCATGGTCGGGCGGCTGTCCGCGATCCTCGCGACCGCCTCGAGTCCCGCCGCAGCGAGAGCCTCGAGATATCCCTCGACGCGCTGGGCGTCGCCGAAGCTGAGATGGTCCGGATCCGTGGATCCGCCGACGAACGCGATATCGGTATGGCCGAGTTCGATCAGGTGCTCGGTGGCGATCCGGGCGGCGGCGATGTCGTCGATCGACACGGCACTGGATCCCTCACTGTACGGACCGACGCTGACGAGCGGTCGCTCGGAGCGGTGCAGACGTTCGAGCTCCTGTGCGCTGGGCTGGATGCCGACGGCGATGATCCCGTCGAACCGTCGCCCGGGCAGCACGACATCGAACAGGCGCTCGCGGGTCTCGCTGCCTTCGCGGATGCCGTAGAGCGCGAGCTCGTAGTCGAGGGCGAACAGCGATTCCTGGATGCCGGCGAGCAGCTCCGAGAAGAACCAGCGGTCGACCGGCGGCATGATGACTCCGACGGTCTGCGTGCGACCCGTGGCGAGACTCGTCGCGGAGGAGTGTGCGACATAGGCGAGTTCTCCGGCAGCATCGGCGACCCGCTTGCGGGTGTCTTCCGAGACGTAACCGCGTCCGCTGAGTGCTCGGCTCGCCGTCGCCTTCGACACGCCAGCGCGCGCCGCGACGTCGGCGATCGTGCTCATCCGGTCCTCCTCGACCATGACTGCGACGCGAGCCCCCACCCCTGCGCCGATGACAGCGTAACGGGTCGCAGGGACGAAAAGGAACCGGTTCCACAGGAATTGTGAGGGAGCGCTCCCATGGTTCGTGCCAGGGCGCTGCGAATGGTTGTCAGTCTGTGATCCTGGCTTATTGTGCCGCGGCGTCGGACCCCGATAGGTTGTCCTGGAATCGGTTCCCGATTCTGTGCCGAGGGGCGGCGCGGAATGTCGTGGGAGCCGGGAAACTCGAAGAGGAGAATTCACATGGGTCTGTCACAGCGTTCCCGGCGTTACGCGCCAATCGCACTGCTGGGAGTCGCGGGCATCGCGCTCGCCGGTTGTGGTGCTCCCGGCGGCACGGACGGCGGGGGAGAAGGCGGCGGCGGAGACAACACCGTCACGATCTACGGCACGATCGTCGAAGGAGAGGCAGAACTTCTCGCAGAGTCCTGGGCGGACTTCGAGAAGGAGAACGACATCACGATCAAGTACGAGGGCAGCCAGGACTTCGAAACTCAGCTCGGCACCCGTGCACAGGGCGGCAACCCGCCCGACATCGCGATCTTCCCGCAGCCGGGTCTGTTCGCGGACTACGCGGCTCGCGACTTCCTGAAGCCGGCCCCTGACGCCGTCGAGGCGAACGCCAAGGAGTACTGGACGCAGGGGTGGGTCGACTTCGGCACCTACGAGGACGAGTTCTACGGCGCGCCGCTCATGGCGAGCGTCAAGGGCTGGGTCTGGTACTCGCCGACGAAGTTCGCCGAGTGGGGAGTCCAGGAGCCCACGAGCTGGGACGAGCTGCTCACACTGACCCAGACCATCCAGGAGAAGAGCGGCAAGGCACCCTGGTGCGCCGGCTTCGAGTCGGGTGTGGCGACCGGCTGGCCCGGCACCGACTGGATCGAGGACCTCGTGCTCCGCAACGCGGGCGCCGACGTCTACGACCAGTGGGTCAAGAACGAGATCCCCTTCACCGACCCGCAGATCAAGGAGGCGTTCGACGCCACCGGCGAGATCCTGCTCAACCCGGCCTACGTCAACGGCGGCTTCGGCGACGTGCGTTCGGTCAACTCCACGGCATTCGGCGACGTGGCCCCTGCAGTCGCGAGCGGCGAGTGCGCACTGACGCACCAGGCGTCGTTCCTGTCGGGCTTCTTCCCCGAGGGCACGAACATCGCCGAGGACGGCGACGTGTGGGCGTTCCTGCTTCCGAGCCAGAGCGAGGACGAGACGTTCATCACCGGTGGTGGCGAGATCGTCGGCGCGTTCAGCGACGACGAGGCGACGCAGAAGGTGCTCGAGTACCTCTCGAGCCCCGAGTGGGCTGACAGCCGTCTGGCACTCGGTGGCGTGACGTCTGCGAACAAGGGCGTCGACATCGAGGCCGTCGAGAACCCGATCCTGCAGGAGTCGATCAAGCTGCTCCAGGACGACTCGGTCACGTTCCGCTTCGACGGATCCGACCAGATGCCCGGCGCCGTCGGCTCGGGAACCTTCTGGAAGGGCATGGTCGCCTGGATCAACGGCACCTCGACCGACGAGGTCCTGACCCAGATCGAGACCGGCTGGCCCTCCAGCTGATCGGATGAGGTGGGCCGCCCCGTCGGGCGGCCCACCTTCTCCCTCTCGGTCCGCGCATCGCCGCGCGGACCGCTGATCAGCTCCGTCTCATGAAGGGGAATCCATGAACGCGACTGTGTTCTTCCAATGGATCGGGTCTCTGCCCCCGATCGCCCAGGCTCTCGCCGTCGTCATCGCGTTCGCGGTGGTCGTCGTCGTCATCCTGCTTCTCGTCGACATCGCGCCCCGCAAGGGCGCGCTCTACACCGGCATCCGCCTGGCGATGTGCCTGCTCATCCCGTTCGCGGTGATGTGGTTCTTCAACTCCTATTACTGGGCGATGGGAGTAGCGGTCGCCGTCGGCGCCCTGTTCTTCTTCCTCGACTACCGTTCCCGCGACGGAGCCGGGTACCTGATCCAGCTCGTGGCATTCATGGCCCCGGCCATGCTGCTGCTGCTCGCGGGCCTGATCCTGCCGTCCATCCAGACGGTCTACGCGTCGTTCTGGAACTCCACCGGCAGCGACTTCGTCGGCTTCTCGAACTACCTCTGGATCTTCACGCAGTCCGACGGCGTCACCTCGGTCGTGAACACGATCGTCTGGGTGCTCCTGGTCCCGACGCTCTCGACCATCGTCGGTCTGGCCTACGCGGTGTTCATCGACAAGACCCGCGGCGAGAAGATCTACAAGCTCCTCGTCTTCATGCCGATGGCGATCTCGTTCGTCGGCGCGAGCATCATCTGGCGCTTCGTCTACGCCTACCGCGGTCCGGAGTTCGAGCAGATCGGTCTGCTCAACCAGATCCTGGTCTGGTTCGGCGGAGAACCGCAGCAGTTCCTGCTCAACGGACCGTGGAACAACCTCGCCCTCATCGTCGTGCTGATCTGGGTGCAGACCGGTTTCGCGATGGTCGTCCTGTCGGCGTCGATCAAGGGAGTTCCCACAGAGCTCCTCGAAGCGGCCGAGCTCGACGGCGCGAACGCGTGGGAGCGATTCCGTTCGGTGACGATCCCGTCGATCCGCCCCGCGCTGATCGTCGTCCTCACCACCATCTCGATCGCCTCGCTGAAGGTCTTCGACATCGTCCGCACGATGACCGGTGGCAACTACGGCACCTCGGTGCTCGCGAACGAGATGTACACGCAGTTCTCCAAGTTCGAGGCGGGACGCAGCGCTGCGCTCTCCGTCATCCTGTTCATCCTGGTGCTCCCGATCGTGATCTACAACGCGCGCCAGATCAAGAAGCAGCGGGAGATCCGATGACCGACACCGTGAACTCAGACACCGGACAGAGCACGAGGGCGATCACCACCGCCGGACGCTTCGAAGCCTCGGCCGGCCGCGCGCGCAAGCGCCTGAGCCGTCCGTGGGCCACTGTCGCGTCGATCGTGATCGCCGTGGTGTGGACGATTCCGACGCTCGGCCTGTTCATCTCGTCGTTCCGTGAGAGGGACGCGATCGAGACGAGCGGCTGGTGGACGGTCTTCACCAACCCGCAGCTGACGCTCGACAACTATGTAGCCGTGCTGCAGTCCGGAACGACGCAGCTGACGATCCTGGAGTCGTTCTTCAACTCCATCGTGATCACGATCCCCGCCACGCTCATCCCGCTGATGATCGCGGCGATGGCGGCCTACGCGTTCTCCTGGATCGACTTCAAGGGACGCAACGCGCTGTTCATCTTCGTGTTCGCGCTGCAGATCGTGCCGATCCAGATGGCTCTGGTGCCGCTGCTGTCGTCGTTCTCGCGGGGCATCAACCTGTTCGGCGTCCAGGTGACGCAGGGACTGGACGCCTCGGGCGGCTACGCACAGGTGTGGATCGCGCACACGATGTTCGCGCTGCCGCTGGCGATCTACCTGCTGCACAACTTCATGTCGGAGATCCCGGGGGAGATCATCGAGGCGGCTCGCGTCGACGGCGCATCCCGCGGACAGATCTTCTTCCGGATCGTGCTTCCGCTGACGATGCCGGCGATCGCGTCGGTGGCGATCTTCCAGTTCCTGTGGGTGTGGAACGACCTGCTCGTCGCCCTCGTGTTCGCCGACGGCGCCGCCTCGCCGATCACGAAGGTGCTCGCCGAGATCACCGGTCGCGGCGAGGGATGGTACCTGCTCACCGCAGGAGCCTTCGTGTCGATCATCGTCCCGCTGATCGTCTTCTTCTCGCTCCAGCGGTACTTCGTGCGAGGACTCCTGGCGGGGTCCACCAAGGGCTGATCGGCTCTCGGAGACAGGTCGAGCACACGATGCCGCGATCGGGCGCAACACAGCCCCGGTCGCGGCATCGTCGCACGTACGCTGTGAACATGAAGTACGCAGACTCCATCGTCGACCTCGTCGGCGACACGCCCCTCGTGAAGCTCCAGCACGTCACCGAGGGCGTGGAGTGCACGGTTCTCGTGAAGCTCGAGTACCTCAACCCCGGCGGCTCCGCGAAGGACCGCATCGCCTCGCGCATCATCGACGCGGCCGAGGCCTCGGGCGACCTGCGGCCGGGCGGCACGATCGTCGAGCCGACCAGCGGCAACACCGGCGTCGGACTCGCGCTGGTCGCCCAGCAGCGCGGGTACAAGTGCGTCTTCGTGCTGCCGGACAAGGTCGGCGAGGACAAGATCGACGTGCTGCGCGCCTATGGTGCCGAGGTGGTCGTCACTCCGACCTCGGTGGCGGCCGACAGTCCCGAGTCGTACTACAGCGTGAGCGACCGGCTCGCCCGCGAGATCCCCGGGGCGTTCAAGCCCAACCAGTACGAGAACCCCAACGGGCCGCGCAGCCACTACGAGACCACCGGCCCCGAGATCTGGCGAGACACCGACGGCCGCGTCACGCACTTCGTCGCCGGGGTCGGCACCGGGGGCACGATCACCGGAACCGGCCGGTATCTGCGGGAGGTGTCGGACGATCGGGTCCGCATCGTCGGAATCGACCCCGAGGGCAGCGTCTACAGCGGCGGCACCGGGCGCCCGTACCTGGTCGAGGGAGTCGGCGAGGACATCTGGCCCGGCGCCTACGACCCGAGCGTGCCGCACGAGATCGTCGCCGTCGACGACGCCGAGTCGTTCGCGATGACCCGGCGGCTCGCGCGAGAAGAGGGCATCCTCGTCGGAGGCTCCAGCGGCATGGCCGTGGTCGGCGCGCTGCGGGTGGCGCGTGACCTTCCGGCGGACGCCGTGATGGTGGTGCTGCTGCCGGATGGCGGGCGCGGGTATCTCGGCAAGATCTTCAACGATGGCTGGATGCGCTCGTACGGGTTCAGCGAGGTGGAGGAGGGCGAGACCGTCGGCGACGTGCTCGCCGCGCGCACGGCCCGCCTGGGGGAGGGCATCCCCGATCTGGTGCACGCGCATCCGACCGACACCGTGCTCGAGGCCATCGGCATGATGACCGAGTACGACGTCTCTCAGCTGGTGGTGCTGAGCGCCGAGCCGCCGGTCATGATGGGCGAGGTGGTCGGCACGGTCGACGAGAAGGGGCTGCTGGACCTGCTGTTCCGAGGCGATGCGAAGCCCGCGGACGCCGTGGGCGATCATGTGGGGGACAGGCTGCCCCTCATCGGCATCCACGCGCCGATCGCGCAGGCACGTGCGGCGCTCGCCGACGTCGACGCGCTGCTCGTCACCCTCGACGGCAAGCCGCACACGGTGCTCACGCGACAGGACCTGCTGTCGTACATCTCCCGCTGATCCCGCACGGACGCCGGACGCCGGACGTAACAGGAGCGGATGCGGTCGCCGGAGCGGACGTAGGCTGAGGGACATGTCCGAGCATGCCTTCGCCACCAGAGCCATCCACGCAGGTCAGGCGCCTGACCCGACCACCGGGTCGATCATCCCGCCGATCTATCAGGCCTCGACGCATGTGCAGGACGGCATCGGCGGGTTCCGAGACGGGTACGAGTACAACCGAGCCGGCAACCCGACACGGTCATCGCTCGAGACGCAGCTCGCCGCACTCGAAGGCGGCGCGAACGCGCTGTCGTTCGCGTCGGGGCTCGCTGCGGAGGATGCGCTGCTGCGCGGCATCCTCCGACCCGGCGATCACATCGTGCTCGGCAACGACGTCTACGGCGGCACCTACCGCCTGCTCACCAAGGTGCTCGCGCCCTGGGGCATCGAGACCACGACGGTCGAGCTGTCGGACGTCGACGAGCTGCGCGCGGCGATCCGGCCCGAGACGAAGATCGTCTGGGTCGAGACGCCCAGCAATCCGCTGCTGAAGATCGTCGACATCGAGCTCATCGCCGAGATCGCCCACGCGGCCGGGGCGATCGCCGTCGTCGACAACACCTTCGCCTCACCGGCACTGCAGCAGCCGCTCTCGCTCGGCGCCGATCTCGTCGTGCACTCCACCACGAAGTACCTGGGCGGGCACTCCGACGTGCTGGGCGGTGCTGTCGTGTTCCGCGACGACCGTTTCTTCGAGCAGGTCAAGTTCCAGCAGTTCGCGGTGGGTGCGGTCTCCGCGCCTCTCGACGCCTGGCTCACGACTCGCGGCATCAAGACGCTCGCGGTGCGGGTGCGCCAGCACTCCGAGAACGCGCAGGCCATCGCCGAATGGGCAGCCGGCCGCCCGGAGTTCGCGACCGTGTACTACCCGGGGCTCGCCTCTCACCCGGGGCACGACGTCGCCACGCGGCAGATGAGCGGGTTCGGCGGGATGCTGTCACTCGGTCTCTCCGCCGGTGCCGATGCAGCCAAGTCGTTCGCGGAATCGACCGAGCTGTTCCAGCTCGCGGAGTCCCTCGGCGGTGTCGAGTCGCTGATCGGATACCCGCCGGACATGACCCACGCCTCGGTGCGGGGCACCGCGCTCGCCGTGCCCGAGAACGTCGTTCGGCTGTCCGTCGGCATCGAGGGCGTCGACGACCTGATCGCCGACCTCGAGCAGGGGCTCGCTCGCCTGGGCTGACCCCTCAGCGTCGATGGCGCACGCAGGTGGGCGCGAGCGGGCTGTAGCATGGAGACTTCGCCCGGATCGAATCGATTCGACTTCCGTCGCGGATTCGGCCGCTCTCGCGACGTGATCCCTCGCGACTCACCTGATCCCCTCCAACTCCGGAAGGACCGTCGTGCCCGACGCTCCACGCACTGACTCCATCCCGACCGCCCCCGCTCCTGAGTGGACCGCCACGGGCAGCATCCGCATCCCGTCGTCGACGGGCGCGATCCGCACGCTCGGCTCGAACCCGGCCACCGCGCCGATCATGCTGCACCCCGGCGACTCGATCTCGAACGGCCGTCGAGCCCTGTACATCGTGCTGCTCGGCGCGCTCACCGCGCTCGGCCCGTTCACGATCGACCTGTATCTGCCTGCCTTCCCGGTGCTGGAGCAGGACTTCGAGACCACGGCGGCAGCGATCCAGCTGACCCTGACGGGCACGATGATCGGCTTCGCGCTCGGTCAGCTCGTCGTGGGCCCGCTCAGTGACAAAGTGGGCCGCCGTATCCCGCTGATCGTCGTGACAGCGCTGCACGTGCTCGCCAGTGCGGCGGCGGCGTACGCGCCCACCCTTCCGCTGCTCAGCGGCGCGCGAGTCTTGATGGGCGTGGGAGCGGCCGCGGGCGGCGTCGTCGCCATGGCCATCGTCCGCGATCTGTTCGGCGGCCGCAGGCTCGTGGTGATGCTGTCGCGGCTCGCCCTCGTGTCGGGCGTCGCCCCGGTGATCGCCCCGCTGATCGGCTCATGGCTGCTCACGCTGATGCCGTGGCGCGGCATCTTCGTCGTGCTGGCCCTGTACGGCGTCGTGATGCTCGTGTCGGCCATCGTCTTCATCCCCGAGACGCTGCCGATCGCACGCCGCCAGGAGAAGGGCGGCGCGACAGTTATGCAGCGCTACCGCTCGGTGTTCTCCGATCGCGTCTTCATCGGCGTGCTGATCATCGGGGGCATGACCTTCTCGGGTCTGTTCTCGTACCTGTCGGCCTCGCCGTTCCTGTTCCAGCAGACGCACGGGCTCGACGCGCAGCAGTACGGTCTCCTGTTCGCGGTCAACTCGCTCGGTGTCGTCGCCGGCGTGCAGACGGCCTCGCGACTCGCCGCGCGCTTCGGACCGCAGTGGGTCATGGCCTACTCGACGGCGGTCCTGCTTCTCGCGGGCATCGCCATCATCGTGACCGATCAGCTCGGCCTCGGGCTGTGGGGCACGGTCATCCCGCTGTTCGTCTTCATGACGGCCTGCGGCTTCACCTTCCCGAACGTGCAGGTGCTCGCTCTCGACAGGCACGGCAAGGCGGCGGGCACCGCGGCGTCCGTGATCGGAGCCACGAACTTCGGCGTCGCAGGGCTGATCTCGCCGGTCGTCGGCTGGGTCTCTCAGGGTGCGGGGATCACCGCCACGACCATGGCCTCCGTGATGGTGGGATGCGCGGCCATCGGGGTCCTGTCACTGTGGCTGATCGTGCGCCCACGGACTGTCGGCATGCTGGCTCCCTGACTTTCAGCTTCCGACCGGCAGAATGGTTCGATGAGATCACGAACGCTGCTGTGGTGGGGAATAGGGATGCTCGTCGCGGCGACGCTCCTCGGAGCGGCGATCGTGTTCGGGTACACCGAGCCTCCCGGCTTCGACACCTGGTGGAACGAGACGATCAGCACGTACCGCACCGACGCCATGCTGTCGTTCGCGTTGGTGCTGAACAGCATTGGCGGCGGGTGGATAGCGATCCTGCTCGTTCCGCTGCTGCTGATCACCGCTCTTCTCGTGGCTCGGCGATGGCAGGCCGCCGTGTTCGCCGCTGTGGCGTTCCTCGCGAGCGCCGGCGCCGTGCAGCTGCTGAAGCACCTGTTCGGACGAGCGCGCCCGGAGGACATGATCGTCGTGAGCGACTACGGATCGTTCCCCTCGGGGCACGCCGCCAACGCGGCGACGATCGCGATGGTCCTGTGGCTGGTCTTCCCTCGTGTGTGGACCGCGATCCTCGGCATCCTCTGGGTGGTCGCGATGGCGCTCTCGCGTACTCTCCTGTCGGTGCACTGGGCCACCGACACGCTGGGCGGTGCGCTGGTCGGCGCCGGCGTCGTTCTCGTGCTGGGGGCCTGGCTGCTGCCGTGGGTGCAGTCGACGTCGCAGCGGGACGACCCCGCAGTCGCGCCGGTAGGCTGACACCGTCCACATCGCATCGAGGAGCAGCATTGTCGCGCATCCGTCCGTATCGTCCGTCCGACCGCGCCGCCCTCTACGACGTCTGCGTCAGGACTGCGGATGCCGGAGCCGACGCGACCGGGATCTTCTCGGACGACTCGCTCTGGGGCGACCTCTTCGCCGTGCCGTACGTCGAACGCCACCCCGACCTCGCCTGGGTCGTCGAGACCGACGACGAGCGCGTGATCGGCTACATCGTGGCGACGGACGACACGGATGCCTTCGCGACCTGGTTCCGCGACGAGTGGTGGCCTAGGCGACAGGAGCGGTACCCGAGGGTCGACGAGCCGAGCACCCGTGAGGATCGCATGATCGAATACGGCTATGCGCAGGCCCCGGGCCGGGACGCGAACGCGGAGGAGTACCCCGCGCACCTGCACATCGACCTCCTGCCCGAGACCCAGGGTCAGGGACTCGGGCGCCAGCTGATCGAGACGCTCTTCACCGAACTGCGCCGCCGCGGAGTGCGGGGGCTGCATCTGGGCATGGACCCGAACAACACGGGCGCCGCCGCCTTCTACAAGCGGCTGGGCATGACACCGCTCCCTGCGGAGCCGGGCGGACAGAGCTTCGGCGTGACGTTCGACTGAGTTCTCGGCCGGGCGGCGTCCCCGGTGCTCGCTGCGCTCGCGCCTCCCCGAATCGCCAGCGCTCGATAAAAAGCATGAAGGGCCCCCGCTGGCGCGGAGACCCTTCATGCTTTTTGGCGGTGACGGCGGGATTCGAACCCGCGGTTGCTTGCACAACACACGCTTTCCAAGCGTGCTCCTTCGGCCGCTCGGACACGTCACCAAGGAACAACCTGAACAGTCTATCCGATCGGGTGGGCAGCCCATGACCAGCTCGTGTGAGGAGCATCATCCGGCGGGATGCTGCTCCACCGGTATGCGATCCGTCCGAGCCTTGCGCCCGCAAAGCGATGCTCTCTAGCCTCGGACGTAGACACTATGCAGTCATATAAGAGCGCACGGCCAGGGTGTGTGAGCCCGGCCGCGCAGCCGACACCGATCGGCGAACTCGTCTCGGAAGGACGTTCATGGCGACAGACCCTTTGCCCACCGTGGCCAGCACTCCTGTGCGCACCGCCTTGCGCCTGGCACACTCCCGCGCTCTCGCAGACCTCGGCCTCGATGCGATCGGCCGTTCCCGCTTCGGATGGCGCGACCGGTCGATCGGCTCAGCCGTCGAACGGGCCGGCTCCTCATACTGGTTGCGAGTCGTCTGGGCTCGAAGCGAGTGGGCGAGGAGCTCGTGGTGGGTCGGCAACCAGGACGCGATGACCATCACCGGGGTCGAGAAGCCCCGACTGATCGACGCGCGGGCGTGGGAGGAAGGACCGCTGGTGTATCGGGCCGACCTCATGAGCCTGCTTCCCGGTCGGGTGTGCGCTCCGACATCCGTGCTCGAGCGGACGCCCGGGCTGGACGAGACGTGGTGGACCGCGCTCGAACGCAACCTCGACGCCGTCGCGGCGACGCCGACGGAGCGCACCGTGCTCGATTCCGAGATCATGCGCCGCAGGATCGGCGTGTTCTTCGGCATCGACCTCGACGTCGACCAGGACGACTGGGTGGCGAGCCACGGCGACCTGCACTGGAACAACCTTCACCGGGAGCCGTTCGCGATCGCCGACTGGGAGTCCTGGGGTCTGGCGCCGCGCGGCTATGACCCGGCGTTCCTGCTCGGACACTCCCTGGCCGTTCCGCACGTGGCAGATCAGATCGCGCGGCGATTCCGTCGGGACCTCGAGACCGAGAGCGGCATCGTCTCTCAGCTGTACGTGATGACGAAGCTGCTCACGCGTGCGGACGCCGGAGAGCACGTCGGACTCGTGCCCGCGGTGCATCGTCACGTCGGGCGGCTTCTCGGCACTCGGGTGCCGCTGCGGCGTCGGGCTCCCGCTCGTGCGACGTAGGATCTCTGGGTGGCAACCCCCAAGATCGTCCTCTTCTACGTCTTCACCCCGCTCGCCGATCCGGATGCGATCCGGGTGTGGCAGCGCGACCTCGGCGAAGCGCTCGGGCTGCGCGGACGGCTCCTCATCTCGAAGGACGGAGTCAACGGCACGTTGGGCGGTGACCTTCTGGCGCTGAAGAAATGGGCGCGGTCATTCCGGGCCTATGCGCCCTTCAAGAACGCCGACATCAAGTGGAGCGAAGGCACCGGCGTCGACGCGGATGGTCGCAGCGTCGACTTTCCGAAGCTCAGCGTCAAGGTGCGCGACGAGATCGTGTCATTCGGAGCGCCGGGCGAATTGCGGGTCGATGAGAACGGCGTCATCGGCGGCGGCACTCGGCTCACACCGGAAGAGCTGCACGAGCTGATGGGGGAGCGAGGCGACGAGGTCGTGTTCTTCGACGGACGCAACGCGCTCGAGGCGCAGATCGGCCGCTTCCGGGGAGCGGTCGTTCCCGACACCGAGACGACTCGCGACTTCGTGCAGCTGCTCGACTCGGGTGCCTACGACGACCTCAAAGGCAAGCCGGTCGTCACCTACTGCACGGGCGGCATCCGCTGTGAGGTGCTCTCGAGCCTGATGACAGCCCGCGGGTTCGGCGAGGTGTACCAACTCGAGGGCGGCATCGTCCGCTATGGCGAGCAGTACGGTGACGAGGGCCTCTGGGAGGGGTCACTCTACGTGTTCGACAAGCGCGGCTCCGTCGACTTCTCCGACCACGCGGCCGTCATCGGCGAGTGCGTCGGCTGCGGTGTGCCGACCAAGCGCACCGCGAACTGCCCGGACCCCGCCTGCCGCACCCAGTTCGTCGTCTGCGAATCCTGCGACTCGGTGCGCTGCGAGCTGCACGCCGCCTGATCCCCTGGCCAGCACCTTCGGCAGTCGCGGTACTACTCAGACGAGCAGCGGCACGTCGGTGCGGCGGCTGACGAAGAGCGATCGCGGCAGCAGGAACGCGTGGACCCTCGTCCAGCGATCGACGCTGCGGCGCAGCTGAGCCGTCACATCGATCAGAGCGGCGTCGAGATCTCGGGCCGCACTCGCCGAGGGGCGCGCATAGCTCGCCTGCTCGACTGCGGCGACGAGCACTCTGATGGCGTCGGCATTCACGCCGCTGTCTCTCACGAGGTCATCGCCGCGCATGCGAGGGGTCTCGGCGTCCGACAGGGGTACGCGCAGATCCTGCATGGTCGCCCGCAGCTCGGCCCACGCGGCTCCGGCGTCACCGTCCCGCGCGCGCCCGCGTCGCGCGAACCGCAGCGCGAGACGAGCGAATGCGGGAATCAGCAGCACCACCAGCACCCCGAGCGTCGTCAGTACGACGGGAGTGGGGTCGAGCTGACGACGCTCCCCGGTCGCGCCGGCGTTGTCGCCGGCATCCTCACGCTCGAGCTCCGGTCCCGAGGTCTGCTCGGTGCTGGGAGCCGCCGTCGGAGCGGGCGTCGCGGCGCCGCCCGTCCCCCCGCCCGTCGTCGCCGCGGCGCTGAAGGCCGTCGGAACCCCGAGAGACGCCGTCGGTTCGAACGGGACCCAGCCCACGCCGGGGAAGAGGACCTCGGGCCATGAGTGCAACTGGTCGCTCGAGACCGAGTACACCGCCTCATCGCCGCGCGTCGTCTCGGTCAGCGCCCCGGGGAGGTACCCGACGACGATGCGCACCTCCATGTCGAGGCTCTCCGCCATGAGCGCGAACGCCCCGGCGAAGTGGATGCAGTATCCCGACCGCACCTCGAGGAACTCGGCGACCGCATCGGCTCCGGTGCCGTCGAAGCCCTCATCGACAGGGGTCTCGAGAGAGTAGGCGAACTGGCTCCGGAACCACGACTGGAGCGCGACCAAGCGGTCGTAGTCGTTCGTGGCGTCCGCCGTTACCTCGGCCGCCGTCTCGCCGATCACGTCCGGCAGGTCGACCGGCTCGGCATCGGGGTCGACGATCGGCGAAGCGGCGGGAAGCGCGCGGATCTGCTCGAGAGTCGGTGAGACCTCGAGCGACCGCACCGTGTAGTCGTTGCCGACGGCATCCCCGTTGCGAGACGCGAGAGTGCGGTTCTCGGGGCTCACCCGCCAGGCGGCGGAAAGTCCCTGCACGCCGGTCGCGGGGTACGGCACGGGGAGCCATGAACTCGACATCCGGATCACGCGGATGGAGGTGTTCTGGTCGGTCGTCTCGATGTCGTCCGCCCACTCGTCGGGGCCGAATCCCTCGCTCTGCGCCTGCAGGTCGCCGCGATCGGGCTCCCACACGCGCCCGTCGAACGACGACAGCGTCGTGAGTCGCAGGTAGGGCGCGGTGTCCGCCGTCGTCGCCAACGTGAGCACCTCGACAGGGTTCGGCTGTCGCAGGTCATCGCCGAGGCGCAGCGACGCATCGACGGTGACCCCCGTACCTGTACCCGTGAGAGTGGCCGAGACCGGCAGCACCGGTGCGACGATCACCGTCGCCGCGAGCGCAGCGACGCCGACGCCGGCGGCGACCGCCACGGATGTCCGCCGCGGCGAATCGGGATTCTGCGCCGCCGTGTACCGCAGCAGCACGAGGATCAGGATGCCGAGCAGCACGAACCAGACGACGTTCACACCCCCGAGAGTGGCGATCATCGGCATGGATCCGACGACGGCGGTGAGGAGGCTGGCGAGGATCGCGCCGCGCTGGGCGACGAGCTGGTCGAGCAGGATGGCGACGACGCCGAACCCCAGGCCCATCACCGCCTGGAGCCCCGGTGATGCGGCGAGCGGGGCCGAACCGAACGCGATCTCCTCCCAGGCAGCGGCTGCGAGAGCCTGGAAGGTGTAGAACGTCGCTTCGGTGGGCATGACGCCGAACACCGCGGTGTCGCCCGCGACGAGCAGGCTGACGGTGCCCATCACCACCAGGATCTGGACGGCGATCGTGACGAGGTCGCGTGCCCAGGCCGGACGGCCGCGCATCAGCGTGCGACACGTCATGCCCGTGAGCGCCGTGACGACGATCACGGCGAGCACCGCGAACGACCAGCTGCCGGGTTCGATGACCGAGGTGAACGGCCACATCGCGACGAGCCCGGCCCCCGCAGCCAGCACCGACGGCAGGACGGTGCCGACGGGCAGCTCGTGCTCGCGGTGCCACGACAGGCGGGATCCGCGTTCGGCCTGTCGTTCAGCTCGGGACATCGGTCGCTCCCCGGTGGTCCGCGGTGCCGCCGATGCGGTCGGGCAGCACGTCCTCCCACGCCTCTGCGATGTCGTCGCCGAGTCTCGCGAAGCGCCAGCCGTTCCGCTCGGCCGCCGCGACGACGCCGGCGCCCGGTGCGGTCGCGAACAGCATCGGCGCTGCCGCTCCGGACGGGCGCAGCAGGGCGGCATCCTCGTCGTCGATCTCGCCTGTGATGTAGACGAGCGGACCCGGAGGTGTGCCACCGACCAGAGTCGGGAGGTCGCGGGGCTCGCCGCGCGGGCCGACCAGCGCGAGGGCGACGAGAAGGCCGTCCCGATCGTCTTCGTGGCCGCGCAGCGTGCCCAGCAGAGTCCCGCCGCTGTCGATCACATCGACGCCGTATCCCTCCTGCACGAGGTGCACGGCGACGGAGGCGCACATCGACACCGCGGTCTCGAAAGCGGGGTCCTCGGCATCACCCGGGCGCGCCCAGCGTGCGGCGCTGCGGTCGAGGATCACGAGAGCGTCGGGGCTGGACTCCTCCTCTTCCTGCCGCACCATCAGCTGTCCGCGATGCGCGGTCGCCCGCCAATGGATGCGGCGCATCGAGTCGCCCGGGATGTAGCGGCGCGGCGAGAGATTGTCGCTGCCCTGCCCGAGCCGACTCGAGGACGTGTGCGCGGTCCCGCCGGCGGCCCCGACCTTGACGGTCAGCGGCGCGAGCGTGAACACCTCAGGGACGACGGTGACCGTGCGCGTCTCGCCGAACGCCTGCTCGCGCTGCGCGAGACCGAACGGGTCGACGGTGCGCACCACCAGTGGGCCGATCGGCCACACGCCGCGACGGACGCCGGTGATCAGATAGGTCAGCTGGCCGGTCTCGGACGGGTACTCGCCCGCCGAGTCGCCGCTCACCGCGGGCGGTAGCACGTCGCGCCAGAGGCCGCGGGGAACGCGCAGGGCCCGCAGGGTGAAGCGCAGGGTCACTCGCGAGGTCTCCGACACGGTCAGCAGGTCGGTCGAGACCTGCCGCGTGACGGTGCCCGTGCGCCGCGGCAGCCGCACGACGAGAACCGAGAAGACGGTGAGCACGAGAAGGAGGATGCCGATGTAGAGGAGGATCGGCGCGCCCAGCATGTTCGCCGCGATCAGGCAGCCGAGACCGGAGAGGAGCGCACCCGTTCCCCGCAGGGTGAGGGTTCGACGGCGAGGCATGGCGAGCGGCGGGTCAGGAGCGCGCGGTCACGGGCACCCGCACGCGCTCGACGATCTGCCGCAGGGCCGCCTCGACCGGCTGGGCTCCGGCGCGGTGCGCGCCGCGGGCGGGAAGGAGTCGGTGGGCGAAGACCGGGACGATCAGCGCGGTCACGTCGTCCGGGATCACGAAGTCGCGTCCGTCGAGTGCCGCCCACACCTTCGCGGCGCGGATCAGCTGAAGAGTCGCCCTCGGGCTCGCACCCAGGTGCAGATTGGGGTCGGCTCGGGTGGCCTGCGCCAGAGCGACCGTGTACTCCTCGAGCGCCGGCGCGACATGCACGGAGCGCGCCCAGGCGATCAGTCCCGAGATCGACGCCGCGTCGGCGACCGCTCGCACCGCGGCGAGCGGGTTCACGGTGTCTCGCTGTCGCAGCATGAGCGCCTCGGCCGCCGCATCCGGGTAGCCCATCGAGATGCGCATCATGAAGCGGTCGCGCTGTGCTTCGGGCAGCGCATAGGTCCCCTCCATCTCGAGCGGATTCTGGGTCGCGACGACCAGGAACGGATCGGGCAGCACGTGGGTCGACCCGTCGACCGTCACCTGCCCCTCCTCCATGGCCTCGAGCAGCGCCGACTGCGTCTTGGGTGACGAGCGGTTGATCTCGTCGGCGATCACGATGTGCGCGAAAACCGCGCCGCGTTTGAACTCGAACTCGCGATCGACGGGGTTGTAGACGCTCACGCCCGTCACATCGCCGGGGAGGAGGTCGGGAGTGAACTGGATGCGGCGGACGGTCGCATCCACGCTCGCGGCCAGCGCGCGTGCCAGCATCGTCTTGCCGACGCCTGGCACGTCCTCGATCAGCAGGTGTCCCTCGGCGAGCAGGCACACGAGCGCGCTCCGCACGGCATCCGGCTTGCCGTCGATCACCCGTCCGACGGACTCGACGATGGCAGACGTCTGCGCGGCGAACTGCTCGGCGTCGACGACGGCCGGGATCAGGGGCGGGTTCTCTGGCATGCGTTCCCTCTCGCGTGGGCGCTGCGGTGCGCGTGAACCGATCGTAACCCGGCTGCCTACGGTTGGGGTGAGAACCGGCGTCGGGCATCAGCCCCAGACACGAGCCCGGGGTTCTGCGGGGTCCACCCGGCTGTCGGCGCTGCGCGCGACACGCAGCAGGGCGAGTCCCTGCACCCCGCTCAGCTCGTGCAGTGAGCACGTGCCGATCAGGGCCCGCCAATGGTCGCAGAAGCGCTCGGCGTCTCCGCGCCGCCGGGCGATCAGGCGAGGCACTGCGAGAAGCGTGCGTCCGGGGGAGAGGCGGTCGGCGAGGCGTTCGAGCACCCGGACCCGCGGCAGCCCGGCCGCGTCGATGCGCAGCAGGAACCGGGGTGTGCGCACCGGTGCGAAGAGCTCCTCGACGGCATCGGCGATCACGCGTGCGTCCGAGACGGAGCCGCCGAGCTCGATGCGGATGCAGGTGGGGTCGGCGTCGTCCGGCCGCGCAGTGATCGCTGACTCGTCGATCCGCCCGACGCGTCCTGCCTCCTCCAGCGTGCGGGCGACGGCGACCGCCGCGGCTCGGTAGATCTCGGCCGGCCGCGAGCGATCGCGCAGAGAGCGGACGAGCATGCGCACAGCGGATGCCGTCGCAGCGACAGCGCCCCCGATCAGCGCGAGCGCGACCCCGAGGGCAGGGGCGAAGGAGACCCCGAAGAGCGCGAGCACGGTGACGAGCACGCCTGTCGTCGCGGCGCCGGCGAGGAAGCCGCCGACCGCTCCCGCCCTCGCCGTCTGCGCGGCGCGAAGCAGTGGGGCGCGGGTCGTCCGACGGATCGACACCGTCTCCCGTTCGTGGGCACGGTACGGCTCGCCGATCCGCCACTCCTCCCTCGTCCGACTCCGAGAGGGCCACTGCGCGCGCACGAGGGCGCCGAGATCCGCGATCGTCGTCGACGGGTCCTTGTCGAGCACACGAGTCCACGCCTCGACGGCGGGTGCGGTGAGTACATGACCCAGTCCGCTGACGATCCGGCCGTCGCCCTCGGCGCTCAGCCCCCACAGATGCGAATGCCGACGACGGAGTCGCAGGGACTCGGACGCATCGTCGAGGTCGACGTGCGACGGGATCAGGCAGACGACCGACCAGTTGTGCGCGACCTTCTCGGGCCATGCCGGATCGAGCCTCAGGGTGCGCCCCCGCAGCTGCTGGGTGCCGGATGAGGTGGCCACGGTCGTGAGATCGACGAGGGTGTTCACCGACGGGCAGTCCCAGCCTTCGCCGAGCAGCCCCCGGGTGCCGACGAGCAGGCGCACATCGCCTCGGCGGATCAGCTCGGACACGGCCGCGACGACTCGTCCGCTTCCGGCGGCGCGCACCTGTAGGTCGCGCACGGGACCGGTGCCCTCCGCGATGCCGACCGGCTCGCCGAGCAGTTCGCCGAGCGCGACCGCGATGTCGGCGGCGTCGTCGGCGCGGACACGCAGGTGCTGCGAGGTCAGCAGCACGGGGCGCAGTCGGGAGGTGACAGCGTCGACGGCGAGGAGGCCGAACGTGCGGAGCGCCCCGGCGGGTGCGTCACCGGCCAGACCGCGGCTGTTGCCGTGCTCGACGAAATCGGTCACGACGACCGCGCGGATCCGATCGCCGTCGGCGCCGGCGAGTTCTCGCTGGAGGATCTCGACGGCCGCGTGGTCCTTGGCGGCGGAGAACGCCAGAGTGGTCTCGATCGGGTTGCGGCCGCGTCGGATACCCCGGTCGGTCAGCGCGTACCCGAAGTCCGCGAGCGAGCGCCGCACGTACTCCCACTGGCGCACGGCAGAGGGATCCGAGAGCAGCCGTGCCTGGGCGAACCGTGACAGGACCGTCAGCAGGTCGTCGGTCGTGCATCGGTCGAGCAGGGCCGGCGGGATGGAGGCGATGAGCGGATGCTGCGGAGAGACCTCGCGCAGCACGAGAGCGCATGACCGGGTGAGGGCGAAGTCCGTCGCGAAGGCCCGGTCGAGGCGGGCGAGCGGAGTCTCGGCGAGAGAGGCGTCCTGCGGCTCTGCGGGTTGGAGGTGATGCTCGAGGTACGACAGCGCGTCGGGGGTCGACAGCACCTGCGTGATCAGGTCGTGCAGTAGCGATTCGTGCCGTCGGATGAACGCGGCCTCTTTGGGCAGGGGCTCGGTGAACATCACGTGATCGCGATACGGAGCCAGGTGGCCCTCCTTGACCACCGCCGGTGTCGGCACCTCGTAGTCGACCTCGCCCAGGAGGTGGCTGTAGTTCTCGTACTCGGTCTCGTCGTCGGGCGACGGCAGGGTCGCGGTGAGGCCGATCAGCGTCGGCTCCGCGCCGTTCTCTCGGATGCGGGCGACCAGATAGGCCACCACGATCGCCCAGTGGTCGAGCAGATGATGGCACTCGTCGAGCACGACCGTGCGCACCCCCGCCTCGACGAGTCGGTCGATGAGCGCGACGGCGTTCGGGTGCAGCACGCGAGCGAGCTCCGAAGGGCGCTGGCGGGTGAAACGCGAACGCAGTCGGCGCGCACGACTGCGGATGCCGGAGCGGTGGCGGGCGGGGTTGTCGACCGCCAGCTCGGCGAGCCACGTCGCGGCATCCGCCTCGCTGCGGCCGCTCGCGACGAGTTCCTCCGTCCAGATCGCCCTGGCGAGGTCGTCGAAGGGTGAGCCGTCTCCCGTCACGCTGAGCAGCTGATAGGTGAGCACCGTCAGGTCGCCGAGACGCTCGGGATCATCCGAGACGGCCGCCGCGTCCGGCGCCAGCTCCGACGCGGTGCGCACCCACTGATGGCGGATGGTCACCGTCGGCGACAGCACGAGAGTGCGGTGACCTTCGCGTGCGGCGAGCAGCAGGCCCAGCAGCGTCTTCCCGGAGCCTGGCGGGGCGACGATGTGCAGCGGGGCTGCGCCTCCCGGAGGGATCCGGTCGAGGACCTCGGCCTGGTAGGTGCGCAGCGTGCCCGGAAAATGCCACGTCGACAGGGGAGGGGCGGCGACGGGATCCATGACCTGCCCAGTCTGTCAAAGAGCAGGGGCAGACATCGGCTAGACTTGTCGACGGCTCTCCGCGTGGCGGCATCCAGGCCAATTCCCCCAGGGCGGAAACGCAGCAAGGGTAACCGGGCTCTGCTGGGTGCGCGGAGGGTCACTTTCTTTTTGTCAGGGTCCTCCGGGGCAGTCCTGACAGGATCGTGACGTGACAAGGCCCGATGTGACCCGCACCGCCGACTCCCCGCGCTCCAGCGCTCTCGGCCGTTTCGCGGCGCCTCTGCTGCTCGTCGCCCTGATGTGGCTCGTGCAGCTCGTCGACGCGATCCTCCCCGGGTCCTTCACGGGCTTCGGTCTTCGGTCCTGGGACCTCTCGGGTCTCGGGGGCATCGTGGTCGGGCCTCTCCTGCACGCGGATTGGGCGCACCTGATCGGCAACACCGTGCCGCTTCTCGTGCTCGGCAGCCTCGTCGCTGTCGAAGGCGCCCGCAGGTTCTGGACCGTCACCGCATTCGCCGCCGTGGTCGGCGGCCTCGGCACCTGGCTCGTGAACGCGCCAGGAGCATTGACCGTCGGGGCATCAGGACTCGTCTTCGGATACTTCGGATACACCGTGATGCGGGTCTTCGCGCCGGGACGAGTCGCTCATCGCGTGCTCTATGCGATCGTCGCGCTCATCGTGATCGGACTCTACGGCGGCTCGATGCTCGCCGGCGTCGTCGGCGTTCGCGAGGGCATCTCGTGGCAGGCGCATCTGTTCGGTGCGATCGGGGGCGGCCTCGCCGCGTTCGTCGGCAGAGGCGGACGCGAGACTCGCAGCGTATGAGCTCTCGGGGCGTGATCACGAGGAAGACGCCGTCGACGAGGAAGACGGCGGCTCGCAGGAAGGCAGGCGCCCGCAAGGCGACTGACGGCAAGACGGCGAGTCGGCAGCGCGCACGCACGCACCGCGCGTCGCCGCGACGTCGAGCGCAGCGGCGGATGCGGCGGGCGAAGGTGCTGCGACGCGTCGCACTCTCTGCGGCGGCGGTGATCGTGGTCGCGCTCGCCGCGGTGCTGATCCCGCTGGGACTCGCCCACGAGAAGCCGCTGGCGATCTGCATCTCCGATCCGACCACGTTCCCGGAGGCGGGTGTCGCGGGCTGGCAGGGGGAGCAGCTCGAGAACGCCGCGACCATCATGCAGACGGCGACCGCGCTCGGCTTCGGTCGAGACGGGCAGATCCTGGGCGTCATGACGGCGATGGGCGAGAGCAGCCTGAACAACATCGACTACGGCGACTGGGAGACGAGCGGGTTCACGAACCCCGACGGCAGCCGGACGACGAGCATCGGACTCTTCCAACAGCAGCACTGGTGGGGTTCGGCCGAGCAGCGCATGGACCCGGCGACCGCCGCGACGCTGTTCTACGAGCGCCTCGCGAGAGTCCCCGACTGGCAGTCGATGGATCCGTCGCTCGCGATCCACCGGGTGCAGATCAACCTCGACCCCACCTATTACACGCGCTACGCCTCTGACGCCGCAGCCGTGGTCGATGCGCTCTCGACGCCCTGCTGAGCTGTTTCGCACGGCTGTCAACCCAGCGAGATCATGAGGTCGTGCACCTAGGGTGGGACTGTGGCGCAGAGCATCTACATCACCTCGGCCGAAGGCCATACCGGTAAGTCGACCATCGCCCTCGGCGTGCTCGACGCGCTCATGCGCGTCACCCCGCGGGTCGGCGTCTTCCGCCCGATCGCCCGGTCGGTGACCGAGCGCGACGACGTGCTCGAGCTGCTGCTCGCACACGACGGGGTGCACCTCGACTACGAGGACTGCATCGGCGTGACCTACGACGATGTGCGAGACGACCCCGACCGGGCGCTGTCGACCATCGTCGCCCGGTTCAAGGCGGTCGAAGCCCAGTGCGACGCGGTCGTCATCATCGGCAGCGACTACACCGATGTCGCCAGCCCCGCAGAGCTGGGGTACAACGCCCGGATCGCCGCGAACCTGGCGGCGCCCGTGCTGCTCGTGCTCAGCGGTCGCGATCAGCAGCGGCAGGCCGAGCAGCTGGGCACGACCACCGCCCGCACTCCCGCCGCGGTCGGACAGATCGGGGCGCTCGCGCTCGCCGAACTCGAGGTCGAGCGTGCGGAGCTGTTCGCGATCATCGTGAACCGGGCCGACCCCGATCGGCTCGACGACATCGAACAGGCCGTCGCGGCGGTGCGCCCGCAGAAGACCACGCCGGTGTGGGCGATCCCCGAGGACCGCACCCTGGTGGCACCGTCGATCGACGGCATCCTCGCCGCGGTCGACGGCCGGCTCATCAAGGGTGACCGCGACCGTCTCGCACGCGAGGCGCTGACGATCGTCGTCGCGGGCATGTCGATGGTGAACGTGCTTCCCCGGCTCACGGAGGAGTCGGTCGTGGTGATCCCCGCCGACCGCACCGAGGTGCTGCTCGCGACGCTGCTCGCGGATGCGTCCGGCACGTTCCCCCGAGTCGCCGGCATCATCCTGAACGGCCCCTTCCCGCTTCCCGAGCCGATCGTCCAGCTGCTCGACGGCTTCACCTCGACCGTGCCGATCATCGCGACCGACCTCGGCACCTACGACACCGCGGTGCGCGTGATGGGGGCCCGTGGCCGCATCTCGCCCGAGTCGCGGGGCCGCTACGACCGGGCGCTGGGGCTCTTCCAGACCCACGTCGACATCGCCGAGCTCACCACTCAGCTCGGTCTCGCGGAGTCGCGCGTCGTCACTCCGCTGATGTTCGAGTACGGCCTCATCGAGAGAGCACGCTCCGACCGTCGACGCATCGTGCTGCCGGAGGGCGATGACGACCGCATCCTCCGAGCGGCGGCGACCCTGTTGGCCCGGGAGGTCGCGGATCTCACGATCCTCGGCGACGAGTCGGCGGTCAGGGCTCGGGCGGTCGAGCTGGGCGTCGACATCTCGGCGGCCCAGGTGATCAGCCCGAACGATCCCGAGATGGTCGAGCGCTTCGCGGCCGAGTACGCGCGGCTGCGGGCGCACAAGGGCATCACGCTGGCCCAGGCCGCCGACACGGTCACCGACGTGTCGTACTTCGGCACGATGATGGTCCACCTGGGCCTCGCGGACGGCATGGTCTCGGGTGCCGCGCACACGACGGCGCACACGATCCGCCCGTCGTTCGAGATCATCAAGACCAAGCCGGGCGTCACCGTCGTGTCGAGCGTCTTCCTCATGGCGCTCGCCGACCGGGTGCTCGTCTACGGCGACTGCGCGGTGATCCCGGATCCGACGAGCGAGCAGCTGGCCGACATCGCGATCTCGTCGGCAGCGACCGCACAGCAGTTCGGCATCGAGCCGCGCATCGCGATGCTGTCGTACTCGACGGGGGAGTCCGGCTCGGGTGCCGACGTCGACAAGGTCAGAGCCGCGACCGCACTCGTGCACGAGCGTGCACCCGAGCTGCTCGTCGAAGGCCCGATCCAGTACGACGCCGCGGCCGACGCAGCGGTGGCGAAGGCGAAGCTCCCCGACTCGGCGGTGGCAGGGCGGGCGACCGTCTTCGTCTTCCCCGACCTGAACACCGGCAACAACACGTACAAGGCGGTGCAGCGATCGGCGGGTGCCGTCGCGATCGGCCCCGTGCTGCAGGGTCTCAACAAGCCGATCAACGACCTCTCGCGCGGTGCCCTGGTCGACGACATCGTCAACACCGTCGCGATCACGGCGATCCAGGCGCAGTCCGAAGGAGCGACCGCATGAGCGCGATCCTCGTCATCAACAGCGGTTCCTCGTCGCTCAAGTACAGCCTGATCGACATCGAGAACGAGAACGAGCTCGCGACGGGACTCATCGACCGGATCGGACAGGACCTCAGTGCCGTCCGCCACACGGTGCGTCCGGATGCCGGAGGGGATGCCGTCGTCACGATGCTCGATGCCTCGTACGACTCCGAGCAGCCCGTAGCCGATCACGATGCCGCGTTCACGGTGATGCTCGACCAGTTCGCCGAGCACGGTCCGCTGCTCGACGAGCATCCGCCCGTCGCAGTCGGACACCGGGTGGTGCACGGCGGGGCACGGTTCTACGCACCCACCCTCGTCACACCGAACGTCGAGGAGCAGATCGAGGAGCTCTCGGTGCTCGCCCCGCTGCACAACCCCGCGAACCTCGCCGGGATCGTCGCGGCGAGGGCGGTGTTCTCCGGCGTCCCGCACGTCGCCGTGTTCGACACGGCGTTCCATCAGACACTGCCTCCGGCCGCCTACACCTATGCGATCGACGCAGAGCTCGCCGCGGAGCACCGGGTGCGCCGATACGGATTCCACGGCACCAGCCACCAGTTCGTGAGCGAGTCGGCCGCCGCGTTCCTCGGGCGCGACCTGGGCACACTCCGCCAGCTCGTCTTCCATCTCGGCAACGGCGCCTCGGTGACCGCGATCGAGGGTGGCCGATCGGTGGAGACCTCGATGGGGCTCACTCCGCTCGAGGGGCTCGTCATGGGGACCCGGTCCGGCGATCTCGATCCTGCGGCCCTCGTGCACCTCTCGCGTCGAGCCGGGTACTCGATCGACGATCTCGATGCGCTCCTCAACACGCGCAGTGGGCTCAAAGGCCTCGCAGGGCGCAGCGACATGCGCGACATCCTCGCGGGCAGGGAAGCGGGAGATGCGGCGGCGACGCTCGCGTTCGACGTCTACATCCACCGGCTCAGGGCGTATGCGGGGTCGTACATCGCGCAGCTCGGCGGAGTCGACGTGATCTCCTTCACCGCGGGGGTCGGCGAGAACGCAGCGGCCGTGCGCGCGGAAGCGATGGCGACGCTCGGATTCGCCGGCGTGGAGATCGATCACGGGCGCAATGCCGCACGCCAGCGCGGAGTCCGGCGGATCTCGACGGACGCGTCCAGAGTCGTTGTGCTCGTGGTGCCCACGAACGAAGAGCTCGAGATCGCCCGGCAGACGTTCCGTCTGCTCTGACCGATACGCCCTCGGGGGTTACCGCTCGGTGCCGAGCCGCACTACGCTTGCACAGTGGCACGGAGAGGTGCCGGAACCCTCGTCCTTCTCCTGGAGGCTGCTGTGCCCGAAGCCCTGCCCGATCCGCTCCGCGCCGAAGGCGTCCTGTTCGATCTCGACGGCGTGCTGACGCCGACCGCCGAAGTGCACATGCGCGCGTGGAAGGTCGTCTTCGACGACGTGTTCGAGCGCTGGGGCATCACTCCTCCGTATTCGGATGCCGACTACTTCGACTACGTCGACGGCAAGAAGCGCTATGACGGCGTGGCCAGTCTGCTGCGCAGCCGCAACGTCGAGATCCCCTGGGGTGCGGTCGACGACCCGCCCGAGGCCGAGACGATCTGCGGCATCGGCAACCGCAAGAACGCCGCGTTCGCCGAGTCCCTGCGTGGCGAGGGCATCGCCCCGTTCCCCGGATCGCTCGCGCTCGTCGAGAAGCTCTCCGCCGCCGGCATCCCGCTCGGTGTCGTCTCGAGCTCCAAGAACGCCGAAGAGGTGCTGGCTGCCGCCGGCATCCGCTCGTTCTTCCGCATCGTGGTCGACGGTGTCGTCGCAGAGCGCGAGAACCTCGCCTCCAAGCCCGCCGCCGACATGTTCAGCGCCGGCGCCGTGGCGCTGGGCGTCGACCCGGCCCGCAGCATCGCCGTCGAGGACGCGACGTCGGGCGCGGCCTCTGCCGCCGCAGCCGGATTCGCCACCGTCGTCGGCGTCGACCGCGGCACCGGGGCCGACGCGCTGCGCGCCGCCGGCGCGACGGTCGTCGTCGACGATCTCGACGTGTTCCTCGACCCCGCGGCCGACGAGTCCGCGCCGTCCGACTCCGCCGCTCAGGCACCCCGCTCCGACAACGAGGAGACCGCATGATCGACCGCGACCGCTTCCCCGTAGACCCCTGGCGCCTCATCGAGACGCGTTACTCCGAAGACGGGGTCGCCGAGACCCTGTTCGCCGTCGGCAACGGCTACCTCGGACTCCGGGGCAACCACATCGAGGGGCGCGGCGCCCACGAGCACGGCACCTTCATCAACGGACTGCACGAGACGTGGCCGATCCGGCACGCCGAGCAGGCCTACGGCTTCGCCGAGGTGGGGCAGACGATCGTCAACGCCCCCGACGCCAAGGTCATGCGCGTCTATGTCGATGACGAGCCGATCTCGTTCGATGAGGCGGACGTGCGCGAGTACCGCCGCACGCTCGACATGCGCACCGGCGTGCTCGAGCGCACCGTGGTGTGGGAGACCCCGTCGGGCAAGCGCGTGCGGATGCGCGATGAGCGCATCGTCAGCTTCGAGGAGCGCCACCTCGCCGTGCTGCGACTCGAGGTCGTCGTCGAGAACGCCGACGCCCCGGTCACCGTCAGCTGCCAGATGATCAACCGCCAGGACGGTGCCGGCGTGTACGCGGGCACCCCGAACCAGGCCAAGGGCGGATTCGATCCGCGCAAGGCCGAGAAGATCGCCGAGCGCGTGCTCGAGCCCGGCGAGTACTGGCAGGACGGACTGCGCTCCGCGCTGTCCTACAGCGTCGCGGCATCAGGCATGACGGTCGCAGTGGTCGCCGACCACATCATCGAGACCGAGAACGACTACACCTCGCGCACTCTCATCGAGGCGGACATCTCGAAGAACGTGTTCCGGGTGCAGGCGAAGGCCGGGGTGCCCATCACGGTCACCAAGCTCGTCAGCTACCACACCTCCCGCGGTGTGCCGGCCCGTGAGCTCGTCGACCGCTGCCGTCGATCCCTCGACCGCGTCGCGGTCGAGGGTGTCCAGGCGCAGTTCGATCGACAGGCCGAGTGGCTCGCTGCCTTCTGGGCTCGCAGCGACGTGCAGATCGGCGGACAGGACGACATCCAGCAGGCGACCCGCTGGTGCCTCCTGCAGCTCGCGCAGGCCTCGGCCCGCGCCGACGGAACCGGCGTGCCCGCGAAGGGCGTCTCGGGGTCGGGATACAGCGGACACTACTTCTGGGACACCGAGATCTACGTGCTCCCGTTCCTCACCTACACGTCGCCGCAGTGGGCGCGCAACGCCCTCCGGGCGCGAGTGCTCATGCTTCCGGCGGCTCGCCGACGGGCCGCGCAGCTCAACGAGGCGGGCGCGCTGTTCCCGTGGCGCACGATCAACGGCGAAGAGGCCTCCGCCTATTACGCGGCCGGCACGGCGCAGTACCACATCAACGCCGACGTCAGCTTCGCGCTCGGCAAGTACGTGCGCGCGACGGGCGACGACGACTTCCTGCGGCGTGAGGGCATCGACATCGCGATCGAGACGGCGCGACTGTGGGCGACACTCGGGTTCTGGCGCACCTCGCGCCTCGTCGCCGACACGAAGGACGACGACGGCATCGAGACCTTCCACATCCACGGTGTGACAGGTCCTGACGAGTACACCACCGTCGTCAACGACAACCTATACACGAACGTCATGGCGCGCTACAACCTGCGCTACGCGGCGAAGGTCGTGCGTGAGGCGCAGGAGGCCAACGGCGAGGAGTTCGCCAGGGTCGTCGAGCGCACCGGACTCGCCGAGGGCGAGGCGGAAGGGTGGGAGCGCGCCGCCGACGCGATGTTCATCCCGTTCAGCGAACGGCTCGGCATCCACCCGCAGGACTCGCTGTTCCTCGAGCGCGAGGTCTGGGATCTGGCGCACACGCCGAAGGAGCAGCGACCGCTGCTGCTGCACTTCCACCCGCTCGTCATCTACCGGTTCCAGGTGCTCAAGCAGGCGGATGTCGTGCTCGCGCTGTTCCTGCAGGGCAACCACTTCACGCCCGAGGAGAAGAAGGCCGACTTCGACTACTACGACCCGCTGACCACGGGCGATTCGACGCTGTCGGCCGTCGTGCAGTCGATCCTCGCCGCCGAGGTGGGCTACCAGGATCTCGCTCTGCAGTACTTCCGGCAGTCACTGTTCGTCGACCTGCACGACCTGCACCACAACGCGGCGGACGGTGTGCACGTCGCGTCGGCCGGAGGCGTGTGGACCGCTCTCGTCTGCGGTTTCGGCGGTATGCGCGACTATGCCGGCGAGCTCAGCTTCGACCCGCGGCTGCCCGCCGACTGGCCGTCGCTGTCGTACCCGCTGCAGTGGCAGGGGGCCTCTCTGCAGGTCACCCTCACGACGGGTGAGCTGCGCGTGCGAGTGCTCTCCGGAGACCCGGTGCCGTTCACGGTGCGCGATGTGGCATACATCGCCACGACCGAGCAGGAGGTCGTCGTCCCACTCGCGGATCAGGGACCGCTCATCCCCGGTCGCCCGTCGCTGCGGCAGTTCGCCGACGCGCTGCGCGAGGACGGCACGCGGCTGTCCGCATCCGTCCCGGTGATCACGACCGCCATCCCCATCATCGAGCCGATCGAGTGAGGTGCTGATCACCGCAGCGCTGTTCGGACTCGCGCCCGCGCTGCTCCTGTTCGTGCTCGCGGTGGTCGAGCGGGCGCGCTCGGTGCAGCGCGTCGCGTCCCCCGGTGCGCGGTTCAGCCCGGCCGAGGGTGCGACCGTGCTGCACGACGCGCTGCTGCTGAGCGCGGATCGGAAGGCCGTAGCCGCCGCGCTGATCGATCTGGCCGTGCAGCGCAAGGTGCGGCTGCTGGTCGACGCCGACGCGGCGACGACCGGCAGGTCGCACCGGCGTGCACCCGTCGGCATGGAGGTCGTCGACGGTGCGACGTTCACGTCCGAGGAGCTCAGCGTGCTCGAGGCGCTGTTCGGGCCGGATCACACCCCGGGGCGGGTGCGACGGTTCAGTGCGGATGCCCGGGCTCTGCACCGCCGGGTGCGCGGTGCCCTCGACGAGGCGGAGAAGCGGCTCGCGGCCGCGGGGCTCATCGACCGGAGTCGACGCGGGTGGGCCACGTTCCTGATCCGCGTCGCCGCGGTGCTGGTGGGGGGCATCTGCCTTCTGCTGCTCATCGCCGCCTGGTCGGTGAGCGAGCCGGGTGCGGCTCTCTACGCCGTGCTGGTCGTCGGCCTGGTCGCGGCGGTCGCGGCGATCGTGGTCGCTCCGCGGGCGTGGCGCCGGTTCCGCCCTGCGGCGCAGCCGCTGCGCGCGCACCTCGCCGGTATGCGCGAGTACATCGCCCTCGCCGAGGCGGAGCCGCTGCGGTTCTCGCAGTCGACGGACGGGGCGGATCTGCGGGCGGACGTCTCGTCGGCGGCGTCGGCGGAACGACTGCAGAGGTTCCTGCTGAACGAGCGACTGCTGCCCTATGCGGTGCTCTTCGGTCTGGAGCGGTCATGGACGGCTGTGCTGCAGACCGAGTCGCAGGCCCTGCGGGTCGCCGCGGGGATCGAGGGCGCGATGGAGGTCGCGGGAGCCGTGGTCGAGGTGATCGAAGCGGTGGGTGGCGTCGTGCATCTGGTGAGCGCGGTCGGCGAGCTGGTCGACGCGACGGGCGGGGTCGTCGAGGTGGTCGGCGGCGTCTTCGAGGCCGCGTCGTCGTGAGCCTTCGCCGAACCTCGGCCGTCTCAGCGGCGCGTCGCGGATCCCGGGCGCGATCGTCGGCGCTCGTCTGCCTGAACGTCCGTGGCACGCCGTAGGCTGTTCTGGTGACCACAGCCCTCTACCGCCGCTACCGCCCCGAGTCGTTCGGCGAGATGATCGGGCAGTCCCAGGTGACCGAACCGCTGATGACTGCGCTCCGCGGCGACCGTGTCGGCCACGCCTACCTCTTCTCCGGACCCCGTGGATGCGGAAAGACGACGTCTGCGCGCATCCTCGCCCGCTGCCTGAACTGCGCGGAGGGCCCGACCGACGTGCCCTGCGGAAAGTGCCCGAGCTGCGTCGAGCTGTCGCGGGCGGGCGGTGGCTCGCTCGACGTCGTCGAGATCGACGCGGCCAGCCACAACGGCGTCGACGACGCACGTGATCTGCGCGAGCGGGCGACGTTCGCCCCCAGCCGCGATCGCTACAAGATCTTCATCCTCGACGAGGCGCACATGGTGACGCCGCAGGGGTTCAATGCTCTCCTCAAGCTCGTCGAAGAGCCGCCCGAGCACGTCAAGTTCATCTTCGCGACGACCGAGCCCGAGAAGGTGCTCGGCACGATCCGCTCGCGCACGCATCACTACCCGTTCCGACTGGTGCCCCCGGCGGCGATGCTCGAGTACGTCGAGAAGCTGTGCGGCGAAGAGGGCGTGGTCGCCGAGCGCGGTGTCCTTCCTCTGGTGGTCCGCGCCGGGGGAGGCTCGCCGCGAGACACCCTGTCTCTTCTCGACCAGCTGATCGCCGGTTCCGACTCGCCCGCAGGTTCCGAGACCGTGACCGTCGCCTACGAGCGCGCCGTGGCGCTCCTCGGCTACACGCACGCCGCGCTGCTCGACGAGATCGTCGATGCGCTCGCCGGCGCCGACGCCGCAGCGGCGTTCCCGGCGATCGACCGCGTGGTGCAGACCGGCCAGGACCCGCGTCGCTTCGTCGACGATCTGCTCGAGCGTCTGCGCGACCTCATCGTGATCGCGGCTGTGGGCGCGGGAGCGTCGTCGGTGCTCCGTGGAATCGCCGACGACGAGCTCGCGCGCATGCGCACGCAGGCCGATTCCTTCGGGTCGGCCCGACTCTCGCGCACGGCCGACATCGTCAGCGCCGCCCTCGACGACATGTCGGGCGCCACCTCGCCCCGACTGCACCTCGAGCTGATGGTCGCTCGCGTGCTCGCTGCGGGAGCGGATGCCGTCGCCGCCGTCCCGTCCGCACCGGCCGCTGCCACCTCCGCCCCGCCGCGGGCGTCCGCGCCTGCACAGGCTGCTCCCGCCGCTCCCGTTGCTTCGTCGGCTGCTCCCGCAGCTGCTGCTCCCGCCGCTCCCGCCGCTGCTCCTCAGGCTGCGGCCGATCGACCGGCGACCACGACCGAGCCGGCCGGCGGGGAGACCGGGGAGTCCGACACGGCCGAAGCGACCCCTGCCGATGCGACGTCGAGCGCTGCACCGGCTGTCGACGCCGCACCGGCCGCCGAGGTCGCAGCGCCCTCCGGGCCGGTCGCCTTCGAGCAGATCACCGCCGCCTGGCCGGCCGTCCTCAAGCGGCTCGAGAGCGTCAGCCGCACGTCGTGGCTGCTGGCCACCGCCGTCCAGCCGCTCGCATACGTCACGGAGACCGAGGTGCTGACTCTGGGCTTCACCAGCCAGCACGATGTCGCCAAGTTCAAGGGCACGACGCCGGGTTCGGGTCCCTCCGACCATCTGCGCGGCGCCATCGAGCAGGAGCTCGGCGTGCGCGTCAAGTACCTCCCTGCTCCGATGCCAGCGGGGGGAGCGCCTCGCCAGTCCGCGACGCCTTCATCGGGACGCCCGACCGACGACGCGCCCGCATCGGAGCCTGCGTCAGCGGAGTCACCGCGAACTCAGTCACCGCGATCGCAGACCCCGCACGCCGAGAAGCCGCGTGGTGAGTCGCCGAAGACGGAGACCGTGGCCGCTCGGTCGTCGGCTCCTCAGACAGGGAGTTCCTCGGCCCCCGTCACCGAGTGGGCGGTGGCGTCGATCCCGGCATCCGAGCTCGCTGAGCCCGCTCCGGTGACCGCTCCGCCGGCGGCGTCTGTGCCTGCTGCCACCTCTGCCGCAGCGGCGCCTCAGACGGCGGCGCCTCAGACGGCGGCGCCTCAGACGGCGGCGCCTCCGAGCCGCGCGACGAGTGACGTCTCACCGGAGATCCGAGACGACGCACCTCCGCCCATCGACGATGAGCCGCCGTACTTCGACGACGAGCCGCCCTACGACCCGTCGTACGAGCCGGCGCCGATGTCGCAGGCGGCGCCGCCCGCCGGAGGCTCGCCGTCGACCGCTCCCTCCGCGCGGTCGACGACCGCACAGGCATCCCCTGCGCGCAGAGTGGCTTCGGCCGCCGCAGCCCCGGCGATCACCGAGCGCGCCCCCGCCGGGGGAGTCCAGCGCTACGGCGAGGCCGTGATCCGCCAGGTGCTCGGCGCGACGTTCGTTCGCGAAGAGCCCTACGAGCCCCCGACGAGGTTCTCCTGATGTATGACGGCATCGTCCAGGAGCTGATCGACGAGTTCGGTCGACTCCCCGGAATCGGCCCCAAGTCCGCGCAGCGCATCGCTTTCCACATCCTGCAGACGCCGACATTCGACGTCGCGCGTCTCTCCGAGCTGCTCGTGGAAGTGCGGCTGCGGGTGCGCTTCTGCGAGATCTGCGGCAACGTGGCAGAGCAGGAACGCTGTGCGATCTGCCGCGACCCCCGACGCAATCCGGCCGTCATCTGCGTGGTCGAAGACGCGAAGGACGTCGCCGCGATCGAACGTACCCGCGAGTTCCGTGGCCTGTACCACGTGCTCGGGGGCGCGATCAGCCCGATCGCCGGCATCGGCCCCGACGACCTGCGCATCGCCCAGCTGATGTCGCGTCTCGGCGACGCCACGGTGCAGGAGGTCATCCTCGCGACGAACCCCAACCTCGAGGGCGAGGCGACTGCGAGCTACCTCAGCCGCCTGCTCACCACGATGCAGATCACCGTGTCCCGCCTCGCCTCCGGCCTTCCGGTCGGTGGCGACCTCGAATACGCCGACGAGGTCACCCTCGGGCGCGCATTCGAGGGTCGGCGCGTGCTGTGAACGCACAGGGCGGCTTCTCGCGACGCGGGTGGCTGCTCTTCGGGGCCATGGCGCTGCTGTGGGGCGTGCCATACCTGTTCATCAGCATCGCGGTCGAGTCCCTGTCGCCCCCCGCGATCGTCGCCGGGCGCACCCTCATCGCGGCGCTGCTCCTCCTCCCGTTCGCGCTTCGCGGCGGTGCGCTGAGAGCGGCGTGGAAGCACTGGCCCTGGGTGCTCGCGTTCGGCCTCGTCGAGATGGCGGGTCCGTTCGTGCTGCTCGGCCACGCCGAGATGACCCTGCCCTCGGGCATGACGGGTCTGCTCGTCGCGACCGTGCCGCTGTTCGCGGCGCTCATCGCACTGGGCGGGGGAGACCGGGGAGTCCTGCGCCCGGCGCGGGGGATCGGTCTTCTCGTGGGATTCATCGGCGTCGCGATCGTCGTCGCCGGGCCCGGACTGTTCGGTGGTGAGGTCAGTCTGATCGCGGCCGGCGAGGTGCTGCTGGTCGCCATCCTCTATGCCATCGCCCCCTTCATCGTCGCTCGACAGCTGAACGACGTCCCCTCGCTCGGCACCATCACGCTGTCGCTGCTCATGATCGGCGTGATCTACCTGCCCATCGGGCTGCTCACGCAGCACCAGATGCCGACGCTTCCCTCGATCTTCGCGCTCCTCGCGCTGGCCGTCATCTGCACCGCCGTCGCCTTCCTGGCATTCTTCGCTCTCATCCGCGAGGTCGGCCCCGTCCGCGCGCCGTTGTTCACCTACGTGAACCCGGTCGTGGCGATCATCCTCGGTGCGATCGTGCTCGCCGAGCCGCTGACGCCCGGGCTGCTCATCGGATTCCCGCTGATCATCGCGGGCTGCTGGTTCGCGGCCACCGGCGGACGCCTCCGTCCCCAGGCCGCTGCCCGAGCCGACCTGCCTGCAGTGTCCCTGCCGCCCGCGCCCTGACCCACCCGGGCGCGACCGTCACATGCGAAGAAGCGCATATGCGCCAAACGTAGAATGGGGGTGGGCGGATCCGCCCGACATCCCAGGGAGTGAACGTGGCCCTCATCGTGCAGAAGTACGGCGGCTCCTCAGTCGCCGACGCAGAGAGCATCAAGCGCGTCGCCAAGCGCATCGTCGACACGCGTCGCGCCGGCCATGACGTCGTCGTCGCCGTGAGCGCGATGGGCGACACGACCGACGAGCTGCTCGACCTCGCCAACGAGGTCGCGCCGATTCCCGCTCCGCGTGAGCTCGACATGCTGCTCTCGAGCGGTGAGCGCATCTCGATGGCGCTCCTGGCCATGGCCATCCACTCGATGGGCTTCGAGGCACGGTCGTTCACCGGCAGCCAGGCGGGCATGATCACCGACTCGCAGCATGGCGCCGCCCGCATCGTGGATGTTACCCCCATCCGTCTGCGCGAAGCGCTCGACGAGGGGGCCATCGTCATCGTCGCCGGCTTCCAGGGCTTCAACCGCGACACCCGCGACATCACCACGCTCGGACGCGGAGGCTCGGACACGACGGCCGTCGCTCTCGCCGCGGCCCTCGACGCCGACGTCTGCGAGATCTACAGCGACGTCGACGGCATCTTCACGGCCGACCCCCGCGTCATCCCGAAGGCGCAGAAGCTCGACCACATCGGCAGTGAGGAGATGCTCGAGCTCGCCGCCAACGGCGCGAAGGTGCTCTACATTCGCGCTGTCGAGTACGCACGCCGTCACGGCGTCCTGATCCACGCCCGTTCGACGTTCTCGTCGTCCGAGGGCACATACGTTCTGGGCGAGGGTATGAAGAACCCCCGCGAAGCCGAGGGAGCAGCAGCCATGGAAGAACCGATCGTCGCCGGTGTCGCCACCGATTTCGGCCAGGCCAAGATCACCGTCGCCGGCGTTCCGGACGTGCCGGGCAAGGCGGCGGAGATCTTCAAGATCGTTGCGAAGTCCGGCGCCAACGTCGACATGATCGTGCAGAACGTGTCGGCCACGGGTCGCACCGACATCTCGTTCACGGTTCCCAAGGCCGATTCCTCGGCCGCGCTCAAGGCGCTCGCAGGGGAGCAGACCGAAGTGGGCTTCCAGAACCTGGTGCACGACGATCAGATCGGCAAGCTGTCGGTCGTCGGAGCGGGCATGCGGACGCACTCGGGCGTCTCCGCGACGCTGTTCGAGGCGCTGTCGGCCGGTGGCATCAACATCGAGATGATCTCGACGTCCGAGATCCGCATCTCGGTCGTGCTCCGCGACACCGACCTGGCCGAGGCCGCCCGCACTGTGCACACGGCGTACGGACTCGACGGCGACGCCGAGGCCACGGTCCACGCCGGCACCGGTCGCTGACCTCCGCCGATCGCGCACGATCTGCGGATGACCGCACGATCTGCGGAAGTGTCAGCTGATCCCGTCCGCGAATCGTGACCCGATCCGCAAAACTGACTCGGGATGCTGACCCGGCCCGCACCCCGCCCGACGGTCGGTCCTCGATCACCGGACGGCACGGTAGACTCACCGAAACCCTGACATCGGCGCCAGGCGCGGCATCCGCATCCCGACGTCGCGCCTGAAGCCTCGCATGCAGCACTGCACGACGCCAAGGAACATCATGACCCGCATCTCCGACTCAGGACTCTCCGTCGCCATCGTCGGCGCCACCGGCCAGGTGGGCACCGTGATGCGCGAGATTCTCGCCGAACGGTCCTTCCCGATTCGCGAGCTGCGTCTGTTCTCGTCGTCGCGCTCTGCAGGCACCGCCATCGAGTTCGGCGGCGCGACCGTCATCGTCGAGGATGTCGAGACGGCGGATGCCGCGGGCATCGACATCGCCCTCTTCTCGGCCGGCGCGACCGCCAGCCGCGCATACGCTCCCCGCTTCGCCGAGGCCGGAGCCGTCGTCGTCGACAACTCCAGCGCCTGGCGCAACGATCCCGAGGTTCCGCTGGTCGTCAGCGAGGTCAACCCGCACGCGATCGACGACCGCCCTCGCGGCATCATCGCCAACCCGAACTGCACGACCATGGCAGCCATGCCGGTTCTGAAGGCGCTGCACGCCGAAGCGGGTCTCGAGCGCCTGATCGTCTCGACCTACCAGGCCGTCTCCGGTTCGGGTCTCGCCGGTGCGCAGGAGCTCCTCGGGCAGGTCGAGGGCGTCCTCGCCCAGGGCGACACGCTGCGCCTCGTGCACGACGGCTCGTCGATCGACTTCCCGGAGCCCGAGAAGTACGTCGCTCCGATCGCGTTCGACGTCATCCCGTTCGCGGGCAACCTGGTCGACGACGGTCAGAACGAGACGGACGAGGAGAAGAAGCTCCGCAACGAGAGCCGCAAGATCCTCGAGCTGCCCGACCTCCGTGTCGCCGGCACGTGCGTGCGGGTTCCCGTCTTCACGGGCCACTCGCTCTCGATCAACGTCGAGTTCGCCCGCGACATCACGCCGCAGCGCGCCGCCGAGGTGCTCGCCGCAGCCCCCGGTGTCGTCCTCGACGAGGTGCCCACGCCGCTCCAGGCCGCGGGCAAGGACCCGAGCTTCGTCGGACGAATCCGCGCCGACCAGTCCGCTCCCGAGAACAAGGGCCTCGTGCTGTTCATCAGCAACGACAACCTGCGCAAGGGCGCGGCGCTGAACGCGGTGCAGATCGCCGAGATCCTCGCCGAGCGCCTGGTCGCCATAGCCTGACCGCATCGCGGTCATGCGGATCCGGTCTCGCCGGACGGCCCCGCGTGGTCTGTCGTGCCGTGACCGCGAACTAGACTGTCGTGGTGACCGAAACCGTCGATGTCGTCTTGATCGGTGGTGGCATCATGAGCGCCACCCTGGGTACCCTTCTGCACGAGCTGCAGCCGGATTGGAAGATCGTCGCGTTCGAGCGACTCTCTGATGTGGCTCAGGAATCGTCGAACCCGTGGAACAACGCGGGCACCGGCCACGCGGCGCTCTGCGAGCTGAACTACATGCCGCAGCAGAAGGGCGCTCCGCTCGACCCCGCCAAGGCCGTCTCGATCAACGAGCAGTTCCAGCAGAGTCGTCAGTTCTGGTCGTCTCTGGTCGATCGCGGCGTGCTCGATGCGCCGTCGACCTTCATCAACGCGACGCCGCACATGACGTTCGTGCGCGGTGAGAAGGACGTCAAGTACCTCAAGGACCGCTACGAGGTCCTGAAGAAGCAGCCGCTGTTCGAGGGCATCGAGTACAGCGAGGATTCCCGCGTCATCAACAAGTGGGCGCCGCTGCTCATGCAGCAGCGCCGTAAGAGCGAGCCGTTCGCGGCCACCCGCGTGCCCGCCGGAACCGACGTCGACTTCGGTGCGCTGACGCACCAGCTCTTCGACCACCTCACCGAGTCGGGCGTCGCGCTGCGCACCAACCACGAGGTCAAGAGCCTGAAGAAGCAGAAGGACGGCACCTGGCTCATCAACTACCGCACGACGATCGGTCGCACGCCGAACCAGATCAAGGCGCGTTTCGTGTTCGTCGGCGCCGGCGGCTGGGCGCTCAAGCTGCTGCAGCGCTCGGGCATCCCCGAGATCAAGGGCTACGGTGTCTTCCCGATCGGCGGGCAGTTCCTCAAGACCTCGAACCCAAAGATCGTCGCGCAGCACAAGGCGAAGGTGTACTCGCAGGCCTCGGTGGGCGCCCCGCCCATGTCGGTCCCGCACCTCGACACGCGCGTGGTCGACGGCGAGGCCTCCCTGATGTTCGGCCCGTTCGCGACCTTCAGCCCGAAGTTCCTCAAGAACGGCTCGATGCTCGACATCGTGTCGCAGGTGCGCACGCACAATCTGTGGCCGATGCTGCGCGTCGCGTTCGCGAATCCCGACCTCATCACCTATCTGGTGGGGGAGCTGCTGAAGAACCACGCCAAGAAGGTCGACAGCCTGCGCACGTTCATGCCGACGGCGAAGGACGAGGACTGGACGCTCATCGACGCGGGGCAGCGCGCCCAGGTCATGAAGAAGGACCCCAAGAAGGGCGGCATCCTGCAGTTCGGCACCGAAGTGGTGTCCGCGGCCGACGGTTCGATCGCCGGTCTGCTCGGCGCCTCGCCCGGCGCCTCCACCGCCGTGCCGATCATGCTCGATCTGCTGAAGAAGTGCTTCCCCGACGAGTACCCCGGCTGGGAGTCGGAACTGCGCGAGCTCATCCCGACATTCGGCGAGCAGCTGAACAAGGATCCCGAGCTGGCGGCGAAGTCCACCGCGGCGACGGCGGCCACGCTCGGCATCAACGAGTAGCGCGCCGGTGGCGAAGCTCTACTTCCGCTACGGGGCGATGAACTCGGGCAAGTCCACCTCGCTGCTCCAGGCCGCGTACAACTACGAGGAGCGCGGCCAGCACGTGCTGCTCGCGAAGCCGGCGATCGACACCAAGGGTGCATCCGAGATCGCGAGTCGACTCGGTGTCACGCGGCACGTCGACTATCTCATCGCTCCCGATGCGGACGTCCGCGAGCTCTTCGACGAGCACCGGGATCGCGTGCGCCGTGCGGTCGCCGATGAACCGGTCCGCGGGGGGTCGATCGATGTCGCCTGCCTCCTGATCGACGAGGCGCAGTTCCTCACGGCGGAGCAGGTCGACGACCTCTTCCGCATCGCGATCGAAGACGGCATCCCGGTGATCGCCTACGGCATCCGCAATGACTTCCTCACCCACGCCTTCCCGGGGTCGGCTCGTCTGCTCGCGATCGCGCACTCCCTCGAGGAGCTGAAGACCATCTGCCGCTGCGGGCGCAAGGCCGTCTTCAACGGTCGTGTGATCGGTGGTCGGTTCGTCTTCGACGGCGACCAGGTCGCCATCGACGAGGGCGCTGACGGATCGCTGGCGCCGGAGATCACGACCTACGAGTCGCTGTGCGGCGCGTGCTACCTCGAAGAGTCGGGTGGGCGGCTGGGCTGAACGCCCTCGCGTCATCCTCCGCCCTCGGGCGGTGTGTCGGCGTACCCCGATTGCGTGGTCTGACCACACACGCTACTGTGGTCAGACCACAGCTGCGTCGAGGATCGATGCCGCCGATGCACACGATGAGGAGAGCGGATGCCGGAGCAGCCAGCGCGCGCCTGGAGGCTCGTGCTCGAACATGTCGAGCGCGACCTGCTCGACGGGCGTCTCGGCCCCGGTGATCGTCTCGCCTCGGAGCGCGAGCTCGCCGCGGACCTGGGTGTCGGGCGCTCGAGCGTCCGAGAGGCGCTGCGCGTGCTCGAGGTCATGGGGCTGATCCGCACCTCGACCGGCTCGGGGCCGCAGTCGGGCGCGATCGTGATCGCGACCCCGTCCGGTGGTATGTCGACGCTTCTGCGCCTCCAGGTCGCCGCACAGGGCTTTCCGCTGGCGGACGTGGTGCAGACGCGACTGCTGCTCGAAGACGCGGTCGTCGCCGCTCTCGCGAGCCAGCACGCGCCCGATCTCACCGCGGCGCACAGCGTGCTCGATGCGATGGACGTCGGCGCCCTGACGCCTGACGAGTTCCTCACCCTCGATGCCCAGCTCCACCTCGCCCTCGCGGAGTCGAGCGGCAACACCGTCGTCGCCGCGATCATGGCGGGCCTGCGCACCTCCATCGAGTCGTACGTGCAGCAGGGCGCCTCATCCATCGCCGACTGGGATGCCATGGCAGACCTGCTGCGCGCCGAGCACCGAGCCATCATCGAGGCCATAGCCGCGGGTGACGCGGCGACCGCCCAGACCCTCGTCCGAGCGCACATCACCGGCTACTACACCGCGGCGGGGCTCACCCGCAGCGTCCGACCCACCGACTGAGAGGACAGCCATGGTCCAGCGCCAGGTTCCCAACCCCGCAGAGCTTCTCGACCTGATGAAGTTCAAGAAGCCCGAGTTCAACGGCAAGAAGCGCCGTCTCGACTCGGCGCTCACGATCGACGACCTGCGCACGATCGCCAAGAGGCGCACGCCGAAGGCCGCGTTCGACTACACTGATGGCGCCGCCGAGGGCGAGCTGTCGCTCACGCGGGCACGCCAGGCATTCCAGGATGTGGAGTTCCACCCCGGCATCCTCCGGCCGGCTCCGGACGTCGACACCGCGGTCGAGATCCTCGGCGGCCCGTCGGCGCTCCCGTTCGGCATCGCGCCGACAGGCTTCACGCGTCTCATGCAGACAGAGGGCGAGGTCGCCGGCGCGGGAGCGGCGGCGGCGGCCGGCATCCCGTTCACCCTCTCGACCCTGGGCACGACGTCGATCGAGGGCGTGAAGGCGGCCAACCCGCACGGACGCAACTGGTTCCAGCTCTATGTCATGCGCGACCGCGAGATCTCCTACGAACTCACTCGCCGTGCTGCCGCCGCGGGCTTCGACACGCTGCAGTTCACGGTGGACACCCCGGTCGCCGGAGCGCGGCTGCGTGACAAGCGCAACGGCTTCAGCATCCCGCCGCAGCTCACGCTCGGCACCATCATCAATGCCATCCCGCGTCCGTGGTGGTGGTACGACTTCCTGACGACCCCGAAGCTGGAGTTCGCGTCGCTGAGCACCACCGGCGGCACCGTCGGCGAGCTGCTCGACGCGGCTATGGACCCCACGATCAGCTACGACGACCTTGCGGTGATCCGTGACATCTGGCCGGGCAAGATCGTGATCAAGGGCGTGCAGAACGTCGAGGATTCGGTGCGCCTGCGTGACGCGGGCGTCGACGGCATCGTGCTCTCCAACCACGGCGGGCGGCAGCTCGACCGCGCGCCCATTCCGTTCCACCTTCTGCCGGAGGTCCGGACCGCCGTGGGCGACGACTTCACGGTCATGGTCGACACGGGGATCATGAACGGCGCGGACATCGTCGCGGCGGTCGCGCTCGGAGCGGACTTCACCCTCATCGGCCGCGCCTACCTCTACGGCCTCATGGCTGGCGGCCGTGCGGGCGTCGACCGCACGATCGAGATCCTGCGGACGGAGATCGAACGCACCATGCGTCTTCTGGGCGTCGCCTCACTCGCGGAGCTCGAGCCGTCGCACGTCACTCAGCTCACGCGCCTCGTGCCGGTCGCACGGGCAGCGTCGGAGGCCGTCGTCCGCTGACCTCGTCCCCGGATTCGAGGGGAGGGGTGGGCGGTCAGAGGGTCGCGAGAAGCTCGTCGAGCTTGTCTGCGGTGTCCTCCCACCCCTCGACCGCGACCGAGGGCACTCCGATCGCCAGGACGGGGTAGTCGTTGCCGCCTTCATCGAGTCGGTCACCGTAGAACAGCATCGAGGTGAGGGGGATGCTGGTGTGCTCGGCGAGCTGCTTCATGCCGAAGGCCTTGTCGATGCCGGCCAGAGTGATGTCGATGGAGGTCGAACCGCCGGATCGCACTTCGAGCTCGGGGAGTCTCGCCGCCACGGCGTCCCGAAGAGCTTCTCGTTTCGCACCGGACGGGTCCCACTCGTGCTTGGCATCGCGGGGAGCCTTCTGCCCGAGCGCAGAGAAGGTGATCTGGGATCCGCGGTCCTCGAGGATCTCACCCCAGGGCTGAGACTCCCACAGCCCCAGACGCTCCGCCTCCTCGCGCAGGGCGGCGAGAGCGCCGGCCTTCTGCTCCGCGGTGAGGTCATGGGCGTAGAGCGGCGAGAAATCCGTGCCGTCGTGGCGCAGGTACCGTGTGCCGCAGGTGGGGAGCAGGTGCAGCCGCGCCGCGGCCGCCTCGTCGATGGTTCCGAGCCGCGCGATCACCTGAGCGCGGAACTGCGCCTCGTTGCCGCCCGAGATGATCGCGACCTCGACCCGCTGCAGCAGCGCGAGCAGCAACGAGGCGATGCGAGCATCGATGGGCTCTTTCGACGGGGCGAGGGTGTCGTCGAGATCGAAGGCGACGAGTGCAGGCGAGGTCATGATGCTTCCAGAGTAGACGGGCGGTGCTGAGAGACACGCGGAGCGAAGAGGAGGGTGCACAGGATCGCGAGCGCTACGCCGATCAGCGCGCCGCCGGAGTTCGCGATCACATCGGACACGGTGGCCGTACGATTCGGCAGGGCGAGGCGCTGGGCGGCCTCGATGGAGAGGGACACTGCCGGGCCCAGGGCGAGCGCCAGCAGCCAGAGGCGGCGGGGGATGAGGATGAAAGCCAGGATGCCGATGGGCACGAAGACCAGAACGTTGGCGATGACCTCGAGGCGGGTGAAATCAAGAGACTCCCACCCCAGTCGGTGCGAAACGGACAGAACGAGATCGAGCAGGTTCGGCATGGACTGCTCGATGCGCGTCGGCGTGAGCGTCAGCAGCGCGATGCCGCCGAAGAACGGCAGGGCGAGAGCGAGGGCGATGCCTCGGGTCAGTCGTCGAGGCGGGGGGAGCAAGCGACTCATGCGGTGCCTTTCTCCTCGTTCCGGATACAGAGAAGGCCGCCCGTGAGGACGGCCTTCCGGTGTTACTTGTCGGGGTGACAGGATTTGAACCTGCGACCTCTTCGTCCCGAACGAAGCGCGCTACCAAGCTGCGCCACACCCCGTTTTGCAACCCTCCGAGTCTACAGCGAAAAGCTCCCAGCGCCGAATCGAGGCATCAACCGCGCGCCGTCAGGGTCAGCAGCGTCGCCTCGGGGCGGCACGCGAAGCGTATCGGCGCGTAGATCGAGTGTCCGCAGCCCGCGCTGACATTGAGGGGCACGGCGCGATCGCCCTGAGTCCACGTGCTGAGACCCTTCGCCTGCTTCAGCGGGATGTCGCAGTTCGCTACGAGAGCACCGAAACCGGGCAGGCACACCTGACCGCCGTGCGTGTGGCCGCCGAGGATGGCGTCGGCGCCCATCTCCACGAACCCGTTCAGGACGCGCTGATAGGGCGCGTGCGTGACGCCGAGAACGGATGTGCCGGCAGTCCGCGGGCCGAGAGCATCGATGGCGTCCGGCAGGTCCTCGAGCCGGTCCCAGTCGCAGTGCGCATCACTCACGCCGAACAGGTCCAGGGGACTGCCGGCCACCATGAGTCGCGCTGCGGCGTTGTTCAGGCTCGTCCATCCGAGCTCGTCGGTGAAGTACGCGTCCATCGCATCGGTGTCGAGGAAGTTCAGCTCTCTCGGGCGCTGCGACGGGCCGGCGAAGTAGCGGATCGGATTCCGCGGCGAGGGGCCGATGACGTCGTTGGAACCGTGCACGAAGACACCGGGGATTCCGGCGAACGGCTCGAAGGCACGTCTGATCCCGGCGAGACCGTCGCGGTGTCCGAGATTGTCGCCGGTGTTGACGATGAGATCGGGCTTCAGCTGCGCGAGTGACGCGAGCCAGTCCTGCTTGCGGTGCTGCCACGGAGCCATGTGCGCGTCCGAGATGTGCAGCACGCGCAACGGTGCGGAACCCGGGGCGAGAGCGGATGCGGTCGCCTCACGCACCGTGAAGAGGTAGCGCTCGATGCCGATGCCCCAGACGGCGGCTGCGGCACCAGCGGCCCCCACCGCGCCGAGCGCGATGAGGGCCGGGTGCGCCGCGTGGCGAGACGTCACTTGCAGCGGACCTTGATGGACGTGCTCTTCGTCGTCGGTGTGTTCGCGGCCGGGTCGGTGGACGTGACCGCGGCGTTCTGACCGTTGCATGACCCGTCGAAGTCGATCGACGAGAACCCTGCCCCGAACAGCGCGCTCTGCGCTTCGGCCTTCGATTGTCCGGTGATGTCGGGCACCGTCGCGCCCTGGCCGTTGCTCGGCGAGATCGTGATCGTCGCACCGCTCGGGGCCTGTCCGGACGGGTCCTGCGCCATGACGACATCGCCGGCGGGACCGTCCACGGCGGGTCCGACGGCTGCGGTGAAGCCCGCAGCCTCGATGAGAGAGGTCGCTTCGCCGACGGACTTGCCCACCACGTCGGGAACGTTCGTCAGAACCTGACGAACCAGCTTGTCGTCGGGGCGAGGGAAGTCCTCCGCGGGGTACACGGCATCCGCGGCACCCTGGATCGCCTTGGCGAGGCCGTAGCGGATGTCGCCGAGTCGCGTCCCGTTGCCGTTGCGGAAGTCGTTCAGCGGCACGCGGCCGTCGACGTTTCCGACCCACACCGCTGTCGTGACCTTGGTGCTCGACTCGACGAGCATGGTGTGCTCCTTCTCGGCGGTACCGGTCTTGCCTATCAGCTGGGTTCCGTCGTACGGGTTGGCCCTCGTTCCGGTGCCGTTGCCCTCCATGACGCCTCGCAGTGCGTACGCGGCGGTCGCGGCGACCTCAGGGGTGAGCTGCTGGGAGCACTTCTGCGCGGGAGGAGTGATCTCCGCGCCGTCCTCGCCGACGACCCGGTCGATCACGCGAGGCTCGCAGTAGACGCCGTTGTTGGCGACGGTGGCGTAGGCGCCGGCCATCTGCAGAGGAGCCACGCTCTTCGAGCCCAGAACCGTCGGGAACGGATCGTTCGGAGCGGTGTTGGCGTTCGTTCCGCCGACCGTGATGTCGTCGCCGTTGCCGTAGTGGACGCCGAGTCGCTTCGCCACCTCGTTGATGTCGCAGAGATCGAGCTGCTGCGCCATCGCGAGGAAACCGGTGTTCAGGGACTGCGCGGTGAACTGTCGCACGCTGCCCACCGAGCCGCCGGAGTTGCCGAAGTTGTTGATCTTGGAGCTGTTCGTCACCTTGTCCCCGCACCTGGTGAAGGGGCTGAAGGTCTTGAGGCGACCGTCGAGGACCTGGTTCACGGAGTGGCCGGACTCCAGCCAGCTCAGAAGCGTGAACAGCTTGTAGGTCGATCCCGTCTCGAACCCGTAGGTCGAGCCGCCATGCGCCTTGTCGGCCGCGAAGACCTGAGAGGTCTCGCCGGCAGCCAGGTTGGCCTCGGTCGTCTCGTTGAAGACGGTGTTCTGTGCCATGGCGAGTACCCGACCCGTGGACGCCTCGATCGACACTCCGGTGCCACCGACGAGGATCCCGGGCATCGCCTGCGGGACCTGCGCCCTGACCGCGTCGATCGCGGGCTGCTGGACCCGCAGATCGAGGGAGGTGTAGATCTCCATTCCGCCGCGGCGGAGGTTCGAGCGACGCTCCTCTTCCGTGGCGCCGAACGCCTCGTCGTTCTCGATGACGGCCTTCACGTACTGGCAGAAGTACGCGTTGTCGCCCGCGGCCGCACAGCCCTGCTGGGGCTCGCTCAGCAGGGGAGTGACCGGCGAGGCGACGGCCTCGTCGTGCGCGGCCTGCGTGATCTTCGCGTCCGCGAGCATCCGATTGAGGACGTAGTCTCTGCGATCCTTCGTGTCCTTGTAGCCGTCGGCGTCCCCGTTGTGCGCCACGCCGGCGTCATCCGTCCAGATTCCCTCGGGGCGGTCGATGCGGAATCGGTTGGGCTCCTGCACCATGCCGGCGATCGTCGCCGCCTGCGCGAGACTGAGATTCGCCGCGCTGGTGGAGAAGTACCGGTTCGCTGCGGCCTCGATGCCGTAGATGGTGCCGCCGAAGTTGGCGATGTTGAGGTAGCCGAGGAGGATCTCGTTCTTCGAGTAGTCCTTCTCGATCTTCAGCGCATAACGCATCTCCTGCAGTTTGCGCTCGACGCCCTTGCCGCCGTCCGCGACCGCCGCATCGAGGAAGCACTGCTCGATCTGCTTGGAGTAGTCCTCGGCCGCGGGGTCGACGTCCTGCTCGCACTCCTGCACCTGGACGTTCTTCACGTACTGCTGCGTGATCGTGGAGGCTCCTCGATCGGTCGTGCCTGCGACGTTGCCGACCGCGGCCTTCAGCGTCGCGCCGAGGTTGATGCCGCCGTGGGTGTAGAAGTTCTTGTCCTCGCTCGACAGGATCGCGTCGTACATCACCGGCGCGACCTGGTCGTACGCCACGGGGATGCGCTTCTGCTCGTAGAACGACGCCAGGGCGACGGGGTTGCCGTCGAGACCGGTCGCATAGATGGTCGACTGCTGCATCGGCGCGCCGACCTGAAGGTTCTCCGGCAGGTCTTCGAAGATGGTGAGGGCCTGCGACCCGGCGATACCGGTCATGGCGAGGACCGGGGTGACGCTGGCCGCGACGAGGAGGCCGGCGACGGCGCTCAGCCCGACGAGTCCGAGGACTCCGCCGAGCGCACCTTTCACCGTGCGATTCTTTTGAGGCATACGCTTGATCGTAGGGGAGTTCCCTGAATACCGCCTTTGACGCAGCCGCCAGCGCGGATGCCGCCAGACAGGAGTGCCATGACCACCTGGGAGTACCTGACCACCCCGTTGCTGATCCACAACACCGCAGCGATCCTCAACAACTGGGGCAAGCAGGGCTGGGAGCTCGTGCAGGTCATCCAGGGCCCCGAGGGTGGGCTCGTCGCCTACTTCAAGCGCCCGGTGACGGCGGATGCCTCGGGCAACGCCGGTCTCGCTGCCGCAGCCGAGGCGTCCCGCCAGTTCGAAGGGGGAGCGGCATGAGCGTCTCTGAGCGCCTGACCGAGCTGGGCATCGAGCTCCCCGTCGTCGCGGCGCCGGTCGCAGCCTACGTCCCGGCGGTCGTGCGCGACGGACTCGTCTACACCTCCGGCCAGCTGCCTTTCGTCGAGGGAGCGCTTCCCGCGACGGGCAAGGTCGGGGCAGAGGTCACCGCCGAGGACGCCAACGCCTATGCGCGCACCTGCGCCCTGAACGCTCTCGCGGCGGCTGCGGCTGCGGCCGGGGGCGTGGACAGGATCGCCGGAGTGCTGCGGCTCGGTGGCTTCGTGGCATCCACCCCCGATTTCACCGGCCAGCCCGGCGTGATCAACGGGGCGAGCCTGGTCCTCGGCGAGATCTTCGGCGACGCCGGGCAGCATGTCCGCGCGGCCGTCGGTGTGCCGGTGCTCCCGCTCGACAGCCCGGTCGAAGTCGAGGCCACGTTCATCCTGGCCTGAGGTCGCCACCCCTCACCACGCGCACACGGCAACGCCCCCTTCCGGATCGATTCGGAAGGGGGCGTTTGCTGTATCCGCGCTATTTGACCTGCGCCGAGATGATGCTCATCACCGCGGTGTCGGCCAACGTGGTGGTGTCTCCGACCTCGCGCCCCTCAGCCACATCGCGCAGCAGACGCCGCATGATCTTGCCCGAGCGCGTCTTCGGAAGCTCGCCCACGATGTACACGTCGCGGGGCCGTGCGATCGCGCCGATCTGCTCACCCACCCAGAGGCGCAGCTGCTGCGCGAGTCCGGCGGGGTCGTGCGCCGAGAGGTAGCTCTCCTTGATGATCACGAATGCGACGACGGCCTGACCGGTCGTCTCATCTGCCGCGCCGACGACCGCGGCCTCGGCCGTCGCCTCGTGTGCGACGAGCGACGACTCGATCTCGGCCGTCGAGAGGCGGTGTCCGGAGACGTTCATGACGTCGTCTACCCGGCCGAGCAACCAGAGGTCGCCGTCCTGGTCGAGGCGCGCACCGTCACCGGCGAAGTAGTAGCCCTGCTTCTCGAACTTCTCCCAGTACGTGTCCGTGAACCGCTCAGGGTCGCCCCAGATGCCGCGGAGCATGCTCGGCCACGGTTCGGTGACGACGAGGAGGCCGCCGTTGCCGTTGCCCACCTCGGCGCCCGACTCGTCGACGACGTCGATCGAGATTCCGGGCAGCGGCACCTGGGCGGATCCCGGCTTGGTGGCGGTGACACCGGGCAGTGCAGAGACCATGATCGCGCCTGTCTCGGTCTGCCACCAGGTGTCGACGATGGGCGTCTTGCCCGCGCCGATCACGTCGCGGTACCAGATCCACGCCTCGGGGTTGATGGGCTCGCCCACCGAGCCGAGCAGGCGCAGCGACGACAGATCGAACTTCGCGGGCACGCTGCGGCCGATCTTCATGAACGAGCGGATCGCGGTGGGCGCCGTGTAGAAGATCGAGACCTTGTACTTCTCGATGATCTCCCACCAGCGCCCGGGGTGCGGCGCGTCAGGCGTGCCCTCATAGATGACCTGGGTCGCGCCGTTCGCCAGCGGACCGTAGGTGACATAGCTGTGTCCGGTGATCCACCCGATGTCGGCGGTGCACCAGTACACGTCGGTCTCGGGATGCAGGTCGAACACGTACTTGTGCGAGTAGGCGGCCTGAGTGAGGTACCCGCCGGAGGTGTGCAGGATTCCCTTGGGCTTTCCCGTAGTCCCGGAGGTGTAGAGGATGAACAGCGGGTTCTCGGCGGGGAAGGCCACGGCAGTGTGCTCGGGGGAGGCCGCGGGGACGACCTCGTGCCACCAGAGGTCGCGACCGTCCTCCCAGTCGACCTCGTTCTCGCCGCGCTTGACGACGAGCACGTGCTCGACCGTCTGCTGCTCGCCGTCGCCGCGGTCGGCGAGCGCCTGGTCGACGGCCGGCTTGAGCGCGGACACGCGGCCCTTGCGGTAGCCGCCGTCGGCGGTGATGACGAGCTTCGCCCCTGCGTCATCGATGCGCGAGCGGAGGCTGTCGGCGCTGAACCCGCCGAACACGACCGAGTGGATGGCGCCGACGCGGGCGACGGCGAGCATCGATGCGACCGCTTCGGGGATCATCGGCAGGTAGATCGCGACGCGGTCGCCATGGCCGATGCCGAGCCCCTCCAGCACGTTCGCGACGCGCTTGACCTCCTCGGTCAGCTCGGCGTAGGTGATCGACCGGGAGTCGCCCGGTTCGCCCTCCCAGTGGAGAGCGACACGGTCGCCGTTGCCCGCCTCGACGTGGCGGTCGAGGCAGTTGTACGCGACGTTGAGCTCGCCGTCGTCGAACCACTTCGCGAACGGCGGGGTCGACCAGTCGAGCACGCGAGTGAACGGCTTGTGCCACTCCAGCAGTTCGCGTGACTGGTCGGCCCAGAAGGCTTCGCGGTCGGTCGACGCGCTCTCATACAGCCGGGGAGACGAGACCGACTGGGCGACGAACTCCTCGGACGGCGGGAACTGGCGGGTCTCATCGAGAAGGTGATCGATCTGGCTGCTCATCGGCAGGCGCTCCTTTGCGGCGTGGCAGGTCGTGCGGGCATGAACGCATCTCTGACGCGATCAGGTCAGGGCGAATCTAGTCCCGGGCACGGACATCGCATTACTGCCGAAAGTCGGTAGTCCGACGGGTTTTGTCAGGACGGTCGCCTTGCGTACACTCGACGACAGCCGAATTCTCATTCTGGCCTTGGCGTGCCCGATTCCCCCATGAGGGACGCCGTGGGCGGCATCTCATTCCCCCCGTGAGGTGCCGCCCATCTCTATGCCGGGAGCGCTCCCATCCTGTGGCTCGCGATCTGACGCCGTCCACACCCGCTCTGCACGGATGCCATCGTCCAGACGTTGCTCACAGTGGTCGTCGCGGGAGCGCCGCGGCGACCCCGCGGATCCGCCGTGAGCCCTAGCTTCGGGGCATGCCTGATCCCTTCGTCATTCAGCCGCGCGGCTCGGCGGCGCTCGTCGACGGAACCGTCCGGGGTGCTCCTTCGCCGCTGCAGGTCGATCCCGCCTTCGGCCTCCTCGCCGAGCACTGCGCAGACGAGGAGGTCACCGACATCTTCGTCAACGGCGCATCCGGGCTGTTCATCGACCGAGGGCATGGTGCGGAACCCGTGCTCGGGTGGAGCGCGTCCGAGCGGGAGGTCCGCGACCTCGCGGTCGGGCTCGTCGGACTCGGCGGTCGACATCTCGACGACCAGGCTCCGTGCGTCGATGTCAGGCTCGACTCCGGCATCCGCGTCCATGCCGTGCTCGCGCCGATCTCGACGTCGGGGACGGCGCTCTCGATCCGTGTGCCCAGAGTGCGCGCTGCCGATCTCGACGCGCTGGCGGCGCTCGGCTCCTTCGACGCGGCCCAGCACAGCTGGCTTCTCGAGCTCGTCGCCGAGCGCGCCAACATCCTCATCACCGGCGGGACGGGAACGGGCAAGACCACGCTGCTGTCGGCATTGCTGTCAGCCGTCCCGGCCTCTGAGCGCATCGTCACGATCGAGGACGTCGCCGAACTGCGCCCGCAGCATCCCCACCACGTCGCTCTGGAGGCACGGCAGTCGAATCTCGAGGGAGCCGGCGGCATCAGCCTCGCCCGGTTGGTCCGCGAGTCGCTGCGCATGCGCCCCGACCGTCTCGTGGTCGGAGAATGCCGCGGCGAGGAGGTGAGAGAACTCCTGACTGCTCTGAACACCGGACACGACGGGGGAGCGGGAACTCTCCACGCGAGCGGTCTCAGCGACGTGCCGGCCCGGCTCGAAGCGCTCGGCGCCCTCGCGGCGATGGATGCCACGGCGCTCGCGCGCCAGGCTGTGAGCGCCTTCACGATCGTCCTTCATCTCGACAGGGCGCCTGGCGGGCGGAGACGCATCGCGCACGCCGGCGAGCTCGCGGTGAGCGGGGATCGGCTGAGCATCGAGGAGGTGCGGCCGTGGTGAGGGGATGGCGTCGTCCGGTCGTCGATACCGGGGGCGACGCCGCGACATCGGTGCAGACGCTCGCGGTGCTTCTCCAAGCCGGCGCGGTGCCGATGGTCGCATGGCGCCATCTTGCCTCGATCGGCGACCGTCACGCTGCGTCCGTGATCGCCCGTGTGGATGGCGGCGTCCCGCTCATCGCGGCCATCGAAGCGGAGGGTGGCGCGTGGCGTGACCTCGCGGCCGCCTGGGAGATCGCGACGACCGTCGGCGCACCGCTCGCCGAGGCGCTGAGGATGCTCGCTGAGACGCTGCGCGACGCGTCATCCGCCGCGGACGACGTGCGCATCGCGCTCGCCGAGCCCGCGGGAACCGCCAAGCTCCTGCTCTGGATGCCGTTCGCCGGCCTCTTCCTCGGCTTCGCCCTCGGCTTCGACACTGTCGGCGTCATCGTCGGGACGCCCGCCGGCGCCGGGTGCGTGGTCGCCGGGCTCCTGCTCGTCGCCGCGGCGCGCGCGTGGACCGGGCGACTCCTCACGCGGGCGCGTCCCGAACCGGGAACACCGGGTATGCGAGCCGAGCTCATGGCGGTCGCCCTCTCAGGAGGCGCGTCGATCCCACGAGCCCTGCGCCTCGTCGCCGAGAGCCCGGCATCGTCTCCCGGTGACGACGCTCGCATCGGCGCGGTGCTCGAGCTGTCGCATGCTGCCGGGGTCCCGGCGGGTGAACTGCTTCGGGCTTCCGCCGGCCAGGAGAGACACGCGTCACGGGTGGACGGACGCCTTCGCGCGGCCAAGCTCTCGACGACGCTGCTCATCCCGCTCGGAGTCTGCACTCTCCCGGCCTTCCTGCTGCTCGGCGTCGCACCGCTTCTGCTGAGCGTGCTCGCCTCCACTCCACTGCCGCTGTGACGGCCGAGTTCCACCGGATGCACCGCGTATCCGTCCCATAGAAAGAAGGAACACATGAACACCATCCCCTCGCTCACCCGGCGCAGCGCGGCAACCCTCTTCGGCGACGACAGTGGCGCGGCCACCGCCGAGTACGCCATCACCACGATGGCGGCCGTCGCCTTCGCCGGCCTCCTGGTCGTGATCATGAGGTCAGACGAGGTGCGTGGCATCCTCACGGACCTGGTGCGTCGGGCACTGACGGTGTCGTGATGACTTCCGTCCATGCCGGCGAGCGCGGCTCCGTGACTGCGGAGCTCGCGCTCGCGGTTCCCGCCGTCGTGCTCGTCCTCCTACTCGGAGCCGGCGCTCTGGGCGCAGCCTCCCGTCAGGTGGCACTGCAGGATGCGACCGCTGACGCGGCCCGGCTCCTCGGCAGAGGAGAAGACGAGGGGGCCGCCGCACATGCGGTGTCGGCTGCAGTGCCCGGTGCGTCGATGTCGAGCAGCACGTCGGGCGATCTCGTGTGCGTGTCCGCAGAGACCGACTTCACCGTCGGCGGCTTCGTGAGGGTGGGCGTGCGCGCGTCGAGTTGCGCGCTCGCCGGAGGACTCTGATGTTCTCGACGGTGGAGGTGGAGCACTGATGGCGGGGTCGGTGCTCGCGGCCGGCGTGCTGGTGGTCGGCGCGACTCTGTCATTCGGACTCGCCGCCGTCGGCGGCGCGGCAGTCACTGCGCAGCGCGCAGCGGGAGCTGCCGACGCCGCGGCCCTGGCAGCGGCCGACGCTGCCAGCGGCGCAGTCGTCGTCACGGTCGACCCGTGCACCCTCGCCGCGCGGGTCGCCGCGGCCTCCGGTGCAGCACTCACCGAATGCGCCGTCGACGGCTTCGTGGCGACCGTGCAGGTCAAGGCGAAGTACGCTGGACTCGCTGCCGTCTCCCGAGCCCGTGCTGGGCCACCCGAGGGGATCTGACTGCGGCGCGAGGCACTTTCCGGCGAAAATGCAGGCGACCTCTGTGACCAACCCATCACGGCGGTGTGTATGGTGTGCTTCGAAGAAAGGATGCTCCCTTGGCTGAAGGCAAGAAGCTCGTCATCGTCGAGTCTCCGACGAAGATGCGGTCGATCCAGGGGTACCTCGGCGATGGCTACGAGGTGCTCAGCTCGGTCGGCCATATTCGCGACCTCGCAGACAAGAAGGACATCCCCGCCGCGGACAAGCAGGCGTACGGAAAGTACTCGATCGACGTCGACAACGACTTCGACCCCTATTACGTGGTCTCCGATCGCAAGACGAAGACCGTCGCCGAACTCAAGCGGGCGCTCAAGACTGCCGACGAGCTTCTGCTCGCCACTGATGAGGACCGCGAGGGCGAGGCCATCGCGTGGCACCTGCTCGAGACGCTGAAGCCCAAGGTCCCCGTCAAGCGGATGGTGTTCCACGAGATCACCAAGGACGCGATCCAAGCGGCCATCGGCAACACGCGTGAGCTCGACACCGACCTGGTCGACGCGCAGGAGACCCGCCGTATCCTCGACCGACTGTACGGGTGGGATGTCTCGCCCGTGCTCTGGTACAAGGTCAAGACCGGTCTGTCTGCCGGCCGAGTGCAGTCCGCCGCCACCCGCATGATCGTCGAGCGTGAGCGCGAGCGCATGGCGTTCGTGTCCGCCGAGTACTGGGACGTCGAGGCGCTCGCGTCCTCGTCGTCCGGATTCAAGGTCCGTCTGGTCCGCGTGGACGGCGGTCAGCTCGCCCGAGGCACCGACTTCGACGACGACGGCAAGCTCAAGAAGGCCGTCATCATCCTCGACGAGGCGAAGGCGGCGGCCCTCGCGCTGGCGATCGACGCCGCAGGCACGGGCACGGTCACCAAGGTCGAGGCCAAGCCCGGCACCCGCAGCCCATACGCGCCGTTCACCACCTCCACCATGCAGCAGGAGGCCGGACGAAAGCTCTCCATGAGTGCCAAGCAGGCGATGAGCGTCGCCCAGCGGCTCTACGAAAAGGGCTACATCACCTATATGCGAACCGACTCGGTGGCGCTGAGCACCCAGGCGGTGCAGGCCGCTCGCAGCCAGGCCGTCGCGTTGTACGGCGACAGCGCCGTGCCGCTCAAGCCGCGCGTCTACAAGTCGAAGAGCAAGAACGCCCAGGAGGCGCACGAGGCCATCCGCCCGTCGGGTGAGAACTTCCGCACCCCGAAGTCGGTCGCCGCCGAACTCGACCGCGAGGAGCACCGCCTCTACGACCTCATCTGGAAGCGCACCGTCGCCAGCCAGATGGCCGACGCGAAGTACGAGACCACGACCGTCACGATCGCGGTCGACGCCGACGGGCAGAAGGCCGAGTTCACCGCATCGGGCACGGTCTACACCTTCAAGGGCTTCCTCGAGGCATACGAAGAGGGACGCGACGAGAAGCGCAACGACAAGGACGCCGACGAGAACCAGTCGCTCCCTGCGGTCGCCGTCGGCGATGACCTCCGGATGTCCGATGCCGAGGCGAAGGGGCACCGCACGACCCCGAAGCCGCGCTTCACCGAGGCATCGCTCGTCAAGGCGCTCGAGGAGCACGGCATCGGCCGCCCTTCGACGTTCGCGAGCATCATCGGCACCGTGATCGATCGCGGCTACGCCACCAAGCGCGGCCAGGCTCTCGTGCCGACGTGGCTCGCCTTCAGTGTCGTGCGCCTGCTCGAGGAGCACTTCGCCGACCTGATCGACTACGACTTCACCGCAGCTCTCGAAGACGACCTCGACGCGATCGCCCGTGGCGAGCAGAAGCGCGTCGAATGGTTGCGTTCCTTCTACTACGGCTCGGATTCGCACGTCGGACTGCGCCAGACCGTCGACAACCTCGGCGAGATCGACGCACGTGCGCTCAACTCCACGCCGATCACCGAGACCGCCACCCTGCGATTCGGCAAGTACGGACCCTACCTCGAGGTCGCGAACCCCGACGCTCCGGACGAGAAGCCGCGCATCGTCAACGTTCCCGAAGACCTCGCTCCTGACGAGCTGACCGAGGCCAAGGCGCAGGAGCTCATCGATGCGCCGGTCGCCGGCGACCGCGTGCTCGGCACGAACCCGGACAACGGCAAGATCGTCGTCGTCAAGGACGGCCGATTCGGGCCCTACGTTCAGGAGAACGACCCCGTCTCTGAAGATGCGGCGGTCGACGAGGCCACCGGCGAGGTCGTCGAGGCGCCCAAGCCCAAGCGTGGGGCGAAGAAGGATGCCGCGCCGAAGCCGCGCACCGCTTCGCTGTTCCGTTCGATGTCGGTCGACACGATCGATCTCGACACGGCGCTGCAGCTTCTCAGCCTGCCGCGCGTCGTGGGAGCCGACCCGGAGAGCGGCGAGGAGATCACCGCGCAGAACGGCCGGTTCGGGCCCTACCTGAAGAAGGGCACCGACTCGCGCTCGCTCGAGAGCGAATCGCAGATCTTCGATGTGACCCTCGAGAAGGCCCTCGAGATCTATTCGCAGCCGAAGTACGGTGCCGGATCGCGCCGAGCATCCAGCGCGCTCGCCGAGTTCGAGGCAGATCCCGTGAGCGGCAAGCCGATCCGCATCCGCGACGGACGCTTCGGCGCCTACGTCACCGATGGTGAGACCAACGTCACGATTCCGCGGGGCCAGAAGGTCGAGGACATCACGTTCGAGACCGCGGTGCAGATGCTGGCAGACAAGCGAGCCAAGGGGCCGGCGCCCAAACGCGGTGCGGCCAAGAAGCCCGCGGCGAAGAAGCCCGCGGCGAAGAAGCCCGCGGCCAAGAAGGCGCCCGCGAAGAAGGCGCCCGCGAAGAAGGCGCCCGCGAAGAAGGCGACCGCGACCGATGCGGAGAAGGCAGCCGCTCGGTCCGCAGCCGCCAAGAAGGCCGCTGCCACCCGTGCCGCGAACGCCGCGAAGAAGGCCGGTTCGTGACGGCTGACTCCGGAGTCTGGATCACGCTCGAAGGCGGAGACGGATCGGGGAAGACCACGCAGTCGAACCTGCTCGGGCAGTGGCTGACGGATGCGGGGCGGACGGTCGTGCGCACCCGTGAGCCGGGTGGGTCGGAGGTCGGCCAGCTGATCCGCGACATCGTGCTCCACCATCGCGGCGACATCGCCCCGCGGGCAGAGGCTCTGCTCTACGCGGCCGATCGCGCGCACCACGTCGCGACCGTCGTTCGACCGGCGCTCGCCCGCGGCGAGGTCGTGCTGCAGGACCGCTACCTCGACTCGTCCGTCGCCTATCAGGGCGCGGGGCGTGTGTTGGACGGCGACGAGATCCGCGACCTGTCGCTCTGGGCAGCCGAGGGAGCGCTTCCCGATCTCACCGTGCTGCTCGACCTCGATCCCGAGTCGGCGCGCGTGCGACTCGACTCCGCCGACAAGCCGTTCGACCGGCTCGAAGCCGAGAAGACAGAGTTCCATGCCCGCGTCCGCGACGCGTACCTCGCCCTGGCCCAGGCCGAACCGGAGCGGTTCCTGGTTCTCGATGCCGCCGCGACTCCGGAGAACATCGCCGAGCAGATCCGCGATCGGGTCTCGAGGCTCATCGGCTGATCCGCCCGGCTGTGCGCCCGACCGCGTTATGGCCAGGGCTTCACCCGGTCGGTGCCACGTACATCGCCCGGCGGTGCCGCGTACGTCGGTGCTCCCGATTAGGCTGAGGGCATGCCCCAGACTGTCGCCGCACCTTTCCCGTGGGCCGACGTGTGGGGGCAGGATGCCGCGGTCGACACGTTGCGCAACGCCGCATCCGATCCGTCCGCGCTCTCGCACGCCTGGCTGATCACGGGTCCTCCCGGGTCGGGACGATCCACCCTCGCGCATGCCTTCGCCGCGGCGCTCGTCGCGGATCACCCGGACGACGAGGCGGCCATGCGTCAGGTCCTCGCGGGAACGCATCCCGATGTGACGGCCCTGCGCACCGACAAGGTCATCATCACGATCGCGGAGGCCCGTGCGCTCGTCGAGCGCTCGTACTTCGCGCCCTCTGCGGGCCGCTACCGCGTGATCGTGGTCGAAGATGCCGACCGCATGGTCGAGCGAACCTCCAACGTGCTCCTGAAGGCGCTCGAAGAGCCGCCCGAGCAGACCGTCTGGATCCTCTGCGCACCGAGCGAAGCCGACCTGCTGCCGACGATCCGCTCCCGCGTCCGCTCGCTGCGACTGCGTGAGCCCGATGTCGCAGACGTGGCACGTCTGATCACCCTCCGCACGGGGGTTGATGAAGCCATCGCCGAGCAGGCCGCCCGCCACGCACAGCGTCACATCGGCATGGCCCAGCGTCTGGCCACCGACGAATCCGCCCGTCGCCGCCGCGACGAGACCCTGAGGTCGGTGCTGGGAGTTCGCGGTGTCAACGACGCCGTCGAGGTCGCCGGGGGCATCATCCAGGCGGCCACGGACGACGCCAAGGCGCTCACTGCCGAGCGCGATGCGGCCGAGCGCGCCTCCCTGCTCCGCACCGTCGGGATCGCCGAGGGGCAGGCTGTCCCGCCCGCCCTGCGAGCGCAGATCTCAGCCCTGGAAGACGATCAGAAGAAACGCGCGACCCGAAGTCTGCGCGACGGGATCGACAGGGTGCTCACCGATCTCCAGTCGCTGTTCCGTGACGTCGTGATGCTGCAGCTCGGCAGGGACGACGAGCTGATCAACCGTGAGCTTCGTGAGGATCTGGCTGCTCTCGCGGCGGCCTGGCCCGAGACCCGTACTCTTGTCGTACTCGACCACCTTGCCGACACACGCCAGTCGCTGGAGCGCAATGTCGCACCGCTGCTCGCCCTGGAGAGCTTGCTCGTGACTGTCACGAGCGGGAGGACACCGTGAACAATCGACCGACTTCCCGCATCCGACGTGCCGTCGCTGTGATCGCGGGCCTCGCCGCGGCATCGGTCGCACTCTCCGGGTGTCTGTATTCGATGATCCCCGAGCAGGCCGAGCCGAAGCCGTCGACCACCAACGCTCCTGACACGGAGGGCGTCGCCGACGACCTGCTGCCGTTCTACGGGCAGACGCTCACCTGGAGCGAATGCGGCACGGGCTTCGACTGCACCGACGTGACCGCGCCGCTCGACTGGGAGAACCCGGGGGAGGGAGAGATCACCCTCTCCGTCGTGCGCCACCAGGCGACGGGAACGGCTCAGGGCTCGCTGCTGACCAACCCGGGCGGTCCCGGCGCCAGTGGAGTCGAACTCATCCGCGACAGCCTCGACTTCGCCGTCGGAGCCGCCCTCATCGAGAACTACGACGTGATCGGCTTCGATCCCCGCGGCGTCGGCGAATCGACGGCCGTGACGTGCTTCGATGCTGCGGGCATGGACGACTACCTCTACTCGATCCCCGCGGGCAAGCGCGGGAGCGCCGAGTGGGAGGCGGAGCTCCTCGATGCGCACAAGGAGTTCGCAGACGCGTGCGAGGCGAACAGCGGCGGCATCCTGCCGTACGTGACGACGATCAACGCGGCGCGTGACATGGATCTGATCCGTGCGGTGCTGGGCGACAAGCAGCTCAACTACCTGGGCTACTCGTACGGCACCTTCCTCGGTGCGACGTACGCCGACCTCTACCCCGACAAGGCGGGTCGCCTCGTGCTCGACGGCGCGATCGACCCTGCCGTCTCGGGCCTCGATGTCGGCGCGACCCAGGCGCTCGGATTCGAGTCGGCCCTTCGCGCCTACATGCAGGACTGCCTCGACTCGGGGGAGTGCCCGTTCACCGGCACGGTCGACGAGGCGATGGCCGACCTCGGTGCGCTGCTGGCGAGTGTCGACGCCGCTCCGCTCGAGAACGGCGACGGACGCATGCTCGGCGCGGACTCGCTGATGACCGGCATCATCGCGGCACTGTACTCGGCGGACAGCTGGCAGTACCTCACCCAGGCCCTCGACGAGGCGCTGCAGGGCGACCCGACGACGGCGTTCTTCCTCGCCGACTTCTACAACGGTCGCGAGAACGGCACGTACCTCGACAACTCGAGCGAGGCGTTCCGCGCGTACAACTGCATGGACTACCCGGTCGAGGACGATCCTGCCGCCGAGGCGGCGACCGAGAAGAAGATCGCGGATGGAGCTCCGACCATCGCTCCGTACTGGAACGGACCCGACTCCTGCTCGGTGTGGCCTTATCCGCCGACCGGCACCCGGGGCGAGATCAACGCCGAGGGCGCGGGCCCCATCCTCGTGGTCGGCACGACCAATGACCCGGCGACCCCGTACGAGTGGTCCGAGTCGCTCGCTCAGCAGCTCGAAGAGGGCGTGCTGATCACCCGCGTGGGCGAAGGGCACACCGGATACAACAAGGGCAGCAGCTGCGTCGACAGCACTGTGGAGGCCTTCCTGCTCGACGACGTGGTGCCCGAGAGCGACGTCCGCTGCGAGTGATGTCGGCTCGATTCGCGGTGCGGCTCCGGAACGGGTAATATCGATGATCGCGCCGCTTTAGCTCAGTCGGCAGAGCATTTCACTCGTAATGAAAAGGTCGTCAGTTCGATTCTGACAAGCGGCTCCAGCAGGCCCCGTGATGTGAACAACATCCCGGGGCCTTTTGGTTTCCCGGGGTTGGGCGGGCGCGCGGGGGCGGCGTACCCTCGGATCATGAGCAGAGCGCTTCTGATCGTCGATGTCCAGAACGACTTCACCGAGGGCGGGGCGCTGGCCGTGGCGGGCGGCGACGACGTGGCATCCGCGGTATCGGACTTCCTCGCCCTGCATGCATCGGAGTACGACGTCATCGTCGCCTCACGCGATTGGCACGACGCCGAGGGCGACAACGGCGGCCACTTCGGGGAGGTTCCGGATTTCGTCGACACCTGGCCCGTGCACTGCGTCGCGGGCACGCCGGGTGCGGATTACGATCCCCTGCTGGTGACGGAGGCCGTCACGCACCATGTGCACAAAGGGCAGGGTCGCCCGGCATACTCGATGTTCGAGGGTGCGACCGAGTCGGGGGAGACGGTCGGAGCGATCCTCACCGCCGCCGGGGTCATCACGGCCGACGTCGTCGGCATCGCCACAGACCACTGTGTGCGCGCCTCCGCTCTCGATGCGATCGCACACGGAGTTCGCGTCCGGATCCTCACCGACCTGATCGCGGGTGTCGCGCCGGAGCCGAGCACGGCAGCCCTCGCAGAGCTCGCACACGCAGGCGCCGAGCTCATCGCGAGCGACGCTGCGTGACCCGCAGTGTCCTGCTCCTGCGAGCCGTCAACGTCTCGGGCCGCAACAGGGTGCCGATGGCGCGGCTGCGCGAACTGATCGCGCCCGAGCTGGGGGAGGTCTCGACCTACATCGCGAGCGGCAACATCATCTGCCAGCAGCCGAGTGACCCGCGATCGGTCTGCGCCGACGTGCGCGCGATGATCGCGACCGAGTTCGGCGTCGATACGCCCGTCGTCCATCGCACGCACGACCAGCTCGTGCGGTCGCACGCGAAGCAGCCGTTCCCCGGGGCATCCGAGAATCTGCTGCACGCCATGTTCCTCGAGGGCCCCGCGTCGGCAGGTGCGGTCGACGCCCTGCAGGAGCGGCTCGTGCCGGGGGAGCGGATAGCGCTCGTCGACGACGATCTGTGGATCGACTACGCCGAGGGCGGCGTGCACACCACCAAGCTCACCAAGGCGGTGCTCGATAGGCTGCTCGGGGTCGCCGGGACGGCACGCAATGCGCGTACCGTGCGCAAGCTCATCGAGCTGACGGAATGACCCCCTCGGAGCCGGTGGTGCTGTCCCTGCCCTTCACGGGGCGATGGCTGGTGCAGAACAGCCCGGCGTCCCGCGTTCCGAGCCACGGCACGACGCTGTTCGGCAGCTCGTATGCGATCGACTTCGTCCCGGTGGGCGTGGACGGGCGCAGCGCGCCGCGCACGATCCGGAGCCTGCTCGGCACCGAGAGCCCGGAGGGTTTCGTCGGTTTCGGGCGCTCGATCCTCTCGCCGGTGTCGGGCGAGGTCGTCCGCGTCCATGACGGCGAGGTCGACCACGTCGCGCGTCGTTCGATGGGGGCCCTTCTCGGATACGCCCTCACACAGCCCTCGCGTGTGCGTCGGGGCGCGGGGGCTGTCGCCGGCAATCACGTCGCCATCAGATGCGACAGGGGACTCGTACTGCTGGCGCACCTGCGTGCGGGCAGCGTGACCGTGCGGGTCGGCGATCTCGTCGTTCGGGGTGATCGGATCGGCGACTGCGGAAACTCCGGCAACAGCACCGAGCCCCACCTGCATCTGCAGGTGTCGGACACGCTGGAGCGGGATGCGCGCGGCATCCCGATGGCCTTCCAGCGGTCAGGGCAGCAGCCGTGGATGCCGCACGACGGAGACATCGTCACGGTCTGAAGTCTCGTCTCGGCGGGTCCGGGCGAACTCGGCGCTGAGGGCCGTCGCCGGCCGCTGCGGGTGCGTCTCGAGATCGACGCGATGCGTGCCGCACTCAGCGCAGCGGACGTACACGACGACGCCCTCGCTGGTCGGATGCCGGGAGTCCGCGGTCCAGGCGTGCTGGTGGATTCTCGCTGTCTGGTGAGGGATCGGCAGAGTGTGCAGGGAGGTCATGACTCCAGCGTGATGTAATGGCCTTATGCATCTCAACCCTTACGGAGAATACGCGGTGCTTCTCGCGGCATCCCTCGCCGACGACTTCCCCGCCGACCGTCCGGGCATCGAGGAGCGCACACTCGAGATGGGGATGACGATGACGTTCCCACCCGCGGCGGACGACCGCGCACGCGTGAGAGAAGTGGTCGACGACTGGTTGACGATCGTCGACGCACGGGATCCGGACGCCCGCGCGCAGATCCTCAACGCGCAGATGGCCAGAGCAGCGGCCTACCCTCGCCTCACGAACCACGACGGCGAAGGCTGGCACCTGCACTACCGCGACGACGTCCAGTCTCTGCCCTACGTCCTCCGTGCGATCTTCGCCGTCGGAACCTCGCTGCACCTGGTCACCCGCGGCATGGATAGACTCGGGCGCTGCGAGGCCTCGCCCTGCACGAACGTGGTCGTCGATGTGACGCGCAACGGCCGCCAGCGGTTCTGCTCGGTGCGCTGTGCGAACAGAGCGGCGGTCCGGCGTCACCGGGCGCGCGCGGGCGCCTGACACCGGACCGCCCGGTGCTCAGATCACGCGGTCTGCTCGGCGTGCTTGCCTTCAGCGACCTCTTCGATCAGCTTCGCGTTGAACGCGGGAAGGTCGTCGGGCGTGCGGCTCGAGACGAGCCCCGCATCGACCACGACCTCCTCGTCGACCCAGGTGGCTCCGGCATTGCGGAGGTCGGTCGCGAGGCTCGGGTAGCTGGTCAGCGTCCGTCCGTCGACCACGCCGGCCTCGATCAGGATCCAGGCGCCGTGGCAGATGACGGCGACGGGCTTGTGCTGCTCGAAGAACGAGCGCGCGAGGTCGATGGATGCCTTGTCGAGCCGCAGGTGGTCGGCGTTCACGACACCGCCCGGAAGCACGAGAGCGTCGAACTCGTCGGCCGTGGCCTTCTCGGAGGTGAGGTCGACGTGCTGCACGTGACCGTTCTTGCCGGTGATCTGCTGTCCGTCCGGTGCGATGAGCGTGGCGCTCGCGCCCTCGCCCTGCACCGCTTCCCACGGACTGGTCAGCTCGCTGTCCTCGAATCCGTCTGTCGCGAGGAATGCCACTCGGCTGTCGGTGAGAGTCGCCATGATGCGTCCTTTCGTGGGGTGGATGTCCCGGATGGGGACGCCACGACTCTCTCGCAGGACGCGGATGCGGTGAAGGGGGTGGCCGGATCCGGCCGACGGTGATAACGGTGGGCCCCGTGGGGCTCGAACCCACGACCCGCGGATTAAAAGTCCGATGCTCTGCCAACTGAGCTAGAGGCCCGCCCCTCCAGTCTAGGGCGCAAAGAAGGAGCCGCTGACGACGATGTCGTCAGCGGCTCCTTGCACCATCCCACCGACCTCCCCCGAGAGGTGAGATGGCCTACCGAGTGTCCGCCTCGGCGTTCCCGGGCCTTACTCGGCCGGGGGCATCAGAACCGTGTCCACGAGGTACACGGTGGCGTTCGCGGTCTGGACTCCACCGCAGATGACGGTCGCGTCGTTGACCATCAGGTCGTCGCCGCTGCCGGTGACCTCGACGTCTGCACCCTGCACGGTGGCGTGCGTTCCGACGATCTCATCGGGGGTCAGCTGTCCGGGGATCACGTGGTACGTCAGAATCGAGCTCAGCGTGGCGCTGTCCGTCTTGAGAGCCTCGATGGTGGCCGGGTCGATCTTCGCGAAGGCGTCATCGACCGGAGCGAAGACGGTGAACTCGTCGCCGTTGAGCGTGTCGACGAGGTTGACGTCGGGGTTCAGCTGTCCGCTGACTGCCGCCACCAGCGTGGTGAGCAGCGGGTTGTTCGATGCGGCGGTGGCGACCGGGTCGAGAGCCATGCCCTCGACGGAGCCTGCGCCGTCCGGCACAGCCTCTGCGTATGCGGCGCAGCCGGGGCCGACCAGGTTGGCGGCCGGGTCCATCGTCTCGGTCTCGGGAGCCATCGTCTCGGACGACTCGGGGGCCGTCGACTCTGCCGGCTCTTCGGTGGTGCCGCCCATGGAACATGCGGAGAGCAGGAATGCGCTCGCAAGGCCGAGGGTGATGGCTGCGGTGACCTTCTTCTTGGTGCTGAACATCTCAAGCTCCTTCAGAACACTGCCACGGCCTCTCCGTGGCGTTGACAGTCGTTCGGAGCCCCGTCGGGATCGGATGGGAGAAATCGCAAAGTTTTTTTCGAGTCGTCGAATCCAATCCGTTCCGGGGGTCGGCCGCGAACATCATTCGACGAACCGCACTTAAGAGGACTCATTTCCGTCACTTTCGGGTGGCGGCTGCACGGGAAAGCGGGGTGGATGCGGCATGCTGGTAGAGATGGTCATCGACGGAATGGACGTACCGGAAGACGGTACGGCTCGGGATGCTGTCGCTGACCTGCTTCTGCGCATCGGCGACGGTGACCAGCGCGCGTTCGCGGAGCTCTACGACAATCTGTCGTCCCGTGTCTTCGGCCTCATTCTCAGGGTTCTCGTCAATCGCTCGCAGAGCGAAGAGGTGCTTCAGGAAGTCTTCTTGGAGATCTGGCAATCCGCTACGAAGTTCGCTCCGAACAAGGGACAGGGAAGAACCTGGGTGATGACGATCGCGCACCGTCGTGCGGTCGACCGGGTTCGGGCGTCCCAGTCCAGTGCGGACCGAGACGTGCGAGCCGGGTTCAGGGATATCGGAGTCGCGCACGACAGTGTCGCGGAGACGGTGGAGCTGGGCATCGAGGGCGAGAAGGTCGTTCACGCACTCTCGGGCCTTCCTGAGGCTCAGCGCGAAGCTCTCGTCCTGGCCTACTACGGCGGTTACAGTCAAAACGAAGTGGCAGTGCTCGTCGGGGCACCGCTGGGGACGATCAAGACACGGATGCGAGATGGGCTCTCGCGTCTGAGGACAGCTATGGGGGTGACGGCATGAACGAGCAGGAATTCGCAGAACTCGCGGCAGGAGCGGCACTCGACGCGCTGTCGCCCGATGACCAGCAGCGCTATCACGCCGCTCTCGCAGCGCATCCCGAGTGGCAGAGCATCGTCGATGCGGATGCCGACAGCGCAGGATTCCTCGCCGACGGCGCAGCTCCGGTGGTTCCGTCGCCCGACATCCGCGCGACGCTGCTCGCACGGATCGCGGAGACACCGCAGAACGGCGACATCGTGTTCGCCGATTCGACCCCTGACGCCCTGGCGGACGAGACGTCGGATGCCGCGCCTGCGGAGGACTCCGCTCCGACCGCTCTCGGTGGGGAAGCCGCGCCGAAGGCTCCGGCACACCGCCTCCGCTTCCTCTTCGCGCTCGCCGCGTGCCTCGCACTGCTCGTCGGTGTGGGAGCGGGCGCTGTCGCGATCAACACGTACATCAACCGTCCGGCCAGCGTCGTCGCTCTCGAGGACATCCAGTCGGCCGATGATGCTCAGCAGGCCAGCGTCTCTCTCGAGAGCGGTGGCACGGCGACCGCGCACTGGTCGGCGTCTCTCGGCAAGTCCGTGCTCGTGACCGACGGCATCCCGTCGCTCGCCGAGGGGGAGACCTACGAGCTCTGGTATGTCCGAGGCGACACCCCGGTGCCGGCAGGCGTGTTCGCGGCCGAAGACGGCGAAGCGACGGCAGTGCTCGCCGGAGAGATGCAGGCGGGCGACGTGATCGCGGTCACGGTGGAGCAGGACGGCGGTTCGCCCTCCGGCCTGCCGACGACCGACCCCGTCGTCGTGATTCCGACAGCCTGACCTCCCGGATCGCGCGTACCCTGGACTGATGCCTGAGCAGTTCTCCCGTCCGGTGCGCCGGCCCACCAGCGCCTTCGACAACATCGTCGGCAGTCACGATCCCGCCGAGGAGACGCGCATCGCGCACGCGACGGCATCCGCTCTGCTGACCCGTGTCCGTGCCGACGAGAGCGGTGTGAGCGCTGACAGACTCGTCGCCTTCACCGATGAGCACGGCATCGACGAGATCGCCGAGCTCTGGTCGAAGGCACCGTCCCGCACCCTGCCGGGCGCCCTCTGGCGGCTCTACATCCTGCAGCTGGCGATCCACGGCGACCCGCAGACCGCTGCCCTGCTGTACGAGCGCGGCAGGGTGGAACTCGCGTCGGTCGATGCCGTGATCGCCGGGGCGCCGGTGCCGGCGAACCCCGATGAGCTCGTCGCGCTGATCGACACGATCCTCCGTGGCGCGTTCCGGGGGGACTTCGCGGTCGCCCTCGAGCGAGCGGCGGCGTTCTGCCGGGTCCAGGCCTCGGGAGCGACGCACACAGCGGACGATTACGAGCCGACCGAGCCGTCGCGCGCCAGTGAGCTCACGACCCGCGCCCTGCGGCTGAGCAGCTATGCGCAGGATCTGTCGGCCTCCGCTGTGCTGTGGCGTTCCGGAGCCCTCGCCTGAGCGGACGCGTCCGGGTGAGTGCGCGCCCTCGCGGGACTCGCGACGGGCGCAACCCTGGCCCGGGCATGAAAAGACCGGGCCGCAAAAACGCCTCTCGGCGGAAGGCCGCTCGCAGCGGCAAAAATTGGAGCCCGGGGTTATGCGGCCCGGCCACTCCATTGTAACAAGATCATGCTGCAGCTATTCCCGGGGCCCTAGGCTCGGATCATGACACGGCGCTTTGCTCTGATGATCGATCCTGCGGCGGCTGACGTCGACCGTTCCGACTTCGCAGAGACTTTCACTCTCGTCGATGCGGCCGCTCCGGCGCTCAGCGTGGGGGAGCTGAGCACGCAGCGCGGCGACGGAGTGTTCGAGTCGATCGGCGTGATCGACGGTCATGCGCAGGAGGTCGTGCCGCATCTCGAGCGGTTGGCTCACTCGGCGCAGCTGTGCGATCTGCCGCTTCCCAACCAGGCGCAGTGGCACCAGGCGATCGAGCGGGCCGCCGCACACTGCGAGCAGGGCGAGTACGTCATCAAGCTCATCCTCAGCCGAGGCGTCGAGCACGGCCCCACGCCGACGGCCTGGGTCACCGCGGCGCCGGCATCCGACTTCTCGACTGTGCGGGAGCAGGGAATCCGCGTCGTCACCCTCGACCGCGGATACGACCTCGACGTGGCCGAGAAAGCACCGTGGCTGCTGCTGGGCGCCAAGACGCTCTCCTACGCCGTGAACATGGCGGCGCTTCGCGAGGCGCATCGACGAGGAGCCGACGACGCCATCTTCCTGTCGCGTGACGGCTTCGTGCTCGAGGCGCCGACCGCGTCGCTGATCCTGCGTGTCGGGGATCGCTTCGTGACACCGGCCCCGAACGGCGGCATCCTGCACGGCACGACGCAGCTGAGCGTCTACGACTACCTGGCCGGGAAGGGACTCGTCGCAGAATACAGCCGAGTGCCGGCATCCGACCTTCCCCGGGCTGACGCCGCATGGCTGGTCTCGAGCGTTCGCCTCGCCGCCCCGATCACCGCCGTCGACGGAGTCGACATCCCGGTCGATCACGCCCTGACGGCCGAGCTGAACGACTACCTCCTCTCGCCCCGCGACTGAGGTGCCGTGCGCCTGGCCCGACCGCCCGCTACGGGCACAACTTCGGAGCTCTCGACCGACCCGCCGCGCGCAGTCACCCGGATCGGCGCGTCGTCGACCGGCATCCGAAGTTGTGCCCGTAAATGGGGCGCTGATCCGAGAATGATCAGGGCCTGAGCGCCATCATTCCGACAATCGCTCGCTCGACGAGATCCCAGTCATGTATGACCATCGCATAGTCGAACCGAAGTGTGGCGTGCCCCCACGCGGCGGCCGTGGCGTCCCGGGTGAGATCGCGGTGTCGATGCGACTGTCTCTCATGATTCGTCTTGCCATCCGTCTCGATGAGAAGCCAATCATCGATCATGAGATCGACGATGCCGCTCGCGACGAACCGCACTTGGCAGCGGACGAACCATCCGTACTTGCGGAGTCGCAGCCGAACGAGTGACTCCAGGCCGCTGTCGGCATCCGCGCGGGAGAAGTCGATCAGGTCTCGTCCAAAGGTATCGACGTGCAGCCGCAGCCATCGCAGCCCATCGCCGTCGATCAGGCCGAGGCGGCGCGCGGACTCGAGCGCGACGAAGAACGCCTCGCCGCCGCGGCAGTGGAGCATCTGCAGCAGTATCCGAGGTGCCGAAGGGAGCCCGAACGTTCGCGAGGAAGCGCCTGAATCCCAATGACGGATGCAGGTGCACTCACGGCTGACGCCTGGGTGATGGTGTCTGTCTGCGCGAAGCCAGACGTGCAGAGCTGGATCCTCGAGAACCCAGATGCCGAGGTGCCGTGCTGCGCTGGCGCATCCCAGAGAGCCTCCATGCTCAGCAGCCTCGACGGCGCTCGCGCAGGCCGTGTCGGCAGCGTAGACCCCCCGTCGGATTCGACGGAGCTGCCCGCGCCGCACGCGAGCGTCGAGAGCCCGGCGTGAGCTTCTCGCCCGAAGGTCGCGCCAGGTCCAGATCTCGATCGATGATGAGCTGCACATCAGAGGAGCATCCGCGATCCCGATGCTCGTTCTCGACCATGATGCCGGCATCTGTGGACGCAATTCGTCCTGGCTCGTCTCTGCAGGATGAGTGCCGCGGTCTGGCCCCGGGCACCGATTCGGACTAAAACGACGAAACGCCGTGGGACCAGAGGGTCGCACGGCGTTTCGGACCAGCAGCTCCGAAGCTGTGCCCGCGAAGAACGGGCGCCCGGTCGAAGCTGAGGCGGATGCTTATCCGAAGCGACCCGAGACGTAGTCCTCGGTGGCCTGGACAGACGGAGTGGTGAACATCGTGCGGGTGTCGTCGTACTCGATGAGCTTGCCCGGCTTGCCGGTGCCCGCGATGTTGAAGAACGCCGTCTTGTCGGACACGCGGCTCGCCTGCTGCATGTTGTGCGTCACGATGACGACCGTGTACTGGGTCTTGATCTCGGCGATGAGCTCCTCGATCGCGAAGGTCGAGATCGGGTCGAGCGCCGAGCAGGGCTCGTCCATGAGGATCACGTCGGGGGAGACGGCGATGGCACGCGCGATGCAGAGACGCTGCTGCTGACCGCCGGACAGGCCGGAGCCCGGGCGGTCGAGGCGGTCCTTGACCTCGTTCCAGAGGTTCGCCCCACGCAGCGACTTCTCGACCAGGGCATCCTGGTCGCTCTTGGCCATGCGCGTGTTGTTGAGCTTGACGCCCGCGAGCACATTCTCCTTGATCGACATGGTCGGGAACGGGTTCGGGCGCTGGAAGACCATGCCGACCTGGCGGCGCACGAGCACGGGGTCGACCCCGGTGCCGTAGAGGTTCTTGCCGTCGATCAGCACCTCGCCCTCGACGCGCGCGCCGGGGATGACCTCATGCATGCGGTTCAGGGTGCGCAGGAACGTGGACTTGCCGCAGCCCGACGGGCCGATGAAGGCCGTGACTGTGTTGGGCTTGATGTCGATGCTGACGCCTTCGACCGCGAGGAAGTCGCTGTAGTAGACGTTGAGGTCGTTGACTTCGATGCTCTTGGACACGTGAAATCCTTCTTCTTCTTCAGTCGGGTATGACGGCTCAGCGGCCGTTGATCTTGGGGGCGAACACCTTGGCGATGACGCGAGCCAGGAGGTTCAGCACCATCACGATGACGATCAGGGTGAGGGCGGCTGCCCAGGCCCGCTCGAGGTAGGCATCGACGGGGATGCCGGGGTATTTGGCCTGCATGTACGAGAACACCGGCAGTGTGGCCATCTGGCCGCTGAACATGTTCAGGTTCATGCCCTGCACGATTCCGACGGTGAGCAGCAGCGGGGCGGTCTCGCCGATCACTCGGGAGATGGCCAGCATGATGCTCGTCAGGATTCCGGCGATCGCGGTGGGCAGCACGACCTTGAGGATGGTGAGCCACTTCGGCACGCCGAGTGCGTAGGCCGCCTCGCGGAGCTCGTTCGGCACGATGCGCAGCAGCTCTTCCGAGCCGCGCACGACGACCGGGATCATCAGCACCGAGAGCGCGAGCGAACCCATGATGCCCATTCGCGTGCCCGGTCCGACGATGATCGAGAAGACCGAGTAGATGAAGAGACCGGCGACGATCGACGGGATGCCGGTCATGACGTCGACGAGGAAGGTGATGCCGCGCGCGAGCTTGCGGCCTTCGCCGTACTCGACGAGGTAGATCGAGGTCATCAGGCCGATCGGCACCGAGATGATCGTCGCGCCGAGGGTGATGAGCAGCGTGCCCCAGATGGCGTGCACCGCGCCGCCGCCCTCGCCGACGATGTTGCGCATCGAGAAGCTGAAGAACTCTCCGTCGAACCGCATGAGGCCGTTGACGACCACGGTGTAGAGCAGCGAGATCAGGGGCAGGAGCGCGACCACGAAGGCGCCGGAGACCAGCGCCGTCATGAGACGGTCGATCGCGTGGCGACGGCTCTCGACCACGGTGGAGATCACCATGATGAGCACCATGTAGAACAGCAGGCCGACGACGAGCGTCAGCGCGATGTTGAAGTCGGCGGGGTCGTTGCCCACGTTCATGAAGGCGAAGATCGTCGCCGACACGACGAATGCGACCAGCAGCAGTGCCCAGGGGGCCCACTTGGGCAGGTGGCCGGCCGAGGTGATGTGCGTCGGGGCGACGACGGACGCGGGCGACGGTGAGGGCGTGAGAGTGGCGGTCATGTCAGTTGGCTCCCGAGAACTCGGCGCGGCGCGAGACGATCCAGCGGGCCACGAAGTTGACCGCGAAGGTGACGATGAAGAGGATCAGACCCGCGGCGATCAGCGTGTTGACGCCTTCGTCGTGGGCTTCGGGGAACCGCAGCGCGATGATCGCAGGGATCGTCGTGGGGTTCTCCGGGTTGATCAGGTTGAAGGTGACGATGCCGAGCGGCGAGAGCACGAGGGTCACTGCCATCGTCTCGCCGAGTGCGCGACCGAGGCCGAGCATCGCGCCCGACACCATTCCGCTGCGTGCGAAGGGGAGCACGGCCATCCGGACCATCTCCCAGCGCGTGGCTCCCAGCGCGAGGGCCGCCTCTTCGTGAAGCTTGGGCGTCTGCAGGAAGACCTCGCGGCAGATCGCGGTCATGATCGGCAGGATCATCACCGCGAGCACCAGGGAGGCGGTGAGGATCGTCTTGCCGGTTCCGGAGGGCGTTCCGCTGAAGAGCGGGATGAAGCCGAGGTTCGTGTTCAGCCACTTGTAGAAGGGCACGAGCATCGGCGCGAAGGTGAGCGCTCCCCAGAGACCGAAGACGACCGAGGGCACGGCGGCCAGCAGGTCGATGATGTAGCCGAGGACGCCGGCGAGGCGGCGAGGGGCGTAGTGCGAGATGAAGAGCGCGATGCCGATGGCGATCGGGGCGGCGATGACGAGGGCGATGAAGCTCGACCACAGCGTTCCGAAGACGAACGGCCACACCCACGACAGGAACGACTGCCCTTCGAGGATGTGGTTGTTGGAGGTGTCGGACGACAGTGCGGGGATCGCCTGCACGATGAGGAAGACGGCCACCGCGGCGAGGGTGACGAGGATGATGATTCCCGCCGCCAGCGCGGTGCCCGAGAAGACGAGGTCGCCGCGGCGGCGGGGAGCGGTGCGCGTCCCGGTGGAACGGGTGGTATCGGGACCCGTTGAGGTTGTGGTCATCGGAGCGACTCCAGGCTCTGAGGGACGTTCGGGGTTTTCATGCGGGTGCCCCCGCGGTGTCGGTCGAGTCCTACGACCGACACCACGGGGGCGTCGGGACCGGGGCTCAGCGGTGTGCTGAGCCGTCGATCACTCCGTGACGATCGCGTCGATCGCCGTGTTGATCTGCTCGCGCAGGCTGTCCGAGATCGGGGCGCTGCCCGCGGCCTCTGCTGCAGCGTCCTGGCCCTCGGCCGACGCGACGTACTGGAAGTACGCCTTCACGAGACCGGCGGTCTCGGCGTCGTCGTACTCGACGCAGCCGATGAGGTACGAGACGAGTGCGATCGGGTACGAGCCGGCGGGCGCTGCGGCCGGGTCGACGGCGTACGCGAGGTCGTGGTCGGAGCGACCCTCCTCGAGCGGGGAAGCCTCGACGAGCGCTGCGGCTGCCTCGGCGGAGTACGCGACGTACTCGCCCTCGACCTCGACGGCGACCTGGCCCAGGTCAGCGGTGCGCGATGCGTCGGCGAAGCCGATGTAGCCGACACCGTTGGTGATCGCGTCGACGACGCCCGAGGTGCCGTCGCCGGCCTCACCGGTCGACAGCGGCCACTCGTCGCTGGCCTCGTAGGTCCACACGTCGGGGGCGACGGCGCTGAGGTACTTGGTGAAGGTCTCCTGCGTGCCCGACGCGTCTGCGCGGTGCACGGGGACGATCGCCTGGTCGGGAAGCTCCACGCCCTCGTTCTGCGAGGCGATGGCGGCGTCGTTCCAGTTGGTGATGGCGCCGGAGAAGATCTTCGCGATGGTCTGGCCGTCGAGGTTCAGCTCGTCGATGCCCTCGAGGTTGAACGCGACGGCGACGGGCGAGATGTAGACGGGGATCTCGACGATGTCGTCGGAGGTGCAGGAGCCGAAGCCGCCTGCGGCGAGCTCGTCGGCGTCGAACGCGCGGTCGGAGCCGATGAAGTTCGAGGAGCCGGCGATGAAGTTCTCGCGGCCGGTGCCCGAACCGGTGGCGGTGTAGTTCACCGTCGTGTCGGGGTTGGCGGTCTGGAATGCGGCGACCCAGGACTGCTGCGCGGCCTCCTGCGAGGAGGCGCCGGTGGCCTCGATCGTGCCGGAGAGCGTGGACTCGCTCGGGGCGTCGGTGGAGCCGCCGGTTCCGCCTTCGTTCGCGGCACAGCCGGCGAGTGCGAGAGCGGCAACGGCGCCGACGGCGCCGATACGTGCGATTCGGGAGATCTTCACTGTGGATCCTTCGATCTTTGATGGGTGGGGCCCGGTGCAGGGCACACAGTGACGCTATGTGCGGCGGTTAACGAGACTCTCCCGCGCAGGTGAACGGGAGGTGAACGGCACGCGTCTCTCTGGGGCATGTGAAAGGCCGCACCCGGAACCGGTTGCGGCCTTCCCACGGCTCGCAGCGCGAGCCGGTCGGTGTCACGCCTTGGGGATGTGCGTCTCGATCGCGATGATCCCCGACCCCGGATTCGACGCCGAGAGGTGAACGACCGAGAAGGCGGCCGGTTCGAGGTCGGCTGCGCTGCTCACGTACGAGCCGCGGACGGTGCCGGTCGCCAGCGCGATCTCCGTCAGGATTCCGGGGAGGACCGGGCCATGGCTGCACAGCACCGCGGGCTTGCCGGAGCGCACGCGCCGGCCGACCACGGAACGCAGATCGTCGTCGCCGTCCTCCCACGCATCCTGACTGATCTTCGGGGTGGTGACGGTCTTGCGGTCGAGGGCTTTCGCGAGGGGCGCCACGGTCTGCATGCAGCGCACGGCATCGCTCGTGATGATCTTGCGCACACCGAAGGCCCGCAGCGGACCGACGATCGACTTCGCCTGCTGCTCGCCGCGGTCTGTCAGAGGCCGTGCGGCATCCGCCCCGTCCCAGTCCGAGCGCGAGAGCGCCTTCGCATGACGCAGAGCGATGATCGGGAAGGTGCGCAGCACGCCGTCGTCGACGAGCTGCGTGAAGAAGTCGAGGATCTCGATGTCGACGGGGTAGCTCAGCCGGGCGCGGGCCTTCTTGACGCTCACCCATTCGAGCGCGGCGATTTCGCGGTTCGGCACGAAGGTCGAGGCGCGGATCGCGTCGGCCGTCGCCTCGGCCGCCCAGTAGTGCACGACCTTCTGCTTGCTCGACGGCAGGTGGTATCGACTGACGCCGACGGGCACGCCGAGGGAGACGCGGATGCCGGTCTCCTCATGCACCTCGCGCACCGCGGTCTCGGCGAGCATCTCGCCGGGATCCACCTTGCCCTTGGGGAGCGTGACGTCGCGGTACTTCGTGCGATGGATCAGGAGGATGCGCAGCTTGCCGTCGATGAGCCTCCACACGACCGCGCCGGCCGCATACACGGCCTTGTCCGTCCATTTCGACCGTGCGGTCTGGGTGCTCGTGTGCGCGCTCATCGAACCGCCCGTGCTCGACGACGCCGCTGGATCAACCCCATGGTCTTGTCCTGCAGGTCGACGAGGGGCTTGCCTGCGGCATCCTCGGCGTGGCGGGTCCAGACGCCGTCGGCTCCGAGGTGCCACGACGTGGTTCCCGGGTCCATGGCGAGATCGAAGAAATCGAGCAGATCCTTCATGTGGACGGGGTCGGTGACGCGCACCAGCGCCTCGACGCGGCGGTCGAGGTTGCGATGCATCATGTCGGCGCTGCCGATGTAGACCTGGGCGTCGCCGTCGTTGTGGAATGCGAAGATGCGCGAGTGCTCGAGGTACCGGCCGAGGATGCTGCGGACGGTGATGTTGTCGCTGATGCCCTCGAGGTCGGTGCGCAGGCTGCAGATCCCGCGGACCCACACGTCGACCTTCACGCCGGCGGCGCTGGCGCGGTACAGAGCGTCGATGACCTCTTCGTCGACCATCGAGTTCACCTTGATGCGGATGCCGGCGGGCTTGCCGTCCTCGGCATTGCGGCGCTCGTGGTCGATCTGGCGCACCAGTCCCTTGCGCAGGTGAAGCGGCGCCACGAGGAGGCGCTTGAACTTCTTCTCGATCGCGTAGCCGCTGAGCTCGTTGAACAGACGCGTGAGGTCCTTGCCCACCTGGGCGTCGGTGGTGAACAGCCCGAAGTCCTCGTAGATGCGGCTGGTCTTCGGGTTGTAGTTGCCCGTGCCGATGTGCGAGTAGTGGCGCAGCACGCCGTCCTCCTCGCGGATGACGAGGGCGAGCTTGCAGTGGGTCTTGAGTCCGACGAGGCCGTAGACGACGTGGACTCCCGCCTTCTCGAGCTTGCGCGCCCAGACGATGTTGTTGGCCTCGTCGAAGCGGGCCTTGACCTCGACCAGCGCCAGCACCTGCTTGCCGGACTCGGCGGCGTTGATCAGCGCCTCGACGATCGGGCTGTCACCCGAGGTGCGATAGAGCGTCTGCTTGATGGCCAGCACGTGCGGGTCGCGCGCCGCCTGCTCGAGGAACGCCACGACGCTGGTGGTGAACGACTCGTACGGGTGGTGCACGAGCACGTCCGACTTGCGGATCGCCTTGAAGATGTCGGCCCGCGTGTTGCTGCCGGTGGGCTGGAAGGCGACCGCGGTGGTGGGCAGATGCGGCGGGTAGCGGAGATCGGGTCGGTCGATGCGCGACAGGTCGAACAGGCCGCGCAGATCGAGCGGCCCGGGCAGGCGGTAGATCTCCTGGTCGGTGATCTCGAGCTCGCGCACGAGGAGGTCCATCGTGACCTCGTCCATGTCGTCCGTGATCTCGAGGCGGATGGGCGGGCCGAAGCGGCGCCGCAGCAGCTCGGCCTCGAGCGCCTGGATGAGGTTCTCGCTCTCGTCCTCCTCGATCTCCACGTCCTCGTTGCGGGTCAGGCGGAAGGCGTGGTGATCGAGGACCTCCATACCGGGGAAGAGGTCGCCGAGGTGGTTGGCGATCAGTTCCTCGAGCGTCAGGAAGCGCTTGATCTCGCCGGTTCCGGGCACCTCGACGAAGCGGGGAAGCATGGGCGGCACCTTGAGGCGGGCGAACTCCTGGCGGCCGGTGCGGGCGTTGCGGATGCGGATGGCGAGGTTGAGCGACAGTCCCGAGATGTACGGGAAGGGGTGCGCGGGGTCGACCGCGAGCGGCATGAGGACGGGGAAGACCTGCGCGCCGAAGTACTCGGAGAGCTTGGACCGCTCGTCGTCGCTGAGCTCGGACCATTCGGTGATCTCGATGCCGGATTCGGCGAGAGCCGGTCGCACCAGCGACTTCCACGCGTCGGCGTGGCGCAGCTGCAGCGCGTGCGCCTCGCGAGCGATGTCGGCGAGGGCGTCGGCGGGGGAGCGGCCGATGTTGGTGGGCACGGCCAGGCCGGTCACGATGCGACGCTTGAGCCCGGCGACGCGGACCATGAAGAACTCATCGAGGTTGCTCGCGAAGATGGCGAGGAAGTTCGCGCGCTCGAGTTCGGGGAGCGAGGGATCCTCCGCCAGCTCGAGCACGCGCTGGTTGAACGCGAGCCAGCTCAGCTCACGATCGAGGTAGCGGTGGTCGGGGAGGAGCGCGTCCGGGGACTCGATGGCATCGAAGTCGTCATCTTCAGCGTCACCGAGACCTGCGTCGGCGAGTGCGGGATCGATCATGGGGTACATCTAAGCACCGTGAGGTGTCGCGCGCGTGAACTGACCTCTCGTGCGTCAGCGCGCAGCGGCGACCGGCTCCTCGTCGTAGACGTTGAATCGGTAGCCGACGTTGCGCACCGTGCCGATGATCTGCTCCTGGTCGCCCAGCTTCGCCCGCAGTCGGCGGACGTGCACGTCGACCGTTCTGGTGCCGCCGAAGTAGTCGTATCCCCACACCTCGCTGAGCAGCTGCTCGCGGGTGAACACGCGAGAGGGGTGCGTGGCGAGGAAGTGCAGCAGCTGGAACTCCTTGTAGGTGAGGTCCAACGGGCGTCCGCGGAGCTTCGCCGAATAGGACTGCTCGTCGATCGTGACGCCCGACGCCTGTACGCGGGTCGGTTCGGCGACCTCGTCACGGCGTGCGAGTGCGAGCCTGACCCGCGCGTCGGTCTCGGCTGGCCCCGCAGTCGACAGCAGCACGTCGTCGATGCCCCACTCGCCCGAGAGGGCGCTCATGCCGCCCTCGGTGACGACGAGCAGCAGCGGGGCGTCCTGCCCTGTGGCCCGCAGCAGGCGGCAGAGGGACTTCGCCCCGACGAGATCGAGACGACCGTCGACGATCACGATGTCGTACTCGGGGGCGCTCACGAGTTGGGCGGGCTCGGCCGGGATCTGACGCACTCGATGGCTGAGGAGCTCGAGTGCGGGCAGGACCTGCTCCGAGACCGGAGCATTGGTCAACACCAGGACCTGGGCCACACGCACTCCTTCCGGACGGCGGGGTACGCCGTGCCGCAATGATACCGGGCGCTGATGGGTGACAATGGAGTCATGACGGATCCAGCGCTCGCACCGCGTAATGCTTTCGTCGGCGTGCTCATCGTCTGGGCCGTCGCCTTGGTGGCCGCTGTCGGCGTGGGCATCTTCGTCGCCGAGGAGTGGCGGGTGCCGTGGCTGCTCGTCGCGTTCGGCGCGATCGTGCTCCTCTCCTTCGCCGTGCAGCTGCAGTACGGGCGCACACAGGGCTTCATCTTCCGTGTGGGCGCCAGCACGATCGGCGCGCTGCTGCTGATGGGCGTGATCTCCGTCGGCTTCGGCCTGGCCGCACTCCTCACCTGATCCGCAGACGAGACACCGGGTCTACCGCAGGGTAAAGTGGTGGCCATGGATCTCATGGCGCTCGAACTCTTCTTCATCGGCCTCCTGGGCCTGGCGAGCCTCGCGATCGCCTTCGTCTCGGTCGTCGTGCTGAGAAACCTCTTCCGCGGCCAGCGCTGAGCATCGTGCTCGAGCTCCCCACCGATCTCCCCGCCGACCTCGCGCCGCTCTCGTGGCTCATCGGCGTCTGGGAGGGAACCGGCGTCATCGACTATCCGGTCGGCGACGAGCGTCTACAGGGTGAGTTCACGCATCGCGTGAGCTTCAGCCACGACGGCGGTCCGTTCCTGAACTACTCGGCCACCGCGACGTTCACCGGCGACGACCAGGCGGTCTCCCTCCCGCTCGTCGCCGAGACCGGTTTCTGGAGACTCAGCCGTCCGGCCACCGCCGCCGATCCCGGCCCCGGGCTGCTGCCGCCGCTGACCGAGCCGGTCACGCGCGGAGTCGACGACGTCGAGCAACTGCGCGCGGCATCGGGCGGATTCCCGATCGAGGTCTCTCTCGCACACGCCGACGGGACGCTCGAGCTCTACCTCGGCGAGATCAACGGTCCGCGCATCGACATCGCCTCCGACGCGATCGTCCGCGGTGCGGGTGCCAAGGAGTACGGCGCCGCGACGCGCATGTACGGACTCGTCGACAACCACCTGCTCTGGGCCTGGGACATCGCGGCTCTCGGCACTCCTATGCGGGCGCACGCGTCGGCACGATTGGCCAAGGTCTGACATGACCGGTTTCTCCGGCATCCCCGGCGCTGTGACCGGCGACGGCGGGATCGCCCACTTCGGCGACGCGTTCCGTGAGCAGCGTCGCCTCGCCTCAGGCGGGGCGATCGTGCCGCTCGACGACCGGACGGTCATCGAGGTCGCGGGCCCCGAACGACTCGGATGGTTGGATTCCATCTCCTCGCAGTCCGTCGGTCGGCTCGCGCCCGGCGAGAGCACCGAGATGCTCGTGCTCGATCCCCAGGGGCGCGTCGAGCACGCCGCCGGCGTCCTCGACGACGGGGCATCGACCTGGCTCATCGCGGATGCCGGCGACGCCGAGGCGTTGGCGACCTGGCTGACGCGGATGAAGTTCCGCACACAGGCCACCGTCGCGGTGCGTCCCGATCTCGCGCTGCTCGGCTTCGTCGACGGAGGCGGGGCGGCTGAGCATGCGGCAGCTGCGGCATCCGCTCCTGCAGGCGCACCGCTGATCTGGACCGATCCGTGGCAGCGCGTGAGCGCGGGCGGTCACCAGTACGCCGAGGTCCTCGATCACCCGGGTGCAGACCTCGCCTGGAAAGTCGCCATCGCGACCGCCGAGGCAGCAGATGCGCTGGCAGCGACGCTCTCACCGGAAGAGGTCGCCGGACTCCTCGCCGCCGAGGCACTGCGCATCGCCGCCTGGCGACCGCGGTGGTCGGCCGAGGTCGACGAGCGCTCGCTGCCGCACGAGTCCGACTGGATCCGCACCGCCGTGCACCTCAACAAGGGCTGCTACCGCGGACAGGAGACCGTCGCGAAGGTCCACAACCTGGGTCACCCGCCGCGCAGGCTCGCGGCACTGCACCTCGACGGCAGCGAGGCCGTGCTGCCCGCGGTCGGCGATGCGGTGCTCGCGGGCGACGACGAGGTCGGTCACATCACGTCGGTCGCCCGGCACCATGAAGACGGACCCATCGCCCTCGCGATCCTGTCGCGTCGCACGCCGGTCGGCGATCTCGTCGTCCGCGCCGAGGGGGTCGACATCGCCGCGACGCAGCAGGTGATCGTGCCGGCGGATGCCGGTGCCACGGCCGACATCCCTCGTATCACCCGACTGTCCCGACGCCCGAGCGCACCGGATCCGCGCCAGGCGGGCTGACTCGCGGGGCGAGAAGCGCCCTTCAGGGGAGCGGTGCGACCGCACTCCACGGGAGCGTGAGCTCACCGAGTCGCCACCGGCTCTTGACGCCGAGCACGGGCCAGCCCTGATCGCGCAGAGCGGCGACCGCGCCCAGGAATCTCTGCGTCGCTCCGAAGGCCGACAACGGCGCCGCACGGCTCCACTCGCGATCGAGGTCGACGAGCAGGGCGTGCACGCGCTCGCCGGGCACGTTGCGGTGGATCAGCGCTTTCGGCAGCCGCTCCGCGACGATGCTCGGATGCTCGAGATCCGCGAGACGCAGCGAGATCGTGAACCGGAGCGGCGATCCGGTCGGGTCGACGTCGACCCAGCTCGACACCCGACCGATCTCGTCGCAGGTGCCCTCGACGAGCAGACCCTCGGGAGCGAGGCGCCCGGCCATCGTGCTCCAGGCCGCGGCGACATCGGACTCGTCGTACTGGCGGAGCACGTTCATCGCGCGGATCACCGCGGGGCGCCGCCCGGCAGGCAGAGGCACCTCGAATCCACCGCGGGCGAAGGAGACGCGCAGATCGGGCGAGAAGGCGGTGTTCCCTGCCTGCACCTCGACCAGCTGCTGAGTCGCGGTCGCGACTCTGACCGGATCGATCTCGAGGCCGCGCACCTCGGCATCCGCTCGCACGCGCTGCAGTCGGGTGGCGAGCTCGAAGGCGGTCACCCCGCTGGCGCCGTAGCCGAGGTCGATGACGAGCGGATCCGTGGCGCGGCGGAACGCGGGGCTCACCGCGATCCAGCGGTCGTTGCGGCGCAGCCTGTTCGTCCCGGTGGTGCCGCGGGTCGGCCGACCGAGGGGAGATGACGCCATGCGTCAATCCTCGCAGGGCATGGGCGCGGACGCGTCCGGCTGCGCCGATAAACTGGGGCCATGACTTCGAAGCGCACCCTGATCCTGCTCCGTCACGGCCGGAGCGAGTGGAACGAACTGAACCTCTTCACCGGATGGGTGGACGTCCGCCTGAACGAGCAGGGCCGGAACGAGGCCCGCCGCGGCGGCGAGCTCCTGGCCGAGGCGGGCATCCTGCCCGACGTGCTGCACACCTCGCTGCTCAGCCGTGCGATCCAGACCGCGAACATCGCGCTCGACGCGGCCGACCGTCTGTGGATCCCGGTCACGCGCTCGTGGCGCCTCAACGAGCGTCACTACGGGGCTCTGCAGGGCAAGGACAAGGCGCAGACGCTCGAGGAGTTCGGTCCGGAGCAGTTCCAGCTGTGGCGCCGTTCATTCGACGTGCCGCCGCCCGTGCTCGACGACGACAGCGAGTTCAGCCAGGTGAATGATGTGCGCTACGCCGGCATCGACGGCGAGGTGCCGCGGACGGAGTCGCTGAAGCTCGTCATCGATCGTTTGCTGCCGTACTGGGACGACGCGATCGTCCCCGACCTCGAAGCAGGCAAGACGGTCCTCGTCACTGCGCACGGCAACTCGCTGCGCGGCCTCGTGAAGCACCTCGAGGGTATCAGCGACGATGACATCGCCGAGCTGAACATCCCCACCGGCATCCCGCTCGTGTACGAGCTCGACGAGAACAACGTCCCCACCGGTCCCGGCCGCTACCTCGACCCCGAGGCTGCCGCCGCCGGTGCTGCCGCCGTGGCAGCGCAGGGCAAGAAGTAACACCGCAGACGAAGGGGGCGGATGCTGACAGCATCCGCCCCCTTCGTCGTGTCATCGGCGCTCAGGCGTGGCCGAGCTCCTGCTGCTGCTCGACCGCGAGGGCGATGTCCTCCTCCTCGATGCGCCAGTCGCCGGTCGCCAGGTAGATGACCTTCTTGGCGACCGCGACCGCGTGGTCTGCGAAGCGCTCGTGGTAGCGGCTGGCGAGCGTCGCGTCGACCGTCGCCGTGGCCTCGCCCTTCCAGTTGTCGCTGAGCACCTTCTCGAAGACGCTGGCGTGCAGCTCGTCGATGTCGTCGTCGGTGTTGCGGATGGTGTCGGCCAGCTTCAGGTCCTGGGTTCGCAGCAGCTCGGAGAGCGTGCGCGAGATCTCGACGTCCAGCTCGCCCATCTTCGTGAAGGTGCCCTTGAGGCCCTTCGGGATCGCGCGCTCGGGGAAGCGCAGGCGCGCGAGCTGGGCGATGTGCTCGGACATGTCGCCCATGCGCTCGAGCGAGGCGCTCACGCGCAGCGCGGTGACGACGACGCGCAGGTCTCGCGCGACCGGCTGCTGGCGGGCCAGGATCTCGATGGCCTGCTCGTCGAGCGCCACGGCCAGCGCATCGATCTTGGCGTCATCGGCGATGACCTCTTCGGCCAGCTCGACATCGCTCGTGGCGAAGGAGCGGGTGGCCTTGTCGATGGAGACCGTGACGAGGTCGGCGATCTCCACGAGCTGGGACTGCAGGTCCTCGAGGGACTGATGGAAGACTTCGCGCATGTCGGCGCAACCTTTCGTTCGGGTCTCGGCTGTGGTGTCAACGCGAGACGGCCGGGCCGCTCGCACGAGAGGAGAGCACAGCGCTCCCGCACAGGCCCGAAAGCGATTGTCTGCTCCGAAGGTTAACGAACGGTGCCCAGCACGTGAATAGTACTTCTCGCCGTGGCTCAGGGGCGGGCGAACCCGCCGATCCGCGGGTGAACGCACTCTACGCTGGGGTTATGACCTTGCCGCAGATCGCGCTGCTCGCGTTGGCCGTCGGCCTCGTGATCGGCGTCGGCCTCTCCCTTCTCGTGGCCTGGGCATATCGTGCGCGGGCGCGCGTGGCCGATGAGACCTCGCTCGTGGTCCCGGAGGGTGTGACCGCCGTGCTCGGCAGCATGGACGATGCAGCATGCGTGGTCGACTCCTCCGGACTCGTGCTCGCCGTCTCGAAGGCGGCGACCAGGTTCGGCATCGAGGTGGGCGCACCCCTGGAGAACCCCGAGCTGCGTCAGCTCGTGCGTGGCGGACGCATCGAGGGCAGTTCGGCGACCGAGTCGCTGCGCATCACGCGCGGCGGGCTCAGCCTCGATCCACGGCTCGTGTCGGCTCGGGCGAGCGCCATCAGTCCGCGCATGACGCTGCTGATCATCCGCGACGTCACGGAGCAGGAGCGCCTCGATCAGATGCGCCGAGACTTCGTGGCGAACACCAGCCACGAACTCAAGACCCCTGTGGGAGCCGTCACTCTGCTCGCCGAGGCGATCGAATCGGCGGCCGACGACCCTGCTCAGGTGCGCCACTTCGCCACCCGGATCTCGGCCGAAGCCGCTCGTCTCGGTCAGCTGACCGGTCGGATCATGAGTCTCTCGAGACTGCAGACCGACGATGCGCTGTCCGATGTGCGGCCCGTCTCGATCGACGAGGTTCTCGCCACCGCGCTCGAGGCGCACGTCGTGCAGGCCGACTCCGCCGGGGTCGAACTCGCCCGCGGTGGCGATCGCGGAGTCTGGGTGCGCGGCGACTCGCAGATCCTCATCGAGGCCTTCGGCAACCTCATCGCCAACGCGATCGTCTACTCCCCGAAGGGATCGCGCGTCGGCATCGGTGTGAAGGCCGATGAAGGGGTGGTCGAAGTGGCGGTCTCGGACCAGGGCATCGGGATCGCGGAGGCGGATCGGGAGCGGATCTTCGAGCGCTTCTACCGGGCGGACGAGGCGCGGTCCCGCCGCACCGGCGGAACGGGGCTCGGACTCTCGATCGTCAAGCATGCGACACAGCGCCACGGCGGCGAAGTACGCCTCTGGTCGCGCCCCGGACGAGGCTCGACCTTCACCATCAGGCTTCCGAGGATCGACGCTCCCCCGAGCATCGACAAGGACCAGAAGAACAAGAAGAAGCGCGAGCGCAAAGCGGCCAAGGCCGCTGCTCGCGTCCGAAACGGAGAGAACGCATGACCCGCATCCTTCTCGTCGAAGACGAGCCCGACCTCGCCGACCCGCTCGCCTACCTCCTGCGCCGAGAGGGGTACGAGGTCGAGATCGCCGAGGACGGTCCAGGGGCGCTGGCCGCCTTCCGCGAGCGCGGCGCCGACGTCGTGCTCCTCGACCTGATGCTGCCTGGCATGCCGGGCACCGAGGTGTGCCGGCAGATCCGCTCGACCTCGGCGGTGCCGATCATCATGGTCACGGCCAAGGACTCGGAGGTGGACATCGTCGTCGGACTCGAGCTCGGCGCCGACGACTACGTCACAAAGCCGTACTCGTCCCGCGAGCTGCTCGCCCGGATGCGCGCGGTCCTTCGTCGCGTGGTGCAGGCCGACAGCGAGCTCGACGAGCGCGTGCTCGACGGGGGACGCGTCTCGCTCGACATCGATCGCCACACCGTCTCGGTCGCCGGACAGCAGATCAACATGCCTCTGAAGGAATTCGAGCTCCTCGAGGTGCTGATGCGCAATTCGGGTCGAGTGCTCACGCGCGGTCAGCTGATCGACCGCGTGTGGGGGAGCGACTACTTCGGAGACACGAAGACGCTCGACGTGCACATCAAGCGGATCCGCTCCCGCATCGAGGAGAACCCGGGGGAGCCCGTCATGCTCGTCACGGTTCGCGGTCTCGGGTACCGCTTCGAGGGCTGACGCAGTCGTCGGACGGCACGCCCGTCCCCATGACGGAGAAGAGGCCGGCACCCCGCAGGGTGTCGGCCTCTTCGTCAGCGTATGCGCCGGCTCACTCCGCCGGAGCGGGGGCAGCCGTGTCCGTGGGGGCCGGCTCGGGCGTCGGTGTCGACTTCTGCTCCGTGGGCACGAGGTCGGCGTAGTACGGCAGAGTGCCGTCGAGAACGGGAACCTGAGTCTTCGTGCCGGCACCGTCGCCCGACTGGAAGTGGATCTCGATGGTCGCGCCGGGCATGGTGTCGAGTCCGTCGATGCGCAGCGGTTCCTCGTCGGCACCGAAGCTGACGGTCTTGCCCGCGGGCACGGAGACGGTGAACGGCTCATCGGAGCCCGACACGGTCATCGTGAGCGTCGCCTTGTCGGCGGTCGGGTTGACCACGGCGCCGATGAAGTTGCCGACCGATCCGTCTTCGTTCGCGACGATGAAGGCATTGCGCACGTCGATGGGGCCGTCGGAGTCCGAGACGTTGACGCCGTCGGAGGCGGAGTATTCGATCGTCGTCGCCTGCGGCGAGATGAACGTGCAGCCCGTCGCGCCCAGAAGAACGAGGGCGCTGATGGCGGCAGACGCAACAAGGCGCGATTTCACGGGTCCTCCTGAGGTACGACGGGATATCCGCGTCCCATTCTATGCGCATGCGGGGCACCGCCCGAGGACGCGGCGGCGCGAACCTTAGCGCATGTCCCCTGTGGTATCCTTGAGGTTGCCGAAAGGACAAGTTTTTATGCTTTTTGAGGTTGGCGAAACTGTCGTCTATCCGCACCATGGCGCTGCGACCATCATCGAGGTCAAGGAGCGCATCATCAAGGGTGAGGCGAAGAAATACCTGAAGCTCAACGTGACCCAGGGGGACCTCATCATCGAGGTGCCTGCGGAGAACGTCGATCTGGTCGGGGTCCGCGATGTCATCGGCCGGGAGGGGCTCGACAACGTGTTCGAGGTGCTCCGCGCTCCGTTCACCGAAGAGCCCACGAACTGGTCTCGTCGTTACAAGGCGAACCTCGAGAAGCTCGCCTCCGGCGACGTGATCAAGGTGAGCGAGGTCGTCCGCGACCTGTGGCGTCGGGATCAGGACCGCGGTCTGTCGGCCGGTGAGAAGCGGATGCTGGCGAAGGCTCGTCAGATCCTCATCTCGGAGCTGGCTCTGGCGGAGAAGACCGACGAGGACAAGGCGAGCGCGCTGCTCGACGAGGTCCTCGCTTCCTGAGCGGATCGAGACAAGGCGGGTGCTTCGGCATCCGCCTTTTTTCGTGCGCGCCGGTAACGTGAACCTGGTGAGCATGCTTCCCGTCCCTGACACCGCGATCATCGTCGTCGCCGCCGGCTCCGGCACGCGACTGAATGCCGGAGCGCCCAAGGCGTTCGTCGGCATCGACAGCCATTCGATCCTCCGCCACGCGCTCGACGGCGTCTTCGCGGCGGGGCCCGCCCAGGTCATCGTGGTCGCCCCCGCAGGGTTCGAGGGCGACGCGGAGACCGAGGTGCGTGCTGCGGCCGGCGATCGCGTCGACCTCGGCAGGGTCGTGACGGGCGGAGAAAACAGACAGCAGTCGGTCGCCGCCGGTCTGAAGGCCCTGTGGGGAGACGTCACGCGAGTTCTCGTGCATGACGCGGCGCGCGCGCTGACCCCGCCGGAAGTGATCGACGCCGTGGCCCGGGCGATCGACGGCGAGACAGGGGTCATCCCGACGCTCCCCGTGGTCGACACGCTTAAGCGGGTCGAGGGAGACGCGGTCATCGCGCCGGTGGATCGCTCCGAGCTCGCGGCAGCGCAGACGCCGCAGGGGTTTCCGCGCGCCCTTCTCGAGGCCGCCTACGATGCTGCGAGCGGCTCGGACGTCGAGTACACCGATGATGCGGCGCTGTTCGCCGCTGCCGGACACCTCGTGCGTCAGATCCCGGGTTCGCCCAGCGGATTCAAGATCACCACGTCCGCCGACCTCGAGCGCGCCCGCCAGCTGCTGGCGGCTGTCGCCATTCCGGCACCCGATCTCGCCCCGACGTGGACGGGACCCCGGGTCGGCCTCGGCACCGACGTGCATGCATTCGGAGGAGACGGGAACCTGTGGCTCGCCGGCCTGCAGTGGCCGGGGGAGCCGGCGCTCTCCGGGCACTCCGACGGCGACGCCGTCGCTCACGCGATCGTGGACGCGCTGCTCGGCGCTGCAGGGCTCGGAGACATCGGCGAGCACTTCGGCACCGCACACCCCGAGTACGCCGGCGCACACGCGGACGTCTTCCTCGCCCGCACCCGGGAGATCCTCGCCGAGGCCGGCTTCGCGATCGGCAATGTCTCGGCGCAGTTCCAAAGCAATCGACCGCGCTTCAGCACGCGACGCGCGGAGGCGGAGCAGGTCCTGTCCACCGCGCTCGGTGGCGCGCCGGTCTCCGTCACGGCGACCACGACCGACGGACTCGGGTTTCCCGGGCGAGGCGAGGGGATCGCGGTGACGGCAGTCGCGATGGTGCATGCGGTCTGACAGGCGTCGCGGATTGCGCGGGAATGTCTCAGCATCCGCGCTCGTTGTCGGAGAACGTCGTGCGATCGTCGCGCGATCCGGAGGAGGCAGCATGAGGATCCTGGTCATCGGAGCCAGTGGACAGGTCGGCCGCACGGCCGTCGACGCGTTGGCCGGACACGAGGTCATCTCGGCGTCGCGCAGCAGCGAGCCGTCCGTCGATGTCACCGACTCGGCGTCGGTGGAGCACCTCTTCGCCTCGGTCGGACAGATCGATGCCGTGATCGTCGCCGTGGGAGAGGTGCCCTTCCGCTCGCTCGACGAGCTGAGCCGGAGCGACTACGAAGCGGCTTTCCGCGGCAAGGTGCTGTCGCAGCTCGACGTCGTGCGCATCGGCACGTCGTATGTGCGCGACGGCGGCTCGATCACGCTGACCTCCGGCATCCTCTCGCGCGAGCCGATCGCCACCGGCGCCGCGGCGTCGCTCGCGAACGGAGCCATCGAGTCCTTCGTCGTCGCCGCGGCGACCGAGCTGCCCCGCGGCATCCGCATCAACGCCGTGAGCCCGTCGGTGCTCGCGGACGCACCGTCGTATCACTCGTCGTTCCCCGGCTTCGTGCCCGTGTCGTCGCACCGCGTGGGGCAGGCCTTCGCGAAGAGCGTGCTCGGCGTGCAGACCGGGCAGGTCTACCCGGTCGACTGAGCGGCGGCAGGGCCGGGGGCACACCCAGTCTTCGGATTGCGCCGCCCGGTAAGCTTGTGCGGTGACTCTCCGCCTCTACGACACCCGCGCACAGCAGCTGCGCGACTTCGTGCCTCTCGATCCCGAGAACATCACGATGTACGTCTGTGGAGCCACCGTGCAGTCCGGCCCTCACATCGGTCACGTCCGAGCGGCGCTGAGCTTCGACCTCCTGCGGCGCTGGCTGACTCACCGCTACGGCCGCGTCACGTTCGTGCGCAACGTCACCGACATCGACGACAAGGTGCTCGTCAACGCGACGGACGTCGAGCCGTGGTGGGCGCTCGCGTACCGCATGGAGCAGGAGTTCACCGCAGCGTATGCCGGCATCGGCATCCTGTCCCCGACTTATGAGCCGCGCGCGACGGCGTCCGTCCCGCAGATGCAGGAGCTGATCGCGATCCTCATCGAGCGCGGCCACGCGTACCCTGCACCGGACGGTTCCGGCGACGTCTACTTCGACGTCCGCTCGTGGACGGAGTACGGGTCGCTGACGAACCAGTCCGTCGACGCGATGGAGGCGGCGGAGGATGCCGACCCTCGCGGCAAGCGCAACCCGCAGGACTTCGCGCTGTGGAAGGGTGCCAAGCCCGACGAGCAGGCGGATGCCGTGTGGCAGTCGCCCTGGGGCGCAGGTCGCCCCGGCTGGCACATCGAATGCTCGGCGATGTCCAAGCGCTACCTCGGATCCGAGTTCGACATCCACGGCGGAGGCCTCGACCTGCGCTTCCCCCATCATGAGAACGAGCTCGCCCAGTCGACCGCCGCCGGAGACGGCTTCGCACGCTACTGGGTGCACAACGGCCTCGTGACGGTCGGCGGACAGAAGATGTCGAAGTCTCTGGGCAACTTCACCCTGGCGAGCGACGTGCTCTCGGAGCGGGATCCGCAGGTGGTGCGCTACGCACTCGCCGCCGCGCACTATCGCTCGAGCCTCGACCTCTCGGAGTCGTCCTGGACCGAGGCAGAGGCGGCACTCGGCCGCATCCGCACGTTCGTCGAGCGCGCAGAGCGCATGCTTCCGAAGACTTTCGGCTGGGGGGAGCGCACGTCGCTGCCCGAGGCGTTCGCCACCGCGATGGATGACGACCTCGGCATCCCGCAAGCGCTCGGAGTCCTGCACGACACCGTGCGCGCGGGCAATGCGGCGCTCGACGCCGGTGATGCCGACGGCGCCGGGACGGCGAGGAGCGAGGTGCTCGCGATGCTCGACGTCCTCGGATTCGAGCGCGTGGGTGTCGCCTCGACGGGCGATGCGCAGGCCTCTGCTCTCGACGCGCTCGTGCAGACGATGATCACCCAGCGCGCGCAGGCGCGCGCTGACAAGGACTGGGCGGCGGCCGATCGCATCCGTGATGCGATCGCCGCGGCAGGAATCACGCTGGAGGACTCTCCGGCCGGAACTCATTGGAGTATCGATGGCTAAGCCACAGCGCCCCGGCGCAAGCAACGGCAAGAAGAAGGGCCCCACCAAGGGCACCGGCGGACTCGGACGCAAGTCCCTCGAGGGCCGCGGACCGACCCCGAAGGCGGAGGATCGCGCCTGGCACCCGGCGGGCAAGCGCAAGGCCGCGGCCGAGCGCTATGCGGCATCGGGTGGAAAGGGCAAGCCGGGGCAGCGTCAGACGTCCGGCGGAAACCCGAACCGCTCGGCCCGCGCGAAGGACAACACCACCGAGGTCGAGGTCGTCACCGGCCGCAACTCGGTGCTCGAGGCTCTCCGGGCGAAGATCCCCGCGTCGGCGTTCTACATCGCGCAGCGCGTCGAGATGGACGACCGCGTCAAGGAGATGCTGTCGATCGCCACCCACCGCGGAATCCCGGTGCTCGAGGTCACGCGTCAGGAGCTCGACCGCATGGCCGGCTTCGACGGAGTCCACCAGGGCGTCGCCGTCAAGGTGCCGCCCTACGAGTACGCGCACCCGCAGGACCTCCTCGAGGCCGTCATCGACAAGGGCGAGGTCCCGCTGTTCGTCGCCCTCGACGGCATCACCGACCCCCGCAACCTCGGCGCGATCATCCGCTCGACCGGTGCGTTCGGCGGACACGGCATCATCCTGCCGCAGCGTCGTTCGGCCGGTGTGAACTCGGCAGCCTGGAAGACGAGTGCCGGTGCTGCGGCACGCGTGCCGGTCGCGCTGGCGACCAACCTCACCACGCAGCTCAAGGAGTTCAAGAAGCAGGGCGTCTTCGTGCTCGGCCTCGACGGCGACGGCGACGTCCTGCTGCCCGAGCTGCAGCTGGCCGACCGCCCCGTCGTGATCGTGACCGGTTCAGAGGGCAAGGGCCTCTCGCGTCTGGTCGCCGAGACCTGCGATCAGATCGTGTCGATCCCGATCTCGGCTGTGACCGAATCGCTCAACGCCGGCATCGCGACCTCGGTCGCGCTCTACCAGGTGTCGTCCATCCGCAACGCGAAGAAGTAGGGGAGAAGTCATGGCTCGGATCGTCGTGCTCGGAGGAACCGGCTACGCCGGACGCCACATCGTGTCCGAGGCGGTGAGCCGCGGCCATGACGTGATCGCGATCTCACGCAGCACGCCGACCGATGCTGTCGACGGCGCCTCGTACGTGCAGGGCTCGGCGCTGGACGCCTCGTCGCTCGCGAACGCCTTCGACGGAGCGGATGCCGTCGTCTCGGCCCTCTCGCCGCGTGGCGACATGGCGGACCGCGTGCTCGAGGCGCTGACGAACGTCATCGCGGAGCTCGCCGATACGAGCACCCGTCTCGGCGTGGTCGGCGGCGCCGGTGGAAGCCTGGTCGCCCCGGATGGCCCGCGCCTCTTCGACCTCGACTTCCCTGAGGAGTACAAGCACGAGGCACAGGTCGGCATCGACTCGCTCGCACTGCTCCAGAGCACGGACCGGTCGCTGGACTGGTTCTTCATCCACCCGGCCGAGGTCTTCGGACCCTGGGCCGAGGGTGAGCGCACCGGTCACTATCGCGATGGTGGAGATGTGCTCGTGCGTGACGCCGAGGGCAAGTCCTTCATCTCGGGGGCGGACTTCGCGGTCGCGGTGGTCGACGAGATCGAGCGCCCGGTGCACCGTCGCGGACGCTTCACGGTCGGGTACTGACCTCAGACGAGGTCGCGCCAGTCGACCTCGTCGTCGTCATCGGCGACGGAGTGCGTGCCTGTGATGACGGGCAGGCTCATCGTCTCGGTGGGCGGGCCCATGATGGTCGCCTCGTCGCGGCGGTGGCGCAGCACCTCGTTGATGTAGCTCGTGAGGACCTCGGCGAGCGGGACTGAGCGTCCCTGCGCCTGAGAGAGATACCACCGGTGCTCGAGCACCTGGTGGAACACCTCTGCGGGTTCGAGCTTGGCGCGCAGCTCCCAGGGGATCGCACGCACAACGGGCTCGAACACGCGGGTCAGCCATTCGTGCGCGTACATCTCCTCGTCGACCCACTGCTTGGTCGAACGGGCACGGAACTCGTCGAGATCGTTGAGCAGGCGGCGGGCCTGGTTCTCCTCGACGTCCAGGCCCGTGAGGCGGATCAGGCGGCGCTGGTGGTGTCCGGCATCCACCACCTTCGGCTGGATCTCGACGACCGTGCCGTCGGAGGTCGTCGACATCGACATCTCGTCGATGTCGAATCCGAGGGCGTTGAGGCGTTCGACGCGCTCCGTGATGCGCCAGGTCTCCGCCGCGGCGAAGGACTCCTGCACCGTCAGCTCCGCCCACAGCGAGTGGTACGACGAGACGATGCCGTCGGCGATCGCGACCGCGTCGACGCCGTGCTCGAGCCGTCCGCCGGCCGCGAGGTCCATGATCTCCCCGGCGATGTTGGTGCGGGCGAGGTCGAGGTCGTAGAGGCGCTGCCCGTCGGTGAGTCCCTCCTCGTGCAGTTCACCGGTCTCGGCGTCGACGAGGTAGGCCGCGAAAGCGCCGGCGTCCCGGCGGAAGAGCGTGTTCGAGAGCGAGACGTCGCCCCAGTAGAAGCCGACGTTGTGCAAGCGCACCAGGAGCACCGCGAGGGCGTCGACCAGGCGATTCGCCGTGTCGGGGCGCAGCACCCGGGTGAAGAGGGCGCGATACGGCATGGAGAAGCGCAGGTGCGAGGTGACGAGCGCGGCGGGGAGCGGCTCGCCGGCGGCATCCGATCGCCCCGCGATCACGGCGACGCGGTCGACGCAGGGCACATCGAGCCTGGCCAGGTTGCCGAGCATCTCGTACTCGCGCCTCGCCATCTCATCGGTCGTCTCTTTGACCGCGACGACCTTGCCCGAGAGGTCGGCGAAGCGCACCAGATGCCGTGACAGCCCCTTGGGAAGCGACACGATCTGCTCGGACGGCCACTTGCCGAGGGGGGTCGACCAGGGGAGGGCGAGCAGGGCCGGGTCGATCGAGCTCGCCGTGATCCGCAGCGCATCCTGCATGTCTCTCCAGTGGGTCGGGGCGGAAAAGAAAGAAGCGGCGCGGGCGACCGAAGTCAGCCCGCGCCGCGTCAGTGGGTCCGATCAGGCGGAGACGATCGGCTTGTCGTTCAGACGAACGCCCGACTCGATGTCGAACGCGTGCACGTGGCCCGCGTTCGCCGCGAGGGTGACGGTCTCACCGGCGTTGGGGTGGCTGCGACCGTCGACACGTGCGACCAGGTCGGCGCGCTTGCCGTTGATCTCGGTGTGACCGTAGAGGTAACCGTCAGCGCCGAGCTCCTCGACGAGGTCGACGACGACCGAGAGGCCCTTGCCGTCGGCGGGCCCGACGGTGATGTCCTCCGGGCGGACGCCGACGGTGACCTGCGAACCGTTGGCGCGGCCCACGGTGTCGCGGTCGAGCGGGACGACCTCGGTGCCGAAGCGCACGCCGCCGTCTGCCAGGTCTGCGCTGAACAGGTTCATCGCGGGCGAGCCGATGAAGCCGGCGACGAAGACGTTCTCGGGCTTCTCGTACAGGTCACGCGGCGAACCGACCTGCTGGAGGAGTCCGTCCTTCAGCACGGCGATGCGGTCGCCCATGGTCAGAGCCTCGGTCTGGTCGTGCGTGACGTAGACCGTGGTGACGCCGAGGCGGCGCTGCAGCGACGCGATCTGCGTGCGCGTCTGGACGCGGAGCTTGGCGTCGAGGTTCGACAGCGGCTCGTCCATGAGGAAGACCTGGGGCTGACGGACGATCGCGCGACCCATCGCGACACGCTGACGCTGACCACCCGAGAGGGCCTTCGGCTTGCGGGTCAGGTACTCCTCGAGGTCGAGCAGCTTCGCGGCCTCGAGCACGCGGCTGGCGCGCTCTTCCTTGCCGACGCCGGCGATCTTGAGCGCGAAGCCCATGTTCTCGGCGACCGTCATGTGCGGGTACAGCGCGTAGTTCTGGAACACCATCGCGATGTCGCGGTCCTTCGGCGGCACGTCGGTGACGTCGCGGTCGCCGATGAGGATGCGGCCGGCGTTGACCTCTTCGAGGCCGGCGAGCATACGCAGCGAGGTGGACTTTCCGCAGCCGGACGGGCCGACGAGAACGAGGAACTCGCCGTCAGCGACCTCGAGGTTGAGCTTGTCGACAGCCGGGCGGGTTCCGCCGGGGTAGAGGCGGGTGGCCTCGTCGAAAGTCACAGATGCCATTGTGTTTCTCCTTCACCGGCAGGTACGTGCCGGACGATCCGTAGTGATAGAGCGGCGGAGCGATCCGCCGTGACCCCTCATCGGGTCGGGATCAGTATGGCAGATGCCCGTGCATCTGGGTATTTCTCAGCCTGGCTGGTTAACATCGATCTCGGCCGCTTAACGCGGCGTTCGCCGCCCGAGTGGCGTCCGGGGCCACCCTGCCCCCCTGAGACTGTCTAGAGGAACGATGTCGAGCGACGAGACGCCGAACGTCCCCAGCCCTCGCAATTCGCGTGAGGTCGTGCGGGAGAAGGCACAGAAGGTGCATGCCCAGCAGTCGAGGGCGCGCGTGATGCGACGAATCATCCTCGGGGCGATCGCCGTCGTCGCCGTCGGCGCCATCGGCACCGCGATCACGCTCGCCGTCTTTGCACAGGTCTCGAAGCCGCAGCTCACCCCGGGCGGGATGAACGACGACGGCATCCTCGTCTCCGACATCAGCGCGTCCGCGATGTCCGACGAGACGGTCGCGCCTCCGAGCCCGGAGGAGACCGAGGCGGGTGGCGAGACGACGCCGACCCCGGAGCCCACCACGTCGAGCACGGTCGACATCCACATCTACGTCGACTACCTGTCGCCGGATGCCGGTGAATTCGAGCGCGCCAACGCGCGCCAGCTCGTCAACTGGATCTCGGAGGGTGCGGCGACGGTCACCTACCACCCGGTCGCGCTGCTCACCGCGAGCTCGAACGGCACCAAGTACTCCCTGCGTTCGGCGGCGGCCGCGGCCTGTGTCGCGACGCACTCGCCGGCACAGTTCTACGCGTTCAACCACGATCTGCTCGATGACCAGCCCGAGGTGAACACCGACGGCTTCTCCGATTCTCAGCTGGCCGACATCGCCGGCGCGGTCGGCTCGGACAACGTCAAGAGCGTCCGGTCGTGCATCGAGGATCAGGACTACGTCACCTGGGCGAAGGAAGCCACGTCCCGTGCGCTGGAGGGCCCGCTCGTCGGGTCGGACGACCTCGTGCTCACTGCCGCGCCCATGATCGTCGTGAACGGCGAGGCCTACGTCGGCGCCCTCGACGACCCGAGCGAGTTCTCGCAGTTCGTGCTCACGGTCGCGAGCGACGCGTACTACGCCACCGAGACTCCGACTCCCGCGCCGACCGAGACCACGGAGCCCGCACCCTCGGAGACCCCGGCACCGTAGTTCGTCGGTGCCCGCCGCCCATCGCTAAGCTGGGTGGTGTCCGCCGACTTGGCGCAATTGGTAGCGCACCGTACTTGTAATACGGGGGTTGCAGGTTCGAGTCCTGTAGTCGGCACCGTCCAGCGGATCGCATCCGCGCCTCCCTCGACGACACAGATCGTCACACGGGAAATAGTGCGAGCAGAGCACACGTTCTCCCGGGTATGACTCGTATCGGAAACAGTGACCTAGACGTCTTCCCGCTCTCGCTCGGAGGCAACGTGTTCGGCTGGACAGCCGACCGTGATGCCTCCTTCGCCGTGCTCGACGCCTTCGTGGCGGGTGGTGGCGATTTCATCGACACCGCAGACGGGTACAGCTCGTGGGTGCCGGGCAACTCGGGCGGCGAGAGCGAGACGATCATCGGTGAGTGGCTCGCGTCACGCAAGCCCGAAGGCGTCATCGTGGCGACCAAGGTAAGCCAGCACCCGGAGTTCTCCGGGCTGTCGGCGTCGAACGTGCGCAGGGCCGCCGAGGCATCGCTCGCCCGACTGGGCGTCGACGCCATCGATCTCTACTACGCGCACTTCGACGATGAGACCGTGCCGCTGGAGGAGACGGTCACCGCATTCGGCGAGCTCGTCTCAGACGGCCTCGTACGCAACGTCGCGGTGTCGAACTACACCGCGCAGCGCATCCGTGAGTGGGTGGAGATCGCCCGTCGCACGGGATCGGCGTCGCCCGTCGCCGTGCAGCCCCACTACAACCTCGTTCACCGCAACGACGTCGAGGAGACGATCATCCCGGTGGCGCAGGAGTTCGGTCTGAGCCTGGTGCCCTACTACTCGCTCGCGAGCGGATTCCTCACCGGCAAGTACCGTTCGACGGCCGTCGAGGGTCAGACCTCGCCGCGCGCCTCCGGTGCGGCCAAATACGCGACGGAGGCGGGGCTGCGCATCATCGACGCTCTCGAGGAGATCGGCGACGCCCACGGCGCCTCGATCGCGGCGACCTCGTTGGCGTGGCTGCGTGCTCAGCCGACGGTCGCCGCCCCGATCGCGAGTGCTCGGACGGTCGAGCAGGTTCCTGACCTTCTCGCCGGAGCGCGATTGGAACTGCGCGAGGACGAGATCGAGACGCTGAACCGCGTCTCCGAGTGGACACCGGCGAAGGCCTGAGGCTGTCGGCCTGTCCTCCGCCCTTGCTAAGAGCCCGAGGACAGGCCGCCGTCGACCAGACCCATCCTGTGAGCCAGGATGACCAGGTGGATGCGGTCGCGGGATCCCAGCTTCGACAGGATCCTGCCGACATGCGTCTTCACGGTGGATTCGCTGACGAACAGCGCCTGAGCGATCTCCGCGTTCGTGAGGCCGCGCGCGATCTCGACGAAGACGTCGCGCTCGCGGTCGGTGAGGTCTGCCGTCAGGTCCTCGGTCGCAGTGGCGGACGCTGCAGGTGTCGCGCCGAGCGTCGGGGTCACATGCTCCAGCAGCATCCGCGTGACCCGCGGTGAGAGGGCCGCGTCACCGCGGTGGATGGCTCGGATCGCCGAGATCATCTCGTGCCTCTGCGCGTCCTTCAGGAGGAATCCGCTCGCGCCGGCGCGAATTGCGCCGAAGGCGTACTCGTCGAGATCGAAGGTCGTGAGCACCAAAACACGGGTGTCCGGATTCTCGCGGACGATGGCCTCGGTCGCCGCGATCCCGTCGAGCCCCGGCATCCGGATGTCCATCAGCACGAGGTCGGGACGGAGTCCGGACGCCTGGAGGATCGCGTCATGCCCGTCCGCGGCCTCGCCGACCACGACCATGTCGGCCTCGGCGTCGAGCACCATCCGGAAGCCGACGCGGATGAGAGCCTGGTCGTCGACGAGGAGAAGCCTGATCGGCTCGGTCATGGTGCATCCTTCGGTTCGAGGTCAGCAGGATCGGCGGGCGACACAGGCAGCTCGGCGCGCAGCATCCACCGACCGCGTTCGACGGGTTCAGAGGTGATCGTGCCGCCCGAATGCGCGGCACGTTCCACGAGCCCGCGCAGGCCGAACCCGGTCGTGCCGACAGGGCCGGAGACGCCGTCGTTGAGGATCTCGACGATCACCGAATCCGAGGCGTAGATCAGCCTGACCTCGATCGACGTCGCCATCGGCGCGTGCCTCATGGCGTTCGTGACGCCTTCCTGCACGATGCGGCCGAGCGCATGCGACAGAGCGGTGGAGATCGAGGCGGTGCCTGTGACGGAGAGCGTCACCGGAAAACCGGCGCGCTGCGCCACTGCGACCGTCTCCTGCGGTGGCGTCGGCTCGAGAGGTGCCAGGGGGAGTGGCGAATCATCGGCGCGGAGGACTCCGAGCATCGCGCGCATCTCGGTGAGCGCGCTGCGAGCCGTCTCGGCGGCGGAGGACGCCGCCGTTCGCGCCTGCACGGGATCCGGTGTCGCGGCTGCGCCCTCGGACAGGGCGACGATCACCGTGAGCGAGTGCGAGACGATGTCGTGCATCTCGCGGGCGATGCGGGCGCGTTCGCCTGCTGCGGCCAGCTGGGCCTGCTGATCGCGTTCCACGAGCAGCTGGCGGGAGCGGTCGATCACCGCAGCCAGGTAGCGTTTGCGTCCTCCGACATTCACACCGATCAAAGTGCCGATGAGTCCGAGGACCAGCGACATCACGACGGCGTTCGCGGCGATCTGCAGAGTGATGACGCCGGTGAGGGTGAGCGCACCGGCGAGCGCCGCGAGCGATGCGATCGCGATGCCGAAGCCGGTCCACGCCGCCCGCGACGAGCGGTACACGGCGAGCGAGTAGCAGCTGACCAGCAGGACAGGAGCGCCGATCGGCTGAAGCGCGAAGAGGAACAGGGCTTCGAGTGCGAAAGATGCCACGAACGGCACCAGCGGGTGCCTGCGCCGCCAGAGCAGAGTCGCGCACGTGCCGAGCACGGCGGCGGGGACCAGGATCGCCACGCCGATAGCGAGGGGCATCGGAAGATCGCGGGTGATCGCACCAGCGGGAACGAGCGAGAGGAGCAGGCACAGGATCGTGATGACGACGTCGGCGACCACCGGATGCCGCGCCCAGAAACGGCGCAGGACGCCGGGGGGACGCGGCAGCCGCAGCCCCTCGTCCTCGCGGACTGAGGTGCTGCGGCTGATCGGGGTGGTCACCGGCCGACTCTACGCGGATCGGTCATCGGTCGGCTCTCGGTCACGCGTCGCGGGTGCGGAGCACGCCCCACGCGGCGAGTATGCCCGCAGCCACCCAGCCGGCCAGCGTGAGATACGCGACCGGGCCCTCGAGGGCGGCTCCCTCGGGAAGGATCGCACTCTGAGCGGCGGCGACCGGCAGGTAGTTCGCGGTCTCGAGGAGCCACGTCCACGCGTCGCCGGCGATCGTGAAGAAGCTCGCGACGATCGGCAGGACGAACAGCAGGCCGACGGTAGCGGCGATGGCTCCGGCGCCCGAGCGCAGGATGAAGCCGAATGCGACGCCGATGAGAGCGAAGACGGACATGGCAAGCGACGACACGACGATCGGAAGGAGCGATGCCGCCGGATCGGACCAGTCGATGCTCTGATCGCGCGACGCGACGACCGCGGAGACGGCGACAGCTGCGGCTGAGAAGATCACCAGAGACGACACGAACAGGAAGACCGCGATCACGACGGCCTTGGCGGCGAGCACGGAGCCGCGCTTTGGGTTGGCTGCCAGCGTCGAGCGGATCATTCCGGTCGAGTACTCACCCGTCACGGAGATCGCACCGAGGATGCCCGCGAGCAGCATCGTGAACTGGATCGGCATGACCACGGCCTGAATGGGGTCGAAGCCCGGCAGGTCGATCGCCTGAGCGATGAGCACCGCGATGCCGACGGTGAGCACTGCGGCGATGCCGATGGACCACCAGGTGGAGCGAAGCGTGGAGAGCTTGATCCACTCGCCGCGGATCGCGCGGACGAACGTGAGGCGGTGTCCGGTGTCGACGTGCTGGCGCGTGCGGGCAGGAGCCTGGACGGTCATGAGATCTCCTTCGTGCGGTACTCGACCGAGTCGCCGGTGAGCGCCAGATAGGCGTCTTCGAGCGACCCGGTGGTCGGGGTGAGCTCGTGCAGGGGGATGCCGTGGCGAGCGGCGAGGTCGCCGATGCGGGAGGCCGGCAGGCCGACGATGTCGAGAAGATCGGGAGCCGAGCTCACGATCTCGACCGACGGGCCGCCGACCGCTGTGGCCAGATCCGCAGCGCGGGGCGTGCGGACGCGCACGGTGTTCGTCGTCCAGGCGCGGACGAGTTCTTCGAGCGGAGCGTCGGCGAGCACTCTGCCTCGGCCCATCACGATCACGTGATCGGCGGTCTGCGCCATCTCGCTCATCAGGTGGCTGGACAGCAGGACCGTGCGTCCCTCGGACGCCGCGTGGCGCACGAACTGGCGCACCCATCGCACCCCCTCGGGGTCGAGGCCGTTGACAGGCTCATCGAGGATCAGCGTGTGCGGATCCCCGAGCAGGGCCGAGGCGATTCCGAGCCGCTGCCCCATGCCGAGCGAGAACTTCCCGGCGCGCTTGCGGGCGACGGGCGCGATGCCCGCCAGGTCGATGACCTCGTCGACGCGCGACGCGGGGATGCCGTGGGTCGCCGCCATCGCACGCAGATGATTGCGAGCGGTGCGGCCGGTGTGCACCGCCTTCGCGTCGAGAAGCACCCCCACCTCGGTGAGCGGGGCGCGAAGCTTCCGGTACTCCCGGCCGGCGACGGTCGCGATGCCGGACGTCGGCCGGTCGAGGCCGACGATCATGCGCATCGTGGTGGATTTTCCCGCGCCGTTCGGACCGAGGAACCCGGTGACCGTGCCCGGCTTGACCGTGAACGACACGTCCTGGACGGCTGTCTTGTCTCCGAATCTCTTCGTGAGGCCTTCTGCTGTGATCATGTCTACGACGCTATCGACGGCGCCGCAGCCCGCGCGTCCTCCCTGGGTACCGTTCCCCGGAGGCAGCGGGTCATCCTCACGGTGGATGGCCGGTGCGGAATCGTCAGGACGAGGGGCGCCCGAACAGGTCGGGATCCACGGGCCGCTGGGCGCGTGGGAGCTTCTCGACCACCAGACGGTACGACTCCGTGACCAGCTCGGACACGAGTTCCTCGTCGAGTGACGGCCCCGGCATCAGGGTGATCCAGTGCTTCTTGTTCATGTGGTACCCCGGGACGATGTCGGCGAAGGTCTCGCGCAATGCGACCGAGTCGTCGGGATGCGACTTGAGCGTGACCCTCCCGGTCTGGTCGAGAGGGATCAGCAGGAACACGCGTCCGCGCACCTTGTACACGTCCCACTCGGGACCGAACGGGTTCTCCCGCGCCGCGCCCGGCAGCTCCTCTGCACGCTCCGCCGCGGTGGCGACGAGATCCGTCGAATCCATGAGCTCAGAACAGCCGATCCGCGCCCTTGTCGCTCGCGCGCGGCGCGGCGTGCACGCGCTCGTCGAGCGTCGCAGCGGCGAGCAGCGCCTCGTCGATGATGTCCTTCGTGGGCTCGGCGGTGAGCCACTCCTCACTCAGGGACGCGGGGATCAGCAGCGGCATCCGGTCGTGCACGTCCGCGAGGTGCGGAGGAGCGGGGCGCATCACGATCGAGTAGCAGGTGAAGGACTCGCCGTCGGCGGTGCGACCTCTCTGGGTGACCGCCGCCATCCCGAAGAGGGCCCCCTCGTCGACGAGGAACTCGTGCCACACGCGCTCGGGCTTCTTCATCTCGTACCAGCTGGTCGCAGGGACGAGCGCGCGACTCTTCAATCCGCCGGGGCGCTCCTGCAGCCGCTCGGAGCGGGTGTTGATCGACGGGAACTTCGACGGCTCCCCGTTGATGAGGAATCCCCACCACGCCGGCTCGAGCGTCGGAGCGGTGTCGGGCTGGACCACGATCGGATTGAGATTGCGGAGGTTCTTGCCGGTGGGGCGAACGGTCTCGCGGGCATTCTGCTCAGCCCACTCCCGGAGCCCGTCGAGCACGGCCTCGTCGGCCGCTGCGAGGAGTTCGGTGTCGGTGAACCGGGGGTCAAGTCCGTAGCTCGCGCACATGCCGTCAGGGTACGCCCGGCCACGGACATCGTGCACGCTGCGGGAGGAGGATCCTCGCTCGGCTAGGGTCGACGGGTGACCCAGGTTCGTCGTCTCTCCCCGCCCCTCGCGCTCGGCGGAGCGGTCGCGATCGGCGTCATGACGGCTGTCCAGGCGCGGATCAACGGGGTGCTGGGCGTCGAGATCGACAACGGCATCGCGGCCGGTCTCATCTCGTTCTCCGTGGGACTCGCGGCCCTGGCGATCGTGATCGTCTGCCTTCCCTCGGCTCGTCGAGGCGTCGGACGACTGCGCGGCGGCATCCGCGATCGGACCATCCCGTTCTGGATGCTGCTCGGCGGCGCCTGCGGCGCACTCACCGTATCGACCCAGGGGATCACCGCCGGCGTGCTCGGCGTCTCGCTGTTCACGGTCGGCGTGGTGGCGGGACAGACGCTGCACGGCCTCGTCCTCGACAGGATCGGGTTCGGCCCGGCGGGAGTGGTCGCGATCACGCCGGGACGCGTGCTGGGCGGCGCGTTCGCGCTCGCCGCAGTGGGCATCTCCCTGAGCGGGGACGTGCTGGCCACCGCCCCGCTCTGGATGCTGCTGCTGCCGTTCGCCGCGGGTGTCGGCATCGCCTGGCAGGCGGCGACCAACGGCAGGCTGGCTCAGCGCGTGAGGTCGCCCCTCGCGGCCACCTTCATGAGCTTCATCGCCGGCACCGTCGCGCTGCTGGCCGCCGCGGGCATCAGCATCGCCGTGCGAGGAGTGCCCGATGCGCTGCCGACCGAGCCGTGGCTGTACCTCGGAGGATTCCTCGGCGCGGCGTACATCCTGCTCGGCGCCTTCATCGTCGCGCATACCGGCGTGCTGCTGATGGGCCTCGGCTCGGTGCTCGGTCAGCTCGCCACGTCGGTGATCATCGACCTCATCTGGCCCGCGGCCGCGGGGCCGGCGCTCTGGCAGATCGTCGGCATGGTGATCGTCGCCGTGGCATCCGTGGTCGTCGCACTCCCGCGTCGCCGACGCAGCTGAGCGCCCTACTTCTTCTTCGGCTGCGGCATCCGCGTCACGAGTGCCCGGGCGTCGACCGGCTTGCGGCGTCCCGGCTTCTTGCCCTGCGGCTTGCCGCCGACATACAGCCAGCCGAGCAGCTCTTCGTTCTTGCCGATGCCGTGAGCCTTCGCGATGGCCTTCGAGCGCGTGTACCGACCGGTGCGCCACAGCACACCCCAGCCGGCCTCGTCGAGCAGCAGGCTGAGCATGTGGGCGACGCCTGACGCGACCGCCTCCTGCTCCCACCGGGGAACCTTGTCGCTCTTGCGATAGCTGGCGACCACGGCGATCAGCAGCGGAGCGCGAAGAGGCTTGGTCGACGGGGACTTGTCACCCTCCGCCTTCGCGATCGCTGCGCCGAGCACCTCGCGGTCGGACCCGCGGAGCTCGATGAGACGCCACGGGCGCAGCGACGAATGATCGGCCACACGACCCGCTGCGGCGACGAGCGTCAGCAGCTCATCGCGCGACGGCGCGTCGTCGGTCACCTTCGACCAGGACTGCCGTGCGCGGACCGCCTCGAGGGCGTTCACGACTCTTCGGGTGTGAAGTTCAGGGCGATCGAGTTCATGCAGTAGCGGTCGCCGGTGGGCGTGCCGAATCCGTCGGGGAAGACGTGGCCCAGGTGAGAGCCGCAGTTCGCGCAGCGCACCTCGGTGCGCACCATGCCGAGCGTCGTGTCCTCGGTGAGCTGCACCGCGTCGGGGCGGATCGACTCGTAGAAGCTCGGCCAGCCGCATCCGGAGTCGAACTTCGTGCCGCTCTTGAACAGCTCGGCACCGCAGGCGCCGCAGGTGTAGAGGCCCGCTCGGCCCTCGTCGAGAAGCTCGCCCGTCCAGGCGCGCTCGGTGGCGGCTTCGCGCAGCACGGCGTACTGCTCCTCGCCGAGCTCCTCGCGCCACTCTTCTTCGGTCTTGTCCACGCTGTACGACATCGGTCCTCCTGGGGGTCTGATCCATTCTCTCGCGTTCAGAGGCGCTCGGCGCCACGAGACAATGGATCCATGACGGATGCCGTGCAGCAGCGCTACGCGCGTTTCGCCGAGCAGGAGGCGCCGGGGCGCAGCGACCTGTATGTCGAGTGGGCCGACGGTGTCGCCGCCGACTCCGAGGTCCAGGGCGTGCTCGCGCGGATTCCGGAGAACAGACGGCAGCCCCCGCTCGTGTTCGCGGTGACACGGATGCTGGGCGCCGGCCTCGTCGGCTACGGCGCCTGGCGGTCGTTCGTGATCGCGCGCGCCGATGAGATCGTGGCCGAGTGCAGCGGCCGGCGCCTGCAGACGAACGAACCTCTGCGTCTCGCGCCGCTTCTGCCCGCGCTGTCGGAGATCGACGGCCCGATCGCGCTGCTCGAGGTCGGAGCCTCCGCAGGACTGTGCCTCTATCCGGACAGGTACTCGTATCGCTTCGTGGGCGCGGACGGGCGGCTGCGCGCGTCGCTCGACCCCGCGGACGGCCCCTCCACCGTGATCCTCGAGAGCCGTGTCGACGGAGCCCTTCCGCCGATGCGGATGCCCGATGTGGTGTGGCGAGCCGGCATCGACCTCGCGCCGCTCGACGCGCGAGACGAGCGTGACCGGCGCTGGCTGCTGGGTCTGGTGTGGCCGGGGGAGGAGGGGCGCGAGCAACGGGTGTCGGCGGCGCTCGACATCGCGGCATCCGCCCCTCCCCACCTCGTCGCAGGCGACGCGCTCGAGCAGATCGACGAGCTCGCCGCCGAGGCGCCCCGCGACGCCGCCCTCGTCGTCACGACTCCCGGCGTGCTGGTGCACATTCCCCGGGAGGCCCGTGAAGCCCTCGTCGACCGCATCCGCGGACTCGGCGCGCGCTGGCTGACCATCGACCCTCCCGCGCTCCTCGACGCCTGGGATCCGCCCGTCGTCGCCGCGGAGTGGCCCGGTTTCGTCGTGGCGCTCGACGGGCAGGTGCGCGCAGCCGCCGACCCACTCGGGCGATGGTGGGAGTGGCGTGCCGGAATCGGCGGGGCGGCGACCTAATCTGATCTCATGCTGGGAGAGCTGAGCGAGCGCGATCGTGCGATCCTCGCGCTGGAGACCGCGTGGCCGCGCCACGGCGGCGCGAAAGAGGAGACCATCCGCGCCCAGCTGGGTATGAGCGCCGCGCGCTACTACCAGCTCCTCGGACGTCTGATCGAGTCGGAGGCCGCCCTCGAGTACGACCCGATGCTGGTGCGTCGGCTGCGGCGCATCCGCGACTCGAGATCATTCCAGAGAGCCGCTCGCACGCCCGGTTTCGTCGGCTGACTCGCGCGTCCGCCACGCGCCGACGGCGCTCGATGCGGATACAGAGGTCGGTGCCGTTAGCATCGAGGGGTGTCAAAGCCCAGCCGAGATCGATTCGACGACGTCCCCCGATCATCCGGACGCGTCGGAGCGCATCGCGCCGAAGCCCCGGGGATGAACGGCTGGGTCGTGCTCCTCTGGTCTTTCGTGGCCGCTCTGGTGCTCATCATCGGCGGCATCTTCGGCTCGCTGGTGGTGATGGGGCGTATCAGCCTCTTCCCGGAGGCCGTCCCCACGGCCAGTCCTGCACCCGTCGAGACCGGAGTCGTCGACGTCACCTACTCGGTGATGATCCTCAACGCATCCCCGGACGAGGGGCTCGACGAGCAGATGCGCGACGTCCTGATCAACAACGGCTGGGCAGCGGACGTCGTGTTCGCGACCGACAGTGCGAGCCAGGACTTCTCGACGACGACGGTTTACTACGTCGCCGACGAGGACGAGCTCGCGGCCATCGGCCTCGCGAACCTCATCGGCGGAGCGCAGGTGGAGCAGAGCGATTTCTACACCGATCTGAACGACACCGGCGCGAAGCAGCTCACGGTGGTCATCGGACTCGATCGCGCGACCACCGCTCCCGAGACTCCCGCAGACACCCCTGCCCCGTAGAGCGCCGCGCGGTCCCTCCCCGCAGCTTGCACTCGATGGGGTCGAGTGCCAGAATGGCGTTAGCACTCTCTCACTCTGAGTGCTAAACCCAACGTCTACGTCCAGGAGGGACGACAAAACTCATGGCAAAGATCATCGCTTTCGATGAGGAGGCCCGCCGCGGCCTCGAGCGCGGCCTCAACATTCTCGCCGACGCCGTCAAGGTGACGCTCGGCCCGCGCGGTCGCAACGTCGTGCTGGAGAAGAAGTGGGGCGCCCCCACGATCACGAACGACGGCGTCTCCATCGCCAAGGAGATCGAGCTCGACGACCCGTACGAGAAGATCGGTGCGGAGCTCGTCAAGGAGGTCGCCAAGAAGACCGACGACGTCGCCGGTGACGGAACCACCACCGCCACGGTGCTCGCCCAGGCTCTGGTCCGCGAGGGTCTGCGCAACGTCGCAGCCGGCGCAGACCCGATCTCGCTGAAGCGCGGCATCGAGAAGGCCGTCGCGGCCATCACCGAGGAGCTCCTCGCCAGCGCGAAGGAGATCGACTCCAAGGAGCAGATCGCTGCGACCGCTTCGATCTCGGCTGCTGACCCCGCCATCGGCGAGCTCATCGCCGAGGCGATCGACAAGGTCGGCAAGGAGGGCGTCGTCACCGTCGAGGAGTCGCAGACCTTCGGCACCGAGCTCGAGCTCACCGAGGGCATGCGGTTCGACAAGGGCTACCTGAACCCGTACTTCGTGACGGACCCGGAGCGCCAGGAGGCTGTCTTCGAAGACGCCTACATCCTCATCGCGAACCAGAAGATCTCGAACATCAAGGACCTTCTGCCCATCGTCGACAAGGTGATCCAGGACGGCAAGGAGCTCGTCATCATCGCCGAGGACGTCGAGGGCGAGGCTCTCGCGACTCTCGTGCTCAACAAGCTCAAGGGCATCTTCAAGTCGGTCGCCGTCAAGGCACCCGGCTTCGGCGACCGCCGCAAGGCGCAGCTGCAGGACATCGCGATCCTCACCGGTGGTCAGGTCATCACCGAAGAGGTCGGCCTGAAGCTCGAGAACGCCACGCTCGACCTGCTGGGTCGCGCTCGCAAGGTCATCGTCACCAAGGACGAGACCACGATCGTCGAGGGTGCCGGAGAGGCAGACCAGATCGAGGGTCGCGTCACGCAGATCCGTCGCGAGATCGAGAACACCGACAGCGACTACGACCGCGAGAAGCTGCAGGAGCGCCTCGCCAAGCTTGCAGGTGGCGTCGCCGTCATCAAGGCGGGCGCGGCAACCGAGGTCGAGCTCAAGGAGCGCAAGCACCGCATCGAGGACGCCGTCCGCAACGCGAAGGCAGCCGTCGAGGAGGGCATCGTCCCCGGTGGTGGCGTCGCGCTGATCCAGTCCGGCACCAAGGCTCTCGACGCTCTCTCGCTCTCGGGCGACGAGGCGACCGGTGCGAACATCGTTCGCGTCGCGATCGAGGCTCCGCTGAAGCAGATCGCCCTGAACGCCGGCCTCGAGCCGGGTGTGGTCGCGAACAAGGTCTCCGAGCTTCCCTCGGGTCAGGGCCTCAACGCGGCTACCGGTGAGTACGTCGACATGTTCGCAGCGGGCATCATCGACCCGGCGAAGGTGACCCGCTCGGCGCTGCAGAACGCAGCATCGATCGCGGCTCTCTTCCTCACCACCGAGGTCGTCGTGGCTGACAAGCCCGAGAAGGCTCCGGCCCCGATGGGTGACCCGTCTGGTGGCATGGACTTCTGATCCATCACTGCTGAACAGAAACGCCCCGACCTCGGTCGGGGCGTTTCTGCGTTCGCGGGCGGTCGAACCCGTGAGTCAGCGGAACAGGCTCGCCGAGTACTGATCGGCATCCGCGTACTGCGTCGCCGCACTGCCCAGCGAGTGCCCGATGGACTCGAGCACCTGCTCGACGTGCAGCTGGGCTCCTCGCCACTCTTCAGCGCATGACTGGAACGCGGCTGAGGCGGTGCCGACCCACGATGCCTGCAGCTGCGTCAGCTGGGACATGAGCGTCGCAGACTCGGTCTGCAGACGCTCCATCGTGGCCAGTGCGGCTCCTTGGGCGGCACCTACTGCTTCGGTGTCGACGGTGATGACGGACATGGGAACTCCTCTCGTTCGGTTCTCCGACGGTAGGGGAGGGGCGACTGCCGGATGCCGATGCGGCGCGATCGCCCGCAGCCGTTGTGGAGAACCTGCGCGGAGGATTCTCCGTGCAGCAGGAGCCGTCAGATGTCGAGCGGCTCGATCGGCTGGGTGTCCTCGAGAAGATGCGCAGGTGTCGCGCGTGAAGGTGCGAGGGGGAGGGTGACGGTGAACGTCGCTCCGCCGCCGGGCGTCTCCGACACCGCGACGCTTCCGTGCAGCGCCTTCACGATGGACGAGACGATCGCGAGACCCAGGCCCGACCCTCCCGTCTCGCGAGCGCGCGAGGTGTCGGCGCGCCAGAAGCGCTCGAAGATCTGCTCGCGGATCTGCGGCGGGATCCCCTCACCATGATCGACGATGGCTATGCTCCCCGTGCCTCGCACACGATCTGCGTCGACCACGATCTCGATCGGACTCTCCTCCGCCGAGAAGCGTCGCGCATTGCCCAGCAGGTTCGTGACGACCTGGCGGACCTTGTTCTCCTCGCCGAGCACGATCGGCGGCGTGCGCACGGGGATGTCCGCCGCTTCGGTGAAGTCGATCGCCGGCACGGCTGCACCGGAGTTCCGGGGGCGACGGCGCAGGCGCGCGAGCGTTCCGCGTGAGAGCCCACGGGGTGCTGGCGTCTCCGGAGCGGAGGGAACGACCGGTGTGGAGCGCGTGGTGACATCGATCAGCGGAGCCTCGACGGTGCGATCGACCACGGTCACGGTGCGCGCCGGAGCCGCCGCGCGCAGGTCGAGAGCGGCGTCCCGCGCGATCGGTCGAAGATCGAGGGCTTCGATCTCGGGCTCCCGCTCCTCGTCGAGGCGCGCAAGAGCGAGAAGGTCCTCGACCAGGACGCCCATGCGGATCGCCTCCTTCTCGATCCGCTCCATCGCGCGTGCGGTGTCTTCCTCGCCCTTGATCGCGCCCATGCGGTAGAGCTCGGCGTATCCACGCACGCTCACCAGGGGAGTGCGCAGCTCGTGGCTGGCATCTCCGATGAAGCGCCGCATGTGCTGCACGGTGCGATCTCGCTGCGCGAGCGACGCGTCGACGCGGTCGAGCATCGTGTTGATCGCGCTGTTCAGGCGGCCGACCTCGGTCGTGGGCTCGAGATCGGTGAGACGCTGGGTGAAATCGCCGGCGGCGATCGACATGGCGGTCGACTCGACCTGCCCGAGCCGACGGAATGTCAGCGTCACCAGACCGCGGGTCAGCAGAGCGGCCAGGAAGATCGTGACGAACGCGACCGTGATGTAGATGCCGAAGTACTGGCTGATGATGCGATCCGCGTACTCGAGCGGCATCGCGACGATCTGGATACGCAGCGATCCGTCGCCCTCTCCGGGCACCCGCGCGACAGCGGCGCGGAAGCTCGACCCTTCGGTCCCCTCCATCGTGAACGGCGTGTCCTCGTTCGCCTGCACGTCGAGAGGCGAATAGGTCGCGGGGAAGAGCGGCTGTCCGTTGGCGGAGTTCCCGGTGGTCGTCTGCAGCACGCCCTCGGCGTCGTAGATCGCGACGAAGAAGTCTCGCGGCGAGTCGGTGGGGGTGTAGACGGTCTCGCCGTCCTCGACCGTCACCTCGAAGTAGCGGCTCGCGAGATCCGCCGACACCAGGGCCGGAAGCTGCGCATCGATGTTGCTGATGAGCGAGTTGCGCAGGATCGGCACGGTGCCGATGCCCGCGGCGAGAAGACCCAGTGCGAGCACTGCGACCGTGACACCCGTCACCTTGGCGCGCAGGCTGATCGACCGCCACCACCGGGTGATCGCGTCAGGCTTGTGCGCCATGCGGACCTCCCTGGAGACGGATGCTGTGCGGCGTCAGCGTGCGGCGGTGTGCCGGACTACTTGCCGACCTTGAGCATGTATCCGAAGCCGCGCTTCGTCTGGATCACCGACTCCTCGGTGTGCGGGTCGATCTTGCGGCGGAGGTACGAGATGTAGCTCTCGACGATGCCGGCATCGCCGTTGAAGTCGTACTCCCACACGTGGTCGAGGATCTGGGCCTTCGACAGCACGCGATTCGGGTTCAGCATCAGATAGCGCAGCAGCTTGAACTCGGTCGGGCTCAGCTCGATCGACTCCTTGCCCACCTGCACGTCGTGGGTGTCCTGATCCATCGACAGCTCGCCGGCCCGGATGATCGACTCCTCGTCGGCCTGCATCGTGCGGCGCAGGATGGCCTGAGCGCGGGCGACGATCTCGTCGAGGCTGAACGGCTTGGTGACGTAGTCGTCGCCGCCGGCGTTGAGCCCCTCGATCTTGTCGTCCGTGCCGTCCTTCGCCGTGAGGAACAGGATCGGCGCAGTGAACCCGGCGCCGCGAAGACGCTTGGTCACGCTGAAGCCGTTCATGTCCGGAAGCATCACGTCGAGGATGATGAGGTCCGGCTCCTCCTCGAGCACCGCCGAGATCGTGGCGGCGCCGTTGGCGACGGTCTTCACCTGGAACCCGGCGAAGCTGAGACCCGTCGAGAGCAGGTCGCGGATGTTGGGTTCGTCGTCGACGACCAGGATGCGCGCATCAGTCATGTCCCCATTATGGTGACTTCGGCCATGCGGATGCTGACTATCCTTCGGAGCGGCGCTTTCGCCCTCCGCGTAGCGGCGCTGTTCCCGAGGGAGTGAAGACGGTCAGGCCGCGATCGCGTCGGCATCCATGATCGTGTAGCTGTACCCCTGCTCGGCGAGGAACCGCTGGCGATTCTGGGCGTAGTCCTGGTCGATCGTGTCGCGTGCGACGAGCGTGTAGAAGCTCGCCGTGCGGCCCGACTGCTTGGGGCGCAGGAGCCTGCCGAGGCGCTGAGCCTCCTCCTGGCGGGAACCGAACGAACCCGACACCTGAATGGCGACGGACGCCTCGGGGAGGTCGATCGAGAAGTTCGCGACCTTCGACACCACGAGCAGCGAGATCTCGCCCTCGCGGAACGCGCGGTAGAGCTCCTCACGCTCGTCGATGGGCGTCGCGCCGGTGATCTGCGGCGCGTTCAACGACTGCGACAGGGAGTCCAGCTGGTCGAGGTACTGACCGATCACGAGGATCCGCTCGTCCTTGTGCTTCGCGATGAGCTCGCGCACGGCGTCGATCTTCGCCGGGGCGGAGGCGGCGAGGCGGTAGCGCTCGTCGTCGGTCGCGGCGGCGTATTCGAGCCGGTCGTCCGGCGGGAGGTCGACCCGAACTTCGTAGCAGACGGCGGGGGAGATGAAACCCTGCGCCTCGATCTGCTTCCACGGGGCGTCGAACCGCTTGGGCCCGATCAGGCTGAACACGTCTCCCTCGCGTCCGTCCTCGCGGACCAGCGTGGCGGTGAGGCCGATCCGGCGACGCGCCTGGAGGTCGGCGGTCAGCTTGAACACCGGTGCGGGGAGCAGGTGAACCTCGTCGTAGACGATGAGGCCCCAGTCGAGAGCATCCAGCAGGGCGAGGTGGGCGTACTCGCCCTTCCTCTTGGCCGTGAGGATCTGGTAGGTCGCGATCGTCACCGGCTTGACCTCTTTGGCCTGCCCCGAGTACTCGCCGATCTCCTCGGGCGTGAGGCTCGTGCGCTTGAGCAGTTCGTCGCGCCACTGCCGAGCCGAGACCGTGTTGGTGACGAGGATGAGGGTCGTGGTCTTCGTCGCGGCCATCGCGCCGGCGCCGACGATCGTCTTGCCGGCGCCGCAGGGGAGGACGACGACGCCCGAGCCGTCCTTCGAGAAGGCGTCGACGGCATCCTGCTGGTAGGGGCGAATCGCCCATCCGTCCTCTGCCAGTTCGATCTCGTGCGGGGTGCCGGGGGTATAACCGGCGAGGTCTTCTGCAGGCCAGCCGATCTTCAGGAGCTCCTGCTTGATCTGACCGCGCGCCCAGGCATCGACGACGAACGTGTCGGGCGCCGGGTGGCCGATCAGCAGCGGCTGGATGCGCTTGTTGTTCGCCACCTGTGCGAGCACGGCGGGGTCGGTCGAACGCAGGATCAGGGTGCCCTCGTCGTCGCGTTCGATGACGAGGCGCCCATAGCGGTTCACGGTCTCGCGCAGGTCGACGGCCACCGACGGGGGCACGGGGAACCGGGACCAGCGGTCCAGCGTGTCGAGCATGTCCTCGGCGGTGTGCCCGGCGGCGCGGGCGTTCCACAGGCCGAGCCGCGTGATCCGGTAGGTGTGGATGTGCTCCGGCGCGCGTTCGAGCTCCGCGAAGATCGCCAGCTCGTGGCGGGCGCTCTCGGCATCGGCGTGGGCGACTTCGAGCAGCACGGTGCGATCGCTCTGGACGATCAGGGGGCCATCAGACATAGCTGTCCAGTTTACTGTGCGATCACGGTGGCGGCGCGGATGCTCGACACCGGAAGCGTGCGCTCGACGTCTGCCGCCCGGTCGCGCCCGCGCAGCCGGCCTCCGCCCAGCCCGGTCGCCTCGAGGATCAGCTCCCTGGTCGATCCGTCCGGCATGCCCACGCTGACCCGCAGCACGGCCTTCGCGCGCACGGCGGCCTCGAGCTCGCGGTCGAGCCAGGCCGCGTCGGCGTCGGCACCCTGGTGCGAGCGCAGCGCGGCGATGAGGCCCGAGTAGTCCGGCGCCGGGTCGGGCGTCGCCTCGGAGACCGGGTTCCGTTCGCCGGCCACCGCGTGTCCGTCTTCGTCGACGAGCGTCGCCGGGTAGCGGGCATCCGTGAGCGCCCAGTACACGGTGTCGCGCCCGACGCGGGTCTCGAGCGAGGCGACGTGCTTCGTGAGGGCGAGCGGCCGCAGCCCCTGGTCGACGGACATGGCCTCGATCAGATGCTGGTCGCTGCTCTCGATGCGCGTTCGCCCGGTCTCGGCGTCTGTCGACACCCGCACCAGGCCGTGCCGTTGGGCGGTCTGGGTGACGAGATACCGGAGCGGCTGGGGGATGCCGGTGAGCGAGAGCGACTCGAGGAACTCGAGGATCGACTGCTCGGTCTCGCCGGCGACGAGTGCGTGGGCGATCGATTCGGGAGCGAACCGATAGGTGGAGGCCTGAGCGGCGGACTCGCGCGCGGCGATCGTGCGCAGCCGCACGTCCAGACCGGGGGCCAGCGGGCCGGGGGAGATCGCGCTCAGATCGTTCTGGAGGAAGATGCGATCGACCTCGCTCGGGAGGAGTGCCGTGAGGGGAGTGGCGTCGACGCTCGCGCCGCGCCGGATCGCCGCCGCCCATGCGGGCTCACGGCCCTCGTCGGCGATGAGCCCGAGCAGACGGGCGCGCTCCAGCAGAGCCGTGCTCTGCTCTGCCCAGGCAGGGTCCCAGGGGTGAGCGTCGGCCCAGTCGCTCGGGGGGATCCACCCGCCCTCCGTGGTGCGCAGACCGCGGGGGAGAGCGTCGCGGAAGCCTTCGACCAGGGTGCTCCACCGATCGGCCACGGACGATCGCAGCCATTCCTCGGTCTGTGGCGTCGTGCGCAGTCTGCGGGCGTCCGGTGCGACGAGGCGCGAGTCGACGGCGATGGCGATCAGCGCGTCGATCGATTCGGCCACGACGCCCGACTCGCCGAGCTGTCGCTTCTCGCCGGCGCTGACGTTGCCGCCGGCCAGCAGGGTGAAGGGCTTCTCGCGGGCGAGTAGGAGCAGATCGGCCAGGGCCGAGACGGTGGTGAAGGCGCGCTCGGCAGCGTGGGCCGTCTCGGTGCCGGTCGTGGGCTCCGGCACGGTGTCGCTGGGCGCGCTCGGCTCCGCACGATCTGCGACGGCGGTGACCACCGGCGGGAAGGGCGCCCCGTCCGGGCGCAGCAGCGCGAGGCTTTCGAGGGTCTCGCGCTGCGCGGAGTGTTCCGACGCGGGACTCGCTGCGAACGCGAGAAGGGCTGCGGCCTCGTCGCGCGTCAGGGTGGGGAGGACCCGAGCGAGCGACGCGGGATCGAGAAGCGCTTCGGCGGCGTCGAAGAAGTCCTGCCAGTTGACGTCCGGGCGCACGCGCCGTGCCGTGAAGAGGGTGCTGAGCTGCTCGTCGCTCGCCGCGGACAGCCATTCGGCCAGCGGTCGGGCGTGCGTGCTCATGCCGGATACCTCAGGGCCGCGATGCCGCGCGCCCCTTGCGGATGAAGCTCATGGCGAGGAGCACGATGATCATGACGAAGGCGGCGGGGAGCCCCCAGTAGGGGATCGCGGCGATGAACGGCCATGCGCCTGAACCGAAGTCCTCCTGCTGCATGCCGACCGCTGTGCCGATGATGATCGCGAAGAAGCAGATGATGGACGCCGCAGCGAGTCCGAGTGCCGTGAACGCCAGAATGCGATCGATGCGGCGAACGGGAACCTCAGGTTCGGGACTCTTGGTGCTCATCCGTCTCAGCCTAGTCGTTGCGGGGTGGCACGGTTCCGCATCGTGACCTACGGATTCCGTGCCCGGCGACCGGTAGGCTGGGGGTGGCCGCACACGTGCGTCCCATCCAGCTCCACACCGACTCAGCGAGGTTTCTTCCATGCCCACCGGCAAGGTCAGGTTCTACGACGAAGACAAGGGTTTCGGCTTCATCGCCGCCGATGACGGCCAGGACGTCTTCCTGCACGCCTCCGCTCTGCCGGCCGGCGCCGCTGTGAAGGCGGGTGCACGCGTGGAGTTCGGTGTCGCCGACGGCAAGCGCGGCCTGCAGGCGCTGTCCGTCCGGGTGCTCGAAGCGCCGCCGAGCCTCGCGAAGGCGAAGCGCAAGCCCGCGGACGACATGGCGATCATCGTCGAGGATCTCGTGAAGCTCCTCGACGGAATGGGCGGCGACCTGCGTCGCGGCCGCTACCCCTCGTCTGCACAAGGCCGCAAGATCGCGGCAGTTCTGCGCAAGGTAGCCGATGACCTCGAAGCCTGAGGCGGACCAGCGTCTGATCGACGCTCACGATCTCGCGCTCGCCGCCCTGCACGAGATCACTCCGGCGTCGACCGTCGGACCCGCAGCCGACTATCTCCCCGAGGAGGACGGCTCGGTCTCGCTGCGCTTCGAGAACCGACTCCCCGGATACCCCGGCTGGTTCTGGACCGTCACGGTCGCTCGCGTCGATGACGAGGAGCCGACGGTGCTCGAACTCGAGCTGCTGCCGGGCGACGGCGCCCTGCTCGCACCCGAATGGGTGCCGTGGGCCGAACGCCTCGCCGAGTACCGCGCCCACCAGGTGGAGCTCGCGGAGCAGGCGGCCGCGGCCGCCGCGGACGACGAGGATGCCGCATCGGTCGAGGACGACGACTCCGATGACGATCTCGACGGCGATGACCTCGACGACGATGACGACGATGAACTCGACGACGACGACGATGACGACATCGATGAGGACGAACTGGCCGCGGAGCCGCGAGAGCTGCACGCCGGTGACCTCGACGGAGTCGACATCGACGAGCTCGACGACTCCGCCGCCGCGGACGACGACGACGAGGACGAGTCGGATGACGACGAGGACGACGTCTCCGACGAGGATGACGACTCCGACGACGAGGATGACGACTCCGACGACTCCGACGACTCCGAGGACTCCGACGACGAGGAATGATCGTCCACGGGACGAATGAGAAAAGGGGCCGCGTTCGCACGCGGCCCCTTTCGTCTTCGTCGGTGGGTGTCAGGCGCCCTGCTGCCCGAGGACGTAGTCGAGAGAGCGGGTGAGCTGTCGGATGTCGTCCGGTTCGATCGAGACGAAGGTCGCGACGCGCAGCTGGTTGCGACCGAGCTTGCGGTACGGCTCGGTGTCGACGATGCCGTTGGAGCGCAGGGTCTTGGCGACCGCCGCCGCATCGACGCTGTCGTCGAAGTCGATGGTCACGACGACCGGTGACCGGTGCGCCGCGTCCGTGACGAACGGGGTCGCCACCTCGGATGCCGCCGCCCAGTCGTAGAGGATGCCGGACGACTCCGCCGTGCGGGCGCCGGCCCAGGCGAGGCCGCCGTTCGACAGGATCCAGCTGAGCTGGCTGTCGAGCAGGTGCAGCGTCGTCAGCGCGGGAGTGTTCAGCGTCTGGTTAAGTCGCGAGTTGTCGACGGCGTTCTTCAAGCTGAGGAACTCCGGGATGTACCGACCCGAAGCGGCGATGCGCTCGATGCGGTCGACGGCGGCGGGCGACACCGCGGCGAACCACAGGCCCCCGTCGGAGCCGAGGTTCTTCTGCGGCGCGAAGTAGTAGACGTCCGCCTGAGAGGCGTCGAAGTCGATGCCACCGGCCGCGCTGGTCGCGTCGATGACGGTCAGAGCGCCGTCGGCGACCACGCGCTCGATCGGTGCCGAGACGCCGGTCGACGTCTCGTTGTGCGGCCAGGCGTAGACGTCGATGCCGTCGACGACCTCTGCAGCGGTGCGCGAGCCCGGCTCGGACTTGCGCACATCCGGCGCCTCGAGCCACGGTGCGGCAGCGGCGGCGGCGAACTTGCCGCCGAACTCCCCGAACACCAGATTCTGGCTGCGGCGCTCGATCAGGCCGAAGGCGGCGGCGTCCCAGAACGCCGTCGAGCCGCCGTTGCCGACGATGATCTCGTATCCCTCGGGAAGGCGGAAGAGTGCTGCGAGCTGCTCGCGGACGCTGCCCACCAGGTTCTTGACGGGTGCCTGTCGGTGCGAGGTGCCGAGCAACGTCGGACCTGCGGCGAGCAGCGCATCGAGCTGCTCGGTGCGCACCTTCGAGGGACCGCAGCCGAAGCGGCCGTCAGCGGGCAGGAGGTCACGGGGAATCTCGATCGCCATGCGTTGATTCTACGGCGTGGGCCCCCGGGGCCTTCACCGCATGACGCCCTGATGTCCGCGCGGGAATGTAGGCTTGCCTAAGAAGACCCGGAGGGCCACATGACGGACTTGATCGACACCACGGAGATGTACCTCCGCACCATCCTCGAACTCGAGGAGGAGAACATCGTGCCGCTGCGTGCGCGTATCTCCGAGCGGCTCGGCCACTCGGGTCCGACGGTCTCGCAGACGGTCGGGCGCATGGAGCGTGACGGCCTCGTCGTCGTCTCCGAAGACCGCACCCTCGAACTCACCGACGCCGGTCGTCGCAAGGCGGTCAACGTCATGCGCAAGCACCGCCTCGCCGAGCGCCTCCTCTCCGACGTGATCGGCCTCGACTGGGCGTTCGTCCACGAAGAGGCGTGCCGCTGGGAGCACGTGATGAGCGAGCAGGTCGAGCGTCGTCTCGTCGAGCTGCTCGGCCACCCCACGGAGTCCCCGTACGGCAACCCGATCCCGGGCCTCGACCAGCTCGGCGACGCGCCTGCGCGCACGTTCGACGAGGGCGTCATCGGGCTCGTGCAGAAGCTGAACGCCGCCGGCGCTCCGATCGATGGCACCGTCCGCCGTCTCGCCGAGCCCGCTCAGGTCGACCCGGAGCTGCTCGAGCAGCTGCGAGACGCAGGCGTGGTTCCCGGTGCGAAGGGCGACTATCGCTTCAACGAGGGCTACGTGCTTATCCAGATGGAGGGCAAGGAAGACGGTCTGGAGCTCCCCGTCGAACTCGCCTCGCACATCTTCCTGGTCGGCGAGCCCGCCTGAACTTCGAGGCCGAAGGGCCCGACATCCGCGTGATTCCGCCTCTCCGAGGATTGCCAGGTTCGCAGGGTGACAGGATCGTTATCTTCCGGTAACCTCGGACGAGTCGTCGAAGAAGCCCGCTGACGACACCCGAGAGGATTCGCCTTCCAGGCTCGTCGACCTCCCGGTCAGACCGCACAACGTACCCGAGCTACATACGTGCCACGAGAGCAGAGTGCCGACGAGCCAGCGCTTCCCGAGCGTGCAGGCGCAGGAGGACTAAGTTTTGGCCAAAGACATCGAATCGCCCGAGAAGACAACTGAAGATCGAGCAGTCGCCCGCAGCTCTCGCAGCCGCGTCGACGCTCGCAAGGTCGTTAAGCCCTTGCGTTCGATCGCCATCTTCGGGGCCGTCGGTGCTCTCGTCGCTGCTGTCGCTCTTCCCGCCTACGCCGCATCGAAGCCGGCAGAGACCGCGGCGACCGTCCAGCAGCTCGCTGCTGTCGACGCCCAGTCTCTGGTCGTCGCGTCCGACGCGACCGCCGCTCCGCTGAGTCGCGGTACCTTCAGCGCCACGACTCCGGACGAGATCGAAAAGAAGAAGGCCGAAGAGGCCGCGAAGGCCCGCGCGGCCGCCGCTGCAGCCTCCGTCGCCTCTGCGTCGAACACCAGCTTCGACATCGGTCGCTACGCGCTGGTGTCGCCCGGTTCCGGCGAGGTCCGGTACCCGCTTCCTCAGGGTTCCTACAACGTCAGCCGCACCGTCGGCGGCGCTCACCAGGGCGCCGACATGCTCGCCCCGGCCGGCACCCCGATCTACGCTGCGGCTGCGGGCGTCGTCCGTGCCTCTGCCGAGAGCATCGGCGGATACGGCGTCGCCGTCATGCTCGACAGCGTCGTGGGCGGTCAGCGCGTGCAGACGACCTATGGTCACATGATCTACGGTTCGCGTCAGGTCCAGGCGGGGCAGACCGTCGCCGCCGGACAGCTCATCGGCTTCGTCGGCAGCACCGGACGCTCGACAGCCAACCACCTGCACTTCGAGGTCTGGGTCAACGGCGGCCTCATGGAGCCGATCGCCTGGCTCGGCGCCAACGCGGGCTGATCGCTCGCACCTTCATCTTTCCCTCGCGGACACGCCTTCGTGCGTTCACCCGCAGTTTGACCCTCCTGTGCTGCTGATGGGTTAGCCTGAACCCGTTGTCGCATAGTCGGGAGAAGCTGATGGAGCGAATACCGAACATCCGAACCATGGATGCCCTCGGTCGTCACGTCCTTCTGCATCGTCCGCAGGGACGCCACGGTCTTGCCGTGCGCATGAGGCGCTGTCTGTAGACAGCGCCTTTTTTTCATCCCCGCGAACGCTTCCGTCCTGTGCGGCTTCGTGTGAGTCGAGAGTGCCGGGAAGCCGTCCCGGCGGATCGAGAGGATGACGATGCGCACACTTGTACTGAACGCAGGATACGAACCGCTCGCGATCGTGTCGTTCAAGAGAGCCCTGGTCCTGGTCATGAACGACAAGGCGACGGTCATCGAACGTGTCGAGGACGACCCCGTCTGGGGCAGTCACGGCGTCTACGACCGTCCTGCCGTCATCGTCCTCTCGCGGTATGTGCGCATTCCGATCAGCAGACGCGTCCCGGTCACACGGCGGGGCGTCCTCCGCCGTGACAACCACCGCTGCGGGTACTGCGGCAAGGCCGCCTCGACCATCGACCACGTGATGCCGCGTTCGCGCGGAGGGGCTGATTCGTGGGAGAACCTCGTCGCGTGCTGCCTGCGCTGCAACAACACCAAGAGCGACCGCACGCCGCAGGAGATGCGCTGGGAACTGAGGTTCGCACCTCGTCCTCCGCACGGGACGGCGTGGACGGTCCGCGGCACGGAGCGGAGCGACCCGCGATGGGAGCCGTACCTGGCACTCGCCGCGTGAACGGAAGGCGGGGGCGGGGCTTCCTCTAGAATGGAATCCTCGCCCCCGTAGCTCAGCAGGATAGAGCAGCCCTCTCCTAAAGGGCAGGTCGCTGGTTCGAATCCAGTCGAGGGCACATCTCAGTCACGGCCGTTGCGCCACAGCTTCGACGGCCACCAGATCACTCGACCCAGGTCGTAGGCGAGTGCCGGCACGAGCAGCGAGCGCACCACGAAGGTGTCGAGCAGCACTCCGAACGCGACGATGAACGCGAGCTGCGCGAGGAACAGGATGGGGATCACCGACAGGGCGGCGAAGGTCGCTGCGAGTACGAGACCCGCAGACGTGATCACGCCGCCGGTGATCGAGAGTCCGCGAAGCACGCCTTCGCGTGTGCCGTGCTCGAGCGACTCCTCGCGCACCCTCGTCATCAGGAAGATGTTGTAGTCGATGCCGAGTGCCACGAGGAACACGAATCCGTAGAGGGGAACCGCAGGATCGGCACCGGGGAAGTCGAACACTCCGTTGAAGACCAGCGCCGAGACGCCCATCGCCGTGCCGAACGACAGCACCGTGGTGATGATGAGCAGCACCGGCGCGAGGATCGACCGCAGCAGCAGCATCAGGATCAGCATGATCACGACCAGGACGACCGGGATGATCAGGTTGCGGTCATGGATCGAGGCGTCGTTCGTGTCGATCGCGGTCGCCGTCACTCCGCCGACCAGAGCATCGAGCTCGTCCAGCTGGGTGCGCAGGTCCCGCACCGTCGCGGCAGCCGCGTCAGAGTCGGCCGCGTCGGTCAGAGTGCCCTGAAGAAGAACGTCTCCGTCGACGACGGTGGGCTCGGGCACCGGGGTCCCGGGAGGGCCGACGGCGACCAGGCCGTCTTCCGTGACCGGCGCCGAACCGCTCGGCGAGTCAGCGGCCGTGACAGAGACCCCGTCGATTCCATCGTCGGCCAGCAGCACGTCGGCGGCATCCTGCAGCTCGTCCTCCGCGACGACCACGTACACGGGACTGCCGGAGCCGCCGGGGAAGTGCTCGCCCAGAGCCACCTGACCGTCGCGCGCCTCGGACGCGCCGAGCACGAGATCGGACTGGGGCACGCCGACGGCGTTCAGCTGCAGGACGCCCGAAGCGCCGGCGAGCAGCACCAGGGTCGTCACGATCCAGATGACGCGAGGGCGGCGGGTGATGAGGTTCGCGAGCCGTGCCCACAGGCCCGTCTTGCGCATGCCGTGCTCGTCGGCGACGACCTCGGGCTCGAACTTCGGGCGACGGGGCCAGAACACCGCGCGGCCGAACAACAGCAGGAGAGCCGGCAGCAGTGTGAGCGCGGCGAGCATCGCGAACACGATGCCGATGGCGGCCACCGGACCGAGGGTGCTGTTCGACTTGAGGTCGCTGAGCAGCAGACAGAGCAGTCCGGCGATGACAGTCCCGCCGGAGGCCACGATCGGCTCGAAGGAGCCCTTCCAGGCCGCCAGCACGGCGGCCCCCTTGTCTCGGGTGACGCGCAGCTCTTCGCGGAACCGCGCCACGAAGAGCAGCGCGTAGTCGGTGGCCGCTCCGATGACCAGGATGAAGAGGATGCCCTGGGTCTGGCCGCTGAGCAGCAGCACCTCGAACTTCGCCAGCCACCAGACCACGAGGAGCGCGACGCAGAGTGCGAAGAGGCTCGTCGAGAGCACGACGATCGGCAGCAGGAACGAGCGGTAGACCAGCACGAGGATGACGAGCACCGCGAGCAGGGCCACGCCCAGGAGGAGGCCGTCGATGCCGGCGAACCCGGCGACGAGGTCGGCGCTGAATCCTGCGGGACCCGTGATGTAGACGGTGACGCCGTCAGGCGCGGCATCCCGCAGCTGAGTGCCGAGTGCATCGATCGCGTCGGCGAGTTCCGCGTCGCCCTCGATCGGGATGAACGCCTGGACGGCCTTGCCGTCGTCCGACGTCAGAGCGGGAGAGACGTCTTCGCTCACGCCCTCGACGGAGGGCGCGTCGGCCACCGCATCCGAGATGGTCTGGAGGTCTGACTCCGACAGCTCGTCATCGGCGACGAACACCGCGATCGCCGGAATGGCATCGCTGTCGTTGAACTCGCCGAGGAGCTTCTGCACCTGCGTCGCATCGGCCGACTCAGGCAGGTAGCTCGTCTGATCGTTCGATGAGACCTCGTCGACCTTGCCGAACAGCGGGCCGCCGAGCCCTGCGCCCACCAGCCAGATGAGGATGAGGGCGACGGGGATGAAGACGCGCGCCCAGGAGTGCCGACGCGTGCGCTCTCGGGTCGGCGGGGTGGGCGCGTGCTCAGGGGTGGACATCAGATTCCTCTCGGAAGGTGCAGGGGATCGGGGTGCGTCAGGAGACCCAGGCGAGGATGAGGATCATCGTCGCGAGGAACCCGGCGAAGTAGTTGAGGAAGATGAAGCGTCGCCACGCGCGGTTGGTCCCCGCCGATGTGTCGTCGGTGACGTTCCACCAGGGTGCGGCGTTGACGATGTACGGCAGCGCGAGTGCGGCGCCCAAGGGTGCCGGCCAGGACGTGAACAGCATGGCGATGCCGGCGAGTGCCCACAGCGCGATCGACAGCCGTACGGTCGCCCGTGCTCCGATCACGGTCGCGATCGAGCCGATGCCCCCTTCGCGGTCGGGTGCGATGTCCTGCACCGCTCCGAAGGCGTGCGCGGCCATGCCCCACAGGAAGAACGCGAGCAGCACGATGACCGCTGTCGAGGTGACGGCGCCCTCGGCAAGGGTCAGCCCCACGATCGCCGGAGTGACGAAGTGCAGGCTCGAGGTCGTCGAATCCAGGAACGGCCGCTCTTTGAACCGGAGCCCGGGTGCGGAGTAGGCGATCACCGCGAACACGCTGATCGCGAGCCAGAGCCAGGATGCGGGATTCCCGACCGCCACGAGGTAGACCAGGAACGGGACGTTCGTCACGACCGCCGCCCACAGGGTCGCGCGGTGTATGCGGGGGGCGAGAAGCGCGCCCTCAATCCCGCCCTTGCGCGGGTTGGCGAGGTCGGACGCGTAATCGAACACGTCGTTGATGCCGTACATGGCCAGGTTGTACGGCACGAGGAAGTAGAGGGTGCCGATGATCAGCGTCAGGTCGATCTCGCGCGTGCTGAGGAGGTAGGCGGCCGCGAAGGGGAATGCCGTGTTGATCCAGCTGATGGGGCGGGAGGAGAGGACGATCTGCCGGGCGTCGCGACCGGTGGATCCGCGGGTCGAGGAGCTCACGAGGGATCCTCCTCGGCGCCTCGGAGGCCGGCGCGAGCGCGTCGACGTGCGCGCAGCGCTGCCCACAGGGTCGGCAGCAGCACGGCCCCTGCGAGCGGATAGGCGAAGTCCTCGAGCGGTGCGAGACCGATGTGCACCCCGAGGAGGTGATCGGGGGAGTAGTGGAACAGTCCGGTGGCGATCATGACGGTGTCGAAGACGGCGGTGAGGAGGAAGAGCACGACGACGGTCGCGGCGATCGCGCCGAGATGGGCTCTGTTCCGACCAGCGACCACGGAGAGAACGGCGGCCGCCACGACGGCGACGCCGACGAACCATGCGGAGAGCTCGATGTAGGTCACGAGGCGACCTCCGCCGGGCGTCGGCGCAGTCGGGTGAGGATCCGCACAGCCCCGGTGTAGACGACCATGGTGCAGACGACGAGGAAGAGCAGGAAGACAGGCTCTTCGATGGGGAGCTCGGGGGCGAGGACGATCCCCGTCGCGACGGCGGCCTCGCCCCGGAAGAAGATCCCTCCGACGATGCCGGCGACGTCCCACGCGAGGAAGAAGGCGAGTCCGATCGCCGTGACGATCGCCGCGGTCACCGCGTCGCTCCAGAAGAAGAGTCGGAACCGCCGGTCGAGCAGCAGCATGCAGCCGAGCGTGATGAGCAGGAGCGCGAGATACAGGAAGCCCATCAGGATTCCCCGCGGGTCGACCCTGCCGGGGCCGTGACATCGAGAGGGCCGCTGGAATGGTCGCCGCGGATGCGCTTGAGAACGATCTCCGCGCTGATGAGGCACATCGGCACCCCCACGCCCGGCGCGGTCGTGGCACCCGCGTAGTACAGGCCCGACACCTGGCGCGACTCGTTCTGAGCACGGAACATCGCGCTCTGGGACAGGATGTGCGCCGGCCCCAGCATCCCGCCGCGCCACGAGTTGTAGTCCTCGAGGAAGTCCGCGGGGCCCTTGGTCTCGCGCACCACGATGCGCTCACGCAGGTCGTGGATGCCGGCCCAGCTCGCGATCTGGTCGATCGCCGCATCCGCGGCCTGCTCGATCGCGGCGGAGCCTGCACCGTCGGAGCCGCCCGCTCCCAACGCCGTGTCGGCGGGGATCGGCACGAGCACGAACAGGTTCTCGTGGCCCTCGGGGGCCACTGTGCGGTCGGTCGCGCTCGGGCGGCAGACATAGATCGAGGCGGGCGAGGGGATCTCGGGGTCGTCGCCGAAGATCGCGTCGAAGTTCGCATCCCAGTCCTCCGTGAAGAACAGGGAATGATGCGGCAGCTCGGGGACGGAACCACGGATGCCGAGCATCACCAGCACGGCGCCGGGACCGCTCGTGCGCTGCTGCCACCAGGAATCGGGGTAGGTGCGCAGGTGCGGCGGCAGCAGCGCCGTCTCGGTGTGGTGGAGATCGGCGCCGGACACCACGATGTCCGCCTCGGCCCGGTGCGCGATTCCGTCGGCGTCGCGCCACTCGATGCCCGTGACGGTCGGAGCGCCCGACCGGACGCCGGTGCTGATCGCCGTGACATCGGCATCCAGCACGATCTCGGCTCCGGCCGCCTCCGCGAGCTCCGCGATGCGCTCGACGACGCGCCAGAATCCGCCCTGGGGGTAGCTGACGCCCTCATCGAGGTCGAGAGCGCTCATGAGGTGGTACATCGCCGGTGCGGTGCGGGGGTCCGTGCCGAGGAACACGGCGGGGTACCCGAGCAGCTGCCGGATGACCGGGTCACGGAAACGCCGCGCGGCGAATGACTGCAGGCGTGTGCCCAGCAGACTGAAGAGACGGGGGAGTGCGCGCAGCACCTCCGGTGTCATCAGCGTGCGCAGCCTCGTGAACGGGTTGTAGAGGAAATAGCGCTCGGCCATCACACGGGCGTCGTGCGCCGAGTCGAGGTAGGCATCCAGGGCCTGTGCGGCGCCGGGCTCGCGTGACTCGAAGAGGCGCGAGACCGCGTCACGACCGGTGGGAACCGTGACGGACGGCGCCGTGCGCCCGTCCGCGAGCGGCGCCCGGAATACGCGATACCCGGGATCGAGGAGGGTCAGATCGAGCTGCTCCTGGGTCGAGGTGCCCATCATCTCGAAGAAGTGATCGAACACCTCGGGCATGAGGTACCACGAGGGCCCGGAGTCGAAGCGGAAGCCGTCGCGCTCGATGGTGCCTGCACGACCACCGACACGGCCGTTCTTCTCATAGACGGTCACATCGTGGCCGTCACGGGCGAGCAGCCCGGCGACGGCGAGACCGGCGACGCCTGCGCCGATGACCGCTACCCGGCTCATCGGCTCCGCTCCATCGCGGTCACGAGCACCGAGCGCGCGGCCAGCATCGCCTTCACCGGATCGGGTACGCGCACCCGCTGCTCGTAGAGACTCGAGGCCGGAGTCTTCGCGACCCGGCGCGTGAGAGCGGCGAACAGCGCGAGTGCGCTGCGGACCGCGGCGCGAGAGTCCTTGGGCAGCAGCGGGATCGAGCGCGCCGCATCATCGAGCTGCGCCGTGATCGTGCGCACCCACTCGTCCCGATCGCCGTCGGTGAGGCGGCCGCCGTCGCCGAGGTAACCGCGCTGCAGTCGATCCGTGTCATCCGCGAGGTCGCGCAGGAAGTTCACGTTCTGAAATGCCGCACCGAGCTGCCGTGCTCCGTGCGTCAGGGTCTCGAGCTCTCTGTCGGTGCGCCGCTCGTCCCGCAGGAAGACGCGCAGGCACATCAAGCCGACCACCTCGGCAGAGCCGTAGACGTAGCGCTCATGAGCCGCCGCGTCGTAGGACGTGAAGTGCGACTCCGCAGCGATGTCGGCGGCCATCGAGTCGAAGAACGGCTGCGTGAGATCTTCGCCGATCCCGCACTCCCTCGCCGTTCGCGCGAAGGCGTGCAGGACGAGGTCCGTGCTGTACCCCACGCGCATCGCCCGGTGCGTCTCCGAGACGTACGACGCGAGCGCTCCGCTCTGCGCCGACTCGTCGAGCCCCGCCTGGGCGGCGACTCCGTCGACGATCTCGTCTGCGATGCGCACCATCGCGTAGATGTTGCGCACGTGCTGACGGTGTCTCTCGCCGAGCAGGCGCGTCGCGAGTCCGAAGGATGTCGAATATGTGCGGATGACCTCGGTGGATGCGGTGTCGGCGGCGCGGTTGAACCGCCCCAGACTCGCACCCGATGCGTCGTGAGGGTTCGGGGTCATGCGTGACGCCCTTCGAGGCGGGAGGTGGAGACGAGGATCGACCGTGCGGCATCCGAGCTGATCTCGCCGGCGAGCTCCGCCTCGGACAGCAGGGCGTAGACCGCGTCGAGCTGATCGCCGATGAGGCCGATCACGAATCGCTCCGCTCCGCACTCGCGGAGCAGATCGCGCATCGAGGTGGCGTCCTGCAGGCTGAGGTCCGCCGAACCGAACCGCGGTTCGATGTCGTGCCAGGCGCTCGTCGACCGCGCGAAGGCGATGATGGCCGTCTCCTTGCCCTCTCTCAGGTCGGAGAAGGGGTCCTTGCCGTGTGTCCGGTGGTCGCCGAAGACGCAGAGCAGGTCGTCCTGAAGCTGGTAGGCGAGACCCAGATGGCGGCCGACGGCCTGCAGCGTCTTCTCGGCCGAGGTGGAGGAGTCGGCGAGGAGCGCCGCGGCGCGCAGCGGGAGCGAGAACGAATAGGTGGCCGTCTTGTAGACGCTCATCGACAGGACGGTGTCGACGTCGGAGGCGATGATCCCGTGGCTCAATGCGACGTCGGTGTGCTCGCCGGCCACCGTCTCGAGGATCGTCTGCTCGACCAGGTCGAGGAGGCGTCCTCGTGTGTGCGCCGGCACATCCGCCCGGGCGAAGCCCATGATCGCGGCCGAGAGCATCAGATCGCCCATCAGGATCGCGCTGGACCTGGCCCAGTGCAGCGCGTCCTGCTCGGAGGCGCCCGGTGTGCCGGCGGCGAGCTGCCCGATCAGGTTGGGTCGCTTGCGGCGGGTCAGGTCTCCGTCGATGACGTCGTCGTGAAGGAGGAAGGCATAGTGAAGGAGCTCGATATGGGTCGCTATGTCGACGGCCCCGATCATCGCGTCCTCGCCTGCGGTCGGGACGAGCGCGCGGTGGATGTCGAGCAGCAGCCGCGGGCGCACGAGCTTGCCGCCGAGAGCGTGGTCGGCGGTCGCGCGCCAGAGGGCGGCGAACTCGGCTCCGTACACCTCGGCGTTCTCGCAGTGAATGGCGAAGCGCTGTCGGAGCACCTCTTCGACACGGGTGCTCATGTCCTCTCGCGGCGCGGTCTGCGTCACGGTCGCGGTCATGATCACACCACCCCGAGGTCGCGCAGCCGGGGCAGCTGCTCCACGAGCCAGGGACTGTACGCGAAGGGGGCGCCGATGACGGCGTCGGCGAACTCGGCCGGATCGACCCAGGCCCACTCGGCGACCTCGTCGGGATCGGGGGAGAGGGGGCCGTCTGCGATGGCGACGTGCACGGGGCAGATCTCGTTCTCGACGATCCCGCTCGCGTCGACCGCGCGATAGCGGTAGTCAGGCAGCACCAGGGAGATGTCGGTGAGACGGAGTCCGAGCTCGTCCTGCGCGCGTCGATGCACTGCCTGTGTCATGTCCTCGCCCGGGCGGGGGTGACCGCAGAAGCTGTTGGTCCAGACGCCGGGCCAGGTGCGCTTCGTCAGCGCTCGCCGCGTGACGAGAAGACGCCCCTGCCGGTCGAAGACATGGCAGGAGAAGGCGAGGTGAAGAGGAGTATCGGTGGTGTGTACCGCGTCTTTCGCGAACACGCCTATCGCGACTCCGTCTGCAGAGAGGAGGGTGACCTCATCCAACGGGGAACCTCCTCGATTTTCGCTAGCTTAGCTAATAATCAACATAACACGAAACAATCGTGTGTAGCATGATGGCATGCACGAAGGACCGGACGCCACCCCCCGCGGAAGCGGTGCGTCCGATGTGCTGTCTCGCAAGGACCCGATCTCTCCGGATGGCCTCGCGCACGCGGCGATCTACGACGTCGAGTCGGCGGATCCGCGGAGCACTCTGATCGATCGATCAGGTGTCGACCCCGAGGACCTGCGCCAGATCGCGCTCGTCATGGGCGCCCTCGGTGAGCTCCGCGACGCGGAGCAGAAGCTGTCACTCGCCTCACGGCGCTACATGCGCCTGAACGACACGGACATGCGCGCACTGCATTACCTGATCGTGTGCGCGAACCGCGGGGCCACGGCCACTCCCGGGGGGATCGCGACGCACCTCGGCATATCGACGGCGTCGACGACGAAGCTGCTCGACCGCCTCGAGAAGGGCGGACATATCCGGCGGGCGCCGCATCCGACGGACCGGCGCGCTCTCGCGATCACCATCACGCCGGAGACGCGGCAGGCGGCCATGGAGACGGTGGGTCGTCAGCAGGCCAAGCGCTTCTACTCGGCGGCGCGACTCACTCCGGACGAGCGTGACGTCGTCATCCGGTTCCTGTCCGACATGGCCCAGGAGATCACGCTCCGGGATGAGCCGTGGGCTCAACCAGGAGTCGCGACCTCAGACTGAGTCAGTGCGCGGCGTTGTACGCCTCGACGACCGGGGCGGGAATGCGGCCCCGCTCTGAGAGCGTGTAGCCGTTGTCGTTCGCCCAGGCGCGGATCGCCGCGACCTCGGGATTGCGACCCGCGCGCTTCCGGGGTGCTGCTGACCGCGACGAGGCCGCCGAGCCGGCCCGTCGTCCAGCCGAGATATACGGTTCCAATGCCGCGCGCAGTTCTTCTGCGTGCGCGGAATTCAGATCGATCTCGTAAGAAGTGCCATTCAGCGAGAAATGGACCGTTTCGCCTTCGCCCACTTCCAGGATGCTTCCGTCGATGTCGTCAACCAGCTGGTGCACAATTCTTCTTGCCATGGGAATACAGTACTGCCGAATATCCGAGCCCGCAGTCCTATTCGTGACCAGGGTCGATCAATTTCAGGCCGACGATGCAGCCGACGAGGCCGAGGAGCAGCAGAATCCGCGGCCAGGAGATGTCGCTGTCGCCGGTGATCATCGCCCACACCACTGTCAGAGTCGCGCCGATGCCGACCCACACCGCATAGGCGGTGCCGGTGGCGATATCACGCATGGCGAATGCGAGCCCGAGCATCGAGAGGATCAGACCGCCCGCGAATATGATGCTCGGCCACAGCTTGGTGAATCCCTCGGATTTGCCGAGCGCAGTCGCCCATACAGCTTCGAGGACTCCGGAGACGATAAGCACGATCCACGACATGACGGTCCTTTCGGACCAGTCTTTTCGCTCACCGGGTACTGGTCTGCCTCGTCCGGGGCCGGGGTTCACCGACCAGTATCCACGATAGCCGTGAGCGCTGAGCAGGGCCTGTGCAGCGCTGTGCAGCGCTGTGCAGCGCTGTGCCGCGGAGTGCCGCGCGTGACTCAGGGGAGCAGCCCGGCCCGCCGCGCCTTGGCCACGGCGGCGTGGCGGGTCGAGGCGTCGAGCTTGGACATCGCCGTGCCGAGATACGCCTTGACGGTGCCCTCGCGAAGGCCGAGCTGCCCGCCGATCTCCGCATTCGTCGCGCCGAGGGCGGCGCAGGCGAGCACATCGGTCTCGCGGCGGGAGAGATGAACCGTCGGGATCGGCCCGGTGCCGGTGGAGACCGCGTCGTCCGCGAGCATCACGAGGCGCTGCTCCACCTGTGCGATGCGCGCCCGAAGATCCGCATCATCGACGGATGCCGCGATGCTGCGAAGCTCGGCGAAGCTCTCCCGCAGCTCTTCGCGATGGCGCGGGGGGACGGATGCGGACGACGGCGTGACCGAGCGAAGGCGACGTTCCACCTCGTCGCGAACTCGGAGCTCCTCTGCGACGGACTGTGCGACCTGCATCGCCGGCGCCGTGGTCACGCCGCCGACGGGTGTCCGGTCCCAGGCCCCCGCGTACAGGACTCCTCGGGGACGGCCGCTCACGACGATCGGCAGGGCCAGCAGAGTCCTGAGGCCCTCGCCGAGCACGAACACGTCGTAGTCGTGCGTGATCTGCTGCGATGACCCGTAGTCGCTCGTCATGCGAGGGCGCAGCTCCATCATCGCCCGTCCGCCGAGACCGCGTTCGGGTCTGACGCGCAACCCGTCGAGGCTGTGCGTGCGGTTTCCGACGATGCTGGTGACGCTGACCACGCCCTCATCGATCAGGCCGCCGAAGGCGACCGGGAACCGGGTGCGCTGCGCGAGCTCGCGCACTGCTCTGGCGACGAGCTCGGTCTCTGATTCCATCTCGGTCGATGTGCTCACGACTACCTACTTTCGGGGGTGACGGCGCTGTGTCCCCGTTTCGTAGCGTCGACCCTATCATTCGCCTGGCACTGCGGGGCGAGCCGCAGAACATGAGGCAAGGAGGCCCCATGACCGACCATCCGACGGCAGATTCGCCGGGAGCGATCGACTACATCGCTGTCGAGGAATCACCACGATTCCGCGAACTGAAGAAGACGCAGCGCTCATTCATCTTCCCGCTCGCGGCATTCTTCCTCATCTGGTATTTCGTCTACGTCCTGCTCGCCGCCTTCGCGACCGAATTCATGTCGCAGAGAGTGTGGGGAGATATCACCGTCGGGCTGCTCATGGGGTTGGGACAATTCGTCACCACCTTCGCGATCACGATGGGGTACGTCGCATTCGCGAACCGGAGACTCGATCCGATAGCGACCGAGATCCGCGAAGAGCTCGAGAAGGCGCAGGCTGACGCATGAACCGCATTCACGCCGCCGCGGGGGAGATCGCGGTGGAGAGCAATCCTGTTCTCAACATCTCGATCTTCGTCGCCTTCGTGGCGGTGACACTGTTCATCGTCATCCGTGCGAGCCGGAACAACAAGACGGCGGCGGACTACTACGCCGCGGGCCGCTCGTTCACGGGGCCGCAGAACGGTTTCGCGATCGCCGGCGACTATCTGTCTGCGGCATCCTTCCTCGGGATCTGCGGTGCGATCGCGATCAACGGCTACGACGGCTTCCTGTATTCGATCGGATTCCTCGTCGCCTGGCTCGTCGCACTGCTTCTCGTCGCCGAGCTGATGCGCAACACCGGCAAGTTCACGATGGCCGACGTCCTGTCGTTCCGACTGAAGCAGCGGCCAGTGCGCATGGCGGCAGCGATCACCACGCTCGCAGTGTGCTTCTTCTACCTGCTCGCCCAGATGGCGGGAGCCGGCGGGCTGGTCTCCCTGCTGCTCGGAATCGACGGCCGACTCGGTCAGTCGATCGTGATCGCCGTCGTCGGCGTACTGATGATCGTCTACGTCCTCATCGGCGGCATGAAGGGTACGACCTGGGTGCAGATCGTCAAGGCGTTCCTGCTCATCGGCGGTGCGATCGCGATGACGATCTGGGTGCTGGCGATCAACGGATTCAGCCTCAACACGCTGCTCGAGGCGGCTGTGGCGAATTCGGACAAGGGCGACGCGATCCTCGCGCCGGGACTGCAGTACGGAGCGAACCCCTGGGACTTCGTCTCTCTCGGCATGGCTCTCGTGCTCGGAACGGCGGGGCTCCCGCACGTGCTGATGCGCTTCTACACGGTCCCCACCGCCAAGGAGGCTCGTCGTTCGGTGGTGTGGGCGATCTGGCTGATCGGCGGCTTCTACCTGCTGACACTGGTGCTCGGCTACGGAGCAGGCGCGCTCGTCGGCGCGGACGTGATCGCGGCGGCACCCGGCGGGCCGAACTCGGCGGCGCCGCTGCTCGCCCTGTATCTCGGCGGGCCGGTCCTCCTCGGGTTCATCTCGGCCGTCGCCTTCGCGACCATCCTCGCGGTGGTGGCCGGACTCACGATCACGGCAGCAGCCTCGTTCGCGCACGACATCTATGCGAACGTGATCCAGAAGGGGAAGAAGGACTCGGCCGGAAACCCCGTCGAGCCGGATCCCAACGGCGAGGTGCGCGTCGCACGCCGAACGGTGGTCGTGATCGGCATCCTCGCGATCGTGGGCGGCATCGGTGCGCAGGGGCAGAACATCGCCTTCCTGGTGGCGCTCGCGTTCGCGGTCGCCGCCTCGGCGAATCTGCCGACGATCCTCTACTCGCTGTTCTGGCGACGGTTCAACACCCGCGGTGCGGTCTGGAGCATGTACGGCGGCCTCGCCGCGGCGATCATCCTGATCATCCTGTCGCCGGTGTTCTCCGGGTCGCCGACCTCGATGATCCCCGGGATCGACATCGTGCTGTGGCCGATGAACAATCCGGGAATCGTGTCGATCCCGCTCGGCTTCTTCCTCGGCTGGCTCGGGACGGTCACGAGCCGGACCAAGGAGTCGCCGCTCCTGGCGGCCGAGATGGAAGTGCGCTCGCTCACCGGTTTCGGGGCCGAGAAGGCCGTCGACCACTGAGCGGCCGATGACGCGAACGGGGACCCCGACGGCCTACTCGTCGGGGTCCCCGTGTGCGGTCAGCCGTGCGACTCGAGGTCGAGAAGGAACCTCTTGCGCTCGGGATGCGCGCCGTACTGACCCGTCGTGCCATCCGACCGCACCACGCGGTGGACGGGGACGACGATGGAGAAGGGACTGAGACGGCAGGCGGTGCCGACGGCCCGCGCGGCACCGGGGCGCCCGGCCAGCACCGCGACCTCACCGTAGCTGATCGTCTCTCCCCATTCGATGGTGGTGATGGTCTGCAGCGCCGTGCGCGCGAACCCGTCGATGAGGCGCCAGTCGAGCGCCAGGTGATCGTGGAATCGCACCGGCGATCCACCGAAGTACGCGTCGAGGAGTTCGGTGACCTCGTCTGCCGCACCGGGGTCGGGTTCCGGGACGGCCCGGAGCTGGCTCGCGACGTTCTCGAGGAGCCAGGGAACCGATGGATCATTCGACTCCGAGAGGTCGAATCGGACGAGCCCCTCGTCGGAGAACACCGCGAGGGCGTCGCCGAACGGAGTCGGTGCGAAGTCATAGCGGAAGGTCATGCCTCCATACTGACCGGAGCGGGGGTGCGGGGGCGTCCCCACGAGCGCGACCGGGGGAGACCGCACCGACTCGTCGCTCGGGTGCAGAAGCAGTCCGCAGGGTCGTCGCTCCGCCCTCGAGCGGGCGGAAATACGGTGAAACCCGCCCGGGATACCGCCTGTGGGGCGAGGCGCGCTTAGTGTGTGAGGTGTGTGGCGACGTGAAGGCAAGGCTGCGGATGACGCAGCGACCGATGCCGCAGTGACCCTCGGCGAATCGCACGAGCCGGTCTCCGGTATCGGCATCGCGCATGCGGCAGAGGCCGAGCGCACTCGGCTGCGTGCGGAAGCTGCTGACCTCGGCGGCTCATCGCCGCTCGTGAACTTCCGCGACACGGTCGAATCCAGCATCGACATCTCGAAGGCCCACCCCGGCAGTCTTCCCCAGTTCATCACCGGCAAATCGACCCTGCTGTCGAACCTCTACCGCGACGAGGTCGGTCTGCGCACTGCGAGGCTCGCCGCCGAGCGGATCACCGCGAAGAACACCGAGCTGCGCACCGTTCGCGGCATCGAGGCGGTGCACCTCGCAGTCGGCGTCGCCGGCTGGCGCATCGGCGGGGCGGATTTCTCGGCGCCCGTGCTGCTTCGCCCCCTCGCCATCCGTCGGCACCACTCCGACTTCGAACTCAAGCTGCAGGGCGCGTTCGAGGTGAACCCCGAGCTCGTGCGCATCGCGCGTGAGCACTTCGGCATCACGATCGACGCCGCGGCTCTCGCCTCCCTCGCCTACGACGGCGGGATCTTCAAGCCGCAGCCCGTGATCGACAGCCTTCGGGCCACGACGCGGTCGATCGACACCTTCACGGTGCTGCCGCGGCTCGTGGTCTCGACCTTCGCCGATGTCGGCGGTGCCATGTCCCGCGACGGCGGGAGTCTGGACCACGTCGTGCTCAACGCTCTGGCCGGTCACGTCGGTGACCGCGAGCAGGTCTCGGCCCGCCGACCCGCGCCGCACCACACCGGACCGGACGACCGGGCGCCGGCATCCGACAATCTGCTGCTCGATGCGGATGCCGAGCAGGAGGCGCTCCTCGCCAGGATCGCCGCCGGACATTCGCTGACCGTCGCGACGCTCCCCGGCACAGGCGGCACACAGACCGTGATCAACGCGCTCGGCGAACTCGTGCGGGCCGGCAAGAGGGTGCTCGTCGTCTCGGCGCGACGGTCGACCCTCGACGGCGTGCGGCACCGTCTTGCGGGCATCGGCCTCGACAGCCTGGCGGTATCGCCCGCGAACGTGCGTCGGGACCTCGTCCGCGCGATCGGCCGGAACGAGAAGGCGACGGCTCCGAAGGTCAGCGACGTCGATGACGCTCTCGTGCGTCTCCGCACGGTGCTCAGGGACTACCGCAGCGCTCTCACCGCTCCGGTCGCGGGGACGAACTCGTCGGTGCTCGACGCCACCAGGCATCTCACGAGGCTCGCCTCCCTGCCCACCCCGCCGTCGACCACGGCGCGACTCAGCGCCGAGACCCTCCGCCGTCTCGCTGACGATCGCTCGTCGGCGGCAGCGGCGCTCGCGCAGGCCGCGCGCCTCGGCGAGTTCCGCTTCGGACCCGACGACTCGCCCTGGTACGGAGTCACGTTCTCGAGCACCGAGGCGGCGAAGTCGGCGCACCAGTTGGCAGCGCGTCTGCACTCCGACAGCGTGCCGGCACTCCTCGAGCGCGGGTACGCCCTCATCGCCCAGACGCATATGCGCCCGTTCTCGACGATCGACGAGCTCGGTGAGTACCTGCGGCTGCTGCAGGGCATCCGCGACTCTCTCGATCGGTTCAGCCCCACCGTCTTCGAGCGTCCGCTGGGCGAGCTCATCCAGGCTCACGGATCGCGCCGCGACGCGCCCGCGATGTCCGGGGCGAACCGGCGTCGGCTGCGTCGCCTCGCCAAGGAGTACGTGCGCCCGGGCGTCCATGTCACCGAGATGCACGAGTCGCTGCTGCGCATCCAGGCGCAGCGCACCCAGTGGCAGCGGTTCGTGGAAGCCGGAGTGGCGCCCGAGGTTCCACTCGGGCTCGCCGACGTCCACTCCTCGTGGCAGCGCGTCACGGCTGAGCTCGCCGAGCTCGATGTCGCGCTCGGCCGCAGGGAACCGCTGTCGACGCTCCCCGTCGCCCGCCTCGTGCGCACTCTCGCCGGTCTCGCGGCGAAGTCCGACGTCTTCGACAACCTCGTGGAGCGCGCGCAGCTGCGCGATCGGCTGGCCGACCTCGGTCTCGAGCCGCTGCTCGCGGAGCTGTCCGTTCGCCACGTCGCCGAGTCGCGCGTGGGTGACGAGCTGGAGTTCGCCTGGTGGCAGACACTGCTGGAACGGGCTCTGCAGGAGGATCGAGCGCTGCTCGGTGCGAACACGGCGGTGGTCGACCGGCTCGAGCGGGACTTCCGTCTCGTCGACGAGGCACACGCCGCGATGGCCGGTCCGTTGCTCGCCTGGCAGCTCGCGAACCAGTGGAAGATCGCCATCGTCGATGAGCCGCAGGAGTCGCAGAACCTCAGGCGTGCACTGAAGCAGCCGGCGACGACGACAGCGGAGATCGTGAGCTCCGCGCCCACACTCGTCGGCGTGCTCGCGCCGGTCTGGATCTCGTCTCCCTACCTCGTGCCGCAGATCCCCGACTCCGTCGAGTTCGACACGGTGCTCCTCGTCGATGCGGCCGCGATCAACCTCGCCGAAGCGGCCCCGGCGATCCGCCGTGCCCGTCAGGTCGTCGCTTTCGGCGATCCGGTCACCCAGCTTCCGACGGCGTTCCACGTCGCCGTGGACCCCGGCCCCGAATGGGAGCACGAGGTGCCCTTCGACTCCGTGTCGGTGTTCGAGCGTCTGTCCGAACTGCTTCCCGTGATGACCCTCACGCGCAGCTACCGCGCGGGCGGCGAGGACCTCGCAGAGCTCATCAACGACGCGTTCTACGGCGGCGAGATCGTCTCGCTGCCCTGGGCGGGCTCGTACCTGGGTCGCGGCAGCCTCACCGTCGACTACGTCGAAGGCGGCACCGGCGCACCCGACCCCGTGTCGGGTGCGGTGGAGAGCCCCGAGGCAGAGGTCGCACGCGTCGTCACGCTGGTCGTGGAGCACGCCGTGCATCGCCCGGACGAGTCGCTCATGGTGGTCACCGCGAGCCGGCGTCACGCCGAGCGCGTGAGGGCCGCCGTCACCTCGGCATTCGCCGGGCGCTCCGACGTCGCCGACTTCGTCGGTCGCGACACCGCCGAGCCCTTCGCGGTGCTCACCCTCGAGGAGTCCGTGGCCGAGAGCCGCGACCGGGTGATCTTCTCACTCGGCTACGGCCTGACCAAGCACGGCCGAGTGCTCAGCGACTTCGGCGACCTGTCCACGCCGGATGGGGAGCGGTTGCTGACGGTCGGGATGACCCGCGCCCGCCGGTCCATGGTGATCGTCTCGTCGATCCGCCCCTCGTCGTTCGACGACGGCCGCCTCGAGTTCGGCGCGGCCACCCTGATGTCGATCCTTGGCGGCCTCGCCACCCGGGGACGCGACGCACGCCTGGAGGATCTCGCCGACCCGCTGACGCTCGCCCTCGCACGAGAGCTGCGCCGTCTCGGCGCAGCGGTCGACGTCGACTACCGCGGTCTGCTGCCGCTCGTCGCACAGCACAACGGCAAGGCCGTCGTCATCGAGTCCGACCCGGAGTCTCGTGGCGAGTCACTGCGCGAGGCCCTGCGGCTGCGCCCGAACGTGCTTCGCCGCCTCGGGTGGCATTACGTGCGCGTGCACGCCTTCGACCTCTACAGCGACCCCGTCACGGCGGCCACACGCATCGCGGGAGTCTTGGGAATCTCGGCATCCGCGGCCCGAGCTGACAACGACACGCAGCCGATCGATCTCACCGACCCGCAGAATGACTGATCAGCCGGACTCCGGTGCCCCGCGGCAGAAGGTCGTGCGGGTCGCCGGATCGCGGCGTGCCCGGCTGACTCCCGTGCCGGGCACCGACACGGACCCGGATCGGGTCGTCCGGGAACCTCAGCGGACGACGGGCCCGAAGGGGCCCAACGACGACCGTCTGATGCAGGACGTGCCCCCGCACTACTGAGCACCGGCGGCTCAGGCGTGTTCGGGAGACGACGAAGCGCACGGGCCGAATCGGACCGTGCGCTTCGCGGTGCGGACTGCGAGTCAGCTGCGCGGCTTGTTCCCGGCGAGCAGGTCGCGGATCTCGACGAGCAGCTCGGCCTCGGTGGCGGCCGCCGGCTCTTCCTCCGGCTGCTCGGCCGCGGTGCCCTTGCGAGCCTCGACGTGGGCCTTGAACGTGTTCATCGGCAGCACGAAGACGAAGTACACCACCAGAGCGACCGAGAGGAAGCTGATGATCGCCGAGATGAGATCGCCGATGGGGAACGTGACGGTATCTCCGTAGATGCTCTGCACCTGCGGTCCGAAGTTGCCCGTCGCATCCGCCTTGAAGAACAGCGAGACGAGCGGGGTGATGATGCTGTTCACCACGGCGGTGACGATCGCCGTGAACGCGGTGCCGATGACGACCGCGACCGCGAGGTCGATCACGTTGCCGCGGAGGATGAAGTCCTTGAAACCTTTGAGCATGGATGCCTCCGGGGAGTTGATGGGGTCAGGAAGAAGATGTGCTGGTCGACGCGGGGGCCGGGGTCGTGGTCTTGGCCGGCTCTGCCTTCGATGATGCCGGGGCGGATGCGGAAGAGCCGGAGCCCGCTCGCGAGTCGGTGCGATAGAAGCCGGATCCGTTGAACGTCACGCCGATGGATCCGTACTGCTTGCGCAGCTCGCCGCCGCATTCGGGGCAGACGGTGAGCGCGTCGTCGGAGAAGCTCTGCACGGCGTCGAAGGCGTGACCGCACGAACGGCAGGCATAGGCATAGGTGGGCATTGCGATCCTCGCGGGTCAGCGTCGCGTGGGCGACAGGTGGAGGGTCTGCGTGGGAGTCACGACGCCGGTGACCGGCTGGTCGTGAACCTCCCTCGGCAGGAAGTCGAGTACCTCGGAATCATAGATGACTGCGTAGACCGGAGGGCACTTCTCCATCGAACCGATGGTCTTGTCGAAGTACCCGCGCCCCCAGCCCATGCGCATCCCGGTGCGGTCGACGGCCGCGGCGGGGATCACCATCAGGTCGACATCGTTGACGGCGATCGGACCGAGCACCTCGCCGGTCGGCTCGGGAAGCCCGAAGAGGCCTTCCGCGACGTCGTCGTCATCGGTCGCCACGGCCCAGTCGAGAAGGCCGTCGGCCCGTGTCACAGGAAGCAGGACCCGGATGCCGCGGCGCACCGCGCCGGTGACGAACTCCCGGGTGCCCGGCTCGGTCGTGGTCGAGAGGAAGCATGAGATCGACCGGGCGCCGAGCGCGTCGACCAGCTCGTCGAGGCGCTGCGTGATGGCGGATGCCGCGGCCTCCCGCTGCGAGTCGCTCAGCAGCTGGCGGCGTTCGCGGAGCTCGGCGCGAAGCGCGCGCTTCTCATGCTCTACGTCGTGGGACATGGCTCCGAGTCTACGGCGGCATCCCCACTAGGCTGGGTGGATGGGTATACGGAAGATGAAGGCTGTCATTCCTGCTGCCGGTCTGGGAACGCGTTTCCTGCCGGCGACGAAGGCGATGCCGAAGGAGATGCTGCCGGTCGTCGACAAGCCGGCGATCCAGTACGTCGTCGAAGAGGCCGCCAGCGCCGGGATCGATGACATCCTCGTCATCATCGGCCGCAACAAGAACGCGATCTCCAACCACTTCGACTCGGTCCCCGAGCTCGAGGTCAAGCTGATGGAGAAGGGCGACACGGGGCGTCTCGAGCGCGTCATCCATTCGAGCGACCTCGCCGACATCCACTTCGTCCGTCAGGGTGAGCCCAAGGGACTCGGTCACGCGGTGCTGCGTGCCCGCACGCACGTCGGCGACAGCTCCTTCGCCGTGCTCCTCGGCGACGACCTCATCGACGAGCGCGACCAGCTGCTCACCGAGATGATCGCCGAGCACGAGCGCAGCGGCGCCGCGGTGATCGCCCTCATGGAGGTCGACCCCGCGAGCATCCACATGTACGGCGCCGCCGCCGTCGAGGACATCGAGGGATCGGATGCCGTGCGCGTCACCGACCTCGTCGAGAAGCCCGCACCCGAGGACGCCCCGTCGAACCTGGCGATCATCGGCCGTTACGTCCTGCCCGCCTCGATCTTCGAGGTGCTCGAGCGCACCGAACCCGGCAAGGGCGGCGAGATCCAGCTGACCGACGCACTGCAGGAGCTGGCCACCAGCGCCGACGGCCCCGGTGTGGTGGGCGTCATCTTCCGTGGACGCCGGTACGACACCGGCGACCGCGTCGACTACATCAAGGCGATCGTCCAGCTCGCCTCCGACCGCGACGACCTCGGCCCCGAGCTGCGGCCGTGGCTCAAGGAGTTCGCGGAACGCCTCTAGGCGTCGACGCGGCGTCGGGAGCGCGCGGATGGATCAGGCGACGGGGATGCGGCATGGTCCCATCGAGTTGCGCCTCGTGCGCTCTCGGGATGCGAGGGCTCTTCAGCACGAGCTGTTGAGCAATCGCTCCTGGCTGCAGCCGTGGGAGGCCACCGTCCCGTACGGATCGGTCTCGTTCGACATGCGACTCAGCATCCGCCGTCTGCTGCAGCAGTACCGCGACGGCGCGGGCTATCCGTTCGTCATGGAGTACGAGGGTGAGATCGCCGGGCAGCTCAACGTGTGGGGAGTCGCCAGGGGGTCGTTGTGCTCGGCGACCATCGGGTACTGGGTGAGCGAGCGCTTCGCCGGCAAGGGCATCACGCCCACAGCCGTCGCGCTCGCGACCGATGCCTGCTTCACGGAGTATGCGCTGCACCGCATGGAGATCTGCATCCGGCCCGAGAACGTCGCGAGCCTGAGGGTCGTGCAGAAGCTCGGCTTCCGCTACGAAGGGCTGCGTCGCCGTTACATCCACATCGACGGCGACTGGCGGGATCACTACGCGTTCGCCCTCACTCGCGAGGATGTGCCGCAGGGCGTTCTGGCCCGGTGGCTGAACGGCGAGGTGCCTCCGGACGCCGCGACGATCCCGCCGTCGGACCGTTTCGCGCTCTGACACGCCGCTGACTTCAGAACTCCTCGCGACACACGCTCCGACTGAGCGTCGTGACCAGCGATGTTCCCGTACCGTTGTCGACATGGACGGGCCGGTGCTGAGCGGGGGAGTGATAGTCCTCGTCGCTGTGCTCCTGTGGATGCTCTACCTGCTGCCCTCCTGGCGTGGGCGCTTCCAGTACGACGCCGCGGAGCGCAACGCCGTCAGACTGAACCAGGCCCTGCGGGTGCTGGCCGAGACCAGCGAGACCCCCGGCGAGGTCCGTCTCGAACTCAACGCGCGGACTGCCCTCGCGCAGCAGAAGCTCGCGAAGCGCCTGCAGTCCGAGAAGGAAGCCGCGGAGCTCATGAAGCTCCGCGAAGAGCTGGCTGCAACGAGGGCTGATCCCGTCATGCGACAGGCCCGCGCGCGTCGCCGTGTGCGCATCGTCGCCACCTCGACCCTGCTTCTCGGTCTCGTCGTCACCGGGCTCGGCGTGTGGCAGCTGATCGCGCTTCAGGCGCAGCTGCTGCTCTGGGTCGGCGGGTCGATCATCGTCGTCGCCGGCTTCGCCCTGCAGCGCATGTCGGCTGTCGCCGCCCGCGCCGCCCGGCGTTCGGTGCGCGTCGTCGAGCAGCCCGTGCAGAGGGCAGAGCCCGAACTGCACGATCAGGGCCCGGCGACATGGACCCCGCGTCCGCTGCCCGAGCCGCTGGTGTCGGTCGCAGGCTCGCGCGCGCAGGTGGCGAGAGCGGAGCTGGATGCGCAGGAGAAGCGCCGCGCTGCGGCTCGTCTCGCCGAGCTTCGTGAGCGAGCGGAGCGCATGGCGCCCGCCGCACCCGTGCAGATTCCGGCGGCCGCGCAGGCCGCCGCGTCTCCGTTCGCGAAGATGGGATACGTCGACGACGCGGAGATCGAGGCGCATGTGCGCGACCTCCTCGCGAAGCGTGCAGCGGGCTGATCCTCGCGGCACGAGAGGGTCTTCGAGCGTGATAGCGTAGAAGACGTCAGGGCCTATGGCGCAGTTGGTAGCGCGCCTCGTTCGCATCGAGGAGGTCAGGGGTTCGAATCCCCTTAGGTCCACCGACGAGAAAGACCCCCGAGCATCGCTCGGGGGTCTTTCTTCTGTCTACTGTGCGCGTGCGCGGAGACGGCGACCGATCGCGTGGTCGCAGAGGGCGGCGGCACCCGCGCCCACCGCGTAGGCGACGAGGTCGCGCGCATCGAATCCGACGCCCAGGACGAGTCGCACCGGCCAGAAGGCCTCGGACCAGATCGCCGGCAGACCGGTGAGCTGGAAGCACTCGATCAGCACGCACAGCGCCGCGGCGCTCGCACCCACGATCCAGGCCGGGGCTCGTGGGAGCACGATCGCGATGACGACGTAGATCATCACCGCATAGAGGGCGTCGCCGAATGCGTCCGCGATCGGACCCCGACCGGCGAGGTGTGTGACGAGACCAGCCGCGACGACCAGGACGGCGACGACGACCAGTGCCCGGCGACGCGCACTGACGTGCGCGTCGCCGGGTGTGACCGACTGCATCCGCCGCTCCCGCTGTCTCGCCTACTTCCGGTTCGCGCGGTAATAGGAGAGCAGCGCCTTCGTGGAGGCGTCCTGCGCGTCGATGGCCGCCTCGTCCCCGCCGATGGCCGGAGCGATCTGCATCGCGAGCTGCTTGCCCAGCTCGACGCCCCACTGGTCGAACGAGTTGATGCCCCAGATCGTGCCCTGCGTGAACGTGATGTGCTCGTACAGGGCGATCAGCTGACCGAGCACCTGCGGTGTCAGCGCGGGTGCGAAGATCGAGGTCGTCGGGCGGTTGCCGGCGAACGTGCGTGCCGCGACGAGCGCTCCGGTGGTTCCCTCGGCCTCGACCTCTGCGGCGGTCTTGCCGAAGGCCAGAGCCTTCGTCTGCGCGAGGAAGTTCGCCAGGAACAGCTCGTGCACGTCCTGCCCGCCGTCGGTCAGAGGGTAGGCCGGGTTCACGAACGCGATGAAGTCGGCCGGAATCAGCCGGGTGCCCTGATGGATGAGCTGGTAGAACGCGTGCTGGCCGTTGGTTCCGGGCTCTCCCCAGAACACCTCGCCGGTGTCGGTGGTGACCGGGGTGCCGTCCCAGCGGACCGACTTGCCGTTGGACTCCATCGTCAGCTGCTGCAGGTAGGCCGGGAACCGGCTCAGCTGCTGTGCGTAGGGCAGCACCGCATGCGACTGCGCGCCGTGGAAGTTGACGTACCAGACGTTGAGCAGACCCATCAGCACCGGGACGTTGCGCTCGAGAGGCGTGGTGCGCACGTGCTCGTCGACCGCATGGAAGCCGGCCAGCAGATCGCGGAAGGTGTCGGGTCCGAGCGCGATCGCGAGCGACAGGCCGATCGCGGAGTCGACCGAGTAGCGGCCGCCGACCCAGTCCCAGAATCCGAAGGCGTTCGCCGGATCGATCCCGAAGGCCGCGACCTTGTCGAGCGCGGTCGACACCGCCACGAAGTGGTGCGCGACGGCGTCGGTGCGGGCGTCCTCGTCGTCGGAGATGGCTCCCGAGGCCTGGAGTCCGGCCCACAGCCAATCGCGCGCCAGGCGGGCGTTGGTGAGCGTCTCGAGGGTGGTGAAGGTCTTGGACGCGACGATGAAGAGGGTCGTCTCGGGGTCAAGGTCCGCGGTCTTCTGCGCGAGGTCGGTGGGATCGATGTTCGACACGAACCGCGCCTCGATCCCGGCATCCGCATAGGGCTTGAGCGCCTCGTAGACCATGACGGGCCCGAGGTCGGAGCCGCCGATGCCGATGTTGACGACGTGGGTGACGCGCTTTCCGGTGATGCCGAGCCACTCTCCGGAGCGAACTCTGGTGGCGAAAGTGCTGAGTGCGTCGAGCACGGCCTGCACGTCGGCATCCACGTCCTGTCCGTCGACGACGAGCGCGGGGGAGGAGCCGGCCGGTCGACGCAGTGCCGTGTGCAGCACGGCGCGGTCCTCGGACGTGTTGAGGTGGCTTCCCTGGAGCATCGCGGCGTATCGCTCGGCGACTCCCGTCTGCTCGGCGAGGCGCAGAAGCGCTGCGAGAACGTCGTCGGTGACGAGGTTCTTCGACAGGTCGACGTGGAGGTCTGCGAGCGGGAACGAGAATCGCTCCGCACGGTCGGCATCCGCGGCGAACCAGCCTCGCAGATCGGCGGTGATCGACTCGCGCAGCGCGGCGAGTTCGGACCAGGCGGGAGTGAGTGTCGGATCAACAGGAGCGGTCATGGATCCACGGTACTGCCGCACGCGACGTCGTGACCCCGTGATGACGTCCGGCCTCGCTCTAGGATGGGGGCGATGACCGACACGGCGCCCACGACGACCTCGGAGCGGAGGCTGCGGCGCGAGATCGGTCGCCGGCTCGTGCGGGCTCCGCTCGCGTGGGGAGTGCTCCTGCTGGTGGCCGCGACGGTGTGGACGATCGCGGGCGACGACCTGAGCTTCTTCCCGTTCCTGCTCATGCTGCTCGGCGGCTGGAGCATCGCCTTCTCCTTCGTCAACGCGACGATGGACATGCGCCCGGTGCGCGCCGGCGTCGCCGTGCACCTCGGTGTCGCCGTGGTGCTGACGGCTGTGATGATCGTCGTGATCGACGCCGGGAGCGAGCTGCTCGCCGGCCTGCCCGAACCCGTGCGGGCGGTCATCGTCGTGCTGCAGATCGCCGCCGGTCCCGCCGCGGGATGGATCTGGCTGGGCCTTCTGTCGCGCCTCACAGACCGCATCGGACGGCGTGATGCCCTCAGGCGCCCGCCTCCTGTCGCACCCGAATGGGAGCGTGACGAGAACGGCGACGGATCCCACGTCCAGTTCTCCGCCATCGACCTGCGCATGCGGGCGCTGACGGTCGCCATCGTGGCGGTGGTCCTCGTCGTCGGCACCGCGGGTACCGTGCTGCTCATCGCATTCGACGACGCGGTGATGCACATGGGCGCCCGCCTCGCGATCATCCTCACGGGCGCGGTCGTCGGACTGCCGGTCTATCTGACGCTCCGCGCCGTGCTGAGGCGACGGACGCTGTCCTGCAGCGTCGCGTTCGGCGATGACGACCTGCGCATCCGCGCCGGAAACGCGACCCACCGCATCCCCTTCCGGCAGCTGCAGCACCTCGTCTGGCGGACGCGATCGGACTACGCCCGCATCGAGGTGCGCGGCGCGGGCGTCGATCTCTCGCTGATCACCGGGCTCGCGAAGCCGCCGTCGGGCCGCACGGCCGAACTGCCCGTGCTTCCGCGTCGGGTCTTCCGACGACTCGAGCTCGCAGGGCTCGACGTGGAGCGTTCGCGCCGTGATGAGGTTGTGACGTTCTCGCCGCGCCAGAGCGCGCACGCGAGTACACGATGACACGCGCGTCGGGGTACGGTTTCCTTCATGGGAAGACTGCGATATGACGGCACTTCGGAGCCGATCCTCATCGACGACGAGACGCTCGCTCATCTGAAGGTCATCGTCGGCACGAAGCTCCGTCGCCAGGAGAGCTTCATGATGACCTGGCATCCTCGCGAAGGCGGCGACCCCGGCCGTCTCACCGTCTGGATGCACCCGGCGATCCCGCTGCAGTTCCTCTTCACCTCTCCGGACCCGCACAACATCGAGAAGGCGCGCATCGAAGAGATGATGCGCGCTCTCAACGCGACGGGCGAGCTCGTGATCGACGACTACGTGCAGCCGAAGGCTGACAGCGGGAGCGCGCCGAAGTCCTGAACTACTCCGCGGGGTATCCGTCTGCCTGGAGACTGCGGGCCAGGTGCACGGCATTGCGCACTGCCGTCGCCGTGGCCTGCGCGACCTTCTCAGGGGTCGTGGACAGATCCTTGTAGTCGACGGTCTGCATCGCCTCGCCGTTCCAGTAGATCGACGACTGGGCGGGCAGCGAGTACCCGACGTCGTTCAGCGCCTGGAACAGGATCGCGGCGATGTGGTGGGCTCCATCCTCGTTGCCGACGATTCCGGCGATCGCGACCTTGTCGAACAGGATCGGTCGACCCGCATCGTCGGTCTCGCTCAGTTCGGCGTCGAGGCGTTCCAGCACCCGCTGCGCGACACTCGAGTGCTGGCCCATCCAGGTGGGGGTCAGGAACACGAGGATGTCGGCCGCCAGCACCTGCTCGCGCAGAGTCGGCCATTCATCGCCTTCGCCCATGTCGGTCTCGACGCCGGGACTGATCGAGTGATCGACGGCGCGCACCAGCTGGCCGGCGACTCCGTGCTCCGCGAGAGCTTGCAGGATCTGGGACCCCAGGAGGTCGCTGCTCGATTCCGCGGGAGACGGCTTGAGGGTGCAGGAGATGGCGAGGGCAGTCAGTCGTGTGCTCATCCCTGCACGCAATCACCCCCGCGGGCGATCGCCCAGGGGGTTCCGTCGCTGCCGCGTGTGCGCTAGGCGGTATCCTGGATGACGGCCGCTACGACAGGAGATCCCGTGATCCTCAGCTTCATCTTCTTCATGATCCTCTTCCTCGGAGGCATCTGGCTCATGGGGCTCGCGCAGTCGCTCGAGGACTTCCAGGCGATCGTCTTCATCGCCGGCCTGCTCATCGTGAGTCTGTCGCTCGCGTTCGTGATGCGCGCCAGCGGCTCGGCCACCCGTCGCAAGGACAACTGGTCGGGCAACGCCACCGAGTAGTCAGGCGCGTCTGGCCAGCCTCGCCTCGAGGTTGGCCTTCACCGCGGGCCACTCGGGCTCGATGATCGAGAACTCGACGCTGTCGCGCAGCGCGCCGTTGCGGTATCGGCTCATCGCGCGCATGACACCGTCCTGCTTCGCTCCCAGACGTTCGATCGCCGCCCGCGACTGGAAGTTGACCCACTGCGTCGTCAAGCCCACACGGAACACGCCGAGGTCCTCGAACGCGTGCCGGAGCAGCAGCAGCTTCGACTCGGCGTTGGTGCCGGTGCCGTGGGCCGACGGGCGATTCCAGGTGTAGCCGATGTGCAGCCGGGGGACGTCGGCCTCCAGGTCGTAATAGGACGTGAGGCCGAGGATCCGTCCTTCGGCGTCGAACGCGGTGAACGGGATCATCCCACCGGTCTCGATCAGGCCGATCCGACGGTCGATCTCGGCGGCGAGCCCGTCGGGGGAGGGCACCGAGGTGTACCACGCCTGCTTCCACAGCTCACCCTCGAGCAGCGCATCGAGGAGGCCGTCGTGATGAGACGTCTCCAGAGGTCGGAGTTCGACGAGGCGGCCGGTGAGGGTGATCGGGGCCGGAGTGGTGCGGAAGGTCATGCAGCCATTCAATCAGCGCCGCGCCCGGCGCCATGTCACACGATCGGGGCGCGATGCTCCCACTGGCCCCGCCCCATCCTCGCGCCGACGTACGTGGTGTCCCCGACGCGACGCAGCAGCCGTCGATAGGCGGTCACGAGCTCGACGGTCACTCCCAGCTCGAAGGCGAGGCTGGCGGGGTGGGTGCCTCGCGCTCTCTCGGCCTCGGCGTACGCGTCGGCGTCGATCAGCAGTCGGGCCGCCCACTCGTCTGCTCGGCGCTCCTGTCGCGCGCGGATCGACGAATCCGCGGTGGGGGTGTGACCGAGCATCGCGTGCCCGAGCTCGTGCGCGATCACGCTGGATGTGGCCCTCGCGCTGAGACCGGGGGTGACCCGGATGGTCGCGGTGTGCGGTTCGTAGCCGCCGGGGCGCCGACCTCGACGTTCGATGAGGTGCAGCCCGTTCTCTTCGAGCAGGCGAAGGAGGGCCTCCATGATCCTCCTCGCCGGGTGGTCGTCAGTCGTAGAGATCGTCGGTGTCGTCAGCGTGTGCGAGAGGAGACTCGAACGCGACTTCGGATTCATCCTGGCGTCGACCACGGACATCGGTGCGGGGGTGCAGGGCGGTGATCGTGGCGCCGCCGCGGAAGCCCTCGGAACGGAGCCGCTCTTCGGCACGCGTGATCACCACGTGCGGTGCGATGTCGAGGGCCGCGCTGACCGCGTACAGGATGGGAACCGGGATCGAGCGCTTGCCCGTGACGTAGTTGTCGAGAGCGCTCCTCGCGATGCCGACCTCGCGCGCCATCGCGGCGATGCTGCTTCCGGCGGCGGCGATCTCGGCGCGGAGCTGGCGGCCTACCGCCGCATTGAACTGCTCGCCCGGTGTCTTCACGTGAGTCACGATAGCACCGGCATGAAGCCAGGATGCCGTCATACTGGTGCGCTGAACGCTTGTCGCACCCCGTATGCGGCGATACTGTCTATGAATGACGACAGATGTGCGACGTGCGGTGGCGAATGCGATCGAAGAAGAACTGCGTCGCGGGGGCCGGGACACACCCTGGCTCTCCGATCGAGCGGGAATCGCCCGCGCAGCGCTCCGCAGGAAGCTCGCGGGTGAGGCCGACTTCACCGTGGCTGATCTGGCCGACATCGCGCAGGCGCTCGACATATCGGTCGCACGGCTCACGCCCTGACCGCACTAGCGTGGGGGTATGAAGACCATCCCCTTCGGATCCGCCACAGCCCCCGCCGTCGTCGCCGGAATGATGCGCATCGATGACAAGGATGATGCGCAGATCCGTGAACTGTACGACACCGCCCGCAGCGCCGGCATCGACTTCTTCGATCATGCCGACATCTACGGCGGCAGCATGCACTTCTGCGAAAGCCGCTTCGCCGATGCGCTGGGCCTGACGGCCGCCGAGCGCGACGAGATCGTGCTGCAGACCAAGTGCGGCATCCACCCCGCCGAGGGCACGTTCGACTTCTCATACGAGCACATCGTCCGCCAGGTCGAGGGGTCGCTCGCGGCGCTTCGCACAGACCACATCGACGTTCTCCTGCTGCACCGCCCCGACGCGCTGGTCGAGCCCGAGGAGGTCGCCAGGGCGTTCGACGAGCTCGAGGCCGCAGGCAAGGTCCGCTCGTTCGGCGTCTCGAACCACACGCCGCGGCAGATCGACCTCCTGCGCACCGCGGTCACTCAGCCCCTGGTCGCCAATCAGCTGCAGCTGTCGATCACGCACGCGCCGATCCTCGCGCAGCCGGTCGCCGCGAACATGGCAGGCGAGGACCAGAGCATCGTCCGCGACGGCGGAGGCATCGTCGAGTACTGCCGCATCAACGGCATCGCGATCCAGGCATGGTCGCCCTTCCAGGGCGGCTTCTTCACGGGGGTGTTCCTCGGCAACCCCGAGTATGCCGAGCTCAACGCCGTGATCGATCGGCTGGCTGCGTCGTACGCGGTCGCACCGATCGCGATCGCGACGGCGTGGATCACGCGTCACCCCGCGAAGATGCAGGTCGTGCTCGGAACCACGACCCCGCAGCGGGTGCAGGATGCCGCTGCCGGCGCCGACATCGAGCTCACGCGCGCCGAGTGGTACGAGCTCTTCCGCGCGGCGGGTCACCTGCTCCCGTAGCAGGCGCGCGAGACGCGGGCGTCGTCTACCCTGAACACATGCCGTTCCTGTTCTCGCTCCTCGTCATCGCGCTGATGATCGGCGCGCTGGTCGACATCATCCGCCGAGACGACGCGCAGGTGAGATTCCTGCCGAAGATGGCGTGGATCATCATCGTGATCCTCCTGCCGCTGATCGGCGGTCTGCTGTGGTTCGCGATCGGCAGGGAGTACTCGGAGGCGGGTCTGCGGCTGCCCCGGATGCGGCCGGCTGCGCGCCCCGCGACCCGCCGACCCGAGCCACGCCAGGCCCCGCCGGTCGACGCTCGCAGCACGGAGCAGCAGATCGCGGATCTCGATCGTGAGATCGAGGAGTGGCGGCTGCGTCAGGAGATCGAGAAGCGCCGGCGAGACGAGGGCGACGCGTCGTCGAGCGGGGCCGCGGACACGTCGAGCTAGCCGACGCGCGCTCGAGATCGAAGGACTCCCGCAGGGCGTCTTCGAGGTGGGGATACGCGAACTCGAACCCGGCGAGCGTCAGCTTCTCGGGGATGACCCACCGGCTCTTGAGGATCAGCTCGGTCTCGGTGCGGATGCCGATGGCGCCGAGCTCGAGCATCCACCGAGGCATCGGCGGACCGATGCGCACCTCCAGCAGCCGCCGCACGGTGGCCATGAAGTCGGCGTTGTCGGTCGGATTCGGAGATGCGGCGTTCACGGGCCCGTCGAGTGTCGGCGTGACCTCGAGGAAATCGATGATGCGGGCGAGGTCCTCGACGTGCACCCAGCTGAACCGCTGTCGTCCGCGGCGTGCGCCGGGGCGGTGGCCCGTGCCCGCGGCGCGGCGGGCGCGGCTGATCGGCCAGCGCCCGTCGTGCTGCGCCCCTCCGAGGCCGAGTCGTGCCAGGTTCTTCAGCGGGCCGAGCACGCCGCCGTGGCCGAGCACGATCGCACTGCGCAGGGCCACCCGCCGCGTCCGGGGGAGGTCGTCCGCGAACAGCGCGCGCTCCCACGCCTTGGCCACCTCGACGGAGAACCCCGTGCCGATCTCGCCCGACGACTCGGTCATCGGACGCTCTTCGGCATGACGGTAGATGGTCGCCGTCGAGGAGTTGACCCACAGTGGGGGAGGATTCGCGGCCTTCGCAATCGCGGAGCTCAGCGACGAGGTCGTGTCGAGCCGCGAGCGGAAGATCGCGGCGCGGTTCTCGGGCGTATAGCGGCAGTTCACGCTCTTGCCCGCCAGGCCGATCACGAGCGACGCACCGTCGACGGCCCGATCGATCGCCGCCTGGTCTCTCCAGGAGATGTCGGCGCCGGATCGCGAGACGGTGATCACCTTCCGCCCCGCTGACTGCAGACGGGGGATCAGGTACTGCCCCATGAAGCCGGTCGATCCGCCGATCACGACGGGTCCTGCGGAGAGGGACATCGGATCCGTCACGGCGTCTCGCTCTCGATCGCGTACTCGAAGAATCCCGTGTACTCGTAGACGCGGCCGAGCAGCGGGGCGTCGATGGTCATGTTCACGTGGTGCCGCTCGCGCTGTTCGTCCCAGCGCTCGACGAGACCGATGCGCGGACTCAGGAAGGGCGGAGCGGTGATGCGCAGCCGCCCGAACCGCATCCCGACCCGGCGGATGGTCAGCACGACGGCACCGTCACGCACGTCGATGTCGAAGGTCGTGACGACCGTGCGACGGGGGCCGATCTCGTTGCGGAGGATGCGGTTCGCGCCGAGGGAGACGACGTCGGGCATGACCCAGGTGCGTCCTGGGAGATCGAAGTGCCTGACTGCCAGCGCCTCGCCCGCGACCGTGCGGTTCTCGATGCGGAACGGGACGTCGTGCTCCCATCCGGCGAACGCGACTCCGAGGGATTCCGCGATGCGGAACACCGGCCACAACCAGCGATGGCGCGAGCCCGCGCTCGTGAACACGCCCGTGCCGACTCCGACATGCCCGTCGGGGATGGTGCGGAAGTACCAGGCGGTCTTCGGGTGGAGTTCCGAGATGCGCTCGCCGAGCGCGCGCTCGTAGGGCGACCGTCGATCAGTGCCGGGTGCTGTCACACCCTCACCCTAGCGAGAGGTCGGACGCAGCAGTCGATCGAGCAGGGCGAGTGCCTCATGCTGCGGCGCGGTGTCGTCGAGGAGCCACTGCGTCTGCAGGCCGTCGGAGGCGGCCACGACCAGGGCGGCGACGGCCTCGGCATCGACGTCCTCGCGTATGAGACCCGTGTCCTGCTGCTCTCGCACGAGCGCGGCCATGTCCGTGCGCAACCGCGCGAAGCGGGTCGTCGCGAAGTCACGGGCAGCCGGGTGCCCTTCTTCGAGTGCGGTCGCGACGAGCATGGAGTAGAGCTGGACGAGCCCGGGGACCTCGCGGTTGGTGCGCGCGGACTCGATCATCCGCTCGACCGGCGTCGCATCGGCCGGGAGGGCGTCGGGCTGTTGGCGACCGGGCGCCGTGCTCTCCTGGTAGACCGCGACGAGCAGCTCCTCCAGCGACCCGAAGTAGTGGGTGAGGGCCGCGTGAGTGACGCCGACGGCACTGGCGATGGAGCGGAGGCTCGTGCGGTCGGCTCCGCGTGCGGCGAAGACCTCGATGGCGCGATCGAGGATCTCCTGGCGACGGGCGATGCCCTTCGCGTAGGCACCGCGCTGCCGCGGGCGATCCTGATCCAGACTCATGAGGCGAGTCTACAGATTGAAAACTTCCGCGCGGAGGTATTTGGTGATAGCGTGCTCGGACAGACGGGTGAAGGCAGCCCGCACGTCACCGACGACCGAAGGAGACCCCGTGGCGATTCAGACTTCCATCCAGCTGTTCACGATCAAGGATCAGCTCGAGACCGACCTCGAAGGCTCGCTGAAAGAGGTGGCCGCCAGAGGCTTCACGGCCGTCGAGCCCTACGACTTCGTGCGCCGGGCTCAGCCGCTCGCCGACGCCCTGTCTGCGGCGGGCCTGACCGCTCCCTCCGGCCACGCGTTCCTCGCCTCCGAGTCGTTCGTCAATCCGGACGGCAGCGGGACCACTCTTCCGGTGCCGTCGCCCGCCGAGGTGTTCGCCGCGGCGAAGGTGCTCGGCATGGGCACCGTCATCGACCCCTACACGGAGCCCGCGCGCTGGGAGTCGATCGAGCAGATCGCGGAGACCGCGCGCCTGCTCAACGAGGCGGCCGCCGTCGGCGCGACCGTCGACGTGCGTGTCGGCTACCACAACCACGCCCATGAGCTCGAGGCCGTCTTCGACGGCGTCACCGGGCTCGAGGTGCTCGCCGGCCTGCTCGACGAGCGTGTCGTGCTCGAGGTCGACCTCTACTGGGTCGCACGCGGCGGGGTCGACCCGGTCGCCCTGCTGCAGCGCCTCGGGGACCGCGTGATCGCGGTGCACGCCAAGGACGGCACGCTCGATCCCGCGCTCCTGAGCGCCTACCCGCCCGCCGATCAGGTGGCAGCCGGCGAGGGCACCGTGCCGCTCATCGAGGCCATCGCGGCCGCCCCCGCTCTCGAGCTCGCGATCGTCGAGTTCGACCACTTCGACGGCGACCTCTGGGATGCGGTCGAGCGCAGCCGCGTCTACCTCGACGAGAAGGTCGCCGGCTGATGGCGATCGGCAACGGGCCCGTCGGCGTCGGGATCATCGGCGCGGGCAACATCAGCGACCAGTACCTGTCGAACCTCACGACCTTCCCCGACGTGCGCGTGATCGCCGTCGGCGATCTGCTCGAGGACCGCGCGAAGGCGCAGGCCGAGAAGTACGGCGTTCCTCGCGCGGGCGGTGTCGAGCTCGTGCTGAACGACCCCGAGATCGACATCGTCGTGAACCTGACGATCCCCGCCGTGCACGTCGAGGTGTCGGAGGCGATCCTCGCCGCCGGCAAGCACGTGTGGACGGAGAAGCCGATCGGCGTCAGCCGCGACGAGTCGCAGCGCCTGCTGCAGAGGGCGGAGGCCGCCGGTCTCCGTGTCGGCGTCGCCCCCGACACCGTGCTCGGACCCGGCGTGCAGACCGCGAAGCGCGCGATCGCCCGCGGCGACATCGGTCGTCCCCTCTTCGCCCAGACCACGTTCCAGTGGCAGGGGCCGGAGATCTTCCATCCGAACCCCGCGTTCCTGTATGCCAAGGGTGCGGGTCCGCTGCTCGACATGGGGCCGTACTACGTCTCGGCGCTCGTGCACGTGTTCGGTCCGGTGGCGGCCGTCGCAGCCCTCGGACTCCAGGGTGCTCCGACGCGCACGGTGCAGGTGGGAGAGCTCGCCGGACAGGAGTTCCCGGTCGAGATCCCGTCGACGCTGAGCGTGCTGATGGACTTCGAGCAGGGCGGACAGGCGCAGAGCCTCTACAGCACCGACTCACCTCTGCTGCGCCAGGGCATCGTCGAGATCACGGGCACCGAGGGCACGATCGTGATCCCCGACCCCAACACGTTCGGCGGACCGATCACGATCACGCGACCGCTGTCCCGCGTGTTCGTGCCGCCGGAACCGACCGTGCAGGACGTCGTCGACGTCAAGCAGGAGGGCGTGCTCTCGGGACGCGGCGTCGGTCTGCTGGACATGGCGCGGTCGATCGCCGCCGGCCGGACGCATGTCGCCACGGGGGAATTCGGCTATCACGTGCTCGACACGCTGCTGTCGATCGAAGAGGCCGCCGAATCGCGCAGCTTCGTGCAGGTCGAGAGCACGATCGACGAGGTGGGCTCGCTGGATGCCGACTTCGATCCCTTCGAGGCGACTCTCTGAGGTCAGCCGCTGTGGCGGCGGCGGTGCGGTCAGCGCGCCTTTGTCGCCACATAGCGGTCGACGTTCGCGGGTGAGAGCACCTCGCGGGCGACCATGATCGCGGCGCCCAGCACGGCGGCCCGGTCACCCGCCTGCGACTGCACGATGGCGAGGTGCTGGGTCGCCAGGGGGATGGATCGTCGATAGACGACCTCGCGCACCCCGGCGAGAAGGTGCTCGCCGGCGCGGGCGATGCTGCCGCCCAGCACGATGATCGACGGGTTGAGCAGATTGACGACGGTCGCGAGCACCTCGCCGACATCTCGGCCGGCCTGACGGGTCGCCTCGATCGCAGCGGCATTGCCCGAGCGGACGAGGTCGACCACATCTGCGGGACTGTGCGCCGCAAGCCCGGCCTCCCGCAGAGCTGCGGCCAGCGCCGACCCGCTCGCGAGCGCTTCGAGGTCGCGCTCGTCGCCGGGCTCCCTCGTCGAGCCTGCGCCGCTCGGCACCTGGACGTGCCCCAGATCGCCGGCCGATCCCTGCGCGCCGCGCTGCAGCTGTCCGCCGGCGATGATGCCGGACCCGATGCCGGTCGAGACCTTCACGAACACGAGGTCATCGACGTGCGGCCACGTGGTGGCCTGCTCGCCGAGCGCGAGGATGTTCACGTCGTTGTCGACGAGCACCGGCACGTCGAACGTGCGCTGCACGTAGGCGGGGATGTCGAAGCGGTCCCAGCCGGGCATGATCGGCGGGTTGGTCGGTCGCCCGGTCGAATGCTCGACGGGACCCGGCACGCCGATGCCCACCCCGAGCAGCGGGATGCCGGCAGCGCGGGAGGCCTCGAGGAGAGCGCCCGCATCGTCGAGGATCAGATCGAGGAGGCTCTCGGGCCCGTCGCCGATGTCGATCGTGCGGGTGCGCGAGTCGAGGATCACGCCGGCGAGATCGGCGACGGCACTGGTGGCGTGAGTGGCACCGAGGTCGACGGCGAGCACGACTCCGGCACGGGAGTTGAAGGCGAGTCGCGCAGGCGGTCGGCCGCCCGTCGAGACCGCCTCGCCTGCCGGTCGCAGCAGGTCGGCGGCGAGCAGGGCATCGACCCGCAGCGCGACGGTCGACCGCGCGAGACCCGTGATGGTCGCGAGCTCGGCTTTGGTGCGGGCGGTGCCGTCGCGAAGGATCTGGAAGATCTCGCCCGCCCCGGGATTCGCCGCCGCGGCGGTGCGGAGTGCCTCGACCATTGCGTCAGTAAACCACAGACTTGCGCCACCGCTCGGTCGACTTCCGATTCGTTACGAAGAACTTTTGACGAATACCTAGCAAAAGTCGAGGAGCCGTGTCAGACTCACCGCCATGACAACGGATGTCACAGACACCGGTCTCGGGACGATCCGAGTCGGCATCCTCGGCGGGGGATTCATGGCTCGCGTGCATCGCACCGCGGCCAGGGACGCGGGAGGCGAGTTCCGCGCCGTCGCCACCGGCTCCCTCGCGGGCGGGCGTCAGGCCGCGGACGAACTCGGCGCCGTGCGTGCTGAGGCCGATGCCGCCGCTCTCCTCGCGGCCGATGACATCGACGTCGTCCACATCTGCACCCCCAACGCCACGCACGCCGGACTTGCGCTGCGCGCGCTCGAAGCCGGCAAGCATGTCATCTGCGAGAAGCCCCTCGCCACGAACGCGGCGGACGCCCGTGAACTCGCACGAGTCGCCGGATCTCTCGGCCGCGTCACCGCGGTTCCCTTCGTCTACCGCTACCACCCGATGGTGCGGGAGGCGCGGGCCCGCGTCGCCCTGGGCGGCATCGGGGAGCTCCTCACCCTCGACTGCTCGTACCTGCAGGACTGGATGCTCCTCTCCACGGACGATGACTGGCGGGTGCGGTCGGCATCCGGCGGGGCATCCCGGGCGTTCGCCGACATCGGCTCGCACCTCTGCGACCTCATCGAGTTCGTGACGGGCCAGCGGATCCGGTCGCTGAGCGCCCGCACCCGCCGGGTGTTCGCCGAGCGAGCCGGACGGGCGGTCGACACGGAGGACATCGTCGCGATCCTCGTCGAGACCGAGTCCGGTGCCCTCGGCACCCTGCTCGTCTCGCAGATGGCCGCCGGACGCAAGAACGCCCTGACTCTCGAACTCCACGGGACCAGGCAGACCCTGCGCTTCGAGCAGGAACGCCCGGAGGAGCTGTGGATCGGCATGCGAGAGGAGTCCCGGCTGCTGCTGCGCGACCCCTCCACCGCATCGCCCGACTCGGCTCGTCTGCAGCGGGTGCCCTCGGGGCATGCCATGGGCTATCAGGACGCGTTCAACGGCTTCATCGCCGACGTGTATGCGGCGATCGGCGGCGCGACCCCCGACGGGCTGCCCACGTTCGAGGACGGTGTCCGCTCGGCGGTGCTCACCGAGGCGGTCCTCGCCTCGGCGGCCGCGGACGGACGATGGACGGAGGTGGCGGCATGACCGCGACGATCACACAGCCGGTGCTCGAGGTCTCGGGCATCCGCAAGTCGTTCTTCGGAGTGGAGGTGCTGAAGGGCATCGACTTCGATGTGCGTCCGGGGGAGGTGCACGGACTCGTCGGCGAGAACGGCGCGGGCAAGTCCACGCTCATGAAGATCATCGCCGGGGTTCAGCCCGCCGACGACGGCGTGGTGCGCTACCGCGGCGCGGAGGTGCGGCACGCACACCCGCGGCAGGCGATGGATGACGGCATCGTGACCGTCTTCCAGGAGTTCACGCTGCTGCCCGAGCGCACGGTCGCGCAGAACGTGTATCTCGGACGTGAGCCCCGACGCGGCGGCTTCGTCGATCAGAAGGCGATGATCCGTCGCACCGGCGAGCTCCTCGCCGACCTCGGCGTCTCGTTCATCGACCCGCAGGCCCGGGTCGGTTCGCTGACCGTCGCCGAGCAGCAGATCGTCGAGATCGTCAAGGCGCTGTCGTTCGAGGCGCAGGTCATCTCGATGGACGAGCCCACCGCCGCGCTGAGCGACCGCGAGGTCGAGCTGCTGTACGCGATCATCCGCCGGCTCACGTCTCGCGGGGTGGCGGTGATCTACGTCTCGCACCGGCTCAAGGAGATCTTCGACCTGTGCGACCGCATCACGATCCTCAAAGACGGCGCTCTGGTCTCGACCGATGAGACGAGCGCCCTGACGACCGACGAACTCGTGCGCCGAATGGTCGGCCGATCCATCCAGTCGTACTACCCGGATGCCGTGGCCGGCACCGTCGTCGGCGAGCCGCGGCTCGAGCTCGACGGCTGCGGCAACGCCTTCGTCGACGGCGTCTCGCTCACCCTCCGCGCCGGGGAGATCGTCGGGATCGCCGGGCTCCAGGGGTCCGGACGCACCGAACTGGTCGAGGGGATCTTCGGCATCGACCCGTTCGTGCGGGGCTCGATGCGGGTCGACGGCTCATCGACGCGCATCACGAGCGCCAGGGCGGCGGTGCGCGCGGGACTCGCCCTCGTCTCGGAGGATCGCAAGGCCCAGGGACTGGCGCTCGGGCAGTCGGTGCTCGACAACACCCTGCTCGTGATCCGCAGCGTCTTCACCGCTCGCACCGCCTCGTCCCGTCGAGAGGTGCCGGGGGTGCTCAGCTCGCTGGAGATCAGCTCCCGCGGTCTCGACCAGGAGGTGCGCTTCCTCTCGGGCGGCAACCAGCAGAAGGTCGTGCTCGCCAAGTGGCTGCTCACACAGCCGCAGATCGTGCTCTTCGACGAGCCGACCCGCGGCATCGACGTCGGTGCGAAGTACGCGGTGTACCGGCTCATGCGCGACCTCGCGGCACAGGGCAAGGCGGTGCTGATGGTGTCGAGCGAGCTGCCGGAGGTGATCGGCATGAGCGATCGGATCCTCGTGATGCACGACGGCGAACTGGTCGCCGAGCTGCCGGCGGGTTCCGCGGAGCACGAGATCCTCGGCGCAGCCACGGGCGCGACGGTCGACGGGGGTGCACGATGAAGAGAGTGCGGATCGACTCGACCGTCATCGTGCTCGGGATCCTCATCCTGACGCTCATCGTCGGCGCCATCCTCGTCGGCACCGTCGGTCGCAACTTCTTCAGCCCCGGCAACATCCGCGACATCCTCACCGGCATGAGCGTCCTCGGGCTCGTCGCGATCGGGCAGACCCTCGTGGTGCTGGGCGCGTCGCTCGACCTGTCGGTGACCTACGTCGTGAGTCTGTCGAGCCTCCTGGCGGCGACGATCATGAACGGCAACCCCGGGAACATCCCGGCCGCGGTCTCGATCACTCTGCTCGTCTGCGCCGGGATCGGTCTGGTCAACGGACTCATCGTCACCGTGCTGAAGGTCAACGGGTTCATCGCGACGCTCGGCGTGGGGCTGATCCTGCAGGGGATCCTGAACACCAACTTCGAGGGCTCGGCGGGCAGCGTGCCGTGGGAGTTCCAGCTCATCGGCGCCACCGGAGTCGGGCCCGTGCCGGTGTCGACGATCATCATGATCGCGCTCGCCGTCGTCGTCTGGCTGCTGCTGAACCGCACGCGCACCGGCGCCCACCTGTATGCGGTCGGCGGCGACCCCGAGATCGCGCGCCTGTCGGGGGTGCGCACCCGCCCGCCGCTGATCGCCGCGCACGTGCTGTGCTCCGTCTTCGCGGGCCTCGCCGGCCTGCTGCTCGCCAGCCGTCTCGGCGTCGGCAGTCCCACGGTCGGCCAGCAGGGCGGCTACGCGCTGCTGTCGATCGCGGCCGTCGTGCTCGGAGGCACCCTGCTGCTCGGCGGACGCGGTTCGATCTGGGGTGCCATCGGTGGCGTCGCGATCCTCGCGGTCGTCGACAACGTGATGAGCGTCATGCAGGTCAACCCGTTCCTGAAGGACGTCGTCCGCGGCGTGGTGATCGTCGCCGCGGTGGCCGTCTACAGTCGTCGGTCGATCGTCAGTCGCCGTCCGCGCTTCGGCGCCGGCGGCACGAGAACCGGGGGAGACGACGCCGCCAAGGCGGCCGAGTCCGAGATGGCGGCCGCAGCATCCGAACTCGCCGATACGAGCACCGTCCCGGAAGGAGGCCGGTCGTGAACGCTCTGCGCACACTCGTGAGCCCTCGGGGCGCGGTGTTCCTGCTGCTGGTGATCCTGCTCGTCGCGGTCATGATCCTCAACCCGAGCTTCGCGGAGCCGGGGCAGTTCATGAGGTTCATCCAGCGCGTCGCACCGATCGCCATCGTCGCGATCGGCCAGTACTTCGTCATCATCGCGGGCGAGTTCGACCTGTCGCAGGGCTCGCTGATCACCGCGCAGGTGATCGTCGCCGGCAACCTCGTCGGGCAGGACGACTCCCGCACCGTGCCCGTGCTGCTGCTCATGATCGTCTTCGGGGTGGTCGTCGGACTCGTGAACGGTGTCATCACCACGCTGCTCAAGGTGCCCTCCTTCATCGTCACGCTGGGCATGATGCTCGCCCTTCTCGGCGGCGTCATGTGGTGGACCGGGGGAGCGGCCACGGGCAACCCGGCTGACAGCTTCCGCGAGATCGGCCGTGGCGGCATCCGTGACGTGCCGGTGCTCGAGTTCATCCCCTGGGCGGTGTTCATCCTGATCGGGTGGCTCGCGCTGGGCATCTGGATCACCAAGCGCCCGCTCGGCAAGCTCCTCGTCGCGGTCGGCGACAACTCGACCGCGGTCGACTTCGCCGGGGCGCGCAGCGCCTGGGTGACGACACGGGCGTTCGTGATCTCGTCGCTCTCGGCCACGCTCTCCGCCGTGCTGCTCGTGGGGTACGCCGGGGTGCATCCCTCGGTCGGCCGCGGCTACGAGTTCGTCGCCATCACCGCCGTCGTCCTCGGCGGGGTCGTGCTCGGCGGAGGCCGGGGATGGATCGTCGCGGCGGCGGCGGGAGCCTTCGCGCTCGAGGCCCTCTTCATGCTGCTGAACATCGCGGGGGTTCCTTCGACGCTGCGAGACGCCGTGCAGGGCGTGATCATCATCGCCGCAGTGGCGTACTCCGCGGTCGCCTTCCGGGCACGGCGCCGGCGAGGCCCGCAGTCGTCTCCGGACGTTCCGCGCACAGAGACCTCAGAACCCGTAACAACCAGCACCATCCACACAGAAACCAGAGGAGATTAGCAATGCGACGATCGATGAAGATCGCCACCGCAGGGGTGGCTCTCTTCGGCCTCATCGCGCTCGCCGGGTGTACGACAGACCCGTCCGTGGCGCCGGCGGAGTCGGAGAACCCGGAGGAGTCGGCCGAGACCACCGAATGGTTCGACCAGGAGCTGTTCGACAAGCAGATGGAGGAGCGGGGTGTCGAGCCCCAGGGGCCGGCGACCGAGCCGTATCTCCAGCACATCAACGCCGAGATGGTCGACACGTCGGAGTTCGCCAGCGAGGGGCCCAAGAAGGCCTGCTTCGCGAACGCCTCGATCTCGAACCCGTGGCGGCAGACGGGCTGGATCACGATGAACGAGCAGCTCAAGTCGCTGCAGGAGGCCGGTGCGATCAGCGAGATGGAGACCCGCGACGCGCAGGACTCGGATGACACGCAGATCGCCGACATCGACTACTTCATCTCCGAGGGCGGCTGCGACGTCTTCCTCATCTCGCCCAACAGCACCGCGGCGATGACGCCGGCCGTCGAGCGCGCATGCGAGACCGGCAAGCCGGTGATCGTGTTCGACCGCGGCGTCGACACCGACTGCCCGGTCACGTTCATCCACCCGATCGGCGGATTCGCGTGGGGCATCGACACGGCCGAGTTCCTCATCGACAACCTCGAAGAAGGCGACAAGGTCGTGGCGCTGCGCATCCTCCCCGGAGTCGACGTGCTCGAGCACCGGTGGGCCGCTGCGGAGAAGCTCTTCGACGAGGCGGGGATCGAGGCCGTGGACTACTTCACGGGCGCCGACCCCGCGGAGATCAAGAGCATCATCAGCGACGAGCTCGCCAAGGGCGACGTGCAGGGAATCTGGATGGATGCCGGTGACGGCGCTGTCGCCGCGATCGAAGCCTTCGAAGATGCCGGCGCCGACTACCCGGTGATGACCGGCGAGGACGAGATGAGCTTCCTCCGCAAGTGGAAGGACACGGGTCTCACGGGCCTCGCCCCGGTGTACTCGAACTTCCAGTGGCGCACGCCGCTGCTCGCCGCGCAGATGATCTTCGCCGGCGAAGAGGTTCCGAAGGAGTGGGTGCTCCCGCAGAAGCCGATCACCGAAGCAGAGCTGGACGACTACCTCGCCGCCAACGAGGGAATGCCGGACGGGCACTACGCGAAGTTCGGCGGGGAGAACCTTCCCGGTTACCCGACCGTCTGGCAGGAACGCCAGATCCCGTAACCCGCGGTGATGCTCCCACCCTTCCCCTCTGCGCCTCGCGGATGGGAGGGTGGGAGCACTCGCGTCATCCCCGAAGGAGCAGGATGCCTCGCACGATCGCCGTCAACACGTGGGTGTGGACGTCTCCACTGACCGACGCGACTCTCGAGCCGCTCGCGCGGAAGGCGGCGGGGATGGGGTATCAGGCGCTCGAGCTTCCGCTCGAGAGCGTCGGGGACTGGGATCCGTCGCGAGCCCGCGACGTGCTCGACGACCTCGGCCTCGCTTCGATCGTCGTCGGGGCCATGGGCCCGCGGCGCTCGCTGCTCGCGCAGGCCGGTGATGTGGGGGCCACACAGGACTACCTGCGCTCGTGCATCGCGGCGGCCGCGACGCTCGGCTCCGCGGTGGTCGCCGGTCCCTTCTACGCACCCACCGGGGCTACCTGGCGGATGTCCGTCGAGGACCGTTCGCGAGTGGTGCGCGAGCTGCGCACGAACCTCGAGCCGGTCGCGGCCGAGGCCGCCTCCGCCGGGATCACCCTGGCCGTAGAACCGCTCAACCGCTACGAGACGAGCGTGCTCAACACGGTCGAGCAGAGCCTCGACGCGCTCGCACCGCTGCTCGGCGCAGGCGTCGGGCTCGCGCTCGACACCTACCACCTGAACATCGAGGAGAAGAAGCCCGCGGAGGCCATCCGCGCGGCGGGCTCGGCGATCGCGCACGTGCAGGTGTGCGGCAGCGATCGGGGCGCCGTGGGCGACGACCACACGGACTGGCCGGAGATCCTCCGGGCCCTCGACGATGCGGACTATCGAGGGCCGCTCGGGCTGGAGAGCTTCACGGGCGAGAACGCGACGATAGCCGTCGCCGCATCCGTCTGGCGACCACTCGCGGCGAGCCAGGACGCGCTCGCCGCCCGCAGCATCCAGGCGCTGAGAGCGCTCGGCACCTGACCCGTCACGCGATACGAAGGAGTGTCCATGACCACGCACCCGGTCACCCTGTTCACCGGCCAGTGGGCCGATCTGCCGTTCGAGGAGGTCGCCCGGCTGGCGGCCGAGTGGGGATACGACGGCCTCGAGATCGCAGCATCCGGGGACCATCTCGACCTGCGGCGAGCCGACGAGGACGACGCCTACGTCGCCTCGCGCCGCGAGATCCTCGACCGGCACGGTCTGCAGATCTTCGCGATCTCGAACCATCTCGCGGGCCAGGCGGTGTGCGACGCCCCCATCGACTTCCGTCACCAGGCGATCCTGCGCGACTACGTGTGGGGCGACGGCGACTCCGAGGGCGTGCGCGCCCGTGCGGCGGACGACATGAAGCGGGCGGCGCGGGTCGCGCGCAAGCTCGACGTCGACACCGTCGTCGGGTTCACCGGCTCATCGATCTGGCCCTATGTGGCAATGTTCCCGCCGGTACCGGCATCCGTCATCGAAGGCGGGTTCGAGGACTTCGCCGCGCGCTGGAACCCGATCCTCGACGTGTTCGACGGCGAGGGCGTGCGGTTCGCGCACGAAGTGCACCCCGGTGAGATCGCCTACGACTACTGGTCGTCCGTGCGGGCGCTGGAGGCGATCGACCACCGCGGGGCGTTCGGATTCAACTGGGACCCGTCGCACATGATGTGGCAGAACATCGATCCCGTCGGGTTCATCGTCGACTTCGCCGACCGGATCTACCACGTGGACTGCAAGGACACCCGGATGCGACCGCACAACGGGCGTGCGGGCGTGCTCGGATCGCATCTGCCGTGGGGCGACCCGCGACGCGGGTGGGACTTCGTCTCGACCGGCCACGGCGACGTGCCCTGGGAGGACGCGTTCCGCGCGCTCGAGGCGATCGGGTACGACGGCCCCATCTCGATCGAATGGGAGGACGCGGGAATGGACCGCCTGCACGGCGCGCCGGAGGCCCTCGCCTACGTGCGGTCGCTGCTCTGGCCCGCGCCCACCGCCGCGTTCGACGCCGCCTTCAGCAGCCAGCAGACCGGAGATCCCGCATGACCATCCAGCACACCGTCGTCTTCCGCCTCGTGCACGAGGCGGGCAGCCCCGAGGAGCGCGAGTTCCTCGCGACGGGCAGAGCGGTGCTCACGTCGATCCCCGGTGTCGAGGACTTCACGATCCGTCGCCAGGTGAGCCCGAAGAGCGACCTCGAGCATCAGTTCTCGATGGTGTTCCGCGACCGCGATGCGTACCGCTCCTACGACGCGCACCCCGCGCACACCGCGTTCGTCTCGGAACGCTGGGTGCCCGAGGTCGCGGCGTTCCAGGAGTATGACTTCGAGGAGTGACGACGTGACCGGTGGCGCGGATCAGACCGAGTCGCGCAGCTTCACCAGGCGCTCGTGGCCGGTCTCCTCGAGCTCCGCGATGCTCTCGCGCGACTTGAGGAAGTCCGAGAACGAGCGGTAGCCGAGGGCCTTCTCGCTGAACGACGGGTCCATGCGACGCATGTGCGTCTTCACCGCCGAGCTGTGCAGCCACTCGTCGGCATCGGCCTTGTCGTGCCCGAGGCGCAGCGCGCGATGCAGCAGCTCCGTCGCCTCGCCCTGCTCGGTGCCCTCTCCGTGCTCGTCGAGCTTCGCGGACGACGACGGTGCCGCAGCGGTCGCCGCCGCGGCGGCGGCCTTCGCCTTGGCGGCCTTCGTCGGCGGTCGCGACTTGGCCTTCGCGGCGGGCTCGGCGGCCGGCTCGGCCACAGGCTCGACGGCGACCTCGGGAACGGTGACGACGGGCGCGGGCGCGGTCTTGCTCGGGCGCACCACACCGGGAAGCGAGTCGTACGCCTCGAACTCGTCGCACGCGGCGGCGAGGGACTTCGCGGTGGACCCCGCGACGCCGACGCCGATGACGTAGCGACCCAGACGCTTGCAGCGCTGTGCGAGCGGGACGTAGTCGCTGTCTCCGGCGACGATCACGACGTGCGTGAGGTCGGGCAGACGGAACATGTCCTCGACCGCGTCGACGGCGAGGCGGATGTCCGCGCCGTTCTTCGCGTAGGCGGCGGCCGGGAACAGCTGCACGAGGTCGACGGCGCGGGCCACGAGCTGCGACCTGTAGACCGCGTTCACGGGCGACGACCAGTCGGCGTACGCCCGGGTGAGCACGAGCGTGCCGAAGGAGGCCGCGTAGTCGATGATCGCGCCGACCTCGATCATGGCGCGGGACAGCCGCTCCGTGACCTCCGGATCGGTCGGGTTCTCGGTGATCCGCTGGCGGTCCTTGCCGTAGGCGTTCCGTCCGTGCACACGGTCGTACCAGGAGATGACGATGTTGTCGAAGTCCAGGTAGACGGCGACGCGGGCGTCGGTGGCCTCAGCCATGGTTCACTCCTTCGCGCGGGTAGCGCACGCCGATCTGCGCGCGGATCTCGTCGAGGGTGCCCATGATCGCGACGCTCTCGGCGATCGGCAGGATGTCGCCCTCGAGCACGCCGTCGCCCACGAGGCGCTCGGCCGCGAGGGCCTGGTACTGCATGCCGCGACCGTCGACCTCGGACACGTACTCCTCGACGACCGTGCCGTCCGGCTGCACGACGCGGAACGTTGTGGGGGTGTACCAGACGCGGTCGAGGTCGATGCGCGCCGTCGTGCCGATGATGCTCGCCGCGTTGGGGCCCGCGGCACGCGACGACGAGAGCGTCGTCGAGATCGCTCCGCCGTCGTGGGTCATGACGGTGGCGACCTCGGCATCCGCTCCGGTCTCGATCAGGCGGCCGACGGCGTGGATGCCGGTCGGGGCGCCGAGGATGTCCCACACGAAGGAGATCGGGTAGATCCCGAGGTCGAGGAGGGCACCGCCGCCGAGCTCGAGGGCGTTGAGACGGTGCTCGGGGTCGGAGGGGAGCAGCTGGGTGTGGTCGGCGCTCACGGCGCGGATCTCACCGAGGGTCCCGGCGGCGATGATCTCGCGGATGCGGACCATGTGCGGCAGGTAGCGCGTCCACATCGCCTCCATCGCGAGCAGACCCCGGTCGGCGGCCAGACGCTGCAGGTCCTCCGCCTCCGAGCGGTTGAGGGTGAACGCCTTCTCGACCAGCACGTGCTTGCCGGCTTCGAGCGCGAGGCGGGCATTCTCATGATGCATCGGGTGCGGGGTCGAGACGTAGATGATGTCGACCTCGGGGTCGGCGACGAGCGCCTCGTACGAGGGATGCGCGCGCGGGATGTCGAAGCGGGCGGCGAAGGCGTCGGCCGATTCCTGCGAGCGCGAGCCGACCGCCACGAGATCGAGCCCGGCGGTGCGCAGATCGGATGCGAACGCCCCGGCGATGCCGCCGGTCGCGAGGATTCCCCAACGAAGACCAGTCATCATCTCAGCGTAGGGGGTGGAGGCTGAGCACGGGGTGTTCAGACCAGGGCATCCGGGGGCGGCCGGAACGGATGCCGTTCAGACGAGCGCGAACGCGCGGTCGAGGTCGGCGATCAGATCGCTCGGATCCTCCAGCCCGGCCGACAGGCGCTTCGTGGCGAACTCGGTCATGCGGTCAGCACCGCGGTGCCCAGAGCGCGGGGGAGGAGGTCGAGGTCATGGTCCCATCCTCCGATCGGGCTCCGACACTCGGGGAGGATGTGTCGCCGTGTTGCGATCCGTTTCGCTGCGCTTCCCCGCCGATTGGCCCGCTGCCGAGCTCGCTCATACTTTCGGGTGCATGACCGAACCCCTCATCATCGGCGCCATGGTGCGCACTCTCGGCGCGTATCCCTCCGGCTGGCGTCAGCCGGGCGCGCATCGCGACCCCTCGGCCGATGCCGAGATCCTCCGTCGCATCGCGCGAGAGGGAGAGGACGCGGGGCTCGACTACCTGTTCTTCGGTGATTGGCTGGCCACCGGGCCGGACCTCGAATTCCGCGACCCGTACCTGCTCGCGCGGATCGACCCGGTGAGCGCCGTGCTGTACCTCGCCGGGGTCACCTCTCGCATCGGCCTCATCGCGACGGTGAACACGACCTACGCCGATCCGTATGCGACGGCGCGCTCGCTCGCATCCCTCGACCTGCTGACAGGCGGTCGCGCCGGCGTCAACCTCGTCACCGGAGCCGAGCCACGAGCCGCGGGCAACCACGGTCGCGAAGCGCACGCCGACAACGAGAGCCGATACGACCGCGCCGAGGAGTTCGTCGTCGCCCTGCGCCGTCTGTGGGACTCGTGGAGCGAGGACGCCTGGATCGCGGATGCCGCACGCGGCGTGCTCATCGACCCGGACGGGCTCCGGGGTGCGGACCTCCGGGGCGAGCACGTGCGCGTCTCCGGACCGCTGAACGTCGCCCGCCCCCCGCAGGGGCGGATCCCTCTCGTGCACGCGGGCACTTCGCCGCGGTCGCGCGCGCTCGCCGCGACCGAGGCCGACCTCGCGCTCATCGCCGCCCCGAACATCGCCGATGCGATCGCCACCCGGCGGCAGCTGCGCGACATCGCGCTCCGATCAGGCCGCGCGCCCGAGGGGCTGGCGGTGATCGCGCCCGTGCTTCCTGTGGTCGCACCGACGGATGCCGACGCTCACCGCATCGTCGAACGGCTGCTCGCGCTCGTCCCGCTCGACGAGGGGCATCAGTCGTCCCGCACGGCATTCCCCGCGAACAGATCGGTCGTCGCGCTGGCCGACGCCCTGGGCGTCGGCGCCGACGAACCGCTGCGTTCCGCCGGCTTCGACGAGGTCGTGACCCGCGATCAGGCCGGGCGCCTCGGGGAGGCAGGGCAGGCGCTGATCGAGCGCCTGCGACTCATCGCCGGACTCCGCGTCGGGGATGACGGCGAGACGGCGCTGACCTGGCGCCACCTCGTCGCGGCCCATGCCGTGCCTGCCGCATTCGTGGTCGGCGACGCCGCGACGATCGCGGACCACTTCGAGACCTGGCGCGACCAGGGTGCAGCCGACGGGTTCAACGTGCTCTCCGCGTTCCAGCCCGCACAGTTCGAGGCCTTCACCCGCCTCGCCGCGCCCGAACTGCGTCGACGGGGCCTGCTCGGTCGCAGCGACGGAGCGCCCACCCCGCTGCGGGACCGTCTCGGCGTCGGCGTCGGCGTCGGCGTCGAGGTCGGCAGCGAGCAGCGTGCCGCATCATCGCTTCTCGTCCGCTGAACCGCGTCATCCATTACGTCGGATTGCGTCTGGTGACCCGTCATGACGCCTCGTGACAGGCCGGGTCCGCACATGACGACCCCATTCGCGTCACGACCGTGAGAGTCCCTAGCGTGACGTTCACCCGCACACCGAACCACAGCATCCCGTCCAGGAGGACCCGCATGAACCGCCGTCTCATCCGCGCAGCCGCCGTCGCGCTTCCGCTCGTCCTCGCGGCGGGACTCGCCGCCTGCGCGTCCTCGCCGGCCCCGAGCGGCGCCTCCGCCGACGCGGGCGACCCCGTCACCGGGGGAACGCTGACCTATCTGGAGCACCAGACCTTCACGAACCTCTACCCGCCGCAGGCCGGGTTCTACCCGAACGGAGGCGTGGTCAACAACATCGCCGCGCGCCTGACGTGGCAGAACCCCGACTCGCTCGAGATCGAGCCGTGGATCGCCTCGGCCTGGACCGTGAACGACGACGCCACCGAGTACACGTTCGACCTGCGACCCGACGTCACCTTCTCGGACGGGACGCCGCTGGACGCCGCGGCCGTGGCGAAGAACTTCGACACGTACGGCCTCGGCGACCCCGAGCGCGGCCTCACGGTCTCCGAGGCGATCAACAACTACGCCTCGAGCGAGGTCGTCGACGACGACACGGTCACCTTCCGCTTCTCGGCCCCGGCCCCCGGGTTCCTGCAGGCGACGTCGACCATCAACTCCGGCCTGCTCTCGCCCGAGACGCTCGACGGCACCATCGAGGACTTCGGGGCGGGCAACGCCGAGGAGATCATCGGCGCCGGGCCCTTCACCCTCACCGACGAGAAGCTGGGCACAGAGTTCACCCTCACCGCCCGCGAGGACTACGCGTGGGCGCCGGAGAGCGCCGAGAACCAGGGCCGTCCGTACGTCGACGCCGTGCACGTGCTCGTCACCCCCGAGGACTCCGTGCGCATCGGATCGCTGCTCGCAGGTCAGGCCGACTACGTCCGCTACGTGCAGGCCTTCGACGAGGACCGGGTCGAGAGCTCGGGCTTCACGCTGTACGCACCGCAGACGCGTGGCGTCAACAACTCCATCTCGCTGCGTCCCGAGAACCCGCTGCTGAGCGACATCAGGGTGCGTCAGGCGCTCGTCGCCGCGGTCGACGCCCAGGAGGTCGTCGACACCCTGTTCACCGAGAACTACCCCGTCGCGACCTCGGTGCTGTCGCAGGAGGCGCTCGGATACAAGGACGAGTCGGAGCACTACGCATACGACCCCGACAAGGCCGAGAAGCTGCTCGACGAGGCGGGCTGGACGGCCGGGGCCGACGGCATCCGCGAGAAGGACGGCGAGCGCCTCGCGATCACCGTGTACGAGGCCGCACCGCAGCCGCTGTCGAAGCAGACGCTCGAGCTCGTCGCCCAGCAGCTCGCGAAGGTCGGCGTGGAGCTCACGGTCAAGCCGGCGGATGCCGGGTCGTATGCCGAGGACACCCGTGACCCGCTCAAGACGGGCTTCTACCACTCGATGGTCGGCCGCGCCGACTTCGACGTGATCAAGAGCCAGTACTACACGAAGAACCGTGACGCGCTGATCTCGAACGACGCCGAGCTCGACGCCCTGCTCGAGGCGGTCGCCTCGGAGCCGGACACCGAGAAGCGAGCGGCGGCCTCGCAGGCCGTGCAGGACTACATCGCCGAGCAGGCCTACGTCATCCCGCTGTTCGAGGAGCCGCAGGTCTACGGCGCCGCCACCTACGTGCACGGTGTGGACTTCGAGTCGGTCGGTCGCCCCACCTTCTCGGGCGTCTGGCTTGCCGAGCACTGAGCATGACTGAGACGGTGCACCGATGAGCTTCGTCCTCCGACGAGCCGGGCAGGCCGCGATCGTTCTGATCGCGGCCTTCACGGCCACCTTCTTCCTCCTGCAGCTGCTGCCGGGGGATGCGATCCTGATCAAGTTCTCCGACCCCAGCCTCGGGCTGTCGCCGGAGCAGCTCGACGGCATCCGCGCCACCTACGGCACCGATCTGCCGTGGTGGCAGCAGTACGTGCACGCGGGTCTCGGATTCGCGGCCGGTGACTTCGGCTACTCGACGCAGTTCGGCACCCCGGTGCTTGAGATGCTCGCCGAGGCACTGCCGTCGACCGTGCTGCTCGCGTCGCTGGGGCTCGTGGTCGCGCTGCTGATCGCCGTGCTCGTCGCAGGGCTCTCGTCTCTCGCGCCGTTCGCGTGGCTGCGCGACGGCATCCGTCAGGTGCCGGGGCTGTTCGTCGCGGTGCCGGTGTTCTGGCTCGGCATCCTGCTGATCCAGGTCTTCTCGTTCGGTCTCGGGTGGGTGCCGATCGTCGGCGCCGACCCTGTCGCCGGGCTCGTCCTTCCCGTGCTGACCCTCGCCGTGCCGATCTCCGCTCCGCTCGCCCAGGTGCTGGTGCGCGCCATCGATCAGGTGCAGGCGCAGCCGTTCATCACCGTCGTCCGTGCCAAGGGCGCGCCGCCGTCGTGGGTGCTCACCCGGTCGGTCGCGCGCAACGCGGCCCTGCCGACGCTCACGATCGCCGGGGTGCTGTTCGGCGAGCTCGTGGGAGGGGCCGTGGTCACCGAGACCGTGTTCGGTCGCACCGGCATCGGCCGCCTCACCGAGCAGGCCGTGTCGAACCAGGACATCCCGGTGCTGCAGGGCGTCGTGCTGCTGTCGGCCCTCGGCTTCGTGCTCATCAGCTTCGCCGTCGACCTCGTCACCCCGCTGATCGATCCGCGCCAGCGCGCCCTCTCGAAGTCAGGAGCATCGGCATGACCGTCGCCGCCGTGGCCGCATCCGTCGACACCCCGCCCGAGACACCGCAGCAGGATGCCGCAACGCTCACCCGATCGCCTCGACGCGCGCGCGGACTGCTCGCTCTGCCGTGGGGGCTCTACCTCGCGATCGCCGTCGTCTCGCTCGCCGTGCTCTGGGCGCTGATCCCCGGGGTCTTCGCACCCGGCGACCCTCTCACCGGCACCCCCGCCGACAAGCTGCTGCCACCGAGCGCGGCGCATCTCTTCGGCACCGACACGCTCGGTCGCGACCTGTTCGGCCGCGTCGTCCACGGCGCCGTGCACTCGCTCTCGGGAGCGCTCATCGCCGTCACCGTGGGCCTCGCGCTCGGGACGATCCTCGGTGCGATCGCCGGCGCGATCGGCGGCGTCGTCGACGACATCCTGATGCGCGTCGTCGACGTGCTGCTCGCCATCCCCGGCCTGCTGCTGTCGCTGTCGGTGATCATCCTCCTCGGCTTCGGCACGGTGAACGCCGCGATCGCCGTGGGCCTCGGCAGCGTCGCCGCCTTCGCCCGCCTGATGCGGTCGGAGGTCGCCAGAGTGCGCCGCAGCGAGTACGTCGAGGCGGCGTACGGCAGCGGGGGCACCTTCTTCACGGTGCTCCGTCGCCATGTGCTGCCGAACTCGCTCACGCCGATCGTCGCGCTCGCCGCCCTGCAGTTCGGCACCGCGATCCTCGCGATCTCGACCCTCGGATTCCTCGGTTACGGTGCTCCGCCACCCACCCCCGAATGGGGGCTGCTGATCGCCGAGGGGCGCAACTACATCGCGACCGCCTGGTGGCTCACGGCACTGCCAGGACTCATCGTGGTCGTCGTCGTGCTCAGCGCCAACCGCATCTCGCACCGCATCGGAAGGAACCCGCGATGAGCGTGCTCACCGTCGACGGCCTCGCCGTCTCGTACGCCACCAGAGCCGGTCGCCGGGAGGTGGTGCACGGGGTCTCCTTCGAGATCGCCGGGGGAGAGGCACTCGCGCTCGTGGGCGAATCGGGATCGGGCAAGTCCACCACCGCGCACGCCCTGCTCGGCCTGCTGCCCGAGGGCGGCAGGGTCGACGGCGGCACGGTGCGCCTCGGCGAGCTCGACATCTCGGGCTGGACGGATCGCGCGCTGCGCGGCATCCGGGGTCCGGAGATCGGACTCGTGCCGCAGGACCCGGTGACCTCGCTCGATCCCGTGCGCCCGATCGGCGCCCAGGTCGAAGAGGTGCTGAAGCTGCACGGCCACCGCGATCGTCGCTCGCGGCGCGCGCGGGCGATCGAGCTCCTCGACCGGGTCGGTATCGATGATCCGGACCTCCGAGCTCGGCAGTACCCGCACGAGCTCTCGGGCGGTATGCGCCAGCGTGTGCTGATCGCCTCGGCCATCGCGCTGCGGCCACGGCTGCTGATCGCCGACGAGCCCACGAGCGCTTTGGACGCGACCGTCCAGCGCAAGGTGCTCGATCTGCTCGACGAGCTGCGTCGAGAGGAAGGCACGAGCATCCTGCTGGTCACCCACGACCTCGGCGTCGCGGCCGACCGCGCCCAACGGCTCGTCGTGCTGAAGGACGGCCGCATCGTCGAGCAGGGAGCGAGCGCCCAGGTGCTCGCGGCACCCTCGGACGGATACACGAAGCAGCTCCTCGCCGACGCCCCGGCGTTCACGACGGGGTTCCGCCGCCCCGAGGCGCCGCCCTTCCTGCGGGATGCCGCGGCGGTCGCGGCCGAGAACCCGTTCGCGATCACCGCGAGCGGTCTCGTCAAGGAGTTCAGGGTCGCGGGGCGTGAGCGATTCCGGGCCGTCGACGACGTGTCGTTCCGGGTGCGCCGGGGCACGACGCACGCGCTGGTCGGCGAGTCCGGATCGGGCAAGACGACCACCGCGCGCCTCATCACGCGCTTCCATGAACCGGATGCCGGGGCCATCGAGATCGACGGCGAAGACGTGACAGGGCTGTCGGGCCAGCGGTTGCGCGCGCTGCGCCGGCGCATCCAGCTCGTCTATCAGAACCCCTTCGCATCGCTGGATCCGCGACAGCAGGTCGTCGACATCATCGCCGAGCCGCTGCAGAACTTCGGGGTGGGCACGCGCTCCGACCGCAGGGATCGGGCGCTCGCCCTGATCGACAGGGTGTCGCTGCCGAGCGACCTCGCGCAGCGCACGCCGCGTGAGCTCTCGGGTGGGCAGCGACAGCGGGTCGCGATCGCCAGGGCCCTCGCGATCGACCCCGAGATCGTCGTGCTCGACGAGGCGGTGTCGGCCCTCGACGTCACGGTGCAGGCGCGCATCCTCGAACTGCTCACCTCGCTGCAGGCCGAACTCGGTCTCACCTACCTCTTCATCTCGCACGACCTCGCCGTGGTGCGCAGGATCAGTCACACCGTCTCGGTGATGCGCCGCGGGCGGATCGTCGAGGAAGGCGTCACCGAGGAGCTCTTCCACGACCCCCAGCACGACTACACCCGGGAGCTGCTCGCGGCCGTCCCCGGACGAACGGAGCAGCCCGCATGACCGCACCCACGATCGCCTTCTTCACCCGGCTGCTCGACGACGCGTCGCCCGCCGAGCGCTACGCGCTGGCCACCGAGCAGATCCGGCACGCCGAACGGCACGGCGTCGGTCGCGCCTGGGTCGCACAGCACCACTTCCGCGCCGCGGAGGGCGGCCTGCCCTCGCCACTCGTCTATCTCGCCAACGTGGCCGCGCAGACCTCGCGCATCCGTCTCGGCACCGGGGTCGTCACGCTGCCGCTCGAAGATGCGGTGCGTGTCGCCGAAGATGCGGTGGTCGCCGACCTGCTCTCGGGCGGACGCATCGACCTGGGGCTCGGCAGCGGCGGAACCCCCTCGTCCTTCGTCCCGTTCGGTGAGGACGTGCGCGAGAAGGCGCCCACCTACGACCGCAAGCTGCGACTGCTGCTCGACGCGCTCGCGGGGCGGGACATCGGCGCCGACAACACCCTCTATCCGGATGCCGGCACTCTCGGCGACCGCATCTGGCAGGCGACCTTCTCGGCCCCCGGCGGCCATCGCGCCGGCATCCACGGGCATGGCCTCCTGCTCTCGCGCACTCAGCCGCGGTCGACGGACGCGCTGCACGCCCCGCTCTCGGCGCTGCAGGATCCGATCATCGACGCGTACCTCGAGGCTCTCCCCGACGGCGTCGCCCCGCGTGTCACCGCCTCGCGCACCGTGTTCGTCGCGGATGACCGCGCGGAGGCCCTGCGCTTCGCTGAGGTCGGGCTGCGTCGTGCCGCCGAGGGGTTCCGCCGACAGGGCCAGACGATCCCCGGCGACACCCTCGATGAGCTGATCGTGGCCCTCGACACCCACCTCGGCACCCCGGAAGAGGTCGCCGAGTCCCTCGCCGCAGACGCCACGCTCGACAGGGCGACCGAGGTCGCGTTCCAGGTGCACTCGGTCGACGCCCCGCACGAGCACGTGCTGCGCTCGATCGAGCTCTTCGCAGAGCACGTCGCCCCCGCTCTCGGATACACCCTCACCGACACCATCAAGGAGAAGGCATGACCACCGACATCGTCGATCAGATCGTAGGGGTGACGCCCGAGCTCGATGCGCTGCGGCGCCGTCGGCCCGTCACCAGGGAGCAGCTGCAGGCGAGCTTCGACGCGCTCTTCGCGCCGGTGTCGACGGAGGAGGTGTCGCAGGCCGAGCGCGAGCTGATCGCCGCTTTCGCGACGCGCCTCGCCGGCGACGCGGATGCGACGGCCGAGTTCTACGCAGACCGGGCCCTGGCTGTGGACCCGCAGCGCGCCACCGTCGTGATCGCCGAGGCCACGAACGCTGCGGTGACCGGGCCCTTCGGCTCGTACACCGAAGCGGGACTGCAGGACCAGAACACCGAGGGCGAGCGCTACGCGCCGTCGCCCGACATCGCAGAGGCGCTCGGCGGGCGGGTCGCCGCCGCGCTCGCGCACACGCACCTGCTCGTGTTCCGGCCGCGCGAATCCGCGGCCGTCGACATCCAGCGGCTGGTGGATGCGGGGTGGTCGGCCGACGGCATCGTCACCCTCTCGCAGCTCGTCTCGTTCCTCGCGTTCCAGCAGCGCGTCATCACGGGCCTGAGGGTTCTCTCCGCCGCCGGCATCGCCGCGGCATCCGACTCCGAAGAGGAGGCAGCATGACCGAGCTTCTGCGCGATGACGCACCGCACCCCGAGGCGTTCACGCGAGCCGAGGTGGGGTGGACCCCGCATCTGCCGCCGCTCGCGGAGGAGGAGCTCACCGAGCGCCACTACGACGGTCTGGTCGACGCCTCTCGGGCGAAGAACGACTACTTCCGGCTGCTGGCGCGCGACCCCGAGGTGCTCAAGGCGCGCACGCTCGTCGACAAGGACATCTTCTACAACGCCAAGGAGGGTCTTCCCCGGGCCGAGCGCGAGCTCTCGGCAACCGCGGCTTCGCGTCGCAACGGCTGCGTGTTCTGCGCCTCGGTGCACTCGCGCTTCGCGGCGCACCACAGCAAGCGGGTCGACGACGTCGATCTCCTGCTGGATCAGGGAGTCGACGCCGACCTCGGGGAGCGGTGGAACGCGGTTGTCGCGGCCTCCGTCGCCCTGACCGACACGCCCAGCACCTTCGGCGCCGACGGGATCGCCCGGCTGCGGGCGGCGGGACTCGATGACCTCGAGATCGCCGATGTGATCCACGGTGCCGCGTTCTTCAATTGGGCGAACCGTCTGATGTTGTCGATCGGGAGGCCGGTCGCGCCCGCCTGATCGGTCGAGAGATCAGCACCGGCCCACCTCTGACGTGTCACCGTCGGGGGTGGGCTGGTGTCCTGTTGCGAGAGTATCGGCATACTTCTTGCTGTCTCCATATGACGACGTATCGCTTGCTAACGTCGACGCATGGCAGTCGCGGGCGGAGCATTCTACGAAGTCGATACCGACGTGCTGCGTGCGATGGCGTCGAAGGCACGTCGCATCGTCGGCGAGCTGGGCTCGTCCGATGCCGCGAAGCCTGCTGACGCCGGACACGACTGGGTCGTCGCAGCCGCGACGCGTTTCAGCAGCGCATGGTCCGACGGGCTCTGCGTCCGTGTGGCCGACACCGAAGACTTCGCAGACAGGTTGAGCACGACCGCTCGGATCTTCGACGAAGGCACCCACTCTCTGGAACGAGGCAGAGCAACAGGCTGCTGCGGCGCTGGCCGCCCACCGTGCACACGTGCGGGAGTTGCGCGTCGGGCAAGGGCTCCGGCACCCCGAGGCCGACGTGCCCTTCGTCGATCCGTCAGGTCCTGCACACGATGAAGCGCGGGAGGTCCTGTTCAACGCCCGGGCGACTCTCGAGGTCTATGCGCGCGACTGCGCGATCCGGTTGGACGATGCCGCGGATGCGGCGCGGATTCCGCTGACCGACGCGGAGGCCGCGACACGAACACAGCACGCGACGACCGAGGTGATCGTCAACCTCGCTGTCGTCCAGCCGTTCCGAGCCGCGATGGACATGCTCGCGATCTCGGCGCAGACGCTCTGGGAACACCCCGACATCATCCTCGAACTCCTGGGCGGCGCTGCAACCTTCCTCGGCGGCGCGGCGCTGGCAGCCGGAGGCGGCGCCATCACCTTCACCGGAGCCGGTGCGCTGGCAGGTTCGCCCGCACTGGTCGTCGCCGGAGTCGGAGTGGCCGGTGCAGGCGCGACGATGATGGGCGACGCCGCCTGCCGATGGCTCACCGAGAGCCACGGGGCTGGTGACCGCGTTCACGGCCTCAACCGCGGAGATCGGCGCGATTACGAGGGAAAGTTCGCTGCCGGTGAGAATCCCCCGCCTTGGGTCGACAAAGAGAAGATCGGGCTCGAGCAATATGAGAGGCGGGAGCAGTCTGATGTGATCCGTTCGAAGGTGAAAGTCGACTATGAGGGTTCGCCGCAGAATGGACGGTCGTACGACGGCCTGGTGAAGAATGATGATGGCCCCAACACGTATACGGGCATTGAAGTGAAATCCGGGAACGCCATCGACGGCTACAACAGACCGGGCAGCACCCAACGACAGTTCGATGAAGCCGTCGACGGAGGGACACCGGCCCGCGGAAAGCTGGACGGGGAAGAGATCCTTGTCACACGAGTGGAAATAGAGATTGTGCCGTGACCAATCGCAGAACTCACGCCCAACAGTTCACCAGTGGCCAGATGGGGTGGATCACGGAGAATCGACGCCCCGCGTCCGAACACCTGCGACTTATGCTCCGCCTCCTGGGTACCGAGAACGAGCACACGTACGTCATCTGGCGAGGCGCGGACTCACGCAGCATCGTTGGGTTTCGTGAGCGGGCGACGGACTCTTTCATGCAGGCCGCAGGCTCCGCGGACGCTATGACCGTCGAGGTGCGGCTTCCCGGCCCCGACGGTGAGTCGCACCTGTACACGGTCGGACGGCCCGAGCCCGCAGACGGCAGGACCACCCTCATCCCCATCAGCGACGACCGAGCGGTGCGCGTGTTCTCGAACGAGATCTTCACCGCCGACGAAGCCGCGGTGATCTTCTACACGTATTACCTCACCGATGCCGTCTCGCAGCCGTACGTGCTTCGCGAGCTGGATCTCTCGAACGAACTCTCGGAGGAACGATGAAGGTCGCTGTTCGTCACGACGCCGTGGCACAGACCGTCGCCGAGCTCGCGCTCACCGTGAAAGCCATCGAGCACGAACTCGACGCCTTCGATTCCGAGGCGACGCTACTGAAATCGACCTGGGACGGGGAAGCGCAACGGGCCTATGACCGTGCCCAGCGGGAGTGGTCGAACGCGCTCGAGAGCATGAGAGCGTTGCTGGCCGAGGCCACGCGCCGACTGATCGCCGCGAACTCCCTCTCCATGGCGACGGCGTGCACGGCTGCCCGCGTCTGGTCCTGAGCGGCTTACGGGATCAGCACGATCTTGCCCGAGGCGGCTCCGGACTCCATGAGCTCATGAGCGTGTGCCGCCTCGCTCAGCGGCAGTTCGGGGCCGAGCTCGATCGTGAAGTCGCCCGCCGCCAGCAGGTCGACGGTCGCGCCGAGGGCCTCCGCGCGCCACGCGAGCTCCTGCTCGGTGAGCGGCACGGGTGAACCGCCCGAGAACGCCCGGATGCCGAACGACGCGGCATCGGGGCCGCGGACGATCGTCGCGATGCGGTCGCGGTCGGCGACGAGCTCGAGCGACACCTCGATGGCCTCATCGGTCCCCGCGCAGTCGAGCGCGACCGTCACCCCGACCGGTGCGGCCTCGCGTACGCGCTCCAGCAGCCCGTCTCCGTATGCGACCGGGATCGCACCGAGGTCACGCAGCTGATCGTGTCGGGCCGGGCTGGCGGTCGCGATGACGGTGGCGCCCCAGGCGACGGCGAACTGCACGGCTGCCTGGCCGACCGAGCCCGAACCGCCGTGCACGAGCAGCACGTCACCGTCCGTGACTCCGAGCGAGCGGAGCGCCTGATAGGCGGTGCCGGCGGGGATGCCGATGCCGGCACCCTCCGCTGCGGTGACGGAATCGGGCAGCGCGACGAGCTTGTCGACCGGTACGGCGAGCATGCTCGAGTAGGTGCCGACGGTGTCGCGGATCGCGACGCGGTCGCCCACCGCGAATCCGTCGACGTCGTCGCCGAGCGATTCGATGACCCCGGCACCGTCGAACCCGACGGCACGCGGCTCGGTGATCGGCGGCGAGGGGCGCTTCGCGCTGCGCAGCTTGGCGTCGATCGGGTTGGCACCCGCCGCCTCGATGCGCACCACGGCCTCGCCGCTGAGCGCGATCGGATCGGGGATCTCGATCAGGTGCAGCACATCAGGAGAACCGAACTCTGTGTAGACGATCGCGCGAGCCATGGATTCAGGCTACCCCCGAGACGACAGCACCTTCATGATCCGCTGCGGAGAGACGGGCTGCGCGGTGCCGAGACGCTGCGCGAACACGCTCACCCGGTACTCCTCGAGCAGCCAGCGGGTCTCGACCAGGGCCGGCGGCGCGTCGGCGGGCGGCGGGATCGCGCCCCCGGCATCCTCGAAGGCCTTCGCCATGCGCTCGAACTCGCTCATGCGCGTGCGGTCCTTGCCGGGCTCGTTCGCGAGCGTCTTCAGCCGCTCGAGCATCCCGTCGAGGTATCGCGGGAAGTGCGTGAGGCGCTCGACGCCTGCCGCCGAGACGAACCCGGGGTGCAGGAGTCCCGAGAGCTGCGTGCGGATGTCGTTCAGCGGCCCGAGCAGTGCGAGGGAGTTCTGCGAACGGATGCCGCGCTCGACATCGCGGGTCTTCGTGAGGATGCGAGCGACGAGCGACACGCAGGCGAAGAGGTCGTCGACGAGCGACGCCGACACCGCGTCGCGCACGCGCACGAACTCGGCCTCGGTGCGCACGAGGCCGCCCGGCGCCAGCCGATCGATCGTGCTCTGGACGACCGCGGCCCGGCAGTCCTCGATGAGCGCGGCGGCCGACTGGTAGGGCGACGCGGCGAGTGCGAGCTTCTCCTGGCTGGTGAGGTGCTGCTGCACGTACGACGAGGGCGAGGGCACACCGAGCAGCACGAGGCGCAGCACGCCCGCCCGCGTGGCGGTGGCGGCGGCATCCGCCGTGGACTCGACGCGCACCGAGACGGTCTTCCCCTGGTCGACGATCGCCGGGTACCCGCGGACGACGCCGCCGGCCACGCGGGTGTCGAGCACCTCGGGCAGGTCGCCGAACGTCCAGGCGGTGAGGCCGTCCTTCTCGATCGAGGTGGCGACGGCAGCGGGCTGCGGTCCCTTCGAGGGGCCGGGGCGGCGGGGCGGGGTCGCGATCGACCGGGCCACGCTGCTGCGCGCACGGTCGGCGAGCTCGGCCTGCAGCGCACTGAGGTCGCGGTTCGATCCCGCGACGCGCCCGCGCTCGTCGACGGCGCGGAAGTTCATCCGCAGGTGCGCGGGCACGCGATCGTCTTCGAAGTCGGCAGCCGAGACGAGCTGATTCGCGAGCGGCTGGATGAGGCGTGCCAGCGCCTCTTTGAGCGTGCGATGAGGAAGGCCGCCGTGCGACTCGGGGCCGTCTCCGGCGAGCTCGGCACCGAACTTGTCGGCCCAATCGGCCGCAGGCACCACGTGCCGTCGGATCGCCTTGGGCAGTGCGCGGAGCAGGCCGGTGACGAGTTCGGCGCGCAGCCCCGGCACTTGCCAGTCGAAGCCCCTGTCCTCGATCTGCGCGAGCAGAGGCAACGGGATCACGACGCTCACGCCGTCGTCGGCCGCCCCCGGTTCGAAACGGTACGCGAGCCCGAGCACCTGGTCGCCCTGCGTCCACCGGGTGGGGAACTCGCTCTGATCGGCCCTGCTCTCGTCGTCGAGCAGGTCGGCCTCGCGCATCACGAGCAGCTTCGGGGTCGCGGCCAGCGCGTCGCGCCACCATTTCTCGAACGAGCGCACGTCGAAGACGTCGGTCGGGATCCGCTCGTCGTAGAAGCGGAACACCGCTTCGTCGCCGGCCAGGATGTCGCGACGCCTCTCACGTTCCTCGAGCTTCTCGAGGCGCTTGCGCAGTTCGGCGTTGCTGCGCCAGAAAGCGCTGACCCGCTTGTCGATGCGCGTCGGATCCCATTCGCCCTCGACGAGGGCGTGTCGCACGAACATCTCACGCGACGCCGCCCGGTCGATGCGGGCGAACTGCACACGGCGCCGGGGGATGATCTCGACCCCGAACAGCGTCACCTTCTCGTACGCGACCGCCGCGCCGGCATCCTTCGACCAGTGCGGCTCGGTGACCTGGCGCTTCGCGAGATCGCCCGCGAGCGCCTCCGCCCAGGCGGGGTCGATCGCGGCGACCGTGCGGGCGTAGGTGCGTGAGGTCTCGACGATCTCGGCGGCCATGACCGCCTGCGGGGCCTTCTTGCGCAGGGCGGATCCGGGGAAGATCGAGAAGCGGATGCCGCGGGCGCCACGGTATTCCGCCATCCTCTTCTTCTTCGGATCGAGGCCCTTGCCGGTGTTGCGCTCGTCGAGGATGCCGATCTGCGACAGGAGTCCGGCGAGCAGAGCCCGATGGATCGCATCCGGATCCGCGGTCCCCCCGCGCGAGGAGTCCTTCTCCCGCACGAGCGACCGCAGCTGACGGTGCACGTCGAACCATTCACGCACCCGGACGTAGTTGAGATGCTCCGAACGGCACAGGCGACGGAAGGCGCTCGAACCGAGCTCGCGCTGCTGCTCCCTGAGGTGGTTCCACAGGTTCAGGATCGACAGGAAGTCGCTCGTCGGGTCGGTGAAGCGCGCATGCATGCGGTCGGCTTCGTCGCGCACGCTCTGCGGCGCCTCCTGCGACGGCCGCTCGCGCACGTCCTGGATCGACATTCCGGCGACGATCGCGAGCACGTCGCGGGTGACGTCGCCGCCGCCGGGGCGTCCGGCCTCGATCAGCATGCGGGCGAAGCGGGGGTCGATCGGGATTCGGGAGATGTCTCGACCGATGCGGGTGAGTCGAGGTGCGTCTCCGCTGCCGGTGACGGCGCCCAGCTCGGTGAGCAGGTCGACGGCGGCCTTGACTCCCCGGGAGTCGGGCGGGGTGAGGAACGGGAAGGCGGTGATGTCGCCGAAGCCGAGCGACAGCATCTGCAGGATCACCGAGGCGAGCGAGGTGCGCAGGATCTCGGGTTCGGTGAACTCCGCGCGCTTGTCGAAGTCCTCCTCGCTGTACAGGCGGATCGCGATGCCGTCGCTCGTGCGCCCGGCGCGGCCCGAACGCTGGTTCGCGGAGGCCTGCGAGATCGCCTCGATCGGCAGCCGCTGCACCTTCGAGCGGTTGCTGTATCGCGAGATGCGCGCGGTGCCGGTGTCGATCACATAGCGGATGCCGGGAACGGTGAGGCTGGTCTCGGCGACGTTCGTGGCGAGCACGACCCGGCGCCGCACACCGGCGACGCGGCTCTTCTCGAACACCCGGTGCTGCTCCGCCGCCGACAGCCGGCCGTACAGCGGCAGCACCTCGGTGGGGGAGCGGTCCTTCGCGTACGCGCCGCGCACGGCATCGGCGGCATCCCTGATCTCGGCTTCGCCCGGCAGGAACACCAGCACGTCGCCCGGCTCCTCGCGGTCGAGTTCACGGAGGGCCGCGACGATGGCGGTCACCTCGTCGGACTCCTCGGTCTCCTCCGTCTGCTCGCGGTAGCGGATCTCGACGGGGAAGGTGCGGCCGGACACCTCGATCACCGGCGCGGGCACACCCTCGGGCGTCGCGAAGTGTCGGGCGAAGCTCTCGGGATCGATCGTCGCCGACGTGATGATCACCTTGAGATCCGGTCGTTCGGGAAGGATCCGCACGAGGTATCCCAGCAGGAAGTCGACGTTGAGCGAGCGCTCGTGCGCCTCGTCGATGATGATCGTGTCGTAGCGGCGCAGCAGCCGGTCGCGGTGGATCTCATTGAGCAGGATGCCGTCGGTCATCAGCGCGATGCGCGTGTCGTCGGACACCTTGTCGGTGAAGCGCACCTTGTATCCGACGAGGCCGCCGAGCTCGACCTGCAGCTCCTCGGCGACGCGCTCGGCGATCGTGCGGGCGGCGAGTCGTCGGGGCTGCGTGTGCGCGATGCGCTCGCGCCCGAGATCGAGGCAGATCTTCGGCAGCTGCGTCGTCTTCCCCGAGCCCGTCGCTCCGGCCACGATGACGACCTGGTTGTCGCGGATGGCGTCGGCGATCTCCTCCCGCGCAGCGCTGACCGGCAGCTCGGGAGGATAGAAGATCACAGGGGAAGGCATAGAACTCCCATCGTACGATTCATCCGTGAGCACTGTGTCGAAGCCTCCTCCCGCATCGCGGTGGTTCCACGAGTTCGGGCGGGCTCCGCGCATCCTCGGACTCGACGTCGCCCGAGGGCTGGCGATCCTCGGCATGGCCGGAGCGCACATCGGCGAGACCGAGGCGTTCGATCCCTTCGACCTGTCGACCTGGACCGACCTGGTGCACGGGCGATCGTCGATCCTGTTCGCCGTGCTCGCCGGCGTCTCGATCGCCCTGATGACCGGCCGCAGCGTGCTGCCCGATCCCGAGCGGATGCCGAGCCTCCGCCTGCAGCTGATCGGTCGCGGAGCGGTCATCTTCCTGATCGGTCTGGCGCTGGAGATGCTGAACACGCCGATCGCGGTGATCCTCACGCTCTACGGACTGCTCTACGTCGCCGTCATCCCGTTCCTCCGGTGGCAGCCGTGGAAGCTGCTGATCGCCGCCGGCATCCTGGCACTCGCGGCACCGGCGCTGCTCGCGCTGCTCGCCGCACTCACCCTGAACCCCACCGGCGCGGGCGTCAGCCTCGTGCTGTACGGCTCGTATCCGATCACCGCGTGGCTCGCGTTCGTCTTCGCCGGCATGGCGCTCGGACGCCTGCGTGTCGAGAAGCTCGAGACCGCGGCGATCACGCTGGGCGCGGGCGTCGGACTCATGGTCGTCGGCTACGGACTGGGCCTCGTCGGAGGAGTCACCCGCCTCGGCTCCGGCTCGGCGATCTTCGGCGGCGAGCCCGCCGCGGGGTGGAGCACATACTCCGACGCGCTGGCCGCAGCGGATCCGGCAGGGGCCGTCGTCCGGGCGATCTTCGCCGTCGAACCGCACTCCGGCGGAACGGCCGAGATCCTCGGCTCGGGCGGGTTCGCACTGTCGGTCATCGCGCTGTGCGTGCTGCTCAGCGGGCCGTTGCGTGCGGTGCTCCTTCCGCTCGGGGCGTTGGGGTCGATGCCCCTGTCGGCCTACAGCGTGCACGTCGTCTCGGTCGCGCTCGTGGCAGGACCCGGCGGCTTCTTCTCGAGCAACGCCTTCTGGTTGGCGACGGCCGTCGCGCTGCTTCTCGCGACCACGCTGTGGTCGATCCTGTTCGGGAGGGGCCCGCTCGAGAGACTGGTCGGCTGGGTCGCCTCGAGGATGGCGGCGGTTCCTCCTGGTCGACCTGTCATCACAGGTCGTAGGGTGGATTCATGACGATTCCTGCACTCGAACTGAACGACGGCCATTCCATCCCGCAGCTCGGCTACGGGGTGTTCAAGGTTCCGGCCGACGAGACCGAGCGAGCCGTGAGCGAGGCGCTCGAGATCGGCTACCGCCACATCGACACGGCCGCCATCTACGGCAACGAAGAGGGCGTCGGGGCGGCGATCGCCTCTTCCGGCATCCCGCGCGACGACCTGTTCATCACGACCAAGCTCTGGAACGACCGCCACCACGACGATGAGCCGCGTGCGGCGATCGGCGAGAGCCTCGAGAAGCTCGGGCTGGATGCCGTCGACCTCTACCTCGTGCACTGGCCCACTCCGGCGAAGGACGACTACGTGCACGCCTTCGCTCGGCTCATCGAGCTGCGCGAGGCAGGACTGACACGCAGCATCGGCGTCTCGAACTTCCTCGTTCCGCACCTCGAGCGCGTGGTGGCCGAGACCGGCGTGACGCCGGCGGTCAACCAGATCGAGCTGCACCCGGCCTACCAGCAGCGCGACGTCGTCGACTGGGCGACCGAGCACGGCATCCGCATCGAGTCGTGGGGCCCGCTCGGCCAGGGCAAGTACGACCTGTTCGGCACGCCGGCGGTGGCCGAGGCGGCGGCGGCGCACGGCGTCACCCCCGCGCAGGCGGTGCTGCGCTGGCACCTGCAGCGCGGATTCATCGTCTTCCCGAAGTCGGTGCGCGCCGAGCGCCTGCGCGAGAACCTCGACGTGTTCGGGTTCGAGCTCACCGACGCCGAGGTCGCGGCGATCGACGCCCTCGACCCGCTCGACGGCTCTGGTCGGGTCGGATCGCACCCCGACGACGTGAACTGACACGCTCCGTGTCGACAGATGACGCCCCGTGTCGCTTCCCGCGACACGGGGCGTCGTCGTGAGTAGCGTCGTCCGCATGACAGCTCCCTACCGCGTCGTCGCCGTCTCCGGATCTCTGCACGAGCCCAGCAAGACCACGGCGCTCGTCCGTGCGATCGCCGGGGCGATCGCCGAGCGCGCCGAGGTCGAGATCGAGGTCATCGAGCTCACCGACATCGGCCCGTCGCTCGCAGGAGCGCTGCGTCGCGACCAGCTTCCGGCGCGCGTCGAGGAGAAGCTGGTGGCGATCGAGGCGGCAGACCTGCTGATCGTGGGCAGCCCCGTCTACCGCGCATCCTTCACCGGCCTCTTCAAGCACCTGTTCGACTTCGTGGGTCAGTACGAGCTCGTCGGCAAGCCGGTGCTGCTCGCGGCGACCGGCGGCGGCGAACGCCACGCGCTCATCATCGAGCACCAGCTGCGGCCGCTGTTCGCGTTCTTCCAGGCGCTGACGCTGCCCCTGGGCGTCTACGCCAGCGACACCGACTTCGACGGCTACGTGATCGCCTCCGACGTGCTCCACGCGCGCATCGCCCTCGCGGCCGAGCGTGCGCTGCCGCTCGTCGGCTATGCGGCATCCCGGCCGGCGGAGCTGCTCGTCTCCTGACCGTCTCGTCAGACGCCGATCGGCGTAGCGTGGACGTATGACGAACCGGCTCGCCGACACGCTCAGCCCGTACCTCCGCGCCCACGCCGACAATCCTGTCGACTGGTATCCCTGGGGCCCGGAGGCCTTCGCCGAGGCGCAGCGCCGCGATGTGCCGCTGCTGATCTCGATCGGGTATTCGACCTGCCACTGGTGTCATGTGATGGCCAGGGAGTCGTTCGCCGACCCCGACACGGCTGTGCTGATCAATCGCGACTTCGTCGCGGTGAAGGTCGACCGCGAGGAGCATCCCGACGTCGACGGCGCCTACATGGCAGCTGCCTCGGCGTTCACGCAGAATCTCGGTTGGCCCCTCACCGTCTTCACGACGCCGCGGGGCCGCACGTTCTACGCCGGAACCTACTGGCCGCCCGAGGCGCGACAGCCGATGCCCGCGTTCCGTGACGTGCTCGCCGCGGTGCAGGAGGCGTGGACCCAGCGCCGTGCCCAGGCCGAGGAGTCTGCGGATGCCGTCACGGACGCCCTCGCCCGCGCAGGCGCCTCGACCCCCTCCGATCTTCCGGACGCCGATGCTCTCGCAGGCGCGGCGCGGACGATCGCGGCTCGGGAGGATCGCCGGTTCGGCGGTTACGGCGATGCGCCGAAGTTCCCGGTCGCGACGACCCTGAGGATGCTGCAGACACCGCTCGTGCGCAGAGAGGCCCCGGATGCCGCCGAGTCGGCCGACCGGGCGCTCGCCGCGATGGCCGCCTCCGATCTGCGCGATGCCGACGGGGGATTCTTCCGCTACGCGACCCGACGCGACTGGAGCGTGCCGCACTACGAGCGGATGCTGACCGACAACGCGCAGCTGCTCGACGTGGCGCTCGACGCGGGTGACGACGCGACCGCACGCGGCATCGCCGACTTCCTCCTGGGCACGCTGCGCAGGGCGGGCGGCGGGTTCGGCGCGGCTCAGGACTCGGAGTCGTGGATCGACGGCGAACGCAGCGAGGGCGGCTACTACCTGCGACCGCCCTCCGAGAGGACCGGTCTCGAGCTCCCTGCCGTCGACGGCAAGGTCATCACGGGATGGAACGGTCTGGCCATCACCGGTCTCACCCGCGCGGGAGCTTCTCTGGCGGAAGGGTCCTGGGTGCGGGCCGCGGCCGAGGCTGCCGAGTACGTGCTGCGAGTCAACAGGGATGCGACCGGGGCTCTCGTGCGGGCCTCGCTCGACGGGGTCGCCTCGGGTGCGGTCGCCACCGCGGCCGATGTCGCTCTCCTGGCCGACGGGCTGTTCGCGCTCGCCGCGGCCACAGGTGAGGCGGCGTGGGCGGTGGAGGCACGCACACTGCTCGACGCGGCGATCGAGGGCCTCGTGGGCGACCCGCTGCTCGCCGAGCACGGGATCGCCACAGCGCCCGATCAGACCGACGGCGATCTGCCGTCGGATTCGGCGGCCGTGGCTGCGGCATCCCTCACCGCCTGGCGTCTCGGCGCGGGGGATCGGTATCGCGAGGCAGCCGCGGAACGCGTGCGCGAGCATGCCGCGCCCGCCATTGCACAGCCTTTCGCGCACGGCAGCCTGCTGCGTGTGGCAGCGGGGCTCGTCGATGCGCCGAGGCAGCTCGTCGTCGTCACCGAGACGCCCGAGGGTGCACTCGCCTCGGCAGCCCGCAGGGCCGACGCGGACGTCGTCGCGATCGTCACCCCGGTGCAGGCCCAGGCATTCGCGGATGCCGGCTTCGAGCTGTTCGACGGCAAGGGCGACGCGATGGAGCAGGCGTTCGACTGCCGCTCGTTCGTGTGCCGGCTCCCGGTGCGCGACCCCGCAGACCTCCCGCTCGCGCGGTGAGCTCAGGCTGCGATCCTGGACGGCGGGCGGAGCCGCGTAGGCTGAGCAGTCTGCTCATCGCACGCAGGAGGCACGCGCATGACCGAGGTTCCCACCACGACGACCACGACCAAAGGTCTGCACCCCGGGCTGACCCGTCGGCAGATCTCGATGATGGGACTCGGCGGGGCGATCGGCGCCGGACTGTTCGTCGGGTCGGGACAGGCGATCAGCATCGCCGGTCCTGCCGTGCTCATCTCGTACCTCGTCGCCGGCGGCATCGTCGTGCTGATCATGGCGATGCTCGCCGAGATGGTCGCCGCCCGCCCGAGCTCAGGAGCCTTCAGCTCATACGCGCAGAAGGCGATGGGCCGCAGCGCCGGCAGCGCGGTCGGGTGGCTCTACTGGATCCAGCTCGTCGTCGTGATCGCCGCCGAGGCCACCGGCGCCGCCGGGATCATCGCGGCCTGGATCCCCGGCATCCCGGCTTGGGTATGGGTGCTCGTCTTCGTCGTCGCCCTGACCGCGGTCAACCTCTTCGGGGTGCGCAATTACGGCACGTTCGAGTTCTGGTTCGCGGCGATCAAGGTCGCGGCGATCATCGTGTTCCTCGTGGTCGGCGTGTGCGCGATCCTGGGCTTCATCCCCGGCGTGCCCGCGACCGGCATCGGCAATCTCGTCGACAACGGCGGCTTCGCCCCGAACGGCCTCACGGGCATCGCGGCGGCGCTCCTCATCGTGGTCTTCGCGTTCGGCGGCACCGAGGTCGTCGCGATCGCGGCGGCGGAGTCCGACGACCCCGCACGCAACATCCGCCGGATCGTGCGCGAGGTCCTCGTGCGCATCCTGATCTTCTACGTCGGCTCGATCTTCGTGATCGTGTCGGTGCTCCCGTGGAACGATCCCGCCGTCAAGGACGGTCCCTTCTCCGCAGTGCTCGACACTCTGCAGCTGCCGGGCGTCGGCCTCGTGATGGACCTCATCGTCGTGATCGCGCTGCTGTCGGCGATGAACGCGAACATCTACGGCGCGTCGCGGATGGCGTACTCGCTCGGTGAGCGCGGGCTCGCACCTCTCGCGGCGACGCGCACGACGTCGACGGGCGTGCCGGTCGTGGCCGTGCTCGCCTCCGTCGCGTTCGGCTTCATCACGGTCGGGCTGAACTGGGCGTTCCCCGATGTGGTGCTGCCGGCGCTGCTCAACGTGGTCGGATCGACGCTGCTCATCATCTGGACGGCGACGGCGGTCTCGCAGATCATCCTCCGCCGCCATGCCGATCGTGAGGGTGCGGCGATGCCGATGCGCATGTGGGGCTTCCCCTGGCTGTCCTGGCTCTGCCTGGCGCTGCTCGCCGGAGTGATCGCGCTCACCATGATCGACGAGGCTGCGCGTGTGCAGCTGCTTCTCACGATCGGCCTCACTGCGGTGCTGCTGGTCGTCGCCCGCCTGACACGCGGTGTCTCTCGCCCGGGGGTGGCCGGCGAGCGCGACGGAGTGGTCGAGGGCTGACCGCGCGCACGTGCTGCCGCTGGTCGGGTCAGATCCAGCCGGGCAGCCAGTTGTGCAGGAGCCAGAACTGGTAGGGCACACTCATGCCGGTCCACACCGGGTAGAAGAACGCGGAGACCAGCACCACGACGGCGAGGAAGACGATCACGGTGCGCTCGCCCGACTGCCGGCGGTGCAGCGGATCCTCCCGGCGTCCCGCGATCTGGCGGAGAACGACCGCGAGTGCGAGCACGAGGAACGGCGCCATCGCGACCGTGTAGAACTGGAAGATCGTCCGCTCAGGGAACAGCAGCCAGGGCACGTACGTCGCCGCGAGCCCGACCAGGGGGAACGTGAGGGCTGGACCGACGGGGCGACGTTCGGCCCACCCGCGCACGAGGCGGTAGAGCAGGTAGAGAGCCGCGGCGACACCGGCGTACCAGATCAGCGGGTTGGGGATCGTCGAGATCACCGCGATGCAGTGATCGACGCCGCAGGGCCCGGGTTCGCTGCCCACCCAGACGGCTGTGGGGCGCAGCAGCAGAGGCCACTCCCACGCGGGGCTCGCGTACGGGTGGCCCTTGCTGAGACCGACGTGGAAGTTCAGGATCGCCTCGTGGTAGTTCCACAGCGCGATCAGCGGATTCGGATCGCTCTGCCGGGCATAGCCGCCGGCGGTGACGAGCCACCCCGTCCAGCTGGCGAGGTAGGTGGCGAGCGCCGGCAGCACGAGCAGCACGAAGGAGACCGGTCCCTGACGGAAGGCCGCCGCGGTGGGCCAGAGCACGACGCCCGCGCGGCGTCGTGCCAGGGCATCCGTCACCACGACGTACAGGCCGAAGGCCGCGAGCGCATAGAGCCCCGACCACTTCACGGCGCAGGCGGCGCCGAGCGCGACACCTGCGGCGATCAGCCACGGACGCCGCCAGAGCACAGGACCCCACATCGGCGCGGGGGAGTCGGGGTCGGTATCGGGGTCTGCGCGTTCCAGCACGGGGATCACCCGGTCGCGGTCGATCAGGATGAAGAGCGCGCCGAGCATGAGGAAGAACGTCAGAGGGCCGTCGAGCAGGGCCGTGCGACTCATCACGATGCTGAGGCCGTCGATCGCCAGCAGGGTGCCGGCGACCGTCGCCACCACGATCGAGCCGGTCAGGCGGCGGGCGACCAGATAGACGAGCAGCACGGTGGCGGCGCCCAGCAGTGCCGTCGCGATGCGCCAGCCCACCGTGTTGTCGGGTCCTCCGATGGCCATCCCCAGGGCGATCAGCCATTTGCCCAGGGGCGGATGCACGACGAACGACCCGGCATCCGACAGCGGCAGCTGCTGCAGTGTGATGAACGCCTCGTTCGCATCCTTGCCCCAGGTGCCTTCGTATCCGAGAGTCCACAGCGACCAGGCGTCCTTGACGTAGTAGGTCTCGTCGAAGGCGAGCTGGTGCGGATGGCCGAGGTTGACCAGGCGCAGCACGGCGGCCAGGGCCGTCACCACGAGCGGCGCGAACCAGCGCACCATGCGCCCCCAGTCGGGGTCCTGCAGCACGCGGTCGCGCAGTCGCTCGTAGCGCGTCAGTCGCTGCTCGGGCGGAGGCAGCAGAGGCAGGGGCGCGGTCACCGCACCAGCCTAGACACTCCGCCGATGGGCGCCGCCTAAGCTGGGCGGGTGATCATCCTCGCCGCAACACCGATCGGAAACCTCGGGGATGTCTCGCGTCGCCTCGTCGAGGTGCTGGAGAACGCCGAGGTCGTCGTCGCGGAGGACACGCGCACCACGCAGCGGCTCATGCAGGCTCTGCAGATCTCGAACCGCCCCCGGCTGATCGCACTGCATGATCACAACGAGAAGCAGAGAGCGGCGGAGCTCGCCGCACTCGCGGTCGAGACGGATGTCGTCGTCGTGAGCGACGCGGGGATGCCGGCCATCAGCGACCCCGGGTACGGGCTCGTCGCCGAGGCGGTCGCTCAGGGAGTGACGGTGACGGCGATCCCGGGGCCGAGCGCAGTGCTGATGGCGCTCTCCATCTCGGGACTGCCGACCGACCGATTCACGTTCGAGGGGTTCCTGCCGCGCAAGCCCGGGGATCGGCGCTCGACGCTGCGGGCGCTCGCCGCAGAGCCACGCACCATGGTCTTCTTCGAATCTCCCGCCCGCCTGGCGTCGTCGCTCGCCGATATGGGCGCAGCCTTCGGCGACGACCGCCGCATCGCCGTCTGCCGCGAGCTGACCAAGTTCTACGAAGAGGTGCGCCGCGGCACCTCCGCCGAGCTCGTCGAGTGGGCGACGGCGGGCGTCAAGGGCGAGATCGTCGTGGTGGTCGAGGGTGCAGCGCCTCGTGAGGCGTCGGCGGAAGACGCTCTCGCGCAGGTGCAGCGACTCGTGGCATCCGGCGTGCGTCTCAAGGAGGCCTGCGCCGAGGTCGCCGCGGCGACGGGCCTGTCGTCGCGCGACCTGTATCAGGCAGCGCTCGCCGCGCGCAGCTGATGGAAGGCGCCTCGGACGCGGGCGTCGCCGCTGCCTACGACGAGCGGGCCGCGGAGTACGTGAAACTCGCCGGTGCGATCGAGCAGATGGATGCCCGGGATGCTGCGGTCATCGAGGCCTGGCGTGACACGGCCTCCGGCCTGCTGCTGGATGCCGGCTGCGGGCCCGGGCACTGGACCCAGCTCCTGAGTCTCGGCGAACGCGTGGCGCAGGGGATCGACCTGTCGGAGGAGTTCATCGCGACGGCGAGGAAACGGCATCCGGGCATCTCCTTCGACGTCGGCTCGTTCCGCGACCTGCCGTTCGCGGCGGGGTCGGTCGGAGGCATCCTCGCCTGGTACTCACTGATCCACACCTCGCCGGCTGACATCCCCGGGATCCTCGAAGAGTTCGCCCGCGTGCTGGCTCCCGGAGGCAGCATCCTGATCGGCTTCTTCGACGGCGAGCCGCGTAAGCCGTTCGCGCATGCCGTCGCGCCGGCGTACTTCTGGTCTGCCGATGCGCTCGCCGGTCTTCTCGCCGACGCGGGCTTCGAGGTCGTGTCGAGTGACACCCGGGGCCGCGAACCCGGCGAGATCAGCGCCCGCCCTCACGGCTCACTCGAAGCACGCATGCGGTGACTCGCTCGCCGGGTAGCCTGGTGCACACGCAAGCGGAGGAGGACCGAGCGTGAGCAATAGGGCGACCGTCTACGACGTCGCAGACCGCGCCGGAGTGTCGATCGCGACGGTCTCCCGCGTGCTGCGGCAGCCGGATGCCGTGCGCCCCGCCACGCGCGAGCGCGTGCTCGACTCCGTCTCGGCGCTCGGCTACGTGCCCAGCGGCAGCGCGCGCGGTCTGGCCGAGCGCCGCACCGGCGTGCTCGGGCTGTACTTCCCCGGTTTCGATGCCTCGGAGGACGCGCCCGTCCTCGACGTGCTGGCCGAGGACCAGGGCGAGGCGCCGCCGTTCACGGTCGAGCAGGCGTCCGCCGACGCGGGCGCACCGCATCCGACCATGCTGTTCCTCGACGAGGTGCTGCGCGGAGCGGAGCTCGAAGCCTGGAAGCAGGGTTTCGTGCTCATGATCGGCGTCGGCCGTGACGATCCGACGCGCGAGACCGTGCGGGACATCGCCGGACGCGTCGACGGGCTGATGGTGCTGGCGCAGAGCGTGCCCGACGACGTGCTCGCCCGGCTCGCTCAGCGGATCCCCGTGGTGGTGCTCTCGGGGCCGGCGCGCGGCGACAGCTACGACCACGTGACCGTCAGCAACGCCGAGGCGATGTCGGAGCTGACCAGACTGGTGCTCGCGCAGGCCGATCAGGGGACGCTCGCTTTTCTCGCCGGCCCCGAGGACTCGCCCGACGGCGCCCAGCGCTGGGAGGGTTTCGCCGCGGCGGTCGCCGAGGCGGGCATCGCGACGGATGCCGTGACGGTGCTGCGCGGCGACTTCACCCGCGCATCCGGGCGGCGGGCGGCCGAACAGCTGATCGCCGACGGCGTCCCCGCCGCACTCATCGCCGCGAACGACCAGATGGCCCTCGGGGCGATCGACGCGTTCCGATCGGCCGGCATCCGCGTGCCCCACGATGTCCGGGTCACGGGCTTCGACGGCATCGAGGCGGCGGCGCTGTCGCGTCCCGCCCTCACCACCGTCCGCCAGCCGATGATCGATCTCGGGCGGGCCGCCGTGCAGCTGCTCTCGCGACGTCTCGAGAACCCGGACGGCGAGCCGATGACGGTGCGCCTGCCCGTGCAGATCCTCGTCCGCGAGAGCTCCCAGCGCCCCGAGTGAACGGCTGGCGGCGTTCAGGTGCGGTCGTGCAGGGTGATGCGGTAGCCATCGGGGTCGGCGAAAGTGAACGTGCGACCGAACGGGCCGTCGATCGGCTCGGACACGATCGCGCGGCCGTCGGCGAGGAGGGCGTCATGGATCGCCTGGACATCCGTGGCGTGCAGCCAGACCGCCGTGCCGATCCCGGGCTGGTCGACGGAGTCGAGGTCGGTTCCCGGGGCGAGGTCGCGCAGCGCGAAGGCGATCGGCGTCGTCTCGAAGACCACGGCGTGAGGCGGACCCGCCGGCGATCTGACGAGTCCGAGATAGCGCTCGTAGAACGCCTGTGAGGCGTCGAGGTCGCGCACCTGCAGGGAGATGAAGTCGGGTCCGGTGACGGGCATGATCGTGCTCTTTCCTTGTCGTGTCAGTTATCTGACATGTCTGAATCTATGTCAGAATACTGACATGAGTCAAGACCGAGCCGGCATCGACCTCGACACCTCGCTGGGCTACCTGCTGAAGGAGGCGTCGAGCGCTCTCCGCATCGCGATGGAGGAGGTGCTGAAGCCCCTCGGCATGACGATCACCCACTACTCGTGTCTCGAACTCCTCGCTCAGCGACCTGGGCTCTCGAACTCGGAACTCGCCCGAGGTGCGTTCGTCACGCGTCAGTCGATGAACGTGCTCCTCCAGTCTCTCGAGCGTGACGGATTCGTCTCGCGGGCCGACGAGGCTCCGGTCGGCAAGGCGCTGCCGACCAGCCTGACGCCGAAGGGGCGGAAGAGCCTCGCCGCGGCGACGGCCGCCGTCCGCTCGGTCGAGGTCAGGATGCTGACCGGGATGACCCCGGCAGAGCAGTCCGCCGCGCTCCGCGCTCTGCGCAGCATGATCGACTCGCTGCGCCGCGCCCCCGACTGAGACGGGATTTGACACCGCTCCCACGCCGGTCGTCGCAGGGGAGTGGGGGCTCTCGGAGTCATGCGAGGGGGTTGCAGCGGTCAAATGTATGCGCTTACAATTGCTGATGCGGCTTCGGTCGCGGGGCGCCCCGACCCGTGGGACCCCCTTCATGACACAGACGACATGAGGTGGCAGTGTGGCGAAGACGCACATGCTCCGGCGCTGGCGGAGAGCCGCGATCGTGGGACTGGCGGCAGCGGCCGTCGTGCTCAGCGGTTGCAGCATCCAGATCAGTTCGCAGCCCGATCCATCGATCGGCGACGACACAATGCTCATCAACGCGGACAAGGGGAACCCGTTCTTCACGCGGAACTTCAACCCGTATCTCACCAACACGCGCACCGCGTCGCGGTGGATCTATGAGCCCCTGATCCTGGTGAACCCGCTCGACGGAACCGAGAACCCGTGGCTCGCGAGCGAATGGTCGCAGCCCGATGCCCGGACGGTCGTGATGACGATCCGCGATGACGTCGAGTGGAGCGACGGCGAGAAGCTGACACCCGACGACGTGGCGTTCACGTTCCAGCTGCTGAAGGACAACCCCTCCCTCGACATCAAGGGCGCCTGGCAGCACCTCGAGACCGTCGAGGTCGACGGCGACGACGTCATCATGCACCTGCAGACCGATGACGCGCCCTCGCTGCCGATCCTCGGCCAGACCATGATCGTGCCGGAGCACCTCTGGTCGGACGTGAAGGACCCGGGCACGTACCGCAATGAGAACCCGGTCGGCACCGGCCCGTTCGTGCTGGGCAACTACAACGACCAGCAGTACTCGATGGACAAGAACCCCGACTACTGGCAGGCCGACAAGATCGAGATCGAGCACATCATCCTGCCGTCGACGAACTCGCAGCTCGACACCGTCACCCGCGGCTACGACTGGGCGTACTCGTTCATCTCCGACGTCGAGGGCACCTGGGGTGCGGCCAGTGAGAACAACGACTGGTGGTTCCCGCCGGGAGGCGTGATCGCGCTGATGCCCAACCTCGAGGTCGCGCCGTTCGACGACGTGAACGTGCGCCGCGGCATCGCCCTCTCGCTCGACCGCGAGGAGATCGCCGAGACCGCCTCCGAGGGCTACATGGAGCCCGCAGGGCAGACCGGCCTCGTGCTCCCGAACCAGGAGGAGTTCCTCGACCCCGGCATCCCCGATCAGGGCATGATCACGCAGGACAGGGATGCCGCACTCGCGGCCTTCGCCGAGGCGGGGTACACCCTCGACGGCGACCGGCTGGTGAGTGCAGACGGCGAGCAGCTCGAGTTCGCGCTCACGACGGCCAACGGATTCTCCGACTGGACCCGTGCGGCGCAGACCGTGCAGAGCCAACTCGCCGACGTCGGCGTCAAGGTGACGCTCAAGCTCCCGCAGCCGGCCGGATACCAGAGCGCCATCAGCAACGGCGACTTCGAGATGGCCATCGGCGGCATGGGCAACGGCGACGTCTACCAGGCATACAACAACCTGCTCTCGAGCGAGTTCTACGTGCCGTCCGGCGAGACGACCGCGAACAACTTCGAGCGGTATCGGTCGGATGAGGCCGACGCGCTGCTCGCCGAGTATCGCGAGACGGTCGACCCCGCCCGCCAGACCGAGATCGTGCAGGAGCTGCAGGCCATCGTCTACGAGGAGATGCCGGTCATCGGCCTCTACTACGGCGGCATCTGGGGCCTGTTCAACGACTCCAAGTTCACCGGCTGGCCCTCAGAGGATGACCCGTACATGATCCCGCAGAACTACGACTCGGCACCGCTGGGCATCTTCACCCGGCTCGAGCGCGTGAAGGAGGACGACCGATGAAGTACGTCTTCCAGAAGATCGGGCTGTTCGTCCTCACGCTGTGGGCGGCCATCACCCTGAACTTCTTCCTTCCGCGGCTGATGCCCGGCTCGCCTGCCGACGCCGCCATCGCCAAGCTCTCGCAGAACGGCCCGGTGTCCGATGCGACGCGAGCCGCGATCGAGGCGCAGCTCGGTGTGCCGACCGGCTCGATCTGGGATCAGTACGTCGCCTACCTCGGTCAGGTCGCACGACTCGACTTCGGTGTCTCGTACACGTTCTACCCTCAGACCGTGTCGAGCATGGTCTCGACCGCGCTGCCGTACACGATCGGCCTCGTCGGCATCGTCACGATCCTCGCGTTCGTGATCGGCACCCTGATCGGCACCGCCGCCGCCTGGCGCCGCGGCACGTGGCTGGACTCGCTGCCGACGCTGACCGGCTCCTTCCTCAGCACCTTCCCCTACTTCTGGACAGCGCTGCTGCTGCTGTTCTTCTTCGGGTACGTGCTGCACTGGTTCCCCACCACCGGCGCGTATTCGGCGACGACCACGCCGGGCTTCACCTGGGACTTCTTCATCGATCTCGTGCAGCATGCGATCCTCCCGGCGGTCACGATCCTGTTGACCTCTCTCGGCGGATGGATCATCGGCATGCGCAACGCGATGATCAACACCCTGGGTGACGACTACGTGACGTTCGCCGAGGCGAACGGCCTGCACGGTCGCACCATCGCCCTCCGCTATGCCGCACGAAACGCGATCCTGCCGAACCTCACCGGCTTCGGGCTCACGCTCGGCGGCGTGGTCGGCGGATCGATCCTCGTGGAGCAGGTGTTCGGCTATCCCGGCATCGGATACCTCCTCTTCAACGCCGTGATCGGGCAGGACTACCCGCTCATGCAGGCGCTCTTCCTGATGATCACCGTCAGCGTGCTCGTCGCCAACTTCCTCGTCGACATCCTGTACGGCGTGCTGGATCCAAGGACCCGCCGATGACCTCCACCATGAATGTCAAGGTTCCCTCCGACCGGATCGCGGCTCCCAGCCCGTGGCGCTCGTTCGCCCGGATGGTGGGCACCCTCTGGTCCAACGGCAAGGCCCGTCTGGGCCTCATCATCCTCGGTCTGTTCGTGCTGGTGGCGGTGTTCGCTCCGCTGCTCGCCCCGTACGGACCGAAGGAGAACACCTTCGAGCGCAACGCCGACGCGTCGGCCGCGCACTGGCTCGGCACCACCGCCGCCGGCGAAGACGTCCTGAGTCAGCTGATCTACGGCTCGCAGATCAGCCTCCTGGTCGGCATGGCCGCCGGCATCCTCTCGACGATCGTCGCCGTGCTGATCGGGCTCAGCTGGGGCTACATGCGCGGATTCCTGGGCGAGGTGGTCGGCTTCATCGTCAACCTCTTCCTGGTGATCCCCGGTCTGCCGCTGATGATCGTGATCGCCGCGTACCTGCAGAACGGCGGCATCCTGATGATCATCGCGGTGATCGTCGTCACCGGCTGGGCCTGGGGTGCGCGCGTGCTGCGCAGCCAGACGCAGTCGCTGCGAGGCAACGACTTCGTCACCTCGGCGCAGTTCTCGGGTGACAGCAGGGCGCGCATCGTGTTCCGCGAGATCCTGCCGAACATGACCTCGATCATCGCGGGCACGCTCTTCGGAGCGGCGACCGCGGCGATCCTCGCAGAGGCGGGCCTCGAGTTCCTCGGGCTCGGCGACTCGAGCATCGTCAGCTGGGGCACCATGCTCTACTGGGCGCAGAACTCCAACTCGCTGCTCACCGGGCAGTGGCTGCTGCTGTTCGCCCCTGGTCTCTGCATCGCCCTGCTCGCCCTGAGCCTGACACTGATCAACTTCGGCGTGGATGGGATCTCCAATCCGCGCCTGCGAGAGGGGAAGGGCCGATGAGCGCCATGGAAGCGAACATCCCCACGGATGACGTGCTGCTCGATGTCCAGGGCCTGTCGGTCGAGTACGCCTCGCCCGGCACCACGCCGGTCACCGCCGTCGAGGACGTCTCGTTCACGCTGCGTCGCGGCGAGTTCGTCGGTCTCGTCGGCGAGTCCGGCTCGGGCAAGTCGACGCTCGGCTTCGCGCTGACACGGCTCCAGAAGCCGCCGGCTCGCATCAGCGGCGGGCGCATCCTGTTCGACGGGCGCGACATCCGCGAGCTCGACGCCGAGGAGCTGCGCCGTCAGCGCCAGGGCGGGTTCGCGATGGTGCTGCAGTCGGGCATGAACGCGCTGAACCCGGTGCGCACGATCGGCAACCACTTCCGCGACATCTTCGCCGCGCACGGACACGTGGCCCGCGGCGATCGGGATGCGAGGGCGCGCGAGCTGATCGGCAAGGTCGGTCTCGACCCCGCAGTGCTGGCCAGATACCCGAGCGAGCTCTCGGGCGGCATGCGGCAGCGCACCTCGATCGCGCTGGCACTGTCGCTCGAGCCGCAATTGATGGTGTTCGACGAGCCGACCACGGCGCTCGACGTGCTCGTGCAGCACGCCGTCATAGACACCATCAAGGATCTCCAGCGCACCGAGCACTTCACCGCGATCCTCATCAGCCACGACCTGGGCATCGTGCTCGAGGCGACCGATCGGGTGATGGTCATGCATGAGGGTCGGATCGTCGAAGACGCGCCGAGCCTCGACATCCTGCAGCGTCCTCAGGACGAGTACACGCGGATGCTGCTGAGCCACTACGCCGATCCTCGGGCCGAGTCGATCTCGATCCCCGGGTTCGTCGACCTCGGCACGCGCCGTCGCGAGGGGCGCTCACGCACCGACCTGACCGAGACCCTGCCCACCGTGTCGCAGCGCGACACGCGCCGGGCGGACGCCGCGATCGTGGTCGAGGGCGTGTCGAAGCGGTATCCGGCTCCGCGTCGGGGCGAGCAGCCCGTCACCGCGGTCGACGATGTGTCGTTCCGACTCGAACCCGGCGAGGCCCTGGCACTCGTCGGCGCCTCCGGTTCGGGCAAGTCGACGATCGCGAAGCTGATCACCGGTGTCGAGAAGCCGACCGAGGGCACGGTGCGCTTCGGCGATGTCGACGTCGCGGCCCTGCGCCGTGCGGGCCTGCGCGACCTGCGCAAGGACGTGCAGATGGTGTTCCAGGATCCGTATGCCGCGCTCAACCCGCTGCACACGGTGGAGTACGCGCTGAGCCGACCGATCCGCAACTACACGCCGTTGCGCGGTGACGAGGCGAGAGCCCGCGTGCTCGAGCTCCTCGAGACCGTGGGCCTGACACCTGTCGAGCAGTTCGCGGCCAAGCTGCCGCATCAGCTCTCAGGCGGTCAGCGTCAGCGCGTGGTCATCGCCCGGGCGCTCGCGAGCGATCCGCAGGTGCTGATCGCCGACGAGCCGGTGTCGATGCTCGACGTGTCGCTGCGTGCCGGAGTGCTCGCGCTGCTCGAAGACCTGCGCGAGAGGTGGGGCATCAGCATGCTCTACATCACGCACGACCTGCTCAGCGCGCGGCTCGTCACCGAGAACATCCTCGTGCTCAACGGCGGTCGCGTCGTCGAGCGCGGTGAGACCTCTCAGGTCCTCCAGCATCCGGAGGACCCGTACACGGTGCAGCTGCTCGACGCCGTGCCCAACCCATCCCGAATCTCGAGATAGAGAGGAGCACTCGTGCTCACATTCCCTGACGGCTTTCTCTGGGGCGCTGCGACCGCAGCCCATCAGGTGGAGGGGAACAACACGACCAGCAACTGGTGGGCCATGGAGCATGCTCCGGGCTCGACGATGGTGGAGCCCTCGGGCGATGCCGCCGACCACTTCCACCGGTACCCGGAGGACATGCGGCTGCTGGCGGATGCCGGTCTGAACTCGTACCGCTTCTCGATGGAGTGGGCGCGCATCGAGCCCGAGCGCGGCTTCGTGTCGCGGGCGATGCTGGATCACTACCGCCGCATGATCGACACGGCCCGGGAGAACGGTCTGGACCCGACGGTGACGCTGATGCACTTCACGGTGCCGCAGTGGTTCCAGAAGGACGGCTTCTGGCGTGCGGACGACGCGGTCGACCTGTTCTCCCGCTACGTCGAGACCGTGCTGCCGATCCTCGAGGGCGTGACCTACGTCTGCACGATCAACGAGCCGAACATCGCGGCGATGCTCGCCGGGGGAGAGGACGCCTCGAACCTCGTCGCCTTCGGACTGCCGAACCCCGACCTCGCCGTCGCGGACACGCTGCTCGACGCGCACCACCGGGCCTCCGAGATCCTGCATTCCGTCTCGGGCGTGCAGGCCGGATGGACGATCGCGACGCAGGCCTTCCACTCCACCGGTGAGCCGGGGGCGGACGAGATGCTGGCCGAGTACGGCGACCCCCGCGACCACTGGTACCTCGATCAGTCGGCCGGTGACGACTTCGTCGGCGTGCAGGCCTACACCCGCACCTTCATCGGCCCCGAGGGTCCGCGTCCGGTCGCCGACGACGTCGAGACCACGCTCACCGGCTGGGAGTTCTTCCCCGAGGCGCTCGAGATGGGCGTGCGCAGCGCGTGGGAGCGCAGCGGCGGCGTGCCGGTGCTCGTCACGGAGAACGGCATCGCGACCGGCGACGACACGCGGCGCATCGCCTATACCCAGGGCGCTCTCGAGGGACTCCACCGCGCCATCTCCGACGGCATCGAAGTCAAGGCCTACCAGCACTGGAGCGCACTCGACAACTACGAGTGGGCGAGCGGATTCCGCCCGACCTTCGGCCTGATCGGCTTCGATCACGAGACGTACGAGCGTTCGCCGAAGCCCTCGCTCGCCTGGCTCGGAGAGGTCGCACGCCGCAACGGGCTCTGAGCCGCACGACCCCGGGGCCCAGCCCCGGGGTTACGCTCTGATCATGACCCACGCAGTCCGCGCGAAGCGCGGAGACAGGCTTCGATCGGCGGCCGCCGGCTTGAGCGCGGCCGTCGTCGCGGTCGGCCTGGCAGAGCTGGTCGCAGCGATCGTCGAGCCGAGCGCGAGCCCCTTCGCCGTGATCGGCAGCGGTCTCATCGATCTCGCCCCCAGCTGGGCGAAGGATGCGGCGATCGCACTGTTCGGCACCGGCGACAAGGTGGCGCTGATCACCGGGATAGCGGTGGTCCTCGTCGGGGTCGCCGCGCTCGCCGGCATCCTGGAATCCCGCCGCGCGGGCGTGGGATCCGCGATCCTCGCCGCTCTCGGCGTGCTGGCGCTGGTGGCCGCGATGATCCGTCCGGGCGCGGGCCCCTTCGCCTGGCTCCCCGGTCTCGTCGCCGGCGCGACCGCGGTCGTCGCGCTGCGGCTGCTCATGCGCAAGGTGCATCCGATCCCCTATCTCCGCGCCGAGCATGAGGAACGCCGCCAGTTCCTGCTGTGGACCGTCGGCGTCGCCGCGACCGGCGTCGTGGCGCTCGTCATCGGCAGCGCAGCCCGCGGCGCGACGAGGTCGATCGAGGCGATCCGCTCGACGTTGCGGCTACCGAAGGCTGCCGCCCCCGCGCCGATGGTGCCGGCCGGTGCAGAGCTCGACATCCCCGGCCTGGCTCCTGTCGTGACCCCCAGCGCCGACTTCTACCGCATCGACACCGCACTGATCGTGCCGCGCATCGACCCGGCCGACTGGTCGCTGCGCATCCACGGGATGGTCGATCGCGAGATCGTGATCACGTGGGACGAACTGGTCGCGCTGCCGATGCAGGAGTCGCACGTCACCCTCGCCTGCGTGTCGAACCAGGTCGGCGGGGACCTGATCGGCAACGCCCTCTGGCTCGGGCATCCGGTGCGCGATCTGCTCGCGAGAGCGGGAGTCGATCCCGACGCCGACATGGTGCTGTCGACCTCATCCGACGGGTTCACGGCCTCGACGCCGATCGAGGCGCTCACCGACGAGCGCGATGCCCTGCTCGCGGTCGGCATGAACGGCGATGCGCTGCCTCTCGAACACGGCTTCCCGGTGCGCATGGTGGTGCCGGGCCTCTACGGCTATGTGTCGGCGACCAAATGGGTGACGGACCTCGAGGTCACCCGGTTCGACCGCACGACCGCCTACTGGACCGACCGCGGATGGTCGGAGCGCGGACCGGTGAAGCTGCAGTCGCGCATCGACGTGCCCCGGCGGGGGACCAGGATCGAGGCCGGCGACGCCGTCATCGCGGGCATGGCGTGGCAGCAGCACGTGGGCGTCGAGGGTGTGGAGGTGCGGATCGACGACGGTGAGTGGCGACGCGCCGAGCTCGGCGCCGCGATCTCCGACGACACCTGGGTGCAGTGGCGTCTCGACTGGGCGGCCGAGAGTGGAGCGCACACGATCGAGTGTCGCGCGATCAGCGCCGACGGGGAGACGCAGACCTCGGATCCGGCCGATGTCGTCCCCGACGGCGCCCAGGGGTGGCACCGCATCGAGGTGTCTGTCGCCTGAGCGTAACGACCCCCTGCATCCCACCTAGAATTGTCCCCATGCCCGCAGGCGAATCGTTCTACATCACCACGCCCATCTACTACCCCTCCGATGTGCCCCACATCGGTCACGGGTACACCTCGGTGGCGGTCGACGCGCTCGCGCGCTGGCACCGGCAGGGCGGCGATGACACCTGGATGCTGACGGGCACCGACGAGCACGGCCAGAAGATGCTCCGTGCCGCGGCCGCGAACAACGTCACTCCGCAGGAGTGGGTCGACAAGCTCGTCACCGAGGCGTGGTTCCCCCTGCTCGAGACGCTCGATGTCGCGAACGACGACTTCATCCGCACGACGCAGGAGCGCCACGAGACCAACGTGCAGACGTTCTTCCAGCGTCTCTACGACCGTGGCTACATCTATGCGGGCGAGTACGAGGCGCTGTACTGCGTGGGCTGTGAGGAGTTCAAGCCCGAGTCCGAGATCGTCGACGGCACCGGTCCGTTCGAGGGCCTCAAGGTCTGCGCCATCCACTCGAAGCCGCTCGAGCTGCTGCAGGAGAAGAACTACTTCTTCAAGCTGAGCGAGTTCCAGGACCGTCTGCTCGAGCTCTACAAGACCCAGCCCGACTTCGTGCGCCCCGATTCGGCGCGCAACGAGGTCGTCTCCTTCGTCAGTCAGGGTCTCAAGGACCTCTCGATCTCGCGCTCGACGTTCGACTGGGGCATCCCGCTGCCGTGGGACGAGTCGCACGTCATCTACGTCTGGGTCGATGCGCTGCTCAACTACGCCACCGCCGTCGGCTACGGCTCCGATCAGGAGACCTTCGACCGCCGCTGGCCCGCCTATCACGTGGTCGGAAAAGACATCCTGCGCTTCCACGCGGTGATCTGGCCGGCTCTGCTGATGGCCGCAGGGCTCGATGTGCCCAAGGGCGTGTTCGCGCACGGCTGGCTGCTCGTCGGCGGCGAGAAGATGTCGAAGTCGAAGCTCACCGGCATCGCGCCGACCGAGATCACCGACGTCTTCGGATCCGACGCCTACCGCTACTACTTCCTCTCGGCGATCGCGTTCGGCCAGGACGGCTCGTTCTCGTGGGAGGACCTCTCGGCCCGCTACCAGGCGGAGCTCGCCAACGGCTTCGGCAACCTCGCCTCGCGCACCACGGCGATGATCGAGAAGTACTTCGAGGGCATCGTGCCGCCGCCCGCCGACTACACCGAGAAGGATCTCGAGATCCAGAGGATCGTCGCGGATGCCGCCTCGAATGCAGATGCCGCGATCGAGCAGTTTCGCATCGACGAGGCCATCTCGTCGATCTGGACGATCGTCGACGCTCTCAACGGCTACATCACGGAGAACGAGCCGTGGGCACTGGCACGCGACGAGTCTCAGCGCGGCCGTCTCGGCACCGTTCTCTACACGTGCGCCGAGGGACTTCGCGCGCTCGCCGTGCTGCTCTCGCCCGTGATGCCGCAGTCGACGGAGAAGCTCTGGGTCGCTCTCGGCGCCGCAGAGAGCCTCGGACGTCTGCAGGACCAGCCGATCCGCGAGGCCGGAGCCTGGGGCGTGCTGCGTCCCGGCACCAGCGTCGACGGTCTCACCCCGCTGTTCCCGCGCGTGGAGTCCACCGCCTGAGCATGACGTACGTGCAGCAGCGAGACGGCGACGGGCGCAAGGATCTCCGGTACCCCGCGGCTCCGGAGCCCCTTGCCGTGCCCGTCTACGACAATCACGCGCATCTCGAGATCCTCGACGGCGATGAGCCGCTCTCGTTGACCGAGCAGCTCGATCGTGCGGCGGCCGTGGGCATCGCCGGGGTGGTGCAGGCATCGGGTGACATCGAGTCGTCCCGGTGGGCGGTCGAGGCCGCCGAGTCGGACCCGCGCGTGCTCGCGGCTGTCGCGATCCACCCGAATGATGCGCCCGCCTACGCCGAGGAGGGTCGTCTCGATGAGGCCATCGCGGTGATCGACGAGCTCGCGGCGCACCCGCGAACGCGGGCGATCGGCGAGACGGGTCTCGACTTCTTCCGCACCGAGCCCGAGCGCCGAGCGCCGCAGTTCGAGTCGTTCGAGGCGCACATCGCGCTGGCGAAGAAGCACGGCATCGCGATGCAGATCCACGACCGTGACGCGCATGACGCGGTGCTCGAGACGCTGAGTCGCGTCGGGGCGCCCGAGCGGACGGTCTTCCACTGCTTCTCCGGCGACGATGCGATGGCGAGGATCTGCGCGGATGCGGGTTACCACCTGTCCTTCGCCGGCAACGTCACGTTCAAGAACGCGCAGAACCTGCGCGACGCGCTGAAGGTGACGCCCCTGGACCGCATCCTCGTCGAGACCGATGCGCCGTTCCTCACCCCGACGCCGCTGCGCGGTCGTCCGAACGCCCCCTATCTCGTGCCGATCACGGTGCGGTTCATGGCGGCGGAGCTCGGCATCGAGGTCGACGAGCTGTCGACCCGACTCGCCGCGAACACCCTGCGGGTCTACGGCTCGTTCACCGACTGATCCGCCGGTGCGGCACTGACGATCTGCGAGATCGGCTTCCAGACCAGGACAAGGGTCAGCGCGGCGCCCACGAAGGCGAACCACCACGGAGCCGTGAGACCCCAGACCTGGGCGATCACCCCGCCGAGGGCCTGGCCGATGACCATTCCGCCGAACACGCCGACCATGTTGACCGAGGCCACGCGGCCCTGCAGCTCGGCGGGGACCAGACGCTGACGGACGGTCGTCGAGATCGTGCCCCACACGAACGCGTAGGCGCCGAACACGAACATGATCACGAGCGCCACCCAGCCCGCGGTGGTGAGTGCGAACGCGAGGTGCATCAGCACCTCGAGCGAGAGGACGACGCGCATCAGCGTCGCGAACGACACGTGGCGTTCGAGCCAGCCGAAGCAGAGGGTGGCGAGGATTCCTCCGGCCGCCGAGGCGGTCGTCAGGGCGCCGTAGCCGACCGCGCCCATGTTCAGATACTCCGTGGCATAGAGCACGAGCACGCCCCACGGGGCCGCCCAGGTGACGTTGAAGACGAGGATGATCAGCACCAGCATCCGCACCGGCGGGTTCTGCCACAGCCAGCGGAGTCCTTCGCCGATGTCGGTGTGCACGTGCGACTTCACGCCGTCTCCCGTTGACCGGGGCGGCACGGGGGTGCGGGCCATGCGCGAGATCAGCACGACCGCGAGGAGGACGCAGAGGATCTCGAGCAGGAACGGCCACGCCGCGCCGGCGGCGAAGAGGAACGCGCCGAGCGGCGGCCCGGCGAACTGGTTCGCGACGAGATACCCGGCCTGCAGTCGAGCGTTGCCGATGCCGAGGTCGGCCGGCTTCACGAGCATCGGCAGCAGCGTGCTGCCGGCGGTGTCGACGAAGACCTCCGCCGTGCCGTAGAGGAAGGCCACGGCGAGCACGATCCAGATGTTCGCGGTGCCGGTGAGCAGGAACGCACAGAGCCCCGCGAGCACCACGGCCCGTGCCGCGTTGGCGAACATCACGAGGCGCCGACGGTCGAACCGGTCGGCGATGGCTCCGGCGTGCAGCCCGAACAGCAGCCACGGGAGGAACTGCAGGATCGCCCCGGACGCGACGAGGATGGGCGACGACGTCATCGACGCGATGAGCAGGGGAGCGGCCGCGAGGGCGACGCCGTCTCCGACGTTGCTCGTCCACGATGATGCGAGCAGCCAGCGGAAATCCCTGCCCATGCGCCGTGGTGCGATCAGTTCGCCGAGGGAGGGCATCACAGCAGACTACTGGGCGGCTCGGACACCGGCGGGGGTGGGGGACAATGGAGCAATGACAGTCACCCTGCTCGGCGCCACCGAGATCCGCCGCCTCGCCGCTGAGCTCGACGTCACCCCGACCAAGAAGCTCGGACAGAACTTCGTCGTCGACGCGAACACCGTGCGCAAGATCGTGCACGCCGCCCGCGTCCAGCCGGGGGAGCGGGTCGTCGAGGTGGGCCCGGGGCTCGGCTCCCTCACCCTCGCGATCCTCGAGGCCGGCGCATCCGTCACCGCTGTCGAGATCGATCACCGGCTCGCCGCCCGGCTCGCCCAGACCGCCGAGGAGCACGGCGTTCCCGCCGACATGCTCACGGTCGTCGACGCCGACGCGCTGCGCATCACGGAGCTGCCGGGCGAGCCGACCGTGCTGGTCGCGAACCTGCCCTACAACGTCTCGGTCCCCGTGCTGCTGCACTTCCTCGAGAACTTCTCCTACCTGAAGCGCGGTGTCGTGATGGTGCAGGCCGAGGTCGCCGAGCGCATCGCGGCCAAGCCGGGCTCCAAGATCTACGGCACCCCGAGTGTCAAGGCCGCCTGGTACGGCGAGTGGAAGCTGTCGGGCACCGTGTCCCGTCAGGTCTTCTGGCCGGTGCCCAACGTCGACAGCCTCCTCGTCGGCTTCGACCGGTCGGAGGGCGAGCGCGGCACAGAGGACGAACGCCGACTCACCTTCAAGATCGTGGATGCCGCCTTCAACCAGCGCCGCAAGATGCTGCGACAGGCGCTGTCCGAGCTCTTCGGCAGCTCCGCCGCGGCATCCGAGATCCTGATCGCGGCCGGAGTCGCGCCGACCGCTCGTGGCGAGGACCTCACGGTCGATGACTATCACCGTATTGCGCGGCACGTCGCTCAGATCGAAGACGCCGTCGTCACCGACTAACCTGGCACCGTGACCGACTCTCCTCGCTTCCGTCCGAACATCCCCGAGCTGCACCGGCCGTACGCCGCCGACGAGAGCCGCTACCAGCAGTTCGAGTACCGCCAGGTGGGCACCTCGGGGCTGTTCCTGCCGCCCATCTCGCTGGGCCTGTGGTGGAACTTCGGCGACAACATCCCGCTCGACAACCAGCGCGCGCTGCTGCGTCACGCCTTCGACCGCGGCATCACGCACTTCGATCTCGCGAACAACTACGGCCCGCCCTACGGCTCGGCCGAGAAGAACTTCGGTCGCATCTTCGCCGAGGACTTCCGCCCCTACCGCGACGAGCTGATCATCTCGTCGAAGGCGGGCTGGGACATGTGGCCGGGTCCGTACGGAGACTTCGGCAGCCGCAAGTACATCCTCGCGAGCGCCGAGCAGTCGCTGACCCGCATGGGCCTCGACCACGTCGACATCTTCTACTCGCACCGCGCCGATCCCGTGACGCCGGTCGCCGAGACCATCGGGGCGCTCGACACGCTCGTGCGCCAGGGCAAGGCTCTCTACGTCGGCATCTCGTCGTACAGCGCCGAGCGCACGGCCGAGGCCGTCGCCGTCGCCACCGACCTCGGCACCCCGCTCGTCATCCACCAGCCCGCCTACTCGATCCTCAACCGCTGGGTCGAAGACGGCCTCACCGACACCCTCGAGCAGTCCGGCGTCGGCGCGATCGCGTTCACACCTCTCGCGCAGGGGCTCCTCACCGACAAGTACCTCGGCGACGGCACGGCCGCCCGTGCGCAGAAGCGCGGTTCGCTGCCGGATGCGCCGCTGTCGGATGCCGCCGTTCAGACCCTCCGCTCGCTCAACGCCATCGCCGAGCAGCGCGGGCAGTCCCTGGCGCAGATGGCGATCCAATGGACGCTGCGCAACCCGGTCGTCGCCTCCGCGCTGGTCGGGGCATCGCGTCCCGAGCAGCTCGACGAGAACATCGCCGCCGTCAACGGTCCGGCATTCACCGACGACGAGCTCGGCCGCATCGACGAGGCGGCCGGTGCCATCGACGTCGACCTGTGGGCGACGTCGACGGAGCTGTGACGGGAACACCGACATGAGCTTCGCCGCCCCCGTCGACTCCGTGCACGTGCGCGCGCCCGGCAAGATCAACGTCTATCTCGGTGTGGGCGGCCGCCACGACGACGGGTATCACGCGCTGGCCACGGTGTTCCAGGCGGTCTCGCTCTATGAGGACGTGATCGCCCGGCACGCCGACGACTTCTCGATCACCGTCTCGGGCGTCGACGACCCCGACACCGTGCCGCTGGACGATCGCAACCTCGCGATGCGCGCCGCCAAGCTGCTCGCGACTGCGGCCGAGTACGACGGCGGGGTGGCGCTGGAGATCCGCAAGAGCGTGCCTGTCGCCGGAGGCATGGGCGGCGGGTCGGCGGATGCCGCGGCCGCTCTCGTCGCGTGCGACGCACTGTGGGGTACCGGGTTCTCGACCGCCCGCCTGCATGAGCTGGCCGCCCGGCTCGGCGCGGACGTCCCGTTCGCGTTGCACGGCGGCACCGCCGTCGGAACCGGCCGAGGAGATCAGCTGAATCCCGCGCTGGCGAGGGGGCGGTTCGACTGGGTGCTCGTCCCGAGCGATGACGGGCTGTCCACGCCCGTCGTGTATGCGCGACTCGATGCGCTGCGAGACGCTGAGGGCTCGCTCGCCGACGATCCGCCGCTGTCGCTCGAGGTGCCGGCTCCCGTGCTGCAGGCGCTGCGTTCCGGCGATCCCGAGCTGCTGTCCGAGAGCATCTACAACGACCTGCAGGAGGCCGCCCTGTACGAGCGGCCCGAGCTGGAGACCACGATCCTGCGCGGCATCCACGCCGGCGCTCTGCAGGGCATCGTGTCGGGTTCGGGACCCACCGTCGCTCTCCTCTGCCCGAGCCCCGAGGGTGCGCAGGAGGTCCAGTCGCTGCTGCGTGAGCACGGACTGGAGTCGCTGCACGTGCACGGGCCTGTGCCCGGCGCGCGCATCCTCGCCTGACCCGGCCCGCCCGCATCCTCGCCTCGGCGAGGTGCGCTCCGCGCGCCTGGCATACATAATGAAGAGACGATGTGACCGTGCACATACAAGGAGGTCTGTGATGTCGACTGCCTCCGAGCGTGCCCGGATGCCGAGCATCCGCGACGTCGCGAGACTCGCGGGGGTATCGCACCAGACCGTGTCGCGGGTGCTGAACGACCACCCCAGCATCCGTCCCGAGACGAAGGCGAAAGTCCTCGACGCCATCGCCGTGCTGGACTACCGCCCCAACCTCGCGGCGCGGGCGCTCGTGACGAGCAAGTCCAACATGCTCGGCATCCTCTCGGCCACGGTGGGGGAGTTCGGACCGACGTCGTCGATCGTCGGCATCGAGGACGCCGCTCGCGAGGAGGGGTACTCGGTCTCGACCCTGAACCTCTCGGCCACGACGCCCGAGGCGATCGGCAACGCCCTGCGGCAGCTGGCACGCGAGCAGGTCGACGGCATCGTGGTGCTCGCCCCGCAGGTCCGGGCGTTCCATGTGCTGAAGGGCATGGCCGTCGAGATGCCGTTCGTCTCGCTGCAGACGGCCTCCGGCTCCGACGGGGTGACCCTGTCGGCCGACCAGGTCGCGGGCGCGCGCACCGCCACCGAGCATCTGATCGGGCTCGGACACAGCGACATCATCCACATCGCCGGGCCGCAGGACTGGATCGAGGCCGAGTCGCGCATGCGCGGATACCTCGATGCTCTGCGGGAGGCCGATCTGCCCACCTTCCCGCCTATCCGCGGAGACTGGACGGCCGACTTCGGCTATTTCGCGGGGCAGGAGCTCGCCCGACGGCGTGACTTCACGGCCGTGTTCGTCGCGAACGACCAGATGGCGATCGGGCTGCTGCACGGGTTCAGGGATGCCGGCATCCGCGTGCCCGAGGACGTGAGCGTCGTCGGGTTCGACGACATCCCGGTCGCGGCGCATGTCGCACCGACGCTGAGCACGGTGCATCAGGACTTCCCCGAGCTGGGTCGCCGCGCCGTGCGCATCCTGCTCGCGCAGATCCGTGGTGAGCAGGTGCCGCAGTTCGGGCCCCTGCAGACGACCCTTCGAACGCGGGAATCGTCCGCGCCTCGATAAGGCCACATTTTCGCGAGTGGTCTTGACACCGTCTCAGCGAGCGTAGACTATGTAATCCAATGTGAACGGTCACATCGAAGGTGACCGCCCGTCGCGAGGAAGATCTTGTGAGCACCACAGCAACGTTGCCGGTCGTGTCAGGCCCCATCCTGGAGATGCGCAGCATCACCAAGGAGTTCCCGGGTGTCAAGGCGCTGTCCGACGTGTCCATCACCGTCCGGGCCGGAGAGATCCATGCGATCTGCGGCGAGAACGGCGCCGGGAAGTCGACCCTGATGAAGGTCCTCTCCGGCGTGTACCCCTACGGCACGTACGAGGGGGAGATCCTGCTCTACGGCGAGGAGCAGCGCTACCGCGACATCGCGGCGAGCGAGCAGGCCGGGATCGCGATCATCCACCAGGAGCTCGCGCTGATCCCTGAGCTCTCGATCACCGAGAACATCTTCCTCGGCAACGAGATCCGCCACTTCGGCGCGATCGACTGGCGCGCCCAGCGTCAGCGCACGGTCGAGCTGCTGGCCCGCGTCGGCCTGCGCGAAGACCCCGACGTCGCCATCAAGACGCTCGGTGTCGGAAAGCAGCAGCTGATCGAGATCGCGAAGGCCCTCAACAAGGACGTCAAGCTCCTCATCCTCGACGAGCCCACCGCGGCACTGAACGAGAACGACTCGCAGCACCTCCTCGACCTGATCCTGGGTCTGAAGGCCAAGGGCATCGCGTCGATCATGATCAGCCACAAGCTCAACGAGATCGAGCAGATCGCCGACGAGATCACGATCATCCGCGACGGTCGCACGGTCGAGACGCTCGACATCTCGCGCGGCGAGATCAACGAGGACCGCATCATCCGCGGCATGGTCGGCCGCTCGCTCGAGAGCCGCTACCCCGACCGCACCCCCGAGATCGGCGACGTGTTCTTCGAGGTCAAGGACTGGTGGGTGCAGCACCCGACCGTGTCTGAGCGGATGGTCGTCAAGGGGTCGAACCTCAACGTGCGTCGTGGCGAGGTCGTCGGCATCGCCGGTCTGATGGGCGCGGGCCGCACCGAGTTCATGATGAGCATCTTCGGTCGCTCCTACGGCACGTTCCTCGGCGGACAGATCGTCAAGGACGGCCAGGAGATCACCATCCCCGACGTCTCCTCGGCGATCAAGCACGGACTCGCGTACGTCAGCGAGGACCGCAAGGTGCTGGGGCTCAACCTGCTCGACACCATCAAGCGGTCTGTCGTGGCGGCGAAGCTGTCGAAGATCTCGAAGCGCGGCGTCGTCGACGAGCGCGAGGAGTACTCGGTCGCCGAGCGCTACCGCAAGGCGCTGCGCATCAAGACGCCCAGCGTCGAAGAGGGCGTCGGCAAGCTCTCGGGAGGAAACCAGCAGAAGGTCGTGCTGGCCCGGTGGATGTTCACCGACCCCGACCTGCTGATCCTCGATGAGCCCACGCGCGGCATCGACGTCGGCGCGAAGTACGAGATCTACGCGATCATCAACGAGCTCGCCTCCCAGGGCAAGGGCGTCATCGTCATCTCCAGCGAGCTGCCCGAGCTGCTCGGCATCTCGGACCGCATCTACACAGTCTTCGAAGGTCGGGTCACCGACTGCATCCCGGCCGACCAGGCGACACCCGAGGCTCTCATGCGCAGCATGACCTCCGCGACTCAGAAAGCATCCGCATGACCACCGACCTCACGACAACGAAGCGCGGCTTCCACTTCGGCGACATCCGCAAGATGTTCGGAAGCAACGGCACCTCGTCACTGCGCCAGTTCGGCATCCTGGGCAGCCTCATCGTCATCATCGTCCTCTTCGAGGTGCTGACGCTGCTGCGCAACGGACCGAACGGCGCGACGCTGACGTCGGGCAACCTGATCAACGTCATCAACCAGTACTCGTTCATCCTGATCCTCGCGATCGGCATGGTGATGGTCATCATCATGGGGCACATCGACCTGTCGGTCGGCTCCGTGGCGGCCTTCACCGGCATCATCGTCGCGAAGTCGATGGCCGACTGGAACCTCCCTTGGCCGCTGGCGATCCTGCTCGGCCTCGGCGTCGGTGCCCTGGTGGGCGCCTGGCAGGGGTTCTGGGTCGCCTACGTCGGGGTGCCCGCGTTCATCGTGACGCTCGCCGGCATGCTCTTCTTCCGTGGCGCGCAGCAGTGGATCGGTGACGCTCAGACGATCCCGGTGCCCAAGGGCTTCCAGGTGATCGGCACCGGCTACCTTCCTGAGGTCGGGCTCCCGCTGGACTTCAACGTGCCGACCATGATCCTCGCACTGGTCGCGGTGGCGTGGCTGGTCTTCTGGGAGATCCGCACCCGTCGCCAGCAGCACAAGATGGGCTCCGACAGTGCGCCCCTGTGGGTCAGCGTCGTCAAGGTCGTGCTGCTCTCGGTCGTCGTGCTCGCCGCTGCGTGGATGTTCGCGACGGGTCGCCCGGGCACGAGCTTCCCGGTTCCGGGTCTGATCCTGCTCGCCCTCGTGATCATCTACTCGTTCATCACGCGGAACACCGTCTTCGGTCGCCACATCTACGCCGTGGGTGGCAACCGCCAGGCCGCACGCCTCTCCGGCGTGAAGGACCGCTGGGTCGACTTCTTCGTCATGATGAACATGTCGATGATGGCCGCACTCGCCGGCATGATCTTCGTCGCCCGTTCGCAGGCATCCGGACCGAACGACGGCACCGGCTGGGAGCTCGACGCGATCGCGTCGGTGTTCATCGGTGGTGCTGCGGTCGCCGGTGGTATCGGTACCGTGATCGGCTCGATCATCGGTGGTCTGGTCATGGCGTTCCTCAACAACGGTCTCGCTCTGCTCGGCCAGGGTGCCGACGTCGTCTCGATGATCAAGGGCCTCGTGCTGCTGCTCGCGGTCGGCATCGACGTCTGGAACAAGCAGCAGGGCCGTCCGTCGCTCATCGGTCTCCTGACCCGCCGGTCGGGCCGCAGGAGCGACCCGGAGGCCACCACGACCTTCGAGCCCAACAGGACTTACCAAGCCCCTCCCGTCGACAAGACGAGGGCCGAGTAAGCGGACTCTCCGCGCAGTGCTCGCACGCAGAATCCGTCACATCACACAGAAAGAGATCACATGAAGAAGATCATCGTCACAGCGACAGCGCTCGTCGCGACGGCTGCCTTCGCACTCACGGGCTGCTCCGGTGAGCGCGGCGGCGGAACCGACACGGGATCCGGCGAAGAGGCCGAAGCAGGCTTCGCCGCCGACTCCTCGATCGGTGTCGCCCTTCCCGACAAGACCAGTGAGAACTGGGTCCTCGCGGGTCAGCTCTTCACGGACGGCCTGGAAGAGGCCGGCTTCAAGGCAGACGTGCAGTACGCTCCGGCGAGCAACACGGTCGCCGAGCAGCAGAACCAGATCCAGGCCATGGTCACCAACGGCGCCAAGGTCATCATCATCGGCGCGAAGGATGGCAAGCAGCTCGCCACCCAGGTGCAGGCGGCCAAGGATGCCGGCGCATACGTGATCGCGTACGACCGTCTCATCGAGAACACCGAGGCAGTCGACTACTACGTCGCGTTCGACAACTTCAAGGTCGGCCAGCTGCAGGGCCAGGCCCTGCTCGACGGTCTCGCCGAGCGTGCGGGCCACGAGGCTCCGTACAACATCGAGCTCTTCTCCGGCTCGCCGGATGACGCCAACTCGAAGGTCTTCTTCGACGGCGCCATGGACGTGCTCCAGCCGGAGATCGACAACGGCAACCTGGTGGTCGTGTCGAAGCAGACCGAGATCGCGCAGACCGCGACCGAGGGATGGCTTCCGGAGAACGCGCAGAACCGTATGGACACGCTGCTCACCTCGTCGTACAGCGGTGACACCGTGGTCGACGGCGTGCTGTCGCCGAACGACACCCTTGCTCGCGCCATCATCACCTCGGTGCAGCAGGCCGGCAAGCCGGTTCCGGTCGTCACGGGTCAGGACTCCGAGGTCGAGTCGGTGAAGTCGATCATGGAGGGCATCCAGTACTCCACGATCAACAAGGACACCGCACTGCTCGTCGAGCAGTCGATCAAGATGGTCGGCCAGCTGCAGAAGGGCGAGACCGTCGATGTCAACGACGAGGAGTCGTACGACAACGGCGCCAAGGTCGTTCCGGCGTACCTGCTCGACCCGATCATCGTCACCAAGGAGAACGCTGCTGAGGCGTACGCCAACGTGCCGAGCCTCCTCGAGATCGTGAAGTCGTACCAGTAAGCGACATCGCACTCACCGCAGACGAGCCGTCCGGACCTTCGGGTCCGGGCGGCTCTTCGCCATGTCGGGTCGACTTTTCACACCGCGCGCGGACGAGCCGCTGGCCGGAAGCGGACGTCCTGTCGGAGGACGTCCGCACACGGCGCTAGCCCCAGACGGGGTCGTCGGGATCGGGAGAGTCTGTGCCGTCGGCATCCGTCATGATGCGCGCTTCAGCGATCCACGACGTCAGAGGGCCATCGCGGAGGAGATGAGGCCGCGGTGTGTCGAGCAAAACGGAGGCGGTGACCTTGTCCAGCGGCTCATCGCTCGCGAAAATGACGACGTTGCCGAGTGGCCCTTCCGCATCTTCCGGCTCTGCGTCGAGCACGACAGCGACGTGATCGAACACGGTGCTCAGGGTCGCGGCCTGTCGTCGTGAGTATTCGAACGGATGCCCGTCGAGCAGGTTCACGGCGACCACGCCCGCTGCTGCGGAGCGCGCGGCGACCCGGCGATAGAACTCCTGGCTGGCCACACGATGCCGGATGACGGCGGCATCCCAGAGATCGACGACGGTGAAGCACGCCTCCACCCAATCGGTGTCGATTGCGGTGCGATAACTCGCGGCGTCGTCAAGTCCGGGGGACGGAGATGACTGCACCGGCGATGTCTTCTCATTCGGAAAAGCGGCGTCCGCGACCGTTCGAGCGTCACCGAGGATGACTCGTATGTCAGACCCGGGAGGCAACGGCAGCGCGTCGATGACGGCGGCGTAGAGCGCGGGTTCGAACTCCACCACCAGCTGAGGTGATCCGGCGCGCGTCGCCTGGACGTAGCGTGCCAGCGTGAGTGCTCCGGCCCCCAGATGCACGGTGAACAGCGGCGCACCAGGCTCGGCGGCGGCATCCATTGCGCGGGCGATGTGTTGGGTGTAGCTGTACTCGAGGTCGGTCGGCTCGGTCATCGAGACGACGGACTGCGCAATTCCATCCACGCTGAGCTCGAAGCGACCGGGTCGCCTTCTCGACTGCACCAGCTTTGCCGTGCGGTCGGCTAGTGAGAGCGAGAACACTCGGCGACTCCATGGCACCTGTCTAGTTTAAGCCGGAGGGGATCGGTCGGCGGCTGCCTCTGGAGGAGCAGAGCGCCGTAGGCGAAGTCGCTCTCGGAAGGCCGAGCCTCCTCGAGATCGTACGAGTCGTACGAGAAAGCGATCAGCCATCTGGCAGAAGAGGGCCGCTCGGACCTTCGGGGCCGGGGGCTCTTTCTTGTTGGCGTGCTGCTGTGGTGCGTTCTTCAGCAGCCGACGCCGGCCGGGTTCTCGTGGCAGGTGTGGGCGACGAGCGCGGTGCGGGCCTCGAGGATGCGGATCTCCTGCGTGGCGCCGCTGGTCGTGAGCTGCCCGGGAATGTCGATCCATCCGCCGCCGAGGTCCACCTGCGCGGTGAATCGGATGTCCACGCGGGCCGGGTACACGCCGGGTTCGCGGTAGACGTGGCTGGTCGGGGTCGGCGTGAACTGCGCCTGACCGAGCGCCTCCCACGTCTGACCCGGCGTGGTCACGGTCGCCGAGCTCCCGTCGCCGTAGGTGTAGTCGTATCCGGCCGGGACAAACCGCGCGCGCAGTGGCACGCCGAACAGCTCGCCGTCTTGGATCTGCGTGGATGCTGCGGCCGTGAAGTTCGTCGGCATCCCGGCGATCCCGACGTTGCCGGGTTCGGCGGTCGCGCGGATTGATGCCGGTGCGAATCGCGCCAGGTCAGAGATGGTGATCGTCGGCGCGCCCGGCGTCGACGGAGCGGAGTCCGGGGGAGCGGGCCGGTTCGGGCGCGGCGCACAGCGCGTGGTGCCCGAGTCGTCCATGCATGCCGCGAGGTCGATCGCCTCCTGGCTCGGACCCGACGGTTCACCCGGACCCGTGCCGTCGCCCGGACCGCCATCACTCCAATTCGAGTCGGTGCCGGGATCAGTGCTCGGCTGCTGCTGGGTGCCGGAGATGGTGAGGGAGGAACCATCAGTCGAGCCGCATACTCCGACGGAGGCCAGTTCGCCGGTGCATGAGCTCATGTCGACCCGAGGCGCGGGGACTGAGACCGAAACGCAGATCACGGTGGCCATGCACAATGCTGCTCCGGCTGTCAGCACGTCGTCGTCTCCGCGGTCGCCTCGTGCGCAATAACGAGAGACATTGTCGAAACAACAAACTCAACCCTCTGGGCGACTATGTCGCCACGCTCGGGCGGAGTCACGTTCACACCGGCCTCGCTCATGAGCGAGACCCCAGAAACGTCAATGCAGACCAGACCTACTACACGCGGATGGTCGGTCTGAAGCTCGGCGGATTCCTCTGCGAACGAAGTCACCTCGGCAGTGCCTTCAATTCGAAGGCCCTCCGCGCGTAGGACGTTTTGCCCGTCGATATCGCTCTCCAGTGCGACTCCGGTGAGGTACTGCTGCGGATCAGCGCCGGATACTCCTTTGCGCCGGTCGTTCAACGCCTCGTTGTACGCCCGGTACACCTTCTCCGCTGCAGCGAACGCCTCCTCCTCGTTGGCGAAGGCCGCGGTGGGCGTAGGGGCGGGCTCGGGTTCAGTGGTGCATCCCGCGAGAGCGCCAACCCCCAACGCCACTACGGCGACAGCAACTATGCGCGCCCCCAACCGTGGAACTGCCGCACCACGGCCTCTGCCGTGACGAATCGCAAGAACGGACAAGGGGCGCAATGGAGGAGGAGTCACCGCGCCACCGTAGTGAAATCGGCCAGGCTCGCGTCGCGTTTCTCCACAGGTCCGCGCCAGCGCGAACGTCTCCGCTCAGAACGGCGCGCGCACGGCATCCGATTCGGTGAAGATCACCGTGTTCGGTGCAGGGGGAGTGTCGATGTACGTCCGCCCGATGGGACTCGTCCACTCCATGACCCCGCCGGGCTTCTGCCCGACCTGCCATGGCGTGTGATGTTTCAGAACATGATGTCGGCGACAGAACGATGCCAGGTTCGATTCGCAGGTCGCGCCACCCGTCGAGGCAGCATGGTGGTGGTCGAGGTCGCATTTCCGCGCCGCCACTCCGCACGCCGGGAAGCGACATCGCTGATCTCTTGCCCGTAGGTGCCTGCGCAGGTGGCGGCTCGGTCGGTATCGGTCGACGGCGAGGACGCGACCGGTGATCGGATGCGTCAGCACCCGTTCCCATCCCTTCGTCTGCCCGGCCAATCGGCGCGCGGTATCGACGTCGATCGGAATCACGCCGTCGAGCTCGGCGGGCGGCGCCGCCTCGGCATCCGGAGCACCCGACCCCTCGTGCGCATCGTCGTCCATCAGGGTCGTCACCGGAACGGTGATCTCAATGCGCGCACTGATGGCCGCCAGCAGTCCGTCTTCGCTGTCGTGCCCGGTCGGCTGGCCGCTGAGCACGAGGTCGGCGAGCAGGTCGGCGCGGATCTCGTCGACCGTCCGATCATCCGCCTCGAACTCATCGCCGTCGCGAGCCGCCCGCCGCTTCGCGCGAAGGTTCTCGACGCGCAGTGCGTGCGCCATCTGCGAGAGACGGTCGAACATGCCGTGGACGAGCGCGGCAGGCGCGTGCGAGTGCAGCGTTGCCATCCCGTCTTCGCCATCCGTCGCCCAGACTCGCCGCTGAGATCTGGCGCGACGATGCCGCTCCGACACTGTCGTCGGAGCGAAGCGCTCGGCCACACGGCGCGCCAGCGCGCGCAGTCGGTTCGGCGATTCCACCTCCGCCAGCGGAAGGATCACCGCGGAATATGCCTCGCGGTGATCGGGCGACTCGAGGCCCGAACCTGCGTCGACAATGACACGGGAGTGCGCGGCGCTGATCCGCCCCGCTCCCTGTGCTGCCCAGACGGCGGGGAACCGATCGACCAGCAGCTCCGCCGCCGCCATCCGGCGCTCGATGGTGCGATCGCTGACATGCTGCACGGCTCCGATCTCGGCCGCGATGGTCCTGATCGAATGGTCTCCCCGGTCCGGGTGATCCCCCTGCTTCGCGATGTCGACCGCGAGCCGACCGGCGATCGCCAGTAGCCCGTCGCGCGCGGCGCTCATGCTGCTCAATGTCGCCTCTGCGACTTGCAACGCGGTGACGAGATCGGCGTGTCCGTCGCGTCGAGCAGTGCTGTCATGTCTCCGAGTAGATCACGGACCACCGACATTCGAACGAAGCTTCGAGACATTCCCGAACCGACATGATCCCGGAAGAGTGATGACTCATGCGACACTGAGGTCATGCTCCTTCACGCCGTCGACGTCGGCGACGGCCCTCGTGCGGTGGTTCTGCTCCACGGGATGATGGGCTCGGCCGACAGCTGGTGGCGTGTGATGCCGGTGCTCGCTGCACAGGGCTTCCGTGTGCTGGCGATCGATCTCCCCGGTCACGGTCTGTCCCCGCGAGACCCGCGTCTGACGATCGAGCGGGCCGCATCGTCGGTGGTCGAGACCGTCCGAAGTCTCGCCCCGGGGCGGCCGCTCGCGGCCGTCGGACACTCCTTCGGTGCGAGCGTGCTCGCACAGGCGGCCCCGCTTCTCCGACCTGAACCGGGCATCTATGTCGATGCCGCACTCGTCCTCCCCGGCGGCAGCGACCGTGACGATCTCATCGAGCGGTACGCCCGCGATCGCGAAGCGCGACAGTCGCCGGAGAACCTCCGTGCCTCGCGTCCGTTCTACTCGGAGAAGGATGCCGAGATCGAGGCACTCGCCGCCCGCCGCTTCGACCCGACGACGATGGCATCCGTCTCCTGCGGCCGCGATCACATGTGGCTTCCCGACCCGGGGTCGATCATCGTCCGCGCCGACCCGAGCGACTGGGTGACCGCCGCCGACGTCGCCCGGTTCGAGGCGAACGGCATCGACGTGCGCAGCATCCCCGGAGCCGCGCACACTGTCTGGTACAGCCACTTCGAGGAGTTCACGGCGTCGCTCCCGGAGCTGTTCGGCCGGCGCGCTCGTGCGCAGGGTGCCGGATGACGAGGCAGCCGTGACAGGAGGCTGACCGGGTCACCCAGACCGCGCGACTACCCTGGGGAGTGACATGGCACATCTTCTCGGGGCAGAAGCCCTTCATCTCGAATATCCGACGAGGGTCGTCTTCGACTCCGTGACCCTCGGCATCGAAGAAGGTGACCGCATCGGCATCGTCGGCCGCAACGGCGACGGCAAGTCGAGCCTCCTCGGAATGCTCGCCGGCATCAAGGAGCCGAACTCGGGCCGCGTCACGGTGCGAGGCGGCATGACCATCGGCGTCCTCGACCAGGCCGACACCCTCAGCGACGACCTGACCATCAGCGCGGCGGTCGTCGGTGACACTCCGGAGTACGAGTGGGCTGGCGACCCGCGCATCCGCGACGTGATCGAGGGACTGCTGAAGGACCTGCCCTGGGATGCGGAGATCGGCTCCCTCAGCGGAGGCCAGCGCCGACGCGTGTCACTCGCCAAGCTGCTGACGGGGGACTGGGACGTCATCGCCCTCGACGAGCCCACCAACCACCTCGACGTCGAGGCCATCACCTGGCTCGCCGGACACCTCAAGAAGCGGTGGAGCCCGAACTCCGGAGCGCTCATGGTCGTGACTCACGACCGGTGGTTCCTCGACGAGATCTGCACCGAGACCTGGGAGGTGCACGACCGCATCGTCGAGCCCTTCGAGGGCGGCTATGCGGCGTACATCCTGCAGCGCGTCGAGCGCGACCGCATGGCGGCGGCGACCGAGGCCAAGCGCCAGAACCTCGCCAAGAAGGAGCTCGCGTGGCTCCGTCGAGGGGCGCCCGCGCGAACCGCGAAGCCGAAGTTCCGCATCGATGCGGCCAACGAGCTCATCGCCGACGTGCCGGAGATCCGCGACAAGGTCTCCCTGCAGTCGCTCGCCGTCTCTCGTCTCGGCAAGGACGTCGTCGACCTGCTCGACGTCGGAGTGACCTATCCGACCGCCGACGGCGGCACCCGCGAAGTCCTCCGCGACGTCGAGTGGCGCATCGCACCGGGGGAGCGCACCGGCATCCTCGGTGTGAACGGCGCCGGCAAATCGACGCTGCTCGGCCTGATCTCGGGAACCGTCGAGCCCACCGTCGGCCGTGTGAAGCGCGGCACGACCGTGAAGGTGAAGACGCTCACGCAGCGCCTCGACGAACTCGAGGACGTCCGACGCGAGCCGGTGCGTGTCGTGATCTCGCGACTGCGCACCTCGTACACGATGGGATCCGGCTCGAAGGCGCAGGAGCTCACGCCGGGCCAGCTCCTCGAGCGGCTCGGCTTCGATTCGGCGCAGCTCTCCACCCCCGTGAAGGATCTCTCCGGAGGTCAGCAGCGCCGCCTGCAACTGCTTCTCGTGCTCCTCGACCAGCCCAACGTGCTGATCCTCGACGAGCCCACCAACGACCTGGACACCGACATGCTCGCGGCCATCGAGGATCTGCTCGATTCGTGGTCGGGGACCCTGCTGGTGGTCAGCCACGACCGGTACTTCCTCGAGCGCGTCACCGATCAGCAGTTCGCGATCCTCGACGGCCACCTGCGGCACCTGCCCGGCGGCGTCGACGAGTACCTGCGCCTGCGCCAGTTGCAGACCTCGGCACCGGGCAGGTCGCAGACGGCCGTCAACACTGAGAAGAAGGCCCCCAGCCTCGACGGTGCCGCACTGCGCGCCGCCCAGAAAGAGGTCTCGTCGCTCGAGCGCCGCATCCAGAAGCTCACGCAGCAGGTCGACAAGGCGAAGACCGCTCTGGCGGATCACGACCAGTCGGACTTCGCCGGCCTCGGCGACAAGATGAAGGCGATCAGCGACCAGCAGGCCGAGATCGAGGAACTCGAACTCCGCTGGTTCGAGCTGACCGAAGAGCTCGACTGACGAGAGGTCTGGCCCTTCCGCCCTCGCGGGAATACGGTGGCAGTCGAATGCGCTGTGCTCTGGGCGGGGTTCGATGCCAGCCGGGATCGCACAGCTTGATCCTGCGGTACCCGGGAGGTTCAGATGGAAGGACTCGAGGTCACCGTCCTGATCGGACTCACGATCCTCGTGGGCACGTTGATCGCGCCGCGCGTTCGACTCGCGCTGCCGCTCGTCCTCGTGATCTTCGGACTCCTCCTCGGCTTCGTCCCGCAGCTCCGCGAGATCCAGCTGCCCCCTGAGACGGTCCTGCTGCTGTTCCTCCCGGTGATGCTGTTCTGGGAGAGCCTCACGACCTCGCTGCGATCGATCCGCCGTGACTTCCGCTACATCCTCCCGATGAGCACGGTGCTCGTCGTGGCATCCGCATTCGCCGTCGCGGGCATCGGTCTGCTGTTCGGGATGCCGTGGGAGACCGCGCTGATCCTCGGCGCGGCAGTGGCCCCTCCGGATGCGACGGCCGTGGCAGCCCTCGGCAGGCTGCTGCCCCGGCGCATGTTCATGAAGCTCAAGGCCGAGAGCCTCACGAACGACGGAACCGCGCTCGTGCTCTACGCGATCGCCGTCTCGCTGGCTCTCGGCGGCAACATCACACCCCTGTCGGTGACGATGTCGGTGCTCACCTCCTATGTCGGAGGAATAGCGGCCGGTGTCGTGATCGCAGGCCTCGGGTACCTGCTGCTGCGTCGCACCTCTTCGACGATCGTCATCAACGTCGCGCTGCTGCTCATCCCGTTCAGCGCGTTCCTCCTCGCGGAGATCGTGCACGCCTCCGGCGTGCTGGCCGTCGTCGTCGCCGGTCTCATCGTCGCCTATGTCTCGCCCCGGGTGACGACAGCCTCGTCGCGGCGGCAGGCCGACGCCGCATGGCCGTTCGGCGTCTTCCTGCTCAACGGAGCGCTGTTCGTGCTGATCGGGCTCGAGGTGCAGTTCGTCGCGCATGAGATCTCCGCGGCAGCGATCGGTCGGCTCGTGCTCATCACCCTCGCGGTGTGGGGGACGCTGCTCGTCGTCAGATATCTCTTCCAGCTGCTGAACGCGCCCTTCCAGCGACGCAATCCGGCGCTTCCGTCCCGTGGTGCCAAGGCGCGATCGATGGCGGTGTCGACGGTCGCAGGCATGCGGGGTGCCGTCTCGCTCGCGATCGCGCTGTCGGTTCCGGCCGCCAGCGCGACCGAGGGCGAGATCGCCGGACGCGACGAGATCGTGTTCGTCACGGCGGGAGTGATCCTGCTCAGTCTGCTCGTACAGGGGCCGCTGCTGCCGGCGATCGTTCGCTGGGCACGTTTCCCGGTCGATCACATGGAGGCCGAGGAGTACGAGCTCGCCGAGCGGACGATCTCGGGCGCGGCACTGGCCGCCCTGGACGACCTCGCCGTCGAGCACGGCGTCGGTCAGGAGATCCGAGACAAGGTGCGTGCCGAGGGCTACCAGATGCTCGAGTTCTCGAACGCGCGTGCGCTGGCGCGCGAGCAGGCGATCGTCGATGCCGAGGCCCAGGCGCTCGACGTCATGCTCGACGAGCCCGATCCGCTGGGCGGCGGCCAGCAGATGAGCGGGGGAGCGGATGCCGGTGCCGCGGAGGCGTCGGTCGCGCTGCGACTGCCGGACGCGACTCGTGTCGGCGACGACGGTGAGCTCGCGGACGGCGAGGTCAGGACTCTGCAGATGATCGCCACCTCGGCCGAGGTCGACGTCATGCAGCGGTCGCCGCTGCTGCGTCACGAGGAGCACGCGCGCCTCAAGCTCGCGCTCATCGACCGCAAACGCGAGGTGCTGCTCGGGCTGCGCAGAGACGGGACGATCGACGACCTCGTGGTCCGTCGGATCTCGGCACGACTCGACCTCGAACAGGTCCGGCTGCAGGGCATCGAGGACTACGACTGAGAGCTGTGACGCTCTGTGACACTCGATTGTCGCGCAGCGCGTCGCCCTGCCTAACGTATTCGAGTCCCCCAAGAGAGGAACCCGAACACTCATGTCCATCACAGCATCCCGTCGGACCACATCCGTCATCGCCGCGCTCGCCGCGGTCCCGCTCTTCGTCGCACTCGCAGGCTGCGCGACCGCATCGTCCGACGCCGGTTCCGGCGGCTCCGAGGACGAGACCGTCAAGATCGGTGTCGTCGGCAAGGGAGACGCACAGTGGGCTCCTTTCGTCGAGGCAGCCGCTGACGAGGGCATCACGGTCGAGCTCGTCGACTTCGGCTCGTACGAGCAGCCGAACCCCGCTCTGACCGAGGGTGAGATCGACCTCAACCAGTTCCAGCACATCGTGTACCTCGCCGAGTACAACACGGCATCCGGCTCCGACCTGACGCCGGTCGGCTCGACGGCGATCTACCCGCTGGGCCTGTACTCGCAGAAGTACGACGATGTCGACGACATCCCCGAGGGGGAGACCGTCGCGGTTCCCGACGACGCATCGAACCAGGCTCGCGCGCTGCTCGTGCTGCAGTCGGCCGGACTCATCGAGCTCAAGAGCGGCGGCACGATCTTCTCCGACCTCTCCGACATCGACACGGGCAAGTCCAAGGTCGAGGTCACCGCGCTCGAGGCCGCGCTGATCCCGACGTCGCTGCCCGACGTCGCGGCGGCGATCATCAACAACGACTTCGTCGAGGATGCGGGTCTGACCTTCGAGGACGCGATCGCTCAGGACGACCCTGAAGACCCGAACGCGCTTCCGTACGTGAACATCTTCGCGGCCCGCGCCGAGGACGCCGACAACGAGACGTACCTCAAGCTCGTCGAGATCTTCCAGACCAATGAGGACGTCCAGGCCGGCCTGCTCGAGTCGTCGGGTGACACCGCCGTGCCGCTGCAGACCCCGGTCGAGGATCTCGTCGCCTCGCTCGAGAAGGTCCAGAAGGACACCGAGGCCAACAAGTAGGACGACCGGGGTGGGTGACACCCCCGTCCGATGAGGGAGAATCGGGTGGCGCTTCGTGCGTCACCCGATTCTTCGTTCCCGAAGCAGACAGACCGGAGCACCGCATGCCGATCGTCACCCTGACGAATGTCTCGAAGACCTACCCCTCCCGCACGCGCGACGAGTCCGAGGTCGTGGCCGTGGACGACGTGACCCTGTCGATCGAGAAGGGCGACGTCTTCGGGATCATCGGATACTCGGGCGCAGGCAAGTCCACGCTCGTACGACTGATCAACGCGCTCGAGCCGGCGACGAGCGGGACCATCACCGTCGACGACGTCGACATCACAGCTCTCAAGGAGAGCGAGCTGCGCAAGGTCCGCGGCGGCATCGGGATGATCTTCCAGCAGTTCAACCTGTTCTCCTCGCGCAGCGTCAAGGCGAACATCGCCTACCCGCTCAAGCTGGCCGGATGGTCGAAGCCGGACATCGAGAAGCGGGTCGCCGAGCTGCTGAGCTTCGTGGGCCTGGCCGACAAGGCGAAGGCGTACCCCGAACAGCTCTCCGGTGGCCAGAAGCAGCGCGTCGGCATCGCCCGCGCCCTCGCCACCGGCCCGGCCATCCTCCTCGCCGACGAGGCCACCAGCGCACTCGACCCGCAGACCACGCATGAGGTGCTCGACCTGCTCAAGCGGGTCAACCAGGAGCAGGGCGTCACGATCGTCGTCATCACCCACGAGATGGACGTCATCCAGACGATCGCCACCAAGGTCGCGGTCATGGAGAACGGACGGGTGATCGAGCAGGGCGATGTCTTCGACGTGTTCTCCGCCCCGCAGAATCCGGCCTCGCAGCGCTTCGTCGGAACGGTCGTGAAGGGCGTCCCGTCGCCGTCTGAGCTCGGCGTGCTGCGGGAGCGCCACCGGGGCCGCCTCGTCACGTTCTCGTTCCGCGACGGCGACTCGTCGCAGGCTCAGGTCTTCCTCGACCTCGCCGGCGCCGGACTCGACTTCGAGCTCGTGTACGGCGGGATCAACGACATCCGGGGGCGCGCCTTCGGCCACCTCACACTCGCGATCCGGGGTGAGAGCGCCGTGATCGACCGCACGCTCGAGCAGATCGGCCAGCGCGTCGAAGTCACCGAGATCGCAGAAGAGGAGGCACGCTGATGGATCGTCTGAACGAACTGTGGCCCGACCTCTGGAAGGCCGCCCTCGAGACCCTGTACATGACGTCGTTCGCACTCGTGCTGGGCGGCATCCTCGGTCTCGCGATCGGCGTCATCCTGTATGTCACTCGTCCGGGCGGGCTCGCCGAGAACCGGGCCGTGTCGGTCATCGCGAACCTCGGGGTGAACTTCTTCCGCCCGATCCCGTTCGTGCTCTTCGTCGCCGTGGCGCAGCCGTTCGCCCGCGCGGTGGTCGGCACCGGCATCGGCACCACGGCCGGCGCGTTCATGATCGGTCTGGCCGCGGCGTTCGCCATCGGCCGCATCGTCGAGCAGCACCTCGTGTCGGTGTCGCCCGGCGTGATCGAAGCCGCGCGCGCCATGGGCGCAGGTCCCGCGCGCATCCTGTTCACGGTCGCGATCCCCGAGTCGCTCGGACCGCTGATCCTCGGCTACACGTTCATCGTGGTGGCACTGATCGACATGACCGCGATGGCAGGCCTCATCGGCGGCGGCGGCCTCGGCGCGTTCGCCCAGATCTACGGCTTCCGGCAGTTCGAGCCGGTCGTCATGTGGACGGCGATCGTCCTCATCGTCGTCTTCGTCCACCTCGTGCAGATGCTCGGCACGTGGCTCGCGCGCAGGATCATGCGGCGCTGACGGGAGCCTCCTGCAGCGTGCGCGTCGTGGTGAAGACCCGCGGCGCGCCGCTCAGCGGATCGACGAAGTGCAGCTCGCGCGCGAGCAGCTGCATCGGCTTCTCGAAGTCGTCGGGCTTCTCGCCACGCAACTCGGGGTAGAACGGATCGTTCAGGATGCCGAGCCCCAGCGCGGCGAGATGCACGCGGAGCTGATGCATCTTGCCGCTGTGCGGGTGCAGGAGCGTGTGCACGACGCGCTCGTCGGCATCGATCACATCGATCTGCGTCTCGGCGTTCGGCTCCCGCTCGTCGTCGACCTGGACCTTCAGCTCATTGCGGAGCTTCACGATGTGGTTGCGGTAGACGAGCGGGAATCGTGAGGCATCCCAGTCGGCCGGACGAGCCGACACGGCCTCGTACACCTTCTGCACCTGCCGCGTCTCGAAGAGCAGCTGATACGGCCCTCTCGTGGCCGGTCGCGCCGAGAACATCAGCACTCCTGCCGTGGCCCTGTCCAAGCGGTGGATGGGGGCGAGCTCGTCGTTGTCGAGCAGGTTGCGCAGTCGGATCAGCGCCGAGTTCTGCAGGAACTTCCCGCCGGGGATGGTGGGCAGGAAATGCGGCTTGTCGATGACCACCAGATCGTCGTCCTGATGGAGGACCTCGATCTCCACGGGGAGACGGGTCTCGACGGGCGGGTCGCGGTAGTACCAGATGAACTCCTCGACCCCCAAGGGCGTGTCCCGTGCGAGAGGGGTGCCGTCGCGGGCGACGATCTCACCGCGATCGAAGCGGCTGAGCAGCCCCTCGGGATCGAGGTGGAAGAAGCGCTCGATCATGTACGCGCCGACGGTCGGCCATTCGCCGCTCATCGGCACGTGCAGACGCGTCGCGCCGACGCCGTCGCGCACCGGAAGAGGGGAGAGCATGCCCATCCGTCAGCCCCTCACGCGTCGAAGCTCAGGCTCAGCTTGCGCAGCAGTGCAGCGAGCCGATCGCGGTCACCGCGGGACAGCGCCTGCAGCAGGTCGTCCTCGACGTCGACGAGGCGCGTGATCGCGGCATCCACCCGGATGCGTCCGTCGTCCGTGAGCGTCACGAGCACGCTGCGGCCGTCGGCCGGGTCGCTCTCCCGTCGCACGAAACGTCGGCCGACCAGGCGGTCGATGCGATTGGTCATGGTGCCGCTCGACACCAGCGTCTGCTGCAGCAGCTGCTTGGGGGAGAGCTGGAAGGGCGCGCCCGCGCGGCGCAGAGCCGACAGCACGTCCCATTCCCAGGCCTCCAGGTCGCTGCGTCGGAACACATCTCTGCGAGCCCGGTCGAGCAGCCTGGTCAGGCGATCCATCCGCGACAGCACCTCGAGAGGCGAGAAGTCGAGGTCGGGGCGCTGGGTGTTCCAGGCGCCGACGATCCGATCAACCTCATCCGCCTCAGTCATCCGTCCATTATCGCCGGTAGCACGCAGGTGGACGTGGCAGACTTGATCCGCGGCGCCCTCGGGGGCCGCGGTCCGCCGTGGTGTAATGGCAGCACGACAGCCTTTGGAGCTGTTAGGTCTAGGTTCGAGTCCTGGCGGCGGAGCATGACTGGGAACAATCTCGCGATCATCGTCCTCGCCGCAGGCCAGGGCACCCGCATGCGCTCGCGTCTTCCGAAGGTGCTGCATCCGATCGGCGGGCGTCCGCTCGTCGGCCACGTGCTGACCACCGCGACGCGACTCGGCGCCGATCACATCGAGGTCGTCGTGCGGCATGAACGCGACCAGGTTGTCGCCGCACTCGAGAAGGACTACCCGACCGCGGTCTTCATCGATCAGGACGACGTCCCCGGCACCGGACGCGCAGTGCAGGTGGCTGTCGACGCGCTCCCTGCCGACTTCGACGGCGACGTGCTCGTGCTCTCGGGCGACTGCCCTCTCGCGGATGCGGACACGCTGGGCTCGTTCCTCGACGCGCACCGCGCCGCGCAGGCGGAGGCGACCCTCATGACCGCCGTGGTCGAGGACCCGACCGGCTACGGCCGCGTCATCCGCGACGCCGACGGCGGCGTCGATCGCGTCGTCGAGCAGAAGGATGCGACGACCGAAGAGGCTGCCGTCAGCGAGATCAACGCAGGCATGTACGTGTTCCGCGTCTCGACGCTCCGCAAGTACCTGCCGTCGGTGGGCGTCGACAACGCGCAGGGTGAGATGTATCTGACCGACGTGCCGGGGCTCCTCCGCCGCGATGGCAGCCGTGTGGCGGCATCCGTCGTCTCCGACGTCACCGTCACCTACGGCGTCAACGACCGCGCTCAGCTCGCGGAGGTCGGTCGTCTGCTCAACCGCCGCATCGTGCGGCGCTGGCAGCTCGAGGGCGTCACCGTGATCGATCCTGCGACGACGTGGATCGACGACGACGCGACCCTCGCGCCCGACGTCACGATCCTCCCGAACACGCACATCCTGCGGGCGACGACGATCGCCGAGGGCGCCATCATCGGACCGGACACCACCCTCGTCGACTGCGAGGTGGGAGAGGACGCGATCGTCCGCCGCACCGATGCGACGCTCGCGGTGATCGGTGCCGAGGCCACGGTCGGGCCGTTCTCGTTCCTGCGGCCGGGCACCGTCCTGGGGGCCAGAGGCAAGATCGGCGCCTACGTCGAGACCAAGAACGCCGAGATCGGCGAAGGCAGCAAGGTGCCGCACCTGTCATACGTCGGAGACGCGACCATCGGCCGAGGCGTCAACCTCGGTGCGAGCACGATCACCGCGAACTACGACGACGTGAACAAGCACCGCACGGTGGTCGAGGACGAGGTGCACACCGGCTCGCACACGACCCTCGTCGCGCCCGTTAGGCTGGGAGCCGGCGCCAAGACAGGTGCTGGCGCTGTCGTCCGCAAGGACGTCCCCGCCGGCTCCCTTGCCATGAGCGTCGCCCCTCAGCGCAACATCGAGGGTTGGGTCGAGAAGAACAGGGCAGGCACGGGCGCGGCAGACGCCGCAGCCCGAACCCGAGTGGCGGAGTAGGCAGAACGATGGCGCGCAAGAAGAAGACGGTCGATCTGGACAGGGACAACGGCATCGCTCCGGGTCTCGTTGCCAAGACCAAGAAGCGACTCGTGGTCGCAGGTGGTCGATCGCACCCCGAGCTCACCGCGGCAGTGGCCGCGTCGCTCGGAACAGAGGTCGTGCCGACCGAGCACCGCACCTTCGCATCCGGTGAGATCTACGCCCGGTTCGAGGTGTCGATCCGAGGCTGCGACCTCTTCCTGATCCAGACCTTCGGTGAGCCGGTCAACGAGTGGCTCATGGAGACCCTCATCATGATCGACGCCGCGAAGCGCGCGTCCGCCAAGCGCATCACCGTCGTCGCCCCGTACTATCCGTATTCGCGTCAGGACAAGAAGGGCCGCGGCCGTGAGCCGATCAGCGCCCGCCTCGTCGCCGACCTGCTGAAGACCGCCGGCGCAGACCGCGTGATGAGCGTCGACCTGCACGCCGCACAGATCCAGGGCTTCTTCGACGGTCCCGTCGACCACCTGTTCGCCAAGCCCGTGCTGCTCGAGTACTTCCAGCGCACGCTGAGCCCCGCCGACCGAGAGATCCTCACGGTCGTCTCGCCCGACATGGGTCGTGTCCGCGTGGCCGACACATGGTCCGACAGCCTCGGCGCCCCGCTGGCGATCATCCACAAGCGACGCGACCCGAAGGTCGCGAACCAAGTCTCGGTGCACGAGATCGTCGGAGCGGTCGAGGGTCGCACCTGCCTGCTCGTCGACGACATGATCGACACCGGTGGAACCATCGTGAAGGCCGCGCAGGCGCTCAAGGCCAACGGCGCGCATCGCGTGATCGTCGCTGCGACGCACGCGATCTTCAGCGATCCGGCCTCGGAGCGTCTGCAGGACGCCTCGATCGACGAGGTCGTGATCACCGACACGATCCCGCTCACCGAGTCGCGTCGCTGGGACAAGCTGACGGTCCTCCCGATCGCCCCGATGCTCGCGCGTGCGATCCACGAGGTCTTCGAAGACGGATCCGTCACGAGCATGTTCGGCGGAGACGCGTAAGCGACTCATATATCGGGCACAGCCTGCACATAGACGGGCTCCCTACGGTCGAATCAACACATCGATCAAGGCCGGGAGGACCATCATGATCCGCACGACTGTACCGACTTCTGTTCGCAAGAGCGCCGCCCTGGTCGGCGTCGCCGGGCTCCTCGTGCTCACCGGTTGCTCCGGCACCGCGGACGCCGAAGACCAGTCCACCGACTCCGGAACCGACACGAGCACCGAGTCGACGGATTCGGGCGCATCGACGAGCGGCGACTACACCGACGGCACGTACACGGCCGACGGTTCGTACCAGACCCCCGAGACGGTCGAGAAGATCAGCGTGACCCTCACCGTCGCCGACGGCCTGGTCACCGAGGTCGAGGTGACCGGTGACCCGCAGGCACGCGAGAGCGAGCAGTACCAGGGGCAGTTCATCGACGGGATCTCGGATGAGGTCGTGGGCAAGTCGCTCGACGAGATCGAGGTCAGTCGAGTGGCCGGATCGTCGCTCACCAGCGGCGGGTTCAACGAGGCCGTCGAGTCGATCAAGGAGCAGGCGGCCGCCTGAGGCGCCTGACCACGTATGGCGATCTGGCGTTTCGACGCGATCGGCACGGCCTGGGAGATCGAGACGTCGCACGAGCTCGACGAGCGTGACCGTGAGCGAGTCGGGGCCGAGATCGAGCGGTTCGACCGAGAGTGGTCGCGGTTCCGTGACGACTCCTCGGTCACGCGGGTCGGCCGTGACGGCGGCTCGATCTCCTCGCCTGATACGGGAACGATGCTCGATGCCTTCCGCGAGCTGTCCCGCGCGACCCACGGGGCGGTCAACCCGCTCGTCGCCGACAGCCTGTCGGCCCTGGGCTACGACTCGTCGTACTCGCTCGTCGCGCACGATCCCGTCGCTGCGCCCGGCGACTGGACGTCCCTGCTGGACTGGACGCCGGGGGAGGCCACGGCATCCGTTCCCGCCCTCCTCGATGTCGGGGCCCTCGGCAAGGGACGCCTCGTCGACCTCGTCGCCGCGGTGCTCTCCGACGTTCCCGGGAGTGTCGTGGTCGATGCCGGCGGTGACATGAGAGTTCGCGGCGATGCCGTTCGGGTGGGCCTCGAGCATCCATACGATCCGACGAAGGCGATCGGAGTGATCGAACTGCAGGATGCCGCGCTGTGCGCCTCGGCGGTCAATCGCCGTGCGTGGGGCGACGGACTGCATCACGTCCTCGACGCTCGCACCGGCGTGCCCGTGCGGACATGGGCGGCCACGTGGGCGATCGCCCCCGACGCGATGCGAGCGGACGCGGTCGCGACTGCCCTGTTCTTCGAGGGCGGGCCAGAGATCGCCGCATCGTGGGGCGTGGAGTGGGTGCGGATGACGACCGACGGGCGGGCGGAACGCTCGAACGGCTGCCCCGCTCAGCTGTTCACCACCCGCCGTTGAATCAACGAAGTAGGGAAGAGTAGACCTGTGATCACCTCCATCACCGCACTGCGGCAGCGGGTCCTTGCGTTGCTCGGCGGCATCTCGATGTATCGCCTGGTGCTGTTCGCGCTGCTGACGCTGGCGCTCATCGCTGTGGTGCTCTCAGCTCTCGGCGTGATCGTCTCACCCACGCCGGTCGAGATCCTCGCATCCTTCGTCGTCCTGGCCATGGTCATCTCGCTGGTGGACGCAGCGGCCCAGCGAATCCTGCGCCTTCCATGGCGTATCGAGTCGTCGCTGGTCACCGCGCTGATCCTGCTCTTCGTGCTCCGCCCCGGCATCGAGCCAAATGCCCTGCTCGGCCTCGCCATCGCCGGAGCCGTCGCGAGCCTCTCCAAGTACCTGATCGCGTGGCGGGGTCGGCACATCCTCAACCCGGCGGCGTTCGGCGCTGCCGTCGTGTCGATCCTCGGGTCGTTCGGAGCGTTCGAATGGCTCGGGACCTCGTCGTCCTGGTGGGTGGGCACCCCGTCACTCTTCATCCCCGTCCTGATCCTCGGGCTCGCCGTGCTGTGGCGCACCGAGAAGGTGCGGATCGTCGTCGTGTTCCTCGTCGTCGCCATGGCCGTCTCGGTCCTTCGTCAGGCCGTGCAGGCGCAGGAGTTCGCGATCGACTTCGACGCCGGCTCCGCCCTCTCGTTCGCGATCCTGCAGTCTCCGTTCCTGTTCCTCGGTGCGTTCATGCTGTCGGAGCCGTTGACTCTGCCGCCGCGCCGGTGGCAGCAGTTCTCGGTGGCAGTTCTCGTCGGCGTGCTCGCCGGCTGGCCGATCGCGATCGGCGGCCTCTTCACGCTCGGGCAGGAGCGTGCTCTGCTCATCGGAAACCTCCTGGCCTTCGCCTTCGCGCTGCGCGGATCCGTGCGTCTCGTGCTCGAGAAGCGGCAGTTCATCACGCCGACGGCTCAGGAGCTGACGTTCCATGCGAAGGGCACGCTGAAGTTCCTGCCGGGGCAGTACCTCGAGCTGGACGTGCCGCACGCCCGCCCGGATGCGCGCGGAACCCGTCGCGAGTTCAGCATCGTCTCGGCGCCTGCCGACCTCCCGACGCTGCGCATCGCCTACAAGGACGGCGATCAGAAGCATCCCTCGAGCTACAAGCGCGCGCTGGCGGCCGCCGAGCCGGGTGCTGCGCTCGCGGTGACCGGCACATGGGGCGACTTCCTGCTTCCACGCGCCGAGACCCCGGTGCTGATGGTGGCCGCGGGCATCGGCGTCACGCCGTTCGTGTCGCAGCTGCGACAGCTGATGCTGACCGAGCAGCAGCGTGACGTGGTTCTCGTCTACGTGGCATCCGACAGCTCGGAGCTCGCGTTCCGCGACGAGCTGGCCGCGACCGGTGCGCGCGTGATCGTGTTCACCCGGGACGAGCCTGTCGACCTGCCCTCGCGCTGGACCTGGGCCCAGGGTGTGCGCCTCGACGCGGCGGCTCTCGAGCACTACGTCCCGGACATCGGCGAGCGGCATTCCTACATCTCGGGCCCGCCGCGGCTGATCGCCGACCTCGCTCCCGCCCTGCAGAAGGCGCGGTCGCTCACGACAGACGCCTTCGCCGGGTACTGAGTCCGGTCTGTTCGGTGTCGCCCGGCGCCACGTGCAGGACGCCAGCACGTTCTGCGGGCCGGTTCTCCTGATTCCGTCCTGCATTCGTGCCTCGGTCCTGCAAGTGGTACAGGCTGTGCGTCGCCGAAGCGCGCCGTAGATCGCGGGGGTGGGTCGTCCTGTGCCGCCTGCAGGACCCAGGCACGTTCTGCGGGGTGGTTTTCCTGATTCCATCCTGCATTCGTGCCTTGGTCCTGCAACCGGTAGGTCAGATGCGCGCGCGAAGGCGATCGACGGCCGCAAGGATGGCGGCTTCCACGACCGGCCAGTCGTGGACGATCATCGCGTAGTCGAAGCGCAACGTCTCATATCCCTGCCTGGATGCCTCCGCATCGCGCAGCAGATCTCGATGGCGGTGCGATGCGCTGTCGTGATTCTCCGCCCCGTCGGCTTCGAGGATGAGCAGCTCATGGAGCACGAAGTCCACGCGTCCGACCGAAGGTATGTCGACCTGACATTCGAGACGGATCCCGAGCAGGTGAAGCCGAAGACGTAGCAGGGACTCGAGGCCGCTGTCGGCATCCGTCCGAGCCAGATCGACCAGCCACCGAGCCTTCGCCGGCAGGCGGGATCGGACGCGGGCGCGGCCTGCCGCTCCGATCTTGCGCAGCTGCAGGGCCGACTCGATCGAGACGAAGAACGACTCATCGCCCTTGCAGAGATAGACGTGCACAAGGGCGTCCTCGAGGGGAGCGAGGCCGAGAACCGTCCGTCCGTCGAAGTAATGGCCGGTGCAGGTGCATGCGATGTGGTGGTTTCGGCCGTGAGTGCCGAGCCAGACATGCGGATTCGTATCGTCCTCGAGCGTCCAGATGCCGTGCAGCCGCAGTGCACGAGAACAGGTCAGTGCGCCTCCGTGCGCGGCAGCGGTGAGAACGTCGGCGGGAGCGGATGGCGTCGCGAACACGCCGTTGCGGACGCGAGTGATCGTGCCGTCGCGAACGGCTGATGAGAGCATCCGTCTGCTCAGCCCGAACTGGCGAAGAGTCGTACCCCTGGCCAGACCACCCAGGTGAGAGAGGACGTGTGCGGCGGTCGGCATCTGATCGATCCTGCCCGTTCTGAGGCGGGGGACGGATCGGAATCGAGGGTCGTGGAAGGTATCGGCTGATAACCCGACCTGTGCAGAAGAGAAATCGTGGGTCCGTGCGGTCGTCTGCTTCACCGTCTGGAGGATGAGAGCACGGTTGCAGGATCGAAGTCGTCGGTTCGTCCTGCGAACGTGCCGCGGCCCCGCAACCGGCCCTGGGGGAGGGCCGGCGCAGAGGGGAGCGTGTTCCGTCTGCAGGATGAGAGCACGGTTGCAGGATCAAAGTCGTCGGTTCGTCCTGCAAGCGTGCCGTCCCCCCGCAACCGGCCCGGGGGGAGGGCCGGCACAGAGAGGGGCGTGTTCCGTCTGCAGGATGAGAGCACGGTTGCAGGACCGAAGTCGTCGGTTCGCCTTGCAGAAGTGCCTCGGTCCCGCAGACGGCTCTGCGGGACCGAGGGGAGACGAAGGCGCGGTCAGTCCGAGGCGGCCGCCGGGTTGATCGGGAGCCGCACGCTGAAGGTCGTGTCTCCGGGCTCGCTGTCGACCGTGAGGTGACCGCCGTGTCCTTCGACGATCGCCTTCGCGATGGCCAGTCCGAGCCCCGTGCCGCCGGTCTGGCGGGCGCGGGAGCTGTCACCGCGGGCGAAGCGTGCGAAGAGCTCGTCCCGCACCCCGGGGTCGATGCCCGGGCCGTTGTCGTGCACGCGCAGCACGGCCTCGTCGCCTTCGCGGGCCACGCTGAGGGTGATCGACGTACCGGCAGGCGTGTGCGTCCGCGCATTCGCGAGCAGGTTCGCGACGACCTGGTGCATGCGGCCCGCATCGCCGACGATGACGATGGGCTCGTCCGGCGCCTCGATGTTCCAGTGGTGGTCGGCTGCGGTCGGGCGCGCATCGGAGAGCCCCTCCAGCGCGAGCTGTGTCAGATCGACGGTGCCGTAGACGAGTTCTCGCCCCTCGTCGAGACGGGCGAGCAGCAGCAGATCCTCCACCAGACGCGTCATGCGCAGGGACTGGGCCTGGATGCGCTCGAGCGACGTCGTGGTGCTCTCGACGGCCGCCTCTCCGCCCTGCTGCTTCAGCGCACGCAGAGAGAGCTCGGAGTAGCCGCGGATCGACGACAGAGGTGTGCGCAGCTCGTGGCTCGCGTCGGCGACGAACCGACGCATCCGCTCTTCATTCTTCTGACGGGAGGCGAGAGAGGCGTTGACATGGTCGAGCAGCTTGTTGAGGGAGGAGCCGACGAGACCCGTCTCGGTCCGCGGATCGGCCTCCGCGGCAGGCACCCGCTCTGTGATCTGCACCTCTCCGCGGTCGAGGGGCTGGTTCGCCACCCGCGTCGCCGTCGCGGCGACCGCACGCAGCGGTCTCAGCCCGACGCGGATCGTGATCGCCGTCGTGAGCGCGAGGAGGATCAGACCGCCGATCGTTGCGAGGGCGATCACGGTGAGCAGTGTGGCCAGCTGATTCTGGATCTCGGTCCGGGGGAGACCGGTGACCACATTCACACCGTTGGGCGCCTGCTTCGCGAAGACCATGTACGAACCGAAGTCGTCCAGGGCGACGGTGGCGCTGGGCTGGCCGGCAAGTGCCGCGTCGATCCGTTCGAGGTCCGCGCTGGTCAACTTCTGCGGGACGCCGCCCCACTCGTCCTTGGTGTCGGGGAAGAGCACGCCGCTGGTGCCACCCTCCGTGCTGGACACCGCCAGCAGGAGTCCCGGAACCCGCGCATCGTTGATCTCGAGGATGTTGTCCATGTTCGCGAACTGGGCCGGTACCCGGCTGACCCACTGCGTCACCTGATTCGAGTAGCTGTGCAGGCGATCCTCGAGCTGCCGTTCGAGCGTGCTGCCGAGCAGCGCACTGGTGATCACGGCGACGATCACGAGGATGAGCGAGACGAAGCCGATCACGGCTGTCATCAGCCGTGTCTGCAGACTCATCGGCCGTCTGGCCATCCCCGTGCTGCTCACTGAGGCGCCTTGATCATGTAGCCGACACCGCGCACGGTGTGCAGCAGCGGGGTGCGTCCGGCGTCGATCTTCTTGCGGAGGTACGAGATGTACAGCTCGACGACCGAGGACTTGCCGCCGAAGTCGTAGCTCCACACGCGATCGAGGATCTGCGCCTTCGACAGCACTCTGCGCTCGTTGCGCATGAGGTAGCGGAGCAGCTCGAACTCGGTCGCGGTCAGCTCGATCTCGGTGCCATCGCGCATGACCTCGTGGCTGTCCTCATTGAGGGTGAGGTCGGCGACGCGGAGGATCGACTGACCGTCGTCGGCGGTCGCGTGTCCCGTGCGACGGATGATCGCGCGCAGACGTGCGATGACCTCTTCGAGACTGAACGGCTTGGTGACATAGTCGTCGCCGCCGGCGGTGAGGCCGGCGACGCGGTCGCCCACGGCATCCTTCGCGGTCAGGAACAGCACGGGCACGAGGCTGCCCGACTCGCGGAGGCGCCGCAGCACGGCCATGCCGTCGAGGTCGGGCATCATGATGTCGAGTACGAGAGCGTCGGGTTCGAACTCGCGCGCGACCTGCAGAGCTTCGAGGCCGGACGACGCCGTGCGCACCTCCCAGCCCTCCATCCGCAGAGCCATCGCGAGCAGGTCGGTGAGCATCTGCTCGTCGTCGACGGCGAGGATGCGCAGGGGGGAGCCGTCGGGGCGGCGCAGTTCGGGAAGATCAGTGCTCATGAGTACATTCTGCGGAATCACCTATGGGGTTTCTATGGAGTGCGCTATGCGTCGCCTGTGAGAAAGCACCCATAGCCTTCTCATCATCGGTCCCTCGATATCGCAAAAGTCCGGTCTTTAGCGTCGACATCGGCCCCGCGAACGGCGCGGCAGAAGGAGACACATGTACGGGACATATCTGCGGCGCGAGTTGGCGGGCCGCAAGAAGCAGACCATGATCGTCGCGATCGGGCTCGCGATCTCGATCGCCCTGGTGATCATCGTGAACGCCCTCACGGCAGGAGTTCGGGATGCGCAGGCGCAGGCGCTGGAATCGGTGTACGGCGTGGGCACCGACCTCACGGTCACCGGTGCCGCGGCGGAACCGGGGGAGGGCGGCGGGCAGCGCTTCGACTTCGGCTCGGAGGACGGCGCGACCGAGGGCGACACGACCACACTGAGCCAGTCGACTCTCATGACGGACTTCATGCGCGGCACGCTCGACGCGTCCGTGCTCGACACGGTGACCTCGACGGATGGCGTGATGGCGGCATCCGCTGCTCTCAGCCTCACGAACTCGACGTTCTCGGGCGAGCTGCCCAGCGGCGGGTTCGGCGAGCAGGACGCCACGACAGAGGGCACTGCGCCGGCCGAGGGTCAGGCGCCGCCGCAAGGTGGAGCGGGTGGCACGGGTGGCGGCTCGTTCGGCGTCGATTCATTCACCGTGCTCGGCATCGACCCGGCCGTGACGTCAGTGGGTCCGCTCGCCTCGGTCGAGGTCGGCGATGGCCGGGCTCTCGACACGGAAGACGCCGGGGCACTCGTCGCGCTCGTCGACGCGACGTACGCGACCACGAACGAGATCGCCGTCGGCGACACCATCGACGTCGCAGGCTCCGATGTGGAGATCGTGGGGATCGTGGCTTCCACCGCGGACTCCGCCGACACCGCTGCCGACGTCTATCTGCCCCTCGACACGGCGCAGGATCTCTCCGCAGCCGGAGACATCGTCTCCACGGTGTACGTGCAGGCCGAGTCCGCATCGTCGATCGACGCGGTGCAGGCGGCCCTCGCAGAAGAGCTGCCCGACGCGACGATCACCTCGCAGTCCGAGCTCGCCGCCACCGTCTCCGGTTCGCTGTCCAGTGCCACGTCGCTGATCACGAACCTCGGCACCTGGCTGTCGATCATCGTGCTCGCCGTGGCCGTGCTGCTCTCGGTGCTGCTGACGCTGTCCGGCGTCTCGCGCCGCACCCGCGAGTTCGGCACGCTCAAGGCGATCGGCTGGTCGAACGGTCGCGTCGTGCGCCAGGTCGCGGGCGAGTCGATGGTCCAGGGGCTGATCGGTGGCGTCGTGGGGCTCGCACTCGGCATCGCCGGCATCGTTGTGGTCGATCTCGTGAAGCCGACCGTCGCGGCTGCTGCCGCGAGCACCGCGGAAGGTGGCCCCGGCGGGATGGGCGGCGGGCCCACCGGAGGTGGCGACATGTTCCAGACGCAACAGGCGGCCGACATCGTGCTGCACGCACCGTTCACACCGTGGGTGCTGGTCGCCGCGGTCGGCCTCGCCGTGCTCGGCGGTCTCGTGGCAGGAGCATTCGGAGGCTGGCGCGCGGCCCGCCTCAGCCCGGCAGAGGCACTGCACTCCGTCGCCTGACGGACCCTCGATCACCCACCGCACGACAAGGAGATACGACATGACCATCGCAGACATCGCCCCTTCCGCGAGCGGCACGGATGCCGCGGCGCCGCTGTACCGCGCGCAGGGTGTCACTCGCACGTACACGCAGAAGGGACGCACGGTGAAGGCGCTCACGGGGGTCGACCTCACGATCCTTCCCGGTGAGTTCGTCACCATCCAGGGGCCGACCGGAGGGGGCAAGTCGACTCTCCTGCAGATGCTGGGCGCGCTCGACAAGCCCTCCTCCGGCTCGTTGAAGCTCGGTGACATCGAGCTGGCGTCAGCATCCGCGAGGGAGCTCAGCCGCATCCGTGCCCAAGAGATCGGCTTCGTGTTCCAAGGGTTCAACCTCATCCCCACGCTGACGGCGGCCGAGAACGTGGACATGGCCCTCGAGCCCACCGACCTGAGCCGGACCGAACGGACGGCTCGCGTCGCCGAGGCTCTCGCTCACGTCGGGCTCGCCGACCGCGGCGACCACCTGCCCACCGAGCTGTCGGGCGGTCAGCAGCAGCGTGTGGCGATCGCGCGGGCGATCGTGAAGCGACCCCGCGTGCTGCTCGCGGACGAGCCCACAGGCAACCTCGACGAGAGCATGCGTGATGAGATCCTAACGCTGCTCCAGGGGCTGTGCGCGGAAGGGATCACCATGATCGTCGTCACTCACGACTCGGCGGTGGCGCGCCGGGCCACCAGACGCCTTCGGCTGGCGAAGGGCACGGTGCAGGACATCACCCGGTGAGACATGACGAAGGCCCCGGCGGAATCGCCGGGGCCTTCGTCATGTCTGCGACGCGCTCAGTGCGTGTCTTCGGCTTCGATCTCGGTGCGGTCGCCCGACCACTGCGTGTGGAAGGTGCCCGGCTTGTCGATGCGCTTGTAGGTGTGCGCCCCGAAGAAGTCGCGCTGGCCCTGCACGAGGGCTGCGGGGAGGCGGTCGGCGCGGATGCCGTCGTAGTACGACAGCGACGACGAGAACGCCGGAGCCGGGATGCCGGCCTGTGCCGCCGCGACCACGACGCGACGCCACGGCGCCTGAGCGCGCGTGATCGCCTCGGTGAAGTACGGAGCCGTCAGCAGCACGGGAAGACCGGGCTCTGCCGCGTATGCGTCGGCGATGCGGTTGAGGAACTGCGCACGGATGATGCAGCCGCCGCGCCAGATCTTGCTGATGGCGCCCAGGTCGATGTTCCAGCCGTATTCGGCAGCGCCCGCGCGGATCTCGTCGAAGCCCTGCGAGTACGCGACGATCTTCGATGCGTAGAGCGCGAGACGGACGTCCTCGATGAAAGCGGCCTCGTCGGCGACGACGAACTCCTCGTCCGGGCCCGGGAGGGCTCCGGCGACCTCGCGCTGCTCGGGGTGCGACGACAGCGAGCGGGCGAACGTGGCCTCGGCGATGCCGGAGACGGGAACGCCGAGCGACAGCGCGGTCTGGACGGTCCACGCTCCGGTGCCCTTGGCTCCGGCCTGGTCGAGGATGACGTCGACGAGCGGCTTGCCGGTCTCGGCATCGACCTGGCGCAGCACCTCTGCGGTGATCTCGATCAGGTACGACTCGAGCTCGCCCTTGTTCCATTCGGCGAAGATCTCGGCGATCTCGGCGGGCGACTTGCCCGTGCCGCGGCGGATGAGGTCATAGGCCTCGGCGATGAGCTGCATGTCGGCGTACTCGATGCCGTTGTGCACCATCTTGACGAAGTGTCCGGCACCGTCGTGTCCGACGTGCGTGACGCACGGCTCGCCCTCGGCGATCGCGGCGATCGACTTGAGGATCGGGCCGAGGGTGATCCACGACTCGTCCGAGCCGCCGGGCATGATCGACGGGCCCGTGAGTGCGCCCTCCTCGCCGCCCGAGATCCCGGCGCCGACGAAGTTGATTCCGGTCTCACGGACCGCCTTCTCGCGGCGGATCGTGTCGGGGAAGTACGCGTTGCCGCCGTCGACGATGATGTCGCCCGGCTCGAAGACCTCGACCAGCGAGTCGATCACGGCGTCCGTCGGGCCGCCGGCCTTGACCATGATGATCGCGGTGCGCGGCTTCTGCAGCGAGTCGGCGAACTCCTGGTAGGTCTGGGCGGGGATGAAGCCGGCCTCAGGGTGATCGGAGACGAGCGTCGCGGTCTTCTCGTAGCTGCGGTTGAAGATCGCCACCGTGTTGCCCTCGCGGCTGGCGAGGTTGCGGGCGAGGTTCGAACCCATGACGGCGAGTCCGACGACTCCGATGTTCGCTGATGCTTCGGGCACAGATGGCTCCTAGATCGAGAAGAAGGGGATGCTCCCAGATTATCGCGGCGTCCGGGGTGGTGCTCCCGTGTGACGGGTGGTGACGGACGCGAGGAGGTCAGTCCTTGCGGTATCCCGAGCGCCCCAGGGAGAACAGGGCCGCGAAGGTGAAGCCTGCGGCGCACACGGTCATCGCGCCGATGAGCCAGGCGATCGCGTGGGAGAAGAAGACGCCGTCGAGCATGAGAGAACTCCGTGTTCTGCAGAGAGGGGATCGGTGTTCTCAGCCTACCGGCTCATCCGGTACCATGAGAGGAGTACCTCGGCGAGGGATGCTTCTGCGCGTGCGCTGGCATCCGTTATCGACGCGGCGAAGCAAGCCGGTGGCTTTCCTCACGTGTCTGCGTTCGAGAACAATTCCAAGACCACCGCGTAGCTGTCGCTGCGTGCCCCGAAGGAGAACCCCATGTCTGAAGACACCAAGGTCAAGGCCGAGCTCCGCGAGAGCTTCGGCAAGGGCTTCGCCCGTCGTCTGCGCGCCGCAGGCAAGATCCCCGCCGTGATCTACGGCCACGGCACCGACCCGGTGCACGTCGCACTGCCCGGCCACCAGGTCTCGCTGATCATCCGCCGTGCGAACGCTCTGCTCGAGCTCGACATCGACGGCAAGGACCAGCTCGCCCTCGTCAAGGACGTCCAGCGCGACCCGGTGCACCAGATCATCGAGCACATCGACCTGCTCGTCGTCCGCAAGGGCGAGAAGGTCACGATCGACGTTCCCGTCGTCGTCACCGGAGAGTCGGCTCCCGGAACGATCGTCAACCAGGACGCGAACACGCTGTCGATCGAGGCCGAGGCCACGCATCTTCCGCAGAACGTCGAGGTCTCGGTCGAGGGTCTCGAGGACGGCACGCACATCACCGCCGCCGAGGTCAAGCTCCCCAAGGGCTCGACGCTGCTGACCGACCCCGAGGTTCTCGTCGTCGCGATCTCGATCCCGGCCGAGGAGTCGCTCGAAGAGGACGAGGCCGGCGCCGACGAGGCTGCCGCCGAGGAGGCTCCCACCGCGGAGTGATCTCCGCAGGCGCAGCGCACAGCTGACTGCAACACAGAGGGGGCGCGAGCATATCGCGCCCCCTCTGTCGTATTCTGACCCGGGCACCGCGAAGGGCCCGCATTCCGAGAGGACGACCACATGGCATCCACCTGGCTCGTGGTGGGACTCGGCAACCCCGGCCCCCGATACGCGGATACGCGTCACAACATCGGCCAGATGGTCGTCGATGAGCTCGCCTCACGCCGCGGCGAGAACTTTCGGGAGCACAAGGGCGGCGCGCGCGTCGTCGAGACCTGGCTGCGCCCGGGCGGCGACAAGCTCGTGCTCGCCAAGCCGAACACGTTCATGAACGTGTCCGGGACGCCGGTCGCCGCCCTGGCGCGGTTCTACTCGGTGCCGCCGGAGCAGATCATCGTCGTCCACGATGAGCTCGACATCCCGTTCGACACCGTCAAGCTCAAGATCGGCGGAGGCCACGGCGGGCACAACGGCGTCCGAGACATCGCCCGTGCCATCACCACTCCGGATTTCCCGCGGGTGCGGGTCGGCATCGGTCGACCGGTGGGGCGCCAGGACCCCGCGGACTGGGTGCTCTCGCCGTTCGGCAAAGACGAGCGCGCGAACCTGCCCATACTCGTGTCCGACGCGGCGGACGCGGTCGAGCTGCTCGTCGAGGACGGACTGCTCGCCGCTCAGCAGAAGCACCACGCTCCACGGTGAGACACGGGGCGGTGCACCCGTCGCGTGCCCCGCGGCTACGGCAGGAAGCCGGTCGCCGTTCCCGTCGACAGTGTCACCAGCAGCACGACCCAGAAGATGATCGGGCCGAGCACGGCGACCACGAGGGCGGCGATGCCCGCACCGCGCGCCTGCTTCTTGCGAATGGCGATGATGCCGATGACGATGGCGGCGATGCCGAGGATGGTCCCCGTCCAGAACGAGATCTCCGCCCACAGGACTTGGTCCCTCGCGGGAGAGAGGATCGACAGGAAGTCCGGTGCCGTCGTGTCGAGACCGCCCGGAAGACGACGTCCGATCTCGAAGCCCATGATGCCGGCGACGATCGGTGTGACCACGGCTGCCACGATCGCCAGGACCAGAGCCAGGATGCCGAGCAGCCCTGACTTCTTCTCCGCGATCACCGGTGCCTGGTATGCGCCGGCGGGCGCTGCGTAGCCTCCGACCGGAACCTGATAGGCGCCGGGAGGAGCCGCCTGCGGTGCGGGAGCGCCTTGGTACGAGGGCGGAGCACCCTGATAGGCCGGGGGAGCGCTCTGGTATGCGGGCGGCGCCGGGGGAGTCGACGAGTACGCAGCGGGCGCTGGCGGCACGGGCGGAGCGAAGTGCTGCTGCTCGTCGGCCGATCGGGGCGCGGGAGGCACAGGGGGGACGGCACCGGACGGGGGCTGCTGCGGATCAGTCACGCCCCCATCCTATGGCTGGCCAGGTCAGACGCGACGAAGCAGTCCGACCCGGTCGTAGACCGCTCCGAGAGTGGCGTCGGCGACGGCATCCGCACGTGCGGCGTTCTGCGCGAGGATCCGATCGAGTTCAGCAGGGTCGTCGAGCAGCTCGAGCGCGCGGGCACGCACCGGCTCGAACTCGTTCACGACGACCTCGGCGAGTCCCTTCTTGAAGTCCCCGTAACCGCGGCCCGCGTACTCATCCTCGATCGCCGGAACCTGACGTCCCGACAGCGCGGCGTAGATGGTCAGCAGGTTGGACACGCCGGGCTTGGTGTCGCGGTCGAAGCGCACCGATCCTTCGTTGTCCGTGACGGCCCGCATGATCTTCTTCGCCGACTTCGCCGGGTCGTCGAGCATCCAGAGGACTCCCGCATCGCTCTCGGCGGACTTCGACATCTTCGACGTCGGGTTCTGCAGGTCGTAGATGCGCGCCGTGTCCTTCTGGATCACGGGGCGGGGCACGACGAACGTGTCCCCGAAACGGGAATTGAAGCGCTCGGCGAGGTCGCGGGTCAGCTCGACGTGCTGCTTCTGGTCGTCGCCGACCGGCACGACATCGGTCTGATACAGCAGGATGTCAGCTGCCATCAGAACCGGGTAGGTGAAGAGACCGACGCTGGTGGCATCCGCTCCGTAGCGCGCTGACTTGTCCTTGAACTGCGTCATGCGACCGGCTTCTCCGAAACCGGTGATCGTCGACAGGATCCAGGCCAGCTCGGCGTGCGCGCGGACGTGAGACTGCACGTAGAGCGTCGAGAGGGAGGGCTCGATGCCGGCGGCGATGTACTGAGCAGCGGTGCGGCGGGTCTTCTCGCGCAGCTCGGCGGGATCCTGTGCGACGGTGAGCGCATGCAGATCGACGACGGAGAAGTATGCGTCGTACGAGCTCTGCAGATCCCGCCACTGCAGGAGCGCTCCGATGTAATTGCCGATCTGAAGCGAGTCGGCGGAGGGCTGCATTCCTGAGTAAAGGCGAGGTTTCGTCACGACATCAATCCTAGGCGGCGCCGGTCGTGCCGGACCGCGCGAACCGGGTCCGTCCGAACCCGGGCGCCGCCTGCTGTTCAGTAGGTGTAATCGACGACCACCGGAGCATGGTCGCTCCAGCGCTCGTCATAGGCGGCCGCGCGGGCGACGTGATAGGCAGTGACCCGTTCGGCGAGAGCCGGAGTGGCGAGGTGGTAGTCGATGCGCCACCCGGAATCGTTGTCGAACGCCTGCCCGCGCATCGACCACCAGGTGTACGGCCCCTCGACCTCGCCGTGGAACACCCGGCCCACGTCGACCCAGCCGAGACCGGTGCCGGTCGAGCCGTCGACGCCCTCGACGGTCTCACCCGCCGCTCCGAGGAATCTGTCGAAGTACGCCCGCTCACGGGGCAGGAATCCCGCCTTCTTGCGGTTGCCGCGCCAGTTCTTGATGTCGAGTTCGCGGTGGCCCACGTTCAGGTCCCCGGTGACGAGCGCGAGTGCCCCGTCGTCCGCGCCGAGCTCGGCCAGTCGGGCACCGAACGCGTCGAGGAACTTCCACTTCTCCTCCTGCTTCGGAGTGTCGGCCTCGCCGCTGTGCACGTAAGCGCTCACGACCGTGAGAGGGCGGTCGCCGATGAGGAAGTCCGCTTCGATCCAGCGACCCTTCGAGTCGAAGTCGGCATCGCCGAAGTCGGTGCGCGAGGCGAGAGCCGGCAGCCGGCTGGCGATGGCCACGCCGGCGCGACCCTTGGCGGTCGCCTCGTCGTGCACGAACGTCCATCCGGGCAAGGCCGCTTCGAGATGCTCGTCCTGGCCGCGGACCTCCTGCAGAGTGAGGACGTCGACGTCTGCCGCGTCGAGCCACGCGCTCATGCCATTGCGAGCCGCCGCTCGGATCCCGTTGACATTGACCGTGGCGATTCGCAGATGAGGCATGGTTCCAGCCTAACGAGCGCCACCGACATCGCGTGTCCGCTGCAGCTCGGCCAGCAGCCGCTGCGCGAGTGGCGACGCGGTGTCGACGGGCGGGGGCGCGGACGCCTCCAGCTCCGCCAGTTCCCGCTCCGCCGCCTGCACGGCTCGACGCGCACCCCATACGCCGTACCAGGGTGCGGTGTCGCGTGCCGCGTGCGCGTCGCGGACGCGGATGCGGGCGGCCATGAGCAGGGTCTCATGCTCGACGATCCGACGCTCGGCCTCCGACTGAGCCAGCAGCGGCAGATCCCGGTCCTGGGCGGCGACGGCGATCCATGACGATGCCACGAGCATCACCACCCCGTTCACCCGGAACCACAGCAGCAGGCCGATGAAGATCGCGAACGTGGCCAGAAGCGGGTTGGAGGGCGTGTAGCTGAGGAGGAACCCTGCACCGTACTGCAGCACCGTCATCGCGGCGCCGCCGAGGATCGCGCCGGGCCAGATCGTGCGCCAATGGAGCGTCGTCCCCGTGAGGAAGCGCACCATCGCGGCCAGAGCGGCGGACATCAGGACGAACGACACGATGACCGTGCCGATGCGGATGCTGAGGTTCAGCCCGTCGGATCCCGAGTCCCAGCCGAGGAGGCTCAGGAGCCAGCTCAGCATCGCCGCACTGGCGGAGCTGAGGATCGACCCCACGATGAGCGAGACGCCGAAGATCAGCGCGGCGAGAAGATCCCGAGCCTTGAGGATCACGTAACTGCGAGTGTCCGGGGGGAGGCCGAAAATGTCCCTCGTGGCGCGACGTGAGAAGGTCACCCACCCGATCGCGGTCCAGATCACCGTGCCGAGGGCGATGAGACCTGTCACTCCCAGGAGGCTGGCCGTGCTCGCGGCGATCTCCTTCACCTGATCCGGGGTGAACACCCCGCCCTGATCGAGGATCAGATTGGGAACGTAGCTGTTGATGATGACGATCAGACCGTCGACCGCCTCCGTGCTGCCACCGAGCCACATGCCGATGATGGCGAAGGCGAGGTACACAGCCGCGAAGATCGCGAAGAGGGCCTGATAGCTCACCCCGGCAGCGAGAAGGAATCCGTTGTGCTGCAGGAAATGACGCCAGACACGCACGGGGAACAGGCCCAGAGTGCGCTGGGTCAGAGCGGTCGCCCTCTCCACGGCCGCGTCCAGGCGACCGGGCTCGGGGGCGGCGTGGTGTTCGGACACGTCCTCACCCTATCCAAGCGACGAGAACGGGCGGGCACCCATCAGGGTGCCCGCCCGTTCTCAGGTCGGCGACGGTGTCAGGGACGACCGCGCAGGACCGCCTGCTTGACCTCGGCGATGGCCTTCGTGACCTCGATACCGCGGGGGCACGCCTCGGAGCAGTTGAAGGTCGTGCGGCAGCGCCAGACGCCCTCCTTGTCGTTGAGGATGTCGAGACGGACCGCAGCGTTGTCGTCGCGGGAGTCGAAGATGAACCGATGCGCGTTCACGATCGCCGCCGGTCCGAAGTACTGTCCGTCGGTCCAGAAGACCGGGCACGACGAGGTGCATGCGGCGCACAGGATGCACTTGGTGGTGTCATCGAAGATCTCGCGATCGGCGATGCTCTGGACGCGCTCCTTGCCCTTCTCGGGCACCGAGTTCGCGACGAGGAACGGCTGCACCTCGCGGTACGACGCGAAGAAAGGCTCCATGTCGACGACGAGGTCCTTCTCGAGAGGCAGACCCTTGATCGCCTCGACGTAGATCGGCTTCGAGATGTCGAGATCCTTGATCAGCGTCTTGCAGGCGAGGCGGTTACGGCCGTTGATGCGCATGGCGTCGGAGCCGCAGATGCCGTGGGCGCACGAGCGCCGGAACGTCAGCGACCCGTCGACCTCCCACTTGATCTTGTGCAGTGCGTCGAGGACGCGGTCCGTGGAGTAGAGCTCCACGTCGTAGTCGACCCAGTGCGGCTCGGAGTCGATCTCCGGATCGAACCGGCGGATGTTGAACGTGACGATGAAGGACTGGATGCCCGTCTCCTCCGTCGTGTCCGCGGGAGCTTCGGCGATGGCGTTCGACATGCTCAGTACTTCCTCTCCATCGGCGGGTAGTTCAACTCGCCCTGCTCGTTCTTCGTGAAGACGACCGGCTTCCAGTCGAGCTTGATGTGATCGCTCGGAGTGGAGGAGTGCGGGTCACCCGTCAGGTAGGCCATCGTGTGCTGCATGTACTTCTCGTCGTCACGCGTGGGGAAGTCGTCGCGCATGTGGCCGCCACGGCTCTCCTCACGGTTCTGGGCCGCGTAGACGACGACCTCCGCGATGTCGAGGAGGAAGCCGAGCTCGACAGCCTCGAGCAGGTCGGTGTTGAACCGCTTGCCCTTGTCGTCGACGTGCACGTTCTTGTAGCGATCGCGCAGCTCGGCGATCACGCCGAGGACGTGCTCGAGCGAGTCGTGCGTGCGGAACACCTGCGCGCCCTTGTCCATCTCGTCCTGGAGCGCCTTGCGCAGGACGGCGATGCGCTCGGTTCCCTGGTTGTTGCGCAGGCCCTCGAGCATGTCGGAGACGAATGCCGCGGGGTTCTCGGGCAGCGGCACGAACTCGGCGGTCTTGACGTACTCCACCGCGTTGCGTCCTGCGCGCTTGCCGAACACGTTGATGTCGAGCAGCGAGTTGGTTCCGAGCCGGTTGGCGCCGTGCACCGAGACGCACGCGCATTCGCCGGCCGCGTAGAGGCCGGGCACGACGGTGGTGTTGTCGGCGAGCACCTCGGCGGCGTTGTTGGTGGGGATGCCGCCCATCGCGTAGTGCGCGGTCGGCATGACCGGAACCGGCTCCACGACCGGGTCGACGCCGAGGTACGTGCGTGCGAACTCGGTGATGTCGGGCAGCTTGGTCTCGAGGACCTCTGCGCCGAGGTGGGTGCAGTCGAGCAGCACGTAGTCCTTGTGCGGGCCGGCACCGCGGCCCTCCGCGACCTCCTGGACCATGCAGCGCGCGACGATGTCACGAGGCGCGAGGTCCTTGATGGTCGGAGCGTAGCGCTCCATGAAGCGCTCGCCCGATGCGTTGCGCAGGATCGCGCCCTCGCCTCGCGCTCCCTCGGTGAGGAGGATGCCGAGGCCGGCGAGACCTGTCGGGTGGAACTGGAAGAACTCGAGGTCCTCGAGGGGGAGGCCCTTGCGCCAGACGATGCCGACTCCGTCACCCGTCAGGGTGTGGGCGTTGGAGGTCGTCTTGAAGATCTTGCCGAAGCCGCCGGTCGCGAAGATCACGGCCTTGGCCTGGAACACGTGCAGCTCGCCCGTCGAGAGGTCGTAGGCGACGACGCCTGAGACCTGGGTCTTGCCGTCGGCATCCTTTACCGTGAGCAGATCGAGCACGTAGAACTCGTTGAAGAAGTTGATGCCGAGCTTGACGCAGTTCTGGAAGAGCGTCTGCAGGATCATGTGGCCGGTGCGGTCAGCGGCGTAGCAGGCCCGGCGCACCGGGGTCTTGCCGTGCTCGGCGGTGTGGCCGCCGAATCGACGCTGATCGATCTTGCCCTCGGGCGTGCGGTTGAAGGGGAGACCCATGTTCTCGAGGTCGATGACCGCGTCGATCGCCTCCTTGGCGAGGATCTCCGCCGCATCCTGGTCGACCAGGTAGTCGCCGCCCTTGACCGTGTCGAAGGTGTGCCACTCCCAGCTGTCCTCCTCGACGTTGGCCAGCGCCGCCGCCATGCCACCCTGCGCCGCACCCGTGTGCGAGCGAGTGGGGTAGAGCTTGGAGATGACCGCGGTCTTCGCGCCGGAGCCGGCCTCGATGGCCGCTCGCATGCCGGCGCCGCCGGCGCCCACGATGACGATGTCGAACTGGTGGTAATGCACGCCGTCGCGCACGACGGAATCCTGGGTCTCGGTAGTCACTTCTCGTATGCCTTCTCTTCTACTTGCCCAGCGTCTGGCACTGTTCCCACAGTGTGCTCGACTCGGTCACGCCGAGGCACGGGTCGAAGGTGAAGACGACCAGGGTGCCGAGGATGATGAGCAGCGCCGCGGCCAGGCCGAGGGCCCAGGTCAGCGCCTTGCGAGCGGTGTTGTTCGTCACGTAGTCGTTGACGATCGTGCGCATGCCGTTGGCGCCGTGGATCAGTGCCAGCCACAGCATCAGGACGTCCCACCACTGCCAGAACGGCGTGGCGAACTTGCCCGCGATGAACGCGAAGTCGAGGGCATGGATGCCCTCGCCGACCATCAGGTTGATGAAGAGGTGGCCGAAGATCAGCACGACGAGCACGACGCCCGAGGCGCGCATGAACACCCAGCCCCACTTCTCGAGGTTGAAGCCGCGCTGACGGCGGATGGGCGCGGCGACGGTCTGAGCGGCCATCAGTGTCCTCCTCCGAAGCCGGCGAACGCGAGCATCAGGTGACGCGGCACGAAGCCGGCCATGATGATGCCCCAGACGAGGAGCACGCCCCAGAACAGCTGACGCTGGTACTTCGCGCCCTTCGACCAGAAGTCGACGGCGATGATGCGGAGGCCGTTCATCGCGTGGAACACGATGCCTGCGACCAGCACGACCTCGCCGAGGGCCATGATCGGGTTCTTGTAGGTTCCGATGACCGCGTTGTAGGCCTCGGGCGACACCCTGATGAGTGCAGTGTCGAGCACATGCACCAACAGGAAGAAGAAGATGGCGACTCCGGTGATGCGGTGAAGCACCCACGACCACATGCCCTCGCGACCCCGGTAGAGGGTGCCGCGCGGCGTCTTGGAAGTGGTTTCCGAAATCGACGGTGTCAAGCGAGCGCTTGTGGACACGGTCGTCCTCCCTGGATCGATGTGACTCGGTCGCGTGCGATGCGTCTTCCAAGCGTGAGCCTGCTGTCGTCAGGCACGGCCGATCGGACACCATCCTATTCCCGTGTGACGGGTGCGGGCGACGAAGGCGAGCCTAAGTGTCTCGATGTCGAGAGGTTTCGTCGGGATACCCTGACTCTGTGAGCGAACCTATCGAGGACTTCTACGCCGTCATTCCCGCTGGCGGCATCGGCAGCAGGCTGTGGCCTCTGTCCCGCGCGGACGCGCCGAAATTCCTGCACGACCTGACCGGCTCGGGGCACTCGCTGCTCCGGGACACCTGGGACCGGCTCGAGCCACTGGCCGGCGCCGATCGCATCGCCGTCGTCACCGGCCGGGCTCACCGGGCGGCGGTAGAGGCCGAACTGCCCGGAATACCGGATCTGAACGTCTTCCTCGAGTCCGAGCCGCGGGAGTCCGCCGCTGCGATCGGCCTCGCCGCGGCGATCCTGCACCGCCGTGATCCCGACGTCATCATCGGATCTTTCAGCGCCGACCATGTGATCCGCGGCACGCGGGTGTTCGAGTTCGCGGTGCGCGACGCCGTGGAGGTCGCGCGCGAGGGGTACATCTGCACGATCGGCATCTCGCCGACCGAGCCGGCCGTCGGCTTCGGCTACATCAAGAAGGGGCCGGAGCTGGTCGTCGACGGCGCGCGCGAGGCAGCCCTCGTCGAGAGCTTCGTGGAGAAGCCCGACCTCGCCACGGCTCAGGCGTACATCGCGGATCGCGGCTACCTCTGGAACGCGGGCATGTTCATCGCGAAGGCGAGCGTCCTCCTCGACGAACTCGCGGCCAACGAGCCGGAACTCCACGCCGGCCTGATCGAACTCGCCGAAGCCTGGGACGATCGCGATCGTCGGGGGTCTGCGGTCGATCGCATCTGGCCGGGACTGAAGAAGATCGCGATCGACTATGCGGTGGCCGAGCCGGCGGCACGTCGCGGACGCCTCGCAGTCGTACCTGGACACTTCGACTGGGACGACGTCGGGGACTTCGCCTCCCTCACCAAGCTCATCACGAACGGGCGCAAGAACGACCTGGCCGTGCTCGGCCCGAACGCCAGGGTGCTCTCCGACGCGGCCAGCGGCATCCTGGTCAGTCAGACATCGAGGGTGATCAGCCTCGTGGGCGTGCAGGACATCGTCGTGGTCGACACACCGGACGCTCTGCTCGTGACGACGGTGCAGCACGCGCAGCGCGTGAAGGGCGTGGTGGAGTCCCTGAAGCTGACCGGACGGGGCGACGTGCTCTGATGAGCAGGGGCCGCCGCTCATCGGCTGTCTTGGTTTCAGGTTTGTAACCATTCGTCAGCGCCTCGCCCTCGCACGTGCGCAAAAGTCGAAACACTAGGTAACTTTGAGCGATCCGCGAGGGCCGCGGCACCGTTCAGGAGGCATGAGTTGACCATCTCCACCACCAAGAAGCTGCTCGGCGCAACCATCGCCGCTGGCGTCGTCTTCGCACTCGCCGGCTGCGGCCAGGCTCCGACCGAATCGGGCGGCACCGGCGGCGGCGAGGCTGAGTCCGACTTCCTTCCCTGCCTCGTCTCGGACGCGGGCGGCTGGAACGACAAGTCGTTCAACCAGTCCGCCAAGGAGGGCATGGACCGTGCCGCTGACGAGCTCGGCGTCAAGCCGCTCGAGTTCGAGTCGGCCAACGACAACGACTACGCGCCCAACCTCGAGACCGCCGTCTCGGAAGGCTGCTCGCTCATCGTCGCCGTCGGCTTCAAGCTGTCGGCCGCGACCGTCGAGTCGGCGCTGGCGAACCCCGAGATCAACTACGCGATCATCGATGACTACGCGGACAACGACTTCGACGGCACCACCGATGCCCCGAACATCAAGCCCCTCGTCTTCGACACCGCTCAGGCCGCCTACCTCGGCGGATACGCCGCTGCCGGCTGGTCGGCTGAGTCCGGCGTGAACAAGGTCGGCACCTTCGGCGGAATGCAGATCCCGTCGGTCGCCGTGTTCATGGACGGCTTCCAGCTCGGTGTCGAGAAGTACAACGAGGACAAGTCGGGCGCCGTCGAGGTCTTCGGCTGGGACACCGCCACGCAGAAGGGCTCGTTCACCGGTGGCTTCGACGCCAACGACACGGCCAAGCAGACCGCTCAGGGCGTGCTCGACCAGGGCGTCGACGTCATCCTTCCCGTCGGCGGACCGATCTACCAGAGCGCTGCGGCCGCTATCGCGGACAGCGGCAAGGACACGCTCCTCGTCGGTGTCGACAGCGACCTCGCCGTCGCCGATGAGAGCGTGGCGGACGTCACCCTCTTCTCGATCATGAAGGCCATCGACGTCGCGGTCGAGGATGCGACGATCGCCGCGTCCGAGGGCGACTTCGACCCGGCTCCCTACGTCGGCACGCTCGAGAACGAGGGTGTGAAGCTCTCGGGCTTCGGTTCCTTCGAGGGTGACCTGCCCGACGGACTGCTCGACGAGATCTCGGCTCTGCAGGAGCAGATCATCGCCGGCGACATCACGGTGGAGTCCCCGAACTCCCCGTAATTCATCGAGTTCCAGCGCGGGGCGAGTGGTGCACGTGGCCACTCGCCCCGCGCCGTGGACGGACCATGACGACTGTTCACGGTGCATCCGGGTGATCCCCGTGCGATGCGCCGGAGATTCTTCGGACTCCTCTGGATGACACTTCTGGATAAGGTGCAGATATGAAGCTCGAACTTCGCGGTATCACCAAGCGGTTCGGAACCCTGGTGGCCAACGACCACATCGACCTGGTGGTCGAACCGGGTCAGATCCATGCGCTGCTCGGTGAGAACGGCGCAGGCAAGTCCACCCTGATGAACGTGCTCTACGGCCTCTATCAGGCCGACGAGGGCGAGATCCTCCTGGACGACGTCGTCCAGCGGTTCCGAGGCCCCGGCGACGCCATGAACGCCGGCATCGGAATGGTGCACCAGCACTTCATGCTCGTCCCCGTCTTCACGGTCGCCGAGAACGTGATGCTCGGCCACGAGCAGACCAAGGGACTCGGCACCCTCGACATCACGAAGGCGCGTGAGCACGTCCGCGCCGTCGCCGCCCGCTTCGGCTTCGACATCGACCCCGACGCGATCGTGGGCGATCTGCCCGTCGGCGTGCAGCAGCGGGTCGAGATCATTAAGGCGCTCTCGCGCGACGCGAAGGTCCTGGTCTTCGACGAGCCCACCGCCGTGCTCACGCCGCAGGAGACCGACGAGCTGATGGGCATCATGCGTCAGCTCCGCGACGAGGGCACGGCCATCGTCTTCATCACCCACAAGCTCCGCGAGGTGCGCGAGGTCGCCGACACCATCACGATCGTCCGCCTCGGCAAGATCGTCGGCGAGGCGTCGCCGTCCGCGACCAACGCGGAGCTCGCCTCCCTCATGGTCGGACGCGCCGTCGAGCTGACGGTGCACAAGGATCCGCCGCGGCTCGGCGAAGGCGGCCTCGAGGTCTCGGGGCTCCGGGTGCTCACCGCCGCGGGAGCGATCGTCGTCGACGGCGTCGACTTCTCCGTGCGACCCGGCGAGGTGCTCGCCGTCGCCGGCGTGCAGGGCAACGGTCAGACCGAGCTGGTCGAGGCCATCGTCGGCCTCGCGGCGAGGGTCGAGGGATCGATCACCCTCGGCGGCGCGGAACTGGTCGGCAAGAGCGTACGGGGCATCCTCGACGCCGGTGTCGGCTTCGTTCCGGAGGACCGCACGGAGGACGGGCTCGTGGCCGGGTTCTCGGTGGCGGAGAACCTGATCCTCGACCGCACGGGCGACGCCGACTTCAGCCGTGGTGGGACCATCCGCCGTGCCGCGCTGGACGACTTCGCCCGCGCGCGGATCAGCGAGTACGACATCCGGACCCAGGGACCGCACACGCCGGCCGGCACGCTCTCGGGCGGAAACCAGCAGAAGGTCGTGATCGCCCGCGAGATGAGTCGCGAGCTGAAGCTGCTCGTGGCTGCGCAGCCGACCCGCGGAGTCGATGTCGGCTCCATCGAGTTCATCCACAAGCGGATCATCGAGACCAGGGATGCGGGAATCCCCGTGGTCGTCGTCTCGACCGAGCTCGATGAGGTCGCGGCTCTCGCCGACCGCATCGCGGTCATGTACAGAGGCACCATCGTCGGGATCGTTCCCGGCGACACCCCGCGCGAGACGCTGGGACTGATGATGGCGGGCGCCGCCGAGGGAGAGGTGGCCGCATGAGCGGTATCACGCCACAGGGGAGTGGACCGGCGGGCGACGTGTCCGGCGACCAGCTCTCGCTGAACACGACCACGACGCAGCGCGACACGGGTGACGTCCCGCCGCCGCCGCGCGGCAACGTGATCCTCAAGGAGATGCTCCGCGGCAGCGCCGTCACGACGATCCTCGCGATCTTCCTCGCGCTGGTGGTCGGCGGCATCCTGATCGCCTTCACCAACGAAGACGTGATCGAGGCCTCCGGGTACTTCTTCTCGCGTCCGACCGACACGATCGCCGCCGCATGGAACGCCGTCTACAACGGCTATGAGGCGCTGTTCCGCGGAGCGATCTTCAACGCACGAGGTGCGGACTTCGCCGCTCAGATCCGTCCGCTGACCAATACTCTCGGATTCGCCGCGCCGCTGATCGCCGCCGGTCTCGGTGTCGCCCTCGCGTTCCGCGTCGGTCTGTTCAACATCGGTGCCCGCGGCCAGATGCTGATCGGCGTCGCCGCGGCAGGACTCCTCACGTTCCAGCTCGACCTGCCGTTCTGGCTGCACATCCCCGTGACGCTGATCGCCGGCATCGCCGGTGGTGCGCTGTGGGGGGCGATCGCCGGTCTGCTGAAGGCACGCACGGGCGCCCACGAGGTCATCCTCACGATCATGCTCAACTATGTGGCGTACTACCTGCTGCTGTGGATGATCCGCACCCCCGGACTGCTCCAGAAGCCCGGAACGAACCAGGCGCTCGGCTATGCCACTCCTGAGAGCGCGCAGTTCCCCTCGCTCCTCGGCCCGCAGTTCCCTCTGCTCGACCTCGGATTCGTGATCGTCATCATCGCGACCCTGTTCGTCTGGTGGCTGATCGAGCGCTCCTCCCTCGGCATGCGGATGCGCGCCGTGGGCGAGAACCCGCACGCCGCGCGTGCGGCAGGCATCAGCGTCCAGCGCGTCTACGTCTACGCCATGCTCCTCGCCGGTGGTCTCGCCGGTCTCGCGGGCATGAACCAGGTGCAGGGCGCCGTCACGACCGGCATCACCGAGACGATCGACGCCGGCATCGGCTTCGACGCCATCACGGTCGCACTGCTCGGCCGCAGTCGCGCCTGGGGCACGTTCGCGGCCGGCATCCTGTTCGGCGCACTGAAGGCAGGCTCGTTCTCGATGCAGGCTCAGGACATCCCGGTCGACATCGTGCTCGTCGTGCAGTCGCTCGTCGTGCTGTTCATCGCCGCGCCGCCGCTGCTGCGCACGGTGTTCTTCCTTCCCAAGACCGACGCGGAGAAGGCGGCCAAGGCGAGAGCCAAAGCCGCGAAGAAGGCGGTGACCGCATGACCTCCCTCGTCCAGAGCGAAGCCGCCGACGGAACCGTGCAGCTCGCCACCGTGCGCGAGCGGCACCTGAAGGCGCCGATCGTCCTCGCCGCAGCCACGGTGCTGCTGGCGCTCCTCTTCCTGCTCGTGCCTCGCAGCGGCACCAGCAGCTTCCGGCTGAACGACCCGTCGTCGCCGTTCGCACTGCCCGATATCGCTCTGCCGACCGGGCCGACCAGCTGGGTCGTGATCGTGATCCTCGCGCTGCTGTCGGTGCTCGCGTTCCTTCGGGCGTGGTCGTATCGCAAGCCGTCGATCTGGCTGGTGATCGCGTTCAGCGTGCTCGCCGTCTTCGGGTTCCTCGTCTGGGCGGGCGCGGGTGGACTCGTGCCCGTCAGCAGCCTGCTCTTCGGAGCCGTCTCGCTCTCCGTCCCGCTCGTGTTCGGCGCGCTCGGCGGCGTCATCGGCGAGCGCGCGGGTGTGGTCAACGTCGCGATCGAGGGTCAGCTCCTGCTCGGAGCGTTCGCGGCCGCTCTGCTCTCGAGCGTCACGGGCAGCCCGTTCATCGGACTCCTCGGAGCGATGCTGGGCGGCGTGCTCGTCGCCGCGGTGCTGGCCGCATTCGCGATCAAGTACCTCGTCGAGCAGGTCATCGTCGGAGTCGTGCTCAACGTGCTCGTCAGCGGCCTCACCGGATTCCTCTACGGCGCACTGCTCGCGCCGAACGAGGCCGCCCTCAACACGCCGGTGCGCTTCAGCCGCATCGAGATCCCGCTGCTGAGCGACATCCCCATCATCGGCCCGGTGCTCTTCAATCAGACCTTCATCGTGTACCTGATGTTCATCACCGTCGCGATCGTCGCCTGGGGGCTCTACCGCACGAAGTGGGGACTCCGCGTCCGTGCGGTCGGCGAGCACCCGCAGGCCGCGGACACGGTCGGTATCAAGGTCAATGCGACCCGGTTCTGGAATGTGCTGCTCGCGGGCGCGATCGCCGGAATCGGTGGAGCGTACTTCACGCTGGTCTCGGTGCCGCAGTTCGGCAAGGACATGACCGCCGGCCTCGGCTTCATCGCCCTCGCCGCGGTGATCTTCGGCCGGTGGGATCCGATCCGCGCGACGCTCGCGGCGCTGCTGTTCGGCTTCGCCACGAACCTGCAGAACCTGCTGTCGATCCTCAAGACCCCCATCCCCGGCGAGTTCATGCTGATGCTCCCGTATGTCGTGACGCTGCTCGCGGTCGCCGGCTTCGCCGGTCAGATCCGCGGTCCGGCAGCCAGCGGCAAGCCGTACATCAAGTCCTAGGAGAGACATGACAGACATCGACTGGGACGAGCTCCGTCAGGTTGCGACCGACGCGATGACCAAGGCCTATGCGCCGTACTCCCGCTACCGCGTCGGAGCCGCCGCGCTCGTCGGCGACGGCCGCATCGTGGCCGGCTGCAACGTCGAGAACGCCTCGTACGGGGTGACGCTGTGCGCCGAGTGCGCGCTGGTGGGCGACCTGCACATGTCGGGCGGCGGCCAGCTCGTCGCCTTCGTGTGCGTCAACAACGACGGGCAGACCATCATGCCGTGCGGCCGCTGCCGTCAGCTGCTCTACGAACACGCGATGCCCGGAATGCTGCTGGAGACCGTCTCCGGCATCCGGACCATCGACGAAGTACTGCCGGACGCCTTCGGCCCCCGAGACCTGGAGGACGCCCGATGAGCGTTGAGCCCTTCGACGCCGTCGATGTGATCCGTGCCAAGCGCGACGGCGGTGCGGTGCCCGAGAAGGCGCTGCGCTGGATGGTCGACGCCTACACCCGCGGCTACGTCTCGGACGCACAGATGGCGTCGTTCGCGATGGCGATCTTCCAGCGCGGCATGGAGCGCGACGAGATCCGCGTGCTGACCGACGCGATGATCGCGTCGGGGGAGCGGATGAGCTTCGCGACCCTCGGCAAGAAGACGGTCGACAAGCACTCCACGGGCGGCGTCGGCGACAAGATCACTCTTCCGCTCGCTCCGCTCGTCGCGGTCTTCGGGGTGGCGGTCCCGCAGCTCTCCGGTCGCGGTCTCGGCCACACCGGCGGAACGCTCGACAAGCTCGAGTCGATCCCCGGCTGGCGCGCCGCGCTCAGCAACGAGGAGATGTTCGCCCAGATGCAGGGAGATGTGGGCGCCGTGATCTGCGCGGCAGGCTCAGGCCTCGCGCCCGCCGACAAGAAGCTCTACGCGCTGCGCGACGTCACCGGCACCGTCGAGGCGATCCCGCTGATCGCCTCGAGCATCATGTCGAAGAAGATCGCCGAGGGCACCGACGCTCTCGTGCTCGACGTGAAGTTCGGCTCCGGTGCGTTCATGCAGGACATCGACCGGGCACGCGAGCTCGCGCGCACCATGGTCGCACTCGGCACGGACTCCGGCGTCGCCACCACCGCCCTCCTCACGGACATGAACGTGCCGCTCGGTCGCGCGATCGGCAACGCGAACGAGGTTCGCGAGTCCGTCGAGGTGCTCGCCGGAGGAGGACCCGCCGACGTCCGCGAACTGACGATCGCCCTGGCGCGCGAGATGCTCTCGCTCGCAGGACAGCCGGATGCCGACGTGGAGGCCGCTCTCGACGACGGACGCGCGATGGACGGGTGGAAGGCCATGATCCGCGCTCAGGGCGGCGACCCCGACGCACCGCTGCCCACGGCCCGCGAGACCCATGTGGTCACGGCTCCCCGCGACGGCGTGGTGTCGCAGATGGACGCGCTGCCGTTCGGCATCGCGGCGTGGCGTCTCGGTGCGGGGCGCGCGCGGGCTGAGGATCCGGTGATCTTCGAGGCCGGGATCGACCTGCACGCCAAGCCCGGTGATCGAGTAGCGGCCGGACAGCCCTTGTTCACGCTCTCGGCAGCCGACGAGGCTCGGTTCCCCCGCGCTCTCGAGGCGCTCGAGGGGTCCTGGGCGATCGGCGACGAGGCTCCGGCCGCAGGGCCGATCGTGCGGGAGCGCATCACGGCCTGATCCGCCGACCGCTAGCCTGAACAGAGCGAATCCGCGACCGAGAGGAATCCCCATGTCGATCGACGCGAACGGCGATGTCACCATCCAGGGGGCATCCCTGCGCAGCCTTCCCAAGGTGTCGCTGCACGACCATCTCGACGGCGCGGTGCGACCCTCGACGATCATCGAGCTGGCGGATGTGATCGGGCTCGAGGTTCCCGAATCGAAGCCGGCCGCTCTCGGCAGGTGGATCGCGAAGCAGGGCGACTCGGGGTCGCTGGTGGAGTACCTCAAGACCTTCGATCTGACCACGGCTGTGATGCAGACGCAGGAGGGCCTGACCCGTGTCGCTCGCGAGTTCGTGCAGGATCTCGCGCACGACGGCGTGATCTACGGCGAGGTGCGCTGGGCGCCCGAGCAGCATCTCACGCGTGGGCTCACCCTCGAGCAGACCGTCGAGGCTGTGCAGCAGGGGATCGAGGAGGGTGAGGACGCCGCGGATCGCGAGGGCCACAGCATCCGCGTCGGTCAGCTGATCACCGCCATGCGCCACACAGACCGCTCGCGCGAGATCGCCGAGCTCGCCGTCGGCTTCCGCGGACGAGGGGTCGTCGGCTTCGACATCGCCGGTCCCGAGGACGGATTCCCGGCGTCGAACCATCGCGCCGCCTTCGACTACCTCGCGGAGAACTTCTTCCCCGTGACCGTCCACGCGGGGGAGGCTGCCGGGCCGGACTCGATCCGCTCGGCGCTCATCGACGGGCGAGCGCTGCGACTCGGCCACGGCGTGCGCATCGCCGAGGACCTGCAGGTCATCACGCAGGAGGGCGACGAGGTGCAGGTCCAGTTCGGCGACCTCGCCCGCTGGGTGCGAGACCGAGAGATCCCGCTCGAGCTGTCCCCGTCCTCGAACCTGCAGACCGGCGCGATCGCGTCGTGGGGCAACACGCTCGCCGACCATCCCTTCGACCTGCTCTACCAGCTCGGCTTCGCCGTGACGGTCAACGTCGACAACCGCACCATGAGCGCGACCTCGCTCACACGGGAGCTGTCGCTCCTGGTCGAGGCGTTCGAGTACGATCTCGACGATCTCGAGACCTTCCAGTTCAACGCGGCGGCCGGAGCCTTTCTGCCCGTCGAGGAGCGCGAGGAGCTTGTCGAGATGATCGCCGACGGATTCGACATCTAGATCATGGCTTCCGGGGGGAAGCGACGCCGTATCGGCGTCGCAGTGATCGTCAGCGCCGTCGTCATCGTCGTCGGCGGTGCAATCGCGGCCTTCTCATGGTCGACCCGAGTGCCCGAGGTGCTCGTGCCGCGAGCGGGCGGCGACGCCATCGAGCGTCCGCTGACACCCGCGCAGCAGCTCGTCGCGGATGCCGGCGACCCGCTCGCGTGCGCGGTGAGCTTCATCGGCGACGGTGCGCCGCAGGAACCGATGCTGCAGCGGCAGGATGCACTGTACGTGGCGCTTCCGATACCGGCGCAGGACGGTCGGGTGTTCGCCGGCTGGTACTCGACCGCAGCGGATGCCGCCGGGGGCACGGTCGCCGCGCGGATCAACGGAGCCGACCCCGTCGTGTGCGTCGATCAGCAGATCGAGCTCTTCGCGGCGTGGACGACGCCCGAGGCGAATGCCGCGGCGGACGTGCAGGTCCCGATCCTGATGTACCACCAGTTCACCTCGAACCCCGAGGGCGAGACCGGCTGGCTCCGCGGCAACTACGCGTACATCGGCGACTTCGAGGCGCAGATGAACCACATCGCGACGACGGGCTTCTACCTGCCGACCTGGGATGAGCTCAGCGCGTTCATCGACGGTCGACTGTCGCTGCCTGCTCGTTCGGTGATCATCACCGACGACGACGCCGACCAGAGTTGGTTCGACCTCGCGGTTCCGGTGATCGATGCGCACGGGCTGCTGTCGACCTCGTTCATGATCACCGCCGACCGCCAGGACCCCGCGCCGTCGATGTACGTCCTTCGCAGATCTCACACGCACGACATGCATCAGGCCGGCGACAACGGCAAGGGCCGGATGGTGAACTGGACGGCGGACGAGATCGCCGCCGATCTGAACGCATCCGCCGACGTGCTCGGGGTGCGCGAGGTGATCGCGTATCCGTTCGGTCACTTCGACGACACGTCGAAGCAGGGCGTCGCTCAGGCCGGGTTCGAGATGGCGCGGACCATCGAGCCCGGGTATGTCGAGATCGGCACGGACAAGCTCGCCCTGCCCGTCGTGCGGATCGACTACGGCATGGGGTTGGACTCGCTCATCAAGCGGATCGGCTGAACCGGGGTCTCGGACGGCAGGATGTACTCATGACCGCCACCGTCTTCATAGCCGGACCGGCATCGTGGAACTCGATCGTCGTGCTCGATCGATTGCCTGAGCCGGTGCCGCACATGCAGTTCGCCGAGGAGACCTGGGAGACCGTCGGCGGCACGAGCGCGGGGAAGGCCCTCACACTCGCCTCGCTCGGGCGCTCCGCTCTGCTGTACGCCCTCACCGCGGCGGATGAACCGGGACACCGCGTGCGCGATGCGCTCGCACATGCCGGTGTGCGTGCGCGGTGGGGAACGGGCGACGCCACCGAGCGCCATCTGAACCTCATGACCCGCGAGGGCAAGCGAGTCTCGCTGTATCTCGCGTCCCCCTCGGCGACGGACGGGAGAGATGACTCAGCTCTGCACACCGCGATGAGCGGCGCTGAGGTGATCGTGCTCGACCTCGCGGCCGAGCCGCTACGACTCCTCCCCGCGGCCGTCGCGACCGGGCGCCCGATCTGGGTCGACGTGCACGACTACGACGGCGAATCCGAGTTCCACCGGCCCTTCCTCGCTGCAGCGCAGGCCGTGTTCTGCAACGCCGACCGTCTGGTCGATCCGGTGCGCTTCCTCCGGTCATGCGTCGCTGGCGGCGCCTCGCTCGCCGTGTGCACCCTGGGCGCCGACGGGGCGGTCGCGATCGACGCAGACGGCACCGAACACCGTGTCGCAGCCGTGCCGGTCGATGTCGTCGACACCAATGGCGCGGGCGACGCGTTCCTGGCCGGCGTCCTCGATGCCCGGCTCTCGGGGGCCTGCGTTCCGGACGCCCTCGCTGCGGGCTCACGCGCGGCGGCATCCGTGCTGGGCACACGGCACCTGCATCCGCTGCTCGACCCCGTCATCGGCTGAGCGGAGCAGTCGACGCTGCTCAGCGCGCGGCGACGTCCGCCATGAAGGCATCGAGGATCTCAGAGACCTGTGCGTGCATCTCGTCGCTCGAGATCGTCGGCTCGCCGTCACCGGCCTGGGGCCCGTAGTCGCCGAACGACGCGTGCGACGCTCCCTCGATCTCGACCATCTCGGCGTCGGCCGGCAGCAGGTCACGAGCGTCGGCGATCTTCTCGGGCGTCGACAGTCCGTCCTCGCTGCCCGAGATGCTGAGAACGGCGAGATCGGTGTCCGACACGTCCGTCGCGCAGTAGGAGCCGAACAGCACGAGTGCCTCGGCATCCGCGGCGAGCTGGCACGCGCGCACGCCGCCCAGCGAGTGTCCGCCGACCGCCCAGTCATCGATGTCGGGGGCCGCAGAGGTGAAGGAGTCGAGACCGCGCAGATCGAAGAACGCGAGGTTCAGCCACGGGCGGGTGATCACCACCGTGACGCCCTCTTCGGCGAGGCTCTGCAGGATCGGTGCGTACGCCCACGGATCGACCTTCGCACCGGGCACGAACACCAGGCCGAGGTCTGATTCGCCGTCGGCCGGGGCGAGCACGATCCCCTGCTCGGTGTCCTCGACATGGATGGCGGAGTTGTCCTCGACGCTGGCGAGCGGATCCTTCTCGGCCGACATGACGCCGATCTGGCTCCAGGCGAGTATTCCGACGATGCCGATCACGAGGACGCCGACGACTCCCCAGAGGATCACTTTCAGGACACGACGACCACGCTTCTTCTGCACTCGCCTCACGTTACGGGGTGCGGATGTGAGCGTGCTCGGGGAGGGGCCGCTCGAGCGCTGATCGCTCGCGTCGCACCGCACCCCGATATGCGTCCTTGTTCACGTAGTAGGCCATGCGGTCGAGGCGCAGGTATCGGTAGCCGCCGGTCAGATCGGGCCACGGCTCGGAGGTCACCCGATCGCGGAATCGCACCGCCCGAGGCGGATCGTTCTCCGCCGCGTCCAGGTATGCGGCCAGCAGCTCCGCCTGCTCGTACCGCCCCTGCCAGCCGATGCCGGACGCCTCGATCATGCCCATCACGAAGAGACCGTTGAACGATGCGGGGAAGACGTGGAGGAACAGCCGTGGTGCCGCGCCGCTCCAGTGCAGGTGCTGTGGGTCGACGAACGGGTAGTCGAGCCGGTATCCGGTCGCGAGCAGGAGCAGATCGTAGTCGTCGGACGTCCCGTCCCGGAAGCGCACGGTCGTGCCGTCGAGGCGCTCCACATCGGGGCGGATACGCAGGTCCCCCTGCCCGAGGTGATTGAGGATCATCGTGTTGACGATCGGATGAGCCTCGTAGATGCGGTAGTCGGGCTTCGGGAAACCGAAGCGCGCAGGGTCGCCGGTGAACGCCCGGAGCACCCGGCTGTCGACCGCCTGCTTGACGCGCGCGGGCAGGGGACGGCCCTGATTCAGGGTGTCGCTCGGCCTGCCGAACAGATAGCGCGGGACGAAGTAATAGCCGCGGCGGACGCTCATGTCGACCGAGGAGGCGTGGTGCACGGCATCCACCGCGATGTCGCACCCCGAGTTCCCCGCCCCGATCAGCAGCACACGCCGGCCGGTGAGCTGTGCGGCCGACCTGTACTCGCTCGTGTGCATGATCTCGCCGTTGAACTCTCCGACGAAGGTCGGCACGTTCGGTTCGGCGAGCGTGCCGTTCGCGAGCACGACGCCGGCGTACCACCGGGTCTCTTCGCCGTCGGGCCCCGAGCTCGTGAGATCCCAGCCGTCGTCCCGCGGCTCGAGTCGCGTGACGGTCGTCTCGAACCGGAAGAGCCCGGTGAGACCGAAGTGCTCGGCATAGTCCTCGAAGTACTGTCGCAGCGTCCGATGGTCGGGGTAGTCGACGGTCGAACGCATGGGGTACTCGGCGAACTCGGTCGTCGTGCGCGAGGAGATCAGATGCGCGGACTCGTACATCGTGCTGCGGGGGTTGTCGATGTCCCACAGGCCGCCCACACCGGTCGAGGCCTCGTACCCGTCGATCCCGACGCCGCGCTTCGTCAGCGCCCGAGCGGCGGCGAGGCCCGACGGACCTGCACCGATGACGGCGTATCTGTTCATGCTGCTCCCGCACCTCGCTGTGCTCGCCACTGCGCCCTCCGCCGATCGTATCGGCAGAGGGCGCAGAACACGGCGTGCGACGTCGTCAGGAGGCGTTCAGTGCTGTCTGACGGGAGACGACTGCGTCGCGGACCGCCGGGAACAGCGGATGCTCGGGGTCGAGCCCCGTTGCGGACGAGGTGAACGCCAGCGCATCCTCCGTGCGCAGGAGCTGCTGCAGCTCGACCGCCTGCTCATCATCGGGATCCTCGAACTCGAGCGCTGCGGTGACCGCGCCGACCAGCGCGATCGTGGAGAGCCCTCTCTCGGCAGCCATCGCCGCCGGTCCGATGAAGCGCTCGTGTCGGGAGATCTTGCGCAACGGCTGACGGCCGACCCGCTGCACGGTGTCGACGAGCGCCGGATTGCGGAACCGCTCGAGGATCGTCGCTCGGTACGCGGCCAGTTCGGCCGGGTCGAGCCCGTGTTCGGCGACCAGCACCGCGGAGGTCTCCTCGAGAGCGGCCGAGACGCGTGCGACGATGTCGGGGTCGGCCAGGGCGTCGGAGATGCGCTCGATGCCGGCCCGTGCGCCGAAGTACGCCGTCGCGGCGTGGCCGGTGTTCACCGTGAAGAGCTTGCGCTCGATGTACGGGGCGAGATCGTCGACGAAATGAGCGCCGGGAATGTTCGGCAGCGCGCCGCCGAAGGCCTGGGATTCGATCGCCCACTCGAAGTACGGCTCGACCGTGACGTCGACGCCGCCGTCTGCGGGCTGACCGGGGACGATGCGGTCGACGGCGGTGTTCGCGAACACCGCACGCGACAGCAGCTCCTCGGCGTCCGCGCCCGCCGCCTTCTCGATCTCCGCCCGGAGGGTGTCCGTCGCCCCGATCGCGTTCTCGCAGGCCATGACCTGCAGGGGAGCGGCTCCGGCAGGGCGCAGGGCGAGGCCCGCGACGATCGTGGGGGCGACGAAGCGCAGCACGGTCGGTCCGACCGCCGTCGTGACCACATCGGCGGTCGCGACCTCGTCGGCCACGGCATCCGGATCGGTCCTGCTGTTGACCGCCCGGAAGCCGGTCACCACGTGGTCGGTGCCGCCGGGTCCGGCCTCGTGCACCGTGTACGAATCGACGGCGTTGATGGCGTCGACGAGAGCGTCGGCGACATCGGAGAACACGACCTCGTATCCACCCTCGTGCAGGAGCAGCCCCACGAATCCGCGGCCGATGTTGCCCGCGCCGAAGTGCACGGCCTTCATCAGTCGTTCACCGCCGAGAGCAGGGCGTACAGCTCGTCGGGCGTCTGCGCCGCGTTGAGCTTCGCGACGTCGTCCTCATCGGAGAACAGGATCGCGATCTGCGAGAGGATCTCGAGGTGCTCGTCGCCACGGCCGGCGATGCCGACGACGAACGTCGCGGCCTCCCCGTCCCAGTCGACTCCGCCGTCGTAGCGGACGACAGACAGCGCGGATCCGAGGATCGCATCCTTGGCGTCGTTCGTGCCGTGCGGAATCGCCAGACCGTTGCCCATGTAGGTCGAGACCGTCTGCTCGCGCTGACGCATCGCGTCGACATAGGCGGGGGTGACGGCGCCTGCCGCGACGAGAATGTCGGTCGCCTCCTGGAGGGCTTCCTCCTGCGTGCTGCTTCCGGAGTGGATGCGGACCTGATCGAGGGTGAGAACGCTCATGGTGATTCCTTCTTTCTGAGTATGTGGAGGCGGGGCGGATGCCGCAGCACCCGCCCCGCCTGGTCTGTCACGCGTCGGTGTCGCGCTGTTCGCGCACCATCTCGACGACCTCTTCGTACTTCGGAGAGTTCATGAAGTTGTCGACGGACACGTGCACCGAGTTCGGCGACTGCGCCTTCGCCCGGTCGGTCAGCTGCTGCTGGGTGATGACCAGGTCGGCGCTGCCGTCGAGGTTCGCGATGGCCTGGTTCGTGACGGTGACGCCCTCGACCCCTGCCTTCTTGAACTTGTTGCGCAGCACGCTCGCGCCCATGGCCGACGATCCCATTCCGGCGTCGCAGGCGAACACGATGTTCTCGATGCGACGGTCCGTGGCGACGCCCGTGCCAGCCGCAGCGGCTGCTCCGGCTGCTCCCGTACCCGACGAGGCGCGAAGGGCGTCCATCGCGGCGGACGACTTGCCCTTGTTCGCCTCGGTCTGTGCGATCGCGTCGCCGAAGCTGTCGCCCTCGGCCTCGAGGTCGCGCTTGCGGGAGGCCCGCAGGATGACGCCGGTGATGAGGAACGTGACGACCGCAGCGATGATCACCGAGAGGTAGACCACGAGCAGGTTCGGGACGCCGGGGCCGACGGCGGCCGCGGTCACGGCGATGATGCTGCCGGGGGCCGCCGGGAACGCCAGGCCGCCTCCGAGCACCATGTTGGTCGTGACGCCGGCCGCGCCACCCGCGATCAGGGCGAGGATGGTGGTCGGCTTGCTCAGCGCGTACGGGAAGTAGATCTCGTGGATGCCGCCGAAGAACTGGATGATCGCCGCTCCGGGCGCAGACGCCTTGGCCGCACCGACGCCGAAGAACGAGAACGCGAGCAGCAGACCGAGGCCCGGACCGGGGTTCGCCTCGATCAGGAAGAGGATCGACTTGCCGGTCTCGGCCGCCTGCTCGATGCCGAGCGGAGTGAACACGCCGTGGTTGATGGCGTTGTTCAGGAACAGCACCTTCGCGGGCTCCACGATGATCGACACGAGGGGCAGCAGGTTCAGCGCGACCAGCCAGTCGACGGCACCGCCGAGAACCGCGCTGATGCCGAGCATCACGGGACCGAAGGCGAAGAATCCCACGATCGCGAGGATCATGCCCAGGATGCCGGCCGAGAAGTTGTTCACCAGCATCTCGAAGCCGGGGCGGATCTTGCCGTCCCACATCCGGTCCATCTGCTTGGTGATCCAGGCCGCGAGCGGCCCCATGATCATCGCGCCGAGGAACATCGGGATGTTGGTGCCGACGATGACACCCATCGTCGCGATCGTCGCGACGACTCCACCGCGCTCGCCGTAGACCATGCGGCCCGCGGTGTTGGCGATGAGGAGCGGCAGCAGGTACGTGACCATCGGTCCGACGAGGCCCACGTACGCGAAGATGTTGCCGTCGGCGCCTTCGGCCACCGCGGTCATGGCGCCCTGCCAGCCGACCACTGCGGAATCGCCGCCGCCGCCGATGGTCTCGGCGACACCGGCCCAGTGCCAGCCGAACGGGCTCTCGGACCCGAAGAATCCGGCCGGGATGAAGAGCATCGTGATGAATCCCCACGCGATGAACGCGGCGATGTTGGGCATGATCATGCCCGAGAGGAACGTGCCGAAGCGCTGCACGCCCGTTCGGAGGCCGCCTGCCTTCGTGGCGGCGGGTGACGTCGTCGTCATGATGTCGTCTCTTTCTGGTGAGGGGGGAGGGGTGCCGCGGCGTCAGCCACGGCGAGGCGAGCACCGGCGGCGTCGTCCGCCGCCAGTGCGAGTTCGGCGAAGTTGCGGGCTTCGTCGAGAGTGTGCTGCGACAGGGTGTGACGCACGTCCGCCAGGGCGGACGGGGCCATGGAGAGGCTCGTCGCGCCGAGCCCGACGAGCACGACGGCGAGCATCGGATCGGCGGCGGCCTCACCGCAGATCCCGACCGGCTTGCCGAGTCGGGCACCTGCCGCGCCGACCTCGCGGATGAGACGGAGCACGGCGGGGTGCCACGGATCCTGGAACGCCGCGACGGAGCCGAGCAGACGGTCGGCGGCCATCGTGTACTGCGTGAGGTCGTTCGTACCGATCGAGGCGAAGTCGGCGTGCGCGAGGATCCGGTCGGCGAGCAGCGCGCTGGACGGAATCTCGACCATGACACCGGCGGTCTTCAGGCCGTACTCCCGGGCGAGCGAGGTGAAGTACTGCGTCTCCTCGACGGTCGCCACCATCGGCGCCATGACCCAGAGGTCCGACGCGGTCGCGGCATCCGCTTCGGCGAGGGCCGTCAGCTGCTCGCGCAGGATGTCCTCGCTCGCCCGCAGAGCACGCAGCCCCCGCAGGCCCAGGGCCGGGTTCTCCTCGTGCGCGTCGTTGAGGAACGCCAGCGGCTTGTCGGCGCCGGCATCCAGCATCCTCACGACGACCTTCTTGCCGGGGAAGGCCGCGAGCAGCTCCCGATAGGACTCTCGCTGCTGCTGCACCGTCGGCGCCTGCGCCGACGAGAGGAACAGGAACTCGGTGCGGAACAGCCCGACGCCCTCGGCCCCGCGTTCGACGGCATCGGATGCGTCTGCAGGCTTCCCCAGGTTCGCCAGCAGCGGGATCGGCGTGCCGTCGGCGAGGGCGCCGGGAGTGAGTGGTGCGGCATCCGCCGAGCGGCGGGCGGCGGCGCGCTGCTCGGCGCGCGCCTTCTCGTCGTCGGTCGGATCGACGGTGACGATTCCGGCTGCGGCGTCGACGATGACCGGGCTGCCGGTCGCGAGCTCCGAGGCTGATGCCGCTCCGACGATCGCGACGATGCCCTTCTCGCGGGCGAGGATCGCGGTGTGCGAGGTGGGTCCGCCGTCGAAGGTGACGAGGGCGAGCACCTGATCGAGGTTCAGCAGCGCGGTGTCGGCCGGGGCGAGGTCGCGAGCGACGAGGACGAAGGGATGCCCGGGGTCGGGGACCCCTGGCGCATCCACGCCGCGAAGCCGGGCGAGCACCCGCTGCGCGATGTCGTCGAGATCGGCGGCGCGCTCGCCGAGGTAGCCCCCGACCGCCTCGAGCGTCGCCCGGAAACCGGCGAACGCGTCATGCACGGCCCATTCGGCCGTCGCGCCGTCGTCGATGCGTGCGTCGACCTCGTCCTGCAGCGTCGGGTCCTCGGCGATCATCGCCTGCGCCTCGAGCACCTCCTGGGCCGAGCCGCCGGCGGCCTCGCCGCGGGCAGTCAGCTCCTGTGCGACGGCCGTCACGGCCTCGCGGACACGTGTGCGCTCCGTGTCGGCTCCCTGACCGCTGGGGGTGTTCTCCGGGGCGGGCAGCGCCTCGGTCATCCGGACGACGACGCCCTGGGCGACTCCGAGACCGATGCCGACTCCACGCAGTTCGCTCATACTCCGGCATCCTGATCATGGTCGGTCGTGAGCAGCTCGGTGAGCGTGTCGAGCACGCCTTCCGCGCTGTCGCCGTCGGCCGTCAGCGTGACGTAGTCGCCGTGCTCGATCGCCAGTGCGATCACGCCGAGGATGCTGGCCGCGTTGACCGCCTTCCCCGAGTCCTTCGCGATGGTCACGGGAATCCCCGAGTCCTTCGCCGCCTGTGCGAACAGCTTCGCCGGACGGGCGTGGAGTCCATGGGATGAGCCGATGCGGACGGTGCGAGAGACGGTCATGATGTTCCTTTCGGGGTGTTCCTGGCGCTGGAGACGATCGACTGTGCGAGTGCCAGCGTGCGGGTGCCGTCCCGATCGGCGAAGACGTCGTCGGGGAGCACGGCCACCTGAGCGGGCGCCGCCTGGCGGATCGCCTCGAGGCGATCGGCGAGATGAGGGCCGATGAGGATGAGGTCGTGGTCGCTGCCGGCGACGGACTGCTCCATGCCGGCTGCGGCGTCCCAGTCGAGGCCGGCTTCGGAAGCCGCCCGGCGGAGTCGTTGCGCGACGAACGTGCTCGACGCGCCAGCGCCGCACACCACGAGGATCTTCATCGATGCTCACCTTTCCTGAGAACAGTCTGGGAACAAGGGGGGTGTGCTCGCCAACAGGTTCCTTTCCGCCCCTGCGGAACCTCGGTTTCGGAGCACCGCCCCCCGCTTGCTGACATCATGGAAGTCACGTCAGGACAGTGCGGTCGGCACGGAGGAGGGAGCATCATGTCGCGACAGCGTCAGGATCAGCTCCTGTCGTCCCTGCTCCGTCAGGGCGAGTGGGTGACGGCCGCCAGTCTCGCCGATCAGCTCGGGGTCACCCCGCGCAGCATCCGCTCGTACGTCGCCGCGCTGAACGCGAGAACCGGTGGAGCGGATGCCGTCGAATCGGGCCCGGCGGGATACCGTGCCGGGTCGGGGGCTCGCGACGCACTGCGCGCGCGGCAGAGCGGCGACTCCGCCCCGCGTGACCGACTGCACGGTCTCGTCCGCACCCTGCTCGATGTGCCGGAAGGGGTCGACGTCTTCGCCACGGCCAGTGCGCTCCATGTGAGCGAAGCCACTCTCGAGGCGGACCTCGCCCGCGTCCGCACACTGCTCGACGGCACCGATCTCGCACTCGAGAGAGACCGCGAGATCGTGCGACTGCGAGGCAACGAGGCGGCACAGCGTCGTCTGCTGTCGCGACTCGCACATGACGAGATGGATGCCGCGTCGTTCCACCCCGAGACGTTCCGCCGAGCGCTCGCCGGAGGAGTCATCGCCGCCGACGCCGTCGGGCCTTTCAAGTCCGAGCTCGTGCGCGAACTCGGAGAACAGGGCTACTACGTCAACGAGCTCGCGATCTCCGATGTCCTTCTGCACATCGCGATCGCCGCCGAGAGGGTTGCGGCCGGCCACGCGCTCGAAGCCGGTCCTGCCGGTGCGCGGGAGGAGATCCCGCGGGTCGGGGCTGTGATCGCCCGGCTCGCCCAGCAGCACTTCTCGGTCGCGCTGGGCGACGGGGACAGCGGGCATCTCGCGTCCCTCGTCCTCACGCGCATCGTGGCTCCGGGGGAGGACGCTGCGGGCGATGTCGCCCGCAGCGGCGTGGACCCGGGTGTCGAGGCGGCCGTGCGTGCGGAGATCGCGAGGGCGGCGGAGGATTTCCAAGTCGACCTGGTCGACGAGACCTTCGTGCTGCGCCTCGCCCTGCACGTGCAGAACCTGATGCGTCGCGCCGAGGAGAGCGCGCTGACCCGCAATCCGCTCACCCGCTCGCTCAAGACCTCGTATCCGATGATCTTCGAGGTCGCGGTCTCGATCGCCAGCGGACTGCACGATCGCCTCGGCACGCCGATCCACGACGACGAGATCGCCTACATCGCGATGCACGTCGGCGGACGACTCGAGCGCAGCCGCAAAGCCGAGTCGATCCTCACCGCGACCATCGTGTGCCCGGGGTATTACGAGCTGCACGAGCTGCTCCGATCGAGCGTCGACCGCTCGCTCGGGTCCGCGATCGAGGTGACCAGCGTCATCACCAAGGTCGACCCGGACTGGGCGTCGTTCGACACCGACCTGGTGCTCAGCACGATCGAGCCGGGCGCTGCCGGCGATCGCTTCGTCCGCATCCAGCCGTTCCTCACGGATGCCGATGTCGACCGGATCCAGCAGGCCGCGGCACGCGTCCGGCGGGGCCGACGCCTCACCAGGCTCCGTGGCGAGCTCGCACGATACTTCGATGCCGACGCCTTCGTCTATCCGCTGCCCGATGCGGGGGAGGAGGCGATCATCCGGCGACTGGGCGGTCTCCTCGTGGATGCGGGGCTGATCGGCGACGACTACGTCGAGAACACCATCCTCCGCGAACGGATGTCGTCGACGGCGTTCACAGACGCGCTCGCGGTGCCGCACGCGCTCCAGATGACCGCCACGCGCACCGCGATCGCGATCGGCGTGACGGACGGGTCGGCAGCGTGGGGTGAGGGCCGCGTGCAGGTGGTCGCTCTCGCCGCCTTCAGCGAGAGCGACCGCGCCGCGTTCCAGACGGTGTTCGAGCAGCTCGTCGAGGTGTTCAGCGAACGGGAGAGCGTGCAGCGAATCCTCCGCCGGGGCACCACCTTCGAGGCGTTCCTCGACGAGCTCGTCGCCGTCATCGACGGGTGACCGCCGGGTCAGCCCCGAGGGTCGAGGACGCCGGCGAGGGTGTCGAGCACGGCGTCGGCGCCGGCCGAGTCCGCCGTCTCGAGCACCACGGCATCGCCGGGCGCGAGCGCGAGGTCCATCAGCGCGAGAACGCTGCTGAGGTCCACGACCGCGCCCGACGACGTCCGCAGGGTCACCGCGTGCGAATGCGCCTGCACGAGCCGCACGAGCTCGGCGACGGGGCGCGCGTGCACCCCGTTGTGCGCGCTGATCACGACATGTCTTCTCGGCATGCGGCCTACGAGCGTTCTTCCAGGAGCAGGCGCACCGCGGCCTCGAGCTCGGCGACGGTCGCGGTGGCGCGCTCTGCGGAGTCCGCGGCCGCGTCGATGTAGACCTTGAGCTTCGGCTCGGTGCCGCTCGGACGGACGATGATGCGCGAGCCGTCCGTGAGTCGATACCGCAGCACGTCGCCCGAGGGCTGCCCTGCGTCGGCGTGCAGCAGATCCTCCACGGAGGCGATCGAGTGGCTGCCGAAGTGCGTCGGCGGCAGCGTGCGCAGCGAGAGCATCACGGTGCCGATGACCGAGAGGTCCTGCACGCGGACCGACACCTGACCGCTGGCGAAGTGACCGTACGTGTCACCGAGCTCGGACAACAGGTCGGCGAGAGAGCGTCCGCGCTCGTGCGCCTCGGCGGCGAGTCCGAGGATCGCCACGGTCGCCGAGATGCCGTCCTTGTCGCGCACGGTCTCGGGATTCACGAGGTAGCCGAGTGCCTCCTCGAAGCCGAAGACGATGCCGGGGGCGCGGGAGATCCATTTGAAGCCCGTGAGCGTCTCGTGGAAGTCGAGCCCGTGATGGGCGGCGACGGCGCCGAGGCCGGGCGATGAGACCAGGGAGCACGCGAGCGATGCACCCGGCGTGCCCTCGGCGGCCCTGGCGGCGCGAGCGCCCAGGAGGAGCCCGACCTCGTTGCCGGTGAGTCGCCGCCATCCGCCCTCCGACGACGCGTCCGGGATCGCCACGGCGAGTCGGTCGGCATCCGGATCATTGGCGATGATGAAGTCCGCCTGCACGCGGCGGGCCCGGGCGAAGGACAGGTCCATCGCCCCCGGCTCCTCCGGGTTGGGGAACGAGACGGTGCGGAACGTCGCGTCGGGTTCGAGCTGCTCTCCGACGACCATCGGCTGAGGGTATCCGGCGGCCGCGACGATCTTCGACAGCGTCTCCCAGCCGACCCCGTGCATAGCGGTGTAGACCCAGCGCAGATCGGACGCGCCGGCTGGTGCGGGAGCGACCGCCGCTGTCGCGGCGACGTACGCGTCGACCACGGCTTCGCCGGCCGTCTCATAGTCGGTGGAGCGAGGCAACGACGTGACGTCGTCCGCATCGGCGACCCGCTGGATGTGCGCGGCGATCTCGGCATCGGCGGGTGCGACGATCTGCGAGCCCTGATCGGCGCCGCCCAGATAGACCTTGTATCCGTTGTCGTTCGGCGGGTTGTGCGACGCGGTCACCATGACACCGGCATCCGCGCCCAGGTGACGCACCGCGAACGCGAGCACGGGCGTGGGCAGCAGTCTCGGCAGCAGGATCGCGCGCAGCCCTGCTCCGGCGAACAGCTCGGCGGAGTCGGTCGCGAACACGCGGGAGTTGCGGCGTCCGTCATAGCCGATCACCACGGTCGGCGTGCGGCCGTGCGACTTCTCGCGCAGGTACGAAGCGAACCCGGCGGCCGCCTGCGCGACGAGCACGCGGTTCATGCGGTTGCTGCCGGCCCCCAGGGCTCCGCGGAGACCGGCGGTGCCGAACGCGAGTCGGGTGCTGAAGCGATCATCGAGGTCGGCGGCGGCCGACTCGTCGCCATCGGCTGCCCGCGTGATGACCACGGCCAGCTCGTCGCGGGTCTCGTGATCGGGGTCCTGTCTCATCCACGCGCGCGCCTGCGCGAGACGCTCGTCGTTCACAGCGCCTCGACCACTCGGGCCAGCAGCGCCGAGATGACCGGTTCGGCCTCTCGACCGGCCTCGATGACCTCAGCGTGGCTGAGCGGCGTCTTCTGGATGCCGGCGGCGAGGTTGGTGATGAGCGAGAACCCGAGGATCTCCATACCGGCCTCGCGAGCGGCGATCGCCTCGAGCGCTGTCGACATTCCCACGATGTGTCCGCCGATGTGCTTGGCCATCTGCACCTCGGCCGGCGTCTCGTAATGCGGGCCTCGGAACTGCGTGTACACGCCCTCGTCGAGCGTGGGGTCGACGCTCCGGGCGATGTCGCGCAGACGTGTCGAATAGAGGTCGGTGAGGTCGATGAAGGTCGCGCCCTCGAGAGGGGAGTCGGCCGTGAGATTGATGTGGTCGCTGATCAGCACGGGCTGGCCGGGGGTCCAGGTCTCGCGCACTCCGCCGGCGCCGTTCGTCAGCACCATGATCTTGGCGCCCGTGGCCGCGGCGGTGCGCACCGAGTGCACGACACGGCGCACGCCGTGGCCCTCGTAGTAGTGGGTGCGAGCACCGATGACGAGGACGTTCTTGCCATCGGGAGTGCGGATGCTGCGCAGGGTGCCCACGTGGCCCTCGAGAGCGGGCTTCGAGAAGCCGGTGACCTCGGTGGCGGGGATGGTCGCCGTGGTCTCGCCGATGATGTCGGCGGCCTTGCCCCAGCCGCTGCCGAGGGTCAGGGCGATGTCGTGCTTCTCGACTCCGGTCAGGCGCGCGATGTCGGCGGCTGCGTCGGCTGCGACCTCGAACGGGTTCGCATTCGGGTCGTCGAGGGGGTTGCTGTGTGTTTCAGACATGGATCCACTCTAGGAAGGTGCAGGCTCCGGGGCCAGGATTGCGGAAGAATGGAGATCATGTCTTCCACCCCTTTTGAGCGCACACAGCGCGTCGCCGTCCTCGGCGGCGGTCCCGGCGGTTATGAGGCGGCCCTCGCGGCCGCTCAGCTCGGAGCCGAGGTGACCCTGGTCGAGCGTGTGGGCGTGGGCGGAGCGGCAGTGCTCACCGATGTCGTCCCCTCGAAGAGCCTGATCGCCACGGCGGATGCCGCGGTCGCGATCTCGGAGGCCTCCGACCTCGGAGTGCAGTTCTACGCCAAGGGCGAGCACGGCAAGCCGCTCAAGCCCGAGATCGCCATCAACCTCGCCGCGGTGAACAAACGTCTGATCGCGCTCGCGGGCCAGCAGTCCGAGGACATGCGCACGACGCTGCTCGAGGCCGGCGTGCGCATCCTGTCCGGCCACGGACGTCTGGAGGGACCGACGGCGATCGTGGTCTCGACCGGGCAGAAGGGCACCGACTTCGACCGCGTCGAGGCCGACACGATCATCGTGGCGGTGGGCGCGTCGCCGCGCGAGCTGGATTCGGCCAAGCCCGACGGCAAGCGGATCCTCACGTGGACGCAGCTGTACGACATGAAGGCGCTTCCCGAGCACCTGATCGTGGTCGGCTCCGGTGTGACGGGCGCCGAGTTCGCGTCCGCCTACATGAACCTCGGCGCCAAGGTCACGCTGATCTCCAGCCGCGAGCAGGTGCTGCCGGGTGAGGACCAGGATGCCGCGCACGTGCTCGAGAAGGTCTTCAAGCGCGGGGGGATGACGGTGCTCTCCAAGGCCCGCGCCGAGAAGGTCGAGGTCATCGAGGACGGCGTGCGTGCGACGCTGTCCGACGGACGCACGGTCGAGGGGAGCCACTGCCTCATGGCGGTCGGCTCGATCCCGAACACCGCTGGCATCGGTCTCGAAGACGCGGGAGTCGAGCTCGACGAGACCGGGCACGTGCGGGTCAACCGCGTCGCGCGCACCTCTGTGCCCAACGTCTACGCCGTCGGCGACTGCACGAACTTCTTCCCACTCGCCTCCGTCGCGTCGATGCAGGGCCGCACGGCCGTGTTCCACGCGCTGGGCGACATCGTGATCCCTCTGGAGCTGATAAAGATCACCTCCAACATCTTCACGGCGCCCGAGATCGCCACGGTCGGCTATTCCGAGAAGGACGTCGAAGACGGCGTCGCGGACGGCCTCGTCTACAAGCTGCCCCTCGCCGCGAACCCTCGGGCCAAGATGATGGGCATCAAGGACGGTTTCGTGAAGCTGATCGCACGCAAGGGATCCGGCACCGTGATCGGCGGCGTGATCGTCGCGCCCAAGGCCTCCGAGCTGATCTACCCGATCGCGGTCGCCGTGGAGCGTCGTCTGACGGTCGACCAGGTCTCCCGCGTCTTCGCGGCATACCCGTCGCTGTCGAGCAGCATCACCGACGCGAGCAGGGCGATGCACCTCGTCAACGCGAACATCTCGTAGATCGCCCCGGCGCGGATCAGACGAGAAAGGCGCCCCGCAGCAGCGGGGCGCCTTTCTCGTGTGCGAGGGCGGTCAGCTGATCGTGAGCAGCTGGTGTCCGGCCGAGACCGTCGCACCGGCGACGGCGCCGATGTTGCCGATCGTGCCGTCCTTGTGAGCCTGCAGCGGCTGCTCCATCTTCATCGCCTCGAGGACGACGACCAGATCGCCCTTGACGACCTGCTGCCCCTCTTCGACGGCGACCTTGACGACGGTGGCCTGCATCGGCGACTTGACGGCGTCTCCCGATGCGCCGGCGCTGACCGAGGTCGCGTGGCTGCGGCGGGACGGCGGAACCGCGGCCGGTCGTCCTGCCGTGCCGGCCGCCACCGCGACGCGATCGGGAAGGCTGACCTCGAGGCGCTTGCCGCCGACCTCGACCACGACGGTGTGCCGGTTCTCGCCGGCGGAGGGCGACTCGAGCTCGCCGTCCCAGGCGGGGATGTCGTTCTCGAACTCGGTCTCGATCCAGCGGGTGAAGATGCCGAACTCGCCGTTCTCCGCGGTGAACGCGGGGTCGTTCACGACCTTGCGGTGGAACGGGAGCACGGTGGGCAGACCTGCGACCTCGAACTCCTCGAGGGCGCGGCGCGAGCGCTCCAGGGCCTCGGCGCGGTCCTTGCCGGTGACGATGATCTTCGCGAGAAGCGAGTCGAAGGCGCCCGAGACCGAGTCGCCCGCGGTGACGCCGGAGTCGAGGCGGATGCCGGGTCCGCCGAAGGTCTTGAAGACGTGGATCGGACCCGGCTGCGGGAGGAACCCTCGACCGGGGTCCTCGCCGTTGATGCGGAACTCGATCGAGTGTCCGGTCGGCTTCGGGTCGTCGTAGTCGATCGTGCCGCCGGCGGCGATGCGGAACTGCTCGCGCACCAGGTCGATGCCGGTGACCTCCTCGGAGACGGGGTGCTCGACCTGCAGACGGGTGTTGACCTCGAGGAACGAGACGGTGCCGTCGGCGCCGATCAGGAACTCGCAGGTGCCTGCGCCCACGTAGCCGACCTCCTTGAGGATGGCCTTCGACGCGGAATAGAGCAGGTCGTTCTGCTCGTCCGTGAGGAACGGCGCGGGTGCCTCCTCGACGAGCTTCTGGTGGCGGCGCTGCAGCGAGCAGTCGCGCGTCGAGATGACGACGACGTTGCCCTCGGCATCCGCCAGGCACTGGGTCTCGACGTGCCGCGGCTTGTCGAGGTACTTCTCGACGAAGCACTCGCCGCGGCCGAAGGCGGTGACCGCCTCGCGGGTGGCGGATTCGAAGAGCTCCGCGACCTCGTCGAGCTCGCGGGCGACCTTCAGGCCGCGACCGCCGCCGCCGTACGCGGCTTTGATCGCGATCGGCAGACCGAACTCCTTCGCGAAGGCGACGACCTCGTCGGCCCCGGAGACGGGTCCCGGCGTTCCGGGAGCGAGCGGCGCGCCGACCTTCTCGGCGACGTGGCGGGCGGTGACCTTGTCGCCGAGCGCCTCGATGGCGTCGGGGGAAGGCCCGATCCAGGTCATCCCCGCACCGATGACGGCGCGGGCGAATTCGGCGTTCTCGGCGAGGAAGCCGTATCCGGGGTGCACGGCGTCGGCGCCGGCGCGGCGGGCGACCGAGAGGATCTTCTCGATCTGCAGGTAGGTCTCGGCGCTCGTGGCGCCGCCGAGGGCATAGGCCTCGTCGGCGAGGCGGGTGTGCAGAGCGTCGCGGTCCTGGTCGGCGTACACGGCGACGGAGGCGATCCCCGAGTCGCGAGCGGCACGGATGATGCGGACGGCGATCTCGCCGCGGTTGGCGATGAGCACCTTGGCGATATCAGGCATGCTTGCCAGCCTAGCGAGAAGGCTCCCGTTCGCTTTGACGACTCTCCACAAGAAAGAGGCAGAAACGTCGACGAGACTCTACGACCAGAGGTCGGTCCACGTGACGCCGAGATCGGCGGCGAGGCGGCGCACGGTCGACAGCGACATCCCGACCACCGTCGACGGGTCGCCGTCGACGCGGGTGATGAAGGCGCCGCCCAGACTGTCGACCGTGAACGCGCCGGCGACGAGCAGGGGCTCACCCGAGGCGACGTAGGCGGCGATCTCGGCATCCGTGACGTCATCGGCGAAGGTCACCGAAGCCTCGGCCGTGGCGGTGGCCTCGACCGGGTCGGTGCCCGGCGAGACACGGAAGACCGAGTGCCCCGAGTGCAGGATGCCGGTGGCCCCGCGCATCTCCTGCCAGCGTCTGGTCGCCTCCTCGGGCGTGTAGGGCTTGCCGTACACGCGCCCGCCGAGTTCGAACATCGAGTCTCCGCCGATCACGATGCCGTCGAACTCGCCGTCCGCAGAGAGGCGCTGCGCGACGTCCGCCGCCTTCGCCCGAGCGAGCAGGAGCACGAGGTCCGCCGGAGTCAGCTCCGCGCCCCGTTCGGCCGCGGCAGCGGCGGCGACCGCATCCTCATCCACTCCCGGCGACTGGGTCAGAGGCTCGATACCCGCCTGACGCAGCAGCATGAGGCGGGCGGGAGAGGTGGAGGCCAGGCAGACGCGCATGTTCACCACCGTATCCTCGAAGGATGACTTCCTCCCCAGTCCTGCTCGATCTGGACATCACCGGCATCGCGCACGGCGGCACGTTCATCGCCCGACACGAAGGCCGGGTCGTCTTCGTCTCCGACGCCATCCCCGGTGAGCGGGTCCGAGCGCGGCTCACCGAGGACTCCACGGGTGAGTCCAAGAGCTTCTGGCGTGCCGAGACGGTCGAGGTCCTGGACGCCTCGCCGCATCGTCGCCCCCACATCTGGGCGGAGGCCGACGTCTCCCGCGCGCCCGAGAACCGGCCGGGGGGCGCCGACCTGGGGCACATCGATCTCGCGCATCAGCGCGTGCTCAAGCGTCAGGTGCTCACCGAGGCGCTCGATCGTTTCGCCGGACCCGGTCTCGAGGCTCCCGAGATCGAGGCCGTGGACTCGACCGACGGAACCGGCTGGCGCTCCCGGGTGACCCTGCACGTCGACGACCAGGGGCGCGTCGGTCCCTACGCCGCTCGCAGTCACCGGGTGATCCCGGTCAGCTCCCACCCGCTCGCGCGTCCGGCGGTCGCACAGGCGGCCCTCCGTCTCGCGGGCGGCGAGGCGGGCAGCGTCGACCTGGTCGAACCGGGCGACGGCCAGGTGCGGGTCATCCGACGAGATCGCCTCGACGAGCGACCGGCCAGGGGGCAGCACCGCCGCCCGGCGCCCGAAGTCGTCTACGAGCAGGTGGGCGATCGCCGGTTCCAGGTCGACGCCGGTGGATTCTGGCAGGTGCACCCGCGAGCCGCATCGGTGCTCGACGGCGCCGTCTACGGCATCCTCGACGGGCACGTCGATCCGGAGGCGACGCACTTCGACCTCTACGGAGGAGTCGGGCTCTTCGCCGCATCGCTCGCAGACCTCGGTGGCACCGACATCGTCACCGTCGAGTCCAGCAGGCGGGCGACGACTCACGCGCAGCAGAACCTCGCGCCCCTCGCCGTGAACGCCGTCACAGCACGGGTCGACCGCTATCTCGCCGGTCTCCCCTCCGACACGCGAGCAGGAGCGGTCGTACTCGATCCGCCGCGTGCCGGTGCCGGACGCGCGGTGGTCGATGCACTGAACTCTCTCGCCCCCGAGGCGATCGCCTACGTCGCGTGCGACCCTGTGGCGTTGGCGCGGGACCTCGGAACCTTCCGCGAACACGGGTGGAACGTGGGGACGCTGCGCGGTTTCGACCTGTTCCCGCACTCGCATCACTTCGAGGTCGTCGCGCTGCTCACCCGGTGATCGTGATCTGCGGGGGCTGAGTACTCAGTAGGCTGGGCGGATGAGCAGGGTCGCACTCATCGACGATCACGAATCCGTCCGCCTCGGTCTCGAGGCGGCGTGCGCTCGTGACGGAGAGCAGACCGTCGTCTTCTCCGGCAGCACCGTCGTGTCCTACCTCGAGTGGAGGTCGGCGACGTCGTCGCAGCCTGCCGACGTGGTGGTGCTCGACCTCACCCTGGGAGACGGCACCACGGTGACCGAGAACGTCCGGTCTCTCGTCGCCGACGGCGCGAGCGTCGTGATCCACAGCGTCGCCGATCGACCGGCGGCTGTGCGCGAGGCGCTCGCTGCCGGTGCCGCCGGCGTCGTGAGCAAATCCTCTGCGCTGGACGACGTGCTCGACGCCATCCGCACCGTCGCGCAGGGCGAAGCCCTCAACAACGTCGAGTGGGCGAGCGCTGTCGACGGGGATCGCGACTTCGCGGACGCCCAGCTGTCGACACGCGAGCGGGAGGTGCTCCGGCTGTATGCCACCGGCCTGCCGCTGAAGGCCGTGGCCGAGCGCCTCGGCGTCGCGTACTCGACCGCCAAGGAGAACATCACCCGGATCCGGGTCAAGTACGTGGAGGTCGGACGACCGGCCCCGACGAAGGTCGACCTTCTGCGGCGAGCGATGGAGGATGGGATCGTCGCCGCAGACGGGGCGCCGAGTGGCCGCTGACCCGCTCAGCATCCGGGAGGCATGGAGCAAGATCCCTTCGCCCGGCAGCGTGGAGACCGAGTTCGAGCGCTTCACCGGCAAACGCATGGAGCGCATCCTCGCCACGGTCGTCGCGATCGGATCGGGTGTTCTCGGCGCACAGGCACTGATCGCGGGGGTCACGACGACGGGATCGGATGCCGCGCGCATCACGATGCTGCTCGTGGTCTTCGTGCCGCTGATCGTCATGCTCGTCGCGTGCGTCATCGGACGTGGCGTCAAGACCGCGTCTGGCGCGTTCGCCATCGTGTACACACTCGCGCTCGCCGCCTGGCCGAGTCTGGTCGACCCTGTGGGCAGAGCCGCCGACCAGCCGTGGATCTTCTTCCTCGTCAACGTGGGCGTCGTGGCTGCGATGCTCGCCTTCCCTCTGTGGCTGCAGTTCGTCTGGGCGGTGTGCCTGCCGTTCGTCTACGGCTATGTCCGCCTCGTCGAAGGCGATTTCTCGCGAGACTTCTGGGTGACGACGGCGTTCGACGTGTCGTTCACCCTGATCCTCGGATGCGTCATCATCGCGTTGGGATGGATGTTCCGCTCGGTCGCCGCGGGTGTCGATGAGGCCCGGGCCCGAGCCGTCGCGTCGTACGCGGGCGCAGCGGCAGCCGCCGCAGCCGAGGAGGAGCGTGCGGCGATGTCGGCGCTCATGCACGACAGCGTCCTCGCAGCGCTGATCGCCGCGGAACGGGCCGAAGGCGATCGGGCGCAGGACCTCGCCGTGGGGATGGCCCGGGAGGCTCTCACCCGCCTGGCGAACACCGAGGCCGCGGTGGCCCAGGAGGGCAGCGACGAACCGGTGGGCGCCGCTCAGATCGTCGTCGAGCTCCGTCGTGCCCTGTCCGAGCTCGGGGCGGATGCGATCGTCGAGGAACGGGGAGGGATCGGCCTGATCCCCGGGCGCGCGGCGAGAGCACTCGTGCTCGCCGCCAGACAGGCGCTCGGCAACGCGGTCACCCATGCGGGTGGGCGCGGGCTGCACATCCTCGTCGAGGGCCGCGGTGACGAGGGGATCACGGTGACGATCACGGATACCGGCCCAGGATTCGATCTCGGGGCGATCGGCGCCGACCGCCTCGGGATCAGAGCGTCGATCTTCGCACGGATGGCCGGGGTGGCGGGCACCGCCGAGATCGATTCGAGAGAGTGCGGCACCACCGTGACGCTGGGCTGGGAGCGGCCATGAATCGCACGGTGCGCAGTGTCGCGACGTCACTCGCGGTGGGCTTCGCGATGTACTTCGCCGCGAGAGGGGTGTGGTGGATCGAGCAGCCCTCCGCGCCGCTGCTGATGGTCGCGGCGATCGCGCTGTACCTCGTCGTCGTCAACGTCGCGATCCTCTGGGACTCGGCGATCTCGGTGCGGATGCCGCTCTGGGCGGCGCTGCTGACGCTGGTCTCGAGCGTCCTCATTCCGGTTCTCGTGACGCTGTCACTCGATCCGCTGACGCGCACGGCACCGTTCGCCACCTGGTACATCGGTGCTCTCGGTCTGATGGGCGTGGTGTGCATCGTCCGGCGCCGCTTCGTGATCGGCTGGCTGGTGGTGCTCGTCCTCGTCGCCACATCATCGGTGTACCTGGGTGTCTTCGTGGCGCTGTCCCTCGGCCTGGTGGGCTCGCTCGTGTGGGTCGCGATCGCTCACCTCCTGGTGATCTTCTGGGACAGAGCCGTCCGCGACACCGAGCGCCTCGCCGGCATCCAGCAGGCGGTGTCCGCCTGGCACGCGACCCAGCAGGTGCGCCAGAAGGAACGTCGTCTGCGCACGCAGTTCGCGCTGGCGGTCGCGGGGCCGGTGCTCAGTCGCACCGTCGCATCGCGTGGCGCGCTGAGCGAGGAGGAGCGTCTGCAGGCGCGTCTGGCGGAAGGTCGCCTGCGCGACGAGCTCCGGGGAGCCGATCTGCTCAACGATGCGGTGCGGGATGCGATCGAGGACGCGCGTCGCCGCGGTGCCGTCGTCACCGTCTTCGACGAGGGCGGCTTGGACGACGTCGATGAGGGACGACGCGCGATGATCCGCGACGAGCTCGCCCGGGTGCTGCGCGATGCGGATGCGGAGCGGTGGATCATCCGAGCGGCCAGGGATGCTCACACGGCCGTGACGGTGGTCGGCCGGGCCAGCGCCGGCGGGCAGAGCGACGACGATGCCGTCGACGTGTGGCACGAGATCCCGAGAGACGCTCCACGCCAGTGAGGCCCCTGTCCTCGGCTCTGGCCGGGGGAGGGGGTCAGAGTCGAGGTCAGACAGAGTGGGCGAGGGGCGGCGAATCCGCCAGCCCCTCGCCATGCGGACCAGTTACCCGAAAACCGTCCGCTGGTGGCCGGTCTGCGTCTATCTACCCTGGGACAGAGAGACCAGCCGAACGCGAAGCGTCTTACTCAGTCTCATGGTTAGTCAAGTCGTTGTCTGTAGGTATTTTGGGGGACACGGAATCGACGCCGGTGCGAGATGATGAGGCATGGGAATGCGTCGCGGAACCAATCTCCCCCGCATGGGTGACTTCAACCAGTCCGTCATCCTCGAGGCCATCCGCCGGTCCGGAGAGGGACTCAGCCGGATCGAGCTCGTCGATGCGACCGGCCTCTCGGCGCAGACGATCACGAACATCACCCGTCGCCTTCTCGACGAGGGGCTGATCACCGAAGCAGGGCGGACCATCAACGGGCCCGGCAAGCCGCGAGTCACGCTGCGCCTGGTCGCGGAGAGTCGTTTCTCGGTGGGGGTGCATCTCGACCCGTCGGTAATCACCTTCGTGCTGCTGAACATGTCCGGTGCGGTGATCGCACGACGAGTCGTGCGCACGCACGACCGGGACCCGCACCGCATCGTCGAGACGATGGCGCAGACGATCGATGGCCTCGTCGACGAGGCCGGCATCGATCGCGCGCTCGTCGCCGGGGTCGGCGTCGCTGCCCCCGGGCCGCTCGACGCGGCGAAGGGCACGGTGGTGGACCCCCCGAAGCTCGACGGATGGCATCGGGTGCCGCTGCGTTCCGTTCTCGCAGAAGCGACGGGCTTCGAAGTCACGCTGGAGAAGGACACCACTGCCGCCGCAGTGGGGGAGCTGTGGACCGGCTCCGCGACAGCCGAGGACTCGTTCCTGTTCGTCTACCTCGGCACGGGGCTCGGGGCCGCCGCAGCGCGTGAGGGGGTCGTGGTCACAGGCAGCACCCACAACTTCGGCGAGATCGGCCACATCATGGTCGACCCAGACGGGCCGCCCTGCGCGTGCGGCTCGCGAGGATGCGTCGAAGTGGTATGCACCCCGCAGGCGATCGTCGAGCAGGCGGAGGCGGCCGGGGTGTTCCGCGATGAGCCGGACGACGGAGGTGCGCGCGGAGTGGAGGAGCGGTTCGCCCGCCTGTGCGAGCTCGCTTCCGCGGGCGAGATCCGCGCACTGGGCGTTCTGCGTCGCTCTGCCGAACATCTCGCAGTGCTGATCTCGGTGCTCACGAACATCCTCGATGTCGATCGTGTGGTGCTCGGCGGGCCGTTCTGCGCCCCTCTGTCCGAGGTCTATCTGCGCGAGATCCCGGAGCAGCTGAACCGTCGCAGTGCGACGAGGTCGGTTCGGGCCTTGCGCGTCGACAGCGCGGTGGTGGGAGAGGATGTCGGTGCCGTGGGGGCCGCCTGCGTCGTGCTCGACGCGGTGCTCACGCCTCGAGCATCCGACCTCTACCTCGAGGATTGAACGGAGCCATCAATTCGCATACTGGTATATCGGTTGAAGCGCCCTCAGTGATTACTCCAGTCGATGTATTATCGAAGAGATGCGCCGTCTGGGGTTTACAGGTGCCAGGGGCGACGGCCCCGCATCAATCGGAGGGTCGTCTGCGTGGCCCGGTAGCTGGGGGGCTCCGGGTCTCGCAGACTCTCCGATACGAGGGCGTCAGCGTGCGAAGCGGCCCCACGGGATGTCTCGTCGCAGTGCGCGTCGCAGCGGTCGCTGGGTGCGGGCCCACGCCGATACGCGAGGCTCCTCGGCCACGGCATCCGCCGCCTCCTGCGAGTAGGCGTCGCTCACCACGGCGATGAGAGCGGCGAGCTCCTCCTCGGTCGCAACGCCCCGGGTGATCTCCATCGTCGGGAGCTGGCGCTCGTCCGACGTCGCGGGCTCGGTCACAGCGGGATGTTCCCGTGCTTCTTGGGGGGCAGCTCGGCGCGCTTCCCGCGGAGGGCTCGGAGCGCCTTGGCGATCGAGACTCGGGTGTTCGCCGGTTCGATGATGCCGTCGATCTCGCCGCGTTCGGCGGCGAGGAACGGCGAGGTCACGCTGTAGGTGTACTCGTTCGCGAGCCGCGTGCGCACGGCGGCGACGTCCTCGCCGGCCTCTTCGGCACGCTTGATCTCGCCGCGGTAGAGGATGTTGACCGCACCCTGGCCGCCCATCACGGCGATCTCCGCCGTCGGCCAGGCGAGGTTGACATCGGCGCCCAGCTGCTTCGACCCCATCACGATGTAGGCGCCGCCGTAGGCCTTGCGCAGGATGACCGTGACCAGCGGCACGGTCGCTTCCGCGTAGGCGTAGATGAGCTTGGCGCCGCGGCGGATCACGCCGGTCCACTCCTGATCGGTACCGGGGAGATACCCGGGCACGTCGACGAGCGTGACGATAGGGATCGAGAACGCGTCGCAGAACCGCACGAATCGGCTGGCCTTCTCACCCGCCTCGATGTTGAGCGTTCCGGCCATCTGGGACGGCTGGTTGGCGATGATCCCGACCGAGCGCCCTTCGACCCGGCCGAAGCCGATCACGATGTTCGGCGCGAAAAGCGGCTGGACCTCGATGAAGTCTCCCGCGTCGACGACGTGCTCGATGACCGTGTGGATGTCGTACGGCTGATTGGGGGAGTCGGGGATGATCGTGTTCAGAGAGCGATCGGCATCCGTGGTCTCCCACTCGAAGCCGCTCTCGTACGCGGGGATCTCCGCCATGTTGTTGTCGGGGAGGAAGCCGAGGAGCGTGCGGGCGTAGTCGATCGCGTCGTCCTCGTCCTCGGCGAGGTAGTGGGCGACACCCGAGCGAGTGTTGTGCGTGAGGGCTCCTCCGAGCTCCTCCATGCCGACGTCCTCGCCGGTGACCGTCTTGATGACGTCCGGGCCGGTCACGAACATCTGGCTGGTCTTGTCGACCATGATCACGAAGTCCGTCAGAGCGGGGCCGTAGACGGCTCCACCGGCGGCCGGGCCCATGATGATCGAGATCTGCGGGATGACCCCCGACGACCGAGTGTTCAGGCGGAAGATCTCGCCGTACTTGCTGAGGGCGAGCACGCCCTCCTGGATCCGGGCTCCACCGGAGTCGAGGATGCCGATGATCGGCATACCGCCCGACAGCGCGAACTCCATGATCTTGATGATCTTGTCGCCGGAGACCTCGCCGAGAGATCCGCCGAACGTGGTGAAGTCCTGCGAGTACACCGCGACCGTGCGGCCGTGGATCGTGCCCACACCCGTCACGACGGAATCGCCGTAGGGCCGGTTGCGATCCATGCCGAACGCGGTGGTGCGATGGCGCACGTACTCGTCGAATTCGACGAAGCTTCCGGGGTCGACGAGCAGTTCGATGCGCTCGCGGGCGGTCATCTTGCCCTTGGCGTGCTGCTTCTCCTGCGCGACCTTCTCGGCGTCGACAACAGCTTCGTTGTAGCGAGCGCGGAGGTCTGCGATTCTGCCGGCGGTGGTCGAGAGTTCGGGCTTGTCCGTCACGGATTCCACCCTATCGTCGCGGTGGCCCCGTCCGTTGGATGCTCGCTACAACGGGTCGTCAGATCCTTTGGCGGCTCTCGTGAACCCCACGTGTCCCGAGGGCGGCCGTCACTCGCGGTGTTCGGCACCGAGCGTGCCCGGCAGGTCGTGGGTGCCGGCCTGCTCGATCTCGCCGACGTCCTTGTTGCGGCCACGTCCGACCGACGCGATCTTCCGTCCCGCCCAGCCGACGCCGCGGACCGCCGATCCGGCCGCTCCGGCCACGGCGCCCCCGACGAACTGGGCACCGTGCAGCATCCGCAGCTCCATCTTCTCTGCGCCGGCGACGGGCTCCAGCTCGAGCGGCATGTCCAGAGGTGCCGCTCCGAATGCGTGGTGCGACGTCGTCAGCACGCGGCGTCCGAGAATGTGGTTGCCCGCGCCTCCGACGGCCGCGCCGACGCCGAACGGCAGTGCCTTCCCGATGAACGAGGCACCGCCCTTCGCCGCGAACTGCTTCACGAACATGCTCTTCAGTCGATCCACGAGGGGGCCGACGGCAGCGCGCGGCAACGACTTCGTCACCATCTCGCCCCAGTACGACGACCTCGAGCCGCCGCGGCCGGTGGCCTCGCCTGCCAGCTGTCCGACGAGGGCCACGCCCTCCTTGCCGAGCATGAGGGTCATCACCAGCGCGCGGGCCCGGTCGGGGTTCGACACCGCGATGCCATGGACCTCTGCGACGGACTGCGCGAAGAGCGCCGTCGATTCGACGAAGCCCACCGTCTCGACTCCGGAGAGGGCGAGCGTGATGCCGGTGCCGATCCCCGGCACGACGGCGGTCGCTCCGACCGCCGCGCCGCCCGTGGTCACCGCCGCGAGATAGCGCCGCTCGAGGATGCGGATGATCTGCTCGGGCGAAGCGTGCGGGTTGCGCAGGCGGATGCTGCGGATGTGCGCCAGCACGAGCGGGCGCTGGATCGCGAGAACGCGGTCCAGCCCGCGGACCATCAGCGGATGCTCGGCCGAGCCGACGGGCGGCACCCCCCTGTCCCACGCGGCGTCGTCGGGGAGGGAGTGGATCTTGTGCACCTTGGGGGCCATGGATCGATCCTAGGAAGCCAGGCCGCGAAAAAGCCGAAAGCCCGGCTCCCTTGACGGGGCCGGGCTTTCGTGGAAGGCGATCAGACGAACAGGTTCGCCCGCTCGAGGTCCTCGGCGAAGTCGACCTCGACCGCGTAGAGATCGGAGACGTCCATCGGCTCGAGGAGCAGGCCGTCTTCGGCGATCGCGAGCTCGAGGCCGCGCTCGAAGTAGTCCTGGTCTTCGACGCGCTGCAACTGGCGCATGAACGCCTTCTTGTCTGCGGAGGAGATGTAGTTGATGCCCACAGCCTCACCGAGACCGCCCTTGACGGTCTTCGACAGCTCGTTGATGAAGCCCTCGGCCGTGACCGTGTACTTCACCTCCTCGTCGCTGACTTTGGAGGTGTTCACCGTGACGAAGGACTGGTCGCGCTCGATGTAGGCCGCAGCGCGGCCCAGGATCATCGGGTCGAACACCACGTCGCCGTTCATCCAGAGCACGCCCGACTTGCCGGTGGCGCCGAGAGCGCGCAACAGGCTCTTCGACGTGTTGGTCTCGTCGTAGCGCTCGTTGTGCACGTAATTGACGTTCGGGAACGCCTCGATGATGGTCTCTGCGCGGTACCCGACGACGGCGGTGATGCGGGCGTCCGATCCGAAGGCGGCGCGGATGTTGTCGTGCTGCTGGCGCATGATCGTGCGGCCGTCGCTCAACTCCGTGAGCGGCTTCGGCAGCGCGCGGCCGAGGCGTGAGCCCATGCCTGCTGCGAGGATGACGGTCTGAAGAGTCACGAGTGCTCCTAAATGAAGTATGTGTTCATGGTCGGTTCACCGACCGGACACTTCGTCGTGCCGAGAGCCATGCTAGCGATCCCGCCTGAGAACCCGCGGGGGTTGACATCGCTGTGGCCAATTCGTGATCCAGTACACACCCAACACTCAGATTCGTCCAGATCCTGAGTGAAATGTCCAACGGGTTCACCAGGTCGGCGAAATGTTGCGGTGACCCGAAGAAATCCTGCCCCCGTTGATACCGTAGGACGGTGACTGCTTCTTCCCCCGACGATCCCGCTGCTCAGGCGGTCGACGCCACGCCCGCCGCCCCGAAGAAGACTTCCGCTCGCACGACGCCTGCCAAGAAGACGAGTGGAGCCCGCGTTCCCTCCAAAGCTGCGGCGGACAAGGCCGCGGTCACCGTCGAGGTGGTCGCAGAACCGGCGCTGAAGATCGACCGGACCACCGAGAGCGGCGCTCCGCGATCGGCGGCATCGAAGAAGACCACCGCCGCTCGCACGACTGCCGCCAAGAACGCGACCCGCGACACGACCGCCCGCGCGGCTGGGGCGAAGACGTCATCGGCGCGATCCGCTGCTGCCAAGACCACCGCTGCGAGGACCACCGCCGCGAAGACGGCTGCGGCGAAGACCGCTGCTGCGAAGACCTCAGCCGCGCAGGGATCCACTCCGGCAGCCAGGGCGGCCGCGGCGAAGACGGTCGCCGCCAAGGCTGCGGTGGAGAAGAGCGCGTCGGCGAAGTCCGCAGCACGCACTTCCGCGGCGAAGACCACGGCGGCCAAGGCCGCGGCCGCGAAGTCCGCTGCGGCGAAGACAGCTGCCGCGAAGGCTGCGGCCAAGGCCAAGGCCGAGGCCGAGGCAGAGGCGGACGCTCAGGTCGAGAGCGAAGCGGCGATCGAGATCGAGATGCCGGCTCCTGCCCACGTTCAGGGAGACGAGCCTGAGGCTGCAGCCGAGGGGGCGAAGACAGATCTGCCCGCGTCGGCGGAGGAGACCCCTATGAACGACGCCGCACCGGTTGTCGACGCGACGCCGGTCGACGACGCCACGCCGGTCGACGACGCCACGCCGGTCGACGACGCGACGGCGGACGTCGCCGACGCCACCGCGTCTGCAGAAACGGAATCCGCCGACGAGAGCACGACATCCGAGATCTCCGAGCCGGTGTCCGATGCGGACGCGACCGAGGAGGCTGTCACCGGAGTCGAGGCGGCCTCCGGTGCGGAGGCCATCCGCATTCGGGGCCTCGTCAAGAACTTCGGGGATCACACCGCGGTCAACGGCATCGACCTGACGGTGCCTGCAGGTTCGTTCTACGGCATCGTCGGTCCCAACGGCGCCGGCAAGACGACGACCCTGTCGATCGTCGCCGGGCTGCTGCGCGCCGATGCAGGCGACATCGTGATCTGCGGCATCGATCAGTCGGCGAAGCCTCTTGCCGCGAAACGCATGATGGGTGTGCTGCCCGACCGGCTCCGCACGTTCGATCGACTCACCGGGCGGCAGCTGCTCTACTACTACGGGCTCCTGCGGGGGCTCGCCTCGGCGGTCATCGAGAAGCGCGTCGCCGATCTCGCGCGCGCATTCGATCTCGGAGAGGCGCTCAATCGCGTCGTCTCCGACTATTCGGCCGGTATGACCAAGAAGATCATGCTCGCGGGAGCCATGATCCACTCGCCGAGGGTCCTGGTGCTCGATGAGCCGTTCGAGGCCGTCGATCCGGTGTCCTCCGCGGTCATCCTCGACATCCTGCGCGCCTATGTCGCGCACGGCGGAACGGTGGTGCTCTCGAGCCACGGGATGGATCTCGTCGAGCGGGTCTGCTCGCGCGTCGCGATCATCGTCGGGGGAGAAGTGCTCGCCGAGGGCACCATCGACGAGGTCCGCGCAGGCCAGACGCTCGAAGCGCGGTTCGTCGAGCTGTCCGGTGGCATCGGCGAGGTGGAGGGGCTCGAGTGGCTGCACACGTTCTCCGACTGAGAGCCGCGCTCCTGATCGGATCGCTCCGCGGCGAACGTCGGGTACGGACGCTCATCATGCTCGCCGTCGTGGCGATTCTCACGGGTGTGGTCTGCGCGGCGATCCTCAGCCTCGACGACGCACCCGTCGCTGTCGCGCGCACGGTCATCGTCCTCGGCAGCGCGGCACTGCTCCTGGGATTCCTGGTGGGTCCCATCCTCGTGGGTGCCGTGGATCAGCTGGATCCCCGCAGATTCGCCGTGTTCGGGGTCGACGAGCGGCAGATGCCATGGATCCTCGCGCTCGCCTCACTGGTCAGCGTTCCCAGCCTGGCTCTCATCGCTGTGAACATCAGCGTGTGCATCGTGGCGATCAGGCTCGGAGCGCCGTGGTTCATCGCGGTGCTGATGAGCGTCGTCTGCCTGTTCTCGACGGTGCTTGCGGCGCGTATCGGCATGGCGGTGAACGCGTTGCTGCTGCCGGAGCGTCGATCGCGCGAGCTCACCGCCCTCTTCGCGCTGGCCGTGATCGTGATCGCATTCCCCGTGGCCGTGTTCCTCGCCTCGCTCAAGTGGGACGGGCAGGTCCCCGCCGCAGTGGGGGCACTGACGGCGACGATCGGGTTCACCCCTTTCGCCGCATCGTCGAGGTTCCTGTTCTCGTTCGCGACGGATGACGATGCCGGCAACTGGATCAGCGGGATCGTGGCCCTCCTCACCGCGGTGGTGCTCTGGGCGGTGTGGTCGTGGCTGGTTCGCAGACTGCTCACCACCACCGAGCGTCCTGTGGCCTCTCGCGAGCGCTCCGGTCTCGGCTGGTTCGGCCTGCTTCCGTCGAACGCCTTCGGTGCGATCGCGTCTCGCAGCCTCGTCTACTGGCTGCGTGACCGCCGCTACATCATGAATCTCATCGTGGTCCCGATCGCCGGCGTGCTGTCCGTCCTGCCACTCCTCGTCGCGGGCGTGCCGCTCGAGATCGCCGCTCTCGTGCCCGTTCCGGTGATGGCCCTGTTCTTCGGCTGGCTGCCGCACAACGATGTCGCCTACGACTCCACCGCACTGTGGACGCACGTGGCGAGCGGCGTGCGCGGCATCCCCGATCGTCTGGGCCGACTCGTCCCGGTGATGCTCGTGGCCGTTCCCGTGCTCGCGATCGCTGTGCCTCTCACGATGCTCTGGATCGATGACTGGCGTCTCCTTCTGCCCCTCACCGGCCTCGGGGCCAGCCTGCTGCTGTCGGCGCTCGGCTTCTCGAGCATCGTCTCTGTCATCGCGCCGTACGCCGTGTCGCGTCCCGGAGACAGCCCGTTCCAGCAGCCTCAGCGGCCGACGTCGCGTGGCGCGTACGGTCCTGCTGCGGCGTTCCTCGGAGCGATCCTCGTGAGCGTGCCGACCATCTGGCTGCTCGTGCTCACGATGCTCGAGGGATCGCAGTTCGCCCCCGCGACGTTCTGGGCCGGACTCGCGACAGGGGTGGCGCTCTTCGCTATCGGTGTCGGCGTCGGCGGGCGGATCTTCGAGCATGAGGGCGAGCGACTGATGGAGTTCGTCGAGACCGCGTGACGACCGCCCAACCGGGTGCGTCCGAGGCTAGACTCTCGGCATGAGTACTCCGCTGGACAGCCCCGATCAGGGCGGCGTGGCAACGCTTGATCGCGAACTGGAAGAACTCCTCCGCGAGGAGAATGTCGAGCCGGGCGACCACGAGCGCTTCTCCCATTACGTCAAGAAGGACAAGATCCTCGAATCGGCGATCACCGGTAAGCCGGTGCGTGCGCTGTGCGGCAAGAAGTGGACGCCGGGCCGTGATCCGGAGAAGTTCCCGATCTGCCCCACGTGCAAGGAGATCTACGAATCGATGGTCGGCTGAACTGACCCGCCTCGGCCGCGTCAGCTCGCGTCGACGTAGACGGTGGGGATCGCCGGGTCGGACTTGCTCAGGGCGAGCGCTCTGACCGGAAGCTCCTCCCGCACCCGCAGATGGTGCGCTCGGGCGGAGGCCGTTCCCTCGGGTCCTTCGAACGAGTCGTCGATCTCGCCGTTCTCGACGAAGGTCGTCTGCAGCGCCCGCCCGTCCGAATGCTCGGCCGGGGTGTCGAGTTCCTCGAATCCGTCGGAGACAACGACGGTCTCTGCCTCCGCCACCCCGTCGACGAGGGTGCGGAACGCTGCTTTGCGCCCGCCGTGGGATGCCTTGTCGGTCGACGCCTTCGCGACGCCGATCCATGCGCCGTCCGAGTCCTGTCGCGCCACGAGCTTGTAGACCATGCTCGCGGTGGGGTATCCCGATCCCGTGACCACCGACGTGCCCACGCCGTAAGCGTCGACGGGCGACGCGGCCAGCGCGGCGATCGCATACTCGTCGAGATCGCTCGTGACCGTGATGCGTGTCCCGGTCGCACCGAGCTCGTCGAGCTGCGCCCGCACCTCGGCGGCGACGATCGGCAGGTCACCCGAGTCGATCCGCACGCCGCCGAGTCCCGTACCTGCGACGCGGATGGCCGTCTCGACTCCGGCGCGGATGTTGTAGGTGTCGACGAGCAGTGTGGTGTCGGTTCCCAGGGAGTCGATCTGCGAGCGGAACGCCTCCTCTTCGGTCTCGTGCAGCAGGGTCCAGGAGTGCGCGGCCGTGCCCATGGTGGGGATACCCCAGCGTCGTCCGGCCTCGAGGTTGCTCGTGGCCCGGAAACCGGCGATGTAGGCCGCGCGCGCGGCTGCGACGGCGGACTGCTCTGCGGCACGCCGAGAGCCCATCTCGGCCAGCGGACGCTCGCCCGCCGCGATGCTCATGCGGGAGGCGGCGGTGGCGACGGCGGAGTCGTGGTTGAGCACGCTGAGAGCCAGGGTCTCGAGCACGACAGCGTCGGCGAAGCTGCCCTCGACCGTGAGGATGGGGGAGCCGGGGAAGTACAGCTCGCCCTCGCGGTAGCCACGGATGGAGCCGGTGAAGCGGTAGTTCTCGAGGTACGTCAGGGACTCGGCATCCACCACCTGGTTGTCACGCAGGAATCGCAGTTCGTCATCCTCGAAGCGGAACTGTCGCAGCAGCGTGAGGAGCCGACCGGTACCGGCGACGACTCCGAAACGTCGTCCTCCCGACAACCTGCGTGAGAACAGTTCGAACACGCTCGGCCGTGATGCGGTGCCGTCGCGCAGTGCGGCGGCGAGCATGGTCAGTTCGTAACGATCGGTCAGAAGCGCCGTGGACGTCGTCATCCGCTCAGCTTAGTGAGGGGAGCCGTCCGGGTCGCTGAGCGTGACGCGCGCCGCACGCGGGTAGGCTGGGTAGTCATGAACGACGCCCCGATCGGAATCTTCGACTCCGGTGTCGGCGGACTCACGGTGGCCCGGGCCATCCGAGCCCAGCTGCCCCGGGAATCGTTCGTCTACATCGGCGACACGGCTCACTCGCCCTATGGTCCCAAGCCGATCGCGGACGTGCGGCGGTATAGCCTCGAAGTGCTCGATTCTCTGGTCGACCAGGGCGTCAAGATGCTCGTGATCGCCTGCAACACGGCATCGGCGGCCATGCTGCGCGACGCCAGAGAGCGCTACGACATTCCGGTCGTCGAGGTGATCGGCCCGGCAGTCCGACGAGCCGTGTCGACGACTCGCAACGGCCGCGTCGGGGTCATCGGCACCGTGGGGACGATCGGCTCCCGCGCCTACCAGGACATGCTCGAGGTGAACGAACGGCTCGAGGTCTTCACCGCGGCGTGCCCGCGCTTCGTCGAGTTCGTCGAGGGGGGCATCACCGGCACGCCTGAAGTGCTCGCCACCGCCGAGGAGTACCTCGCGCCGCTCCGCGAGGCGGATGTCGACACACTCGTTCTCGGCTGCACCCATTACCCCTTCCTGCGTGGCGCGATCAGCTACGTGATGGGGGAGGGGGTGACCCTCGTCTCGAGTGATGACGAGACCGCCGGGGATGTCTATCGCCAGCTCGTGCGAGGCGATCTTCTCGCGTCTCCCGACGCCACGGCCACGTACGTCTACGAGGCGACGGGGGACTCGACGACCGAGTTCACCGCCCTCGCCAACCGCCTGATGGGCCGGGAGGTGCGCGACGTGCAGCTCGTGCAGACCGGTGTCATCACGCTTCCGGAGCCTGTCCCCGGACAGTAGCCCGACCGCAGCATCCGCTTCATCCGCCTCCACCGAAGGAATCCCATGACCAGCATCGTCCGCGCCGACGGCCGTTCCACCGACCAGCTCCGCGAGATCACGATCGAGCGCGGGTGGAGCAGCCACGCCGAGGGCTCGGCTCTGATCAGCTTCGGCGGAACCAAGGTGCTGTGCACGGCATCATTCACGAATGGCGTTCCTCGCTGGCTGACCGGCAAGGGCAAGGGGTGGGTGACGGCGGAGTACTCGATGCTGCCCCGTGCGACCAACAGCCGCAACGACCGGGAGAGCGTCAAGGGGCGCATCGGCGGGCGCACGCACGAGATCTCGCGGCTGATCGGCCGTGCTCTGCGCGCAGTGGTCGACACCAAGGCGCTGGGTGAGAACACGATCGTGATCGACTGCGACGTGCTGGAGGCCGACGGAGGCACCCGCACCGCCGCGATCACCGGAGCGTACGTCGCCCTCGCAGATGCGATCGAGTGGGGGCGCGAGAAGAAGTTCATCGGCAAGAACGCGACGCCGTTGCTCGACTCCGTGGCTGCGATCTCGGTCGGGATCATCGACGGCGAGCCCATGCTGGATCTGGCATATGTCGAGGACGTCCGCGCCGAGACCGACATGAACATCGTGGTCACGGGCCGCGGGCTCTTCGTCGAGGTGCAGGGCACGGCTGAAGGAGCGCCGTTCGACAAGCGCGAGCTCGACGCCCTGCTCGACCTGGGCGTCGCGGGCTGCGCCGACCTGAAGGATCACCAGCTGAAGGCGCTCGCGGGCTGATGAAGGTCGTCCTCGCCACGCACAATCCGCACAAGGTCGCGGAGTTCCAACAGATCGTGGCATCCGCTCGCCCTGATCTCGAGATCATCGCGTATGACGGACCGGAGCCCGTCGAGGACGGCGTCACGTTCGCGGAGAACGCGCTGATCAAGGCTCGCGCCGCGTCGGCGCACACGGGACTCGCGGCGCTCGCCGACGACTCCGGCATCTGCGTCGACGTGCTGGGCGGGTCGCCCGGTGTCTTCTCGGCCTATTGGGCGGGGCAGAAGAAGGATGCCGCGGCGAACCTCGAGCTGCTGCTCGACCAGCTGCGCGACATCGCGGATCCTCACCGCGCTGCTCACTTCAACTCGACGATCGCGCTCGTAACTCCGGACGGAGCCGAGCACGTGGTCGTCGGGAACTGGCCGGGACGTCTCGCGCGCGAAGCATCCGGAGGCGGCGGATTCGGTTACGACCCCATCTTCGTCCCGGACGGACAGCCCGAGGGGGCGGAGCGCACGGTCGGCGATTTCGCTGCCGGCGAGAAGCAGGCGCAGTCGCACCGTGCGCGCGCGTTCGCGGAACTGCTGCCGTTGCTCGCCGCTCTCTGAGTCGGCGGTATTCACTACGGTTGACGTACTTCATGCGTAGTGGTTACTCTGACGACATGCGAGAACTCACCTACTACGTCGGCGTCACGCTCGACGGATTCATCGCCGGCCCGGACGACGAGGTCGATTTCTTCCCCGTGACCGCTGCGTTCGCCGACGCTCTCGGCACGGAACTCCCCGACATCCAGCCTGCGCATGTGCGCGCGGCGCGGGGCGGCGCAAGCGCAGCGGTCACCCGCTTCGACACCGTCGTGATGGGGCGTCGGACCTACGAACCCGCACTGCAAGTCGGCATCACAGACCCGTACTCGCAGTTGCGGACCGTCGTGTTCAGTCGCTCGCTGGACGATCCGGGCGAAGCCAACGTCGAGATCGTGCGCACCGATCCTGTCGCGCGGGTCCGCGCGCTCAAGGCGGAACCCGGCCTCGGCATCTACCTCGCGGGTGGGGCCGGGCTCGCCGGGGTGCTCCTCGACGAGATCGATCGCCTCATCGTCAAGAAGTACCCGACGATCGCGGGGTCCGGCATCCCGATGGCGAGCCACCCCTTCGCCCCGACCCAGTTCCGTCTCGACCAGGTGCGCTCGTTCGACAACGGGTGCGTCGTGCTCGAGTACTCTCGCCAGCGCTGACGGCCCGCGGTTACTGAGAATCATCACCATTCCCGACTGGGCTGAGACCCGCCGGCGGGTGTGCGAGCCGGTCTAGCCTGGAGACATGCACGATCATGCGCCCGCCGCGGGCGGCATCCGCTCCGCGAACCATCGCCGTCTTCTGGCGATCTCGCTGACACTGACCGCGACGATCATGGTCGTGCAGATCGTGGGTGCACTGCTGACCGGTTCTCTCGCGCTGCTGGCGGATGCGGCTCACATGTTCACAGACGCCTCGGCTCTGGTGATCGCGCTCATCGCGGCGGCCGTCGCCGCCCGACCTGCCGACGACCGCCGCACGTTCGGATACCAGCGCGCCGAGGTGTTCGGGGCGCTCATCAACGCGATCATCCTGATCCTCCTCGCCGGGTGGGTGGGGGTGGAGGCCATCGGTCGTCTGATCAACCCGGGGGAGACCGAGGTGGTCGGCGGGCTGATGCTCATCGTCGCCGTCGTGGGCCTTGTCGCGAACGCCATCTCGATGTGGCTGCTGAGCCGCGCGCAGCGCACCAGCATGAACGTCCGCGGCGCCTACCTCGAGGTGATGGGCGACCTGATCGGGTCGGCGATGGTGATCATCGCAGCGATCGTGATCGTCACGACCGGATGGATGCCCGCCGACGCGCTCGCGTCGATCATGATCGCCGTGCTCATCATCCCGCGAGCCATCGCGCTGCTCCGCGAGGTGTTCTCGGTGCTCTCCGAATCAGCGCCCCAGGGCACTGCGGTCAGCGAGATCCGACAGCACCTCCTCGACTACGACGGAGTCGTCGGCGTGCATGACGTGCACGTCTGGCAGCTCACTCGCGGTGCTCCGGTGTTCAGTGCGCACGTCAGCGTCGACCCGGCTCTCCTCGCCGATGGACGTTCGGCGAAGCTGCTGAGCGACCTCCAGTCGTGTCTGTCGCACCACTTCGACGTCGCTCACTCGACCTTCCAGATCGAGCCCGCGGAGCAGTCCGACTGCCAACCGCACCACGCCTGACGTTCAGGACTCGACGATCACCTCGTCGGGAGTCTTATCCGGCCGGAGTCCCCGCCAACGGGAGTGACGCAGAACGCCGTCCGGGGTCCAGTTCGCGAACTCGACCTCGCCGACGAGCTCAGGTCGGACCCAGAGCGCATCCGACGCATCGAGCGCGGGCACGTCCTCGAGGGGCGCGGAGTCGGTGCGCAGGGGAGCGAGCCGGCTCAGCAGGTCGCGCAGCATCCGGTCGGTGAATCCCGTGCCGACGCGACCGACATAGCGCAGCCGTCCGGACTCGGGGACCGCGAGCAGCAGGGAGCCGAACGTGCCCTCCCGGTCGCCCTTGCCGGGGCGGATACCGACGATCACGACCTCCTGCATGCGGGTGTGCTTGATCTTCAGCCAGGCCGGTGAGCGCTGGCCCGGACGGTACCGCGAGGACGGATCCTTGACGACGACGCCCTCGAGGCCGAACTCGTCGCTCGCCGCGAGAGCGGCGTCGAGATCGTCGAACACGGGCGGGACCTGCACCGGCGCATCGAGGTCGGCGACGACCTCCTCGAGGAGGGTCCGTCGCTCCGACAGCGCCATGGTGCTGAGGTCGTGACCGTTCAGTCGGAGCAGATCGAAAGCCATGTAGACGATGGGCGTGCGCACGACCTCGCGTTCGATCTCGCGGGGCCGGGTCAGGTGCATGCGGTTCTGCAGCATCGAGAAGCTCGGCCTGCCCTGCGCATCGAAGGCGACGATCTCGCCATCGATGATCGCATCGGACACGGGCAGGAACGGCGCGCCGTCGGCAGTCAGCTCGGGGTAGCGGGCCGTGATGTCGGTGCCGCTGCGGGCATGCAGCAGCATCCGTCCGTCCGCCCAGGTTCCGATGGCCCTGATGCCGTCCCACTTCACCTCCACCCACGACGGAGAGCTCAGAGTGCGGGCGATCGCCGGCGTGCCGTTCTCGGCCAGCATGGGGGAGACGGAGGGGGGAGACGACGAGGCCAGCGGTGCCGCACCGGTCGTCCGCGGGCGGTGGCGGCTCGCATGCGAGTTCGCGCCGTGTGCGTCGACGCGGGGGCCCGGCGCAGAGGTGGTGTCCGGGGGGCCCTCCTGGGCGGCGAGAAGCGGAGCGATGGGGTCCTGCCCGGAACCCGCACGCTCGAGCACCGTCGCGAAGTCGAGCTGCGCGAGGTCGGGGTCGTCGAGTTCGTCCCAGGTGCGCGGAGCCGCCACCCAGGGGTGCGCGCGACCACGCATCGAGTACGGCGAGATCGTCGTCTTCTTGCCGTTGTTCTGGCTCCAGTCGAGAAAGACCTTGCCGCCGCGCGCGGCCTTGGCCATCGTGCTCGTGGCGAGATCCGGATGCCCGGTCTCGATCAGACGGGCGATCTCCTTCACGACCGCGGATATCTCTGCGCTCGTCTGCTGCCCGGGGAGGGCGGCGTAGAGGTGGATCCCTTTGCTTCCGCTGGTCACGGGCACCGGATCGAGTCCGATGTCGCTGAGCAGGCTGCGAGCGATCCGTGCGACCTCGGCGCACTGGGCGAGCCCGACCCCCGGGCCCGGGTCGAGATCCAGGACGAGCCGATCCGGCTTTCCCGGCATGCCGTCGGAGGCGAAGCGCCACTGCGGCACGTGCAGCTCGATCGCGGCGACCTGCGCGAGCCAGACCAGCGTGGGAACGTCCTGGACGAGGGGATACTCCTTGGGGCCGTCCGAGTGCCGGATCGGCTGTCGGGGGATCCATTCCGGAGCTCCCGGCTCGAGCTGCTTCGTGAAGAACGCGTCGGCGGGAGCATCCGCGGTCCCCACCCCTTCCACCCAGCGCTTGCGGGTCACGGGGCGGCCCGCGAGCAGAGGGAGGAGGTGCGGCGCGATCGCCGTGTAGTAGGCGATGATCTCGCCCTTCGTGGTGCCGGTCTCGGGGTAGACGACCTTGTCGAGGTTGGTGATGCGCAGCCGGCGGCCATCGATCTGCACGTTCTGCGCCTCTGCGACCATGACGCCAGCGTAGTCAAGGTACTGGCCGTGAGCCGCGCGGCTGGTGTTCACTGGGGTCATGAGAACGATCTGGAAAGGTGCGCTCACCTTCGGCCTCGTGAACGTGCCCGTCAAGGTGTATTCCGCCACCGAGGACCATGATGTGCCGCTGCACCAGGTGCACGAGAAGGACGGCGGCCGGATCCGGTACCAGCGCACCTGTGAGGTGTGCGGCGAGACCGTCGCCTACGCCGACATCGATCGCGCCTACGTCGAGGAAGGGCAGACGGTCGTGCTCACGAAGGACGATCTGGCGGCGCTGCCGGCGGAGAAGAGCCGCGAGATCGACGTCGTCGAGTTCGTGCCCTCCGACCAGGTCGATCTGCTGACCCTCGACAAGCCGTACTACCTCGAACCGGACTCCAAGTCACCGAAGGCGTACGTGCTGCTGCGCAAGACGCTCGAACAGACCGACCGCACGGCGATCGTGCGCTTCACGCTGCGACAGAAGACCCGACTGGCCGCGCTCCGTGTGCGTGGCAAGGTGCTCGTGCTGCAGACGCTGCTGTGGGCCGACGAGGTGCGTGAGGCGGCGTTCCCGGTGCTCGACGAGGATGTGAGGATTTCGAAGAAGGAGCTCGAGCTCTCGGCATCCCTCGTAGACAGCTATTCGGCTGACTTCGATCCTGAGTCGTTCGTCGACGAGTACCAGAAGGAGTTGCGCACTCTGATCGATGCGAAGATCGAGGCGGGCGACACGTTCGATGTCTCGGACACCTTCGGCGAGGCCGAGGGCGATGCCAAGAGCGGTGAGGTCATCGACCTGATGGAGGCGCTGCGCGCCAGTGTGGCTCGCACCAAGGCCGCTCGGTCGGAGTCGACCGGCGACAAGGCGAGCACGAAGAAGAGCCCGAGCAAGAAGAAGGCGGGCTGAGACAGCCCGCCTTCTTCTGCACCGAGATCAGTGCTTGCCGTCTCCGTCGAAGTCCGGAGCACGGTCGAAGACCTCGGGGTCGAGGGCGAGTTCTTCGGCCTCGGTGGCGTCTGTCTCACCCTCGCCGGCCGCGGCTTCCTTCTTCGCCTTGTGACGCTCGGACAGGTAGTGCCAGAGCGTGATGAGTGCCGTGCCGCCGACGGCAGCGAGCAGGATCAGGTCGATGTAGCTCTCGACGAAGTGCGCGACCGGCGGGATGAAGCCGATGGCGTACCCGAACATCGTCAGACCGAAGCCCCAGAGGATCGCACCGATGAGGTTGTACAGCGTGTAGCGGCGCCATGGCATGTGGCCCACGCCGGCGGCGACCGGGGCGAAGGTGCGAACGATCGGCACGAAGCGGGCGAGGATGACGGTGATGCCGCCGAAACGCTCGAAGAAGGCGTTCGTCCGCTCGACGTTCTTCTTGCTGAACAGGCCCGATTCCTTGCGTTCGAAGACTGCGGGTCCGCCCTTGTGGCCGATGAGGTAGCCGACCTCACCGCCGACGAACGCCGAGAGCCCGATGAGCAGCGCGACGATCCACACGTTGATGCCGAACACCCCGTGCTCCGAGCCCGCGATCGGGTGCGACAGGAGTCCTGAGATCACGAGCAGCGTGTCGCCAGGAAGCAGGAACCCGACCAGAAGGCCCGTCTCCGCGAAGACGATGAAGCACACCACGAGAAGCGCCCAGGGGCCGGCCGAGCCGATGATCGTGGCGGGGTCGAGCCAGGGGATGAGAGCGGCGTGATGCATGGATTTCCCGTCGTCGTGCGCTGTGCGGCGGTCAAGTCGTCGGTCGCAGGGGGTGCGACAGATCGGTGCGGAAGGTGGGACTTGAACCCACACGCCCTAGGGCACAGGAACCTAAATCCTGCGTGTCTGCCAATTTCACCACTCCCGCGCGCTGGGATAAGTCTACTGATCGGGGGATCGTGCGTTGCTGGGGATCCGCCCGCAGGAGCACCGCCGCCGCTGTGGATAACTCCGGCGCGTGTCACCCGATCCTTGCGAGGATGCTCGGGTGATCCAGCCCTCCGTCCTCGTCGCCGAGCGCGTTCGTCAGCGGCTCCGCGCCGAAGGAACGGACCCGACGTTCGACTCCTCGGCAGCGCGCTCGGTCACGCTCGCCGAGGTGCGCAAGTTCAACGATCTGGCGCTGGCGCGGGGCGCGGCGGTGATCGACGACGAAGCAGCATGCGTGCGTGACGTGCTCGCGGCGGTCAGCGGTTTCGGGCCGTTGCAGTCGCTCCTCGACGACCCTGAGATCGAGGAGATCTGGCTCAACGGCCCCGAGAGCATCCACGTCGCACGCGGAGGGGTCGCCGAGCGGATCGAGATGCGTCTCACGGAATCGTCGTTGCGCGATCTCATCGAGCGGATGCTGCAGTCGACAGGGCGCCGTGTCGACATCAGTCAGCCGTTCGTGGATGCGTCTCTTCCCGACGGGTCGAGACTGCATGTCGCGATCGCGGATGTCGTCCGCGGATCGTGGTCCGTCAACATCCGCAAGTTCCTGCCCCGGTATCGAAGCCTCGAGGCGCTCGTCGACCACGGGGCGCTGACTCCGGACCTGGCCGCGATGCTTCGTGACGCGATGCGCGCGGGCAGGAGCGTCGTCGTGTCCGGTGCCACCCACGCAGGCAAGACCACCTTCCTCGGTGCGCTGCTCGACTCGTGCGCCGACCGTCAGCGGATCATCACCGTCGAGGAGACCTTCGAGCTCGCGGTGCAGGGGCCGGATGTCGTGTCCTTGCAGGGGCGTCAGGCGAGTCTGGAGGGAACGGGGGAGATCACGCTGCGCAGGCTCGTGAAGGAGGCGCTGAGGATGCGACCCGATCGCCTCGTCGTCGGCGAAGTCAGAGATGCGGAGGCGCTCGACCTCGTCCTCGCACTCAACACGGGGGTGCCGGGTGCTGCGACCGTGCACGCGAACTCCGCGGCCGAGGCGCTCGACAAGCTCACGCTTCTGCCGCTCCTCGCGGGACGGAACATCGATCGATCGTTCATCGCGCCGGCCCTCGCCGGCGCGGTCGATCTCGTGGTGCACTGCGTGCGTGACGACACCGGAGTGCGACGGGTGCACGAGGTCATCGCGCCGACGGGCGCGGTGGTCGACGGCCGGATCATCACGCGAACCGTGTACATCCGCGGCGACGAGGCGTCCACTGAACAGACGGCGTGGCGTCGCGGAGGCACTCTGTGACGGTCCTGCTCGGTGCGATGCTCGCGGCCGGTCTGCTGCTGTGCGCATCGCCGTGGCTCTGGCCCCCGCCTCAAGACGGAGGAAGGGTCCGGCACCGCGGACGTCTGACTCGCCTTCTCGAAGAGGGCGGCATGGCATCTGTCAGCCCGCGCACGCTCCTGCTGGTGATGCTGACGGTCGCGCTCGCCGCGGCTTCCTCTGTCTGGCTCTTCACAGCCATCCCGGTCCTCGCGGGCTTGGCAGGCGCGACCGCGGCCGTCGTGCCGATCGTCTTCGTGCGTTCCCGACGCCTCCGGCTGCGCAGACTTCGTCGCCAGCTCTGGCCCGACGTCTGTGACCTGCTGATCGCATCCATCCGTGTCGGACTGTCACTGCCGGACGCCGTCGCGAGTCTGGCCGAGTCATCGCCGACGATGATGCGGCCGGCCTTCGCCGTGTTCGCCAGAGACCTGCGCGCCACCGGCCGCTTCGAGACGAGCCTCGACCGGCTGAAGGTGGCGTTGGCTGATCCCATCGCCGATCGGATCATCGAGACGCTCCGCATGGCGCGACAGGTCGGCGGCACCGAGCTCACAGGCGTCCTCCGCGCGCTGTCGTCGTCGGTGCGCGCGGACGCCGTGCTGCGCGGCGAGGTCGAAGCCAGACAGTCATGGATCCGAGGCGCTGCCGTGCTCGGTGCCGTCGCGCCGTGGGTGATCCTCGGCCTGCTGGTGCTGCGCCCCGAGGGCGCGGCCGCCTACGGCACCGGTGAAGGGATGCTGGTGATCTGCGCGGGAGCTGCCGTGTCGGTGATCGCCTATCGCTTGATGATCCGTATCGGTCGGCTCCCCGAGCCGGGGCGGTGGTTCGGGTGAACCCGATGTCCGCGATCGCTGTCGCCGTGCTCGGCGGCGGAACACTCGGCATGGGGTTGCTCTGCATACTCGCGTCGCTTCCACGGTGGTCGGCAGCGCCGCTGGCTCTGCGCATCGCGCCCTATGTGCGCGATGCGGTCGCCGATGAAGACCTGCCCGGAAACGCGCTCCCGCGAGTCGGCGTGCTCTCCGCAGGTGACCGCGCATTCTGGCTTCGGTCACGTGTGCTCTTCGAACGCCTTGTGGGCGGCGGCGACGCTCTGCATCGGAGGATCGAGCAGGCGGGGATTCCTCTGGAGCAGGGGGCCTTCCGCGGGCGTCAGCTCGGCTGGGTGCTCGTCGGCATCGTCATCGGCTCGATCGCTGTCATCGTGTTCGCCATCACGGGCCGGATGAGCCCGCCGATCGCCCTGCTGCCCGGGATCCTCGGAGCCGCAGCGGGGTTCGCATACGACATGCGGCTCACGGCTCGCGTCGCTTCGCGTCGCGCCCGGTTGACCGACGAGCTGCCGACCACTCTCGAGTTCCTCGCGCTGTGCCTGTCGGCGGGTGAAGGCTTCCTGGACTCGCTGCGTCGGGTGGCCGCGGTCGGCTCCGGCGAACTGACCGATGAGTTCCGCCGCGTGGTGCTCGCTGTCGGCACGGGGTCGCCGCTCGCCGACGCGCTCACGGAGATGGCCGCGCGACTGCAGCTTCCGGGGCTCTCCCGTGCGATCGACCAGGTGACCGCCGCGCTCGAGCATGGCGCACCGCTCTCGGCCGTCCTGCATGCGCAGGCGGGGGACGCTCGCGAGGACGCCAAGCGGGTCCTCATCGAACAGGCCGGTCGGAAGGAGATCCTGATGCTCCTCCCGCGCAAGATTGGATTTACACCTTGCTGATGGATGACCTCGACTTCGCGACACCAAACTGCCCGAAGTGTCTGGAGCGGATGGAACCACGCGCGGCTTGGTGGTTCTGCCAGGCATGCCACGTCTATGTCGATCTGCCGTCCGCCCAAGTGAAACGCAGTGAGGCCAACGATGAGTCAGCCAGGCGGCGTGGGAACACTGACAAACGCCGGTACCCTCATGACGGAGAGGGGTAGCGGTGGCCGACAACTTTAAGAGAAGCGTGAGCTTCAGCGTCAGCACGAACGACGATGTGTGGAACGTGACGCAACACCTGTTTCCTTACATACACGCTGCGCTCGCGCAGTTCGACGGATTCGCTGTGCAGGATGGCGTGTCTGTTAGGGATGATGAGGGCTCGTCTGTTGAGCGCGAGGATCTTGAGGCGGCTCGCGCGGCCGCTCGCGAGCACCACATCCGGCCGTCAGACATAAGCGCCCGATTCTCCTTTCGGCGAGGAGTAAGACCCCCAGAGGGCGCAGACGAACGCCAGTTGGAGTGGTTCAGGACCGAGACGATTGTCTTTTCTGACGTTGTGGTTCGGCTGCGTTCTATGTTCATGGGAGAGAACTTCAAGAGCGCGAGCTTGATTGTTGAGCTTGAAGGCTCCGACAAGTCGATGATTGACGCTCTTCACGCCAAGTTGTCCGCCGAAAGTCAGACACTAGAACGGGAAGGGTTGGCCGCTAGTCCCGAGGCCGTTCCGCCGCACTCAGTACAGACGAACGTGTTCAGCGGAAACGTGAATGTCGGCGTCCTTGGCAACAATCACGGTTCGGTTGGATCAGTCGCCGTGGGGGATACGACGACGAGCACCCCTCCATCCATTGGGGAACTCCAGGGCTCGTGGCTTTCACGAACCTGGCGTGACCACACCGCTACGTTCGTGGTGACCGTCGTCGCAGGTATAGCCGTGATCGCAATTGCCACTTGGATGGGGCTGCAAGGCGTCTAGCGCGATGGAGGGCTACTGGAGCAGTCCTCGTTTCCGACCCTCCTCGATCAGGTACGAGACGAATGCAGAGCAGGTCACCAGTACGTACCTGGCAAGGGCCTGGTCTGCGTTGGCGGCTTCAATCCCGCCGTGGCGGATCCCGTCGTCGTCTGAGGTCCAGCCGTACATCTTGAGCCATGCGCCCTTGAGCGCCGGATGGATCGTAAGTCCGGCGGACTCGAGCTTTCCTAGCCCAGAGCCGAGCGTTCCCTCGCCCGTTACCTTCTTGACTACCGCCTCGACGGACGAGATTGACTCCTTGATCGAGTTCGGATAGTCCGGGTTCTGTCGGTCAGCCAGGAGTTCGATCGCGCGCCCCAGGTGGTGTCGTGCCCCCGCGATTGATGCCACATCACTGGAAGCGGTGGTAACCGCCCCCGCTTCGGCGGAGGAATCGATCGGTGTAACTTCTTCTCCGATGAATCGGTAGCCGACGAGGTAGTGCTCGAATCGGCTGTTGTAGGCCTCTGCAAGCACCTTTGAAAGGCCGCTGTCGTAGCCGCTCGGGTACATGTTCATGTACTTGACGATCGCCTCGATCAAATCGAGCACGTCGAACCACTCAGCGCTCAGAACTTGCTTCTTTATGAGCGACCACACGCCCATATCGCTGGGGCGCTCATCGCGTGCCCGCTTGAACTGCCTCTCCCAGACAGCATCAAGGATCTTCTTTTGGGCTGGATCGATCGAGCCCCTCTTGCGGAAGGTCTCTTGTAGCAGAACGAGCACGTTCCACAACTCGGTTCGAGTCTCCGTATCGAGATCGTCCGACTGCACTAGTGCACGAGTGGCTCGGTGCCCGGTTCGCTCAGAGAAAGACGCCATACGGCAAGGCTATCGAGGCTCTCGGGCACCTGTCGCTGTGGGGTTGGTGCCCTCCTGTGGCGCTACGAGAACATCTGGTTCAGCACGTCGAGGTCGCCGACATCAAGCGCGGCCTGGATCTGGTCGATGACTGCCGGATTCGTGAACATGGCCTTCAGCTTGTCGTTCCAGATGCCGCGCATCGTGTCCACGTCGCCCGTGTCGGCAGCGCGGCCCATCGCCTCGATGGCTTCCTGGTACGGAATCTGCTGGAATCCCGCCTCGGCTTCGTCGGGGTTGTGGTACGGCACCCACGGAACAGTGGGGTCGGGATCGAGTCGCAGCACCTGGTCAGGATGAATTGTCCGTGTGTGGTTGAGTGTCGCGAGCATTATTCCGTTGTAGATGCACAACCGCTCGCCGATCGCAGTCGGTACGTCACCGGGCGCAACGGTGTAGGACACGATGTTGCCCTCGTCGTCGAGGCCCACCGTGCCCGCTGCGAAGTCGCGTGCACCCTGATCCACGATTTCCCCAGTCACTTCCGCGCTCATGCCGCCGATGTGGATGTACGCCGGTGTCTCGCAACCGTCGGGACTGCCCGCAGGGACAGAGGTTCCATGGCCGACGTCCACGTAGCCGCCTGGGAGGCCTGCATCCGCGTCAGGCCCGGCGGTGCTGGGCTTCTGCGCTGGACTGGAATCAGGCTTCTGCGACGGATCAGTCGCCTGGGGCGCGGTGCACCCGGCCAGCACAGTCACGGCTAGCGTGAGTGCGGCGAGGGTCGTGCTGAGCCTGGCTGTGCTGGACATGGCGCTCCTGTGGGTGATGTGACTCATAGTCTGCTGTTTGGCCGTTAGTTTAGCCAACCTGCAGGAGGAAGGCCTCAGCCTTCGCAGACGTCCTGGGCGGCGAAGCCCGAGGGATGATCGGCAGCGTTGTAGTCCGGCGAGGTGGGACTGACACCGTCAGAGACTTCTACTCGGTTGGCAGCAGGGGAACTGTCGCCAGCTTGTGTAGCATGATCGCAGATGTACAACATCGCATCGTTGGCGATCTGCTGAGCCTGTTCATTGGTCGTCTCGGTCGGCACGTAGATGTACGCCTTGCCCGCAGACATGGTGGCGCTATCGAAGGCGACGCCCGAATCGGTGAGGAAGCGCTCCAAATCGAGCGGGGCCAGTGCAGCCGGAGGCTCAGACGCGGTTGGCTCGGCCGTGGCGGTCTGCACTGGCTGAGGTGTCGCCGCGGGGTCCACGTCACCGCTCGGATTGATCAAGGCGTTGATTCCGCCAAGGACAAGAACTGCCGCGATCAGCCAGACCCACCACTTCATGTACCACGCCTTCTTCGGTGCAGATGCTGGGGGCTGTAGTGACTGCTCGGACATCGGTGACGCTCCCTCGTTATGTGACTCATAGTCCGTGGACTCATTGTCACCTTAGCGAAACCGTGGATACATGCCCGTTCCATCCCATCGCGCCGCCTTCGGTGCGCGCGTGCGCGAGCTCAGAACTGGCTACGGCTGGTCGCAGGAGGACTTCGCTCATCGCGCTAACCTCGACCGCACGTACGTCTCCGGAATTGAGCGCGGCACACGGAACCCAACGCTCGACATCATCCAGAAGCTCGCCTGGGCGCTCGACGTGCCAGCCGCCGACCTCCTCGCGGAGCACAGCGCATGACCGACTCCGAACCGGCGCAGTCCTCTATTCCTCGTCGCATCATCGAAGCACACGCCCGGGAAGCTATCGAGCGGATGCGCACCGCCGACCTGGTTACCCATCCCGGCGAACGGGGGCGCGCGCGGGAGGAGGTGCTGCGCCAGTACTTGGCTGAGATCGTTCCTACCGGTTTCGATGTTGCTACGGGATTCATCATCGACAGCCATGGTGAGCAGAGTCGCCAGCAGGACCTCATCATCGTGCGCCGCGATTATCACCCAAGGTTTCAAGTTGGCGGGGCGTTTTACTTCCCTGTCGAGGCCGTAGCTGCCGTAATCGAAGTGAAGTCGAGTCTGAACCGGTCCACCCTGCTCGAAGCTATCCGCAACGCTGGCAGTGTGAAGCGTCTGGATCGAACAGGAGGCGGGCAGAACTATCTCGTAGTCGGTGGCGGTGGCGGAATGAGCGTCGAACCTGCCCAGAAGGACAATGACCGGCACGAACTGAAGTCCTTCATCGTCGCGGCAAGCACCGATGTGTCATGGCAGGCGGCGCACAGAACCTTCGATGAGGCGTTGCAGGCCCTCCCTCGCTCCGTTTGGCCGAATAGCTTGACCGTTGCTGAGAAGTTCTATCTGGCTTATCAGGTCCCTGATGAGAAACCGCGAACCGACGTTCATATCGCGACCGGCGTGGCCATGTATCTGCCGAGCGAGGAAACCAACGTCGAGCCACTTGTGGACCTGGCGGGAGACCTCTGGAGTTGGCTGCGCGTGGCACCACTCATCGACGTCGCGCCGTTGCGATACGTAGCTACGAGCGACACGTATCTGCCTGGCGCAGCTCCCGACGCCTCCGTCCCGGAGGAGTGACGCACTGCCCGAAGGGTCCCCTTCAGGCGTTTGCTTCTTGGTAAAATCCCCTAGATTCCCAGGTCTGCGTCTGCCACCCACTCCTCGAACGCTCTGATGTTCAACCACATGGCGGAGATGCCGTCAAGGCGTGCGGCCAACTCCGCCTTCGCGTCGTAATCGAGTTCGGTGTCGAACACGTCCTCGACGGCTTCGGCGGAATCCTGCCCTTCCACCGGCCACTGGTAGTCGTAGTCCTCGTGATCCCACGTGAGGTAGTCGGAGGGGTTGGCGTACACCCGCAGGAATCTATCGACGTATCGGTCCTGATCGTTCCCTAGTGCGTTCCAGGCATCCGTCCAGAACTCCATCCCTTGAGGACTGAGGAGCGGAACATCAGGAGCCGGGTTGCGGAACAGCTCCTTGTCCTCGCCACGCGGCAGCACGAGGAACTGCACATCGGAGAGGTCGAATCGCACGCCGCCCGGTACCCGCCACTCCCGCTCCCATGTGAAGTCGTAACCCGGAGTGACGTCGTCGATGAAGGGGGTTAGTTTCCACAAGCCGTTCTCACGTGCTGTATCAGTCCTATAGAGCGGTCCGAACGTCTCGAATAGGAGCGTCCGTTGGGGCTCCTCGGCATACCAGACGCGCGCTCCGCCAAGGCTCTGGATGAAGTCGCGTCGGAAGCCGATCCCGTAGTGGCCGCGACGTGAGGCAATACGCTCAATCTGATCCACTGGGACCTCGCTGAGACAGGTCGACATTCGTAGGTGGGATGTCGCTCCATCATTGCGACCCCAGCCAAACTGATTGCGGGCCTCCACGTGGCCAGCATCAAGGATGTTTAGTAGCGCGTCTCGCTTGGTGAAGTGCACAAGGTAGTCCGACATGTCGCGCCACTTCGGGTCGCCGCGGAAGCCCACCATGTCCTCAGGGATACGCATTCTTCAACTCCGCTCATGCGAGCAACCGCGTCGAGTGCTCGACGACGCCCTTCGACTCGCGCATGGCGAAAGCGTAGCGCCGGTCGCGGCGTCTCCCCGCGGGTACCTGCGCGGCGTGTCGAACCGGCTGATGATGGCTCATTAGTGGGACAATCAGGCACCCGAGCTACGGAGGTCCGATGGAAGCCAGCGATATCTTGACGAAGGCGTGGTCTGCCGTGCAGGCGTCAGGAGTTCCCGAGGGTCTCTATGAAGTTGCGTTTCGCGAAGCCGTCGCTCTCCTAAAGGGGGCAAACGCACCGCGTCGCACACCCCCGCGAGTAGACGAAACCGGTGCAGGTGCCGAAGCCGCAACGGAAGGACCGGCGGAGGTGGCGGAGGTCGACACTGAGGCGCTCATCCACAAGTTTGCAGACGAGTCCGGCGTTGATATCGCAGAGCTCGTCGAGGTCTTCTTCTTCGACGCGGATGGAACGGCCCACCTGAACGTCGCAGGCCGCAAGCTTGGCGAGTCAACGGCCTCTAAAGCCAAGGCGGTCGCGACAGCAATTGCTGCTGCATACCACTACGCCGCTGATGAACCGTTGGTGTCAGTCGAACTGATTCGCGCGGAGTGCACCCGCCTGAAGTGCTTCGACAAGAAGAACTTCTTCACTCACATGGCCTCGGCTCCCGGGACAGTGCTATCTGGTTCGGGGAGCAGCCGCGTTCTCCGAATCAAGTCCAGCGAAATCGAAACGGCACTGCGAGCCGTCGTGAACGTTGCTCGCAAGACGAAAGAGTAAGCGAGTTTGGCGCAGCTTGTAGACCTCGCTTCAGTCGAGCAGGGGTTAGTGTCCGCGGGGGTGCCCGCCACACTCGCTGCCGAGACGCTGCAGGCATTCGTGAGTGCGAAACGCAGGTTTCACCTTGGAGACTTTCGCCCGAACGCCGTCGAGGGCGGTCGTTTCTCTGAAGCGGTGTTGCGCATCCTGGAGTGGCAGACGACTGGCGGGTACACGCCTCTTGCCGACCCAAAGTTCAAGGCTGACACGGTCATAACGAGGCTTGGACAACTTCCTGCCGGTTCGTTCCCGGAGAGCGTCAGACTTCATCTACCGCGCGCGGTCCGCGTCGTCTACGACATCCGCAACAAGCGGAACACCGCACATCTAAGCGATGGTATCGATCCGAGCATGCAGGACGCGTCGATCGTTATTGCTGTCCTTGACTGGATCCTCGCCGAACTAGTCAGGCTGTATCACAGCGTTTCAGCGGCGGAGGCCCAGCAGATCATCGAGGCCTTGGTTCGACGCGAGGTGCCCATGATTCAGGAGTTTGACGGCAAGCCTCGAATCCTAAAGACACTGGGCCACGCGGACCACATGCTGGTGCTTCTGTATTGGTGGGGCGACCGCCCGCTCAGCCGCAAACTACTGAACTCGTGGCTCCCGGTAAATATGCGCAAGAACCCGAGTCGCGTTCTTCGCGCGTTGCACGACGACTACCTCATCACTCTCGCTGACGATGCAGCCCATATAACGCAGCTAGGTTTACGGTCTGTCGAAGAGCGCCGACTGATCGAACCGCTGTAGAACGTCACACCCTCGCCGCTTCTTGCGATCCGATGCGACGGGGCCAACCAGTACGCATCGTGTTCATGAACCGATGCGCTTGTGCACCTTGCAGACTGAATTTTCGGTCCACGGTTGGCCCGTCGCCGTGGTGAGGCCTTCGGCGTTCAGTCCGTCAGCCGTGGCTGCAAGGCTGTGCACGGCTCGAAGCTCCAGCAGACGTGCACCCGTCGCCTCGGGGAGCGTCGAGTAGCGACCCATGTGCCTGCCAGCGCGCTTCGCGGCCTGCATGGCGGCAGACGTGCGCTCACCGATCACGCGGCGCTCCCACTGGGCGACGGACATCATCACGTTAGCGACTAGCTCGCCGGTCGGAGTGGAGGTGTCCACGCCAAGGTCGATAGCGACGAGTGCCCACTTCCGGGCGCGGGCGAGATCCAGCACTCCGGCAAAGTCGACGACGCTACGGCTCAAGCGGTCGAGCTTGGCGACCACGATGCCGTCAACGTCCCGGCGCTTCAGGGGTACACCTAGCCGGTCGAGCGCGGCCTGCAACTGAGGCCTGGCGAGAGACTTGGCGCTGAGGCCTGCGTCTTCGTACCAGACCACGTCCCAGTCGTGTGCGACGGCGTAGCGCTGGATTGTGTCGCGCTGAGCCTCCAGCCCGAGGCCGCTGGTGGCCTGCTCCTCGGTGGACACCCGCAAGTAGCCGATCATCGTGGTCATCGCGCGGCATTCTTCGCAGGTGCCTTGGCCGGGGTCGCCTTCGGCGCGGGCTTGGTCGGAGGCTTGATCTCCCAGCCTGAGGGGAGCGTGCCCGCGTTGGCGCTGGCACGCTTGACCAGTGCATCGAAGTCGCCGGCCTCGATGCTCTCGATGAACGCCTGCCAGGCGATAGCCCGCATCGCCTTGTAGCGATTCTTCTGCACGTTGATGCTGTGCGCGTCGATCACCTGCATGATGCCGTCGTTGACGACCTGGAGGAGGTCCGCGGCCTCGACGTGCTCGACGGTCTCGATGTCCTTCGTGGAGTTCTTGGTGGCCATGATGTTCTCCTTTTGCGCAAACGCGAATCGAACAGATGTTCGAGCAAGCTGAACTTTGCCTGAAGGTGGCCCTTCGTGCCAAATGCGCCGCCGCCGCCGACATACAAGAGACTCCCGGCTCGTGACCAGGAGTCTCTTGGTGCTGGGTTACCCAAGCCCAGCGTGGGTGAGGGTCAGTGAGCTCAGTCGAGCGGCGACGAGTACGTTGCGCTATTGCTGAGGTTGTATGCGCCGCCGCTGGTGTTCGCCTCCACGAAGGAGAGAGCCGACGCAGTGTCCGCGGTGTCGGGGTATGCGGCCTGGTAGACATCGGCCACGTCGAGCCATGCGGAGTTGCGAGCACGGGTGCCGATCGCGTGGGCCATCGACTCGTCACCGTTGGCCAGGGCGTCGTTCAGCACGTCCTGCGCCTCCTGCTTGTCTTGAATCCGGCGCACCCGATCGGCGGCGTCGCGACGGAGCAGCACGCTGTTCGCGTCGGCGGGCTGGTTCCCGCGCAACTGGCTCTCCAGGCTGGACCGGAGCGAAGCCTCGTACGACAGTTGCTCGGCCTTGATCGCGTCGAGCTGTGACCGGGTGTCGTTGGTGAGGGCTTCGAGCTTGTCCCTCTTTGCGAGGTCGGACGTCATGGGGTCGGCCTTGATCGTCTGCTTAGTCGAGTTGTGTGCCGCTTTGACGGCGATCGCGCGCTCCTTGAAGCCTGCCTGCGCCTTGGGGAGGGACGTCTCCACGGATGCTGCGGTGTACTTAGCCATGATGTGTTCCTTACTTCGGTGATGGTTGCCGGATACCGTCCGGTGCGGTGGTTGATGGTTGAGATCGACGGCTCTGGGTGATGCGCCGCTTCGGTGAACGCTCGACCCCGGCCCAGTAGCCCGCATCGACTTTCGCGGCGGTCGCGTAGGCGTCGCAGAGGTCGAAGAGGGCACACCTAGTGCAGGTCGACTCGCACAGCGCCCGTTCGTCGTCTGACAGGCGGTCGGCGGTGAAGAGTGCCTGCCCCTTGCAAAGTGGCGCTATGTGCTCCAGTGCGGAATTGAGGGCGTCCCATGCGTCTTCAGGGTTCACAGCGGCCTCTTCCTGTTGTGCGTGTGAAATGTCCACACAAGCCGGACCCCGTTTTGCCCGGATGGGGTCGTTCGACCGCGACGAGACCGCAAGGTAACGCCTCGCGCGTGCAGTGCCCCGGCGTAACCTGAGTTACCTTTGTTACCTTCGCGAGGGGGCAAGGTAACGCAGGTAACGCCGGGGCACCCTACGCGTGGTGTTGTTACCTTTTCCGCGGCGGACACGGGGATCACTTCTTCGCCCTCTTCGCGCTCTCGGCCTGGATGTCCACGCCAGCTAGAGAGTGATACGTGCCTCGAGACGCCTTGGCGATCTGTCCTTTGAGATACGCACGGTTCAGGTACACCTTCACCTTCTTGGGATCCTCGCCGAGGGCCTCGGATACTTCGGATGTGGTCACGGAGACCCGCTGACTGCTGACGAAGTGCACGATGCCCTGCATCAGCTCGCTGTTGGTGCCGGTCATCTCGGCGGCCCTCGCCAGCAGGTCGTGAGCGGTGGTCGTGGATCCTTGGAGGTTGATCACACGCGCCGTCTTGATGTCCTGACCCCGCGCGTTCTGATGAACGACGCTTTCCGTCTCGAACGAGAACGACAGTCGCTTGCCGGTGTAGTTGCCCTTCTCTACGGTGGCGAACCGCACGCCCGTGTCCTCGTCCTTCACCACAAGGATGTGAGACCGTGATGCGTCCCTCCAGGCGTGAGAGCCGGACAGCTTCTCCGCCGCGTTGCCTATGCCCTTCTTGTGATGGTGAACGGCGATGATCGCGATATTGAGTTCGGTCGCCAGATCGCGGATGGGATCGAGTGCGGCGCGCACATCCTTGGTTGCGTTCGGGTCACCTTCTACGTAAGAGATGATCGGGTCGAGCACGAGCACGCGCGCACCGGTATCGATCACGGCCTGCCGGATGGAGTCCAGATCATTCGCGAGCTGCAACGCTGTGTCGCGTCCATCGTTGGTGATGCTGATGACCTGCAGGCGTCCGGAACTGAGGTCGGCACCAGCGGCCTTCATCCGCGGCTTGAGTACGCGACCCAGATCGTCCTCACCGATGGCGGTCAACACGGTTGCAGGTCCGTCGAGGTCGCCCTCTGCGGTGCCACTCATGATCTGAGTCACCCATGCCGCCAACAGGGTGCTCTTGCCGACGTCGGCGGTGCCGGACAGGATCGTCAGGGTGCCGAGCGGGATCAGGTCCTGGATCACCCAGTAGATCGGCTCCTCGTCGATGTCGTTGAGGTCGACCAGATTGAGCTTCCGCCCCTTGTTCCGCTCGGTGGGCTTACCCCCTCGCTCGTCGACCGCGGCGGTCGGCGCGCGCGGCTCTTCCCAGTCGTGCTCGACCCTCGCGATGGCCTTCGTCCATGCCTGATCGAATGCGTCGCCGTAGTCGGGATAGTTGCGGGTGTACCGCTCGCGGGCGACCTCGAACGTCCGACGCCTGCCGTAGCGCCGCTTGAGGCTCGACACGATAGGCGTCACGAGCGGCAGCAGGTCACCGTCACCGACGCCTTCGAGAGGAACCGCCTCGGCCAGGTGCCGGCTCTTGAATGTCGGCTCGGGCTTGTACTCGTCAGCGAGCCAGTCCTCGAGTGACACGATGGATTCGTAGCCGCGCTCCTTGCGGTGAATGACGGCCCATTCGGGAGCCGGTGCGAGTGTCGGTGCCTCGGTGAGTTCCGGACCGTTGTAAATGATCATGCCGACGCCTGCGCGTATATCCACACCGGCCATGTCGTGCACGTTCGCGGCGATGGTGCAATCGACGCCCTCGGGAGCTTCGTAGTAGTCGTGCCTGCCGCGACCGCTTCGGCTCTTGTAATGGAATGTGCGCGGAAGGGAGAGGCCCGCGTGCCTCAGGCTCTCGAAGCCGTCCTTGCCGCCCTTCCGGTCGCGGTCCACCACGAGCAGACCGCTACGCCCACAGTGAACGCCGATGCGTCGGTCATCCCGACGGAACGCCTTCTTGATGGTTTCCGGGTCGGTGGTTGCGCCGTCCTTCCACGGGACCAGCGGCTTTCCCTCGGGGGAGCAGGGGAATACATGCCACCCGACCGATGCCAGGCTCAGAGCGATTTCTACGGCGCTCACTCGTCGTCCTCGCCTTCGTCGTCTTCGTCCTGCTCGATCACGAGGTATAGCCGCGGCGACTGGTCCAACTCGAAGAAGAACACGTCGTACGGCAGGCGAGGCTCGCCCGGGCGGGTGTTTTGGATGAGGTCTGACCACTGAACCTCGAGCGCCCCTGACAGCCCCTCCCGATCCCAGAACAGCTGGATGTCATGCGCTTCGGGCGCGGCGGGGTCGCCGTAAATGCGGATGAGTCCATACCTGTATGCGCGTTCGGGTCTGTGAGGGATGACGACTGCGCGCTGATACGCAGGCTCGAACCAGGCAGGATCGGCGCCGCGCCGCAGCACGTCCATCGCCTCAGACTCGGACAGCCAGGTCTTGGACGGGAGGTCGACCCGCTGCCAGCGGCGGCTCATCTCTGACCTCCGCGCAAGAGGCGCGACAGTGTACGGATTTGCTGCTGATTCAGTGGAGGGGCAACGGCAAGCGCGCGGTCAATCGCGACCTCAATAGTCGAGAATGCGTGGTTGCGGCGGGCCTCAACCTCGGCTTCGGGGTTACGCGAGCGTCGTGCACGAGCGATAGCACTCGATGACGTCTGGAGCTTGGAGGACATGGTGAAGATACCCCTTTTGGGCTCTTCTCGACATGACCTTGCGAGATTAGTTGGCTCTACAGCGCTAACGAGTGATATTGAGTTACTGCTGGGACAATGCTACGTCAGGCAGCGGTGCGCATGCGAGGACGCCAACGCTGCGCAGCCTCGGCGACGTTCGGTGTGCTTACACCGTGACGGCACCAAACGCTGAGCGGGCTGGGGTCATCCCAATCGCCTACTCGACGTTCCAGGAGGATGGAGTCGTACTGGCGAGTCAGCGTTTTGGCTTCCTCGCGGACGCCTCGCGTCAAAACCGGACGCAGCAGCCATCCATCCTCAGTGAGCCACCCTTGCACCAGGACGCACCGGCACCTGCCCCGAGCGACGACATCTGGGTCGCGGTCGGTGGCAGGGTTGGTAGACCACTGGGTTCGGTTCTGGCTTCTCATGCTGAACACAAGCTTGCCCTCGCCGCTGCGGGGCTGCCAAAAGACTTGGGAAAAGCCCAGTTCAACTGGCGAGTTGCGTTATGCCTTGCGGGAGGGGGGGATTCCCAATATGGCCGCATTTTCCCTTCTGATCTGGGGTTTTACGGCTAGGCAAGATTCTTGCTCTCTGACCTGGGGTTTTCTGTTGCGGGGCTCTCTGCGACCCCCAGCGTCGTTGGGGGTCTCCGGGTAGTAGTTGGGGTCGGGAGGGTGCCGTTGGCGACCCAGCGCGACGCTTAGCGACGGGCGCAGAGACCCCCGCTACGAGCGCCAGTCGATGCGGATCAGGTTCGGGTCGAAGGACCGACCGCTACCTTGCGGCTCGATCACTACCACGGCGAGCGCGTCGATGATGGCCCGCTGACTATCGATGTGCAGGCCCGCCCACGTCTCCCGAGCCAACGGCCCCACCACTCGCATTGGCACGCGAGCAGGCATGGACTCGGCCACGGTGCGCTCGTGCGCCGCGCGGTCGGCCCGCAGCCGCTCGGTGATGCGGCGTAGCTGGTCGCCGGTCAGCACGCCCTCGGCAAACTGATCCGCGGCTGTCGCGAGCCGTGCGTCGATGACCTCTATCGCGTTGCGGGCTTCCTGCGCAGCACCCTCATCACCCTGACTGAAGAGCTGGCTAGCATCGGGCTGCTCGAGCCGTCGGAGGATAACCTCGGTCACGAACTCGTCGACCGGCTCCTGGATGCGGCGCACCTTGTGGCATTCGCCGCATGCGTACGCGGCCTTTACCGGCTTGGACTTCTGCCCGGGCTTCGGCGTCCACCCGGGTAGCCGCTTTATGCGCCCGCCGCACCGACCGCACACAGCCAGCCCCGACAGCAGATGCACCGGAGTGCGACCGCCCGTGCCCTGTGCTCGGCTGGGGTCGGTGAGCAGTGCCTCTAGTCGTGTGTGCGTATCCTCATCGAGAATCGCCGGGTGCGCCTCGGGATTGAACTTGCCGACCACCTTGCTCCGGTGGGTGCGGAGTCCAGCAAGCGACGGACGGCGGATGAGCTGACGCAGCGTAATGCCTTGCCACGGCGCACCAGCAGGGGAAGGGATGCCGCGCGCATTGAAGTCGGTGGCGATGCTCCGCAGGGAGTCCCCATCCAGCACCCGGCGTGCTGCCTCACGGATGACGACAGCCTCGGCCTCAACGACGACGTCGCAGCTGTCTTCACGTCGGTATCCGTATCCGGGGCGCGCGGTGGGCAGGCCATCCGCAGCGCGTGCATCGGATGCGGCACGCTGGCGGCGGGCCTTACGCTTCGACTCGATGCGGCCCATCGCAGCACGCACGGTGGACATGAACTCACCGGAGTCGGTAGCCGGGTCTACGTAGCCATCACGAGCCGTGTCCCATACGACCCCTGCGACCTCGCACGCGGCGTGCAACTCCAGCTTCTCTTCGACGTTGCGCGCTAGGCGCTCCTCTTCTGTGGCGACGATAACGGCGAACGCGCCCACCTCGGCATCGGCAAGCATCCGCTCGAAGTCGGGGCGCTCCTTGTGCCCAAGTGCGCTGATGCCGTCATCGGTGTAGCGCGCCACGATGCGGTAGCCACGTGCGGCGGCGTGCTGCTCGTTCTGTGTGTGCTGGTCGGCCACCTTGTCGCGGGCAGCTACCTTCTCGCTGATGCGTGCGTAGCTCGCTGCGGGGGTGAGTTCCATGCAGAAAGGTTACTACCCATTGCCGTGCCCGCTCGTCTTCCTGATCCTCCCGCTGTCCGTGCTCTTCGCCATCTACCCCGGTCTCTTCATCCTGCGACTCGGCATCGGCTGAGCGACCACGAAAGGACGACATGCACACCTCTCGACCACGGAGCACCACCAGGGATGCCTCGCTCACCCCCGATCTCATGGACGATCTCGTCGGCGACGAATCGGGGGACGTACCCGGATGGGTGCTGGTCACGCTGATGACCGCCGGTCTCGTGGTGCTCATCTGGGCGGTCGCCGGCCCGGCGCTCAGCGCACTGTTCGAGCAGGCCATCCAACGCGTCTCCGGTCTCTGACAGGTCTCCCTGATGACTGTCGATCCACCGCGGCGCCTTCTCGGCGATGAACGCGGATCGAGTCCCGTGGAGTTCGTGCTCGTGGGCACGCTCCTCACCCTTCTCACTCTCGCTGTCATGCAGCTCGCGCTCGCCGTCTACGTGCGCAATGTCGTGCACGACGCGGCGGTCGAAGGGGCCCACTACGCGGCCCTGGCAGACACGCCCATGGAACAGGGCGTGGAGCGCGCCCGCGCGGCGATCACCCTCGCGGTCGGGGCCGAGTACGCCCACGATGTGACGGCCGTTCGATCGACGGCACTGGATCGCGCGACGATCGAGGTGCGCGTCCGAACGACGCTCCCCGTGATCGGGCTGCTCGGGGTGCCCTTCGCGTTGGAGGTGCAGGCGCATGCGCCGGAAGAGTCCTTCGATGATCGATGACGAGGGTTCGGCGGCACTCGAATTCATCACGGTGGGCGTCATCCTGCTTGTGCCGTTGGTCTACCTGATCATCGCGCTGGGCGCGATTCAGGAGCAGACACTGGGAGTCGGGGCGGCCGCGCGCCACGTCGCGCGCACGATCGTGCTCGCACCGGATGCCGCCACTGCAGCAGTGCGGAGTGAGCTCGTGCTCGCCGACGTCACCGATCAGTACGGCATCGATGAGGAATCGACCGAGGTGTCTGTGGCGTGCGTGCCCGTCGGGACGGAGTGTCCGTCGGCCGGCGCGGTCGTGACCGTCACGGTCACGGCGTCGGTGTCCCTGCGACTGATGCCGGCGGTCTTCGGATCGGACTCGGCGGCCGCGATCCGAGTCGAGGGGTCGGCGGTCCAGAAGGTCTCTCGCCTGTGGGGCACCGGATGAGAGCGTCGGGTGACGACGGAAGCGTGCTGCTGCTGACGCTCGGCTATGCCCTGCTGGCGCTCGCACTCATCTTCGTGAGTGTCTGCGCGACCGACCTCTACATCTCGCAGAAGCGGCTGGATGCGATCGCTGACGCCGCAGCGCTCGCCGGAGCGGACGGCTTCACCCTGGCTGTGGACGGAACGACGGCACGGGCGGACCTCACCGATCAGGGGGTCAGAGAGCAGGTCGACGCAGTGCTCGCCGCGCTGCCGTCACCCGTGGACCTCGATTCAGCGTCGAGCCCCGACGGGCACTCAGCACGCGTGACCGTCTCGACCCTGTGGCATCCGCCGCTCGTGTCACTGTTCGTGACGGACGGGGTGCGCCTCGAGGCGACGGGGATGAGTCGCACCGCTCTGGGGTGATCGTTCGCTCGGGTCGACCTGCACGAGGGCGACCTCCGCCGGATGCGACGTCAGCTCACCAGACGATCGCGCAGTCGTCGCACCCGCCCGGCGAAGCCCTGCGGCACCTGCGACGGCAGCGCGTCGATCGCCCACCAGCGCACGTCCTCCGACTCGTCGCTCACGATCAGGTCGGCATCGTCGCTGATGACGACGCCGATCCCGATGTCGAGATGGGATGCGCACCGACCGAACGCCGAGGACAGCGCGTGATGATCGAGGTCGTACACGAGCGGTTCCGCGCTGGCGGAGACGTCCACACCGGTCTCCTCCCGCAGCTCGCGCAGAGCGGCATCCGCCACAGAGGTGTCGTCGGGTTCGAGATGTCCGCCTGGCTGCACCCAGAACTGCCCCTTGGCGTGGAAGACGAGCAGCGTGCGAGTGAGTGAGCGGTCGAACACGAGCGCCGAAGCGGTCGCGTGATCGGGACCGTCGTCGCGGGAGACCGGCCCATGATCGTCGGCGAAGAACGTCGCGAAGTCGGCCGCGGCATCGCGATCGTGATCCGTCGACGACGGAGCCGCGACGACCAGGCGGCGCACGTCTGCGCGGAGGGCAGCGGTCATGACTCCTCCTGTCTGCTGCGCGGAACGAAACGCGGGATCCAGCGGATGAATCCACCCGCGCCGATCAGGCCGATCGCACCCATCGCCGCTGCGGCGATCGGCAGTGACGCGATCGCGACGATCGCCGACACCAGCAGCGGAGCGGCCGCTCCGCCGGCATCCGTCAGCGTGCGCCACGAGCCGAGGAACGCGGCGGGCTCCTTCTTCGGCGCGACGTCGGCGCCGAGTGTGAGCAGAATGCCGCTCGAGAGCCCGTTGCCCACCCCGAGCACGGCGGCGAACATGCCGAACCACAGGACCGCGGCTTCCAGGTCGTGCGTGAAGGAGAGGGCGAGGAACCCCGCGCCCATCAGCACCATCGCCGGCATAGCCGCCCACAGACGCCCGAACCTGTCCATCACCTGGCCGCTGGCGTAGAACAGGGCGAAGTCGATCGCTCCCGAGATTCCGACGACGAGGGCGATGGTCGAGGCGTCGAGTCCGAGTGAGAGTCCCCACAGGGGAAGCACGACCTGACGTGCCGATCGCACCGCGGACAGCGACGCGGCGGCGAGTCCCAGTCGTCCGAGCACGCTGCGCTGTTGCCACATCGTGCGGAAGATGCCCGCGCGCGCGGTCGTCGGAATCGAGCCCGTGACCGGTTCGCCGGAATCATCCGCGAGTGCGGCGGTGCGCACAGGGGTCGTCGGGGCGATCGTCTTCTCGGGATCGGGGCCCAGCAGCACGAGCAGCACCATCACGACGAGACAGCCCAGGAAGAACCAGATCGCGGCTGATTCCGAACCGAACAGCTGCAGGAGCCCAGCGGCGACGAACGGCCCGATGAAGATTCCGAGGCGGAAGCTGCCACCGAGCAGCGAGAGCGCGCGAGCACGGAACGCGAGGGGAACCCTCGTCGTCATGAACGCATGACGCGCCAGGCCGAAGGCGGCCGCGCAGAACCCCAGGAGGAACACGGAGGCGGCCAGCACGCCCAGCGAGGGGGCGAACACCATTCCGACGCCGGCGAGGATCGCTATCGCACCCGCGATCACCATCGTGAAGCGCTCGCCGATGCGCGCGACGGCCCAGCCCGCAGGAAGGTTGCCGCACAGCTGACCCACGACGAGGGCGGATGCCACCAGGGCGGCGAAGGCGACGTCGGCGCCCATCCGCGCAGCGATCACCGGGATCAGAGGGATCACCGCGCCTTCACCGAGCGAGAACAGCACGGTCGGGAGGTACACCATCGGTCCGAATCGCCTGAGGACCGTGGATGCGCTGCTCACCCGATTCACGCTACTCCCGTTCGAACGCCGTCCCCGCCCGCAGGGGCGGCACGTTAGGCTGGACGCGACATGCTCGAACTCGATCTCTCCGCCGACATCCAGGCCCTGCGACTCACCTACGGTGACATCCGCGAGGTCATCGATGTCGAGACCCTCCGCTCCGACATCGCGCGCCTCAGCGAGGAAGCCGGCGTGCCGGACCTCTGGGACGACCCCGAACGCGCCCAGAAGGTGACCAGTGCTCTGAGCCACCGCCAGTCGGCGCTCGCCAGAGTCGAGGGCATCGGTCGTCGACTCGACGATCTCGAGGTTCTCGTCGACCTGGCGAACGAGATGGGCGATGAGGACTCCGCCGTCGAAGCGCGCGCCGAGCTCAACGCGCTCACCGAGATCATCAATCAGCTCGAGGTGCAGACGCTGATGGACGGCGAGTACGACGAGCGCTCCGCCATCATCACCATCCGCTCGGGTGCAGGCGGCGACGACGCCACCGACTTCGCCGAGATGCTCATGCGCATGTACCTGCGCTGGGCCGAACGCCACAAGTATCCCGTCAAGGTTCTCGACACCTCGTACGCCGAGGGTGCCGGCATCAAGTCGGCGACGTTCGAGATCGACGCTCCCTACGCATTCGGAACGGTGTCGGTCGAGGCAGGGACGCACCGCCTCGCCCGTATCAGCCCGTTCGGCTCGGCGGACAAGCGGCAGACGTCCTTCGCCGCCGTCGAGGTCATCCCTCTCATGGAGGAGGCGACCGAGGTCGACATCCCCGAGAACGACATCCGAGTCGACGTCTTCCGCTCGTCGGGTCCCGGCGGGCAGTCCGTCAACACCACCGACTCCGCCGTGCGCCTGACTCACCTTCCGACCGGCATCGTCGTCTCGATGCAGAACGAGAAGTCGCAGATCCAGAACCGTGCTGCCGCGATGCGCGTGCTTCAGACCCGACTCCTGCTGCTGCAGAAGGAGGAGGAAGCCGCGAAGAAGAAGGAGCTCGCCGGAAACATCACGGCGAGCTGGGGCGACCAGATGCGCTCGTACTTCCTCTACGGTCAGCAGCTCGTGAAGGACCTCCGCACCGGACACGAGTCGGGCAACCCGGCTGCCGTGTTCGATGGCGATCTCGACGGGTTCATCTCGGCCGGCATCCGCTGGCGCAAGCGCAAAGACGAGGACTGAGCGACGCTCGTCTCAGCGGTCGGCGCCTTCGAGGGTGCCCGTGATCTCGTCGTAGCTGATCACGATGCACTGGACTGCTCGGTCGTTCATCCGCTTCCATGACGACTCAGTCGGCACGAACCAGTAGTTGTCGAGCTCCGAATCGGCGTAGGGGATGCCGACGAACTCCTCGAAAGCGACGTCGCACCTCTCGGCCGCGGTGGTCTGCAGTTCCTCGTCCCCGGGGAATTCGCCCTCTGGCACATCGAAGATGAAATAGACCTCGTCGGTGTGCGGCGCGTCACACGGAACGATCGGAAGCTCGTACACCTCTTCCTCCCATTCGATGAGCGGAATGCAGTGACCGACCTCGAGTTCGTTGACCGTCACGGTCTCGGTTCCCGCGCTGCCGGGAGAGCCTTCGGCGGTGTCGTCGGGTTCTGTGCTCTGGGTCGCCTGAGGGGTCGAGGTGGACGTCGGCACGATCGACGACAGCCCCGAGGAGCCCAGGGTCAGCAGCATCATGGCGATCGCGACGACACCACCCAGCACGGCCACCGCGATGCCCACCGCTCCCGGCCACTTCGCACCCCGGAGGAACAGGGAGATCAGCGAGAGCACGAATCCGATCCCGAGCAGAACCCCACCAGCCATCGAGATCGGCGGGATGCACGAGAGGACCACTCCGAGCACGGCCATGCCGAGACCGATGATGCCGAGCACAGAGACCTTCGTGTTCGCCTTCGAGGGCACAGGGCCGTACGATCCGAACCCTGCCGTCGCATCCGGGGAGGCGACGACGCCTGCCGAGGTCGCGGGCATCGACGCGCGCCCGTACTGCGGCACCTCTGCGGAGGCCCCGGGGGAGGGATTCGACGACCGCCAGGCATAGGGCGGTTCGAAGATCGGGTCCGCCGATGCGGCGACCGGGGGCTCCTCCGTGGCATGCTGGCCGTGCTCCTGTGGCGTGTTCGCCACGGACGACGTCTCGGTGGTCACGGTGTGCTCAGTCCAGACTGCGCCGTCCCACCAGCGCTGCCGGCCCGCTCCGTCGTCGTACCACCCTGCCGGGACCGTCATGATCGCCGTTCCGCTCGGGTCTCAGCCGGCCGACGGAGCGACGTCGATGCGCGCGATGTCGCGTCCGGCCTCGTCAGTGACGACGAAGACGTAGGACTCGCTCTGGGCGATGTCGAAGGTGATCGGGCCGCTGACCGTCTGCCCCGGGTCGAGGAGCTCGTTCGGTGCGCCCGTCACGAAGAAGTCGACCTGACCCTCGACTCCTTCTGCCGTCTCCAGAGAGGTGAACAGCGGGTTCGCGGCCGTCGTGCCCTCGACACCGGTCCACGTCGTCTCGAGGGTCACGTAACCGCCGTTGGTCGAGGGGACGCTCGAGCCGTCGCTGGTCGCCCAGCGCGCCTCGGTGACAGTGATCTCGCCGCTCCCGCCCAGGAAGGTGAGTGCGACGGTGTCGCCGATCGTGCCCTCTTCGACCTGCGCGGACCCCGTGCCGTCGTCGGTCGTGCCGTCGTCGATTCCGGTGTCGGAATCGCTCGACGGCGGCGCGGACGGCAGATCGCGCACGGCCTCGGACACCGTCGCGAAGACGATGACGAAGAACATGACGACCGCGATGATCGCGCCGATGATCGAGAGGATGAGTCCGGAGATGCCGGGCCACTTCCTGCCCTTGAGGAAGAGCGAGATGAGCGAGACGATGAAGCCCACGCCGAGCAGGAGCCATCCGAGCCAGAAGATCACCGGGATGCACGACAGGATCGTTCCGAGCGCCGCGAGTCCGAGCCCGACGAGCCCGAGGACCGACGGGCGGGCCGGAGCCACCGGGGTCGTGGCGCCGTATGCGGGCGGGTATCCGGCGGGCGCACCGTACTGCTGTCCGGCGGGAGCGTACGCGGCGGCGCCGGGGTACGAGGGTGAGGGTGCCGCCGAACCCGGGTATGCGGGCGCGGCGGGGTACTCCTGGGGATACGAGGGGGCTGCGGTACCCGGGTAGGAGGGTGCACCACCTTCGGAGGGACCCGCGGTGTTCGCATACGGGGGCACGATGTCGTCGGTCGGCGTCGGGGACTCCGGAGAGGTGGAACCCTGCTCATGCGTGGTGCCGGCCTCGTCGACAGGGGCATCGGTCACGGGCGCGCCGTATGAGGGCGCGGCGCCCGCGTCCTGGTGGGCGGACGGCTCGGCCGGAGTCTCCGCGTCGGCGCGGGAGTCGGAGGGTGCGGGCGTGTTCCACGACTGGCTCTCGACCGCGGCGACCGACTCGATCGCAGCGGCCGTCTCCGCGGCTGCTGCCGAATCGGGAGTCGCGTCGGACGAGGAGTGGCCCGATACGTCAGCCGACTCGGAACCCCGGTCCGTGGTCGCTTCGCCGGTCAGACCGCCGGCCGACTCGCCTGCTGCAGACGGGGCGGATTCCACGATGGGGGCGAAGTGCTCGGTCCACTGGGTGCCGTCCCACCACCGCTGACGCCCGGATCCGTCGTCATACCAGCCTGCAGGCGTCGTCATGGTTCCCCCTCGGAGTATCGTCCATGCTGACGGCACGGATCGGCACCTCCATGTATAGCAGTGGAGTGCGACACGCAGGGGGGTCGAGCGGGGTGTCGCTCGCAGGCAGACGAGGGTGCGCGCTTAGGCTCGAACCGCCATGATTCGGTTCGAGAACGTCACGAAACGCTATCGCGGGACCTCGCGGCCCGCTCTGTCCGATGTCGACTTCGAAGTGCAGCGCGGGGAGTTCGTCTTCCTCGTCGGCGCGTCGGGGTCGGGCAAGTCGTCCTGTCTGCGACTCATCCTCCGCGAGGACGTGCCGACGACGGGTCGAGTCGCCGTGCTCGGCCGCGATCTGCGTTCGCTTGCGAACCGGAAGGTGCCGTACTTCCGCCGCCACATCGGATCCGTGTTCCAGGACTTCCGACTGCTGCCGTCGAAGACCGTCTACCAGAACGTCGCCTTCACTCTGCAGGTGACGGGCTCGTCGCGCGGCTTCATCCAGCAGGCCGTGCCCGAGGCGCTCGCGCTGGTCGGACTCGACGGGAAGCAGAAGCGGATGCCGCACGAGCTCTCCGGCGGCGAGCAGCAGCGCGTCGCGATCGCACGGGCGCTCGTGAATCGCCCCCAGGTCCTGCTCGCGGACGAGCCGACCGGAAACCTCGACCCGGCGACGTCGGTCGACATCATGCAGCTCCTCGCCAGGATCAATGCCGGAGGCACCACCGTGCTGATGGCGACACACGAGGCGGGCTTCGTCGACCAGATGCAGCGTCGGGTCATCGAACTTCGTGATGGCGAGATGGTGCGAGACGAGGTGCACGGCGGCTACGGAGACACGTCGAACATCCCGCGTCTGGTTCCCGAGGAGGTGCGCGGTGCCGCCGCGGCCGCTGCACTCACTGCTGTGCAGGAGGTGCAGCGCCAGACCGCCGACCTCTCGCTGGTCCGCGCCGCGCTCGCTGAGGAGCTCAGCGCGCAGCGCAAGGCGGAATCGGCGTCCGCAGACGCCGTCCCGACCGCATCCGAGACTCCCGAGGCTCAGGCGGCGCCGATCGAGCCGCCGGTGATAGACGAGCAGCCGGCGGTCGCCCTCGCGGCGCGGACGCATCCCATCGTGCTGCCGCAGGTCGACGTCGCCGAGCTCGGGGTGGCCGATCGACTCGGTCTGTCCGACGACGGCACGGAAAAAGTGGGGCCGACGTCGTGAGAATCGGACTCATCCTCGCGGAGGCCCTCGGAGGGCTTCGTCGCAACATCTCGATGGTCATCTCCGTCGTGCTCGTGACATTCGTCTCGCTGACCTTCGTCGGCGCCGCGATCCTGATGCAGGCGCAGATCGGCACGATGCGCGGCTATTGGACCGAGCGGGCGCAGGTCGCCGTCTACATGTGCTCCGACATCTCGGAGCAGGACACCTGCGTCGACGGCGGCGCCTCGGAGGAGCAGGTCGACGCCGTGCGAGCACAGCTCGACGGCGAGGCGCTCGCTCCTCTCATCAGCGAGGTCAGCTTCGATTCCAAGGAAGACACCTACGCCAAGCTCGTCGATCAGCTCGGCGAGGACCAGGCGAGCGTGATCTCGCCCGAGCAGGCGTTCGAGGTCTTCTTCGTCACCATGAAGGATCCCGGCCAGTCGCAGGTCATCTCCGAGGCGTTCAACGGTGTCGCGGGGGTGGAGCAGGTCCAGGATCAGCTCCAGTACCTTGAACCCCTGTTCTCCGCCTTGACGGTCGCGACCTACATCGCGGTCGGTATCGCAGCGCTCATGCTGATCGCCGCCATCCTCTTGATCGGCACGACCATCAGGCTCTCCGCGTACGCCAGACGCAAGGAGATCGGGATCATGCGCCTGGTGGGGGCGTCCAACCGCTTCATCCAGACGCCGTTCGTCCTGGAGGGCGTCTTCGCTGCCTTCCTCGGCTCGGCCCTCGCAAGCGCGGCCGTCGTCGCCGGCGTCCACTTCGGCGTCGACGGCTACCTCCGAGGACGCGTGCCGTTCATCACGACCTGGGTGTCGATGCAGGACGCTGCCGTCGTCGTCCCGGTGCTGATCGGCATCGGCGTCGTGCTCGCCGCGCTGTCGGCGGGTTTCGCGATCCGTCGCTGGCTTCGCACCTGACCCGCGCGCCGGTATAGACTGACAGGCTGTCGTGCGCCCGTGACGGGCACCGGAACCATTGCGCGACGCGGATCAGGAGAGAATCATGCCCAGGGAACGCGGGGAGAAGGTCGTCGCGACCAATCGTCGCGCACGTCACGACTACAACATCGAGAAGTCGTACGAGGCGGGGATGGTGCTCACCGGCACCGAGGTGAAGTCACTGCGCCAGGGGCGCGCGAACCTGAGCGACGGATATGCGTTCGTCAAGGGGAACGAGGTCTTTCTCGACTCGGTGCACATCCCGGAGTACTCGCAGGGCCACTGGACCAACCATTCGGCGAAGCGCGTCCGCAAGCTGCTGCTGCACCGTGAGGAGATCGCGAAGCTGCAGCACGCGGTCTCCGCCGGCGGCTACACGCTGATCCCGCTGAAGCTGTACTTCTCCGACGGTCGCGCCAAGGTCGAGATCGCTCTCGCCAAGGGAAAGCGCGAGTTCGACAAGCGCCAGACCCTCCGCGAGCGTCAGGACACCCGCGAAGCCGAGCGCGCGATGCGCCTGCGCAACCGCGTGGGGGAGTGATCAGCGCGCGGGCGTGAATCCGAACACGCGTCCGAGGAAAGCGAGCTCCCTCTCGAGGGCGTCGATGATCGTCTCGCTCGACCGGAAGCCATGGCCCTCACCCGGGTACAGCACGTACTCGTGCTCCACACCACTCGTCGCCAGCGCATCGCGGATCGCCTCGGACTGTGCCGGTGGCACGACACGGTCGTCCGCACCCTGCATCAGCAGCACCGGCACGTCGATCCGGTCGGCGTGTGTCAGGGGCGAACGCGCGATGTAGAGTGCCTCCGCCTCGGGCAGCGGACCCACCAGCCCCTCGATGTAGTGCGCCTCGAAGTCGTGGGAGTGCGCGCTCAGCATCCGCAGGTCGACCACTCCGTATCGGCTGATCCCCGCGGCGAACGTCCCTCCCCGCACCAGCGACGAGAGCACTGTCCAACCACCCGCCGAGCCGCCTCTGATCGCGATGCGGGCGGGATCCGCGAGCCCGGCATCGGCGAGGCCGCGGGCCGCTGCGATCACGTCGTCGACGTCGACCACGCCCCATCCGCCGTCCAGCCGTTCGCGGTACGCACGGCCGTAGCCCGTCGATCCGCCGTAATTGACGTCGAGCACGCCGATGCCGCGGCTCGTCCAGAACGCGACGGCGGCGGACGCCGCGCCGGTCACATGCGCGGTCGGGCCGCCGTGGACGAGCACGATGTAGGGCGGGAGCTCGTCATCCACGGCCGGAGCGTGGGCCGAGGGATTCGTCGGCGGGTACGCGAAGGCATGGACGGGCCCGTGCGAGCCGTCGACCAGGACCTCGGATGCGGGCGGCATCCACGCAGGATCGGTCGGCGCAGCTCCCGCGACGGCCTCGACGCGACCCGTGTCGACGTCGACGCACCAGACCCCGGGTTCTGTCGTCGAGCTGTTTCCGGAGAGCAGCACGCGGGAGCCCGCGACATCGTCGACACTCACGTGGCCGTCTGCGGGGAGGGGAATGCGGTGGGCGCTGCCGTCGGGGTCGATGACGACGACCCGGTCGCGACCGTTCGTGCGCACAGCCACGACGCGACCGTCGGCGAGCGGGCGGTACCAGCGATTGCCGAGCACCCAGAGGCCGTATCCCGTGTCGGCGTCGTCGTCGATGATCTGCTCCGCCGTGCCGACCGCCTGGGCTCCGCTGACACGCTGTCGGTGCAGAGCCCAGCGGCCCGAGGGATCGTCGGAGTACACGATCTCGTCGTCAGCCGTCCACTCGGGCTGCAGCGCGGCGCGAGTGGACAGCTCTGTGCGCGCGGTGCCGTCCGAGATCACCAACGACGCTCGCTGCCACGGCATCCGATCGCCGGACCACTCGACCCACGCTGCACGAGAACCGTCGGGAGACAGTGCCGGATGGGCGTAGAACGACTCGCCTTCGACGAGGGTCTTCAACAGCGCAGGCCGGTCGGATGCCGACCCGTCGGTCGGGATCTCGACGATGGCGCGTCGGTGAGGGGAGACGGACAGATCCTCCCGCACGGCGAACAGGCGGCCGCTCTGCAGACGCAGACCGCCGTGCGCCGGGCCCGGGGGTGTCAGAGGAACGGGGACACCGCCGCGGGGCATGCGGTGCACGCGCTGATCCTTGGCATCGACGAAGTACAGCGTGCCGTCGGCATCCGCGGTCCACGCCCCGCCGCCGTACTCGTGGACGCGAGACCGAGCACTCCATGGCGCGGGAAGGATCTCGGCACCCGTCGAACTTCGCACGGTCAGGCGACCGCCCTCGGCAGGGATCGACTCACCCCACCAGATCTCGTCAGCCACGAAGGCGCTGCCATCGATCCGCGGAGACGACGCGGCGATCCGGTCGGGGGTGAACGGAGAGGTCCAGGTACCGAACGGCGACGACATGGTTCGAGCCTATGGTGCGTCGACGCCCGCCGTCACCGGCAGGGTGGGAGGGGAGTCAGACCGCGCGCAGCACGGCGACGATCTTGCCGAGGATGACGGACTCGTCGCCGAGGATCGGCTCGAATGCGGAGTTGCGAGGCAGCAGCCAGGTGTGGCCGTCGCGTCGACGGAGAACCTTCACCGTCGCCTCGCCGTCGAGCATGGCGGCGACGATCTCGCCGTTCTCGGCGCTGCTCTGCGACCGCACCACGACCCAGTCGCCGTCGCAGATCGCCGCATCGATCATCGATTCGCCGGACACCTTGAGCATGAACAGGTCGCCCTTGCCGACGAGCTGCCGGGGGAGCGGGAAGATCTCCTCGACCTGCTGGTCGGCGGTGATCGGGACACCTGCGGCGATGCGGCCGACGAGCGGCACGAGCGCCGCATCGCCAACGGGGGTCGCCACATCGGCGGGATTCTCTCCGCTGGTGCCGGGGAGGTCGATGAGCACTTCCATGGCACGGGTCTTGCCGGGGTCGCGTCGCAGATATCCGCTCAGCTCGAGCTGGCCGAGCTGGTGGGTCACGCTGGACAGCGACTTGAGGCCCACGGCGTCGCCGATCTCTCTCATGCTCGGCGGGTACCCGTGACGGCTGATCGACGTCTGGATGACCTCGAGGATCGCCATCTGCTTGGGACTCAGGCTCTTGCGGCGACGGGTGCGCGGGACGTCGGCGTCGGGGGCGGAGATGTCGCTCATGGTGCTCCTCAGGTGTGCGATTCCGGCGTCTCAGTTCGAATGTCGGAGGCCCGTGGTGGGGTGTTGACATCGAAACCGTATCCGAGAATCGCGCCGAAGTGGAAGATCTGTTCGAGCGTGTCGGACGATTCCCGGACTTCTGTTTCGAAGAACGCTTGACAGATGTTCGAATTCGAAGATAACTTCGGAACGTAGCTTCGCATTCACGGCTCCCGGCCGAGGCGCGAATGCGAACGCTACGCCAACTTCACCGCGCACGCGGTAGATGCAGAGGAGCACGACATGAGCACCATCACCTTCAGCAGTGCAGCAGTCCTTCCGGCTCGTCCGGCGACGCGGCTCAAGCTGACGGCGCGCGGTCGACGTGTCGTTCTCGCTGTCGCGGCCGTGCCGCTCGCAGCCGGGATCGCATTCGCCGCACTCAGCGGCGGCAGTGCGATGGCCTCAGGCGAACAGACCGCCACGGCATCGTTCGCGACGGTGACGGTGATGCCCGGCGACACGCTGTGGTCGATCGCCGAGAGCGTGGCCCCCGGCGCGGATCCGCGCGACGTGATCGGCGACATCACGCGTCTGAACCTGCTGCGCGGCGGCGAGCTGCAGATCGGCCAGGAGCTGGCGATTCCGGCGCAGTATTCGGAATGAACCCGTGAGGGCCGTTCGATCGAGCGGTGCGGCGCGGAAGCGCGTTCACACTCCGTCACCACGAGCGTCTGTGTAGCGAAGGCGGCCTACCATGGGGAGGGTGACTGCATCACTCGCCGACCTCCCTCTTCGCGACGACCTCCGAGGGCTCACGCCCTATGGAGCGCCGCAAGCGCCTCTTCCGATCGCACTCAACGTCAACGAGAACACGCATCCGGTTCCCGACGCGGTCGCCAGTGACATCCTGGACGACATCGCGGTCGCGCTCCGCGATGTCAACCGCTACCCGGATCGCGAGTTCACCACGCTCCGGGAAGGGTTCGCGGAGTACCTCGGTCATGGTCTCGAACCGGCTCAGATCTGGGCGGGCAACGGGTCGAACGAGGTCCTTCAGCACATTCTGCAGGCGTTCGGCGGGCCGGGCCGCACGGCGTTCAGCTTCGCCCCGACCTACTCGATGTATCCGCTGATCTCGAAGGGCACCGGAGCGCGCTGGGTCGCCGGCACCAGGCAGCCCGACTACACGATCACCCCCGAAGAGGCGGCATCGCAGGTGCGAGATGTCGATCCTGACGTCATCCTGCTGTGCTCTCCGAACAATCCGACAGGCACGCCGCTGGGCCTCGACGTCGTCGAAGCCGTGTACGAGGCGTCGAACGGAATCGTCGTCGTCGACGAGGCGTACCAGGAGTTCGCGCCGCACGACGCGGCATCGGCTCTGACCCTTCTCGAGGGACGACCGCGGCTCGCCGTCTCCCGCACGATGAGCAAGGCCTTCGCCTTCGCGGGTGCCCGCGTGGGGTACCTCGCCGCGGATCCTGCCTTCATCGACGCTCTGCGGCTCGTGCGCCTGCCGTACCACCTCAGCGCTCTCACGCAGGCCGCAGCCGTCGCCGCTCTGCGCAACTCCGACGTGATGCTCGGCATGGTCGAGGAGATCGTCGAGCAGCGGGATCGCATCTCCGCGACGCTCGAGGCGCTGGGGTACACCCCGCATGAGTCCTGGTCGAACTTCGTCCTGTTCGGGGGTGTCGCAGAGCCCCAGAAGGTCTGGCAGCAGCTCTACGAGCAGGGTGTTCTCATCCGCGACGTCGGGATACCCGGGCACCTCCGCGTCACCGCGGGCACCGAGGCGGAGACCACGGCATTCCTCGATGCCCTCGCCTCGATAGGATCGGCTTCATGAGCAGCCCCGCCCAGACCCCGCGCACCGCCACGCGTGTGCGCAGCACGTCGGAGTCCACCGTCGAGCTCGAGCTGAACCTCGACGGCACCGGTGCGAGCCGTATCGACACGTCGGTGCCGTTCTTCGATCACATGCTGACGGCTTTCGCGAAGCACTCGCTCACGGACCTCACGGTGCGCGCCTCGGGGGACACGCAGATCGACGCACACCACACCGTGGAGGACATCTCGATCGTTCTCGGTCAGGCCATCCGTGAAGCGCTGGGCGACAAGTCCGGCATCTCGCGATACGGCGACGCTCTCGTGCCGCTCGACGAGGCGCTCGCTCAGGCTGTCGTGGACATCTCGGGGCGTCCCTATCTCGTTCACACGGGGGAGCCTGCCGGTTTCGAGCACCACCTCATCGGCGGCCACTTCACCGGTTCGCTCGTGCGCCACACGTTCGAGGCCATCACCTTCAACGCGGGACTCACGGTGCACGTGCGCGTTCTCGGGGGCCGCGACCCCCACCACATCGCCGAAGCCGAGTACAAGGCATTCGCTCGGGCGTTCCGCCAGGCCAAGGCCCTCGACCCTCTGGTCGACGGCATCCCGTCGACGAAGGGCGCACTGTGAGCAGGGCTCCCCGGGTCGCCGTCTTCGATTACGAATCCGGCAACGTCCACTCGGCTGTCAAGGCGCTCATCGCCGCCGGTGCTGATGCGGTGCTGACGCGCGACCGCAAGGAAGCGCTCGAGGCAGACGGTCTCGTGGTGCCGGGGGTCGGCGCGTTCCAGGCCGTCCGCGATGCGCTCTACGCGCACGGCGGCGACGAGATCATCGATCGCCGGCTCGCAGGCGGGCGCCCGGTGCTCGGCATCTGCGTCGGCATGCAGGTTCTGTTCGCGCACGGTGTCGAGCGCGGGCACGATTCCGAGGGTCTCGGCGAATGGCCGGGAGCGGTCACGGAGCTCAACGCGCCGGTGCTGCCGCACATGGGGTGGAACACGGTCGAGCCGGGCGCCGAATCGGTGCTGTTCAAGGGCATCGAGAACGAACGCTTCTACTTCGTGCATTCCTACGCCGCGCAGTCGTGGGAGCTCGATGTCATCCCGCCGTTCCCTCAGCCGGTGCTTACGTGGTCGACGTACGGCGATCCGTTCCTCGCTGCGGTCGAGAACGGGCCGCTCTCCGCGACGCAGTTCCATCCTGAGAAGTCCGGCGAGGCCGGAATCCAGCTGCTCCGCAACTGGGTCGACAGCCTTCGGTCCTGACGCGTCGGCAGCCCGCTGAGCCGCCGTCGATCCGAACCTCGGACGACCGATCCGCCGGGTCCACTGCCGAACGGCTCAGAAGCCTCGGGCGACGGCGGCCGCGGCAGAGAGCCACGACCGCTGCGTCGGCGCCGCGAGTGCGCGAAGACGGAGGTGACCGTCGACCATCTCCCGATCGAAGGGGATGCCGACGACTTCGCGCGCGAGCGGCTGATATCCGGCGATGACGTCTGCGACTTCGGCGGGGGATGCCTTCGGGTCCGCCTGGCTGACGACGACCACTGACTCGCGAGCCAACCGTGCGGATCGCTCGTCGCGGTCTTCGAGTGCCTCGAGCAGCAGCGCCCCGGCCTCGGCATGGTCGTCACGTGTCGTCGTCGCCACGACGATCTGGTCGGCGAGGTCGATCATCCGCAGCCACATCGGATCGGACTCGTCGTTGCCGGAGTCGATGATGATCAGACGGTAGAACTTAGCCGCGATCGCGTGGATGGAGTCGACGTCACTCGGCCGGAGCCGATTCTCGTGGGCCAGTCGGACGGGCTTCGACCGCAGGACGTCGTACTTCTCCTGCGGCTGGTGATGCACGAAGTGCGCGAGGTCGGCTGACTGTCCCTGGGCTCCGAGCAGGCGCTGGGTCTGCGGAAGCAGTTCGAGCAGTGTGCGATCGTGCGCCCCCGTCTCGGTGCGCCAACCGAGGGTGCCGCGGGTCTGGTTGTTGTCCCACGCGAGAACCCCGGCGCCGCCGTACTGCGCGAAGACCGCCGACAGCAGCACGGTGGCCGGTGTCTTTCCCGCCCCGCCCTTCCCGTTGACGACAGCGACGGTGCGGGGGCCCGGCCAATGGCGGCTCACCGCGTGCTCGTCGTCGCGGACGGCGCGTTCGCGAGCGCTCGGGCCGAGGGTGAACCCGACGCGGTTGAGCAGCCCGCGTCCGCCCTGACGCGCTGGCTCCTCACGGCGCTCCTCCTGAAGGAACGAGCGACGCCCCACGCCCTGCTCGCGCTGCTGACGACGCGAGGATGCCGAGGACGCCGACTCTGCAGCGGCGGCGTTGGGCGCGGACGGGGCCGAGGCGGGCACGGGCAGCGGCGGAGCAGGCGGTACGTCGGAAGACTGGGGGCGCGGCGCCGTGGCCGCCGGAACGGCGGGCCGCGCGGTGCTGTCCTGAGTCGAAGAGCTCTGCTGTTCCGACCACGCGGTCGAAAGCGATCCGGTCGCAGCGGGCGCACCGGAAGGTGCCGGCGTCGTCGGTACCGCAGGGGCTGCGGGCGATGCGGCTGAGGGCGCGGGCGGTACTGCAGGGGCGGCGGGTGGCGCAGCGGGGACCGAAGGCGGTGCGGAGATCGGTACAGCGGGCGTGGCCGGTCGCGCATCATCGGAAGGAGGAGTTGCGGCGGAGGCTGCTGCCCATGCCGCTGCGGCTCGTGTCCCCGGCGCGGGGGCGGGCTGGGGTGCCGGTCGGGGGTGCGGGGCTGTGGGCTCCGCGTCGGGTCCAGCCGGCATCTGAGCGCGCTCATCCGGAGTCTCGGGAGGCAGCGCATTCCCGCGTCGCAGGGGTCCGCCTCCTCGCGCTTCCGCATCGCGCACCATGGAACATCTCCTCACACACCGAAACAGGGGCGTCATCGAGGCTACCGCGTGGCACGGGAGGTTCTCTGCTGTCATCGTTTTGGAGCGGGCCGATACGCGGGCTAGTGTCGATTCTCGTGCCGACGAATCGGTCTCTCCATCTCACCTGAGGACGTCATGAACGACTTCGCGCAGTCTCCCGCTCTCACCCTGCTTCCCGCCGTCGATGTCGCCGGGGGCAAGGCCGTCCGCCTCACTCAGGGTGAGGCCGGCACCGAGACCAGCTACGGCGACCCGCTCGACGCCGCGGGGGAGTGGGTCGCACAGGGGGCGAAGTGGATCCATCTCGTCGACCTCGATGCCGCTTTCGGACGCGGCAGCAACGCGCCGATCCTCCGCAAGGTCATCAAGCAGTTCAAGAACGTCAACGTCGAGCTGTCCGGCGGCATCCGTGACGACGCGACGCTCGAGGCGGCTCTCGAGAGCGGTGCGACCCGCATCAACCTCGGCACGGCCGCGCTGGAGAACCCCGAGTGGGCCGCCGACGTGATCAGCCGTTACGGCGAAGCGATCGCTGTCGGGCTCGACGTCCGCGGTACGACGCTGGCCGCTCGCGGGTGGACGAAGGAGGGCGGCGACCTCTGGGAGGTGCTCGAGCGCCTCGAGGATGCCGGCTGCAGCCGTTACGTCGTGACCGACGTCACCAAGGACGGGACCCTCAAGGGGCCGAACCTCGAGCTGTTGCGCGAGGTCACAGCCCGCACCCCGAAGCCCGTCGTGGCATCCGGAGGCATCTCGAACCTCGATGACATCGTGGCGCTCCGCGAACTGGTGCCGCTGGGCGTCGAAGGCGCCATCGTCGGCAAGGCACTCTACGCCGGCGCGTTCACGCTGGCTGAGGCGCTGGATGTCGCAGGGGACTGACGACGCCGGGGACCACGGTCCCCACGACCGTCATGGGTCGCACGAGCACCCGTCCAGCGATCGGGGCGACTCGGCCGGTGTGCCCTGGGAAGGCCGCAGCTTCCAGTCGAACCCTCATGCCGCCGACGACGGATCGGCCGACCCGGTTCTGCTCGACGCGCTGCTGCGTTTTCGGGCGGGCGACGGTGCTCAGACCGAGGTCGTCGACGCGTTCCGTTCGGCGCGGGTCCTGATCCCGCTCATCGCCGAGAAGGGCGAGGAGGGCGTGGCGCCGAGCGGTCTCGCTGTCGACAAGACTCAGGAGCTCTCGATCGTGACGGTCGCGGCTCCCGACGGTCGTCGCGTGCAGCCGGTGTTCTCGTCGGTCGAGGCGATGCAGCGCTGGGACGCGACGGCCCGTCCGATCCCGGTGGAAGCCGTGCGCGCCGCTCTCGCAGCGTCGGCGGAGGAGACGGATCTGATCGTTCTCGACCCGACGTCCGACACCGAGTTCGTCCTCCGTCGTCCCGCGGTGTGGGCAGTCGCGCAGGGTCATCGGTGGGAGCCGAGTTTCCTCTCGCCCGAGGTCTTCACTGCTCTGCAGGAGAGTGTCGCGCATGAACTCGCAGTGATCGACATCGCCGTCGCGGCCGGAGACCCGGACGCCCGTCTACGCGGACCGGAACTGATCGTCATCCTCGAGCTGGTCGACGGGCTCGAGCGCGAGGTGCTCGATGCCGTGCTCGCGCGCCTGGCGCAGCGGTGGGCGGCGGATGATCGCATCGCGGTGCTCGCCGACTCTCTCACCGTGAAGCTGCGTCGCTCGGCCTGACCGGCTCGGTGCTGCCACCGACCGGTCAGCCGCAGCGGCCGGCAGTCCCTAGTTGACCGGGCCTGTCCACTTCTCGCCCGGACCCTTGCCGATCGGGTCGGGAATGGTCGACGCCTCGCGGAACGCGAGCTGCAGCGAGCGCAGCCCGTCTCGGAGGGACCGCGCGTGCATGTCGCTGATCTCCGGTGCGCCGGCGGTGATCAGCCCGGCGAGGGCGTTGATGAGCTTGCGCGCCTCATCGAGGTCGAGCTGCTCCGCGGCGTGCGGGTCGTCGGCGAGGCCGAGCTTGACCGCCGCGGCACTCATGAGGTGGACGGCTGCGGTCGTGATGACCTCGACCGCCGGCACATCGGCGATGTCCCGCGTGGCGGAGGACGCCGCCTCCTCCTGCCGTGCCCAGCGCTCTTCGCGCTCGCGTGCAGCCTCATCCGATGCCTGGTTCGTCACTTCGCCTTGCCTTCTGTTAGACTTTGTCGGGCTCCGGAGCGTCATGCTCCGGTACGAAAGAGGATTCACTTCCCACCCGCGCTTGCCGTTCCAGGCTACCGGGTCTTGCACTCCACCGGATCGCGTCGTCAGACGGGGTCCGGCAGGCAGGGTGCGGAGCCGGCGTCTGAATGCCGGTGGGTGGGACGATTCTGATTTCGCCCGGGGTGCTGACAGCATCCTGGTGGCCGAATCCCATCGTCTAAGGAGCTACGCATCAGCGATCCCCGCACCAATGAGCGCATCCGCGTCCCCGAGGTCCGCCTCGTCGGTCCCGCGGGTGAGCAGATCGGCGTCGTCCGCATCGAGGCGGCGCTGCGCCTTGCGCAGGAAGCAGATCTCGACCTCGTCGAGGTCGCGCCCAACTCGAAGCCGCCCGTGGTCAAGATCATGGACTACGGCAAGTTCAAGTACGAAGCCGCCCAGAAGGAGAAGGAAGCTCGCCGCAACCAGGCGAACACCATCCTCAAAGAGGTCCGCTTCCGACTGAAGATCGAGGCGCACGACTACACGACGAAGCTCAAGCGCGCCGAGGGCTTCCTCAAGGCCGGCGACAAGGTGAAGGCCATGATCCTGTTCCGTGGTCGCGAGCAGTCGCGTCCCGAGCAGGGCGTCCGTCTCCTCCGCAAGTTCGCCGAGGATGTCGCCGAACTCGGAACCGTCGAGTCGAACCCGACCATCGACGGCCGCAACATGGTCATGATCGTGGCTCCGCTCAAGAGCAAGTCCGAGGCGAAGCAGGAGCAGAATGCGGTTCGCGACGCCCAGCGCGCAGCGAACAAGCAGGCCGCCCGCGAAGCCAAGACCGACGCCGACGAGCCGGCCGAGGCCGCAGCGGAGTAACTCCCGCCCCCAGACTCCCGCACCGCGGGTTGACACCGTCGCCTGAGAAGGCGCCATACGAAGGAAGAGAAGATGCCGAAGCAGAAGACCCACTCGGGTGCTAAGAAGCGCTTCAAGATCACCGGCAGCGGCAAGCTGAAGAAGCAGCAGGCCGGAATGCGCCACAACCTCGAGCACAAGTCGAGCCGTCGCACCCGCCGCCTCAACCAGGACCAGGTGCTGTCGAAGGCTGACACCAAGGTCGCGAAGAAGCTTCTCGGTCGCTGACGCGCCCGAACGCACGATAGGAACACAGGAAAATGGCAAGAGTCAAGCGGGCGGTAAACGCCCACAAGAAGCGTCGGGTCATCCTCGAGCGCGCCTCCGGCTACCGCGGTCAGCGTTCGCGCCTCTACCGCAAGGCCAAAGAGCAGGTCATCCACTCGCTGGTCTACTCGTACCGTGACCGTCGCAAGCGCAAGGGCGACTTCCGTCGTCTCTGGATCCAGCGCATCAACGCCGCTGCACGCCAGAACGGCATCACGTACAACCGCTTCATCCAGGGCCTCGGTCTCGCGGGTGTCACCGTCGACCGTCGCATGCTCGCCGACCTCGCGGTCAACGACGCAGCGACCTTCACGACGCTGGTCGAGACGGCGAAGAAGGCTCTGCCTTCCGACGTCAACGCTCCGAAGTCGGCTGCGTAAGCAGCTCTTCACCACAGAGGACGCTCTCCTTCGGGAGGGCGTCCTCTGTCGTTCGTCCGGCGTTTGCGCAGGAACGGTCCTGCCGTTCTCTAGACTGTGAACGTGCTGGAGAACCCCCGTTCGCCCCGAGTCCGTGCCGTCGCCAAGCTGACCAAGCGCAGCGCGCGCGCCGAGACAGGGCTCTACCTCCTCGAAGGTCCCCAGGCGGTTCGCGAGGCGCTGACCTACAGTCCTGAGGCGATCGTGGAGCTGTTCGCGACCCCGACCGGCTGGGAGAAGCATCCGGACATCCGCGCGAAGGCATCGGATGCCGGCATCGACGTGGAGTACGTCACGGAGTACGTGCTGAACGCGATGGCCGACACGGTCACTCCGCAGGGGCTGGTGGCCGTCGTCCGGCAGGCGCCCGCGTCGGTGCGGGACATCTTCGCGGCATCCCCCCGTCTGGTGGCGATCTGCGAGGAGATCAGGGACCCGGGAAACCTCGGCACGATCATCAGGGCCGCCGATGCGGCGGGAGCCGACGCCGTCGTGCTGACGGGCCGCACGGTCGACCCCTACAACCCGAAGGTCGTGCGCGCCACGACAGGTTCGCTGTTCCATCTGCCCGTGTCCGTGGGCGCAGAGCTCTCGGATGTGGTCGAGAAGGCTCACGCCGCCGGACTCCGGATTCTGGCCGCGGACGTCAAGGGCGAGGATCTCCTTCATGCGCGGGCGGACGGAGTGCTCGCCGAGCCTACGGCGTGGCTGTTCGGCAATGAGGCGCGCGGTCTCGAGGACGAGGCGCTCGCGCAGGCCGACCAGGTGCTGAAGCTGCCGATCTTCGGCCGCGCCGAATCCTTGAACCTCGCCACGGCAGCGAGCGTCTGCCTGTACGAGAGCGCGTTCGCGCAGCGGGCGGCATCCTCGGCCTGATCTCCGGCGGACGAGCGGCCGCCCGTCCTGCTGGTAGGTTTGTCCCTGCTCGAGCGGAGAAGGGGACCCAGGGTCGATGCAGATTCTGATCGTGGAGGACGACGAGCGTGTCGCCGCTGCACTCGAGGCCTTCCTCGCGCGATCCGGGTACGCCACCGTGCGAGCCGCGGACGGAGCCTCCGCGCTGCAGGAATTGGGTGCGGACACCGAGGTGGTGCTCCTCGACCTCGGTCTGCCCGATGTCGACGGCATCGATCTCTGCCGTCGGATCCGCGCACGCTCCGAGGTGCCGATCGTGATCGTCACCGCACGCAACCAGGTCACGGAGCGCATCAGAGGGTTGCGTGCCGGCGCTGACGATTTCGTCGTCAAGCCCTACGACGTCCACGAGCTCCTCGCCCGGATCGAGGCGGTCACACGACGCTCTCGACCCGTGCGACCGGAATCCGAGGCGCGCGTACGTCTGCAGGATGGCGAGATCGAGATCGACCTCGTCGCCAGGCAGGTGATCATCGGACGCGCTCCCATCGAACTCACTCGCAAGGAATTCGACATCGTGGCGGTGCTCGCCCGGTACCCCGGCGTCGCCGTGCCGAAGGAGAGACTCATCCGCGAGGTCTGGAACACCGACTGGCGCGGCTTCGGGCACTCGCTCGAGGTGCACGTCGGCGCGATCCGCAAGAAGGCGGGTCAGCGGCATCTGATCGAGACCGTGCGCGGTGTCGGCTATCGGTTGGCCGGGTAGCGTTCGATGCGCAGACGTCTCGTCGTCGTCTTCCTGGTGCCGCTCGTCGCGATCCTGCTGTCGTTGGGCGGCGCCACGGCGTGGAGCGCGACCCGCAGCATCCAGCAGGCCTTCTACACCGAGCAGCTCGGTGACCTCGGGTATTTCGTGACCAGCGCGCGGCAGGCGCTGCGGTCGGGCAGCGCGACGGTGATCGATGCCGAGGTCGCCCGCTTCCACGAGGTGTACGGGATCGATGTGATCGTCTTCGATCTTTCCGGTGGGGTGTGGTCAGCGCGCGACGGCGGCGGCGAAGTCCTGTCAGAGGACGATGCCGCACGGGTCGGCCTCGCGCTCTCGGGGCGCCGCGCCGAGGCGCCCGAGCCGGTGTTCCCCTGGATCGCGGCAGAGTCCTCGCTCGTCGAGCCGGTCTTCGACGACGGCGACGTGATCGGCGCCGTGATGCTCTCCGCGGACGTCGAGGCGCCACGGACCCAGATCCTGCAGCAGATTCTTGTGCTGACGGTCGTGTCGATCGTCTCGATCGGACTCGGCGTGCTCCTCGTCTTCCAACTCGCCCGGTGGGTGCTCTCTCCGGTCCGACGTCTCGATGAGGCGATGATCGCGATCGAACGCGGCGAGATGGATGCGAGGGTCGCGGAGGACACGGGGCCTCCTGAGCTACGCCGGATGACGCGCGTGTTCAACGGCATGGCGGATGAGATCGAGCGCGTCATGACGCGTCAGCAGGAGTTCGCCCTGAACGCCTCGCACGAGCTCCGCAATCCCCTCAACGCGCTGCTGCTGCGTGTCGAGCACCTCTCGACCGGTCTCGGAGCCGACTGGAAGGACGACGTCGAGGAGACGAGGGAGGAAGGGCGCCGGATGGCCCGCATCCTCGAGACGCTCCTCGGACTCGCGCGCGGCGGACGCGCCGACACGACGATCTCAGCCGTCGATCTGACGACGCTCGCCACCCGCCGCGCAGACGCCTGGAGCGAGGTCGCGTCACAGCGACGCGTCCGGATGCTCTCGACAGGAGTGGGCCCGGTGATGAGCATCACCGACCGCACGATCGTCGAGAGCGCGCTCGACGCCGTCATCGACAATGCGGTGAAGTTCTCGCCCGCCGAGTCGGCCGTCGAGGTCGACGCGCACCGCAGCGGTGGACTCTGCGTGCTGACAGTCCGCGACCACGGCCCCGGCCTGACGCGAGAGCAGGCCGCGAACGCCGCCGACCGATTCTGGCGCAGCGACGACAGCGGCGGGGTTCCGGGGTCAGGGCTCGGCCTCGCGATAGCGACCGACCTCTTGGAGTCGATCGGCGGCGAGCTGCGGGTCGATACGCCGGACGACGGCGGGCTGCTGGTGTCGCTGATGCTGCCGGACGGAGCTGAGGGATGAGCGGGCGGGCTAGCCGCCGCGCATGGTGGCGCAGAGGGGTGGCGACGGCACTCGTGCTGCTGCTCGCCGCCACGAGCAGCGCGTGCAGCGCTCGATCGACGGAGTGGAACGACTCTGCCTACGAGATCGCTGGCGGGGGAGCCAACGGGGTCTATTACGCCTACGGCGACGAACTCGCTCGGGAGCTGTCGGAGTCCTTGGGCATCCGCGTGTCGGCAGCCGAGACCGCCGGGTCCGTCGACAACCTCCTGCGGGTGAGCTCGGGGGAGGCCCTCCTCGGCTTCGCGCAAGGGGATGCCGCGGCCGACGCCGTCGCCGGAGTGGGAGCGTTCGACGAGCCCATGCCGGTGCAGGCTGTCGCTCGCCTGTACGACGAGTACCTCCACGTGGTCGTACGCGCGGATTCGGACATCGCCGCCCTCAGCGACCTTGCGGGCAGGACGGTGTCGCTCGGGGCCGAGAATTCCGGCGTCAATGTGATCGCGGCGCGAGCACTCGACGCCGCCGACGTCGACGTCGCGACGATCACGGATCCCCGGCTCGATCTCGGTGAGTCGATCAGCGCGCTCGAGAGATCCGAGATCGACGGATTCTTCTGGGTCGGCGGCATCCCGACACCGGGCATCGCGGAGCTCGCGACGACGACGCCCGTGCGGCTGGTGCCGATCGAGCAGACATGGGTCACGACGATCAACGCTCGATACTCCGATGCGTATCGGCCGTCCGACTTCCCCGTCGGGCTCTATGGACTCGACGAGTCCGCGCCCACGATGGCGGTGCCGAACTATCTGGTCACCTCGTCCGACACTCCGGACGGCGTCGTACGGGACGTCCTCACGAGCCTCTTCACGGTCCGCACCGATATCGCGCAGCGGGTTCCGGTCGCGTCCCTGCTCGACCGCAGGCAGGCGATCTTCACGGGGCCGGTCGACCTGCATCCGGGGGCCGTCGAGTACTACCGGGACCAGCGGGACTGAGGCCTCAAGAAATCCTCAAGAAGTCTCATTCCGGCATGTCACTCTGCCAATGTGGGGGTCGATCGCGCTCGATTCAACGGAGAATTCAGATGCCACAGAGTCCACGCCCCTCATTGAGGCGCGGACTCGGCCATTCTCCGGAGTCGTCCTGCGATCGGATCCGGTCGGAGGCTTGCTGCCACGTTCTACTCGGGGGAGGAACGGAGCAGCAGGGACGCCCCCACGGTCCGCGGGGGCGGACCGTGGGGCACTCCGGTTATCGGGCGGGATCGGCCCCATCGCGTGGTTACGAACGTGTAAATGTCGACGCATCACTGTGGAGCCACGTGAGCGACCTGGCTAGTTTGGAGAAATGATGACCACCGGTAAGCCCCTCGTCGTTGTCGACAACGTCCAGAAGCACTACGGCGACTTCCAGGCGCTCACGGATATCGACCTCACGGTGAACGCCGGCGAGGTCGTCGTGGTGATCGGTCCCTCAGGCTCGGGCAAGTCGACACTGTGTCGCACGATCAACCGCCTCGAGACGATCACGAGCGGCACGATCAGCATCGACGGCAAGGCGCTCCCCGCTGAGGGAAAGGGCCTCGCGCATCTGCGCGCAGACGTCGGCATGGTGTTCCAGTCGTTCAACCTCTTCGCGCACCTCACGATCCTCGAGAACGTGACGCTCGGCCCGATCAAGGTCCGCGGCATGAAGAAGGCCGATGCCGACAAGGAGGCGATGATGCTTCTCGAGCGCGTCGGCGTCGCCCAGCAGGCCTCGAAGCTTCCCGCACAGCTCTCCGGCGGACAGCAGCAGCGCGTCGCGATCGCCCGCGCTCTCGCCATGCAGCCCAAGGTCATGCTCTTCGACGAGCCGACCAGCGCGCTCGACCCCGAGATGATCAACGAGGTCCTCGACGTCATGGTGGAGCTCGCCCGTGACGGCATGACGATGATCGTCGTGACCCACGAGATGGGCTTCGCTCGCAAGGCCGCCAACCGGGTCGTGTTCATGGCCGACGGCAAGATCGTCGAGGAGGCGACGCCTGAGGAGTTCTTCACGAACCCGAAGAGCGACCGCGCCAAGGACTTCCTCTCCAAGCTCCTCACGCACTGACGAGCCTCACAGACCTTTGCACACACAGCACACGAAGGAGACGCACATGCGACGCACACGGACACTGGCAGGAATCGGGATCGCGACGGTTGCACTGTTCGCGCTGACGGCCTGCAACAGCGGCAGCCCGTCCAGCCCCGGCGCCGGAACCGGCGGCGAAGAGAGCGAGGACTCCACCTGGTTCGAGGTCGCTGACGACGTCCAGCTCGAGGGCAGCCCGACGTTCGACGCCATCCAGGAGCGCGACAAGGTGATCGTCGGCGTCAAGGAGGACCAGCCCGGGCTCGGCTACCTCGATGTCACGACCGGAGAGCGCACCGGCTTCGACGTCGACATCGCACGGTGGATCGCCGCATCCCTGGGCTACGACGAGGACAAGATCGAGTTCAAGCCGATCGCTTCGGCGAACCGCGAGCAGGCGATCACCAACGGTGACATCGACTACTACGTCGGCACCTACTCGATCAACGACAAGCGCAAGGAGCTCATCGACTTCGCGGGTCCCTACTTCATCACCGGTCAGGGACTCCTGGTCGCCGCCGACGCGGACGACGCCGAGGCTCTCGAGGACTTCAACGGCAAGACCGTCTGCTCGGCGACCGGCTCGACGCCGATCCAGAACATCAAGGCGAACTTCCCCGAGATCAAGACGCAGGAGTACGACCTGTACTCCGCCTGCGTCCAGGACCTCATCGACGGCAAGGTCGACGCCGTGACCACCGACCAGGCGATCCTGATCGGCTACGCGGCCCAGTACCCGGATGACGTCAAGGTGACCGGCGGCCTCTTCACCGAGGAGCGCTACGGTGTCGGCCTCACGAAGGGCGACGACGCGCTGCGCACGCACATCAACGAGCTCTTCACCGACGGTGGCGACATCTGGCAGGCGATCTTCGACGCGAACCTCGGTTCCAGCGGCATCGAGGTCGAACAGCCCGAGGTCGACGCGTACTGATCGACATGGGCGGCCCCCTCCGGGGGCCGCCCATTCACTCTGAAGAAGGGAGGGTGGCGTGGACGTCATCTTCGGCAACCTCGACCTGTGGGGACAGGCGATCAGCAACACGCTGATCGTGTTCTTCGCGGGCGGGATCATCGCACTGATCCTGGGTCTGATCGTCGGGGCCATGCGTGTCTCCCCGGTGCCCATCGCCCGCGGCGTCGGCACGGTGTACGTGAACACCGTGCGCAACACCCCGCTCACCCTCGTGTTCTTCTTCTTCATCTTCGGGTACCCGCAACTCGGGTTGCCCGAACTGTCGAACCTCGTGCTCGGCATCCTCGCCATCGGCATCTACACGGCGACCTATGTGGCCGAGGTCCTGAGGGCGGGTATCAACACGGTGCCCGTCGGTCAGGCCGAGGCCGCGCGGGCCATCGGACTTCCCTTCGGACAGGTGATGGGTCTCGTGATCCTGCCGCAGGCGTTCCGCTCGGTCGTCCCGCCGATGATGAGCGTCTTCATCGCGCTCCTGAAGAACACGACCGTCGCAGCCGGGTTCTCGGTCGCCGAGCTCGCGGCTCTCCGGTCGACCATCAACGATTCGGCCGACCGTCCGGGCAACCCGATGGAGGTCCTCCTCTGGGTCGCCGTCGTGTTCGTCGCCCTGGTGCTGCTGTTGAGCTGGCTGCAGCGATATCTCGAGAACCGTTGGAGGATCGCGCGATGAGCTCTGTACTGTACGACGTCCCCGGACCCCGGGCGATCGCCCGCAACCGGATCATCGCGGTCGCCACCGTCGTCCTCGTCCTGGCCGCCATCGGCTTCATCGTGCTCCGCATGGTGGAGACAGGCCAGTTCTCGGCGGAGAAGTGGTACGTGTTCACGTTCTCCAACGTGTGGATGGGTATCTTCAAGGCCCTGGGCAACACGCTCGCAGCCTTCGCGCTCGCCGCCGTCCTCAGCGTCGTCCTCGGCTTCGTGCTGGCCATCGGGCGGCTCTCCGAGCACGCGTGGGTGCGGATCCCCGTGACAGCCGTCACCGAGCTCTTCCGTGCCGTTCCGGTGCTGGTGTTCATGATGCTGCTCTACTACGGGCTCCCCGTGGTCGGAATCAAGATGGATCCCTACTGGGCCGTCGTGATCGCACTGATGGCCTACAACGGCTCCGTGCTCGCCGAGGTTCTGAGGGCCGGCATCGAGTCCCTGCCTCGGGGGCAGAAAGAGGCGGGCTACGCGATCGGACTCCGCAAGAGCGGCGTGATGCGTCTCATCCTCCTGCCGCAGGCGATCCGGGCGATGCTCCCGGTGATCGTCGCGCAGCTGGTCGTCACGATGAAGGACACCGCTCTGGGCTTCATCATCACCTACCCCGAGCTGCTGTACTACGCGAAGCAGCTGACGTCGCAGCAGGGTCGCCCGATCCTGCAGTCGGCCTTCGTCATCGGCGGCATCTACATCGTCATGTGCCTCATCCTGTCGGGCATCGCGAAGTGGGTCGAGATCCAGACCCGTCGCTCGCCGAAGGTGAAGGCGATCCACGCGGCAGAGGATCCCCGCCAGCACGGCGACGGCACCGACACCGAGCTCATCACGCTGCAGCGCGGGGGCAGCGGCTTCGGCGGCACCGGTGGTGTAGGCGGGCTGGACAGCTCCGATCCGAAGTGATGTCCACCGGCGCGGGGCGACCGCCTCGCGCCGGTAGACTCCTGTCTCGTGTCTGAGTCTCCCGAAATCACCCCGGAAGCGGTCGAAGCCGCCGTGGCGGCCGCGCTCGAAGCGATCGCCGCAGCCGCCGATACGACCGAACTGAAAGCCGCTCGCGCCGCGCACGTCGCCGACGGATCGCCGCTCGCCGTCCTGAACGCCTCGATGCGTCAGGTCGCCCCCGAGAACAAGGCCGCCTTCGGCAAGCTCGTCGGACAGGGCCGCGGTCAGGTCTCCAAGGCGCTCGCCGCCAAGGAGGAGGAGCTCGCCGCCGCGGAGGTCGCTGAGCGCCTCGAGGCCGAGCGGCTGGACATCACGGCGATCCCCTCGCGCACGCGCGTCGGCGCCCGGCACCCGCTGACCCTGCTGAGTGAGCAGATCTCGGACATCTTCGTGGGCATGGGCTGGGAGATCGCGGAAGGACCCGAGCTCGAGCACGAGTGGTTCAACTTCGACGCTCTGAACTTCGACGTCGACCACCCCGCCCGTCAGGAACAGGACACCTTCTACGTCGACCCGCCGTCGCGCCATCTCGTCATGCGCACGCACACGAGCCCCGTGCAGGTGCGCTCGATGCTCGATCGCGAGGTGCCGATCTACGTGCTCTGCCCCGGCCGTGTGTACCGCACCGACGAGTTCGACGCGACGCACCTCCCCGTCTTCACCCAGTTCGAAGGACTCGTCGTCGACAAGGGCATCTCGATGGCGCATCTCAAGGGAACGCTCGACCACGTCGCGCGTCAGCTCTTCGGCCCCGAGGCCAAGACGCGCTTCCGCACGAACTTCTTCCCCTTCACCGAGCCGTCGGCCGAGCTCGACCTCTGGCACCCCACCTTCAAGGGCGGCGCCCGTTGGATCGAGTGGGGCGGCTGCGGCATGATCAACCCGAACGTGCTCCGCGCGGCGGGGATCGATCCCGACGTCTACAGCGGCTTCGCGTTCGGAATGGGCGTCGAGCGGGGACTCATGTTCCGCAGCGATGTGCAGGACATGCGGGACATGGCAGAGGGCGATGTCCGTTTCAGCGAGCAGTACGGGATGGTGGTGTGATGCGCGTCCCGCTTTCGTGGCTGCGTGAGTACGTCGATCTGGCAGCGGATACGACACCGGAAGACGTCCTCGCAGCGCTCGTGACCGTCGGATTCGAGGAGGAGGACGTCCACCGCTTCGAGATCTCGGGTCCCGTCGTCGTCGGACAGGTCGTCTCGCTCGAGGCCGAGCCGCAGTCCAACGGCAAGACGATCAACTGGTGCCAGGTCGATGTCGGTGAGGCGAACGGCGGAATCCGCGGAATCGTCTGTGGCGCGCACAACTTCGTCGCGGGTGACAAGGTCGTCGTGACGCTTCCCGGTGCAGTGCTGCCGGGGCCGTTCCCGATCGCCGCCCGCAAGACCTACGGGCACGTGTCCGACGGCATGATCGCCTCTGCGCGTGAGCTGGGGCTCGGCGACGAACACAACGGCATCCTCGTCCTCGCGGACCTCGGTATCGATGCACCCGTCGGCACAGACGCCATCAGCCTGCTCGGACTCGACGATGTCGCGGTCGAGATCAACGTCACGCCCGACCGCGGGTACGCGTTCTCGCTGCGCGGTGTCGCCCGTGAGTACTCCCACGCGACCGGAGCACCGTTCCGCGACCCGGCCGAGCGCGACTTCACCGAGCTCCAGCCGGGCGCCGGTCACACGGCGATCGTCGACGATGCAGCCCCCGTACGCGGCCGCGTCGGCGCCAGCGAGTTCGTCACGCGCGTCGTCCGAGACGTCGACCCCGCGCGGCCGACCCCGCCGTGGATGATCGCGCGGCTGTCGCTCGCCGGCATGCGCTCGCTCGGCATCCTGATCGACATCACCAACTACGTGATGCTCGAATTGGGGCAGCCGCTGCACGGGTACGACCTCGACAGGCTCTCCGGTGGCATCACCGTGCGTCGTGCGACGGCCGGTGAGACGATGACGACCCTCGACGGCCAGGAGCGGAAGCTCCACGTCGAGGACCTCCTGATCACCGACGAATCGGGTCCCATCGGTCTCGCCGGAGTCATGGGCGGCGGCACGACCGAGATGAGCGACACGACGCACAACGTGCTGATCGAGGCCGCGACCTTCGACCCCGTGACGATCGCCCGCACCGCACGCCGTCACAAGCTGCCCAGCGAGGCATCCAAGCGGTTCGAGCGCGGTGTCGACCCGCTCGTGCCGTTCGTGGCAGCCCGCCGTGCAGCCGACCTGATGGTCGAATTCGCCGGCGGCACGCTCACCGACGAGGGCGGCGCTCTGTTCGCCGAGGTGTTCGTCGCGGACATCGACCTCCCGCGCGGATTCGTGCAGGGGCTCATCGGCGTCGACTACTCCGACGACGAGATCGCCGGCGCGCTCACGACCATCGGCGCAGAGGTCTCCGGGTCGGATGCCGGGTGGACCGTGATCCCGCCGACCTGGCGTCCCGACCTCACCGACAAGTGGTCTCTCGCCGAAGAGGTCGCTCGCATCCACGGTCTCGACCGCATCCCGTCGGTGCTGCCGACGCCGCCGTCCGGCCGCGGGCTCACCGCACACCAGCAGGGTCGTCGCCGCGTCGCCGACGCGCTGGCGGCTGCCGGTCTCGTCGAGACGCCCTCATTCCCCTTCACGACGGAGGCGGAGAACGACCTGCACGGCTCGGCGTCGGGAGAGCATCTGCCCAGCATCCGGCTCGCGAACCCGCTCGACGGCTCCGCTCCGTTCCTGCGTCGATCGCTGATCCCCGGGCTTCTGCAGACCGCGCACCGCAACATCTCGCGCGGCCTCACGGACCTCGCGCTGTTCGAGACCGGAGTCGTGTTCCTGCCCGAGCCGGGTGTCGAGTACGGCACGGACGAGGTGCCGCCGCTCGGCGAGCGTCCGTCGGACGACACGCTCGCCGAACTGAACGCGTCGATCCCACCGCAGCACCGCCATGTCGCGGCGCTGTTCACGGGCAACGTCGTGACCAAGCAGCCGGGACGCGCCGCGGAGCCCTACGGGCTCTCCGAGGCGCTCGACGCCGCCAGAGTCATCGCGGCTGCAGCCGGAGTCGACCTCGATGTCGAGCAGGGGCAGCGCGCGGCGCTGCACCCCGGACGCACCGGCGTGCTCTCCGTCGGCGACGTCGAGATCGGCTACGTCGGCGAACTCCACCCCGAGGTCGCCGCCGGAGCAGACCTTCCCGGTCGCGCCACCGTGCTCGAGCTCGACCTCGACGAGGTCATCGCGCTCGGCGGGAACCGTGCGGTCGCCCCCTCGCTGTCGACCTTCCCCGCTGCGACACAGGACGTGTCGCTGGTGGTCGGCGCTGATGTGCCGGCGGGCGACGTGCGCGCTGCGCTCACCGAGGGCGCCGGTGCGCTTCTCGAGTCGATCCGCCTCGTCGACGATTACCGGGGGGACGGCGTCGCGGATGGTCAGAAGAGTCTCACCTTCGCGCTGCGCTTCCGTGCGGATGACCGCACGCTCACCGCAGCCGAGGCGACAGAGGCGAAGCTCGCGGGTGTCGCTGTCGCAGCTGAGCGCTTCGACGCGACCCTGCGCGACTGAAGCTCCGCCTGAACCGACCCGCACGCGGACCGCACTCGAACGGTGCGGTCCGCGTGCGCGTGTGCTCTCGGGATGCTGCCGACGCCGCCGAGCCGACCTGAGCGCGGTGGACCTGCGAGGTACCGTGTCGGGATGAGCATCCTGCCCCACAGCACTCCCGCGGCGGTTCCCGATGGTGTCCGACCGATGGGTGAAGCGCCGTTCCTCGAACCCGGCGACCAGATCTCCTGGCACTACCGCAAGCCCGGCTGGCAGCCCGGCGATGCGTCGACCATCACGCCCATGCGGGTGGTCCGCGACGATGAACGCGGTCTGGTGGCATGGCTCGCTCCGGGCACGCTCCAGGAGGGGCAGGGCACTCCGGCGGGCGAGCGCATCCGGACCGTTCCGCTCGAGCGTCGGTGGCTCGATCCGCGTACCCGGATCGTGGAGGAGTGGTGGGGCAACGGCATCCTCCGCATCGCTCCGGCCGGTGCGGCGTGGTCGGTGTGGCTGTTCTGGAGCGATGTGAGCGGTCCCGAATGGGAGTTCGCCGGGTGGTACGTGAATCTCGAGAACGCGCATCTGCGCACCGACCGCGACACGTATTCATCGGATCACATCCTCGACGTGGAGATCCAGGCGGACGGTCAGGTGCACCTCAAGGACGAGGACGAGGTGATCGCGGCCGTCGAGCAGGGACGTCTCACCTCTGAGCAGGCCGCGCAGATCGAACGACACGCGGACGCGGCGATCGAGTCCTTCCATCACGGTGACTGGCCGTTCGACGCCGAATGGCGCTACTGGCGCCCGGATCCCTCGTGGATGGTCCCGGAACTGTCCGGCCTGTCGGATCTTCGCACGAGCTGACCGGCATCCGCCCTGAGCGGAAGACCCTTCCCCTCGCGCGGCGAAGATGGTGGCATGGGGTCATGACGGATGTTCTGATCCTCGGCGGCACCGGCTGGCTGTCCGGCCGCATCGCCAGACGGCTGCTCCTGAGCGGGGCGACGGTGATGTGCCTGGCGCGCGGAGGACGACCGTCTCCGGAGGGCGCGAGCCTGGTGCTGGCCGATCGTGACGCCAGGGACGCCTACGATGCGGTGTCCGGTCGGGAGTGGGATCACGTGATCGACGTCTCGTCGAACGCGGCCCACGTCTCCGCTGCGGTCGCGGCACTCGGTGAGCGAGCGGGCCGCTGGACGTACGTCTCGTCGATGTCGGCATACTCCGACGAGGAGACGGTCGGTGCAGACGAGTCGGCGACGCTGCATCCGCCGGCTGAGAGGGGAGACGACGAGTACGGCCGGCAGAAGGTGGCCGCCGAGGACGCTGTCCGTGCACTCGGCGACCGCACCCTGATCGTGCGCCCGGGATTGATCGTCGGGGCGGACGACCCGAGTGATCGTTTCGGGTATTGGGCTGCCGCTTTTCTGCGTGCCGAGGACGGCCCGGTGCTGCTTCCGCCTGTCGAGGAGCGCGACGTGCAGGTGATCGACGTCGACGACCTGTCCGAGTTCGTCGCCACCACGGGGGCCACCGGCGTGATCAACACGATCGGCGATCGGCATCGGCTGAGCGAGGTCCTCGACGCCGTGCGCAGACGTGCGGGGCACCGGGGAGACACGGTCGCGGCATCTGACGCCTGGCTCGTCGAGCACGGTGTGGCGTATTGGGCGGGGGAGCGGTCGCTGCCGCTGTGGCTGCCGAGCGAGATGACCGGATTCATGACCAGGTCGAACGCCCGCTACCGCGCGGCAGGAGGTCGGCTTCGTCCGCTCGACGAGACGATCGCCGCCGTGGTCGATGACGAGCAGGCGCGCGGCGTCGATCGGGACCGGCGGGCAGGGCTCACTCGCGCCGACGAACTCGCGCTGTTGCAGCTGATCGACTGATCGGGGCCTCGCTAGACTGCGATCAGTGACACGGGGTGCCGCATCCGCGGCTGAGAACAGACCCGTCGAACCTGATCTAGTTCGTACTAGCGAAGGGATGTCGCGTTGAGCGATCGTCTGCGTCCTGATTCCGAATCGACCTTGGCCACCTCGGCGGCTGAGCTCCTGACAGGGCTGCGCGACAGCCCACCCTTGACCCATTGCATCACCAACAGCGTCGTCACGGGCTTCACCGCGAACGTGCTGCTCGCCCTCGGCGCGGCGCCGGCGATGGTCGACATCGTCGGTGAGGCGGGGATGTTCGCCGGGGTGGCCTCCGGGGTGCTGATCAACCTCGGTACGCCGACTCCGGAGCAGCGTGCGGCGAGCCGTGAAGCCGCGGCAGGAGCCCTCGCCGCAGGTACTCCGTGGGTGCTGGATCCCGTCGCGATCGGCGCGCTGCCGGTGCGCACGGCACTCGCGCACGAGCTGGCCGACGCACGCCCCACGGCGATCAGGGGGAACGCCTCGGAGATCCTCGCCCTCGCGGGGCTCAGCGCTGGGGGGCGCGGCGTCGATGCGACGGACACGACCGATGCCGCGGCCGAAGCGGCACTCGCACTCGCTTCGCGGCACGGCGCGGTGGTCGCGGTGTCGGGACCGGTCGACCTGGTGACGGATGGAGCACGATTGCTCCGCATCGCGAACGGTCATGAACTGCTCACCCGTGTCACCGGCGGCGGATGCGCGCTGGGCGCCGTCATGGCGGCGTTCCTCGGTGCGGCGCGCTCGACCGCTGCGGATCCGCTCACCGCCGTCTCGGCGGCGAGCCTCGTGTACACGATCGCCGCCGAGCGCGCCGCGGCGCGGGCCCCGGGCCCCGGCAGCTTCGCCGTCGCACTGCTCGACGCGCTCGCCGCCGTGCAGCCGGAGGACCTCGCCGTCGCCGCGCGTGTGCAGGAGCACGCGCTGTGATCGCGGACCTCTCCCTCTATCTCGTCACGGATCCCACCCTCTGCGGCGCGCGGGGCGTCGCGGAGACGGTGCGACTCGCCGTCGACGGGGGCGTGCGCATCGTCCAGCTGCGCGACAAGGGCGCGACGGATGCCGAGACCGCCGATCAGTTGATCGAGCTCTCTCGGGTGATCGACGGCCGTGCACTGCTCGTGGTGAACGACCGCGTCGAGGCGGCGCTGATCGCTCGCGCCAGGGGAGCGCGGGTCGACGGCGTGCACCTCGGCCAGGGCGACGTATCGGTGCTGCGGGCACGCGAGCGGCTGGGACCCGAGGCGATCATCGGGTTGACGGCGAACACGTCGGAGCATCTCGACGCCGTGGCCGCGCTGCCGGCGGGAACGGTCGACTATCTCGGCGTCGGCGTGATCCGTCCCACCGCCACCAAGCCGGATCACCCGCCGGCCCTGGGAATCGACGGCTTCGGTGCGCTCGCCGCGAGGACCGCACTGCCATGCGTCGCCATCGGCGGCGTGGGAATCGACGACATCGAGCGCCTTCGGGATGCGGGTGCGGCGGGGCTCGCCGTCGTCTCCGCCATCTGCGCCGCCGTCGATCCGACGAGGACGGCCCGGGCATTCCTCAGCCGATGGAGGGCTTCGGGCACACCTCGCGTGCTCAGCATCGCGGGGAGCGACCCGTCGGGCGGGGCGGGGATCCAGGCCGATCTCAAGTCGATCGCCGCGAACGGGGGCTATGGCATGGCGGCTGTCACGGCGCTCACGGCGCAGAACACCAGGGGAGTCCGAGCGGTGCACGTGCCTCCTGCCGAGTTCCTCCGGCAGCAGCTCGATGCCATCTCGGACGACATCGTCATCGACGCGGTGAAGATCGGGATGCTGGCGAACACGGAGGTGATCGCCACCGTCGCCGCCTGGCTCGACGCCGTCCGTCCGCCGATCGTCGTGCTCGACCCGGTCATGGTCGCGACCAGCGGTGATCGCCTGCTCGATGAGGATGCCGAGCGCGCACTCCGCGGGCTCCTCGAGCGCGCTCATGTCGTGACGCCCAACCTCGCCGAGCTCGCCGCGCTCTCCGATCGTCCGATCACGGGGTGGGACGACGCGCTCGAGGCCGGGGCCGAGCTCTCCGCCCGCATCGGCGGGGCGGTGCTCGTCAAGGGAGGGCACCTCGACGGCGACGACGTTCCGGACGCGTTGATCGATGTCGCCGGAGGCGTCAGACACGGCTATCCCGGGTCGCGCATCATGACACACAACACGCACGGCACCGGATGCTCGCTGTCGTCGGCCCTCGCCACCCGCCTCGCCGGAGGGGAGTCCCCTGTCGACGCGGTGGAATCGGCGAGGACCTGGCTGCGGGAATCGCTGAGGCAGAGCGATGCGCTCGACATCGGCAGCGGTCACGGACCGGTGAACCACTTCGGCGGCCTCTGGCGACGAGGGGGACTCGAGGCCGCACCCGCGCGTGCCGACCTCCGCGATCGGTGGTGGGACCGGATCGCGCACGTGCGGGCCGACATCGACGAGCTGTCCTTCATCCGCGCTCTGGCCGACGGGACTCTCGACCGCGAGCGGTTCCTCTTCTACCTCCGACAGGATGCGCTGTATCTCCGGGAGTACGCCCGAGTGCTCGCAGCGGCCGCGCGGATCGCGCCCACACCGCACGAGCAGGCGTTCTGGGCTCAGTCGGCGCAGGGGGCGATCACCGGAGAGCTCGAGCTCCATGCATCGTGGCTGGCCCCGGGCGCGGGAGTGGAAGCGGCGACCTTCGCCGCCGATCCGGCGCCTGCGACCGTCGCGTACCTCGACCACCTGCGCTCCGTGGCCTTCGGCGGCGACTACGCCGAGCTCATCGCGGCCGTGCTGCCGTGCTTCTGGCTGTACACCGATCTCGGAACCCGCCTGCACGCGGGGGAGTTCGACGCGTACGCCCGAGACCCGCAGCATCCCTACGCATCGTGGCTCGCGACGTATGCCGATCCCGCGTTCGAGAAGGCGACGGAGCAGGCGATCGACCATGTGATGCATGCGGCGACGGAGTCGGATGCCGCGGGGCGGCGACGGATGCTCCGCGCCTTCGAGGTCTCCAGCGCGCACGAACTCGCCTTCTTCGCGGCGCCGGCACTCCACGCGTCCGGCGGATGACGGACCCGATTTGCGCATGCCGCGACGAGCGCGCTATCGTCGCGGCATGCCTTCGGCCGCCACCGCTCCTCTGACGCTCGTTCCGAGCGTCATCGCCGTGCGCCGACGCCGCAGCGGCCGCCGACTTTAGGCGACCCTGCGCTTCTGCCTGCGTACGCACGGCGGTCGAGTGCCGGTGTCGCCGCCCCGGTTCCCGACACTGCACCCCGCGTTCGCCGAGGGGTCCGACCGTTAAGGTAGAAGAATGACGTACTCCGTCGCCGTCTCCGGCGCATCCGGCTACGCGGGCGGCGAGATCCTGCGCCTCCTCGCGTCTCATCCCGACATCGAGATCCGCACGGTGACGGCGCACTCGAACGCCGGTCAGCCGCTCGTGCAGCATCAGCCGCACCTGCGGTCGCTCGCACACCTCACACTGCAGGACACCACGCCCGAGACGCTCGCCGGGCACGACATCGTCTTCCTCGCTCTGCCGCACGGGCAGTCCGGGCAATACACCGACGCGCTCGGCGACACGCCGCTCGTGATCGACGCAGGAGCGGACCACCGACTGACGTCGCAGGATTCCTGGGACGCGTTCTACGGCGGCGACTTCCACGAACCGTGGGCCTACGGCGTTCCCGAGCTGCTCGTCGGCGGTGTCAAGCAGCGCGAGAGGCTGCGCGAGGCGAAGCGCATCGCCGCTCCCGGCTGCAACGCCTCGACCGTGAGCCTGAGCCTGGCCCCCGGGGTCGCCGCAGGGGTGATCGACGCGGGGGACATCGTCTCGGTGCTCGCCGTCGGCCCGTCCGGAGCGGGGAAGAGCCTCAAGACCAACCTGCTCGCCGGCGAGATCCTCGGCACAGCCAATCCCTACGCGGTCGGGGGCACGCACCGGCACATCCCGGAGATCCGCCAGGCGCTCGCCGCGGCATCCGGCTCCCCAGCCGACGGCATCCGCATCTCGTTCACGCCTGTGCTGGTTCCGATGTCGCGGGGCATCCTCGCCACCTCGACCGCGCCGATCGTCGGCGATGTCAGCGATGCGGAGATCCGCGCCGCCTGGGAGGACGCCTACGGCGACGAGACCTTCGTGCAGTTGCTGCCCGCCGGTCAGTTCCCGCGCACGGCCGATGTCCTCGGTGCGAACACCGCCCTGATCGGTCTCGCGATCGATCGCGCGGCGAACCGCGTGACGGTGGTCACCGCGGTCGACAACCTCGTCAAGGGCACCGCCGGCGCTGCCGTCCAATCCATGAACCTCGCGCTGGGGCTGCCCGAGTCCCGCGCCCTCTCAGTGAACGGAGTCGCGCCGTGAGCGTCACCGCCCCCGCAGGATTCGAAGCGGCCGGAGTCGCCGCAGGTCTCAAATCGACCGGAAAGCCCGATGTCGCCGTCGTGGTCAATCGCGGCCCGCGCAAGGTCGGTGCGGCCGTGTTCACCAGCAACCGCGCCAAGGCGAACCCCATCATCTGGTCGCAGCAGGCCGTCGCCGATCGCGTGGTCGAGGCCGTCGTGCTGAACTCCGGAGGCGCGAACTGCTTCACCGGCAGCTTCGGCTTCCAAACGACGCACCAGACCGCAGAGAAGGCGGCCGAGCTGCTCGGCGTCGGCGCCGGCGACGTGCTCGTGTGCTCGACCGGCCTCATCGGAGTCGGAGACGAGGTCTTCCGCGCGAAGGTCCTCTCGGGCACCGAACAGGCGATCGCCGAGCTGTCGACAGACGGCGGCGATGTCGCGGCCGAGGCCATCATGACCACCGACAGCGTGTCGAAGACCGCCGTGGTCAGCCGAGACGGCTGGACCATCGGCGGCATGGCCAAGGGAGCGGGCATGCTCGCTCCCGGGCTCGCCACGATGCTCGTCGTCATCACGACGGATGCCGTGCTCGAGCCTCTCGAGGCGGATGCGGCGCTGCGATTCGCCACCGGCACGACGTTCGACCGCCTCGATTCGGACGGATGCATGTCGACCAACGATCAGGTCACACTGCTCGCGAACGGCGCTTCCGAGGTGGTGCCCGACCTCAAGGACTTCTCCGCCGCGCTGGCAGAGCTGTGCCAGGAGCTCGCGGTCAAGCTGCAGGGCGATGCCGAGGGGGCCAGCCACGACATCACCATCGAGGTGCAGCACGCCGCGACCGAGGCGGAGGCGGTCGAGGTCGGCCGCTCCGTCGCGCGCAACAATCTCTTCAAGGCCGCCATCTTCGGCAACGACCCCAACTGGGGGCGGGTGCTCGCAGCGATCGGCACCACGAACGCCCAGTTCGACCCGTACGACGTCGACGTCTGGATGAACGGCGTCCGGGTGTGCAGCGAGGGCGGCCCCGACCGTCCGCGCGAGGAGGTAGACCTCACTCCGCGTGCCACGCATCTCGCGATCGATCTCAAGGTCGGCGATGCCACCGCGACGATCCTCACGAACGACCTCACCCACGATTACGTGCACGAGAACAGCGCCTACGCCTCATGACCGACATTCAGGACACCACCCCGGACGTCGCCGCCGTGAAGGCCGCGACGCTCATCGAGTCGCTCCCGTGGCTGAAGAAGTTCCGCGACCAGATCGTCGTCGTCAAGTACGGCGGCAATGCGATGGTCTCCGACGAGCTGCAGGAGGCGTTCGCACAGGACATCGCGTACCTGCGCTACGTCGGCGTGCTGCCGGTCGTCGTGCACGGCGGCGGACCGCAGATCTCCGACATGCTCCAGCGACTCGAGATCCCGAGCGAGTTCAAGGGCGGCTACCGGGTCACCAACACCGAGGCGATCAGCGTCGTGCGCATGGTCCTCACCGGCCAGGTGAACCCGCAGCTCGTCTCGAAGATCAACTCGCACGGTCCGATCGCCACCGGGCTGAGCGGGGAGGACGCCGGCCTGTTCGGCGGTCGTCGTCGCGGTGTCGTGATCGACGGCGAGGAGATCGACCTCGGACGCGTCGGCGACGTCGTGGAGGTCGACCCGACGCCCGTGCTCGATCACCTCGCGGCGGGACGCGTGCCCGTCGTCTCGAGCATCGCGCCCGACCTCGATCACCCCGGTCAGTCGCTCAACGTGAACGCGGATGCCGCGGCGGCAGCCCTCGCCGTGGCGCTCAACGCTCGCAAGCTCGTCATCCTCACCGACGTGCCGGGGCTCTATGCCGACTGGCCCAACCGCGACTCGCTCGTGTCGCACCTCACCTCGGAGGCTCTCATCGAGATGCTGCCGACACTCGAATCCGGCATGATCCCGAAGATGAAGGCCTGCCTGGATGCGATCGAAGGCGGCGTTGATGCCGCCGCGATCATCGACGGACGCGTGCCGCACTCGGTGCTCGTCGAACTCTTCACCAGCAAGGGAATCGGAACTGAAGTGGTCTTGGGAAGCGCAGGGATGAACGCATGAGCAACTGGCAGGATGACGCAGCGAGCGATCTGGTCCTCAACGCGGGCCCGCGCCTGGCGATGCTGACACGAGGCGAGGGGTCCTACCTCTGGGACTCCGAGGGCAAGCGCCACCTCGACTTTCTCGCCGGCATCGCGGTGACTTCGCTCGGTCACGCGCACCCGGTGTTCGTCGAGGCCGTGTCGAGACAGGCCGCGACTCTCGCGCACGTGTCGAACTACTTCGCGACGCCCTGGCAGCTCGCGCTCGCCGCACGGCTGAAGCGCCTCGCGGGCGCCGGGATCGACGGCCGCGTGTTCTTCTCGAACTCCGGCGCCGAGGCGAACGAAGCGGCGTTCAAGCTCGCCCGACTCCACGGGGGAACGGACAAGCCGCGCATCCTCGCGCTCGAGAACGGATTCCACGGGCGCACCATGGGGTCACTCGCGCTGACGGCCAAGGCCGCGATGCGCGCGCCGTTCGAGCCGATGCCCGGAGGAGTGGAGCACATCCCGGCGACCGTCGAGGCTCTGGAAGCCGCGATCGATGACCGGGTCGCCGCCGTCATCGTGGAGCCGATCCAGGGCGAGGCCGGCGTGGTCGAGCTTCCGGACGGCTATCTGCAGGCCGCCCGTTCGCTCACGCTGAAGCACGGGGCGCTGCTGATCGTCGACGAGATCCAGACGGGTGCCGGACGCACGGGGGCCTGGTTCGGCTTCAGCCACGAGGGCATCACTCCTGACGCGATCACGCTCGCGAAGGGCATCGGCGGAGGCTTCCCGATCGGCGCTCTCGTCACCTACGGTGCGGCGAGCTCGCTCTTCACGCCGGGTTCGCACGGATCGACGTTCGGCGGCAACCCGCTGGCCACCGCCGTGGCCGACGCCGTGCTCACCGAGATCGAGAACGCCGGACTCGTCGAGAACGCTGCGCGTCGCGGCGAGGAGATCCGACAGATCATCGCGGACATCGACTCGCCCCTCGTCACAGGAGTGCGTGGCCGAGGGCTCCTCATCGGAGTGGCACTCGGCGCCCCCGTCGCGAACGACGTGGTCGCCGCCGCTCAGGAGCGCGGCCTCATCGTGAACGCCGCCAACCCCGAGACGGTGCGCATCGCCCCGGCTCTCACGATCGGAGACGCTGAACTCGCCGAGTTCCGCAAGCTCTTCGCCGATTCGCTCGCTGACGTACAGACATCCCTCGCCGAATCCGGAAAGGCCCTCGCATGACCCGCCACCTGCTGCGTGACGACGATCTGACCCCCGCCGAGCAGGCGGAGATCCTCGATCTCGCCATCGAGCTGAAGAAGGACCGCTGGGCGAACAAGGCTCTCGCCGGTCCCCAGACGGTCGCGGTGATCTTCGACAAGTCGTCCACCCGCACCCGCGTCTCCTTCGCGGTGGGCATCGCCGACCTCGGCGGCACGCCGCTGATCATCTCGACCGCGAGCAGCCAGCTCGGCGGCAAGGAGACGCCGTCCGACACCGCGCGGGTTCTCGAGCGCCAGGTCGCGGCGATCGTCTGGCGCACCTATGCGCAGGCGGGGCTCGAGGAGATGGCCGCCGGCACCACGGTGCCAGTCGTCAACGCCCTCTCGGACGACTTCCACCCGTGCCAGCTGCTCGCCGACCTGCTCACGATCCGAGAGCACAAGGGCGAGCTCAAGGGGCTGACCCTGACGTTCTTCGGCGACGGGCAGAGCAACATGGCGCACTCCTACGCACTGGCCGGTGTCACTGCCGGCATGCATGTGCGCATCGCGTCACCTGCGGAGTACGCCCCGCGCGCCGACGTCGTCGAGGCGGCCGACCGCCGGGCTGCGGAGACCGGCGGCTCGATCACGCTGTTCACGGATGCGGTCGAGGCTGCGGCCGGCGCCGACGTCGTGGTCACCGACACCTGGGTGTCGATGGGCAAGGAGGAGGAGAAGCTCGCGCGCATCCGCGATCTCGGCGGCTACAAGGTGACCCCCGAGACGATGGAGATCGCCGATTCCGAGGCCATCTTCATCCACTGCCTTCCCGCCGACCGCGGCTACGAGGTGGACTCCGAGGTCATCGACGGACCGCAGAGCGTCGTCTGGGATGAGGCCGAGAACCGTCTCCACGCGCAGAAGGCCCTGCTCGTCTGGCTGCTCGGCAAGAAGGACGCGTAATGGTCGACTCGAAGAACGAAGGCACGAACGAAGGCGCACTGTGGGGCGCCCGCTTCGCGAGCGGGCCGTCGCCCGAGCTCGTCGAGCTCAGCAGATCGACGCATTTCGACTGGATCCTCGCCCCGTACGACATCGCGGGCTCGCATGCGCACGCGACGGCGCTCGCGGCTGCCGGCTACCTCGAACCTGCTGAGGCGGCCAGGATGCATGAGGGGCTCGATGCCGTGGCGCGCAAGGTCGCCGACGGCACGCTGCAGCCCGTCCCCTCCGATGAGGACGTGCACGGTGCGCTCGAGCAGGCGCTGATCGCCGAGCTCGGTCCCGAACTGGGCGGACGCCTGCGTGCCGGACGCAGCCGCAACGATCAGATCGCCACTCTCGTGCGCATGTACCTGATCGATCACGCTCGAGTGATCGCGCGCGACATCCTCCGTGTCATCGACGCGCTCGTCGCGCAGGCCGAGGCCCACCCCGACGCGATCCTCCCCGGCCGCACGCATCTGCAGCACGCGCAGCCGGTGCTCCTCGCGCACCACCTCCAGGCCCATGGCTGGCCGCTCGTGCGCGAGCTCGAGCGTCTCGTCGACTGGCGTCGTCGCGCAGGCGTCTCGCCGTATGGCGGGGGAGCGCTCGCGGGCTCGACCCTCGGACTCGATCCTGCGCTGGTCGCATCGGAACTCGGACTCGATCGACCGGCGGAGAACTCGCTCGACGGCACCGCGGCACGCGACGTCGTCGCCGAGTTCGCCTTCATCGCGGCGATGACGGGTGTCGACATCTCGCGTCTGAGCGAGGAGATCATCCTCTGGAACACACGTGAGTTCGGCTTCGTCACGCTGCACGACGGGTACTCGACGGGGTCGAGCATCATGCCGCAGAAGAAGAACCCCGACATCGCGGAGCTCGCTCGCGGAAAGTCGGGGCGCCTGATCGGCAATCTGTCGGGGCTCATGGCGACGCTCAAGGGCCTCCCGTTGGCCTATAACCGCGACCTGCAGGAGGACAAGGAGCCGGTCTTCGATTCGGTCCAGACCCTCGAGGTCGTCCTTCCCGCGTTCGCCGGCATGATCGCGACGCTGCGCTTCGACACCGAGCGGATGGCGGCACTCGCCCCCCAGGGATTCTCGCTCGCGACCGATGTCGCCGAGTGGCTCGTGAAGCGCCGGGTGCCGTTCCGCGACGCGCACGAGATCTCGGGCGCGCTCGTGCGGGCCTGCGAAGAACAGGGGATCGGTCTCGAGGACGCTTCCGACGAGCTGCTGCTCTCGGTCTCTCCGCATCTGGTCCCCGAGGTGCGTGAGGTTCTCACGATCGAGGGTTCCGTGGCATCGCGCGCCGGAGCCGGGGGAACGGCTCCCGTCCGAGTCGCCGAGCAGCGTGCCGAGCTCGTCGCCAGAGCCCAGGCTGCGGCGCACGCCCTGGGCCTGTAGTCGGTTGTGCACCGCCGGTCGACGCGATGTGCGGCGACCGGCGGGGCACCTCAGTGCAGCGCGACGTCGGCGGTCGACCTCGTCCACCGGGTGAAGCGCACGACGAGTCCCGCGCGCGTCGGACCGGCGAGGAACGGGCCGGCGGATGCAGCGGCGTCGCCGGTGAACGGAGCGACGCGAACCAGTCGCCAGTCCTCGTCGTCCGCGCGTGCGCGCACGATCACCGCGTCCGGCCACCGGCTCACGCGGACGGTGATCTCTCGGCCGTGCCAGTCGTCGACGTATCCGACGGACCAGTCGGAGCGGATGTCGGTGACGACGGCGCCGAGTCCGAGGTGCTCGTCGGCGTACTCGATGCCCGCTTTGATCCAGTGCTCGTCGTCGATGCGCACGAAGACTCCTGCCTGGTCGAACTGGCCGTCCCATGGCGCGCGGAATGAGACGTCCATCGCCTCGCCCACGGCCAGGGGAGCCAGCAGCGCGTGCTCGGTGTCGTGCACGAATCCGTACGCCGTGTGTCGCCAGGCGTCGCTGCCTTCCGCGGCGGTCACGTCCAGGTGCTCGACCCCGTCGGCGGAGATCGTGGTGAGTGCGGCGGGTGAGTGGGTCCAGGAACCTTCGTCCCACCGGATGATGTCTGATTCAGGCATGTTCCGAGCATATAACCTAATAGGGCATAAATGACAGTTATTCGTGATACGGTTATCACATGGTCATCGCCGTACTCGCCGACATCGTGGGATCGCGCAAGCTCGACGATCGCACGGCGGCGCAGCGCGTGCTCGATGACACGATCGCTCGGGTGGAGGCCGACCTGCCTCTGGCACATCACCCGCTCACCCCCACGGTGGGGGATGAGCAGCAGGGTGTCTATCTTCGGCTCGAAGACGCTCTGGTGTCGCTTCTCATGATCCAGCTCGCTCTTCCCGACGGCATCGCCTTCCGTTTCGGCATCGGGATCGGCGAGGTGCGCACCGTCGACTCCGTCCACGGCGAGCTCGCCGACGGGCCGGGGTGGTATGCGGCGCGCGCGGCGATCGAGACCGTCCACGCGAGAGAGGCACGCACCGTGCCGCGCACCCGGATCTGGATTGTCGGAGCCCCGGGGCAGGATGAGGTCATGGAGAGCGTGATCGCAGCATCGAACGCCTACCTCCTCGTCCGTGACGAGCTGGTCGGCGCCATGAACGAGCGCGAGCGCCGCCTCACCTACGGACGGATGGTCGGCAGATCGCAGCACGACCTCGCCGCCGAAGAGGGCATCTCGCAGCCCAGCGTCTCGAAGTCGTTGCGCAACGCCGGCAGCGCCGCACTCATCGAAGGTGCGGTCGCGCTGAGGGGAGCGAGTGCATGATCGTCGCCGGATTCATCCTGCTCGCGGTCGGATCCGCCGATCTCGTCCGCCAGTTCGCTCCGCATCGATGGGCCGGGTACCTGACGGTGGCCGTGATGTTCCTGCTGCTCGGCAGCGTGAGCGACGCGCTGCTGCCCATGCTCGCAGGGCTCGTGGTCGGAGCGCTCTGGGTATGGTGCATGCCGTCGGAGCGCCGCGCACCGCTCGGGTTCTGGCCCGCGGTGCTGCTCGGTCTCGTGAGCATCGGATCGGTCGTATGGCTGGGGGCGCGCACTGATGCCGGCCTGATCGGCACCGTGTGGAACCTCCGTTCACCGTTCGGCGACGTCCCGTTCGATCTTGCGATCCTGACGCTCGGCACCGGGGTCTTCCTCCTGGAGTCGGCGAACCTCGTGGTGCGCGCGGCGCTCGACGGTGAGCACACCTGGCGACCGGCTGAACTGCGTCGATCGGCGATGCGCGACGAGGTCGACGCGGAACCTGCGGCGCCCGAGGCCACCACGCCCGGCGACGCGATCGGCGGCAGGGAGTCGACCGACGCCAAGATGGCGGACAAGCCCGGCCGACCGGATGAAGCCACGGCTCTGCGCGACCCGCGCGCGGGATTCAAGGGCGGTCGACTGATCGGCCCGCTCGAGCGCGTCCTGGTGATGCTGCTCACCCTGGCTGCGGCGTATCCGATCCTCGCCGCGATGCTGGCGGCGAAGGGGATCGTGCGCTTCCCTGAGATCTCCCGCGACGGTGAGACAGGTGCCAGGGCCGAGTACTTCCTCGTCGGCAGTCTCGTCAGCTGGGTCATCGGGTTGGGCGCGGCGTTCCTCGTGTGGTGGGCGGCGCACACCTGATCCACGGCGGCCCGGCGATTCACCGACCCTCACCGCTGATAGCCTGGGGCGCGTGTCGAATTCCGCTCTGACGACCGCCCCGCCGGCGATCGACCCCACGTTCGAGAACGTGTGGGACGAACTGCTGTGGCGCGGCCTCGTCCACGTGTCCACTGACCAGGAGGCGCTGCGCGCCCTTCTCGCCGGGGACCCGATCACGTATTACTGCGGCTTCGATCCGACTGCTCCCAGCCTGCATCTGGGCAACCTGGTGCAGCTGCTGACGTTGCGTCGCATCCAGCTCGCCGGCCACAAGCCGCTCGGTCTCGTCGGCGGCTCCACCGGTCTGATCGGCGACCCGCGCCCCACGGCCGAGCGCACGCTCAACACTCGCGAGACCGTCGAGGAGTGGGTGGGACGCCTGCGGACGCAGGTCGAGCGCTACCTGAGCTTCGAGGGCGAGAACGCCGCCCGCATCGTCAACAATCTCGATTGGACGGCGCCGCTGTCGGCGATCGACTTCCTGCGGGAGATCGGCAAGCACTACCGCGTCGGGACCATGCTCAAGAAGGATGCGGTCGCCGCGCGACTGAACTCCGACGAGGGCATCAGCTACACGGAGTTCAGCTACCAGATCCTGCAGGGGATGGACTTCCTCGAGCTCTACCGTCAGTACGACTGCGTCCTGCAGACCGGCGGCTCCGACCAATGGGGGAACCTGACCAGCGGCACCGACCTCATCCGTCGTGCCGAGGGTGCGTCGGCGCACGCGATCGGCACACCGCTGATCACGAACAGCGACGGGACCAAGTTCGGCAAGAGCGAGGGGAACGCCATCTGGCTCGACCCCGAGATGTGCAGTCCGTACCGGATGTACCAGTTCTGGCTGAGCACCGCGGACGCCGACGTGATCGGCAGGCTGAAGGTCTTCACCTTCCTCACCCGCGCCGAGATCGAGGAGTACGAGGCGCTGGTCGAGTCCGAGCCCTTCCGTCGCGCCGCACAGAAGCGTCTCGCGCTCGAGGTCGTCGCCACCGTGCACGGCATCGATGCGGCCGCTGCGGTGATCGCGGCATCCGAGGCCCTGTTCGGACAGGGCGACCTGACTGCCCTCGACGCGTCGACCTTGCGCACGGCGCTCGAAGAGCTGCCGAACGCGACGGTCGATTCCGGGTCGTCGGTGGTCGATGCGCTCGTCGCCACGGGATTGGTCTCCAGCTCGTCCGAAGCGCGACGCGCGATCAGCCAGGGCGGAGTGTCGCTCGACGGATCGCGTGTCGAAGACGATGCAGCCACCGTCAAGGGATCTCTGCCCGGTGGGGTTTCTGTGCTCCGGCGCGGCAAGAAGACCCTCGCAGGTGTCTTCCTCGCGTGAACATCCGACCCTGATCGCCTGACGGCGGTCGTCTGAGAGTCCTCGGACGGCCGCCGTCACGCTTCCACCGTTCACACTCGACAGGAGCCTGCCGATGCCGTTCACGCCGAGTCATGCAGTGGTCGCCCTCCCGTTCATCCGCACGCCGCTCGTGCCCGCTGCGATCGCGATCGGCGCCATGACGCCCGACCTTCCGCTGTTCATCCGCGGGGTCGGCCTGCCGTACTCGTTCACCCACTCATTCGGCAACGTCGTGTGGACCGCGCTGGTCGCTTTCGTGCTGTTCCTGCTGTGGCGCGTCGTGCTGCGCCCGGCCGTCGGTGAGCTCTCTCCGCTCTGGCTGGCTCGCCGGGTTCCTGTCGACTGGTCGCAGTCCGGCGTCGACGCGGCCCGAGCCGCCGTCGGCGTCGGTGCTCGAGATCGGCTGTACCCGGCGATGCTCGCGGCATCGCTGGTGCTGGGAGTGCTGTCGCACATCGTCTGGGATCTCTTCACGCACGAGGGGCGTTGGGGCGTCGATGTGCTTCCCGCGCTCGACGATGTGTGGGGGCCGTTCATCGGATACAAGTGGCTGCAGTACGGCTCGAGCGTGATCGGCCTGCTCGTGATCGGTATCTGGGGGATTCTCCGGGTGAACCGCGCTGTTCCCCGCGAACGAGTGGATCGCGTGCTGCCGTCGGGCGTCCGAATCGGCTGGTGGCTGTCACTTCCCGTGGTGCTGATCACGGCGTGGGCCCTCGGCTACGCCGGCTACGGGCCGTTCACCGAGGAGTTCACCTACCAGCATCTGGCCTACCGGATGCTGCCGCCGGCGTGCGCCCTGTGGGGTGTGCTCACTCTCGTGCTCTGTCTGTCGCTGCCGGTGTTCCGACGCATTCACCAGCGCGGCTGATCGGATCCCCAGCGATGGGGGGCGGCGAGCTCGAGGCCGGGAAGCGCCGATCGCGCCGTGGTGATCGTCTGCCCTGCGACGTCGAACGTCGCGGTGTGGGCGGCGAGGTCCAGCACCCGTTCCCGCTCCGACGTCGGTACCGATCGCGATCCCGAGGACCGTGGCATCCCGAGAAGCTCGGCGGCCATTCGACGCAGCGACGTGCGCACCACCCAGCCACCACCTTCTCGACGGCGCCGCTCGAGCAGCGAGATGATCGAGGCTGCGAGCAGGTACCCGGCACTGTGATCGAGGGCCTGCGCGGGGAGGACCCCCGGGCGGTCGCCGTCCGGCGTCTCGATCATGGCGATCCCGGACTCCGCTTGCACCAGACTGTCGAACCCTGCGCGAGAGGGGTGGTCGTCGCCCCACGCACTGAGCTCCGCGATCACCAGACTCGGGTGCCGCTCGATCAGGGCGGATGCGGAGAGGCCGAGTCGCGCGAGGGCTGCCGGTCGGTACCCGAGGGCGACGACGTCAGCCTCGGCGAGCAGCTGGTCGAAACGCTCGGTTCCGGCGTCGAGCAGCGTCGATCGCTTCCCGTGACCGGTGTCGAAGTGCTGCCACTCGGGCTCGGGCAGCTGCGGGGGATCGACGCGCAGCACGTCTGCTCCCAGCAGTGCGAGCGTGCGGGTGCAGACGGGACCGGCGATCACCCGGGTGAGATCGAGCACGCGGGTGCCGGTGAGTGGTGCACGACGATCGTCGCCGTCTCGCCGGCGCGGCTCCTCGCCGCTCGGGGAGGGCATCCGATCGACCTGGAGCAGGGGAGCGGACCGCAGCTGAGCGTCGTGGATGGGGTTCTCCGGCAGCACGGGCACGGCGAGTCCGCCCGCATCGACGATCCGATCGACAGCGTCGGCGGCCGACTGAGTCAGGATGGCCGCTCGGACGTCTTCGCCCGCTGCGTCGATTCCGAGCCCGAGACCGGTCAGAAGGCGCATCGCGTGGTGGGGGTAGTTGCCATGGGTGCGGATCCACCCGTCGGACGCCCGGAAGAATCCCGAGTACGGGGACCAGACATCGGGGGCGCGTCCGTCGACGGTGAGCACCCGATCGCTCCGGTACGCGACGGCGATGCGATCGGGGTCGGGGAGGGAGTCGACGCCGGCCGCCAGACACACGGCCCGAACGCTCGCCCAGGCCAGATCCGCCGTCGCGAGGCGCGACTCGAGAGGCACGGCGTGAACGAAGGGGGCGCCGGAATCGACCTCCACCGGCGCGAGCCCGAGGGCGGACCACACGCGGTCCAACAGAGCAGCGGAGGGGGCGCGATTCGGCAGCTGGGTCACGCTGCGATCGTACTCGTGGCGGTGATCTCGGCGGAATACCGGCGCTGGACTGGGAAAAGTGTTGCCACCTGGTGCGGCGACACGCCCGGGGGTGGTGGCCCGATTTGCCAGAACCCCAGAACCCACGTAGCTTATTACTTGTTCGCCCCACAGGGAAGCGGAGGAGCCGAGAGCTTCACCCCCCTCAAGCGGAGAACCACCTCCCGATCCACTCACTTGTGAGAACAGACGCCTGCGTCTAGGATGGGAGATCCACCCCATCTGCGGCTGTCAAGAGCTGCGCAGCGGATCCAAGATCCGCGCGGCGCGCTGATTTGACAAGCGGGACGGGATGGCTAAGATAGAGAAGTTGCCCTTCGGGCCTGGTTGTGATGACTGGGTCGTGGGAGCATCCGATCCTTGAGAACTCAACAGCGTGCACTTGTCAAATG
>NZ_JBFBLM010000004.1:0-540073 GCF_040686675.1 Microbacterium sp. NPDC079176
TCCGCTCGAGGCCCTCGTCATCCCGCTCTTCCTGCAGGTCAAGAGCCTCGGGCTGCTCAACAGCATCCTCGGCCTGATGGTCGTGTACGTCGCGCTCTCGCTGGCGTTCGGGATCTGGATGCTGCGCGGATTCGTCGCCGCCGTGCCCGTCGAGCTCGAGGAGGCCGCGTACATCGACGGCGCCAGCTGGTGGCGGATGTTCCGCTCGATCCTGCTGCCGCTGGTGATGCCCGGTCTCGTCGCGACCAGCATCTTCAGCTTCATCACGGCCTGGAACGAATTCATCTTCGCCATGACGATCCTCGGCAGCGCGACCGACCAGTACACGGTCTCGATCGGACTGAAGTCGTTCTTCGGCCTGCACTCCAACGACTGGGGCAGCATCATGGCCGCGTCGACGATCATCACGATCCCGGTGATGGTGTTCTTCGTGATCGTGCAGCGTCGTCTCTCGGCCGGCATGGTCGCGGGAGCGGTGAAGGGATGACCGACGACCTCGTCCGCCTCGCCAACGGGGTGCTCTGGCCGGGGTTCCTCGGCACGGAGGCCCCCGAATGGCTTCTCGACGAGCTGCGCGACGGCCTCGCGGGTGTCGTGTACTTCAGTCAGAACGTCGGCGAGGGACTTCCGGCTCTGAGCGACGAGATCCTCCGGGCCAATCCGGACGCGCTGATCGGGATCGACGAGGAGGGCGGCAACGTCACACGCCTCGAGTCCGCAGCCGGCTCCACGCTTCCGGGGGCGGCTCAGCTGGGCATCGTCGACGACGTCGAGGCGACGCGGGCATCGGGTGCCGAGCTGGCTCGACGAGTGGCCGCGATCGGCGGCAACGTCGTGCTCGGTCCCGTCGCGGATGTGAACACCGATCCGCGGAATCCTGTGATCGGCGTCCGTTCCTTCGGCAGCGACCAGAAGCTCGTCGCCCGACACGTGCAGGCGGCCGTGGAGGGCCTGCAGAGCACGGCGGTCGCGGCGTGCGTCAAGCACTTCCCGGGGCACGGTGACACGCACACCGACTCGCACCACGCACTGCCCGAGATCTCGCTGGGGATCGAGGATTTCGAGCGCGTGCACCTCGAGCCGTTCCGCGCGGCGGTGGCCGCAGGTGTCGACGCCGTCATGACCGCGCACATCGTCGTTCCCGCCTGGGGCGCCGAGCCGGCGACGCTGAACCCCCGAGTGCTCGGGCTGCTCCGCGGCTGGGGCTTCGACGGCGTGATCATCACGGATGCCCTCGACATGGCGGCCATCCGCGAGACCGTCGGCATCGGCGAAGGCGCCGCGCGGGCCCTCGCGGCCGGAGCGGATCTGCTGTGCATCGGCAACCCGACGAACCGCGGTGAGGCCACGCTCCCCGACCAGGACCGTCGAGACTTCCTCGCCGCGCGCGACGGGATCCTCGCGGCGGTGGACGACGGCTCACTCTCTCGCGAGCGACTCGCCGAAGCGGCCGGGAGGGTCTCCCGCCTGGCTCAGACCCTGAGCGTCCGTGCCGAGACTGCGACTCCCGTCGACTACGACGGATCGGACATCGTCCGACGCGCGATCACAGGAGTGGCGCGCGATGCCGAGGCGCTCGCCGTCGTCGATGCTCGTCGACGTTCGACGCTCGCGGTCGACAGCGCGTCGGCGTACGTGGCTGAGACTCTGGCGGCAGACGGTCATCGCGTGCGCGTCGACGTCGCACGGACGACGATCGACGAGCAGGATGGGGCTCTCGACGCGGCTGTCGCCGCAGACGGACTGACGGTCGTCCTCCTGGATCGTCCAGACACCGACGACGGGCAGCGTGCGCTCGTCGAGCGCGCCGCTCTGCGTGATCCCGACGCGGTCGTGGTCAACGTCGGACTCGCGGCACGGCAGCCTCTGCCCCTCGCGCTCGTGGAGGTCGGATCCGCGAGCCGGATCGGAGCCCAGGCCGCCAGAGATCGACTGATCGGGGGCTCGTCGCGCCGCGCCGATCCGTCGCCCGACAGCGCAGGTGCCGCCGACTGAGGCAGGATGACACCGTGGACGCCGATGTTCTCGCGCTGGTGCGCCGATCCGTTCCCCGACTGAGTGCTGCAGAAGCACGGGTCGCGGAGACGATCCTCGGAGACCCCACGCTCGTCGTCGACCTCGCCATCAACGACCTCGCCCAGCTCTGTCACACATCGCTGTCGACCGTGGCTCGCTTCGCGCAGTCGCTCGGCTTCAGCGGATACCGGGAGCTGCGGGTCGCGGTCGCCCGCACGATCACGCTCGCCCAGGCGCAGCAGGCGCGCTTCGGCCTCGACACCACGGCGATCGATCCCGATGACGAGCCGTCCGCCATCGCTGCGAAGCTCGCGGCACAGGAGATCGACGCGATCGAGAAGACGGCGCTCGGACTGGACGCCGACGCGCTCGACCGCGTCGCCAGGGCCGTCGTGGCGGCGCGCCACGTCGATCTGTTCGGGCAGGCCGCATCGTCGTTGACCGCTCAGGACCTTCAGCAGAAGCTCGCGCGCATCGGGTGCTCGGTCGCGCACTCCGCCGATCCGCACCTCGCCCTCACGACGGCGTCGCTGCGGACCCCGGAGGACGTCGTCATCGCGTTCTCCCACGGGGGCGAGACGCAGGAGGTCGTCCGGGCTGTCGAGATCGCCAGAGATGCGGGCGCCTTGTCGGTGGCCATCACCAGCGCGCCCGACTCGACGCTCGCGCTCGCCGCAGACGTCTCGCTGATCACCTACGCGCAGGAGTCGCCGTTCCGCATGGCCGCGATGTCGAGCCGCATCGCGCAGCTGGCGCTGGTCGACATCCTCTTCGTCCGGGTCGTCCAGCACCGGGGTGAACCCGTGGTCATCCCGCTGCAGCTGACGCACGACGCTGCGGCGCCGCGTCGACGTCGCTAGAGGCAGGCGATGAGATACCCGTCGACCGTCACCGGTGCCCGTGGCGACCGGCAGGAACAGCGCCGCTGATCAGTCGATGTGGTCTCGGGTGCTGACCAGTGCCCTGGTCGCGATCCGGTGCGCGCGAGCGAGGCTGCCGGTGAGCGAGAGTCCCGACAGGACGCCGGCCAGGAATCCGGCGGCGAACGCATCTCCGGCGCCGATGGACTCCACGACGGGGACATCGAGCGACCTGCTGTCGGTGCGCTCGGCGCCGTCGAAGGCCACAGCGCCGTCTGGACTCGTGGCCAGCAGATACCTCGGTTCGGGGAACAGCTCGCGCAGTCGATCGGGCTCGCCGGTGCCGAAGACCGCCTCGGCGTCGGGGCGTGTGCAGAACGCGATGTCGGCGCGGCGGACGTAGTCCGCGATCACCGCGCGCCCCTCGTCCTGTCGCCCGCGCCACAGCGCAGGTCGCCAGTTCACGTCGAAGCTGAGCAGCCGCCCGTCGCGCGGCGCATCGAAGAGGGCGTTCTGCGCTGCGTGGGCGGTGTCCGAGAGAGCAGGCGTGATCCCCGAGGTGTGCACGAGGGCGGCCTGTGACAGCAGCGCGGATGCCGCGTCGGAGTCGAGCGTCGCCGGCGACAGGGCCGCGGCCGCGGAGCCCGAGCGGTAGTAGTGCATGGTCCCGTCGACGGAGCCGTCCGGACGCGGTGACAGCTCCTTGACGTAGAGGCCGGTGGGCGCCTCGGCGTCGATCTCCACGGCGGAGTCGTCGACCTCGTGCCGGCGCAGCTCGGCGGCGAGGAAGCGCCCGAACCCGTCGTCGCCCACACGGGAGACGACGGCGGTGCGGATGCCGGCCGAGGCCAGTGCGATCGCCGTGTTCCACTCCGCTCCGGCGAGCGAGCGGTGGAACGTCCGCACGTCCTCGAGGGGCGCGGCGATGGCCGGGACGAAGGAGACGAGGCCCTCGCCGACGCAGACGGCGAGGGGAGACGTGTCGGGCACGCTCTGGAGATTACCGGATCGGCCACACCCCCGGACATCCGTAACAGGAATGAAACCTGCAGGTGTTTGGCATCGGTCTGCGCACTGGGTAGTTTCAAGGAATCACCGTTTCCGAAGTCGACGATGTCTTCGGAACGCGCACAGCAGCGCTCGACAGGAAGGTCACACAATGCACCACTCAGTCATGCGTCGGCGAGGTCTCATCGCCGTCACCGGAGCGGCAGTCGCCGCGATGGTCCTCTCAGGATGCGTCGCCAGCGAGCGCGGCGACGACGGCGGAGAGGCGTCCGGCGATGTCGACGGAACCTTCGTGTTCGCGGCGTCCTCCGACCCCGCGAGCCTCGACCCGGCGTTCGCCCAGGACGGCGAGAGCTTCCGCGTCTCGCGTCAGATCTTCGAGGGCCTCGTCGGCACCGAGCCCGGCACGGCCGACCCGGCACCGCTGCTGGCCGAGTCATGGGAATCGTCCGAAGACGGCATGAGCCACACCTTCACGCTGAAGGAGGACGTGACCTTCCACGACGGCACGCCGTTCAACGCCGAAGCCGTATGCGCGAACTTCGACCGCTGGTTCAACTGGACCGGCCTCGCGGCCTCCGAGGCGTTCGGCTACTACTACAACAAGCTCTTCAAGGGCTACGCGGAGAACCCGGCTGACGCCGTCTACAAGTCCTGCACCCCCGACGGCGACTACTCCGTGACGATCGACCTGAACAAGCCGTTCGCAGGGTTCGTGGCGTCGCTGTCGCTGCCGTCCTTCTCCATGCAGAGCCCTTCGGCCCTGCAGGAGTTCGGTGCTGACGAGGTCAGCGGCTCGGCCGAGGCACCCGTCCTCTCGGAGTACGCGATGGGGCACCCGGTCGGCACCGGCCCGTACCAGTTCGACGAGTGGGCGCCGGGCGAGCAGGTCTCGCTCAAGGCGTACGACGACTACTGGGGCGAGGCGGGTCAGATCGACGAGATCATCTTCCGCACGATCGACGACCCGACCGCGCGTCGTCAGGCTCTCGAGTCCGGCTCCATCGACGGCTACGACCTCGTCGGTCCGGCCGACACGCAGGCACTCGAGGACGACGGCTTCACCATGGTCTCCCGTCCTCCGTTCACGATCCTGTACCTCGCGTTCAACCAGGCGCTCCCTGAGCTGCAGGACCCGAAGGTCCGCGAGGCGCTCTCGTACGCGGTCGACAAGGATGCCCTGATCAGCCAGGTCCTGCCCGAGGGCACCGAGAAGGCGATCGAGTTCGTGCCCGACACCGTCAACGGCTACAACCCCGATGTCACGACCTACGACTACGACCCCGAGAAGGCCAAGGAGCTGCTGGCGGAGGCCGGCTACGACGAGGCCAACCCGCTGAAGCTGACCTTCAACTACCCCGTCAACGTCTCGCGTCCCTACATGCCGGACCCCGAGCAGATCTTCACGGTCCTCTCGTCGCAGCTCGCCGAGGTCGGCGTCGAGACCACCCCGGTCTCGGAGGAGTGGGTCGAGTACCTCGACCGCACCACCGGCACGTCGGACCACGGCATCCACCTGCTCGGCTGGACCGGTGACTACAACGACACGGACAACTTCGTCGGCGTCTTCTTCGGGCAGCAGAGCTCCGAGTGGGGCTTCGACAACCCGGAGCTGTTCCAGAAGCTCAACGAGGCTCGCGGCGTCTCCAACCTCGAGGACCAGACGGCCCTCTACGAGGAGATCAACGAGATGGTCGCGCAGTTCATCCCCGGTGTCCCGCTCGCGCACCCGGCGCCCACACTGGCGTTCGACCCGCGTGTCGAGAGCTACCCCGCCAGCCCGGTGAACGACGAGGTCTTCACGGACATCGTCCTCACCGAGTAGGTCTGACCGACTGAGTTGCCCACCCGGGTCCCCGCGCTCGCCGCGGGGACCCGGGCCCGGCGTACCTTCTGATCAACGGAGACCTCTTGCTGCGCACCATCGGCAGACGACTGCTTTTCCTCATCCCCACCCTGATCGGCCTCAGCATCCTGCTGTTCGCCTGGGTCAGGGCCCTCCCCGGCGGCCCGGCCGTCGCGCTTCTCGGCGAGAAGGCGACACCCGAGGCCATCGAGAGGGTCAACGAGCTCTACGGCTTCAACAAGCCCATCATCGAGCAGTACTTCATCTGGGTCGGCCGCCTGCTGCAGGGCGACTTCGGCACATCGATCCAGACCAACCGGCCGGTCACGGAGGAGTTCTTCCGCCGATTCCCGGCCACGATCGAGCTGAGCGTCGTCGCGCTCATCTTCGCGGTCGGCGTGGGCATCCCGCTCGGATACTGGGCCGCTCGCCGCCACGGCAAGTTCACCGACCACGCGTCGGTCGTGCTGAGTCTCATCGGCATCACCATCCCGGTGTTCTTCCTCGCCTTCATCCTCAAGTACGTGTTCGCCGTGCAGCTCGGCTGGCTGCCGTCGGACGGCAGGCAGAATCCACGAATAGACGCCACCCATCCGACGGGGTTCTATGTGTGGGACGGCATCATCACCGGCGAGTTCGACGCCTCCTGGGATGCCCTCATGCACCTGGTGCTCCCGGCACTCGCGCTCGGCACCATCCCGCTCGCGATCATCGTCCGCATCACCAGGGCGAGCGTGCTCGAAGTGCAGAACGCGGACTACGTGCGGACGGGGCGGGCGAAGGGCGTCGGCTCGTCGACGCTGCGCAGTCGCTTCATCCTCCGCAACGCGATGCTGCCGGTGATCACGACGATCGGTCTGCAGACCGGGCTCCTGATCTCGGGGGCAGTGCTCACCGAGACCGTCTTCGCGTTCCCCGGCATCGGGTCCTTCCTCGCGAGGGCGATCTTCACACGGGACTTCCCCGTGCTGCAGGGGTTCATCATCTTCATCGCGATCGCCTACGCGCTGATCAACCTGGCCGTCGACGTGTCGTACAGCTTCATCGATCCGAGAGTGCGGGTGCAGTGATGATCCGTCTCGTTCTCCGAAAGGGGGTGGCGTCATGACCATCTCGCTCCCACCCGCGCAGGGACCGTCCGCGGCGAGCGGCTCGGTCGTCGACACGGTCGCCGTGAATCAGGCCGGCCTCAAAGAGGGGCCCGGGGGGTTCTGGCGCGACGTGTTCCGCCGCCTCCGCCGCAACCCGACGGCCTGGATCGGCGCCGGCATCGTGCTGGTGTTCGTCCTCGTCTCGGTGCTCGCGCCATTGCTCGCCCCGTACCCCGAGACGGCGTTGCCCGGCGCGAAGTACATCACGCCGACGCACATCCCCGGTCCGGGGGAGCTGCCGGAGTTCCCCCTCGGGCTCGACCGCTTCGGCGGCGATGTGCTCTCCAAGCTCATCTGGGGCGCGCAGGCGTCGCTGCTGATCGGTGTGATCTCGACCGCGCTCGGTCTGGTCGGCGGAATGATCCTCGGACTCCTCGCCGGCACATTCGGCGGATGGGTCGACACCCTCATCATGCGCATCGTCGACATCATCCTGTCGGTGCCGAACCTGCTGCTGGCGGTCTCGATCGCCGCGATCCTGGGTCAGACGCCCTTCGCGGTGATGATCGCCATCGGAGCATCCCAGGTTCCGATCTTCGCCCGCCTCCTGCGGGCGTCGATGCTGCAGCAGCGATCGAGCGACTACGTGCTCTCGGCCCAGACGCTGGGGCTCGGTCGCGGGCAGATCACCATGTCGCATGTGCTGCCGAACGCCATCGGACCTGTCATCGTACAGGGCACGCTCACGCTCGCGACGGCGGTGATCGATGCGGCGGCGCTGTCGTTCCTCGGTCTCGGCGGCGGTCGTCCCGAGACGGCCGAGTGGGGCCGCATGCTCACCTACGCCCAGGCCGAGCTGGCCATCGCGCCATGGCTGGCATTCCTGCCCGGCATCTGCATCGCGGTCACCGCGCTCGGCTTCACCCTGTTCGGTGAAGCCCTGCGCGAGGCCATGGACCCGAGGACGAGAGCACGATGAACGCTGCGAAAGAGACACGGACCACGGACGCTCCGCTGCTGTCCGTCAAAGGGCTGGCGGTCGACTTCGCCACCATGGACGGCGTCGTGCACGCCGTCGAGGGAGTCGACCTCGAGATCGCGCCGGGCCAGACCGTCGCGATCGTGGGGGAGTCCGGGTCGGGCAAGTCGACGACTGCCATGGCCATCATCGGGCTGCTCGCCGGTGGCGGGCGCGTCGCCGGCGGCAGCATCCGCCTCGACGGCAAGGACATCACCCGCGCTCCCGAGAGCGAGCTGCGCACCATCCGCGGGCGCGACATCGGCCTCGTGCCGCAGGACCCCATGTCGAACCTGAATCCGGTCGCGAAGATCGGCACCCAGGTCGCCGAGACCCTGCTCGCCCACGGACTCGCCACCAGGCAGAACGTGCAGCAGAAGGTCGTCGAGGCGCTGACAGCAGCCGGACTGCCGGATCCCGAGAAACGCGCGAAGCAGTACCCGCACGAGTTCTCCGGCGGCATGCGCCAGCGCGCGCTGATCGCGATCGGCCTGGCGTGCAAACCGCGCCTGCTGATCGCGGACGAGCCGACGAGCGCGCTCGACGTGACGGTGCAGCAGACGATCCTCGACCAGATCGGCGACATGACGCGCGAGCTCGGCACCGCCGTGCTGCTCATCACGCACGATCTGGGACTCGCGGCCGAGCGTGCCGAGCGCGTCATCGTGATGCACCGCGGCAAGGTGGTCGAGCAAGGGCCGGCGAAGCAGATCCTCGAGAATCCGCAGCACCCCTACACGCAGTCGCTCGTGCAGGCGGCGCCGTCGGTGGCTGCCGCGCGTCTGCGCCCGGAGGCGTTCCACGCCGAGGAGCGTCCGTCCGATCCGAACGCAGCCGAGGATGCCTCGAGCGCGCTCGCCCTGCCGACAGCGGACAACATCGTCGAGATCGAGAACCTCACCAAGGTCTATCCGGTCCGTGGGCAGAAAGAGGACTTCGTCGCCGTGGACGACGTGTCGCTCGCCATCCCGCGCGGCGAGACGGTGGCGATCGTGGGCGAGTCCGGTTCGGGCAAGACGACGACCGCGCGGATGCTGCTGAAGATCATCGAGCCGACGAGCGGTCTCATCCGCTACGAGGGAAAGGACGTCTCCTCGCTCACCCGTGCGGAGACCCGGGACTTCCGGCAGAAGGTGCAGCCGATCTTCCAGGATCCGTACTCGAGCCTGAATCCGATGTTCACCATCGAGCGCCTCATCTCCGAGCCGCTGGACTTCTACAAGCGGGGGAGCGGCGCCGATCGGCGCAAGCGCGTCCGGCAGCTGCTCGACGACGTGGCGCTGCCGCAGTCGATGCTGCGCCGGTATCCGTCCGAGCTGTCCGGCGGTCAGCGTCAGCGTGTCGCGATCGCCCGTGCGCTCGCGCTCTCGCCCGAGCTGATCGTGTGCGACGAACCCGTGTCAGCGCTCGACGTCCTCGTGCAGGATCAGATCCTGAACCTGCTGGGCGACCTGCAGACCGAGTACGGACTCAGCTATCTCTTCATCTCCCACGACCTCGCCGTGGTCCGCCTGATCAGCGACTACGTGTGCGTGATGAAGGACGGCTCGCTCGTCGAGGCGGCATCCTCGGAGGAGATCTTCACGAATCCTCGAGACCCGTACACGCGACGTCTGCTGGCGTCGATCCCGGGGAACGAACTCAACATCGCCTCCTGACGACGACGGTGCGCCCGCCCCGAGCGCGAGCTCCGGGGCGGGCGCACCGGGTCGACGGACGACGCTTCCGGGTGCCATTACCGCAGCATCCGAAGAAGGTCAAGGATTGCGCTTGCCATGTCGCAAGATCGCGCGTATAGTTGGTAGTTGCGCTCGCTTCTCCGTGCCCTCATATGGTGGTCGGCATTTCGTTGAGTCTTTGAGCGCACACTCCACCTGACGACAAAGGAATCGAGAAGCCCTGCGGGGCTCACGGAGGTTATTCCCTTGGCTGCTGCTCGCAACGCATCCACATCCACCACCACCAAGAACGGACGCGGAGCTTCCCGTCTTTCGTTCGCCAAGATCTCCGACACGCTGACGGTCCCTGACCTTCTCGCTCTGCAGACGGAATCCTTCGGATGGCTCGTCGGCAACGACGCCTGGAAGGCTCGAGTCGCAGAGGCCAAGAAGGCCGGCCGCACCGACGTGAACGAGAACAGCGGTCTCGGCGAGATCTTCGAGGAGATCTCTCCGATCGAGGACCTCGGCGAGACGATGCAGCTGTCGTTCACCAACCCTTACCTCGAGCCGGAGAAGTACTCGATCGAGGAGTGCAAGGAGCGCGGCAAGACGTACGCCGCTCCGCTGTACGTCGAGGCCGAGTTCATGAACCACCTCACGGGTGAGATCAAGACCCAGACGGTCTTCATGGGCGACTTCCCGCTGCAGACCGACAAGGGAACGTTCATCATCAACGGCTCCGAGCGCGTCGTCGTCTCGCAGCTCGTGCGTTCGCCCGGTGTGTACTTCGACAAGACCCCCGACAAGACGTCCGATAAGGACATCGTGTCGGCTCGCGTCATCCCGAGCCGTGGTGCATGGCTCGAGTTCGAGATCGACAAGCGCGACCAGGTCGGCGTGCGCGTCGACCGCAAGCGCAAGCAGTCGGTCACCGTGTTCCTCAAGGCGCTGGGCATGACCAGCGAGGAGATCCTCACGGAGTTCGCCGGCTACACCTCGATCGAGGAGACGCTCGCGAAGGACACGATCGTCACGAAGGAAGATGCGCTCCGCGACATCTACCGCAAGCTGCGTCCGGGCGAGCAGGTCGCCGCCGAGGCCGCCCGCGCGCTCCTCGACAACTTCTACTTCAACCCGAAGCGCTACGACCTCGCGAAGGTGGGTCGTTACAAGATCAACCACAAGCTCGGTCTCGACGCTCCGCTGACCGACTCGGTCCTCACGGTTCAGGACATCGTCGCGACGATCAAGTACCTCGTGCGTCTGCACGCAGGCACGGAAGAGACCTTCCCCGGCATCCGCTCGGGCAAGAAGGCCGACATCCGCATCGCGACCGATGACATCGACAACTTCGGCAACCGTCGCATCCGCGCGGTCGGCGAGCTGATCCAGAACCAGGTCCGCACCGGTCTGTCCCGCATGGAGCGCGTCGTCCGCGAGCGCATGACCACGCAGGACATCGAGGCGATCACGCCGCAGACCCTGATCAACGTGCGCCCCGTCGTCGCCGCGATCAAGGAGTTCTTCGGAACCTCGCAGCTGTCGCAGTTCATGGACCAGAACAACCCGCTCGCGGGTCTGACCAACAAGCGCCGCCTCTCGGCTCTCGGCCCCGGTGGTCTGAGCCGTGACCGCGCAGGCGTCGAGGTCCGTGACGTCCACCCGTCGCACTACGGCCGCATGTGCCCCATCGAGACCCCTGAAGGCCCGAACATCGGTCTGATCGGTGCTCTCGCGACGTTCGCGCGCATCAACTCGTTCGGTTTCATCGAGACCCCGTACCGCAAGGTCGAGGGTGGCGTCGTCACCGAGCACATCGATTACCTGACCGCTTCCGAAGAGGTCGACTTCAACATCGCGCAGGCGAACGCCCCGCTCGACAAGAACGGTCGCTTCCGCGAGAGCCACGTCCTCGCGCGCCCCAAGGGCGGTAGCGGTGAGGTGGACCTCTTCCTTCCGGAGGAGATCGGCTACATCGACGTCTCGCCGCGCCAGATGGTGTCGGTCGCGACCTCGCTCGTGCCCTTCCTCGAGCACGACGACGCACAGCGCGCACTCATGGGCGCCAACATGCAGCGTCAGGCTGTGCCGCTGCTCCGCAGCGACTCGCCGCTCGTCGGAACCGGTATGGAGGGCTACACGGCCATCGACGCCGGCGACGTGCTCACGGCTGAGAAGCCGGGTGTCGTCACCGAGGTCTCCGCAGACCGCGTCACCGTCATGCTCGACGAGGGTGGAACGCAGGACTACCACCTGCGCAAGTTCGACCGCTCGAACCAGGGCACGTCGTACAACCAGAAGGTCGTCGTCAACGAGGGCGACCGCGTCGAGGTCGGAGAGGTCATCGCCGATGGCCCCGCCACCGAGAACGGCGAACTGGCACTCGGAAAGAACCTCCTCGTCGCGTTCATGACGTGGGAGGGCTACAACTTCGAGGACGCGATCATCCTGAGCCAGGACCTGGTCAAGGACGACACCCTCTCCTCGATCCACATCGAGGAGTACGAGGTCGACGCGCGCGACACGAAGCTCGGCAAGGAGGAGATCACCCGTGACCTCCCCAACGTCAGCCCCGAGCTCCTGAAGGATCTCGACGAGCGCGGCATCATCCGCATCGGTGCCGAGGTCCGCCCCGGTGACATCCTCGTCGGCAAGGTCACGCCGAAGGGCGAGACCGAGCTGTCGGCGGAAGAGCGTCTGCTCCGCGCGATCTTCAACGAGAAGAGCCGCGAAGTCCGTGACACCTCTCTCAAGGTGCCCCACGGCGAGCAGGGCACGATCATCGCCGTCAAGGAGTTCAACGCCGAGGACGGCGACGACGAGCTCGGCTCCGGTGTCAACCGCCGCGTCGTGGTCTACATCGCCCAGAAGCGCAAGATCACCGAGGGTGACAAGCTCGCCGGTCGTCACGGCAACAAGGGTGTCATCGCCAAGATCCTCCCGATCGAGGACATGCCGTTCCTCGCGGACGGAACCCCGGTCGACATCGTCCTGAACCCGCTGGGCATCCCCGGTCGAATGAACTTCGGCCAGGTGCTCGAGACCCACCTCGGGTGGATCGCGAAGCAGGGCTGGAAGGTCGAAGGCACCCCGGAGTGGGCTGCGCGACTCCCCAAGGACGCGTTCGAGGCTGCCCCCGGCACCAAGGTCGCGACCCCGGTGTTCGACGGTGCGAGCGAGGAGGAGATCTCCGGTCTCCTCGACGCGACCACCCCGACCCGTGACGGCATCCGCCTGATCGACTCGACCGGAAAGACGCAGCTGTTCGACGGCCGCTCCGGTGAGCCGTTCCCGGCGCCGATCTCGGTGGGCTACATGTACATCCTGAAGCTGCACCACCTGGTCGACGACAAGATCCACGCACGCTCGACGGGTCCGTACTCGATGATCACCCAGCAGCCGCTCGGTGGTAAGGCGCAGTTCGGTGGCCAGCGATTCGGTGAGATGGAGGTGTGGGCCCTCGAGGCCTACGGCGCCGCATACGCGCTCCAGGAGCTCCTCACGATCAAGTCCGACGACATCCTCGGCCGCGTCAAGGTGTACGAGGCGATCGTCAAGGGCGAGAACATCCAGGAGCCCGGCATCCCCGAGTCCTTCAAGGTGCTCATGAAGGAGATGCAGTCGCTCTGCCTGAACGTCGAGGTCCTCTCGGCAGACGGCACGCTCGTCAACCTGCGTGACACCGACGACGAGGCCTTCCGCGCTGCGGAGGAACTCGGCATCAACATCTCCAGCCGCTTCGAGGCCGCCTCGATCGACGAGATCTAAGGTCCAGGCCGCCGACCGCGCGTCACGCCCGGTCGGCGGCCCACCTCCCCGATTTCTTCAGAAGAATTCCTACACAGGAGAATTTGTGCTCGAGTCAAACACTTTCGATGAGCTTCGCATCGGCCTGGCCACCGCGGACCACATCCGCGCCTGGTCCTACGGCGAGGTCAAGAAGCCTGAAACCATCAACTACCGCACCCTGAAGCCGGAGAAGGACGGTCTCTTCGGAGAGCAGATCTTCGGCCCGTCCCGCGACTGGGAGTGCGCCTGCGGCAAGTACAAGCGTGTCCGCTTCAAGGGCATCGTCTGCGAGCGCTGCGGCGTCGAGGTCACCAAGTCCTCGGTCCGTCGTGAGCGCATGGGTCACATCGAGCTCGCCGCTCCCGTCACCCACATCTGGTACTTCAAGGGTGTTCCCTCGCGTCTCGGGTACCTGCTCGACATGGCGCCGAAGGACCTCGAGAAGGTCATCTACTTCGCCGCCTACATGGTCATCTCGGTCGACGAGGATGCTCGTCACCGCGACCTGGGCACGCAGGAGAACAACATCCGTCTCGAGCTGAAGACGCTCGGAGACCGCCGCGACGCGAAGATCGCCGAGCGCCTGGCTCGCCTGGAGGAGGAGCTCGCTTCCCTCGAGGCGGAGGGCGCCAAGGCCGACGCGAAGAAGAAGGTCAAGGACGCCGCCGAGAAGGAGATGTCGCTCATCCGCAAGGGTGCCGACGAGGCGATCGCCAAGCTCGAGCGCGTGTGGGAGGACTTCCGCACGCTCGAGGTCGGCGCACTGCGTCCCGAGGACGATGTCTTCCACGAGCTCCAGGACCGCTTCGGTCAGTACTTCGAGGCCTACATGGGCGCCGAGTCGATCCAGCGTCGCCTCGCGGCGTTCGACCTGGCAGCCGAGGCGGAGAGCCTGCACCTGCAGATCTCCGAGGGCAAGGGCCAGCGCAAGATCCGCGCGATCAAGCGTCTGAAGGTCGTCAACTCGTTCCTGGAGACCGGCATGAGCCCGGCCGCCATGGTCCTCGACGTCGTTCCGGTGATCCCGCCGGAGCTGCGCCCGATGGTGCAGCTCGACGGTGGCCGCTTCGCGACCTCCGACCTCAACGACCTCTACCGTCGTGTGATCAACCGCAACAACCGTCTTCGTCGTCTGATCGACCTCGGTGCTCCCGAGATCATCGTCAACAACGAGAAGCGGATGCTGCAGGAGGCCGTCGACGCACTGTTCGACAACGGTCGCCGTGGTCGTCCCGTCACCGGTACCGGTAACCGTGCCCTGAAGTCCCTCAGCGACATGCTGAAGGGTAAGCAGGGTCGTTTCCGCCAGAACCTGCTCGGCAAGCGCGTCGACTACTCGGGCCGTTCGGTCATCATCGTCGGCCCGCAGCTGAAGCTGCACCAGTGCGGTCTGCCCAAGCAGATGGCTCTGGAGCTCTTCAAGCCGTTCGTCATCAAGCGCCTGATCGACCTCGGTCACTCGCAGAACATCAAGGCGGCCAAGCGCGCCGTCGAGCGCACGCGTCCCGAGGTCTGGGACGTGCTCGAGGAGATCATCCGCGAGCGTCCGGTGCTGCTCAACCGTGCGCCCACGCTGCACCGTCTCGGCATCCAGGCCTTCGAGCCTCAGCTCGTCGAGGGCAAGGCCATCCAGCTGCACCCGCTCGTCTGCGCGGCGTTCAACGCCGACTTCGACGGTGACCAGATGGCTGTCCACCTGCCGCTGTCGGTCGAGGCTCAGGCCGAGGCCCGCGTGCTCATGCTCGCGTCGAACAACATCCTGAAGCCGTCCGACGGACGCCCGGTCACCCTGCCTTCGCAGGACATGATCATCGGTCTGCACCACCTGACCACGGTCAAGGCGGGCGCAGCCGGTGAGGGTCGTGCATTCGGTTCGGTGGGCGAGGCGATCCTGGCGAAGGACGAGGGAACCCTCGACCTGCAGGCCAAGGTCCGCATCCGCATCCCGGGTCTCACGTTCCTCGAGGGCGAAGCTCCCGAGGGCTACGAGCGTCACGGTCTCGTCGACGCATCGCTCGGTCAGGCGATCTTCAACGACACGCTGCCCAAGGGATACCCGTTCGTCCGCGAGCAGGCTGACAAGAACAAGCTGTCGCAGATCGTCAACAAGCTGGCCGAGGAGTACCCCAAGGTCGAGACGGCTGCGTCGCTGGACCGCATCAAGGACGCCGGTTTCTACTGGGCCACGCGCTCGGGTGTGACCGTCGCCCTGAGCGACATCCTCACGCCGCCGAACAAGGCTGAGATCGTCGCGGGCTACGAGAAGCAGGCCGCGAAGGTCCAGTCCCAGTACGAGAAGGGCCTCACGACCGACGTCGAGCGTCGTCAGGAGCTCATCAAGATCTGGACCGAGGCGACCGACGAGGTCCAGGCTGCGATGAAGGCCAACTTCCCCGAGGACAACACCATCAACCGCATGGTGTCGTCGGGTGCTCGTGGTAACTGGCTGCAGATCCGGAACATCGCCGGTATGCGTGGTCTGGTGAACAACCCCAAGGGTGAGATCATCCCGCGTCCGATCATCTCCTCGTACCGCGAGGGTCTGTCGGTTGCGGAGTACTTCATCGCGACGCACGGTACCCGTAAGGGTCTCGCCGACACCGCTCTGCGTACCGCCGACTCGGGTTACCTGACCCGTCGTCTGGTGGATGTCTCGCAGGACGTCATCATCCGCGAAGAGGACTGCGGCACGTCGAAGGGCCTCGAGCTCCCGATCGCCGCTCCGAACTCGCAGGGTGAGCTCGTGCGCGACGCGAACGTCGAGAACTCGGTGTTCGCTCGTACGCTGGCCTCCGACGTGGTCGACAGCAAGGGCGAGGTCCTCGCCTCTGCCGGCGACGACGTGGGTGACGTTCTCATCGACAAGCTGGTCGGTCTCGGTGTCGAGAGCATCAAGGTGCGCTCGGTCCTCACCTGCGACTCCGCCGTCGGTGTCTGCGCGCAGTGCTACGGCCGTTCGCTCGCGACGGGTAAGACCGTCGACATCGGCGAGGCCGTCGGCATCATCGCGGCACAGTCGATCGGTGAGCCCGGTACCCAGCTGACGATGCGTACGTTCCACACCGGTGGTTCGGCGTCGGCAGATGACATCACGCAGGGTCTGCCCCGCGTGCAGGAGCTCTTCGAGGCTCGCACCCCGAAGGCCGCATCGCCGATCGCCGAGGCCGATGGCCGCATCACGATCGACGAGACGGACAAGGCCAAGAAGGTCATCCTGACGCCCGACAACGGTGACGAGGAAGTGATCTACCCGGTCCTGAAGCGTGCGACGCTTCTGGTCGAGGACGGTCAGCACGTCACGGTCGGTCAGCCTCTCCTGGTCGGAACGCTCGACCCCAAGGAGGTCATGCGCGTCATGGGTGCCCGCGAGGTGCAGCGTTACCTCGTCGGCGGCGTCCAGGGTGTCTACCGCTCGCAGGGTGTGCCGATCCACGACAAGCACATCGAGGTCATCGTCCGTCAGATGCTCCGCAAGGTCACCGTCGTCGATCACGCCGACACGACCCTGCTCCCGGGTGAGATGGTCGACCTCAAGCGCTACCAGGCGATCAACCGCGAGGCTGTGGCAGAGGGCAAGCGCCCCGCGTCCGGCCGTCCGGAGCTGATGGGTATCACGAAGGCGTCGCTCGCGACCGAGTCGTGGCTGTCGGCCGCTTCCTTCCAGGAGACGACCCGCGTTCTCACGCAGGCCGCCATGGAGGGCAAGCGCGACCCGCTGGTCGGTCTCAAGGAGAACGTCATCATCGGAAAGCTCATCCCCGCCGGAACCGGTCTCTCGAAGTACCGCGACGTCACGGTCGAGGCGACGGAGGAAGCCAAGAGCGAGCGCTACCCGAACCGGATCTTCGCATCCGACGGTGCGTACGCCGACGGCGACTTCGGTTACGTCGACTTCGACGCGTTCTCGACGGACGACATCACGCCGGGTACGTACAACTGATCGAGTGAGTGAGTGAGAAGGCCCCGGGCGATTCGCCCGGGGCCTTCTTCGTGCCCGGATCCGGGGTGCCTGCCGTGGACAGGGCGACGGATCAGTCGAAGAGGTGCGCCACGATGCTCGAGGTGTATCCCTCGGGCGCGAGATTCGAGTACTGGGAGTCGATCAGCACGTCGTCCCGCCAGAAGAGGGTGCGACCGTCGGTGACAGGGTACCGCTCGTTCTGCCAGGTCTTCTCGCAGCGCGTGCCGCCGTCGGGAGTGAAGCACGTGTAGCCCTCGTCGGCCACGAGAGCGTTCAGCATGTCGAGGGCCGGCCCTCGGTTCATCAGGGAGATGGTGGTGACCAGCCGGGTGGTGTCCGCCTTCGGATCCGCCCAGATGCAGGTGAGCTCGCCGTCGTCTCCGACCCCGGACGGTCCGAACGCCGCGTCATTGAGTGGCACTCCCTCGAGCTGTGCGAGCACGTCGTCCGAGAGGATCGCCCTGCAGTCGGTCGGCAGAGCGATCGGAGTCTCTGTCGGTGTGGGGGAGGGCGACGGGCTCTCCGATTCGTCCGGTCCCGGACTCGACGACGGTTCAGCGGAATCGTTCGACGGCGTGGTGCCCGAACCGGTCGGATCGCAGCCGGTGAGCACGGCGAGGAGCAGGAGAGCCGCAGCGCCGGCGGCGATTCGAGCGTTCATGCGCTCACCGTAGCGCTGTGCCCAGCCCGCGCAGGGAGGCTGACCGAACCGCCGAAGAAGCCGCTCTCGCGGTAGTGTCGGCGGAATGAGTGATGATTCCTCCCGTATGCCCGGTGCAGTCGTCGTCGGAGACGCGCTGATCGACGAGATCCACGACGTCGGCGGGGTGCGTGAGCTGGTCGGCGGCGCGGCACTGAACGTCGCCGTCGGTCTTCGCAGGCTCGGTGTGCCGACCACCCTGATCGCGATGGTCGGGGACGACGAAGCGGGGGCGCACATTCGCGAATACCTCGACGATCACGACGTGCGGCTGATCGCCAGCGAGGCGCCGCTGGGCTCGTCCCGGGCGATCGTGCAGCGTGGTCCCGACGGCGAGCCCGTCTACGTGTTCAACGAGGCCGCGCAGCGGCGCAGCATCCGCTATTCCGACGCGGCTGTCCGTGCGATCGCCGATTCGGATCTCGTGGCCGTCAGCTGCTTCCCCTTCGACGTGCCCGGTGAGGTCGACGCCCTGCTCGACGCCGTCGGCGACACTCGCCTCGCTGTCGACCCGAACCCACGGTCGGGGATGCTGAGCGACCGTGCCGAGTTCGTGCAGGGCTTCGAGCGCGCCGCCGCAGGAGCGTCGATCGTCAAGATCGGCGCCGATGATGCGGCTCTCCTCTATGACGGCGATCTCGATGCGCTGAGGGCGCGGCTGCGCGCGCTCGGGGTGAGCGCGGTGCTCGCGACCGCAGGCGCCGATGGTGCAGCCCTCGAGTCGGATGCCGGCATCGTCACGGCGCCCATCTCGACGCTGCCCGGTCGCGTCGTCGACACCGTGGGAGCCGGAGATGCGACTCTCGCGGCCGTGGCGGCCGGCCTTGCTCAGGGGACACCCTCCGATGCGAAAGGCTGGCAGCACCTGCTCGATCGAGCCATGGATGTGGCCGCTGCGACGTGCCGAGCCGAGGGCGGCCTGCTGCGGACTCCGGAGTCGATCGCTGACGCCGATCGCGGCGTGTTCGGCAGCTGAGCGTTCGATTTCTCACGCTTGCCCTCGGCAGGTATGATTATCTATCGTGCCCCCGGTTGGCTGTCGAAGTCGGACGGGTGCGCTCTGGCGAGTTACCCAAGCGGCCAAAGGGATCTGACTGTAAATCAGACTGCTCAGCATTCGGGGGTTCGAATCCCTCACTCGCCACCATGGGGTATTCCCGGATCTCGAGGATTTTGTTCTCGTATCTCAGAATGCCAGGTCAAACGAGGAAAGCCCCCGAGAATACCGGGGGCTTTCCTCGTTTCGGTGCCAGTTCTGCTTCTTGCGTGAGCTGTCGGCAGGCCGCCCAGAGGTCCCTGGGCTGGCTGGGTCGCACTGTGCGCGACCGTCGGGCAGTGGCAGCTCACCCGATGAGACAACAGGCACGACGAGAGCGTCGCAGGGCGAGCTCAGTCTCGACGTAGCAGGCCCTCAGGTAGGCGATCCCCTGGGGAGAGCCAGAACCTGAGGGCGACGGCGCCGCGGCCGAATCCTGAGCTTCGCCCGCTGGCACCTCAAGCAGGTGTAGGGCAGTCGGGGGTATCCGTGGGAATCGCGAAAGGAACGCGTGGGAAACGCGTAGGAATCGCGGGCCCCGATCCCTGTAAAGGGTAGGACTCGGGGACACGGGAAAACCCCACCCTCTGTTCGTTGTTCTCGATCACGAGATCCACGAGCCGGAGAAACGCCCCCGTCCTCGGGGGCGTTTCCTTTTCACGGCGTGCTCACATCGCAGGAACCAGGACGCGATCGATCGTGTGGATCACTCCATTGTTCGCGGTGATGTTCACCCGCCACAGCACCAGGGCCGGGTCCCGCAGGGTGGGGCTCTCGTCACGCAAGAAGACGCCGCGCGGCCGGACGACCCCGCCGTTGGCCATGGTGAGCGACTTCGACGTGATGACCTTGATCGGGCCCAGCTTCTTGCCCGCGACGACGTGGTAGAGCAGGATGTCGGCGATCTGGTCGGTGGTGAAGGCGGTCGTGAGCGTGGTCAGTGCCGCCGCCTCGGATGCGGGTGCGGTGCCCGTCAGGTCGGACACCAGCCGCAGGAAGGCTCGATCGTTCGGAGCGAAGACGGTGAACGTTCCCGCCGGATCTGCGAGCGTGCTGTCGAGGCCGGTGGCGAGCACCGCCTGGACGAGCAGGTCGTAGTCGTTGGCGTTTCGGTCTGGAGCGCCTCCTCCTGAGGCGGTGACGAGAACATCGACGATGTTCCCCGAGGGGCGTGCTGTCTCTGCGGCCTGTGCGGGCGCGGCGGTCAGGACGAGGGCGAGTGCGGCCACCCCTGCGAGGGAGGCGCGGATCTTTCCAGTCATCGTTCAACTCCATTGTCGATCGGAGTCACGGCGAGGGTCGTGACACAGGGTTATTCCGCTGGTCACCACCGTTTGGATGCACCGGCCGCGAAGTTTCTCTGAGCTGCCTCGGAGAGCGGAAGACAGTTTCTGGACTGTATTCAAAAACATATGGACAGAGTGATCGGGGGCGCGCATAATCGCTTCAACACCACCGGGCACCAGCGAAGGAGCACCCCATGAGTGATGAGAAGGAAACGTCCGAACTGTTCTCCGAGGCCTCGGGGCCGAGTGGAGCATCGATCACGGACTGGACGGATCTCGGCCGAGAGATGTGGGCCTATCTGACCGGTCGCGGAGCGGCGGTCAACTACACGTTCGAGGACATGACCGTGGAAGTCCCTCGGGATATCGGGCCGGATGCGCCTCGCGCGACGTGGAAGTTCAACGGCACGCTGCGCGTGACGACCAGCGACAGCGAGTCCGGCGAGAGCCGGCCGGCCTGACGGCCTGCCACCATGATCCGTCTCGATATCGACCTGAAGGTCGAGCACGTCGCTTCGGACGGCGCATCTCCGACTCGCTTCACGGTGCGTGCCGCGGGTCGGGAGGTCGTCATCTCGTTCGAGTCCACTGCGGGCCTCACCGGCATGGGTCGCCGCGAGCTCACGCAGCTGGCACCTCTCGCCGATGCCTTGTCGCGACGAGGCCTCAGCGTGCGTGTGGAAGGGCCGAAGGGGACTCTGCTCCAGCTCGGCGACGTCAGGTCAGGGCCTGTCGGCCGTGCGATCGCCGGGTCGTCGCACATCAGGCTCGGACATCTGTCGGCGCTGCTCTCGGAGGTGAAGCACCGGGACGATGGCAGCCGGTTCCGCCTCCCCGCCCCGCCGCCCACTCTCTTCCCCCTCGTTCCCACGTTGGCACGTCGGGTGCCGCGGCGGGTGACGACCACCCACTACCTTCCCGGATCCGGTCGACCACGGCTGATCTTCGCGGTCGGGAACGGCGACTGGAACAGCACCAGGCCGCGTGAGTTCGATCTCCTTCCCGGACGGACGACGATCGGCTCGGGCAAGGACGCCGACCTGCGGCTCGAGGGAGTGGAGGCGCTGCACGCCGAAGTCCGCCACAACGAGGACGACGAGTACGTCCTGTATTCGTACGCCCCCACCGGCGGCGGGCGGCCTAATCTGCCGCACAGCTCGGAGGATGCCCGGATTCTGCGCACCGGATCGCGGATCGAGATCGGATCCTGGCGGCTGGCGTTCTATCGTGAGGAGTTCGCCGATCACGGACGCCCCTTCGGAGGGCGTCAGGGTGGCGAGTACGCCTTCCAGAGGCAGCAGCCGATTCGACCGTACGGATCGGGGGAACTCGGCTGAACAGACGCACACGAGAGGTACCGGACATGAGTGACCAGACACGGATCGCGCAGCTCGAGAAGGAGCACGTCGAACTCGTCCTGCGCCGCTTCGACCGCAGGGACGCATGGGAGCTGGGTCGCTCGATCGCAGAACGGGCATTGGCCGAGGGCCACCCGGTCGCCGTGGACGTGCGCACCTCGTCAGGGGTCCTCTTCCACGCATCTCTGCCGGGCGCGACGGCCGACAACGACGCATGGGCGGCGAAGAAGGCGGCGACCGCTCTCAGGTTCGAGACCAGCACGGCTCTGCTCGAAGCGCGCATCGAGCAGGGCGGCCGGGACATGTACGAGCCGGGATGGCTCGATCCGGTCGTCTACGCGGTCGCGGGTGGGTCGGTGCCGATCCGCGTCGACGGTGTGGGTGTCGTCGCGGTCGCGACGGTGTCGGGACTTCCGTCATCGGACGACCACGACCTGGTCGTCGAGGGGATCGCAGGGCTGGGTCTGCTCACGGAGTAGCGGCGCGGATCTCGATCTCCGCGTATGGATAGTGGCAGTCGCCGGTCGCACCTGATCGCTCGCAATCGAGATCGGGTACGAGCATCAGCATCGGCGTCCCCGTGAGATCGGGCGGCACCTCGACCGACACCGAGGTCGCTCCGACCTCGAGACGTGAACCGGTGCGCAGATCGCCCTCGGGGGAGCGGATGATCACCTCGCCCGCCCAGAGCTCGTCGAGGCACTCGGGGGGATGCACTGACACGGAGACCGTCTGCCCGGCGGTGGCTGACAGCGGATCGACCGTCAACATCACAGCCACGCCATCGCAGCTGAGAGGGCTCGCACGAGGGGCGTCGCTGACCGAACCGGCGCCAAGGGCGGTCTCAGCAGTCGACGCATCGTTCGCAGGCTGAGTTCCGCCGGAGGAGGGCGAGCAGCCGGTCAGCCCGACGCTGAGCGTCGTCGCCGCGACCAGGATCCGCACAGCGCGCCGCATCGAGTTCTTCATGACTCAGAGTGTCGCTGGCCGAGGAATCGTCTCAGTAGTCCGGGTGCAACCGCAGCCGTGACGCGATCTGAGCGGCCTGCTCAGCCGGCGTCAGAGCGATGTCGATCTCGATGGCCCGCTCGTCCGCCTCCAGGGGTTCGAGCGTCGCGAACTGCGAGTCGAGCAGTGTGGCGGGCATGAAGTGCCCCTGGCGGCGCAGCATCCGCTCGAGGATCAGCTCGCGCTCGCCGGCGAAATGCACGAACGTGACCGCATCCCGGCGAAGCACGTCGCGGTAGCTGCGTCGCAGGGCGGAGCAGGTCACGATGCCGGGCTCGCCGGCGTCGATGCGCTCATCGATCCACTCGGCGATGCGGTCGAGCCAGGGCCAGCGGTCCTCGTCGTTCAGAGCGTGGCCGGCAGCCATCTTGGCGACGTTCGCCTCGGGATGCAGGTCGTCGCCCTCTTCGAACGCCCATCCGAGACGGCCGGCGAGCATCGCTGCCACGGTCGACTTTCCGGTGCTGGCGACGCCCATGAAGACGAGGACAGGTGCGTTGACGGACATCATGGCGCGCTCAGACGAACATGCTCAGGACGAGGACGCCGGCGAGACCGGTGACGGAGATGAGGCATTCGAGTACTGTCCATGACTTCAGAGTCTGCGGGATGCTGAGGCCGAAGTACTCCTTGATGAGCCAGAAACCCGCATCATTGACATGCGACAGGAACACCGAGCCCGAGCCGATCGCGAGCACCAGCAGCGCGACCATGGGGGAGTCGAGGGTCTCGGTGAGCGGCTGCAGGATGCCGGCGGCGGTGATCGTCGCGACGGTCGCGGATCCCGTGGCGATGCGGATGACGACGGCGACCAGCCACGCGAGGATCAGCACCGAGACGGACGACCCGGAGACGAACTGGGCGATCACGTTGCCGATGCCGGTGTCGACCAGCACCTGCTTGAATCCGCCACCCGCGCCGACGATCAGCAGGATGCCGGCGATGGGACCGAGCGACGAGCCGACGATGTCGTTGATCTTCGTGCGGTCGAATCCGGCGCCGCGGCCGAGGATGAAGAATCCGGCGAGCACGGCGATGAGCAGGGCGATGACCGGCGTGCCGAGGAAGTCGAGCGCGACCTTCCACGGGGCGTCGGAGCCTGCGGCCGAGATGTCGGCGACAGCCTTGGCGAGCATGAGGAACACGGGGAGCAGGATGCTGAAGAGCGTCGCACCGAACGACGGGCGGCGACGCTGCTCGATGCCCTCGTCCTCGTCCGTCACGAACAGCTCGGGGACCGGGACGTCGACCCAGCGCTCTGCGAAGCGGGCGAACAGCGGCCCAGAGATGATCACGGCGGGGATCGCGACGATCACACCGAAGGCGAGGGTGAGGCCGAGGTTGGCTCCGAGCGCGTCGATCGCGGCGAGCGGGCCCGGGTGCGGCGGCACGAGGCCGTGCATGGCCGAGAGGCCGGCGAGCGTCGGGATCGCGATGCGCATGAGTGGCGCCCCGGAGCGCCGTGCGACGAGGATGATGACCGGCACGAGGAGCACGAGGCCGACCTCGAAGAACATCGGGAGACCGATGACCGCACCGATGAGTCCCATGACCCACGGCAGCGACCGTGCGCTGGCACGGCTGACGAGCGTATCGACGATGCGGTCGGCACCACCCGAGTCGGCGAGGAGCTTTCCGTAGATGGCACCGAGGGCGATCAGGATTCCCACCCCGCCCATCGTGGTGCCGAATCCGGTCGAGAAGCTGGTGACCGATGCCGCGATGTCCATGCCGGCGATCGCGCCGGTGGCGAGCGCGCCGATGGTGAGCGACAGGAAGGGATGCAGCTTCACCCACGTGATGAGGACGATGATGATCGCGATCCCGAGCACTGCGGCGGTGATCAGCTGACCGGCGGGGCGGTCAGGGGCTGCCGTGTCGGCGACTGCCGTCATGAGCGCGGCGGCGGCGGGGGTGAAGAGTGCCATGAGCTTCCTTGATCCGGGCGTGGTTTACGACCTTATGCCGTACATAATAAGCACGCATACCACGTCATGCGCAACATAACCGAAACAATCGCCTGAGACGTCCCACGTCAACGACCCTGTGGCGGGCATACTCGACATATGACCGTCGCCGGCCCTGCAAGCCCTGTCCACGACTCGCTCGTCGCCGAGCTCGGTCGCGCGATCGTCGACGGCGAGCACCCCCCGGGCTCGCGGATGCTGACGGTGGAGCTCGCTCAGGAGCGGGGAGTGTCCCGCTCCGCCGCCCGTGAGGCGGTGCGGGTCCTCGAGTCCTTCGGTCTTGTCTGGGTGCGGCGGAAATCGGGTGTCGAGGTGCGGCCGCGGGCCGATTGGAACGTCTACGCGCCCGAGGTGATCGCGTGGCGACTCGCGGGCCCCGGTCGCGATGAGCAGCTTCGCGAGCTCAGCCAGCTCCGTTCCGTGATCGAACCGCTCGCTGCGCGACTCGCTGCGGTGAACGCGACGTCGGAACAGAAGGTCGAGCTCGTCTCACTCGTCGTCGCGATGAGCGAGGAGGACCACGAGGCCGACCGAGAGCGCTACCTCGCCGCGGACATCAGGCTTCACCGTCTTCTGCTGGATTCGTCCGGCAATCGGATGCTCGCCGCTCTGGGCGGCATGGTCGAGGCAGTGCTCAGGGGGCGCACGGCGCATGACCTCATGCCGCACGTGGCCAATCAGAGCGCTGTGCAGTGGCATCGGGATGTCGCGTTCGCGGTTGCGGGCGGAGATGCCGATGCCGCCGCGTCAGCGATGCGGAGCATCGTCATGGAGGCCGACGAGGCGATGCAGCGCGCTGCCGAATAGCCGAAGAGCGGCATACTCAGCCGATATCTCGGTATACGTCGGCTTTCGCAGTATTCCGGAATCATTCGCAGACCTACGATCGGATCGCGGAGAGTTTCGCGTTCTCGGGGGAGGCCGGCGATGGAGCAGGGGACAGGCGGACGTGCGCGCGGCGCGCGTCTTCCCCTGCACATGCTCGATCGTCCGCGGCTGACGGAGATCTTCGATCGAGGGCATGCCCTGACGGTCATCAGCGGCCCCGCCGGAGGTGGGAAGTCGGTTCTGCTGAGCCAGTGGGCGACGATGCAGGAAGAACGAGCGGCTGCTGCGGTGCGACTCGGGTTCGACGAGAGCGTCACGAACGAGCACCTCATGCTTCGCGAGATCCTGACCAAGGTCATCGTCCAGGACTTGATCGCTGATCGGAGCACCGCTCGCTCGGCGCTGCGTGGGTTCGACAGCGTCCGGGATCCGGGCGGCGAACTCGGGCGCCTGCTCGGCGACCTGAGTCGACCGTGCGTCCTACTGATCGACAATGCGGAGCGGGCCGATGAGCGGTCGCTTCTCGGGCGGGCTCTCGATCTTCTCGACGCCGCACCGCTCCTGCGGATCGTCGTGGCGACGCGCCGCTCGACGGTGACGCGGACGCTGCAGATGCTCGCGTCCGCGGACGTGTGCGTCGTCGGACCCGCGCATCTCTTCTTCACGTGTGACGAGGCTCGGGCGGTGGTGGAACGCGTATCCGGTCAGGCGCTCCCGCCGCATCCGCTCGGTGAGGAGAGCGCACTGCCCCTTGCAGCCCGGGCGTTGGGCCTTGCTCTCGCGACCCATCGGGACCCGGTCGAGATCGCCGCCGTCGAGGTGCAAGGGCTCGCTGATGCTCTGATGGCCAGCCTGATCGGTCCGGATGCTCCGGCCGACTTCCAGGAGTTCCTGCTTCGGACTTCGGTGCCGGGGAGAGTGACGCGCGAGATCGTCCGGCGTCTCGGCTGGCCGGATGGCGGGGACGAGCACCTCGATCGGGCCGAGCTCTACGGACTGGGCATGTGGGAACCGGCGGATGACGGTCTCGGGTTCGTCTACACCCCGCTGCTGCGCGAAGCGCTCGCGCGCCGACTCGATCAGCGGCCACTCGACGCCGTGGCACCGATCCGCCGAACAGTCGCGCTGTGGGCTTCCGAGCACGGCCGCCATCTCGAGGCGCTGACCAACGCGATGAGAGCGAGGGACTACGTCCTCGCGGTGCGCCTCGGGCGCAAGTCCTGGTTCATCCTCTCGCGGTCGAGTCCGCGCGAAGTCGAGACGCTGCTGCGTCGCGAGAATCCTCTCGTGCTCGCGCGTCATCCGCTGCTCGGCATGCTGCTGGCTTTGGTCCTGCTGCGTCTCGGTCAACGGCTGCGTGCGTTCGCCTATTTTCAGGGCGCCGCGCTGTCACTCGGCCGCCGGGGCGTCGACGATGACCCCGTCGAGCGGTTCTGGATGCTCAGCGCGAAGGCGCTGGCCGAGCGGTTCGCCGGGCAGTTCCGGCGATCCGGGATGTCCGCCGATCTGGTTGTTCAGGTCTTCCACACGATGGATGCCGAGCAGCGTGCGGAGTGCACCGGATTCGCGGCGCTGCTGCTCAGCAACTGCGGGCTCAGCTTCTTTCAGCTGGGTCGGATCTCGGATGCCATCGAGGTCCTGGAGCTCGGAATGACGATTCAGGTCGCGCATACCGTCATGATCCTCGAAGACGGTGTCGGTCTGCGGATGCCCGATGACGACGGCGGCTGGTATCACTGCGCTGCGACTCTCGCCGGCGTATACGCCCTGCGGGGACGGCTGTCCGATGCGCGGCGGGTCCTCGATGAGATCGACGGCGCGGATCCGCCGCCCGCCTGGCGATCGGAGCAGTTCGGGATACTGGAGCAGATCGCCCACGCCGTCATCGCCATCGCGGCGCTCGATCTCGACGAGGCCAGACGCCGTACGGATTCGATCGCACACCACCTGGGAACGACGGAGCTCTGGCCCTACCTCGTCTGCGTTCAGAGCGAGATCGAGGTGCGCGAGGGGCGCGCGGCCGAGGCATCGCTGGCCATCGCCCATTCGCTCGGGCGGGGCGTGAACTCGGCGGTCTCCGACTACGGATCGTCCCGGCTGACTGTCGCGCAGGCGATGGCGTCGCTGGCGCTCGGCGACCAGACGGCGGCCCGACGGACTGCGGCCGGGCTCCCCGGCGATGATCCGGCTCGGCTTGCCGTCGAGGCGTTCGTCGCGCTCCTCACCGGTGACGACGCGCGTTCCTACGCCGCGGCCGAGGTCGCCCAGGCCGAACGCGACCCGGACCTCGACCGGCTCTGCCTCGCAGCCATCACGTCCTCAGCCGCGGCAGCACGGTTGGGCAGGCGTGAGGCGTCTGCCCGCGCGATGTCTCGCGCCGTCGCCGTGATGCGAGAGCAGCGCTCTCAGGCTCCGCTCGCGCTCTTCGCCGGTGACGTGCTGAGCGAGGTGCGCGAACTGTGCGCGCCGACCGAGCAGGAATTCCTCGACTCCTATCTCGCGCGCGCCTCGGACGGATGCCCGTTCCCGGCGCTGCCGCCCCCGGTCAGGCTCACGTCGAGAGAACTCGCGGTGATGCGAGAGCTGCGGAGGACGTCGTCCACCGACGTGCTCGCCGCGGCACTCTTCGTCTCACCGAACACGGTGAAGGTCCAACGTCGCAGCGCGTACCGCAAGCTCGGTGCGTCGAACAGGGAGCAGGCTCTTCTGCGCGCCGCAGAGCTGGGGCTGCTCGAGGAATGAGCGACTGACCGGTCGATCGAGGCGCACCCCGAGTTCGGGTGACGCGTGGTGCGCCTCAGAGTCGGGAGCGTGGGAGGGGTGAACCTGGGGGTTCGTGCTCTCATCGACCTGTGTTCACGATAGGTGCGGGCGCGTCGGGGTCGTGAGGGAGCGCATCCAACACGCGGTATTTCGCCCTGGAACTCACCCTGGCCGCGCCTCGGCGCGATCTCGGACGCCTGGTCGCGACCCCATGCGCACCGGTGTTCATAGACTGGAGCGATGCGAGCGCTCACCGAAGCAGACGTCCGTGCCTCGTTCGTCAATGCGGATGCCGACGAGCTGCGGGTCATGGAGATGCCCCACGACTTCGTCCTGATCGACTGGGACTACCTGGACTTCTTCGCGTGGCGAGACCCGAGTGCGGGTCGGCGCGGCTACGTGCTCACTCAGCACGACGGTGAGGTCTCGGGGTTCGTGCTGCGAGTCTCGGACCCCGGCCGAGGTCGTTCGGGCATGTGCAACATCTGCCACACCATGCAGCCGGGAAACCAGGTGGCGCTGTTCTCAGCACGGCTCGCAGGTGAGGCCGGTGAGCGGGGCGACTCCGTCGGCACCTACATGTGCGCCGATCTCTCCTGTCACGAGAACGTGAGACTCGCCCACCCGCTCGCCCCGAACGAGATCCTCGCCCCCGGACAGGTGGACGTCCGTCTCGACGGCACGAGGCGGCGAATGGAGGCCTTCGTGGGCCGCGTGAGGCAGCAGGCCTGATCACGGTTAGCCTGGTCGCATACGTCTGCGCTCGAAGGAGAAGCCATGAACGATGCCATCCTGTTCACCGTCGATGAGGGGCTGGCCCGGCTCACACTGAACCGTCCGGCACGGCTCAATGCCTTCAACTCCGATCTGGCGCACGCGTGGCGCGACGCGACGGCCGAGGCGACGTCGCGCACGGATGTGAAGGCGATCCTGATCGATGCGGCGGGCCCCGCGTTCTGCGCCGGCGGTGATGTCATCGAGATGGCGACGACGATGGGATCGGGTGACGAGATCACGGCCCTGGCCGAAGTCATCAACGCCGGGATCCGGTCGCTGACCGAGTCTGCGGTGCCGGTCGTCGCCGCAGCCCACGGGACGACCGCCGGCGGCGGGCTCGGCATCCTGCTCAGCAGCGACTACGCCGTGGTCGGCTCACGCTCTCGGCTGGGCAGCCTCTATGCGAACATCGGGCTGACACCCGACCTGTCGGTCTCGGCTCAGCTCGCTCGAGCGGTCGGACAGCGCCGCGCGCTGCAGCTGGTGCTGCAGGACCGCCTCCTGACGGCCGCGGAAGCCGTGGAATGGGGCCTCGTCGCAGAGGCCGTCGACGGGGCCGACTCTGCGGACGAAGCCGGCCGGGTGAGGGCGCGTGCGGAGGAGATCGCCCGCTTCTGGCTCGCCGGTGCGGCTGAAGCGTACGGTCACGCGAAGCGCCTCGTCCGCTCTCAGCCCGAGCGGACGTTCGCCGAGCAGCTGGGCGAGGAGGCGCGCTCGATCGGTGCCTCCCTGGCGACCCCGGACGCTCAGGCCCGGATCGCCGCGTTCGCCGCGGCATCCGCACGCAAGGGCTGATTCCCGCGGGAGCCGGTTCGCCCCGATGTATCCACGGATCATGTCGAGGCTCCTGCCTCCGCGCCGGCGCATGCAAGGATGAACGCAACGCCGCTCAACGAGAGGAACGCGATGTCGCAGCCGGAGATCACCCAGCAGCCCCCCGCGCTGGTCGAGAAGAAGAACATGTCCCTTCTCATCAGAGGGGCGATCTGGATCGCCATCGGCGCACTCATCGCCGCGGCGCTCGTCTGCGTCGTGTGGGTTCTGATCGGTGATCAGGACGGGCTGATCGGGCGGGCATTCCTCACGATCCTCCTGCTCGCCGCGTTCGCGGGGATCGCGATCCTCGAGGCGGGACTCGCCCCCAACCGTCCCGACTGGCTCGCGCTGTCGAGCATGGTCAGCTGGATCGTGGCTCTGCTGGTCGGAGCGGTCAAGATCTGGCTGCCCGAGGACGACGCGTTCTTCACCGGTGCAGAGCGCTTCTTCCAGCTGCTGCTCGTGGTGGGAATCCTGCAGCTCGCCCTGCTGCATGTGAGGCTGTTCACTCCGGCCGCGCAGCGTCACGTGACGACGTTCACCCGCATCATCTACATCGCGACGATCGTGTTCCTCGGCGGCCTCGTGGCCATGCTGATCTTCTTCCTCACCTTCCCGCACACCTTCGACTACGGCGAGCTGTACTGGCGAATCGTCGTCGCACTCACGATCCTGGCCGCGGTCGGAACCACGCTGATCCCGCTGCTCAACGCCCTGTTCGCTCCTCGCAAGCCGGCCGGCGCTCGTGCCGCCGCCGCGGCGCAGAGTGTCGCAGCCGCTCCGGCATGGCCGACCTACGCAGACGGTGTGACGCCCCTGCCTGTGCTGCCCGACGGCTCGCCGGACTGGAATGCCTACTACACCGGCCACCCGTCGCCGCAGCCGCAGCAGGCGCTCCCTGTCGCTCCCGCGCCGCAGGGGTTCCCCGTCGCGCCGTTCCCGACCGCGCCTGAGCCGTACTCGCAGGGCCCGGCGACGCCTCCGGCTCCGCCCGCGCCCGCGGCTCACGACGCCTACCCGCCGGCTCCCACTGCTCACGACGCCTACCCGCCGGCTCCGCCGCTGCCTCCCCAGTGAGCATCGAACTCGAACTGGCTGACCTCGCCCGCCGGATCGCACGCGAGGCGGGCGACCTGGCGCGGCGCCGTCGCGACGAGGGCGTGCACCTCGCCGCCACGAAGTCGACGCTGGCGGACATCGTCACCGATGCCGATCGCGAAGTCGAAGCGCTCGTCCGCGACCGGTTGAGGGTCGCTCGACCCGGCGACGGCTTCCTGGGCGAAGAGTCGGAGGCTGAACCCGGCGTGACCGGCATCACCTGGGTCGTCGATCCGATCGACGGCACGGTGAACTACGCCTACGGAATCCCCTCCTATGCCGTGAGCATCGCGGCAGTGAGGGGCAGCGCAGTCGCGGGGGAGTGGGAGGCGCTCGCCGCTGCCGTCTACGCGCCCGCAACCGCCGAGATGTTCACCGCCGCTCGAGGTCATGGCGCCTTCCTGGGCGACGTGCGGCTGTCGGTCACGACGGAGACGCCGGCGGGAGCGCTGCTCGCCACCGGATTCGGCTACGACCCCGCGACGCATGACGGCGACCTCGCGACCGTGCGCAGGATCATGCCGATCGCGAGAGACCTCCGCCGCGCAGGCTCTGCCGCCCTCGACCTCGCTTTCGTGGCCTCCGGGCGGCTGGACGGCTACTTCGAGCGCGGCCTGAAGCCGTGGGATCACGCGGCAGGCGCGCTGCTGGTCACCGAGGCGGGGGGCGATGTCTCGCTGATCGACCGTGCCTCCGCGAGACCCATGCTCATCGCGGGTGGCACTGAGGTCCATCAGCGCGTCCTCGATATTCTTCGAGATGAAACGTGAACGATTCATGGCATTCACAGGTGGATCAGGCTAGGGTTTATCCGATCGTTACTTTCATCGGCCCGAATCGGTGAAGGTCGTAAGCGCCCCCGAGCTTGACGTTTGAACCCGAGAGAATCTGATTTGCCCTTCGAGAATCCCCAGGCTGCCTCTGCGCCCACGCGCCGCTCCAGCCGTACCCGCACTGCGGCCTTCGAGGCCTCCGCGGCAGGAGTGACGGAAGCCGTCTCCGAAGCCGCGCCCGTCTCCGAAGCCACGGCCGTCCCCTCCGAGGCTCCCCTGTCTCGTCGTGCCGCCCGCCAGCGACTGAACACCGCAGAGGTCTTCATCGCCGCGACCGCGGTCGCGGCGGCGTCGGCAGCATCCGACTCCGCCGACGTCGTCGTGAGCGAGACCGATGAGGCTCCCGCGGACGTCGCCGAGCCGATCGTCATCGAGCCGATCGTCGCCGAGCCGATTGCGATGCCCGCAGCAGCCGAGCACGATCAGCCCGACTCGGAGCGCGCGGACGACGCAAGCCACCGTTCGAGCGACGAGGATGCCTTCGAGACGGCTGCCCGTGCATTCCGTCGCGTGGCACCCGAGGCCGCGGCCGAGCCCGCCGAGGACCCGACTGAGGCCGCCGAGGCTGACGAGACTCCGGTCGAGCATGTCGTGCGCCGTCGCCCGTCTGCACGCAAGTTCCTCGCCGTCGGCGCGACCGTCGGCGTGATGAGCCTCGCCGGTCTCCTCGCCGTCGGCATGACCCTTCCTGCCGAAGCCGTCGCCGCAGTGCAGGGAACGCCGTCGCTCGCGGCGACGTCCCTCGTCGCTGCATCGGGTACGGCGTCGAAGGCTGCATCCGACGACGAGATCCAGGCGTTCGTCACGTCTTCCGACGTGCAGAACGAGCCGCTCGCGCGCTCCGACAGCTTCTCGAGCGTGTCTCTCATCCAGGTGGCATCGGAAGAGGGCATCAACTACTCGAACGAGGTCTTCACCAACGACGCCGAGGCTGCCATCCAGTGGCCGTTCAAGGTCGGCGTGGGTATGAGCTCGGGATACGGCATGCGCTGGGGTCGTCTGCACGAGGGAATCGACTTCGTCCCCGGTGAGGGAGCGCCCATCCAGGCGATCGCCGACGGCGTGGTGCGCATCGCCACCGAGCAGGGCGGCGCCTACGGTGTCACCGTGTACATCGACCACGTGATCGACGGACAGATCGTCACGAGCCACTACTCGCACATGCAGTACGGCTCGCTGCAGGTCAAGCCCGGGCAGACCGTGAAGGTCGGCGACGTCGTCGGCCACACCGGAAACACCGGTCGTTCCTACGGAGCGCACCTGCACTTCGAGATCATCATCAACGGTGGCACGATCGATCCGCTGCCGTGGTTGCGCGAGAACGCGGGTCGTACCTCGTACTGACACCTCGATTTCATGAGGACGCCACAGTGATGGTATTCTCGTGTGGTTGCCCCGCGAGGGGCAGCACGCCCCGATAGCTCAGTGGCAGAGCACTTCCATGGTAAGGAAGGGGTCGTCAGTTCAATCCTGACTCGGGGCTCACAGCGTTCGTATCTGCGATGCGGATGCGGTGTGGCAGGGTAGCTCAGCTGGTCAGAGCGCACGACTCATAATCGTGAGGTCGCGGGTTCAAGCCCCGCTCCTGCTACAGATGAAAACCCCCGGGATTCCCGGGGGTTTTTGCGTACCCGGGCTCAGGATCGACCGAGACGCACTGCGGGCACGATGTTCGCACGGTGCCCACCCGATCGGTTGAGGTTCGGCGTGCGCGATGTCAAGGGGATGCCGTGGCGAGGCCTGCGGCGGTCACACTGGTCGTCCAGTACCCGGACGATAGGAGCGACTCATGTCAGACCCCCAGGCAGCACCGGACGAAGGCGCCGAGATCGACGCGACCGGCGTGGACGCCGACTTCGTGACGAACGACCCGGACCCCGAGGTCGACCCCGCCACCCCGGGTGAGAGCCAGAAGGCCGACGGCGACAATGCGGATCACCCGGACGAGCTCGAGGTCGGCGACCTCCCCTGACCACGCACGAAGACGGGCCCGCTCCTCATCTGAGGAGCGGGCCCGTCGTTCGTGAAAAGGTCAGCGACCGGCGGGCGGGATGTCGCGTCGACCGGCTGCGATGCGGTCCTCGTCGCCGGGAGCGGCGTCACTTCGACCGGAGCCGCCGCGCTGCTCCGCCTCGAGACGCTCCGCCTCCTCGCCGCTGATGGCCTCGCCCCGAGCGACGAGTCCCGCCTGATCCGACAGCGGGATCTGCTTGAGGAACAGCGAGAGCACCAGAGCGAGAGCGATGAAGGGCACCAGGTACCAGAAGACCGGTGCGAGGGCATCCGCGTAGGCCGTGACGATGCCGTCCCTGACCTCGTCCGGCAGCGAGTTCAGCGTCGCGGGGTCGATCGTCGACGCCGCCTGCGAGGCGGCATCCGGTGATGCTCCGGCGTCGGCGAAGACGCCGAGCAGGTTCTCGGTCAGGCGGGTGGTGAAGATCGTGCCGAAGACGGCGGTTCCGAGTGATGCACCCACTTCGCGGAAGTAGTTGTTCGTGCTCGTCGCTGTGCCGATCTCGCCGGCGGGGACGGCGTTCTGCACGACCAGCACGACGACCTGCATGATCAGGCCCAGACCGGCGCCGAATACGAAGAGGAAGGCGCAGATCAGCCAGATCGGCGTCTCGGCCGAGAGGGTGGTCATCGAGATCATCGCGATGCCCGTCAGGATCGTTCCGACGATCGGGTAGATCTTGTACTTCCCCGTCTTCGAGATCGCGATGCCCGAGAAGATCGACGTTCCGATCAGTCCCACCATCATCGGGATCATCAGCAGACCGGATGCGGCGGCCGACGTGCCTGACGACATCTGCAGGAACGTCGGGACGAACCCGATCGCCGCGAACATCCCGATGCCGAGCACGAGACCGATCGCGGTCGCGTTGACGAAGATCGGATTGCGGAAAAGGCTCAGCGGGATGATCGGGTCCTGCACCTTGGCCTCGGTGATGACGAACGCGGTCGCGGCAACGATGAGCCCGGCTCCCCAGGCCCATGTGGCGAGCGAATCCCAGCCGAACTCCTTGTCGCCGCCGAAGTCGGTGAAGAAGATCAGACAGGTCGTCGCCATCGAGAGGAAGATGACGCCGAAGATGTCGATCGGCTTCTGGGCCTTCTTGCTGGGCAGCTTCAACGCGACGAGGGCGATGATGAAGGCGGCGATTCCGACCGGGATGTTGATGTAGAACGCCCACTGCCAGGTGAGGTGGTCGACGAAGAACCCGCCGAGCAGGGGGCCGGCGACGGCCGACAGACCGAAGACGGCGCCCAGGGGACCCATGTACTTGCCGCGCTCGTTCGCGGGGACGATGTCGGCGATGATCGCCTGCGACAGGATCATCAGACCGCCGCCGCCGAGGCCCTGCAGTGCGCGGAAGATCACGAACATCCAGAAGTCGGTGGCGAAGGCGCATCCGACGGACGCGAGCGTGAACAGCGCGATCGCGACGAGGAAGAGGTTGCGTCGGCCCAGGACGTCACCGAACTTGCCGTAGATGGGCATGACGATGGTGGTCGCGAGCAGATAGGCCGTGGTGATCCAGACCTGGTGGTCGACGCCGCCGAGCTGTCCGACGATGGTCGGCATGGCGGTCGAAACGATCGTCTGGTCGAGGCTCGAGAGCAGCATGCCCGCTATCAGGGCGCTGAAGATGATCCAGATGCGGCGCTTCGTGAGCAGGAAGGGCGCATCCTTGGTGGCGGTGGCGGACATTCAGTGGGCTTTCTGTGATGGTGCGAACACGGTGCGAGCGATCTCGAGGCGTCGGCTGACGAGGTCGCTGAAGGAGTCGGTCGAGTGGTGGTGCAGCAGCTGGTCCATGCACAGGCGCACCAGGGCGCCGACAGTGTGGACCATGACCTCGGCGCGCAGCGCGGCATCGTCGCCTCCACCGCTTCGCTGAACGACGAGCTCGCCGTCGCGCCTCTCGTTCTTCGCCAGCTGCTCGAATGCGGCCTTGAGCAGTCGAGGCTCCTGCTCGATCACCGCGAACAGCGCCGGTGCGTCGTCGAGGGGATTGAAGAGCTCGAATCGCGCGATCGTCAACCCGATGAAGTCGTCGAGCAGCTCGCCGTCCTGCGCGACGAAGGCGGCCTCGAGCGCTTCCTGTCGCGAGTCGATCGCGGCGAACCCGAAGACGGCGTTCTCCTTGCTCTCGAAGTAGTTGAAGAACGTACGCCGCGAGACGCCGACCGCAGAGCAGAGCTCCTCGACGGTGAAGCCGGCGAAACCGTGCTCGGTCGTCAGTCGGCGAGCCTCGTCGGTGAGTGCGCGGGACGTCTCCCTCTTGCGCTGCTCTCGCAATGAATCTGCACTCTCGCTCATGAAGTGCAATATTGCACTCTGAACCTAAGAGTGCACTGTGAGCTCCGTGCTCCGATCCTGTCGGTATGGGCTTCCTCACCATCTGGAGCGTCTGCGCCGGCGCGTTCATCATCTCCGCCCTCGCGCTCGCATTCATGCGGATGCCGCGCCTCACCGACTCCTCCGCACGAAAGGCCCACTCGTGAGCGCCCCCGATTTCGCGGCCGATGCCGTCGCGATCCTGCCTGACCTGGTCGCCCTGCGACGAGCTCTGCACGCCGACCCCGAGCTCGGACTCGACCTGCCGCGCACGCAGCAGAAGGTTCTCGACGCGCTCGAAGGACTGCCCCTCGAGATCACCACCGGCACGCGCACCACCTCGGTCGTGGCGGTTCTGCGCGGAGGGCGGCCGGGGCCCGCGGTGCTGCTGCGCGGTGACATGGACGCCCTGCCGATCGAGGAGACGACCGGTCTGGAGTTCGCCTCCACCAACGGCACCATGCACGCGTGCGGGCACGACCTGCACACCGCGGGCCTCGTGGGCGCGGCGAGGCTTCTCTCGGAGAGACGCGACGAGCTGCACGGCTCGGTGATCTTCATGTTCCAGCCGGGGGAGGAGGGACACGGGGGCGCGAAGGTCATGATCGAGGAGGGGCTGCTCGACGCGGCCGGTGAACGTCCGGTCGCCGCGTATGCGATCCATGTCGCACCCGGTCCGCGCGGCCTCTTCGCGACGAGGAGCGGAGCGGTGGCCGCAGGATCCAACCAGCTCTTCGTCACGGTCGACGGCAGGGGAGGGCACGGTTCGCAGCCTCATCAGACGCTCGATCCGGTGCCCGCCGCGGCCGAGATCGTGCTGGCGCTCCAGAGCTTCGTGACGCGGCGGTTCGATGCCTTCGATCCCGTGGTGCTGTCGGTGACCCGGCTCTCGACGGGTGAGGGAGCGGTCAACGTCATCCCCGAGCAGGTCGAGCTCGCTGCGACCGTCCGCAACATGTCGCCCGCGTCGCTCGCGACCCTCCAGGAGGGGCTGCCTCGGGTGATCGAGGGGGTGGCGGCCGCGCACGGCCTCACCGCCGACGTGCGCTTCGACACGATGTATCCGGTGACCGTGAACGACCCCGCAGAGACGGCCGAGACCGTCGACGTGCTGCAGGGTGTCTTCGGCGAGCAGCGCGTCGTCATCATGCCGACGCCGATGATGGGATCAGAGGACTTCGCCTTCGTCCTCGACGAGGTGCCCGGCACGTTCATCGCGCTGATGACCTCGCCGCCCGACGCGGACCCGAGCACGATCGAGTGGAACCACTCGCCGAGGGTGCTGTTCGACGACGCGGTGCTCGGCGACCAGGCTGCGGCGCTGGCATCCGTCGCATTCGCCCGCACGGCTCGCTGACGTCCCCTCTCAGCGGAGGCCGCTCCCCGTCGGGGAGCGGCCTCCGTCATGAATGACGACCAATTTGTGACGAATCGTTCGTAGCATCCGTCTTAGTGGTGTCGCTGCACTGCGGCCCTCCCCGCAGGGGATCGGAACACACTGACGAAGGAGCACATGATGGCGAACGTCTCGAACGCACAGCAGCCCAAGGTCCAGGTCGCCCCGGCAGGTTCGACCGTCGCCTCGACGGGTGCGACGATCATCGAGAACGGCGTGGTCGCGAAGATCGCGGGAATCGCGGCTCGCGAGGTTCCCGGTGTGTACGCTCTCGGTGGCGGAGCCGCTCGCGCCGTCGGAGCCATCCGTGATGCTCTCAACTCCACCGACCTGACCCAGGGTGTCAGCGTCGAAGTGGGCGAGACGCAGGTCGCGGTCGACGTGACGATCGTCGCCGAGTACCCGGCGTCGTTGCAGAAGGTCGCGGACGATGTCCGCGCGGCGATCTCCGTCGCGATGAGCGAGTTCGTCGGCAAGCAGGCGGTCGAGGTCAACGTCACCATCAACGACGTCCACATCCCCTCCGATGACGCGTCGGACGACGACGGCGCCGCCGCCGACGACGCCGTGGAGACGCGTGTCCTGTGATCCATCGAGATGCGAACGAGTGATCGGATCAGCATCTCGTGACCTCGTGACCTCGTGATCGGGTCGATGATCCGATCCGATCACGGGTCCGCTCCGAATCTATTCGGGGGAATGGAAAAGGGAGTCGACGCATGGCTGGGGAACGCTTTCGCTCTGCACTCGAGCAGGCCGACGACCGGATCGTCGCCGGTCGGGCGATGGATGGGGACGTCGCCGCATTCGCGGTGCTGGTGCGCAGGTACACGCCGATGATGCGCGCGTACACGCAGCGGATGCTGAACGCCTCGGCCGATGTCGACGACATCGTCCAGGAGACGTTCGTGACCGCGTGGCAGCGGTTCTCCGAACTGGACGACCCCGCGAAGGTCAAGAGCTGGCTGATGCGCATCGTGAGCCGCAAGGCGGTGGATCGCATCCGCGCACTGCGACCGATGATCGACGTCGACGACGTGGAGCAGGCCGCGCCGCCGCAGGGTGCTCCGGCGCGCGTCGTCGAGGCCCGCGCGGGGATCGAGGCGCTGGGGGCGGCGTTGCAGGAGCTGCCGGCCGCCCAGCGGGAGTGCTGGGTGCTCAGGGAGATGGGCGGGTACTCGTACGACGAGATCGCCGCCGAGCTCGACATATCGGTGTCGACGGCGCGTGGCCTTCTCGCCAGAGCCCGCAAATTCATGATCGTGCGAATGGAGGCCTGGCGATGAGCGATGATCAGGCGACCCCCGATGTCCGTCAGCTCGGTCTCGAACCGGGCGATCTCGACGGGCACACGCTCGAAGAGCTGAGCGACTATCTCGAAGCAGGGAGGGTTCCCCTCGACCCGTCGATCGAGGGCTCGCCGGGATGCCAGCTCGCTCTCGACGCACTCGAGCGGCTGCACGGCCTCGGCGGTCAGCTGATCGACGCCGATGCCGCCGCCATGCCCGAGGTCGATGACAGCTGGGTCGATCGCATCCTCTCGGGCATCGCCCTGGACGCCCGCGCCGGGCGTCGGATCCCGTTCGCAGAGACCGACCCCGCGGTCGACTTCGGAATCACCGAGGGTGCCGTCCGGGGCCTCATCCGCTCGGCGGAGAACGCTGTGCCCGGCATTCTGGTCGGCCGGTCGACACTCGACGGCGACGTCACCGCCGTGGGCGAGCCGATCCGCATCACGATCGAGGTCAACGCCGTCTACGGCGAGTCGATCCCGCAGGCGGTGGACCGGCTCCGCGAAGAGGTCGCCGAGCGTCTGCGGCGGCAGACGTCCCTCACGGTGACTGCGATCGACGTCACCGTGCGGGACATCCAGAGAATCAGCAGCGCGGCGGAGGAGACACCATGAGCGTTACCGATCCCACGGGACTCGCTGAGAGGATCGAGGCGGCCGTGCTGGCCACGCCGGGTGTGCGCAGCGTCTACCGGGCGGGCTCACTGGTGTCGAATCTCGTCGGAGAAGGTGCGGTCGCGATCGGCATCAGCCGGGTCGACGAGCCGCTCGTGGCGGTTCGCGTCGCCGACGAGGGCGTCGTGGTCGAGGCGTCGCTCGGCATCGAGTACTCGGCGAGTGCCGTCGAGCTGCTGCAGGACGTCCGCGGGGCCTTGGGGAAGGTCCTGGCGGAGGACGGGCTGGGGCCCGTCGAGATCGTGCTCACGATCGCGTATGTCCATCCTCGGGAGGCATCGTCGGACTGAGTCCGCGTGAGCGCGCTGAGGCGCCGATCCTGGGTGAGGATCGGCGCCTCCTGGTGGGGCGGCCGGCCGGATGCCGAACGGCGGATCAGGCGATGGCGCGCAGGCCCTCGACGAGAGGCGTCGTGGGACGGCCGATGAGCCGCGCGAGCGTGCCGTCCGACTCGGAGAGCGCGCCCGACGCGATGCCGGCATCCAGAGCGACGACGAAGCCCGCCGTGCCCTCGTCGAGACCGGCCGCCTGGAGTCCGGCGAGCTGCTCGTCGGCCGTGAGCGGCTGATAGGTCACGTCGCGGCCGGAGACCTCCGCGATCGCGGCTGCGAGCTGGGTGTAGTCCCACGCGACGTCGCCGCCGAGTTCATACACCTGCCCGATGTGACCGTCTTCGAGCAGCACGACGGCTGCGGCCTCGGCGAAGTCCTTGCGGCTGGCCGACGCGACGCGGCCGTCGCCGGCTCCGGAGGCGAGCACTCCGGTCTCGGCTGCACGGGCGAGGTCAGCGGCGTAGTTCTCGGTGTACCAGTTGTTGCGCAGGATGACTGCCGGGAGACCGGACGCCGTGATGAGCTCCTCGGTGGCCTTGTGTTCGGGGGCGAGCACGAGATCGCTCGTCGTGGCCTTCGGAGCGCTGGTGTAGACGAACTTCGTGACACCGGCGGACCGGGCGGCGTCGATGACCGCCTGGTGCTGCGCGACGCGCTGCCCGACCTCGGAACCCGAGATCAGCAGGACGCTGTCCACGCCCTCGAGGGCGGAGGTGACGGAGGAGGGGTCGGTGTAGTCGAGCCGCGCGACCCGCACGCCGAGATCCTCGGCCTTCGCGACATCGCGGGCGCCGGCGATGATCGACTGCGGGTCGGCGCCGCGCTCGAGGAGGCTGGCGATGACGAGGCGTCCGAGGTTGCCGGTCGCACCGGTGACGAGGATGGTCATGGGGTGTCCTTTCGTAGGTGACAGAGGCGATAACCTGGCCACCGTGTCGGAACATTCCATACTGCGGGTACCCACTTTGAAGTAAGGTACCTACATGACGGTTAGTTATGCACAGATCCGTGAGTCGACTCCGCAGATCTTCGAGCCGGGATGCAGCACCCGCGTCATCCTCGACCACGTGATGAGCAAGTGGGGCGTGCTCGTGCTCTCGTCCCTCTCCGACGGCACCCATCGCTGGGGCGAACTGCGCCGCGAGGTCGGCGGCATCAGCGAGAAGATGCTCGCCTCGACCCTGCGAACCCTCGCCGACGACGGGCTGGTGCGTCGGGAGTCCTTCCCGACGGTGCCTCCGCACGTCGAGTACAGCCTGACTCCTCTCGGGCGGGATCTCATGGGGCGGATGCTGCCGCTCGTCGAGTGGGTCGCCGACCACGCCGACGGAATGATCGTTCGTGACTCACTCGACTGATTCCGTCGCTCAGTTGCGCAGACGCCCACGGAATCCGTCGGTATAAGAAAAGGATTGACGCGATATACGCGGTACCCGTATGTTCTGAGCATGTCAGCTACGACGCCGATCCATCTCGAACGCCCCGACGGCAAGGGCCTGGCCGCCGGCACCCTCGGTCTGTGGGGCTCGACCGTCATCGGCCTGGCCTCGACGGCCCCCGTCTACTCACTCGTCGCGACGCTCGGCTATGTGGTGCTGGCCGTCGGAGCTCAGGCACCGATCGCGTTCATCATCGCGTTCGTGCCGATGCTGCTGATCGCCTTCGCCTACCGTGAGCTGAACAACGCTGTCCCCGACTGCGGCACCACGTTCACGTGGGGGACGAAGGCGTTCGGTCCCTGGGTCGGCTGGATGGGCGGCTGGGGTGTCGCAGTCGCCGGCATGGTGGTGCTCGCCAACCTCGCCCAGATCGCATCGGTCTACTTCTGGTCCCTGATCGGGTTCGATCTCGAGAACAACGACTGGCGGATCGTCCTCGTCGCTGTGCTGTTCATCGCCGCGATGACCTGGGTCAGCTGGCGCGGCGTCGAGATCGGTGAGCGCATCCAGAACGTTCTGCTGGGCATCCAGTACCTCGCCCTGGCGATCTTCGTCGTCGCCGCTCTCTGGCAGTTCTTCGCGGGTACCGCCCCGAACCCGACGCCGTTCGAGATGGAATGGCTGAACCCGTTCGCGTTCACCAGCTGGCCCGGATTCACCGAGTCGATCCTGCTCGCTCTCTTCATCTACTGGGGCTGGGACACGTGCCTCGCGCTCAACGAGGAGACCAAGGATCCCAAGAAGATCCCCGGTCGCGCGGCGCTGCTGACGACCGTCATCCTCCTCGTCACCTACGTCGGCGTCACGATCGCCGCGATGATGTACGCCGGTCTCGGGTCGGAGGGCACCGGGCTCGGCAACGAGGCCAACGCCGACGACTTCTTCCTGGCGATCAAGGACGGCCTGCTCGGCCCGTTCGGCTGGGTGCTCGTGGTCGCCGTCGTGCTCTCGGCCATCTCGTCGACGCAGACCACGATCCTCCCCACCGCCCGCGGCACCCTCGCGATGGGCGTCTACCGCGCTCTGCCGGCGAAGTTCAAGGACGTGCACCCGACCTACAAGACTCCGTCCTTCTCGACCATCGTCATGGGGGTCGTGGCCATCGCGTACTACATCGGCATGACCCTGATCAGCGACGACATCCTCCAGGACTCGATCCTGTCGCTCGGTCTGGCGATCGCGTTCTACTACGCCATCACCGGGTTCGCCTGCGCCTGGTACTTCCGCAAGGACCTCACCCGCTCGGCGCGCGACTTCCTCTTCAAGGGGCTGTTCCCGGTGCTGGGCGCGGCCATGCTCACCTGGGCCTTCGTGCAGTCGGCGATCGACATGTGGGACGTGGACTACGGCTACACGGTGCTCTTCGGCATCGGCGGCACCTTCGTGATCGGCATCGGAGCGCTCGCGTTCGGCCTCGTGCTCATGTTCGTCTGGTACCTGTTCCCGCGGTCGAAGAGGTTCTTCCGCGGCGAGAGCCTCAACCGCGACACCCAGGTGATGGTGCCCGACGAGCCGGGCCTGATCCGCTCGATCGACGGCGGCATCTGAGCTGCGGCATCCTGTCCGAGCCGGATCGCGCGCGGGTACGCCCTAGGCTTTATCCGTGCGCATCCGGCTCGACATCGCCTACGACGGCACCCACTTCCGCGGGTGGGCCAAGCAGCCCACCCTGCGCACAGTGCAGGGGACTCTCGAGGCCGCGCTTGCTCGCATCGTCGGCTCCGAGGTGCAGTTCGTCGTCGCAGGACGCACGGATGCCGGGGTCCACGCCCTGGGTCAGGTCGCGCACGTCGACCTCGACGAGGAGCAGTGGGCCCGCATCGAGTCGCGTCAGGGTCGTGCGCCGCAGGACCCTGCGGCGTCGATCGCGCGACGGATGAGGGGAGTGCTCGGCGCCTACCCTGATGCGACCGTCACGCGCTCGTCCATCGCTCCCGCTGGATTCGACGCCCGATTCTCTGCGGTCTGGCGGCGTTACCGCTACCGTCTCGCCGACTCGACGGCGGGGTACGACCCTCTTCGGCGCCACGACACGACCGCGCACCGCGGCGTTCTCGACGACCAGGCGATGGATGCCGCGGCGCGGACGCTCATCGGACTCCACGATTTCGCGGCCTACTGCAAACCTCGCGAGGAGGCCACGACGATCCGGACGCTCCTCGACTACCGCTGGTCGAGGGACGCCGAGGGTGTGCTGGTCGCCGAGGTGAAGGCCGACGCGTTCTGCCACAGCATGGTGCGGGCCCTCGTGGGCGCGTGTGTCGCCGTGGGGGAAGGGCGTCTCGACATCGACGATCTGGTCGTGCTGCGCGACGCGCTCACCCGCACCAGCGAGTTCAAGGTCCTGGCGGCGCGGGGACTCACGCTCACCGAGGTCGGCTATCCCGCCGACGATCTGCTGTCGACCAGGGCGGAGCAGACGCGCGCCCGTCGTGACGGCACGAGCGCATGAGTCGGCGGGCTGCGATGTTCGTCGAAGTCACCTCCCCGGGCTGGGCGTTCTGGCGAGCGCTGGTCGACACCTGCATCGGGCTGATCGTCGGCACGCTCTACACGTTCGTCGGCATCATCGTGGTCGGCATCGTGGGGGAGGAGGCGCTGTCGTCCGTGTACTGGCAGATCGACCTCGACCCTCTGTTCCGAGCGAGCATGGGCGTCTTCCTGCTCGCGGCTGCGCTGCTGGCAGCCCTCGTCCCCGTCGTCGTGGTCGCCGAACGCTTCGCGGCACTGCGCGCCGTCGAAGCCGCTGCGCTCGAGAACCCGGATGCCGTGCCGCAGCACTCCCTGCGCCAGACGCTGCAGGCGTCACCGGCCGCACTCCTGCAGAAGACCGGCACGGTGATGTTCTGGTGCGTGGTCGGACTCGGCGCCCTCTTGGCGCTGGGGGTGCTCTTCACGGAAGATCTCCGTGAGGATGCGGTGAGCTGGGTCGCGCTCCTCGTCATCGCCGTGCTGGCCGCCGGCGCCGCGGCGGTGCGACGACTCGGGCGACGAGCCGTCGAGCGCGTTGGGCCGCGGATGAGCACGCAGTGGAGCCGGTGGAAGCGGCTGGTGCCGCTCGCGGAAAGGCGCGACGCCGACCGCAGGGACGCGGCGATGCGCACCGTCGTGCCCCGCTGGCTCGCGGTGCCGAGCGCGCGGACGGTCGGCCGGATCGCGAAGATCCTGCTGACGGCGACGCTCCTCTCGCTCGCGGCCTTCATGCTGTCGGTGTTCATGCGACAGCAGTGCCGCACCTGCGACCCGGTCTACTGGGACGAGCCCATCGAGAACGGCATCGATGTGCTGAGCCTGACCAGCGGCGCAGCGATCGCGATGTGCGCCGCCCTCGGCATCGTCGCCTGGCTCGGGGGAGTCGTCCTGCAGTTCTCGCGCGAGCGCGCGCTGGTGCGGTGGGTCTCTGACGGCGTGCCGCGTCGCGTCGACACGAGCCTGGTCGAGTCCCTGCTCGCGGGCAATCGGTCGATGGTCCGGCTGCAGATCGGTCTGTCCGTGGTCGGGGCGGGTGCTCTCATCGTGGGCACCGGCGCGATCTGGGCGGACTGGACGGCGATGGACGCACGGTGGCCCCTCGTCGCCGCCGTCGTGCTGATCGCCTCGGGCTTCGTCATCGGCTGGGCGGATTCGCGCCGACGTCGCAGAGAGCGCCAGCTCGCGCGGGATGCACTGTTCCCCGGCGACGTCGGACGCCGCGGCGACGCGACGACGCGACGACGCGAGGGCGGGCGATTGCCACCGGAATCCAAGACTGACGCACTACCGTGAAGTGCGATGAAGGTCATCTCGTACAACTTGCAGAAGCACCGCGCCGCAGGAGAGCTCGCGGCGCTGGCCTCGACGCACGATCCTGACATCCTGTGCCTGCAGGAGTGCGATGTCGCGGACCTGCCGGAGACCATCGGAGACCTCACCCTCGCGGATGCGACACAGGGCAACCGGCTGGGACTCGCGATGTTCTATCGCGCGAGCGAGTTCCACCTGCAGGGCATCCGCACGATCGAGCTGAAGAAGTCGCTGCACGACCGCATCGCCAAGCCCGCGCACGAGCGGGTCCTGGGCGCACGGCTGCGGGACATCGACGCGGGGCGCGAGTTCATCGCCGCGTCGTTCCATGCGGCGCCGCTCACGGCCCTGAACTCCCTGCGGCGGCATCAGATCCGGGCGGCGCTCACCGAGCTGGCGACGCTCGGCGAGGGACTGCCGCAGCTGATGGTCGGCGACTACAACTACCCCGTGTTCAAGGAGAACCTCGGTCAGACGATCCGCGAACACGGATACGCGCTGACACTGAGCGACGATCACACCTACACCCGGTACCGCGTGTTCCGCGGCCACTACGACTTCGCCACCTCTGTCGGCTTCGAGATCCAGCGGGTCACCACGCTCCCGCAGGGGATGAGCGACCACCGTCCGATCCTGGTGACCACCCGCTTCGACTGACCGCCGACCGGCCCGGTTTGGGAGAACGCTCGGAATGACGTAAGCTGTCACTTTGGTACTCGACTGCCGAGTGCCACGAACGTGAGCCCTCCACTGGCGTGTTCCTCCCTGTAGGGAAGAACCACCCCGGAGTGGGATTCACGAACTTCTCCGTTCGAACAAGAAAGCAGCACTATCGTGACGCGCACTTACACCCCTAAGGCCGGCGAGGTCCAGCGTGACTGGGTCGTCATCGACGCCACTGACGTCGTTCTCGGCCGTCTGGCCTCGCACGCCGCTACGCTCCTGCGTGGCAAGCACAAGCCCACCTTCGCCAACCACATCGACTCGGGTGACTTCGTCATCATCGTGAACGCCGACAAGGTCGCGCTCACCGGTCAGAAGCTCCAGAAGAAGCTGGCTTACCGCCACTCGGGTTACCCGGGCGGCCTGAAGTCGGTCACCTACGCCGAGCTCATGGAGAAGAACCCGGTCCGTGCTGTCGAGAAGGCCATCCGTGGCATGCTCCCCAAGAACAGCATCGGCCGTCAGCAGCTGTCGAAGCTCAAGGTCTACGTCGGTGGAGAGCACCCGCACGCCGCTCAGCAGCCGAAGACGTACACCCTCGACCAGGTCGCCCAGTAAGCGCCGTAAAGACTTAAGGACATACTCGTGGCTGACATCCAGGACACCACCGAAAACCCCCAGAACTTCTCGACGTCGACTCCCGAGACCGACGCAGTCGAGGCGGCTCCCCGCCCCGTGCTGAGCGTCCCGGGTGCCGCTGTCGGCCGTCGCAAGCAGGCCATCGCCCGCGTGCGTCTCGTCCCCGGCTCGGGAACGATCACGGTCAACGGCCGCACGCTCGAGGACTACTTCCCGAACAAGCTGCACCAGCAGCTGATCAACGACCCGTTCACCATCCTCAACCTCGCCGGCGGCTACGACGTCATCGCGCGCATCTCGGGCGGTGGCCCCTCGGGCCAGGCCGGTGCACTGCGTCTCGGCATCGCTCGTTCGCTCAACGGCATCGACGAGGAGAACAACCGTCCGACCCTGAAGAAGGCCGGCTTCCTGTCGCGCGATGCTCGCGTCAAGGAGCGCAAGAAGGCTGGACTCAAGAAGGCCCGCAAGGCGCCTCAGTACTCGAAGCGTTAAGGTCCACCGCTCCGATGCCGATCTTTGGCACGGACGGCGTGCGAGGGCTTGCCAATGGCATCCTCACCGCCGACCTCGCGCTCACCCTGGCCCAGGCGACTGCTGTCGTCCTGGGCCAGGGCCGTACTGCGGAGGCTCGTAAAGCCGAAGGCAAGCGACTCACTGCAGTCGTGGCCCGCGACCCCCGGGTCTCTGGTCACTTCCTGACCGCTGCCGTCTCCGCAGGACTCGCATCCTCCGGCGTCGACGTGCTCGAGGCCGGAGTGATCCCGACGCCGGCTCTCGCGTTCCTCGTCGCCGACCGCGACGCCGACTTCGGTGTGATGATCTCGGCCTCGCACAACGCGGCCCCCGACAACGGGATCAAGATCTTCGCCCGCGGCGGCGTGAAACTGCCCGATGTCGTCGAGCAGCGGATCGAAGAGGCCATGGCCGGCGAGAAGCTGCGTCCTACCGGTGCCGGCGTGGGCAGGATCATCCGATTCTCCGACGCCGAAGACCGCTACGTCGTCCACCTGCTCGGCTCGCTGCCGAACCGGCTCAACGGCATCAAGGTCGTGCTCGACTGCGCCCACGGCGCCGCATCCGGCGTCTCGCCGGAGACCTTCCGCGATGCCGGGGCCGATGTCACCGTGATCGGTGCCGATCCGGACGGCTGGAACATCAACGACGGCGTCGGTTCGACGCACCTCGACCAGCTCGCCGAGGCTGTCGTCCGTCTCGGTGCCGACATCGGGATCGCGCATGACGGCGATGCCGATCGATGCCTGGCTGTCGACGCTCAGGGCAACGTCATCGACGGCGATCAGATCATGGCGATCCTCGCGGTCGCGATGAAGGAACGCGGTCACCTCACCGACGACACCCTCGTCGCCACCGTGATGAGCAATCTCGGTCTGCACATCGCCATGCGCGAGCAGGGGATCACGGTTCGACAGACCGCGGTGGGCGACCGCTACGTCCTCGAGGACATGAACCGGGGCGGCTACGCCCTGGGCGGAGAGCAGTCCGGACACGTCATCATGAGCGAGTTCGCGACCACCGGTGACGGTCTGCTCACAGGGCTCCACCTCGTCGCCGAGATGGCGCGCCAGAACAAGACGATCGCCGAGCTCGCGAGCGTGATGACCGTCTACCCGCAGGTGCTGATCAACGTCCGCGACGTCGACAAGGACGCGCTCGAGTCCGATGCCGTCGTGCAGCAGGCCGTTCGCGAGGTCGCAGCCGATCTCGGCGAGACGGGCCGGGTGCTCCTGCGCAAGTCGGGCACCGAGGCGCTCGTCCGAGTCATGGTCGAGGCGCCGGATGCGGAATCCGCGCAGTCGTACGCGGACCGCCTCGTCGATGTGGTGCGGGAGCGCCTCTCCCTCTGAACCGTCGAGCGCGCCGTGCGGCACCGACCCCTGGTCAGTCGCGCGGCGCGCTCCAGTTCAACTGCTCGATGTATCTCAGCAGCACGCCCTCGCGCAGCGCCCACGGCGATACTTCGAGCTCGTCGACGTCGAGCGCCGTCATTGCCGTGTGCAGCGATACGGCGGCGGCGACGATCTGGAACGTGCGATCCGCCGTGATCCCGGGCAGCTCCTGCCGCGCGGATGCGGGCAGGCGAGCGAGTCGAGGGATCCACGATCCCAGCGCTGCTCGCGGCAACACCATGCGCTGGATCCCCGACCATCCGGGAACCGGATAGCCGGCCAGTCGAGCCAGAGATCGGATCGCCTTCGAGGAGCCGACGACGTGATCGGGCCGCGGGAGCGCGGTGAATCGGGGAAGCACCTCGGCAAGGGTGGCGCTCGCGTGCTCGCGAAGCCGCTCGACGTCGTCTTCGCCCGGCGGGTCCTGCGGAAGGAACTGCACGGTCATCCGACCGGCTCCGAGTGGGACGGATGCCGCGGCGTCGGGAAGCTCGTCACCGCCCGCCGCGACCTCGAGCGATCCGCCGCCGATGTCGAGGAGAAGGAGCTGGCCGGCCGACCAGCCGAACCAGCGCCGAACGGCGAGGAAGGTGAGTTCGGCCTCGGTCTCTCCATCGAGCACCTGCAGAGGCTGGCCGAGGGCGGCTTCGATGCGGGCGATCACGTCGGCGCCGTTCCGGGCGTCGCGCACCGCACTCGTCGCGGTGGCGAGCAGCTCATCGACCCGCTCGGCTTCCGCGACCGCGCGCGCCTGGGCCACGGCCGCTTCGAGTGCGCGCACCCCCTCTTCCGAGATTGATCCGTCATCCGTGAGGTAGCGCATCAGGCGCAGGACGGTGCGGTCGCTGGTGGTCGCCAGCGGCCTGCCGCCGGGGCGGACGTCGGCGGCGAGCATGTGGACGGTGTTGGAACCGATGTCGAGTACTCCCAGGCGCACGGATAGAGACTACTCGTGCGCCGTTACGATGTATCCGTGACCACCGCCGACCCCACGCTGCCGCTGTCTCCGTATCGCGAGATCGGGCGCGATGAATGGGCGCGATTGGCGGCGGGACTCGACCAGCCGCTCACCGAGACCGAGGTCGTCGAACTCCGGGGCATCGGCGACCGGCTCGACCTCGCCGAGGTGCGCGAGGTCTATCTGCCGCTCAGTCGACTGCTGAGCCTCTACGCGACGGCCACCAAGCGGCTGGGCGCCGCGACCAGCTCGTTCCTTCAGGAGGACGATTCCACGACCCCGTTCGTGGTCGGAGTCGCCGGCTCGGTCGCCGTCGGCAAGTCGACGATCGCCCGTCTGCTGCGCGAGCTGATGAGCCGCTGGCCGGGCACCCCTCGCGTCGAGCTCGTGACGACGGACGGGTTCCTGTATTCGAATGCCGAGCTCGAGCGCAGGGGCCTGATGGAGCGCAAGGGTTTTCCGGAGTCCTACGACCGGAGGGCGCTGCTCGAGTTCCTCACCGAGGTGAAGAGCGGTGCGGCAGAGGTGCGGGCGCCGTTCTACTCGCACATGCGCTACGACATCGTCCCCGACGCCCATGTGGTCGTCCGTCGCCCCGACGTCGTGATCGTCGAGGGCCTGAACGTCCTCCAGCCGCCGCCCGCCCCCAATGACGTGGCCGTCAGCGACCTCTTCGACTTCTCGATCTTCGTCGACGCCGACACCTCGCACATCGAGAAGTGGTACGTCGATCGGTTCCTCGCACTGCGCCAGGGCGCGTTCTCGAATCCCTCGTCCTACTTCAACGTCTTCGCCCACCTGACCGATGACGAGGCGATCACGACGGCTCTCGGCTATTGGAACGAGATCAACATGCCGAACCTGGTCGAGAACGTGATGCCGACCAAGCATCGCGCGCGTCTCGTGCTCAACAAGGGCGTCGACCACAGCGTCGACAGCGTGCTCCTGCGGAAGCTCTGACCGGTCGGCTATTTCGTTCGGAACCTTCGCAAAAGGCCCGCCTTATTCTTGACGACATGTGTGGAATCGTCGGATACGTGGGCCCGCGGCCCAGCCAGGACATCCTGCTCGCAGGCCTCGCCCGTCTCGAGTACCGCGGGTATGACTCCGCGGGTGTCGCCGTCATCGACGGAGACGGTGCCCTCGGGATGCGCAAGAAGGCGGGAAAGCTCGCCATGCTGCGCGATTCGCTGAAGGATGCCGAGCTTTCGGACGGCAACACGGGCATCGGGCATACCCGCTGGGCCACCCACGGTGGGCCCACCGACGAGAATGCGCACCCGCATCTCGCCGATGACGACAAGCTCGCCGTGATCCACAACGGCATCATCGAGAACTTCGCCTCGCTCCGCGACGAGCTGCTCGCCGATGGCGTCAGCTTCCGCAGCGAGACCGACACCGAGGTCGCTGCCGCGCTGCTCGGCCGCGAGTACCGCAACAACGGCGGAGACCTGCAGGGCGCGTTCCGCGCCGTCGTCAACCGCCTCGAGGGCGCTTTCACCCTGCTCGCGATGCATCAGGACCACCCGGGCCTGGTCGTGGGCGCTCGCCGCAACTCGCCCCTGGTGATCGGCCTCGGTGAGGGTGAGAACTTCCTCGGTTCCGACGTCGCCGCGTTCATCGAGCACACCCGCAAGGCACTGGCCATCGGCCAGGACCAGATCGTCTCGATCACCCCGGACGCCGTCACCGTCACCGACTTCGCCGGCACGCCTGTCGAGGCCGAGCCGTTCGACGTCTCGTGGGACGCCGCCGCCGCCGAGAAGGGCGGCTGGTCGAGCTTCATGGCCAAGGAGGTCGCCGAGCAGCCCGAGGCGGTCGCCAACACGATCCGTGGCCGCATCCAGGGCGACCAGGTCGTGATCCCCGAGCTCGACGGGCTCGACGACCTGTTCCTCGGCATCAACCGCATCATCATCACCGCCTGCGGTACGGCCGCGTACTCGGCGCTCGTCGGCAAGTACGCGATCGAGCAGTGGGCGCGGGTCCCCGTCGACGTCGAGCTCGCGCACGAGTTCCGTTACCGCGACCCGGTGATCGGCGACGACACACTCGTGATCTCGATCAGCCAGTCCGGCGAGACGATGGACACGTTGATGGCCGTCAAGTACGCGAGGGAGCGCGGCGCGCGCACCCTCTCCATCTGCAACACGCAGGGTGCGACGATCCCTCGCGAGTCCGATGCGGTGGTCTACACCCACGCCGGCCCTGAGGTCGCAGTGGCGTCGACGAAAGCCTTCTCCGCGCAGATCACCGCTCTGCTGCTGCTCGGCCTGCACGTGGGGCGCGTGCGCGGCTCCGTCCAGGACGCGTCGGTCGACGTCGCCGAGCTCACCGCCCTTCCCGAGAAGATCGCCAAGGTCCTCGAGAGCGAGCAGGAGCATGTCACCCAGCTCGCGAGCTGGATGGCCGACACTCGTTCGGTGCTGTTCCTCGGTCGTCACGTGGGCTTCCCGATCGCACTCGAAGGCGCGTTGAAGCTCAAGGAGATCTCGTACATCCACGCGGAGGGCTTCGCCGCCGGCGAGCTGAAGCACGGCCCGATCGCGCTGATCGAGCCCGGACAGCCCGTCTTCGTGCTAGTGCCGTCGCCTCGGCACTCGGCTGTGGTCCACTCCAAGGTCGTCTCGAACATCCAGGAGATCCGCGCTCGCGGAGCTCGAGTGATCGTGGTGGCGGAAGAGGGCGATGCGGCCGTGCTGCCGTTCGCCGACGAAGTCATCCGCATCCCGCTCGCCGGCGCGATGTTCGAGCCGCTGCTCGCTGTCGTCCCGCTGCAGATCTTCGCGATGGCGCTCGCCACGGCCAAGGGGCTCGACGTCGACCAGCCGCGCAACCTCGCCAAGTCCGTCACCGTCGAGTAAGCGTCGTCGGCCTCCGGAGGCGGCTCGTCGAGACACGTCACCCGTCCGGGGCACGGGCGGCGTGCAGAGGCTGGGCCGACCGATTCGGGATGCCGCGACTAGGCTGAACTGGTGATCATCGGGACCGGCATCGACCTCGTGGACATCCCGCGGTTCGAGCGGACGATGGAGCGCACGCCGCGGCTTCTGGAGCGGCTGTTCGCGCCGGGGGAGCGGGGTCTCAGACTGCCGTCGCTCGCCGCGCGCTATGCCGCGAAGGAAGCCCTGATCAAGACGCTCGGCGGCTCTGACGGCGTGCACTGGATCGAGATCGAGATCGCCTCCGAGGCATCCGGCCGCCCGCATTTCGTGCTCTCCGGTTCCACCGCCGACGTCGTCGCAGAGCGCGGGATCACCCGACTGCACCTGACCCTCACCCATGACGCGGGGCTCGCCGCAGCGTTCGTGGTCGCCGAAGGAGAGCCGCTGTGACCGTTCCGTTCCGCGAAGCCCGCATCGAGCTGGATGCCATCAGCGACAACGTCCGCCATTTCCGCAGACTCACCGGCGTGCAGGTCATCGCCGTCGTGAAGGCGAACGCCTACGGCCACGGGGCTGCCGCGACTGCCGTCGCCGCCCTCGCCGGGGGTGCCACTCGTCTGGGGGTCGCCGAGATCCCTGAGGCGCTCGAACTCCGTCGTCAGGGCATCACCGCTCCGATCGTCGCCTGGCTGCACGCGCCGGGCGAGCGTTTCGACCAGGCTGCGGCGCACGACATCGAGGTGGGAATCTCGTCGTTCGACCAGCTCGAAGCGGCGGGAGCGGTCGCCTCGGTCGACCGCCCGGTCGGCGTGCACCTCAAGTTCGAGACCGGGCTGTCGCGCAACGGCATCGCCCCGGCGGACTGGCGTCGTGTGCTCGCCGAAGCCGCGCGCCTCGAACGCATCGGGCGGCTGCGCATCGTCGGGCTCTTCAGCCACCTCTCGAACACGTCGCCCCAGGACGACCGTGAGGCACTCGCGAAGTTCGAGGAGGCGGTCACGGCGGCGGCGTCGTTCGGCATCCATCCCGAGATCCGGCACATCGCGGCGACAGCGGCCGCGATCGACCTGCCGGAGATGCGTCTGGACGCCGTGCGCATCGGCATCGGCATCTACGGCCTCTCGCCGTTCGACGACCGCTCTTCTGCGGAGCTGGGGCTTCGCCCGGCCATGACGCTGCGGGGGGCGATCGCCGCCGTCCGCCGCGTGCCGGCCGGCGCCGGGGTGTCGTACGGATACGACCACCGCACCTCCCGCGACACGACGCTGGTGCTCGTCCCGCTGGGATACGCCGACGGCGTGCCGCGCCACGCATCCGGGCGCCTGCCCGTATCGATCGCCGGGCGCCGATACACGAACGTCGGCCGCATCGCCATGGACCAGTTCGTCGTGGACGTCGGGGACGCCCCGGTGTCGATCGGCGACGAGGTCGTGCTGTTCGGCGACCCGACGCTCGGCGTGCCCTCGGCATCGGAGTGGGCGAACGCCGCATCGACCATCGACTACGAGATCGTGACGCGCATCGGCGCCCGTGTTCCCCGGCGGTCGGCATGAGCGTCGACCCGTCCTTCCTGGGGCGCCGCGAGATCGAGACCTCGGACGCGATGGAGCAGCTCGGCTTCCGCATCGGCGAGCAGCTCGAAGCGGGCGACCTGCTGATCCTCACCGGCCCGCTCGGCGCAGGCAAGACGACGTTCACCCGCGGACTCGCGGAGGGTCTGGGCGTACGCGGCCCCGTGCAGAGCCCCACCTTCGTGATCGCCCGCACGCACCCCTCGCTCGTCGGACGCGCGCCGCTCGTGCACGTCGACGCCTACCGGCTTGGCTCAGGGGCAGAGCTCGACGATCTCGACCTCGACATCGCACGATCGGTCGTGGTGATCGAGTGGGGACGCGGGATGGCCGAGGACCTGGCCGAGACCTGGTGGGACATCGAGCTGGAGCGTCCCGTCGGCGGTGACGACGAGCTCGACCCCTCGGAGCTCGACGCCGACGCACCGCGGCACGTGTCGATCACGCGTGGCGGACGCTCAGCGATCACCGGCTGAACGACGACTACCCTGGAGAGGTGATCCTCGCCGTCGACACCTCCCTGGGCACCGCCGTCGCCCTCATCGACGACGACGGCACGCGTCTGTCAGATGCCTCGGCCGCCGATCCGCTCCGTCACGCGGAGGTCATCGGCGAGCTTCTCGTGCGGGCCCTCGACGCGCCCGGATCAGGCCCGATCGATCATGCGGTGGCCGGTATGGGCCCGGGGCCGTTCACCGGACTCCGCATCGGCATCGCGACGGCACGCACGTTCGCGCTGGGGCGTGGCATCCCCGTCGTCCCCGTGCCGAGCCACTTCGCCGCAGCGCTCACGGCCGTCGAGCATCACGCCGTGACCGGGCCGTTCGCCATCGTGACGGACGCCCGCCGCCGAGAGGTCGCCATCACCGTCTTCGACGGAACGGATGCCGACGGCATCCCGCACGTCATCACCGACACCGTGCTGGTCGCACGCGTCGACGCCGACGAGCACCTCCAGGGGATCCGCCGTATCGATGTGGAGACGCTGTCGGGCGTCGATCTGGCTCGCGTGGGCGCGAGGGCGTTGGCTGCCGGGCGCACACTCGCGGGCACCGAGCCGATCTATCTGCGTCAGCCCGACGTCACCGTGCCGGGAGCGCCCAAGAAGGTGGGGTCATGACGCTGCGCGACGCGACGCCAGACGATCTCGACGCCATCATGGCGATAGAGCACCGCTCGTTCCCCACCGACGCGTGGAGCTCGGAGGCGATGGCCCTGGAGCTCGCGAGCCCGCACGGACGCTATCTGGTCGACGAGCAGGACGGCGCGATCATCGGCTACGGCGGAGTCCGTGCACTGCAGGGGTCGAGTGACGCCGACATCCAGACCATCGCGTTCGACGTCGAGCACCGCGGTCGCGGTCGCGGCCGGGCGCTTCTGCGGTCCCTTCTCGATGCCGCGGTGGAACGCGGAGCCAGAGAGGTCTTCCTCGAGGTGCGGGCAGACAACCCCGGTGCCGAGGGGCTGTACCGCTCGGAGGGGTTCGAGGAGATCGGACGTCGCCCCCGCTACTACCAGCCCGACGACGTCGACGCGATCGTGATGCGCCTCGCCCTGCAGCATCCGCGCTCCGAGCATCGAGATGAGACGGCGTCGGATGCCGCGAAGGAGGCGACCTCATGACCGAGCCGCTGGTGCTGGGCATCGAGACGAGCTGCGACGAGACCGGCATCGGGATCGTCCGCGGACGCAGGCTGCTCTCGAACACGATCGCGTCGAGCATGGACGAGCACGCCCGCTACGGCGGAGTGGTTCCCGAGGTCGCCGCCCGTGCCCATCTCGAGGCCCTGCAACCCTCGATCGACGCCGCCCTGGCCGAGGCCGGGGTGCGGCTCGGCGACCTCGACGCGGTGGCCGTCACGAGCGGACCCGGCCTCGCGGGAGCGCTCATGGTCGGCGTCGGTGCCGCCAAGGGTCTGGCGGTGTCGCTCGACAAGCCGCTGTACGCGGTCAATCACCTGGTCGGACACATCGCCGCGGACATCCTGACTCCCGACTCCGAGCCGCTGGAGTACCCGACGATCGCGCTGCTGGTATCGGGCGGGCACACCTCGCTGCTGCACGTGCGCGATCTCACGACCGACGTCGAGATGCTGGGCGAGACCATGGACGATGCCGCGGGGGAGGCATTCGACAAGGTCGCCCGACTGCTGTCGCTGCCGTACCCCGGCGGACCCGAGATCGATCGAGCGGCACTCGACGGAGATCCGAACGCGATCCGCTTCCCTCGAGGGCTTTCGCGCGCCTCCGACCTCGCGAAGCACCGTTACGACTTCTCCTTCTCCGGGCTCAAGACCGCTGTCGCGCGCTGGGTCGAGCGCTGCGAGGCAGACGGCGTTCCCGTGCCCGTCGCCGACGTCGCCGCGAGCTTCCGTGAGGCGGTCGTCGATGTGCTCGTGACGAAGGCGCTCGCCGCGTGCGCAGACCTCGGCGTGCCCCGCCTGCTGCTCGGTGGAGGAGTGATCGCCAACCGACGACTCCGCGAGGTCGCCCTCGCGAGGGCGGAGAAGGCCGGCGTGACGGTGCGCATCCCGCCGTTGTCGCTGTGCACCGACAACGGCGCGATGATCGCGGCGCTCGCCGCGGAGCTCATCGCGTCCGGCCGTCGCCCGTCGACGCTGGCGTTCGGAGCCGACTCGACGCTTCCCGTCACCGAGATCCAGGTCGACGAGCGCGTCGCGGTGATGTGATGAGCGACGTGCCTCGCACTCCGGATCGGGCGGGTGCAGAACCGGGGCCCGCCTCGAGTGCCGCGGTGCCGCCGACCAGGATCGAGCGCCCGAGCGGCGAGGTCGAGCATCCGGCGGGGTCGGCACGCATACCCGGGTCGCGCCGCGAGGGATACACGAAGCTCCCCACCGGCCCGGTCGGAGTCGAGCCGGTGGTCGTCACGGGGCCAGTCGCCGAGGACATCGGTCGGGAGGGCGACTGGGAGCCGGCGACGGGCACGTCCGCCGTGGACGACACCCGCCTCGCTCCCTGGGCGCTGATGGCGGCGGTCGTCGCCTTGGCCGCGTCGTTCTTCGTCGGTTGGGGCATCCCGATCGCCATCGTCGCCGTGATCGCGTCGATCATGTCGCTGCGCCGACCGGTCGAGAGCCGCGCCATCGCTCGTTGGGCGCTCGTTCTCGGTCTGTGTGCGACCGTCTACAGCCTCGGTTGGCTCGTCTGGGCCGGGATGCAGTTCGAGAGACTCGGATAGCCGATGCTCGACGCGGACCGATCCGTCGAGCTGCGCGCGCTCCAGGCGCGGGCGTACGGCCGTGCGGGGTCGTTGAGCGCGGCGGATGCAGCGCGGCTGCGCGAGCTGGAATCCGCGAAGACGCGTCTGGCGGGGCCGCCGGCGACGAGAAGTCCGGAGACGCGTGCGCCGGACCCTGCGCAGGCTCCGCGGGGCGTTGCAGAGGAGGAGGGGAGCGCGTCACCTCCCGACCCGGCCGTGGACATCGAGGCCCAGGGCGGGTCCCCGCGCATCGCGCTGCGACACCATCGGCGTCTCGCGGTCGCGGTCGCCACGGCCTTCGCGGTCATCGGCCTCGCGCTGGGCTGGCTTCTCTTCACCGACCGGGGTCCCGCGCCGATGCAGCTCAGCGCCCAGCAGGAGGAGTGGCAGAGCGCGATCGTCGCATCGGGGGACTTCGACCCGGGGTCGGTGCGGGCCATGGCGGAGGAAGAAGGCGTCGTGATCTGGTTCGCGACGAAGAACGAGAGCGCTGACGTGTGCCTGGTGCTCGGACACGAGGACGCGACGGCTCCCGCGTGCACGACGCGGGAGCAGGCCGTGGTCCAGGGCGTGAATGCCACTCTCACGAAACCCGTGAGCCAGAGTCAGACTTATGACGTCGAGGCGCAGATGTTCCTCACGCCGGCCGGCGAGCCGGCGGTCGTCACCCGCAGCTACATTACCTCGCCGCAGTCCACGGCGATGTTCGCCAGCCCCGACGAGGCGGAGGCGGCGACCGCCCTCGCCGAGCGGACGGGACTGGACCGGCGGACGATCCTGGTCGCCGGCTACGACGATGACGTGCCGATCTGGACGGGGATCGACATGTCCACGCAGAGGTACTGTCTCGTCTACGACGGGTCGATGCCCGACCCTCCGATGGCCTGCGATGACAGCATCATGCTCGCCGACGCGGACAGGACGCTCGTGCTCGACGTCGTGGGTGAGGGGAAGACGACCCGCTACGAGTACCGGTTCGGCTACGGTCAGCAGTACCTGACCGTGACGAAGGGCTGGGAGGGCGACGATGCTGCAGGAGAGTGACTCTACCGAGCTGCGCGCACTGCAGGTCAAAGCGTACGGCCGCGACGGTGGCCTGACCGGGGCCGAGGCGGCGAGGCTGAGAGAGCTCGAATCGCTGCGTGGCGAGCCTGGCAGGCCTGACCGGGTCGACCCTGGCCCGCGTGACCGGGTCGACGCGCCGGTCGGGCAGGGACCGGCCCACGAGCCGCCGACGTCGGAGAAGCCGTTCCGTGACGGTCAGGCACCCGTCGCCGACGCTTCCCCCAGCGCGCCCGGCGAACACGCGGACGACGGACGTCGGTCCACCGAGACCGGAGGCCTCCGCGCGGCATTCCGTCAGCACTGGAAGGCGGTCGTCGCGGCATCCGCACTTCTGCTCGTGATCGGTCTCGGCACCGGCTGGGCGCTCTTCGGGCGTTCCGGCGATGCCGTCGCGTTGACTTCCGCGCAGCAGGAGCGGCGTGCGGAATTGCAGGCCGAGGGCGGGTTCGACCCGGGCAGTCTGCGCGCGATCGGACAGGACGAGGATGCCCTCGTCTGGTACGCGACGAAGGACGACGGCGAGACGGTGTGCCTGACGCTCGATGCCGCCGACAAGTCGGCGGATCAGTGCCAGCCCGCGGCCGATCTCGACAACGGGAACGGCATCGGCCTGAACGCGAGCGTCGCGGTGCCGGGGGAGGGGGACGAGGGCCTCGAGGAGATCTGGGCGTCCGCCGCGCGAGCGATGAACGGGGAGGTCGTCGGCATCATCCAGCGATGGCGTTCGGACGAGAACTCCTGGCTGTCGCAGTTCCAGGGCGACGAGCGGGAACGCGCCGAGCAGCTGGTCGAGGACGGTTTCGAAGAGTTCTCCTTCTCGGTCGTCGGGTACTTCCGCGATGCGCCGGTCTGGCGCGCACAGCGCGTCGCGAGCGACGACATCCAGGACTGCCTCATCGTCGATGCCGTCCAGGCCGTCGAATGCCGCCCGGCGAGCGAGGGACAATCGTCGGCGGACGTCATCGAGGTCGCCGGAACCGTCGTGGACGAGGCCGGAGGGATGACCTCCGACTGGAGCGTGCGTCTCGCGTACACGTTGAACGGCATGCCCTACCTCGTGGTGTCCGGAGACAGCACGACGGCGACGGCAGAGCCGACGGTGAGGCCCGGTGAGACACTCGAGCTCGGCGGCGAATACCAGGATCCGATCCAGGTCGACATCCCGTCAGACGACACCGAGGGCTAGGCGCCGGGGAGACGTCAGCCGGCTGCCGGCACCCGATCGGCGAGGATCGCTCGTCGCTGATCACCCACGCGAGTGAGGATCAGCGTCGCGGTCTGCTCGCCCCGCAGCGCCAGCTTCTTGCGGAAGGCCGCGGGGTCGATGTCCATGCCGCGCTTCTTGATCTCGAGAGATCCGATCTCGTTCGCCTTGAGGACGGCGCTGATCGCCTTCGGGTTCGCCGGCATCGTCTCGCGCACCCGGAACGACTGCACGAACGGACTGGTGACCGCGGCGTCAGAGGTGAGGTACGCGATGCGCTCGTCGAGCATTCCCGCGTCGAGGCTGCGCGCGACATCGCCGATCAGACGCGCCCGGATCACCGCCCCGTCCGGCTCGTGCAGGAACGCGCCGAGTTCCCGCACGGGCTCGTCGACGGCGTCGGCGCCTGCGGTGAGTTCATGTGAGCGCTCGCCGCGGATCACGAGGGCGGAACGGCGGATGCCGTCGCGGGCGAGAGCGCGCGTCCAGAGCACGAGCTCGACCACGCTGCCGTCTGCGCTCACCCACTGCGCCTCGGCGTCGACGGGAAGCGAATCGCGGTCGTGACCGGGACCGAGCTTGATGCCCGTCGATGTGCGCGAGGCCACATCGAAGGCCCAGTCCAGCGGCGGAGAGTAGTCATCGGACGAGACCCGGCGCGTCTCGCTGTGCCCGGCGGTGCGGCGGGCCGGATCCATCCAGATCGCCTGGTTCTCGTCGCCCTCGACGGGCACGTGCGCCTCGGCCGTGCCGTGGATCACCCTCGCGCTGTCTCCGAGAGGCGCCAGGTTGTACGCCGCGATCGCCGAGGTCACCTCGTCGGCGTCGACGGCGACGACGTCGAGCCCTGCACCGGCGAAGGCAAGAGAATCCCCGCCGATGCCGCAGCCGAGATCCGCGACGCGAGTGATGCCGGCGCGGCGCATCCGCTGGGCATGCCGGGCGGCCACGCCCAGCCGTGTCGCCTGCTCGAGTCCGGCCCGGGTGAACAGCATCCGGGCCGCGAAGTCGCCGAACTTGCCTTTCGCCTTGGTGCGAAGTCGTGCCTGTCCGACCACGGCCGAGACGAGCTCGGGCGAGTGGCCGGCCGCACGCAGCCGGGATACGATTCGAGCGACGTCGGCGACGTCGTCGACGGGGCCGAGTTCGTCCAGCGCCTTGAGGCCCTCGGGGGTCAGCAGTGCGCGCAGCTCGGAGATCTCCACTGCCCCAGCTTAGGCGGCGGGCTGTTCGCCGCATTGGCACTCGCATTGCGTGAGTGCCAGCGGAACGCCTAGACTGGATTAGCACTCTCGGGTTGAGAGTGCGAAAAGTCTTCCTGTCAGCGTCAAGAAAGAAGAGGTAGACCGTGTCGGTTTCCATCAAGCCGCTCGAGGACCGCATCGTCATCAAGCAGGTCGAGGCCGAGCAGACCACCGCGAGTGGCCTGGTCATCCCCGACACCGCCAAGGAGAAGCCCCAGGAGGGCGAGGTCGTGGCCGTGGGCCCCGGCCGCATCGATGACAACGGCAACCGCGTTCCGCTCGACGTCGCCGTGGGCGACCGTGTGCTCTACAGCAAGTACGGCGGCACCGAGGTGAAGTTCGGCGCAGACGAGTACCTCGTCCTGTCGGCTCGCGACGTGCTCGCAGTCGTCGTCCGCTGAGACAACGTCTTCGGAAGGCCCGGATGCATCACGCATCCGGGCCTTCCTGCGTGTTCGGCCACCGGTCCATCGATTCCTGCCAATGTCCGGACGGCGGGTCTCGTGGGGCGGAGGCGGCGCAGCGACGGGCATAGGGTTGTGCGGTGACCCCGACGAACGCCGCCTCCCGAGCCACTCAGACGGCGGGAGTCGCGTACGCGGGGGGAGCGTATCTGCTCTGGGGCGTGCTGCCCCTCTACTTCCTGCTGCTCGTGCCCACCGGTCCGTGGGAGGTCGTCGCGTGGCGCGTGCTGCTGTCGTTCGTCTTCTGCCTGCTCCTCCTCACCGTGATGCGCGGCTGGGCCGCCTTCGGCGTCATCGTCCGACAGCCGAGGCTGCTGGGATGGACGGCTCTGGCGGGTGTCCTGATCTACGTCAACTGGCAGGTGTTCCTCATCGGAACCCTCTCCGGGAACATCGTGGAGACCAGCCTCGGGTACTTCATCAACCCGATCACCACCGTGCTGCTGGGGGTGTTCGTGCTCAAGGAGCGCATCCGCAGGCTCCAGTGGGCGGCGATCGGCATCGCGGCGGTCGCCGTGATCGTGATCGTCCTCTTCTACGGCGAGTTCCCGTGGATCGCCCTGTCGCTGACCGCCTCGTTCGGCGTCTACGGACTCATCAAGAAGAAGATCGGCCCCGCGGTCGATGCGGTCAGCGGACTCACGCTCGAGTCGTTCTGGCTGATCCCGATCGCCATCGTGCAGCTGATCCTCGTCGCCGCCACCCCTGCCGGGATCACGATGGGCTCGCACGGTGCGTGGCATGCGGTGCTTCTCGCGTTCGCCGGTGTGGCCACGGCAGTGCCCCTGCTGCTCTTCGCCGCGGGCACCCGGCGCATCAACCTCACCGTCATCGGGATGATCCAGTTCATCACCCCCGTCATGCAGTTCATCATCGGCGCGGTCGTGCTCGGCGAGCCGATGCCGGCCGAGCGGTGGGCGGGCTTCATCATCGTCTGGGTCGCGATCCTCGTGTTCCTGATCGACCTGCTGCTCGCCGCGCGTCGCGGACGCCGGATCGATCAGCCGACACTCGTCTGAACTCCCGGTTCATCCGTCCGGAAACTCGGTGTCGGATCGTTAACGCACCGAAACATCGGCGACCCCTACGGGAAGCCTTTCAGTCCTAGTGTTAGAGCACCCGACCGTGGTCACAATCCACGGCCAGTCACGCAAGGGAGCATCATGACCTCATTCACGCGCTCGCGCAGCGCCAAGATTCTCGCCGGAGTCGCGCTGCTGAGCGTCTCGGCGATCGTCGTCGCAGGCTGCAGCGGCACGCCCTCTGAGGAGCCGTCCGACGGTGGTGGCGGCGGCGGATCGTCGGCCGACCTCACGCTCGAGCTCGGCTCGCTGCTGCCGCAGACCGGTTCGCTGTCGTTCCTCGGCCCGCCCATGGAATCCGGCGTCGGCCTCGCGGTCAAGGAGGTCAACGATGCTGCTGCCGGCGTCACGATCAACCTGACGGCTGAGGACGAAGGCGACACCGACACCAAGGCCTACGAGACGTCGATCAGCAAGCTCCAGGGCGCGGGCGTCACCGCCATCGTCGGTGCCGCGGCGTCGGGCGTCTCACGCCTGATCCTCGACGGAAACGTCAGCGCCGGCATCCTGCAGATCTCGGCCTCGAACACCGGCCCGGACTTCACCGACTGGGACGACAACGGTCTCTACTTCCGCACCGCGCCCAGCGACCTTCTGCAGGGTGAGGTCCTCGGCAACCTGATCGCCGAAGACGGACACAAGACCCTCGGCGTGATCTACCAGAACGACGCCTACGGAACCGGACTGTTCGACAACATCAAGTCGACGTTCGAGAACGCGGGTGGCGAGGTCGTCGCTGACGCGTCGTACAACGTCGGTGACGGTCAGTTCGACGCACAGGTCGAGACGATCAAGGCTCAGAACCCCGACGCCGTCGCGATCGTGTCGTTCGACCAGTTCAAGACCATCGCCCCGCTGCTGGTCAACGCCGGCATCTCGCCCGACAAGTTCTACCTCGTCGACGGAAACCTGTCGGACTACGGCTCCTCGCCCGACACGAACTTCCCGTTCTCGCTCGAGGGCGCACAGGGCACGAAGCCGGGACCGGCGCTCGAGGACGACTTCACCGACCGTCTGCAGACGTTCTGGACCGGTGAGGGCAACCCCGAGGTCAACGACTTCACCTACGCAGCCGAGGCCTACGACGCGGTCGTGCTCGTCGCACTCGCGTCTCTCGCCGCCGGTTCGACCGAGGGCGCGGACATCGCGGCAAAGATGGCCGAGGTCTCGGGCGGCAGCGGAGACGGTGAGAAGTGCACCAGCTTCGAGGACTGCGCGGCGATCATCAACGACGGTGGAACCGCCGACTACGACGGCTACTCCGGCGAGATCACGTTCGATGAGAACGGCGACCCGCAGGGTGCATCGATCGGCACGTACGAGTACGGCGCCGACAACCTGATCTCCCGCACCAACTGATCACGAGCGAAGGCCCCGGATCCTCGATCCGGGGCCTTCGTCGTGTGAGTGCCCCGAGCTGCGGCCGCGTGTCCGGAGCTGCGCGGGGGGACAGAAGAGGGGCGGATGCGAGTCGCATCCGCCCCTCTGTCGTGGGAGCCCTCAGGCGGCGTCGGTGCCGAGAGTTCCGAGGTAGAGACCGATGACCTTCGGATCGTTCAGCAGGTCGCGTCCGGTGCCCTCGTACGCGTCCTTGCCCTGGTCGAGCACGTAGCCGCGGTCGCAGATCTGCAGGCAGCGCCGCGCGTTCTGCTCGACCATGATCGTCGTCACGCCCGCCTTGTTGATGTCGGAGACGCGGATGAACGCATCGTCCTGACGCACGGGGGAGAGGCCGGCGGAGGGCTCGTCGAGAAGCAGCACCGACGGATCCATCATGAGTGCCCTCGACATCGCCACCATCTGCCGCTCGCCGCCCGAGAGCGACCCGGCGCGCTGCTTGAGGCGCTTGCCGAGCTCGGCGAAGATGCCGGTGACGAACTCGAGTCGCTCGGCGTAGATCTTGGGGTTCTGATACAGCCCCATCTGCAGGTTCTCCTCGATGGAGAGCGAGGGGAACACATTGTTCGTCTGCGGCACGAAGGCGACGCCCCGCTTGACGAGCTTGTCGGCCTTCAACCCGATGATGCTCTCTCCGTTCACGGTGATCTCGCCGCTGCGGACGTTCACCATCCCGAAGATCGCCTTCAGCAGGGTCGACTTGCCGGCGCCGTTGGGGCCGATGATGCCGATCAGCTCGCCCTGTCGGGCGACGAGGTTGGCGCCGTTGAGGATGTTCACACCGGGCAGGTAGCCGGCGTGCACGTCCTTCAGCTCGACGACGATGTCGTCGGTTAGCGGTGCCGCAGCGGAGGTCTCGGCGCTCATGCGTTGTCCTTCTGGTCGTGATCCGGCGTGCTCGTCGCTTCGAGCTCCGCCTCGGCTTCTGCTTCGATCTGCTCGCGGAGCTTGGCGGCGGTGGCGTTCTCGATCACGGGGATGCGACCGGTCACGGCACCGAGATCGAGGTCCTGGTGGGCGCCGAGATAGGCGTCGACCACGGCCGGGTCCTCCATGACCTCGTCGGGCGGGCCCTCGGCGACGACCTTGCCCTCGGCCATGACCACGACCCAGTCGGCGATGTGGCGGACCATGTGCATGTCGTGCTCGACGAACAGCACGGTCATGCCCAGGCCCTTGAGGTCGAGGATGTGATCGAGGAGCGACTGGGTCAGCGCCGGATTGACGCCGGCCATCGGCTCGTCGAGCATCACCAGGGTCGGATCGCTCATGAGCGCTCGCGCCATCTCGAGGAGCTTGCGCTGGCCGCCCGAGAGCGCCGCGGCGAAGTCCTTCTCCTTGGCGTCGAGCTTGAAGCGGGCCAGCAGCTCGCGGGCCTTGACCTCGATCTCCTGATCCTGCTTGCGCCACAGGAACGGGAACAGGCTCGACCAGAAGCCCTCGCCGCGCTGTCCCGGAGCACCGAGCTTCATGTTCTCGAGCACCGTGAGCAGCGACAGCGACTTGGTCAGCTGGAACGTGCGCACCTGTCCCATGCGCGCCACCTTGAAGGAGGGAACGCCCGAGAGGCTCGTGCCGTCGAACGACCAGGTCCCGCTGTTCGGCTTGTCGAAACCGCAGAGCAGGTTGAACAGGGTCGTCTTCCCTGCTCCGTTCGGGCCGATCAGAGCGGTGATGGCGCCGCGAGGGATCTCGACGTGGTCGACGTCGACGGCCGTCAGACCGCCGAAGCGCCGCTGCACGGCATCCGCGATCAGGATGGGATCGACCTTCGGCACGCCGGGGGCCGCAGGGCCCTTGGCGAGTCCGGTGGTCTTCGGTCGGCGGATGCTGCCGGTCGCGGGCGCCGTCTGGGCGCTCTCGTCGGGGGTCAGTTCATTTGACAAAGGTCATCTCCCTCTTGTCTCCGAGGATGCCCTGAGGTCGGAAGATCACGAGCAGCATCAGGGCGATGCCGACGAAGATGAACACCAGGGTCGAGGCCTGGCTGTCGGACATGGGCAGGATTCCGGACCGCGCCATCGCCGGGAGCAGGTTCGCCATGAAAGCGAAGACGACCCAGAAGAGGATGGCCCCGAGTGTCGGGCCGAACACGGTGGCCGCGCCGCCCAGCAGCAGGATCGTCCACAGGAAGAACGTGAGCGAGGTCGTGTAGCTGCCCGGCACGACAGCCGAGGGGAGGACGAAGACGATTCCTCCGGCTGCGCCGATCACGCCACCGACGACGAGCGCCTGCATCTTGTACGCGAAGACGTTCTTGCCGAGCGAGCGCACGGCATCCTCATCCTCGCGGATTCCCTTGAGGACGCGTCCCCACGGGCTGCGCATGAGCGACCACACCAGCAGGATCGCGACGAGCAGCACGATGAGTCCGAACACCCGGTTCCACAGGTCGTTCGCGCTGTAGGTCCACGGTCCGAAGCCGTAGGTGCCCGGCGGGAACGGATTGGCGTCGCGGAACCCGCCGTTGAACTGCGCGAGACCGTCGGCCGAGTTGGTGTACTCGTCGAAGATCTGGGTGGTGAAGAGCAGTCGTACGATCTCACCCGCGGCGATCGTCGCGATGGCGAGGTAGTCGGCGCGGAGCCGCAGCGTCGGGATGCCGAGGAGGACTGCGAAGAACGCGCCTCCCAGGAGACCGATGAGCATGCCGACCCACCAGGGGAGCCCGAAGGTCAGCACGGAGATCGCGTAGCCGTATCCGCCGACCGCCATGAAGGCGGCCATGCCGAAGTTGAGCAGGCCCGCATAGCCGAAGTGCACGGCCAGACCGGTCGCCGCCAGCGCGTAGGCGAGGGTGACGGGGCTGAACAGATAGACGGCTGTGTTCGAGAAGATGCTTCCGAAGTCCATGGCGATCAGCCCAACCTTTCCCTGCGTCCCAGCAGGCCCTGAGGTCTGACGAGGAGGATCACGATGAGCACGACCAGGGCGCTCGCATACTTCAGATCCGAGGGGATCCAGAGGGTGGAGACCTCGACCGCGATGCCGACGATGAGGGAGCCGACGAGCGCACCGAACGCCGTGCCGAGCCCGCCGAGGGTGATGGCGGCGAAGATGAGCAACAGCATCTGCATGCCCATGTCCCACTTCACGCCGGGGCGGAAGTAGGCCCAGAGGATGCCGGAGATGGCGGCGAGCGTGCCGGACAGGATCCAGACGTAGCGCACGACCTTGTCGACGTCGATGCCGGATGCTGCGGCGAGCTGCGGGTTGTCGGAGATGGCGCGGGTCGCCTTGCCGATGCGGGTGCGGGTGAGGAAGAACGCGACGCCCACGATCACGACGATGCTGACCACGATGCCGATCAGGTCGATGTAGGACAGCGAGATCGGACCGAACCGGAACGGCTCGGGGCTGGCCCCGGGGAGCTGGCGAGTGCCACCACCGATCATGTACTGGAACGCATAGCGCAGGGCGAGAGACAGACCGATGCTGACGATCATCAGCTGCACGACACCGAGGCCTCGTCGTCGAAGCGGACGCCAGATGCCGGCATCCAGGGCCCAGCCGAAGAGACCGCCCCCGATCACGGCGGCGATGATGCCGAGCCACAGCGGCAGATGCCAGAAGCTCGTCGTCACGAGGGCGACCAGGCCGCCCCACGTGACCATCTCGGCGTGAGCGAAGTTCGACAGCCGCGTCGTGCCGTAGATGAGCGCCGCGCCCATGGAGGCGAGCGCCAGCAGCAGACCGAAGTTCAGGCCGCCCACGAGACGTGAGAGGAGCTGGTCGATGAAGGACGTCGTCATCCTCTCGCCCTCACCGAGGAAGAGGTTGAGGATCTTCGTGCCGGTCAGGCCGAACTCGACCTCGAACGACGCCGTCGTGCCGGCGATGGGCTGGGTGCCCTCGGGCAGCTGCGCCGCATCGACGATCACGCCGTCGGGGAGGGTCTCCTCGTCGACCGTGAGCGTGTACGTGTCCTTCTCGGGCACGTACAGGCGCCACTTGCCCTCGGCGTCGGTCTCGGTCTCGCCTTCGAAGCCGCCGCCGTCGATCGTCATCACGACGCCTTCGACGGGGTCGTCATCGAAGGTGATGACACCGGCGAAGTAGAAGTCTGTGATCTCCTGGCCGTCGTCCGTTTCTTCGGCGGAAGCCGCAGCAGGAGGCTGCAACCACAGGAAAGCGATGGCGAGGAGCGACGCGAGCAGGATGATGACCCACCGCATTCCGCTTCGATTCGCCGAGATCGTCGGACGCACAGAACCTCCAGCCCAGTACACAGGCCATGACGGAGTTGTTCATCGGCCCTGATGTACGACGGTATGAGCGTAATGTGTCGGCTCTGTTTCGACCAAGGCACGATCTGCTCACGGTGAGAACGATCCCATCACGAAGTTGCGAAATACCGATAGGTCACCCGGGGCGTCCTGCGCGCGATGTCAGCGGGCGCAGGGAATTTCCTCAGCCGCTCCGCACTTAGAATTGGTACACCCTCGCCCCAGATCGCGCCCGCAGGAGGACTATCCATGGACCAGCACGACCCCTTCGGCTTCGTCGGACTCACGTACGACGATGTGCTGCTCCTTCCCGGGCACACCGACGTCATCCCCAGCGAGGCAGACACCTCGTCGCGGATCACTCGCCGTATCTCGGTCGCGACTCCGCTGCTCTCCAGCGCCATGGACACGGTCACCGAATCCCGCATGGCCATCGCGATGGCGCGAGAGGGCGGCATCGGGATCCTGCACCGCAACCTCTCCATCGCCGATCAGGCGGCCCACGTCGACCGCGTCAAGCGCAGCGAGTCGGGCATGATCACCGACCCGATCACGACGTCGCCCGACGCGACCGTGGAAGAGGTCGACGCGCTCTGCGCCAAGTACCGCATCTCCGGTCTGCCGGTCGTCGACCCCGACGGCCGCCTCGTCGGCATCATCACCAACCGCGACATGCGCTTCGTCTCGGGCTTCGAGCGTCAGACCACCTTCGTGAAGGACGTCATGACGTCGGAGGGTCTCGTCACCGCACCGGTGGGCGTCGCCGCCGGCGAGGTCATCGCCCTGTTCGCGCATCACCGTGTCGAGAAGCTGCCGCTCATCGATGAGGACGGCAAGCTGGCCGGTCTCATCACCATCAAGGACTTCGACAAGAGCGAGAAGTACCCGCTCGCCACGAAGGACGACCAGGGTCGTCTGCGTGTCGGCGCGGCCATCGGCTTCTTCGGCGATGCCTGGGAGCGCGCAGAGGCGCTGCGCGACGCCGGAGTCGACGTCCTCGTCGTCGACACGGCCAACGGCCAGTCACAGGGCGTGATCGACCTCGTCACGCGGCTCAAGGCGGACGAGAGCTTCGCGCACATCGACGTCATCGGCGGCAACGTCGCCACCCGCGAGGGCGCTCAGGCGCTCATCGACGCAGGTGTCGACGCGGTCAAGGTGGGCGTGGGGCCAGGCTCCATCTGCACGACGCGCGTCGTCGCCGGCGTCGGCGTGCCCCAGGTCACGGCCGTCTACGAGGCGTCGCTCGCCGCACGTCCGGCCGGCGTCCCAGTGATCGCCGACGGTGGTCTGCAGTACTCCGGCGACATCGCCAAGGCGCTCGTCGCGGGTGCTGACGCCGTGATGCTCGGCTCGCTGCTCGCCGGCACCGACGAGTCGCCGGGCGAGATCGTCTTCCAGTCGGGCAAGCAGTTCAAGCAGTACCGCGGCATGGGCTCCCTCGGGGCCATGCAGACCCGCGGCAAGCAGACCTCGTACTCGAAGGACCGCTACTTCCAGGCCGACGTGCCCAGCGACGACAAGCTGATCCCCGAGGGCATCGAGGGACAGGTGCCGTACCGCGGCCCCGTGTCGGCCGTCGCGTATCAGCTGGTCGGCGGACTGCGGCAGTCGATGTTCTACGTCGGAGCCCGCACCATCGAAGAGCTCAAGCAGCGCGGCAAGTTCGTGCGCATCACCGCGGCGGGTCTCAAGGAGTCGCACCCGCACGACGTGCAGATCGTGGTCGAGGCGCCGAACTACAAGCGCTGAGACGAATCGAGAAAGGGGCCGGATGCGATCGCATCCGGCCCCTTTCTCGTCCGGCCGCGAACTCAGCTGCAGGTGTAGGTGACTCCGCCGACCTGCCACACGCCCGGACCGAGGTCGGCGCACATCGCGAACAGGTTCGCGAAGACGCTCACGAGCACGATGATGCCGATGATCCAGATGACGGTGATGACGGCGCCGACCGCGATTCCCGCGATGGCGAGGCCGCGCGGCGCCCCGGCCTTGCCGAGCCTGACGGCGGCGACGATGCTCAGGATCAGTCCGAGCGGAGCGATGACGAAGGCCAGGACGAGTCCCGCGACCGCCAGCCCCTGCCCGGCCGGGGAGGTGTACGGCGTGGGCTGTCCCGGGCCGGCCAGCGGGTAGGCGGCAGGATCCACGGCGGCATCCGCCGGTCGCGCTCCGTCCCACGCGGGAGGGCTGTACTGCGGGTCTTCGGGCCGCGTCGAGTCGGTCATGGTCGCTCCGTTTCGAGAGGGGCGGCCGTCCGCAGACCGCTTTCATCCTCGAGAGTACTGAGGGAGCAGCCGTGGCCGCCATCGCGGCGGTCTGTTGATATGCCAGTATTTAGAGACACCCGCTCGACTTCCCCTCGAGCTCCCGGCGCGAAGGGCGCAGGGAGTGCCACGCCGGCCGCTGACCGGCAGGGGGACTTCCCCACTGAGAGCTGCAGATATGCCCCAGGATGCTCCCCGCGTCCTCGTCGTCGACGACGACCCAGACGTCGCCCTGCTCGTCAAGACCGTGCTCGAGAGGCGGGCCGGCTGCGAGGTCGTGGTCGCTCACGATGGCGAGTCCGCCGTCGCGCGGCTCGAGACCTTCACGCCGGACGTGGTCGTCACCGACATCGAGATGCCCGGACTCGACGGGCTGGAGCTGCTCGCGCAGCTGCGTCGGAACGACCCGCTCCTGCCGGTGGTCGTCATGACCGCGCACGTCTCGGTCGAGTACGCCGTCTCGGCTCTGCGCGCGCAGGCCGACGAGTTCCTCACCAAGCCGCTCGACAACGTGAAGCTCGTCGAGGCGGTCACCCGGCTCGTGACGGAGGGCCGCACGCGCCGCGAGGCCAACCGCACCAAAGAGGTGGTGCTCGCCATCGGCGCGCACCCCGACGATGTCGAGATCGGCGTCGGAGGACTCCTCGCCGCGCACTCCCAGGCGGGCGACTCGATCACGATCCTCACCCTCTCGCGCGGTGCGCGCGGGGGAGACGCTGACAGCAGGCAGCACGAATCGCTCGCCTCGGCGGAGATGCTCGGTGCGCGACTGTTCGTCAAAGACCTCATCGACACCGAGATCTCCGGCGGCGGAGCCACGGTCCGGTTGATCGAGGAGGTCGTGCAGGAGGTCCAGCCGACGATCGTCTACACGCACTCGTCGAACGATCGGCACCAGGATCACCGAGCGGTGAGCGAGGCGACGATCGCCGCGACCCGGCGGGTCGGAACGGTCGCCTGCTACCAGAGCCCCTCGGCGACGATCGACTTCCGCCCGACGCGTTTCGTCCGCATCGACCAGTACATCGGTCAGAAGCTGCGGCTGCTCGAATGCTTCGGCTCGCAGACGGCGACCCGGGACTACCTCGAACCCGAGTTCGTGACGGCCACCGCTCGCTACTGGTCGCGCTTCGGCGGAGGATCGGCGGTCGAGCCGCTCGAGGTCGTCCGTGAGACCGCCGAGTTCATCGGCGCCCACGAACTCACGCGACGGGAGAGCTGATGAGCGCGCGCGTACTGGTGACGGGCGCCGGTGGCCCGGCGGGCGTCGCCGTCATCCGCTCGCTGCTTCGTCGTGAAGACCTCGAGGTCTTCGCCGCGGACATGGACGGCTGGGCGAGCGGCATCTACCTCGTGCCGCCGACGCACCGCCGTCTCGTGCCGCCGGGGCGCGATGACGACTTCGTCTCGGCGATAGCCCGCATGGTCGAGGATGACCGGCTCGATCTCGTGATCTCCACCGTCGATGTCGAGCTGATCGCGCTCGCCGGCAGGCGCGAGGAGCTGGCTCCGGCTGTGCTCGCCGCGCCCTCGCAGGACACGCTCTCCGTCGCCCTCGACAAGCTGCTGCTCGCCGAGCGGTGCGAGTCGACCGGTCTCACGCCGCGTACTGTCCTCGCAGGCCCCGATGCGCTGGCGGTCGATTGGGAGTTCCCCGTCTTCGCCAAGCCTCGTCAGGGAGCCGGCAGCCGCGGCGTACGGCTCGTCCCCGACCGGGCGGCGCTCGAAGCGCTGCCGCAGGACGAAGGACTCATCGCGCAGGACTTCCTCCCGGGCGAGGAGTACTCGGTCGATGTGATCGCAGATGCCTCCGGCTCGGTCGTCGCGGCGGTGCCGCGGACCCGAGCCAGGGTCGACTCCGGTGTGGCCATCGCGGGGCGCACGGTGCACGACGACGAACTCGAGAACGCGGCGGCATCCATCGCCCGGGCGATCGGACTCGTCGGCGTCGCCAACGTCCAGCTCCGGCGCGACCGCGACGGCCGAGCGGTGCTCCTCGAGGTGAATCCCCGATTCCCTGGCGCGCTTCCGCTCACGATCGCCGCGGGAGTCGACATCCCCTCGCTCGTCGCCGACCTGTTCCTGGGCCGCGGGATCCCGTCGACGGTCGCCTTCCGCGAGATCGCGTCGGTGCGCTTCCTCGAGGACGTGATCGTCGAGGTCGACGAGATCCTCGTCTCCGCGCACGCGGGACATCAGGAGGAACTGTGAGTCACGCGCTGCTGCGAGGCGACCACCACGTGCATTCGACGTTCTCGGATGACGCGGTCTCCACTCTCGCCGAGAACGTCGCCGCGGCATCCGCTGCCGGTCTCACGACCGTGCGCCTGGTCGACCACGTGCGGCAGTCGACGCCCTGGGTGCCCGAGTACCTCGCGGCGGTGAGGGCGCTGCGCGTGCCCGAGGATCTGACGGTACTGACGGGAGTCGAGGCGAAGATCCTCGATGCCTCGGGAGAACTGGACATCCCCGAGCTGCCGAGCGGGATCGATCGCATCCTGATCGCCGACCACCAGTTCCCCGGAATCGACGGACCCCTCGGTCCGAGCGCCGTCCGCGAACGGCTCGACGCCGGCTGGGCCGCCGAGGACGCGCTCGATCAGCTCGTGTCGGCACTGATCGCGGCGATGCGACGTCACCCCGGCAATCAGCTCGCCCACTGCTTCTCGATCCTGCCCAAGATCGGTCTCTCCGAAGCGGAACTCGGTGCCGATCGCGTCACCGCGTGGGCGACGACGGCGGCCGAGACCGACACGCAGGTCGAGGTGAACGAGAAGTGGGGCTGCCCCGGCATCCCCCTGCTCGACGCGCTGCGCAGCGCCGGCGCCGAGATCGTCGCGTCCACGGACAGCCACATCGCGTCCGACGTCGGACGCTACGCGCGCGTGACAGAGATCCTCGACCGATGGAGGGCGAGCTGATGGCCGAACTGAACTGGGTCGAGACCGTCGTCGTCGTCATCCTCCTGCTCTGCGTGCTGGTCGGCACCCTGCCGGTGATCAACACCGGGCTGCAGTTCCTCGCCCTGCCCGTGCACGCGTTCCGCAACCACTACGGCAAGGCGGCACCGCACCATCCCCGCGTCGCGGTGCTGATCCCGGCGTGGAACGAGGGCCTCGTGCTCGGCCAGGCGATCGAACGCCTGATGCAGCTCGAGTACCCGGCCGACCGCCTGCGCATCTTCGTCATCGACGATGCATCGACCGATGACACCCCCGAGGTGGTCGCCGCGAAGGCGGCGGCATTCCCCGGACGAGTCGTGCATCTGCGTCGGGACAAGGGCGGCGAGGGCAAGGCGCACACGCTCAACCACGGACTCGACATCGTGCTCGCGGACGAGTGGACCGAAGCGGTGCTGATCATGGACGCCGATGTGATCTTCGCGCGGGATTCGCTGCGCAAGATGAGCCGGCATCTCGCCGATGAGAAGGTCGGCGCCGTCACCGCGTATATCGCCGAGGGCAGTCGCGACCGCAACTACCTCACCCGGTTCATCGCGATCGAGTACGTCATCGGGCAGCTCTCGGCCCGGCGGACGCAGAACGTCGGGGGAGCGATCGCGTGCCTCGCCGGAGGTGCGCAGCTGCATTCGCGCGCGAATCTCGAGGCGATCGGCGGCCGGATCCCGACGGGAACGCTCGCCGAGGACACCATGACGACCTTCGAAGGGCAGCTGGCCGGGCGCAGGATGGTGTTCGAGCCGCACGCGGTCGTGCTGGCCGAAGAGCCGCGCACGATCGACAGTCTGTGGAAGCAGCGCCTGCGGTGGGCCCGCGGCAATGTGCAGCTGACGTCGATCTACCGGCATCTGTGGTTCCGCCCGAGCCGAGTGCACAACCTCGGCAGCTTCGCCTTCGGGCTCGCGTGGTTCACCATCCTGCTGCTGCCGGCCTTCATGATCCTCGCAGCCACCGCGCTGCTCGTGCTGCTGGTCCTGCACAGCGACATCGCCGAGTTCGTGTTCCGATTCATGTGGATCGCCGCCGCGTGCATCTATCTGTTCTCGATGCTCTACGCCGTGCAGCTCGATGGGCGGATCGGCCGACAGTCGTGGCGTGAGGCGCTGATGTTCCCCGGGCTCGGCGCCCTCATCCTGATGGCGATCGCCCTGTTCCCCTGGCTGTTCGAATCGGGCCTGAACGACCTCGGGCTCGCGCTCACCGACGAGACGCGGTTGATGTGGGCTGTCGTCTTCTACCTCTGGGGACCGATCTCGATGCTCGGGATCTGGCTCGCCCGTGTCGTCGAGCCCCTGCCGGCAGGACGGTTCTTCGCCGGGCTGCTGCTCTACGTCTGCGGGTACGGCTCGCTGCTCTGCGCCATCACGGTGGACTCCTACATCAAAGAGTGGCGCCACGCCGACGCCGCATGGATCAAGACCGAGAAGATCGGACGGGTCGACTCATGACCGAAGCACCTTCGAGAAGCGCCGAGGAGGAGGAGATCGCCGCGGACGCCCGTCGGGAGAAGCTCCTGATCCCGCAGGCCCTCCTCGCCCTGGGCATCGTCGTCGTCATCGTGATCGTGCGAGAGCTGTTCCTGCGATGACCGCGCGGCCGCTGGCCCTCGTGGTCGAGGACAGCGCAGACCAGACGGCGCTCCTGAAGCGCTATCTCGACCGCGAGGGCTTCGACGTGTTCGCCGCGGTGGACGCCGAATCGGCGATCGCCGCATTCTCGACGATCTCACCGGTCGTCGCCGTGCTCGACCTGCTGCTGCCCGGCATCAGCGGCTCGGAGCTGGCGAGACTCATCAAGACCCGCTTCCCGGAGTGCTTCCTGATCGTGAGTTCCGTGCTCGACGTCGCCGACTACCCCGACGCCGACGCGGCACTGCCCAAGCCGATCATCGGGGCCGAACTGCGGGCACTCCTCAGAGAAGTGGCACGATGACTCCGACCAGCACCGTCCAGCAGACGATGGAGCGCAGCTGGCGCCGGTACTTCGACAATCCGACGCCGCTGATGAAGCAGGGTCCCACGGCGATCGCCGTCGCGGTCGCCTCCGTTCTCATGTTCACGATCCCCGGCATCCCGGTGACCGACACCGGCGTCGCGATCTTCGGCCTCGCCACCATCGCGGTGGTGACGGCACTCGCGGCGGTGCTCTCGGTGCGCGGGGTGTACGACGGCTGGGTCGTCATGCTCATTCCGATGATCGACATCCTCGGATTGGGTGCGATCAGGGCGGGTACCGGCGGGCCGGCTTCCCTCTTCTCCTCGTTCGTGCTCCTCCCGGTCATCTGGATCGCCGCAGCCCCCGGGCGACGCCAGGTCGTGATCGTCGGTGTGTTCTCATCGATCGCGCTGCTCATGCCGAACATCATCGATCCGCCGGAAGACCCCGTGGCCTGGCTTCGCGGTGTCATCGGCCCGCTGGTGTTCGCCACCGTCGGTGCGATCGTGAACGAGCTCTCCCGACTGCAGAGACTGCGAACGGCCCAGGCCGAGGCGCATGTCGTCGAGCGCACGGCCGCTCTCGCCGCCAACGAGGCGATGCTCGAGCAGCTGAAGTCGAGCGAGCAGCAGTACCGCGCGCTCTCCGAGTCCTTCACGAGCCTGTGGAACTCCATCACCGGCCAGGCGGTCATCGCCACCGACAACTGCGGGGTGATCACGGCATGGAATCCGGGTGCGGTGCGCCTGCTCGGCATGGCAGTGCCGGACGCGCTCGCCGCCGTTCCGGTCGACCGGTTCTTCCCGTCGCACGCTCTCGCCCCGTTCGCGACCGAGGCCGCCGCCCACGCTGACGACGGGCTGCACCCCGGCCTGCGTGCGCTGTTCGACGATGCCGACGCCGGCCTGCCGGTGGACTCGCACATCGACGTGGCGACCGTCGGCGGATCGACGGTTCCCGCGCGCGTCACCGTCACTCCCTACCAGGACTCCGACGGCTCCCGACACGGCTACCTGCTGGTGATCACCGACGAGACCAGGGCGGTGGAGGTCGCGCGCATGAAGGACGAGTTCGTCGGCATGATCTCGCACGAGCTGCGGACACCGCTCAGCGCCATCATCGGCTTCCTCGACCTGCTGCAGAACGATCCCGCGCAGCCTCTGACGACCGACCAGCAGGAGTTCGTCGACATCATCGAGCGCAACGCCCAGCGCCTGCTCAACCTCGTCGGGGACCTGCTGTTCACCGCCCAGGTGGAGTCGGGCCGCTTCCCGCTCGAGCGCCGAGACGCCGACGTCACCGAGCTGGTGCGCAGCGCCGTCGCATCGTCCGGCCCGCATGCGCAGCGCGAGGGCATCGAGATCGTGGCCGAGATCCCGGCGACTCCCGTCGTGCTCTCGGTCGACTCGGGACGAATCGGACAGGCCCTCGACAACCTGCTCTCGAATGCGATCAAGTTCACCGCTGCGGGCGGGCGGGTCACCGCGGGCGTGCGTCTCGTCGACGGAGGCGTCGAGCTCTCCGTGCGCGACACCGGTGTGGGCATCCCCGAAGACGAGCAGGGCATGCTGTTCACCCGATTCTTCCGCGCGTCGACAGCGACCCGCAACGCCGTGCCCGGCGTCGGCCTGGGCCTCACGATCACCCGGGCGATCGTGCTCGCCCACGGCGGCACGATGGACGTGACGAGCAGAGAGGGCGTCGGCACCGAGTTCCGGATGCTGCTCCCGGCGGCGCCGCGCACCGAGGCGATCCAGGTGGTCGGCCGCACTCGCTGACCGGTCGGCCCGATTGCTGATAGCCTGGTCGGCTCGCCACGCGGGCGGAAGGACGGCCACGCACGGTGGGATACATAGATGTTGCGGGGGTCTCGCTGACCCTTCCCGACGGCAGACCGCTGTTGGACGAGACGAGCTTTCGCGTCGGAGCCGGGTCGACGAGCGCCCTCATCGGGCCCAACGGGGCCGGCAAGACGACGCTGCTCCGCATCATCCGAGGCGACCAGCCCGCCGATGACGGCGTCGTGACGATCGATGGCGGCCTCGGCGTGATGGACCAGTTCGTCGGCCACGGCGAGTCCGGTCAGACCGTTCACGAGCTGCTGGTGCGGGTCGCGCCCCATCGCATCCGGCAGGCGGCGCAGGCTCTCGAGGCTGCGGAGGACGCGCTGATCGAGCGCGATGAGCACGACACGCAGATGGCGTATGCGACGGCGATCGCGGAGTACGCGGATGCCGGCGGCTACGAGCACGAGACGGTCTGGGACCAGTGCACGGTCGCCGCGTTGGGAGTGCCCTTCGAGCGTGCCCGCTTCCGCGATCTCACGACGCTGTCGGGTGGCGAGCAGAAGCGACTCGCTCTGGAGGCGCTGCTGCGCGGACCCGACGAGGTGCTGCTGCTCGACGAGCCGGACAACTATCTGGACGTTCCCACCAAGCGCTGGCTCGAGGAGCAGCTCAGGCAGACGCCGAAGACCGTGCTGCTGGTATCGCACGACCGGGAGCTGCTGGCCCGTGCGGTCGATCGGCTGATCACCCTCGAGCCCGGCGGCGCGGGGGCCTCGGCGTGGGTGCACGGCGGCGGATTCGCGACCTACCACCAGGCGCGCAGCGACCGCATGGACAGACTCGACGAGCTGCGCCGCCGGTGGGACGAGCAGCACGAGAAGCTGCGGACCCTCGTCGCGAACCTCAAGGTGAAGGCGTCGGCGAACGACGGATTCGCGTCGCGGTACCAGGCGGCGCAGACGCGACTGCGCAAATTCGAGGAGGCCGGACCGCCGGAGGAGCGACCCCCGGCTCAGGACTTCGACATGAGGCTGCGAGGGTCACGCACGGGAAAGCGCGCGGTGGTCGCACACGGGCTCGAGCTCTGCGGGCTGATGAGGCCGTTCGACGCCGAGGTCTGGTACGGCGATCGGGTCGCCGTGCTCGGGTCGAACGGATCGGGGAAGTCGCACTTCCTCCGCCTCCTCGCACGCGGGGGCAGCGACCCGGACCCGACGCTGGGTCACGTGACGTCCACCGGGGAGCAGCTCGCGACGGTCGATCACCGTGGGCAGGCCGTGCTGGGAGCGCGCGTCGTGCCGGGGCTGTTCGCGCAGACGCATGCGCATCCCGAGTTCGTCGGCCGAACGCTGCTCGAGATCCTCCACAGGGGAGACGAACGACGGGCCGGCATGCCGCGGGATGCCGCGAGCTCGGCGCTCGACCGGTACGGACTCGTGCGGCAGGCGCAGCAGACCTTCGAATCGCTGTCGGGCGGCCAGCAGGCCCGGTTCCAGGTGCTGCTGCTCGAGCTCTCCGGTGCGACGCTGCTGCTGCTCGACGAGCCGACGGACAACCTGGACATCGAGTCGGCCGAGGCGCTCGAAGACGCTCTGCGTCGTTTCGAGGGGACCGTGCTCGCGGTCACGCATGATCGCTGGTTCGCCCGCTCGTTCGACCGGTTCCTCGTGTTCGGCTCCGACGGCGAGGTGTACGAAGCCGATGCCCCCGTGTGGGACGAGCGCCGCGTGGTGCGAGCCCGCTGAGTTCAGCGCAGTCGGAACGGCTCCGCCGCGAGAGCGGAGGGATCGAGGGCCAGATCGGCGAGGGTCGCGCCCACGCCAGGGGCGAACTTGAAGCCGTGGCCGGAGAAGCCGGCGCCGACGACGATCCGCCCCGATCGGTCGAGCACGAAGGCGCTGTCATCGGTCGAGGTGTAGGTGCAGCTGATCGGCTCCGCGGATGCCGGGTCGAGGCCCGGCATCCACTCGCCCACATAGTCGGCGAGAGCCTGCGCGTGCGTCACCGCGTGCGGGCGGGCATCCGGGTCGACGACGTCGCCCACGCGATGGAACCCGACCTTGACGCCCTCGCCGGGCGTCGGCATCCCGTAGACCGTCGCCGGGTAGCGGCCGGGATCGACGTAGTGATTGAACGAGGGCCATACCGAGTCGGCGGCGGGGCGGAAGTGCGCGGGGAACTCCTCGGTGACCTCCAGGCTCGGCAGCGGGATGCCGGGAAGCATCCGCTCGGTCCAGGCGCCGGCCGCGACGACGACGACGTCTGCCCGCACGCGGGCGTCAGGCAGCACGATGTCGACGCCCTCGTCGGTCTCGTCGATCCGCGTGACGGGGGTCTCCCAGCGCACCTCGCCTCCCGCGGCGACGATCCGTCGCTCGAACTCGCCCAGCGCGGCGGATGCGCGGGCGACGCCCGCGTCGCGGGAGAAGAGCACATCGTCGCCGAAGCGCATGCCCGACCATCGCGACGATGCCTCGTGCGCCGTCAGCATCTCGGCGTGGATGCCGCGCTCGGACAGCCGCCGTTCGATCGCGGCGACGTCGACATCTCCGTGGGTGACCAGGCCGTGCAGACGCAGCAGCGGCTCGCCGCCCACCTGCCCGAGGGCGTCCCATCCGGCGCGTGCGCGGACGAGCAGGTCGAGATAGTGGTCCTCGTCGTAGGCGTTGTTGAAGTTGCGCGTGGCGCCGTGCGAGGCGCCCTGGTGGTGGCCACGGGCGAAGCGCTCGAAGACGACGGGCTTCATCCCTCGTCGGGTGAGCTCCCACGCGGTCGCAAGGCCCATCACGCCGCCACCGACGACGGCGACCTCCACCGACTCCGACATATTGCCTCCCGACCTCTCTCTCAGTCTCCCAGCCGTCGGTGTCATCGCGTACGCCCGGTAGTCTGGGGTGGTGACCATGGAGATCGAGCTCGGCCGAGGCAAGCGTGCGCGTCGCGCGTACACGTTCGACGACATCGCGGTGGTGCCCTCGCGGCGCACCCGCAACCCGGAGGACGTGTCGACCGCCTGGACGATCGACGCCTTCGGCTTCGGGATCCCGGTGCTCGGCGCACCGATGGACTCCGTCGTGAGCCCTCAGACGGCGATCATGCTCGGGCAGCTCGGCGGACTCGGCGTCCTCGACCTCGAAGGACTGTGGACCCGTTACGAGAACCCCGAGCCCCTCCTTGCGGAGATCGCATCCCTCGGTGAGGGAGAGGCGACCGCGCGCATGCAGCAGCTCTACTCCGAGCCGATCAAGCCCGCGCTCATCACGCAGCGTCTCGCCGAGATCCGTGAAGCCGGAGTGACCGTCGCCGGATCGCTGACGCCGCAGCGCACGCAGGAGTTCTACGACACGGTCGCCGCCGCAGGGGTCGACCTGTTCGTCATCCGCGGAACCACCGTGTCGGCCGAGCACGTCTCGAGCGTCGACGAGCCACTGAATCTCAAGAAGTTCATCTACGACCTCGACGTGCCCGTCATCGTCGGAGGCGCAGCCACCTACACCGCGGCCCTGCATCTGATGCGCACGGGTGCGGCCGGTGTCCTCGTCGGCTTCGGCGGGGGAGCGGCGTCGACCACGCGTGCGACCCTCGGCATCCACGCTCCGATGGCCACGGCCGTCTCGGACGTGGCCGCGGCCCGCCGTGACTACCTCGACGAGTCCGGCGGACGCTACGTGCACGTCATCGCAGACGGTGGGGTCGGCACGTCCGGTGACATCGTCAAGGCACTCGCGATGGGTGCCGACGCGGTCATGCTCGGCGTCGCCCTCGCACGCGCCACCGATGCACCGGGTCGCGGCTTCCACTGGGGTCCCGAGGCGCATCACCCCAAGCTCCCGCGCGGTCGTCGCGTCGAGGTCGGCGGCATCGGCACGCTCGAGGAGATCCTCTACGGTCCGGCGCCCGTCGTCGACGGCACGGCGAACCTCATCGGTGCGCTGCGCAAGTCGATGGCCACCACCGGATACTCCGACCTCAAGGAATTCCAGCGGGTCGAGGTCGTCCTCGCACCGTACGAGGCCTGAGGCCCGCACCACGCCGTGACTTCTGCTGCTCTGTTCCCCCCGACTCTCCGCGAGGTCATGCTCCGGGGACGCTGGATCGGGATGCTCGTGCTGTGCCTCGTGGTGGCCGGCGTGTTCGCGTGGCTGGGGCAGTGGCAGCTCGAGCGCGCGATCGAGACCGATCCGCCGCCCGCAGGAGCGACCGAGCAGGTGCGACCGCTGACCGATGTGGTCGAGCCGGGTGCGTACCTCCCCGAGCCGCTGGTCGGGCAGAAGGTCGAGACGTCGGGGACCTGGATCCGCGATGACTTCCTCATCGTGTCGAGCCGGTTCAACGACGGCGTCGAGGGCTACTGGGTGACCGGTCAGCTGCGGGTCGCGGAGCGCACGTCGATCGCGGTCGCGATCGGATGGACCGCCGACCGTGCCGTCGCCGAGGCGGCCGTCGAGAAGCTCGACGAGAGCGCAGAGGACGTATCCCTCGTCGGTCGGGTGATCTCGGACGAGGGGCCATCGGTGCCGCCGAAGGACGATCCCCAGCGCATGGACCGCATGTCGACCGCTGCGCTGCTCAGCCACTGGCACGACGTCGACGAGCTCGACGTGTATCGGCCGTACCTCGCCTCGATCACGGCGACGGCAGGTCTCACGGACATCTCCTCGCCTGCACCCGAGGAGCAGTCGCCGGTGAACTGGCTCAACATCTTCTATGCCGCGGAGTGGGCGATCTTCGCCGGGTTCGCCTTCTACCTCTGGTATCGACTCGCCAAGGACGCCTGGGAGCGTGAGGTCGAGGAGTTTGAGGACGCAGCGACCGCCGCCGGCGACTCCGTCTGATTCCGCCTGACCCGACCCGCATCCGCGCGGCGCATCGCGCGCATGTGAGCGGTTCGCGGTCCGATATTCCACCTTCGTCAGGGTCGGGTCCGGACGTTCGGTGAGGGCTTGGTTACCAATCGGAAAACTCCGTTGAGGTTGTCGGAGGGCCTCCGTATGCTCGCTCACATGTGCGTCGGCTGAGAGCCCGCACCGCCCGGTTTCACGAGAGCCGTCGCCAGAACACACCCGAGGAGACAACACAGATGATGTCCGCTCCCGACGCCGCGAACCATCAGGTTCCCGGGTCAGACCGCAGAAGTCGGGGGCGTCTCGGCGTTCTCGCCGCCACCTGCGTCGCCGCACTGGGCGCCAGCGCCCTGATCGCCGCGCCAGCCTCCGCAGACGTCTCGGGAACGGGGGTGGTGATCAACGAGGCCTACCTCTCCGGGGGCAGTGCCGGGGCGGCGTTCACCAACAAGTTCGTCGAGCTCTACAACCCCACGGCGGCACCCGTCACCCTCGACGGGCTCTCGCTGCAGTATCGATCCGCGACAGGAACGGGCGGTTCGAACGGCGTCGCGCCGCTGACCGGCGTCATCCCCGCCGGCGGCCACTATCTCGTGCAGGCGGGCAGCAACGGAGCCAACGGCGCAGCACTGCCGACGGCCGACGTCGTCAGCACCCTCAACCCGAGCGGAACGAACGGCACTCTCGCGCTGGTCGAGGGCACCGCGGCGGTCACACTGACCCCCGGCTCGGTCACGGGTGTCGACGGCGTCATCGACGTGCTCGGCTACGGCACCTCGAACACATTCGAGACTGCCGCCGCGACTCCTCCCACGGGCAACACCGACGTCAAATCGCTCAACCGCACGGGCGGCAAGGACACCGACGACAACAAGGCGGACTTCAGCCTGTCGGCCACCATCACGCCGCAGAATGCGGGCACGGTTCCCGACCCCGACCCCGATCCTGAGCCTGAGCCCGAGCCGACCGACGTGTCGATCGCCGACGTCCAGGGAACGACCGATGTCTCGCCGCTGAACGGCCAGACGGTCACGGTCGAGGGCATCGTCACCGCCGACTATCGGACCGGCGGCTACAAGGGCATCGTGATCCAGACCGAGGGCTCCGGCGGCGCGGTCGACGCGACCCCCGGCGCATCGGACGGCGTCTTCGTCTTCCTCAACGCGCTCGCTCCCACGCTCGCGATCGGCGATCGCGTCTCGGTCACCGGCTCGGTCAGCGAGTACTTCGGCCAGACGCAGATCAACCCGGCAGCGCTGACCGGCATCTCGGTCCTGCAGGCAGGGGTGGGCGTTCCCGAGGTCACCCCGCTTCCCGACGCCGCCGTCGGCGGCGACCGTGAGCAGTACGAGAACATGTACGTGGCCCCGGCGGGCACCTATCGCCTGGCTTCCAGCCACCAGCTCTTCAACTTCGGAACCCTCTGGCTGAACGCCGGGGCGGATCTCAACGTCAAGAGCACGGAGCTCGTGCGTCCGGGAGCCGAGGCGGCGGCGATCACCGCGGCGAACCGCGCCAACCGGATCCTGCTCGACGACGGGTGGTCGATCCAGGTCTCGAACAGCGGGCACCCCAACGACCAGCCGTACTTCACGAAGGACCTCGTCGTCCGCAACGGCGACACGGTCGACTTCAGCGAGAACGGGTACGTGCTCCAGTACGGCTTCGACGACTGGCGTCTTCAGCCGGTCGTGCCGATCGACAGCACGTCGTCCGCCGACCTGAAGGTCGGCTTCCAGCCCACGAACCCTCGCACGGACACCGCCCCGACGGTCGGCGGCGACGTGCAGGTGGCGTCGTTCAACGTCTTCAACTACTTCACCACGCTGAAGAGCGAGAACTCGAACGCACGGGGCGCGGCGAATGCTGCCCAGTTCGAGATCCAGAAGTCGAAGATCGTCGCGGCGATCAACGGCCTCGACGCCGAGATCGTGTCGCTGATGGAGATCGAGAACTCGATCAAGCTCGGCGGCTCGCTCGACGAGGCGCTGGCCGATCTGGTCGACGGGCTCAACGACGCACTCGGCAGCGCGGAGTGGGACTACGTCCGCACTCCCGATGAGCTGAACGACTCGGCGACGACCGACTTCATCACGAGCGCGATCATCTACAAGAAGGACGCGGTCGAGACGGTCGGCGACAGCCTGACCGTGACGGACGAGAGCGTCTGGGGCAACGCCCGCGAGCCGATCGCGCAGGCGTTCGACATCGACGGACGCGTCGTCACGGTGGTGGCGAACCACTTCAAGTCGAAGTCGGCACCCGAGGGCGGCGGCGCCGAGCCGGCAGACGGCCAGGGCTTCTTCAACGCCGACCGCGTGAAGCAGGCGAACTCGCTCAAGACCTTCACCACCGAGATCGAGGAGACGACAGGCAGCAGCGACATCCTGCTGATCGGTGACTTCAACGCCTACGCGAAGGAGGACCCGATCGAGGTCTTCACGAGCGAGGGGTGGAGCGACGTCGCACGCGAGAAGGCTCCGGAACAGCACACGTACACGTTCGACGGCGAGCTCGGCTCGCTCGACCACGTGCTCGCGTCGCCGTCGCTCGCCGCATCCATCACGGGCGCGGGTGTGTGGAGCATCAACTCTCCGGAGTGGAGCGACCGCGGCTACGCGTTCGGCGCCACCGAGGCGGGAACACCGTTCCGCTCCAGCGACCACGACCCGATCATCGTCGGCGTCTCCTCCGAGGTCCCGCCGGTGAGCATCGACGTCGTCACCATGAACGACTTCCACGGTCGCATCGAGGCCGACGGCGCTGCCGCAGGCGCGGCGGTCGTCGCCGGAGCCGTGCAGCATTTCCGTTCCGAGAACCCGAACACGATCTTCGCCGGTGTCGGCGATCTGATCGGCGCATCGACGTTCACCTCCTTCATCAACGATGACAACCCGACGATCGACGCGCTCAACGCCGCCGGCCTCGACGTCAGTGCCGCGGGCAACCACGAGTTCGACCAGGGCTGGGAGGACCTGCGCGACCGCGTGCAGGACCGCGCGGACTGGGAGTACATCTCGTCGAACGTGTTCGTCACCGAGACGGGCGAGCCCGCGCTCGCACCGGCCTGGGTGAAGGAGCTCGACGGCGTGCGCGTCGGCTTCGTCGGCGCCGTCACCGAGGACCTCGACTCGCTCGTGTCGCCTGAGGGCATCGCGGATCTCGAGGTGCGCAGCATCGTCGATTCGGTGAACGCCGTGGCCGACGACCTGCGTGACGGAGACGCGTCCAACGGCGAAGCGGATGTCGTCATCCTTCTCGTTCACGAGGGAGCATCGAGCGTCGAGCTGTCGAGCATCACGCCGGATTCGCCCCTGGGCGAGATCGTCTACGGCGTGGACGATGACGTGAACGCGATCGTCTCGGCACACACGCACCTCGCCTACAACCACGTGATCGACGGGCGTCCGGTCATCTCGGCCGGGCAGTACGGCGAGAACCTCGGACTGATGAACATCCAGGTCGACCCGAAGACGAAGGACCTGATCTCGATCACCAACGAGATCAAGCCCCTCACCTCGGCAGGGAAGGCGCTCTACCCGGCCGTCCCGGAGGTCGCCGACATCGTCGCGAAGGCGAAGGCTGAGGCCGACGTGCTCGGCGCGGTCAAGGTCGGAGACATCACCGCCGACTTCAACCGCGCTCGTCAGACGAACGGCTCGGAGAACCGCGGTGGGGAGTCCACCATCGGCAACTTCGTCGCCGACGTGCAGAAGTGGTCCACCGGTGCGGACATCGCGCTGATGAACCCGGGAGGCATCCGCGCCAACCTGACGTACGCCTCGTCGAACGCCAACGACCCGAACGGCAATGTCACCTACCGCGAGGCGGCCACGGTGCAGCCGTTCGCCAACACGCTGGTGACCCTGTCGCTGAGCGGCGTGCAGCTCAAGGGCGTGCTCGAAGAGCAGTGGCAGCCGGCAGGCTCGGCCCGTCCGTTCCTGAAGCTCGGCGTATCGGAGGGTCTCGTCTACACCTACGATCCGGCCGCGGCTCAGGGATCGAGGATCACGTCGATCACGCTCAACGGCACGCCGATCGACCCTGCGGCGAACTACACGGTCGCAGCGAACTCGTTCCTCGCCGGGGGTGGAGACAACTTCTTCACCTTCAAGGAGGGCTCGAGCAAGCGTGACACCGGCAAGATCGACCTGCAGTCGATGGTCGACTGGTTCGATGCGAACAAGACGGCGACCCCCGACCTCGCGCAGCGCGCGGTGGGAGTCTCGGTCAGTGCACCGGATGCCGACGGCTACAGCGCCGGCGACCAGGTGACGGTCGCTCTCTCGTCGCTGGCGTTCAGTGCGGGGGAGCAGGCGCCCGGCGAGGTGACCCTGTCGCTCGGCGGCACCCAGCTCGCTGCGAGCGCCGTCGATCCCACGATCGTCGACACGACCGATGAGGCAGGGCGCGCGTCGCTCGGCTTCACGGTTCCGGCGGGTGTCTTCGGTGAGCAGCTGCTCACCGTCGCCGTCGCCGGTACCGGGACCACCGTGCAGGTGCCGTTCTCGATCGCGGGGGAGGAGCCGGTCGAGTTCGCAGGATCGATCGACCTCGGCTCGTCGAAGGTGGCAGCGGGCAAGAAGCTCACGATCACCGGCGAGGGCTACCAGCCGGGTGAGACGGTGACCGTGCAGCTGCGACCGAAGAAGGGCGCGGCCCTCGACGTCGGCACCGTTCAGGTCACCGCCGACGGCACGTTCTCGACCACCGTCACGGTGCCGAAGAGCACGCAGCCGGGCAAGTACACGGTCGCGGTCGCTCAGGCCGACGGCGATGAGGCGACGGCCACCGTCACCGTCAACCGCGCGGGCGGCATCATCGGCGGCATCATCGACTGGCTGTGGGATCTCATCTCCGGCTGGTTCTGACCTCGACAGGCGGCACGCCCGCCTGACACGCACGAAGGCCGTCGGGAGTGATCCCGGCGGCCTTCGTCGTTCCCGTGGTTCGTCAGGGTGCCGCGTTGCAGAGCGGAGGAGGGATGTCATGGTGCTGGCATGGGGGTAGCAGTCGAGGTCGATTTCGACCAGATCCAGACCATGATCGATGTCCTGCTCGGGTCGCTTTCCGATCTGCGGGCCGAGGGTGCCGCTCTCGACAGCGCTTCGCAGGTGATGCTCGCAGGTTGGGACGGCGAAGCCGCAGACGCCTACGAGAGTCGGCACGACCAGTGGCAAGCGGACCATGCCTACAGTCTCGACGCATGACTCCCTCAGACGACCTGACCGCCCGCATCGACGCTGTCATCGGACGAGGCGACTCGGAGTCTCGCGCATCCGTGCTCTCGGGGGTTCTCTCGTGCACCGCCCTGCCCTCGTGGCCCCAGCCCTCGTTCGCCTCATGAGCGGCGGCGGACCCGTTGCACCGGGCTGGTACGACGTCCATCGACGCACCCAGAGGTGGTGGGACGGTCGCCAATGGACGGAGAACGTCATCCATCACGGGCGACCGATCACGGCCACGGCACTTCGCACAGCGACGACCAGGATGCAGTGGACGTGGGTCGGAGTCGGCGTGGTCGCCTGGGCGGCGTTCCTGGTCTTCGCGTTCGCCTTCGGTCCGAGCGCGGCGTTCGCGCTCGCCCTGCTGCCGGTCGCCGGCACGGCGGCGATCGTCGCCGCCGCGATCACCGGGTCGCGCCTGATCGTGGCTGTTCCCCCCACCCCCGGTGGCCCGGTCGCCTCCCGATGACGAGAGCGGTCAGGCTGAGGGGCTGATGACCTCGACCTCTGCCTGCGCGAGAGCGGCGGCGAACGCCGGCGCCGGGGACGAATCCGTCACCAGGTAGTCGGCTCGGTCGAGCGTGGTGACCTGAGCGAACAGTCGTCGGCCGAACTTCGACGAGTCGGCAAGGATCGCGGTGCGCTCGGCCCGCTGGATCATCTCGGCCATCATGTTCGCGTCCCCCATGTTCGACGTCGAGAACCCGGCCTCGTCGATGGCGCCCACGGCGATCAGTGCCAGATCGCAGCGGATGTCCACTTCCGGGCCGCCCGGGGTCATCATGAACGCGACGGGTCCGGTGGTGGCCTGGGTGATCGCCCGCACGGCCCCGCCGAACACGTAGAGGTCGCGGAAGGCGGATGGCGAGATCTCCGCGGGGATCCGCAGGTTGTTCGTGGCGATCGTCAGGTCGCGATGGTTGCGAAGCGCCCGAGCGAGAGCCAGCGTCGTCGTTCCGGCGTTGAGCATCACAACCGCTCCGTCGTCGATGAGTCCCGCCGCGAGACGCGCAATCGTCTCCTTCTCCTCCGTCTGCAGCCGGAGACGGACGTCGAGCGCCCGGTCCTTGAGCTGCCCCTCGGCGCTGACCGCTCCGCCGTGGGTGCGGATGACGACGCCCTCTCGGTCGAGCTGATCGAGGTCCCGACGGATCGTGTCGATCGAGACGTGGAAGTGCTCTGCGAGACCTCCGACGGTCACTTCGCCGACCTGTTCGACGTAGGCGGCGAGGTCGGCTTTGCGGCCGGCGGGGAGTCGACGCTTGGGCGACGGAGTTGCTTCCATGCAGACATCTCTAGCACAGGTGCGCAGATAAACCCGCAGACTTCGGCAGAGATCGGCATCCGACGTATCCACGCGACCAACTTGGTTTTCGCCGTGACAATGCGGGTACAGTCGTGAAATCTGTAGTTACAAGTCGAAATAGATGCAGAGAATGCTTGACGATCTCGCAAACTACGGCATAACATTGCTCAAAACCGCATGAACAAGCATTGAAGCGCGAATGCGGCACGATCTCGAAGAGGAGAAGTGATGATCACAGTGGGGCGAGGGCGACGCATTCTGAAGCTCGCCGGCGCAGCGACAGCAGCCGTGACAGTCCTGGCCGTGGCAGGGTGCGCGGCAGGCGACAGCGGAACCGATGGAGGGGATGGCGGAGACGTCACCATCGAGTTCGCCCAGTGGTGGGAGCCCGAGCTCCCCGACGGTGAGTTCCGGGCGCTCATCGACGAATTCGAGGACGCCAACCCGGGCGTCACGGTCAAGCTCGTGAGCGGACCGTACGCATCGACCAAGGAGCAGCTGTTCGCGGGAGCGGCCTCCGGCACCATGCCGGACGTCGTCGGCCTCGACGGCGCGTGGGTCAACGACTTCGCCTCTCAGGGAGTGATCGCAGACCTCACCGCACTCATGGAGGAGTACGACTACGACGACAGCGAGCTGGCGAGCCAGATCCAGGTCGACGACAGCACATACATGATCCCGGTGGTGAACTTCGTCTACCCGATGTTCACCAACGACACGCTGCTGGCAGATGCGGGCGTCACCGCCCCGCCGGCCACGCGCACGGAGTTCGCCGATGCGGCATCGAAGGTCTCGGCGCTCGGCGGCGACGTGTCGGGCTGGGTGCTCCCGCTCTCCCTGGAAGCGCCGAACGGCGTGCAGAACGACGTCATGTCGTGGGTGTGGGCCTCCGGAGGCTCGATGCTCGAAGACGGTCAGCCCGATCTGACGAACGACGACGTGACGTCGGCGGTCGACTTCATCGGCGGCATGTGGGATGACGGCTCGATCGCCTCCGGTTCCTTCACGATGAAGGAGCAGGACAAGGTCGAGGAGTTCACCAACGGTCGTGTCGGCATGATGATCGACTCGCTCGCGCACATCAACCTGATCCGCGAGACGAACCCCGATCTGAAGTTCTCGATCTCGGCGCTGCCGGCCGAGGACGGATACGACGGCGAGCGCGGCATCCCCTACGCATCCTGGGGCATCGGCGTCGCCGAGAACTCGGAGCACAAGGAGGCGGCATTCAAGCTGGTCGAGTTCCTCATGAGCGAGCAGACCAACTCGGAGCTCTCGACGATGGCGAACGCGTTCCCCGGCAACTCGAAGTCGGTCCCCGGATTCGTCGAGGACGATGAGCTGTTCAAGACGGCGTTCGAGATCTACCAGGCGGGCTACCCGGCGAACGAGTTCACCGGGCTCCCCGTGGCGGAGGAGCTGATGCGTCAGCTCGGCGAGCAGCTGCAGTCGGCCTTCGACGGTCAGCAGTCGATCGACGACGCGCTCAAGAAGGCGCAGGACGCGTGGGTCGCGGAGTTCTGATCTCCCACGACCCGCATTGAACGGGGTGCCGCATCGCTCCCGATGCGATGCGGCACCCGACCAACCAAGGAGCCACGCTTCCCATGAGCCTGAGAACGTCCGACGACACCGAGGTGATCGTCACCGGAGTCGCGCTGTCGCGTCGCCGACGGCAGCTGCGCAAGACGACCGAGTCGTACGCCTTCCTCTCGCCGACCATCATCCTGCTGTTCGTGCTGATGATCGTGCCGATCGTCATGGTGATCGGCTATTCGTTCCAGGACAACGTGATCCTGAACAAGTCGCCCGAGTTCGTCGGCATCGGCAACTACGTCGAGATCCTGTCGGATCCGCGCTTCTGGAAGGCGACGGGCAACACCATCCTCTTCACGGTGACGAGCGTGGTGGCGCACCTGGTGCTCGGTCTCGCCTTCGCGATGATGCTCAACAGCGCGCTGCTCGGTCGGTTCTCACGGTCCTTCTTCCGGGCCCTGTACGTGCTGCCGTGGCTGTTCACGGTCGCCGTGATCGCCGTGCTGTGGCGGATGCTCCTGGCCCCGAACGGTGTGGTGAACTTCCTGCTCAACACCGACATCGAATGGCTCGCATCGCCGCAGCTCGCGCTCGGCACCATCATCTTCATCAACATCTGGGCGGGATACCCCTTCTTCATGGTCAGCCTGCTGGCCGGCCTCCAGGGCATCCCGAATGAGCTGAACGAGGCTGCCACCGTCGATGGCGCGGGTGCCGCGCAGCGCTTCTGGAACGTCACCATCCCGCAGCTGCGTCCCATCATCGTCAGCCTCGTGCTGCTCGACCTGATCTGGACGTCGCAGCAGTTCGCGCTCATCTGGATGACCACGGGTGGCGGACCGATCGACGTGACCGAGGTGCTCAGCACCTTCACCTACAAGCTCGCCTTCGCGAAGTACGACTTCTCGCTCGCGGCGACCTCCGCCGTGCTGGTCCTGCTCATGTCGATGGTGCTCGCCGTCTTCTACGTCCGTCACCAGAAAGCGAGGGACTGACCATGGCTCTCACCGTGCAGAACCAGCGCCGCGTCGCCAAGACCGGGGTCATGATCGGCCTCATCCTCGGAGCAGTGTTCGCCGCAGGGCCCGTGCTGTGGATGCTGTCGAGCTCGTTCAAGTCGAACACGCAGATCTTCGAACTGCCTCCTCGTCTGGTCACCGACACGTTCTCGTTCGACGCCTACATCGCGATCTTCACGAACCCCGAGACGATGCGGTTCTTCTTCAACAGCTACGTCGTCGCGGGCTCCGTCACGATCCTCACCCTCCTCGTCGCGATCCAGGCGGCGTACGCGTTCAGCCGGTTCGACTTCCGGGGCAAGCGCATCCTCAACGTGGTCATCGTCAGCGTGCAGGCCGTGCCACCCATCACCCTGCTGATCCCGTACTTCGGTCTGATGGTGGCGCTCGGGCTGTACAACTCGTACCTCGGGCTGATTCTCACCTACATGGTGTTCACGCTGCCCTACGCGATCATCATGATGACCGGCTACTTCAACACCCTCCCCAAGGAGCTCGACGAGGCCGTCCGCGTCGACGGCGCCGGATCCATGACCGCCCTGTGGCGCATCCTCGTGCCGATCTCGATCCCCGGGATCGTGTCCGTCGGCATCTACACGTTCATGATCGCGTGGAACGAGTACCTCTTCGCTCTCACCCTCACCCGCACGATCGACATGCGCACGGTGCCCATCGGCATCCAGCTGCTCATGGGGCAGCACTCGTACGAGTGGAACCAGATCATGGCGATGAGCGTGCTCGGCTCGATCCCGGTCCTCATCCTCTTCCTCATCTTCCAGCGGTACTTCATCAGCGGTCTCACGGCGGGGTCCGTGAAGAGCTGACGTCGTCCCGACGGATCCACGACCACCACGAAACAGGAGAAATCACGTGCTCTACACCGGCAAATCCATCCTCGATGTCGCCAATGCCAATAACTTCGCCATCCCGGCGTTCAACATCAGCGACTGGGCGATGTTCAACGGGATCATGGACATCAGCGAGGAGAAGGCCGCTCCGGTCATCATCGCGATCCACCCCGACGAGGTGTCGCACATCACCACCGACCTCATCCCCGCGATGCACGCCCGCGCCCACCGGTCGAGCGTTCCCGTCGCGATCCACTGGGACCACGGCGGAAGCTACGAGGAGATCATCTCGGCCATCAAGGCCGGCTTCACCTCGGTCATGATCGACGCATCGCTGCTGCCGTTCGACGAGAACGTCGCGCTCACGCGCAAGGTGGTCGATGCGGCGCATGCCGTCGGCATCCAGGTCGAGGGCGAACTCGGCACGATCGGCGCCAACGACAGCTACGGCGAGTCGGGAGCGGCCGAGATCATCTACACGAACCCGGAAGACGCGGTGCGCTTCGTCGAGGAGACCGGCGTCGACAGTCTCGCCATCGCGATCGGCACGTCGCACGGCCTGTACCCGAGCGACAAGAACCCCGAGCTGCGTCACGACCTGCTCGAGCAGATCAAGGCCGCGGTCGGCATCCCGCTCGTGCTGCACGGCGGATCCTCGAACCCGGATGCGGAACTCCGCCGCGCCGTCGAGCTGGGTGTGAACAAGATCAACATCTCGAGCGACATCAAGGTCTCGTACCACAACCGCATGCGCGAGATCCTCGGCACCGATCAGCGTCTGCGCGAGCCGAACGCGATCCAGCCGGCGGCGCTCGAGGCCATGAAAGCCACCGCTGCTGAGAAGATCGAGCTGTTCGGTGCGGACGGCAAGGCGTCGCTGTACTGAACCCCGGATCTCGGAAGGATGATCGGCGACGTGGGCAGAACTCTCGTACTCGGACTCGGCGGCACCGTCGACTACGAGCTGAAGTGGGATTCGTCGGTGTTCGACAGGCTGGCGCACGCGCACGGAGTGCGGCGGCACGAGCTCACCACCACGGCGCCGATCACCGACGAACGGTCGTTGCTGGTGGCGGTGCTCGCGTTCGTCGCCTCGGGGACCGGGGCGGAGCGTTTCGTCGCCTCGTCCGAGGTGATCGAGGACTTCGTGTCGCACTTCGAGCACGCGATCACGCTCGGGGGCACCGGTGTGCGAGCGGGGCTCGTGCTCGACGCCCTCGGCATGCCGAGCGTGCAGCACCTCGTCAGCATCGACGACAACGTCCGTCGTCTGCTGCCGGACACGATCTCGTACATCTGCTCGGCGACCGAGGACACCCTCGACCCGCATCTGATCGTGCAGTATCCGGTCGGCGCGCACGTGCGCCTCACGGACGGCGACGTCCTGTCGCCCGCGCCCAATCGGCTGATCTTCGCGAACGATCCGCCGAACCGGAGGATGCTGCTCGCCACCGATCTGCCGACGACGCTGTCGGACGCGGGCGTCTTCCTCGTCTCGGGATTCAACACGATGCAGGATCACGACCTGCTGGAGCTCCGGCTCGCCGAGGTGCAGGGCGCGATGCGCAGCCTCCCCGACGACGCGCTCGTCTACTACGAGGACGCGGGCTTCTACACGCGCGATTTCGCCGACACCGTGCGCCGCCATCTGCTGCCGCAGATCCATGTCTACGGCATGAACGAGGATGAGCTGCAGGAGTACCTCGGACGCGCGGTGAACCTCCTCGACACCGACGACGTCATCCGCGCCCTCCGCGCGGTGCACGCGATCATCCCCGCGCGGGCACTCGTCGTGCACACCCGCTACTGGGCGATCGCCATCGGACCGGATGCCGCTCGGCACGGTGCCGCCCTCGACTCCGCCGTCCGCGTCGCCGCCACCCGCTACCGCGTGGGTGACGGCCTGACCGCCGCGGACGTCGACGACACCGATGCGATGCCCCGCCACGGGGGAGGGGAGGCGCTCGTCGCCGCTGTCGAGGCCGGTCTGCCCGGTTCCGTCGGGGTCGCCGCATTCTCGCTCGACGTCGCCACACCGACGACCGTCGGACTCGGCGACACGTTCGTCGGCGGCTTCCTCGCCGGAGCCGTGCGATCGAAGGAGAACGTGTGAACCCGATCCTGCTGTCGTCCAACCGGCCCGCCGCGCGCTTCTACCGCGGCGGTGCGCGCATCAGCGCCTTCCGCGGCGAAGCCAGTGACGCTCCCCGCGAGCCGGAGGACTGGATCGGCTCGACGACCACGGTGAACGGCGAGCCCCTGCTCGGGCTCACCACGCTCCCGGACGGCCGCGTGCTGCGTGACGTGATCGAGCACGATCCGACGGCCTGGCTGGGCGATGCCCACGTCGCACGGTGGGGTGCGGACACACGACTGCTCGTGAAGCTGTTGGACGCGGGGCAGCGACTGCCGGTGCATGCGCACCCGCACGACGACTTCGCAGCGACGCATCTCGGTCGAGCACACGGCAAGGCAGAGGCGTGGTACATGCTCCAGGGCGGCACGGTGCATGTGGGACTTCGGGAGGACGTCGATGCCGCGGCGCTCGCCGACCTCGTGGATCGGCAGGACGTGGACGCACTGCTCGGTCTGCTGCACGAGGTGGAGGTCGCTGCGGGCGACGTCGTCTGGGTGCCGCCGGGCGAACTGCACGCGATCGGCGCCGGAATCCTGCTGCTCGAACTCCAGCAGCCCGAAGATCTGTCGATCCTTCTCGAGTGGGACGGCTTCGCGATCGACGGTGCGGAGGCCGGGCATCTCGGCCTCGGCTTCGAGCTGGCGCTCGCCGCGGTGAACACCCGTGGGCGTTCGGCGGCCGACCTGGATGCGCTGATCGGAACCGCCCCCGATTCCGGTTCCGTCTTTCCAGCCGCCGCGGACGAGTACTTCCGACTCGAGCGGATCCCCGTCGACGGCTCGACCGTCGTCGGTCGCGGCTTCTCGATCGTGATCGTGAGCGGCGGTGACATCGAGATCGACGGACGGAGACTCCGCATCGGTTCCTCGCTGCTCGTGCCGGACGCGGCCGGGGTGCTCGAGGCGACGGGCGCGGGCGAGCTTCTCGTCGCCCGCCCGCCCGCGCCCTGACTCGGAATCGACGCGGACTCTCCCCGGCTAGACTGGAGCCATGCCCGAACCGAAAGTCGCCAGCTTTCCGGCGATCCGTGGTGCGCTGAAGTTCTACCAGATCGCGTCGATCATCACCGGAGTCATGCTGCTCCTGCTGGTCGCCGAGATGGTGCTGAAGTACACGCCGATCCGACTCGAGCTCTTCGCAGGGGGATCCGGCGGTCTGCTGTGGTTCGCACCCGTGGTCGAGGGACCCGAGGGCCTCGAATCGACCGGCGACGGACTCAACATCTCGCTCTCGATCCTCGTCGCGCACGGCTGGTTCTACGTCGTCTACCTCTTCGCGTGCTTCCGGATGTGGAGCCTGATGCGCTGGCCGTTCCTGCGCTTCATCCTGCTCGCGCTCGGCGGCGTCATCCCGCTGCTGTCGTTCTTCATGGAGGCCATCGTCGCCCGCGACGTCAAGGCCTACCTCGCTTCCCGGGAGGCCGCCGCGGCCCCCGCCCCTGCCACGGAAGGTGTCCGGTGACCGAACAGTCCGAGACCCAGCAGCGCCCCGCGCTCGTCGTCGACTTCGGCGCGCAGTACGCGCAGCTGATCGCCCGCCGAGTGCGTGAGGCGGGTGTCTACAGCGAGATCGTGCCGCACACCGCCACGGCCGCCGAGATCGCCGAGAAGAACCCCGTCGCCATCATCCTCTCGGGTGGTCCGTCGTCGGTCTACGAAGAGGGCGCCCCGCGCCTCGACCCGGCCGTGTTCGACCTCGGAGTGCCCACGCTGGGCATCTGCTACGGCTTCCAGTACATGGCGCAGACGCTCGGCGGCGAGGTCGCGAACACCGGGCTTCGCGAGTACGGCGCGACGGATGCCGTCATCTCCGGCGACGGCGGCACGCTGCTCGGCGGCCAGCCGGCAGCGCAGAACGTCTGGATGAGCCACGGCGACCAGGTCGCCAAGGCGCCCGAGGGGTTCGACGTGCTCGCCACGACCGACGCGACGAAGGTCGCGGCGTTCGCGAACGAGGAGCGCGGCTTCTACGGTGTGCAGTGGCATCCCGAGGTCAAGCACTCCGACCACGGACAGCAGGTGCTCGAGAACTTCCTGCACAAGGGAGCCGGGCTCGCCTCCGACTGGAACAGCGACAACGTGATCGCCGAGCAGGTCGAGCGCATCCGCGAGCAGGTCGGTGACGCCCGCGTCATCTCCGCCCTCTCCGGCGGTGTCGACTCGGCGGTCTCGACCGCGCTCGTGCACAAGGCGATCGGCGACCAGCTGACCGCGGTGTTCGTCGACCACGGCCTTCTCCGCAAGGGCGAGCGCGAGCAGGTCGAGAAGGACTACGTCGAGTCGACCGGCGTGCGTCTGATCACGGTCGACGCGGCAGATGTCTTCCTCGGTCATCTCAAGGGCGTCACCGACCCCGAGGAGAAGCGCAAGATCATCGGGCGCGAATTCATCCGCGCTTTCGAGAAGGTGCAGCTCGACCTCGTCGCCGAGGCGAAGGCCTCGGGCGGCGCCCCGGTCAAGTTCCTCGTGCAGGGCACGCTCTACCCCGACGTCGTCGAGTCGGGCGGCGGTGCAGGCACCGCGAACATCAAGTCGCATCACAACGTCGGCGGACTGCCGGATGACCTCGATTTCGAGCTCATCGAGCCGCTGCGCGCGCTGTTCAAGGACGAGGTCCGTGCGATCGGCCGCGAGCTCGGCATCCCCGAGGCCATCGTCGGGCGCCAGCCGTTCCCCGGCCCCGGCCTCGGAATCCGAATCATCGGCGAGGTCACGCAGGACCGCCTCGAGATTCTCCGCGAGGCCGATGCCATCGCTCGCGAGGAGCTCACCAAGGCCGGACTCGACCAGGACATCTGGCAGTGCCCGGTCGTTCTCCTCGCCGACGTCCGCTCGGTCGGCGTGCAGGGCGACGGACGCACCTACGGCCACCCGATCGTGCTGCGTCCGGTGTCGAGTGAAGACGCCATGACCGCCGACTGGACACGCCTGCCCTATGACGTGCTGGCCAAGATCTCCAACCGGATCACCAACGGCGTGCGCGACGTCAACCGCGTCGTGCTCGACGTGACGTCGAAGCCGCCGGGGACCATCGAATGGGAGTGAGCGTCTCGCTCACCTGATCTCGAACGGGCACGGACCATCACGGTCCGTGCCCGTTCGCGTTATTTCGGGCAGGATGAGCGTATGACCAAGGCGCGGACGAAGATCACGGTGATCGGTGCAGGCAGTGTGGGCGTCAGCGTCGCGTATGCGGCGCTGATCCGGGGGAGTGCGGCCGAGGTGGCGCTCTACGACATCGCCACCGACAAGGTGGATGCCGAGGTGCTCGATCTCGCGCACGGGACGCAGTTCACCTCCGCGGCCGTGAGCGGCGGCTCCGACCTCGCCGTCGTCGAGGGCAGCGACGTGATCGTCGTCACCGCCGGAGCGAAGCAGCAGCCGGGACAGACCCGCATGGAGCTCTCGGGCATCAACGCTCGTCTGCTCGAGAAGCTCATGCCCCAGCTCGTCGAGCGCGCGCCGAACGCCGTCTTCATCATCGTCACGAATCCGGCCGATGTGATGACGGTCGTCGCCCAGCGTGTCTCGGGCCTGCCGCCGCATCGCGTCTTCGGATCCGGAACCGTGCTCGACACGTCGCGTCTGCGCTGGCGGCTCGCGCATCGCGCGAATGTGAGCACCGCGAGCGTGCACGCCGACATCGTGGGCGAGCACGGCGACACGGAGTTCCCGCTCTGGTCGAACGCGACCATCGGCTCGGTGCCGATTCTCGACTGGCCCGCCGATGAGCCGTTCACCGTCGACGAGCTCGACCGCATCGCCGTCGAGGTGCGCGATGCGGCCTATGCCGTCATCCGCGGCAAGGGAGCCACGAATCTCGCGATCGGCGTCAGCTGCGCCCGCATCGCCGAGGCAGTGCTGCACGACGAGCGGGCGGTGCTTCCGGTCGCGACGGTGCTCGACGGCGAATACGGGCTTCGCGGTGTCGCGCTGTCGGTGCCCTCGGTGGTGGGCGCTGCCGGGGCCGTGCCGTTGGCCGAGACGCCCATGAGCGAGCACGAACTCGCACTGCTGCGGGCCTCGGCCGACGCGATCCGGGCTGCGGTCGACGAGCTCGACTGAACGGCCACCGGAGAATCCCAGAGTTTTTTCGCGGAGATGTCGATCTGCGGCACCTTCGTTCGACGTCTTCAATGAGAGGGTCGACAGGCGGCCCCACCACCGAGGAGAACACCATGAAGTACATGCTGATCATGCGCTCGAACGACGAAGCGGTCGAGGCGTACAAGGAGATGCCGTTCGAGCAGGTCATCGAGGCGATGGGCAAGTACAACGAGTCGATGATCAAGGCCGGCGTGCTGGCTGCGGGCGAGGGCCTCAGCGACGCGGCGGAGGGATTCGTCGTCGACTTCAGCGCCGAGAAGCCTCTCATCACCGACGGCCCCTACGGAGAGACGAAGGAGCTGTTCAACGGCTTCTGGATCCTCGAGGTCTCCAGTCGTGAAGAGGCGGCGGAGTGGGCGAGCAGGGCTCCCCTCGGCAAGGGGTCGTTCCTCGAGGTGCGGCGTGTGACCGACGAGTCCGACTTCCCGGCCGACAACGAGTGGATCGAGAAGGAGAAGGGCTGGCGCGAAGAGGAAGAGGCGCGTCGCGCCCAGCAGTGAGATGACCGACTCCGCACACCGCGAGACGGTCCGCCACACACCCGACGAGGGTGTGCGGCGGGCCGTCGCCGCCGTGTGGCGCATCGAGTCGGCGAAGATCGTCGCGACCCTGACGCGTGTGGTCGGCGACTTCGGCCTCGCCGAGGACCTCGCGCAGGAGGCGCTGCTCGATGCCCTGCGGCAGTGGCCGGTCGAGGGCGTGCCGCGCAACGGCGCCGCCTGGCTCACGGCGGTCGCGAAGCGCAAGGCGATCGACGGCTGGCGGCGCCGCGAACGTCTCGACGACCGGATGGCCGTGCTCGCCCACGACCTCGAGCGAGAGCAGGCGGATGCCGCAGATGCGCCGCCCTGGGACCCGGATGCGGTCGACGACGACGTGCTGCGGCTGATCTTCATCTCGTGCCACCCGGTACTCTCGCGCGAGGCGCAGGTGGCGCTCACCCTCCGCGTGGTGGGCGGCCTGTCGAGCGAGGAGATCGCCCGGGCGTTCCTCGTGCCGACGGCGACTGTGCAGCAGCGCATCGTGCGGGCCAAGAAGACTCTCGGTGCGGCGCAGGTCCCGTTCGAGATGCCACCACGGGAGGAGCACGCAGAGCGCCTGGGAGCGATCCTGGGCGTGCTCTACCTGATCTTCAACGAGGGGCACGCCGCGAGCAGCGGTCCCGACTGGATGCGCCCCGAGCTGAGTCTCGAGGCGATCAGACTCACGCGGGTGCTGGCCGCGCTGATGCCGCGCGAGCGCGACGTGCACAGCCTGCTGGCCCTGATGGAGCTCACCGCCGCGCGGTTCCCCGCCCGGATCGATGCCCACGGCGAACCGGTGCTCCTGTCCGACCAGGACCGTCGTCGCTGGGATCGCAGCCGCATCGCGCGGGGACGTGCTGCGCTTGCGGCCGCTGACGCACTCGGCTCGGGTCGAGGCCCCTACGGCCTTCAGGCGGGGATCGCGGAATGCCATGCGACAGCCGCCTCCGTCGACGACACCGACTGGGAGCGGATCGTGCTCCTGTACGAGGCGCTCGGTCGGATCGCTCCCTCGCCGGTCGTGGAGCTCAACCGGGCGGCTGCCGTCGCGATGGCGACGGGCCCGGCATCCGCTCTGCAGATCATCGACCGGCTCGGCGCCTCGGGTGCGCTGGCCGGTTACCACCTGCTGCCCGCGACGCGGGGGGAACTGCTGCTGCGACTCGGTCGCGCGGAGGAGGCGCGCAGCGAGTTCGCCGTCGCCGCAGCGCTCGCAGGCAATGACAGGGAGCGGGCGCTGCTGCAGGCCAAGGCCGACGCGCGCTGAGCGCAGACGGCACACAGAGAAACCGCCCTCTTCACCAGCGTCGCTGGGGAAGAGGGCGGTTTCCTGTGTTGCTATGAGGTCAGCTGCGGGCCTTGCTGCCGCGGTTGACGATCAGGCCGTAGATCAGCAGCACGATGATCGAGCCGCCGATGGCGAGGAGCCACGTGCCCAGGTCCCAGAACTCCGTGAGAGGACGGTTCAGGATCAGGCTTCCGAGCCAGCCGCCGAGGAGGGCGCCGACGACGCCGAGCAGGAGGGTGATGAACCATCCGCCACCCTGCTTGCCGGGAAGGATCAGCTTCGCGATGGCTCCGGCGATGAGGCCGAGAAGAAGGAATCCGAGAAAGCTCATGTTCAGCTCCTTTGTTTCGTGAGCCCTGGGGTGCCAGGGCTCGTGTGATCCACTGTGCCCTCTCAGCTGATTATCAGCCAACCCCTTGCGCTGGAGGCCTCGGATATGCCAAGAGGCCCGCCCCCGAAGGGACGGGCCTCTGAGTGAGGCGGTTCGCGGTCAGTTGTTGCCGCGGACGATCGCGATGATGCGCAGGATCTCGACGTAGAGCCAGACGACCGTGACCATGATGCCGAAGGCGCCGAGCCAGCCGTACTTGCGGGGAGCGCCGTTGCGCACGCCCTGCTGGATCTGGTCGAAGTCGAGGACCAGCGAGTAGGCCGCCATGATGACGACCAGGACGCCGATGATCAGACCGAGCGGGATGCCGAAGATCTCAGCGCTGTAGAGGCCGAACGCCTGTCCCTGGGGGAGGACGCCGGTCCACATGAGCACGAGGTTCAGCAGCGAGAACACGAGGTAGCCGACCATGGCGATCATGAAGATCTTGGTGGCCTTCTTCGACGCGCGGACCTTGCCGCTGGCGAAGAGAGCGAGGGTCACGCCGACGACCGAGACCGTGGCCAGGGTCGCCTGCATGACGATGCCGGGCCACAGGACCTCGAAGAACGCCGAGATGCCGCCGATGAAGAGGCCCTCGAATGCGGCGTAGGCGAAGATCAGCGCGGGGCGGACCTTCTTGCGCGAGGTGAACGTGATGACCATCGCGAGCACGAAGCCGCCGAGCGCGCCGACGATCCACGGCATGAGGTTCGGCTCGAAGCGGTTGTAAGGGTTCAGCTCGGGAGCGGCGACGCCGCCCAGAGTCAGGAACCAGCCGACGGCGGCGGTGACGAGCAGGATGGCGAAGAGTCCGGCGGTCTTCCAGACGGTGTCCTCGACGGACATGCGGTCGGTCTCGATCGCTCCGGCCGGGGGAGCCGCGTACATGCCCTCCAGCTGTGCGTTCGCCGCGGCGTCCATGGTGCCGTGCTGGAACGACGCGGCTTGCGCCCCCTGCGCTCCCTGCGGGGCACCCGGGTAGGTCGCGACGTTGCGCGGATCCTGCTGCTGGAACGCCGGGTTGTTGAAGGCGAAGTTGCTCATGTGGGCCTCACTCCAAAGTGGGTTGTAGGTCGCTTTCCTCCACGATACCCGGAAGGGCAGGTCATCAGGGTGTTCTACGCTGAGAGCGTGCCCAGGAAATCGCCTCTCGTGATCGGGCATCGCGGTGCGCCCGGCTATCGTCCGGAACACAGTCGCTCGTCATACGAGCTCGCCCTCGCGATGGGAGTCGATGCGGTCGAACCCGACGTCGTCGCCACGAAGGACGGCGTGCTCATCGTGCGGCACGAGAACGAGATCTCCGGCACCACGGATGTGGCCGAGCACCGGGAGTTCGCCGACCGGAAGACGACCAAGCGCGTCGACGGCGAGGCCCTCACCGGCTGGTTCACCGAGGACTTCACCTGGGATGAGCTCACGACGTTGCGCAGCCGGGAGCGCCTTCCGAAGGTGCGCGTGTCGAGCGCGAGCTTCGACGGTTCGCAGACGATCCTGCGGTTGACCGACGTGCTCGACATCGTCCGGGCCGGCTCGGTCGAGTACGGACGCGAGATCGGCGTGGTGCTCGAGGTCAAGCACGCCACATACTTCGCGAGCATCGGCCTCGACCTCGCGCCGCTGATCGAACGCGACCTGCGTGCGGCGGGGTGGGCCGAGGGCGAGCTGCCGCTGATCGTGGAGTCCTTCGAGTCGACGATCCTCGGACAGCTGAGGGCCCGAGGCATCGCGGCGTCGTACGTCTATCTGATCGAGGCGTCGGGACGCGCGTACGATCTGGTCGTCGCTCAGGGCACGCAGGCGCCCACGTATGCGGCCACCGTCACCCCGCAGGGACTCGATGCGCTCTTCGGCCGGGTCGACGGAATCAGCGTCGACAAGCGCATGCTGCTCGCCGCAGGCAACTCGATCGTCCCCGATGCGCACGCGCGCGGACTCGCGGTCTTCACATGGACCTGTCGGCCGGAGAACGCCTTCCTCTCGGCGGAGTTCCGCGGCCACGGAGGCAAGAGCGCCTACGGGGACTACGAGGCCGAATGGGGCGTCATCGCTCGCACGGGAGTCGACGGGGTCTTCGTCGATCACCCCGACCTCGGGGTCGGCTTCTTTCGCGGCTGACCTCGATCAGAACGGGCCGAGCACGTCCGGAACGGGGCGATCGAGGTGGAGCGCTCGCAGCGGCTCGAGGATCTCGCGCTCCTCGAAGCGGAAGTGCGACTCCATGATCGCGCCGATGCCGTCGAGGTGGCGCTTCAGCGTCTCGCTGCCCTCTCCGCTCTCGACGGCCGTGCGGAGTCCTCCGAGCAGGTGGGCCAGCATCGAGTGATCCTGCATCAGCTTGGCGATCACGTCGCCGAGTTCCGGGTGCTGGTCGCGCAGCGCGGGGAACAGGGCGCGGTCCTCGCTCAGATGATGCCCATCGAGGGCCGAGCAGAAGCCGATGCAGAACAGCGCGAGCTCGCGCGCGGCATCCGGAGCATCCGAACCGTCCTGCACCGCCTCCCTCGTGGCCTCGAGGGCGGCGCGGAGTCTCGTGTGCGCCCGGCGCAGCTCTGCGTCCCAGGCGATCAGGCGATCGGCATCCATCCCGGCAATTCTAGAGCCGGCGTCCGCGGTCAGAGCGTGCGGTCGAAGGCGCCGCGGCGCGACACGATCTCCTTGCCGAGAGGCATCAGCGAGACGGGCACCATCTTGAAGTCGGCGATGCCCATCGGGATGCCGATGATCGTGATGCAGAGCGCGAGGCCGGAGACGATGTGTCCGATCGCCAACCACCAGCCGGCGAGGATGACCCAGAGCACGTTGCCGAGGAACGAGCCGACTCCGGAGGTCGGCTTGCTGACGATCTCACGCCCGAACGGCCAGATCGCGTAGCGGGCGATGCGGAACGAGGCGATGGCCCAGGGGATCGTCACGATCGGAATGCACAGCAGGATGCCGGCCAGCATGTAGCCGAGGAAGAGAGCGAGTCCGGCGAAGATCAGCCAGATGATGTTGAGGATCGTGCGCACGGGCCGATTCTCGCATCGACGGCTGAGCATCCGCCTGTTCGCGGCCTCCCGGGCCGATGGCGAACCGCCACCGGTCGTTCACCATCCGTGCACCTGCACGCCGTCGTTCGGCCATGCGGGATCGCTGATGTGGAGTCCTACCCGACTGATTCCCTCAGGAGCCCTATGTCCCGCCTGCACTCTGCGGCTGCGGTCACGACGGTCTGCGCACTCAGCGCTGCCGCCCTGCTCGCCGTGCCGCTCGCCGCCACCGGAGCCGAACCCGGTGTCCGCATCAACGAAGTCGAGTCGAGCGGGGGAGCACCCGGCGACTGGATCGAGTTCGTCAACACGTCGGCCGTCGCGGTCGACCTGAGCGGTTTCGTCGTCAAGGACGACGGCGAAGATGAGGCGTACACATTCCCGGACGGATCGGTGATCGAGCCCGGCGCGCATCTCGTTCTCGACCAGGCCGATGCCGGAGCGGGCGACTTCGCCTTCGGCCTCGGCAAAGAAGACCAGGTGCGACTGTTCGACCCGAGCGCCGTGCTCGTGGACGAGACATCGTGGGCGGCTCACGCTGCAGTGTCCTGGGGAGCGCGGGAGGTCGACGGCATCGTCGAATGGGCGGAGACGTCCGAGTCCACGAAGGGCGCGGCGAACGTCTTCGCATCCGACGAACCTCTGGGCGGCACCATCGCGATCAATGAGGTCGACTCGCAGCCGGCGGACTGGGTGGAGTTCCACAACGCGGGCGATGCCCCTCTCGACATCTCGGGCTACGAGATCCGCGACAACTCCGACGACCACCGCTGGCAGTTCCTGCCGGACACGGAGATCGCCGCCGGCGAGTTCCTCGTCGTCGAGGAGGGGACCATCGGTCTCGTCGGTGGCGTCGAGACGGCCTTCCGCGATCCGATCGGAATCGGCAGCGCCGACCGCATCCGCCTGTTCGACACGGCTGGCGTGCTGGTCGACGACACGCAGGCATGGAGCGGCCATGCCGCCATCGACGGCGACGCCATCGCCGCGACCCTCGCTCGCTGCCCCGACGGAGAGGGCGCCTTCGTGCTCGCATATGCGACCCCGGGGGCGACGAACACGTGCGTCATGCCGGACGTCGTGATCAACGAGATCGAGTCCGACGGCGACGCGACCGACTGGGCCGAGGTCGTCAACTCGGGCAGCACACCGGTCGACCTCTCCGGCTGGACCGTCATGGACGGCGACCCGGTCGGCCACGCGGCGGAGACGACGCCGCTGCCCGCGGGCACCGTGCTCGAACCCGGCGCGTACCTCGTCTTCGACCAGCCGAAGGACTTCGTGTTCGGTCTGGGGAACGGCGACACCGTCACGCTGCGCGACGCGAACCTCAACATCGTCGACGAGCACGTCTACGCGGCGCATGCGGCGGGCGTCCTCGCGCGATGCGCGGACGGAGCTGGAGAGTTCGCCGACATCGCGGTCTCGACCAAGGGCCAGCGCAACGCGTGCGGCAACCCGGTGCGGATCAACGAGGTCGAGTCCGACGGCGGATCGCCCGGTGACTGGATCGAACTCGTCAACCCGACCGCATCCGCCCTCGACGTCTCCGGCGTCGTCGTGAAGGACGACGACGACACCCACTCCTACGTCATTCCGGCCGCGACCACCATCGCCGCGGGCGGATACCTCGTCATCGAGGGCACGGACCTCGGCTTCGGTCTGGGTGACGGCGACTCCGTTCGCGTCTTCGACGGAGATCTGCTCATCGACTCCACCACGTGGGGCGCAGGGCACGCGGCCACCACGTGGGGGCGCTGCCCGGACATCGCCGGCACCTTCGCGGCGACCGCGGAGAGCACGAAGGGTGCGGCGAACATCTGCGCCGGCGCGATCCCCGTCTCGCCATGGCCGGGTTCGGCCGACGTCCGGGTGCTCGACACCGCGCCGACGTTCCTCGAGGACAGCTCGGGTCTCGACGTGCAGGAGACGTCGGACGGATCGTTCCTCTGGGCCGTGGACAACGGCGAGGGGCGCATCTGGAAGCTCGAGGCACACGCCGACGGCTCGTTCTCGCAGATCGCCGGGTGGGAGTCGGGCAAGCGCGTGCGATTCCAGAAGGATGCCGGCGACCCGAACGCCGCAGGCCCCGACACCGAGGGCATCACCGTCGACGGCGAGGGATCGGTCTACGTCGCCTCCGAGCGTGACAACAGCGCCAAGGGCGTGAACCAGAACACCATCCTGAAGGTCGACCCTGAAGCCTCCGCCGACGACCTCGTCTCCGAGCAAGAGTGGGATCTGACCTCGTCGCTCCCCGCCGTGGGAGCGAACCTCGGCATGGAGGCGGTGCAGTGGGTGCCGGACAGCGCTCTTGACGGCGCACTCTTCGACGTCAACACCGCGGCCCCGTACGACTCGGCAGACTACGCCGGACACGGCGGCGGCCTGTTCTTCGTTGCGGTCGAGGACAACGGTCACGTCTACGCGTTCGCGCTCGGCGCCGACGGCCGGGCCACGCTGGTGTCGGAGATCGCACCCGGTCTGCCCGGCGTCATGGCGCTCGACTACGACAGCGTGCTCGACGTGCTGTGGGCGGTCTGCGACGACGGCTGCCAGGGGCAGTCGGCCCAGATCACGCTGAACGGCACCGAACAGCCCGGCATCGCGCACTTCGCCCGCCCTGCCGGCATGCCCGACATCAACAACGAGGGATTCGCGACCGCCCCGGCCTCGCTGTCGGTCGACGGTGAGCGTCCGGTCTGGTGGTTCGCCGACGGTTTCGCCGCCGAGGCGCTGCGAGTCGGCACCCTTCCCGGAGTGACCGGAGAGACGCCCGGCGAAGGGCCCGGGGAGAACCCGGGGCAGACTCCTGGCGAAGGCCCGGTCTCGAGCCAGCCCGGCGGCGCGCCTTCCGGTGACGACCGTGACGGTGCCGCCGGCCTCGCTGCGACCGGCGCGGAGGTGCCCGTGGCCCTGATCGCTCTGGCCCTGATGCTCGTCGTCGGCGGTGCGCTCGTCGCCGGTCGGCGCCGGCGCGTCAGCTGACACGAGCGACGCGACGAGGATGGGGCGGATGCACGGGATCCCGTGCATCCGCCCCATCCGCCGGCAGTGTCGGTGGCGCGGCCTAGACTCGTAGAGCCATGACCGAAGCCCCCCTCATCGTCCCCGGATCCGTCGGCCCTCGCTCCACCGGAGCGCAGGGACAGGACGACCTCCTCGCCGGCCTCAACCCGCAGCAGCTCGAAGCGGTGACCTACCGCGGACCCGCGCTGCTGATCGTCGCGGGTGCAGGCTCCGGCAAGACCAGCGTGCTGACACGGCGCATCGCCTCTCTGCTGAGGTCACGCGAGGCATGGCCCAGCCAGATCCTCGCGATCACCTTCACCAACAAGGCCGCCGGTGAGATGCGCGAGCGCGTCGAGGCGATCGTGGGCGACGCGGCGCGGGGCATGTGGATCTCGACGTTCCACTCCGCCTGCGTGCGGATCCTCCGGCGTGAGGCTCAGCAGTTCGGGTTCACCAAGTCGTTCACGATCTACGACTCCGGTGATTCGCGGGCGCTCATCAAGCGGCTGGTCAAGCAGCACGAGGCCGATGCCTACGGTCTCACGCCCGGGGCCGTGCAGTCGCGCATCTCCAAGCTCAAGAACGAGCTGTCGGATGCCGACGCGTATGCGCGACAGGCGAACATGAACGACCCGGCCGAGCGGATCTTCGTCGAGCTTTTCGCCGACTACCAGCGGCAGCTGCAGAAGGCGAACGCGTTCGACTTCGACGACCTGATCGGCCAGACCGTCTATCTGTTCCGCGCCTTCCCGCAGGTCGCCGACACCTATCGGCGCAGGTTCCGTCATGTGCTGGTCGACGAGTACCAGGACACGAACCACGCTCAGTACGCCCTCATCCACGAGCTGACGCGTCCGGTCTCGGGCGATTCGCCCGATCCGTATGCCTCCGACGGCATGATGATCTTCGAGCCGGAGACCACGCCGGAGCTCGAAGGCGCGTCACTCACCGTGGTGGGTGATTCCGACCAGTCGATCTACGCCTTCCGCGGCGCCGACATCCGCAACATCAGCGAGTTCGAGCGCGACTTCCCCGGCGCTCGCGTCGTGCTGCTCGAGCAGAACTACCGTTCGACGCAGAACATCCTCTCGGCGGCGAACGCGGTGATCGGCAACAACTTCGACCGCAAGGACAAGAAGCTCTGGAGCGACAAGGGCGACGGCGACATGATCGTCGGCTTCACCGGGTACTCCCAGCACGATGAGGCCCAATTCGTCGCCGACGAGGTCGAGGCGCTGCACCGCGCCGGCATGCCGTACTCCGAGATGGCCGTCTTCTACCGCACGAACTCGCAATCGCGTGCGCTGGAGGAGATCTTCATCCGCTCCGCCGTGCCCTACAAGATCATGGGCGGCACGAAGTTCTACGAGCGTGCCGAGATCAAGGACGCCCTCGCCTACCTGGTCGCCGTCGCGAACCCGGCCGACGAGATGGCTGTCCGCCGCATCCTGAACAAGCCCAGGCGCGGCATCGGCGATGTGACCGAGACGGCGATCGCCCGGTTCGCCGAAGACCACGACATCACGTTCCGGCAGGCCCTGTCCGTGCCCGAGCAGCTGGGCTTCGGTCCGAAGATCCAGGCCGGCATCGCCCAGCTCGATGCCGTGCTGGCCGAGGCGACGGAGATCATGCTCCCCGCCTCCGGCGAGGTTCCCGCTCCGACCACCGTCGCCGACGGGCTCAGCGTGCTGCTGTCGAAGAGCGGCTACCTCGACGCCCTGCGGGCGAGCCGCGACCCACAGGATGAGGCGCGCGTCGAGAACCTCGACGAGTTCGTCGCCGTCGCGCGGGACTTCGCGCGCAACAATCCTGACGGGACGATCGTGGACTTCCTCACAGAGGTCGCCCTGGTCTCGGATGCCGATGACCTCGATGACGAATCAGGGTCGGTGTCGATGATGACGATGCACACCGCGAAGGGGCTCGAGTACGACGCGGTCTTCGTGACCGGCGTCGAAGAGGATCTGATCCCGCACCGCATCTCGGCGGGGGAGCCGGGCGGTCCTCAGGAAGAGCGGAGGCTCTTCTACGTCGGCATCACGCGCGCGCGGAAGCGCCTGCACCTGTCGCTCGCGATGACCAGGGCCCAGTTCGGCGAGGTCTCGGTCGCGATGCCCAGCCGCTTCCTGCAGGAGATCCCCGCCGGACTCATCGACTGGCGCCAGTCGCCCGGCGACGTCAACTCCCGGGGAGGCATGCAGTCCCGTGCGCTCAATGTGCGCCGGGCAGGCGGATTCGGCGGCTCCGGCGGCTCCGGTTCCGGCGACCGTTTCGCGGTGAAGCAGCTGCCGGGGCGCGACTCTCTCAAGCCGCTCTCGACCGCGATGGACAAGTTCCCCAACCGCGTGACGGCGAAGATGCGTGACAACGGCGACCTCGAACTCGCCGCCGGGGATCGCATCCGCCACACGGACTTCGGCGACGGACGGGTCGACGCGGTGACGGGCGAGGGTGCCAAGCGCATCGCGCACGTGCGCTTCGATTCCGCCGGCCAGAAGAAGCTCCTGATCAAGGTCGCGCCGATCGAGAAGATCTAGCCCTCTGGCGGGTTAGGCTGGCTGATATGGCCCTGTTCTCCCGCCGCAAGAAGTCCGCCGACGACGTCGTCGCCGACCAGTTCGACACCGAGACCGAGGAGTCCGCCGACGAGACTCCGGACGGTGCGGAGGCGCCGGCGGACGCCGCCGAGGCCACGCCCACCATCGGTATCTCCGTCCAGGCGTTCCGTGGGGTCGGTGCTCAGGCCGGACCGGAGGTCGAGCTGCCCGGTCCTGACGCGCCGGCAGCATCGGCGCCTGCGACAGCACCCGCCCCTGCTCCCGCTGCGCCGGCACCCGCCCCCGTGGCCGAGCCCGAGCGTCGACTGCCGCTGGCGCCCGCGATGCCGCCCGAGCAGACCGAGACCGTCCCGGGCATGAAGGACAACGTCCTGCTGCGTGAATCCCTGAAAGAGGTCGAGCAGGGCGCCACGAACGAGCAGCTGCTCGGAGTGCTCCGCCAGGCGCTGCAGGGGCACATGTACATCCGCGTCAACGGTGATGCACGCGCGCAGATCAGTGAGGGCAAGCCTCTCGCTGTCGCGGTCGTGCGTGATGGCGATCGTCAGTTCATGCTCGCGTTCAGTTCGGCCGCCGCTGTCCGAGACTCCGTGCAGCTCGAGAAGGACCCGACGGCGACATCTGCCGTCGCCCAGCCCGTCACGTCCGTTCTGCAGCAGGTCGTCTCGGGTGACTTCGCCGGCCTCATCGTCGACAACGCCTCTGCGCCGCACCGCGTGGTGTTCCCGTCCGAGCTCCTGCAGAAGGCGCTCGAGCAGGCAGACGTCGACATGACGGTCAAGTCGCTCATCGCCGCGCCGCGTGAGCAGGACACCGCATCGAAGGTCGGCGAGGCGCTCGCGACGAAGCGCATGTGGGTCGCCGTCAACGAGGGAAATCCCGGCGGACAGGTCGGGATCGCCGAAGCGCAGACTCCCGACGGCAAGCGGTTCCTCCAGCTCTTCTCGCACCCGCTCGAGGTGCTCGCGCTCGGTCGGGGCGATCGACCGCTGCCGTTCGAGCCGCTGCAGCTGGCCAAGATCCTCTCCAGCCACATCGATATGGCCGGGGTCATCATCGATCCGGCCGGCCCCAGCATCGTGGTCGAGCGCGACGCTCTCACCTCGGTGCTGATCCTCGCGATCGACATCGACGACTGACGGGCTTCCCCCGCGTCGCACCGGCCCTCTAGGGTCGGAGCATGGCCTCAGAACGCGTGACCCTGACAGTCATCGATCCCGATGGAGAGCGCGAGGTCGCGCTCTCGAGCCCGAACAGGGTCGTCTGGCCGAAGGACGGCATCACGAAGGTCGAGCTCGCGGAGTACTTCCAGCTCGTCAGCGTGCCGTTCCTCGAGGCGAACGGGAATCGTCCCGTCTCGCTCGAGCGCTTCCGCGACGGCGTGGGAAGCGACGGGTTCTTCTCGAAGAACCCGCCCAAGGGAACGCCCGACTATGTCGACGCGGTCACCGTGACCTACAACAGTGCGCGTCGGCATCCGCAGATCGTCCTGAATCGCCCGAGCGCGATCGTCTGGGCGGCGCAGATGAACACGATCGTCTTCCATCCCTGGGCGTCCCTCGCCACCGACCCGGACAATCCCGTCGAGTTGCGGATCGACCTCGACCCGCAGCCCGGCACGGGTTTCGCGGATGCCATCCCCGCCGCGCACGCGCTGAGAGAGGTGCTCGAGGAGGTCGGTCTCACCGCGTTCGTGAAGACCAGCGGCAACCGTGGACTGCACGTGTTCGCGCCCATCGAACCGACTCATGAGTTCCTCGATGTGCGGCACGCCGTGATCGCAGCCGGCCGCGAGCTGGAGCGACGGATGCCGGAGCAGGTCACGATGAGCTGGTGGAAGGAGGAGCGTGGTCAGCGGGTCTTCATCGACTTCAACCAGGCGAACCGCGACCGCACGATGGCCGGTGCCTACAGCCCCCGCGCGCTTCCCGGGGCCACGGTCTCGACGCCCGTGTACTGGGACGAGCTGGACGGTCTCGACCCCGCGGTCTTCACCGTCCGCAGCATCCCGAAGAGACTCGCCGAGGTCGGTGATCCCTGGGCGGGCAAGCAGGACGAGCCGGGGCGCATCGACACGCTTCTCGAGTGGTGGGAGCGGGACAAGGCGGCGGGCCTCGGCGAGTTGTCGTTCCCGCCCGAGTTTCCCAAAATGCCCGGAGAGCCCCCACGCGTGCAGCCCAGCAAGAAGGTCGACGCCCACTGGGATGCGAACGGTGACCCCGTCGAGGAGTGAGCCTCAGCCGATGACCTCGGCCAGGTCGTACCCGGCCACGGTGTCGAGCTGGTCGTAGGTGCACGACCGCGCATCCCGGTCCGGACGCCAGCGGTCGAACTGCACCGTATGGCGGAACCGCGAACCCTCGAGCTGGTCGTAGCGCACCTCGAGCACGAGCTCGGGGCGCAGCCGGACGAACGAGACATCCTTGGACCCGCTGAAGCGCGAACGCTCACCCTCGCCGGTGAGGGCCTCGCCGGAGTCGTCGCGCTGCACGAGCGGGGCGAGCTCCTCGACGAGCTCCCGGCGGCGCACATCACTCCATGCGGCCACGCCGCCGACCTGCCGCAGGGTGCCGTCGGAGTCGTAGAGGCCGACGAGCAGAGACCCGACGCCCGACCCGGACTTGTGCACGCGGTAGCCGAGCGCGACCACGTCAGCGGTGCGGGCATGCTTGATCTTGATGAGGGTGCGCTTTCCGGGCGCGTACGGCTGATCGAGTGGCTTGGCGACGACCCCGTCGAGCCCTGCGCCCTCGAACTCGGCGAGCCAGCGCACGGCGGCGTCCCGATCGCGGGTGGTGCGCGTGATGTGCAGGGGATGCTCGACCCCTTCCATCAGGGTCTCCAGGCGCGCGCGGCGTTCGGCGAACGGAGTGCTCAGGAGGTCTTCGTCGTCGACGGCCAGCAGATCGAAGGCGATGAACATCGCAGGCGTCTCCGCGGCGAGCTTCGCCACTCGTGAGGCCGCGGGATGGATGCGCTGACTCAGCGCCTCCCAATCGAGTCGCTGCGCCCCCTCGCGGCCCGTGGCCACGACGATCTCTCCGTCGAGCAGGCACGGCCTCGGAAGCAGTCGCGGGATCGCCTCGACGAGCTCGGGGAAGTATCTCGTCAGCGGTTTCGCTCCGCGGGAGCCGATCTCGACGGTCTCGCCGTCCCAGGCGATCAGCCCGCGGAATCCGTCCCACTTGGGCTCGAACAGCAGCCCTCCGGCGGTCTTCGCGGGATCGGGGACGGATGCTGCCGCCTTCGCCAGCATCGGGGACGGGATCTCGTAGCGCATGGATCCATCCTGGCGTCGGTCGCGTCGTGGCAGAAGGGTGATTTCGCCCGTCAGGAGAAGAGGTCGTCGAGGGAGACGCGCATGCCGGCATCCTTGAGCGCCGTGCGGGCGGCATGCCATCCCGCCATGCCGTTGACGCCCGGGCCGGGCGGTGTCGACGCCGACGCGAGGTACACCCCGTGCATCGGAGTGCGCCAGGGCGCGATGCCGAGGACCGGGCGCCGCAGCGCCTGCGGGATCGTGAACGCCCCGCCGAGGATGTCGCCGCCGATCTCCGACGGGTTGACCGCCTCGCGCGACGACGCCGGCACCGAGTGGTGCGCGAGGATGAGGTCCCGGAATCCCGGTGCGAATCGCTCGACCTGACGCGTGATGAGTTCGGTGGCGTCGAGATCGGAGTCCTGGGGAACATGGATGTACGCCCACAGCACCGCCTTGCCCTCCGGCGCCCTGCTGGGGTCGAAGACCGAGGGCTGCACCGTCAGGACGTACGGTCGGTCGCTGATCCGTCCCCCGGCGACAGCGTTCTCACTCGCCCACGTCTCCGCGGCCGATCCACCGATGTGGACGGTGGGCGACTGGGCGACGTCGGGATTCGCCCAGGGAATCGGCCCGTCGAGAGCGAAATCCACCTTCGCAGCGGCGGGGCCGTATCGGTAGTTGCGGATCGCCCGCGCGTAGGCCGCGGGGATGTCCGGATGGGTGAGGGTGAGGCGGGGCGATGTGTTCAGCATCAGCAGATCACCACGGGCGGGGTCGCCCCAGTCGAGCGATCCCAGGTCGGTGACGTGGATGCCCGATTCGACGGATCCGCCATGGGCCTCGATATCGGCGACCATGCTGTCGGCGATGCGCTGCGCGCCGCCTCGCGGGTACATCCATCCGCCGGCGTGCGCCTGCGCGGCGAGCAGCAGCCCGGCTGCGGCACCGGCGAGCGAGGGGAGCGGGGTGTTCGCGTGCGCCAGGACACCGGCCATCAGCGCGGCGGCCTCTTCGGTGCGGAAGCTGCGCCGGGCGAGCGGCGTGCCCTGGTCGAGCATCCGCAGGGCGAACCGGAGAGCCGTGATCGGCTCGCGAGGCACCCTGAGCATCTGGTTGCCGGTGAAGTCGACGACACCCTCGACGTGAGTGCTGAGCGGGCGCAGGAGCGACAGCCAGGCCCGCTCGTCGATGCCGAGCCCTGCCGCGGTGCGTTCGATGTCGCGCCATGCGATTCCGGCTCTGCCGCCGTCTAGCGGGTGCGCGTACGAGATGTCGGGGAGGATCCAGTCCACCCGTTCGGCGAGGCCGAACGCCTGGAAGAACGACGAAGAGAGCGCGGCCGGGTGCACGGCGGCGCAGACGTCATGCCGGAAGCCCGAGAGGGTCGATTCCGTCGTGCGGACTCCGCCGCCGATCGTGTCGGCGGCTTCGAGCACGTGCACCTCGTAGCCGGCGCGCGCGAGGGACACAGCCGCCGCCAGGCCGTTCGGTCCGGAGCCGATGATCGTCGCGCGTGCCATTCGGCCAGTCTTCCATGCCCGGGCGTGAGATCCTTGAGGAAATGAATGAAGTTCAGGGCCCGACCCCCACAGGCAACTCCCGTCCGTACCGAACCCTCGCGGAGGCGCTCCGCGCGCATCGCATCGCCGAGGAGAACCACGAGTTCATCTCCGCGATCACCGACGCCGTCGGCATCTCCTCCTATATCGACCGCGGTCGCTACATCGAGGCGATCCGCCGCGGCGACGGCGCCCCGCTGCACATCGGCAAGACCTACACCAACGGCTTCACCGAGGACGAGACGATCGTCATCGGCTCGACGCCCCTGCGACTGCAGCCGAGCGAGGGACGCGCACCGTACTTCTACGTGACGCACCCGAGCGAGTTCCGCCCGATCGCGCCTGTCAAGGCGAAGAGATCGACGACCCCTCGTGTCGCGGCTGCGCCGAAGGCCGAGCGCGCGACCAAGACGGAAGAGCGCGACTACGGCGTCTGCGACGTCTGCTTCATGGTGAAGACGCCGGCCGGCGGCTGCGGCTGCGACTGACGTCCTCGTCGGCGCCGCGGTGGTGAGCGCTCAGGTGAAGGCGCTCATCCCCGTGATGTCGCGCCCGAGCAGCAGCGCCTGCACGCTCTCGGTGCCCTCATAGGTGTGGATCGCCTCGATGTCGGCCATGTGCTGCATCACACCGTTCTCGAGCAGGATGCCGTTGCCGCCGAGGAGGTCACGGGCGACGGATGCCACGCGTCGAGCTGCTCGCGTGTTGTGGAACTTCGCCAGCGAGGCCTGCGTGGGGCGAAGCTCACCCGCGGTCTCGAGGTCTGCGAGGCGACGGCAGTACAGCTGCATGGCCGTGAGGTCCTCGAGCATGTGCGTGAGGCGCTCCTGCACCATCTGGAACTTGGCGAGCGGCTTGCCGAACTGGATGCGCTGGGTCGAGTAGGCCAGCGCCGCCTCGTAGCAGGCCGTCGCGTGGCCGAGGGCCGACCACGCGACCCCTGAGCGGGTGGCGTAGAGGACGACCGACGCGTCCTTGAAGCTCTTGGTGCCAGGGAGCACGGAGTCGAGCGGCACCCGGACGTCGTCGAGCACGATGTGAGCCTGGTGGATCGCCCGAAGCGAGGCCTTGCCGCGGATCGGCGTCCCTGAGTATCCGGGGGTGTCCTGTTCGATGAGGAAGCACCGGACCGCACCGTGTTCGGGCGCCGTCTCGTCGTCGACGCGGGCCCAGACGAAAGTGATGCCGCCCGAGGCGCCGTTGCCGATCCACTTCTTCGCGCCGCGGATGACCCACTCGTCGCCGTCGCGGCGGGCCACGGTCTCCAGCGATACCGAATCAGACCCGTGGTCGGGCTCGGTGAGGGCGAAGGATCCGAAGACCGAGCCGTCGGCCAGAGCCGTGAGCCACTTCTCCTGCTGAGCGGGGGATCCGAAGAGCGCCAGGGTGCGCAGCGCGAGCCCGCCTTGGACGGCGAGCACGGTGCCGAGCGACCCGTCGCCGCGCGAGATCTCCATGTTCACGAGCCCGGCAGCGAGGGGAGAGAGCCGGGTGAGGGCAGGATGCTCGATGCCATCGACGACGAGATCCATCTCGCCCATTCGGCGCGCGGCCTCGAGTGGATACTCCGCGCGATCCCAGGCGTCCGCCATCTGAGGCCCGACCTCGTCGATGTAGGCCTTGGCGCGATCCCAGGCCGACCGGTCGGCGTCGGGGATGTCGGCGAAGACGGCGTAGTAATCGCTGTCCTGTCGCCCGGTGATGTCGTACGACGAGACGCGCTCGCCGGGCAGGGGAGAGGCTGCGGTGCTCATGGTGACTCCTTCGTGACACCAAGTATCGTACGCTCTGAAACTCGGTTTCACGACTCCGGTGGAGAGAGTCCTGGTTCAGTCGAGTTGAGAGCGCAGGCGCCGGGTGACCTCGGCGATCGGCATCGAGCGAGGGAACACGGCGACGACCACGTCATCCGGAGCCTCGGAGACCGCGTCGGAAGGCACCCCGTAGCGGCGGCGGACGTCGGCGAGCGCCGTCTGCAGCGTCGAGAGCGGCACCTTCTTCTTGCCGCGCAGCAGCTGCCGCAGCACATGGTTGTGCACGGCGGTGACGAGGGCGGAGAACCCGACGGCATCGAGAGGATCGATCCCGGGGAGCGAGCTGCGCAGATAGTCGTCGAACAGCCGCTCGTAGCGGAACACCGTGATGATCTCGCGCTCACGGAGCACCGGCACCTGGCGGACGATCTGATAGCGGCGACGCGCGAGTTCGGGATCGTGCGCGAAGTGGGCGAAGACCGACTCGGATGCCGCGCAGACCGCACGCCAGGGATCGTCATGCCCTTCCGCGAGGAAGGTCCGCAACTGGTCGAGCAGCACCTCATGGTCCGCGAAGACCACATCCTCTTTGCCGCCGAACTGGCGGAAGAAGGTCGAGCGTGAGACGCCTGCGGCCTTCGCGATCTGCTCGACGGAGGTCTGGTCGAAGCCCTGTGACGCGAAGAGCTCGAGTGCAGCGGCCACGACGCCGGTGCGCAGTTCTGCGGATTCGTGCATGGAATGAGCCTAGACCTGTCGATGTCGTCGACGATCATGGGGGTCGCCGTAGGGCGTGAGGCCGTGGCGACCGGACGGAGGCGTGGCCGTCTATGCCGTCGGACGGACGCCGCTGACGCGGTTCCAGATCTCCACCCGGTGGGTGAAGTCGGCGAGGGCCTCGGATTCCGCGTCGAAGGCGCGGAGCGAACCGGCGATGGGTTGTGCGCGTTCGTCTTGGATCCAGGTCTGGAAACCGTTCCTGCCGAAGGTCAGGACGATGACGTTCGGCTTGCCGCGCGGGTCCTCGAAGAGGGAGTACCCGGCATGGCCGCGTGCGCGGAGGTCGGCGAGCACGGTGTCACGGTTCATGCCAGTCCTCCAGGGACGCTCAGTTCGCGCACGACTCCGAGTCGCAGATAGAACGAGAGCGGCAGGGGCAGCACGAGCTGGGTGGCGCCGCCGGGTTCGCCGAATGCGGGAGCCACCCTGCCGCTGTAGATGGGCTCGTCCCAGCGGTAGTAGCCGATGTCCACGAGATCATCCAGGTCGCGGCGAAGCGCGGCATCGCCGGATCGCTCGTATGCGGCACGGACGTGTACGCAATCGCCGAGGACGATGAACTGGTGGTACGCCGACGGATTCTCGACCCAGGGGAGCGAGCGCTCAGGATACGCAGCGGGCTGCCCGTTCTCGACGAGGAAGACGTAGCGGGTGTTCACGGGGCCGTACATGTCCCAGACCTCCGCGCCGGCCGGCACGGGCTCGCGAGTGAGGGCGCGGCCGTCGGGGCCGATCCAGACCTCGGTCATGCGGAGTCCCCGATCCGGCGCACAGCGGTGGAATCCGCTGCCTTGTGCGACCGTGCCATCCGCAGGAACTGGTCGAGAGCCTCGGCTTCGGAGGAGAAGCGCGACGGGCCGAAGAACCGGTCGCCGCGCTCGTCGGTGTCCCACACGATCCACTCATCGCCGTCGTGATCGATCCATGCCGACCGTTCGCGACGGCCGGTGCGCCCGAACCAGTTCGCGGTGGCGGTGAGCTGTTCGTCCTGGATGATGCGCTGTGCGTCGGCGGCGGTGAGGTTCGTCATGGGATCTCCTTTAGCAGGCCCAGCGCGATGAGCTGCTCGGCGGTGAGCGGAAGCTGCACCTGGGAGCCGCCACCCGGCGAGCCGAATCCGGGCGCGATGTCTCCCTGGTACCCCTGTGAACCGAGGTATTCGGGCTTGAGACCGCCCGCCAGGAGTTCGTCCTTGACGTGCTGAGGGGCGCTGTCGAACGCACCACGCAGATCGGACAGATCGCCGACGACCTCGTAGCGGTGGTAATGCGCGGGATTCTCGACGTAGGGCAGGGAACGCTGGTCGTACGTGTACGGCCCGTCATCCGGCACCGGTGAGGTGTATCGACCGTCGGGGGGACCGTAGCGGTCGAGCACATCACCGGGCTGCGGCGTGTGCGGCTGTCGGATCGGATTGTCGTTGGCATCCAGCACGTACCCGCCGCCGGGCACCTGGCTCCAGTCGATGCTCCCATCCGGCTGAAGGACCTCAGGCCCCTTGGGGATCTGCACGTCGGGTGGGAGCGTGCCGGTCTCGGCGAAGTCGTCGGCGTACTGCGGGTAGTTGCGCTCGAGATATGTCTGGAGCTGCTCGTCGGTGAGCATGCTCTGGTCGCGCACGCTGGGACCGGGCGAGGTGGGCCCGTCCGGCGTCGTGCCGTCCGGCGGGTTGTGGGGAGGCGTGCCGTTCGGGCTGTGCGGTGCTCCGGGACCGGAGGGAGCGTTTCCGCCGCCCGGACCGCGCGAGAAGAGGTCTCCGAGGCGCTGGAAGAGCGCCTTGAGTTCGTCCAGGTGCTTGGCGAGAGCCGTGACGGCGTCGACGAGCTTGAGCACCGTGCCGGAGATCCGGGCGGTCATCGCCGAGACCCGGCTCGTCGCCTGCGCGATGACGTACGGGGTTGCAGTGCCGAGTGAGATCACCAGCGTGCTCGCATAGGAGATCAGCGAGCCCACGAGCTGCGAGAGCGTGTCGCGTACGAGCTCATGAACGACCTGGACGAGCATGGATGCCGCTTCCATGCCGGTCTTCATGCCGCCCGCCCACGCGCCCGCGGCGGAGATATGAGCGGCGACGTCCGCCTGGAGTCGGAGGTACGCGGCGATCGCCTCGCCCGACATCGAGCTCACGTCGGCGAGTCGGGAATCGAGGGTCTCGCCCGCCTGCTGCAGATGCTGGGCGATGTTGCCCCACGTCGCGGCGAATCCGGCGACTTCACCTGCGTCGCCGGTCAGGTCGTTGAGCCAGCCTTTGAGCGGCTCGAGATGGTCCATGAGCCAGCCCAGACCCGCCGCGATCAGCGATCCGAGCGGATCCATCGCCGTCGCGACGGTGTTCGCCAGGGCGGAGAACGATGCGAGGCCTCCGGCCACCCAGTCTCCGCTCTCGATGGCGTTGACGAGCTCATAGCCGTCCTCGAGCAGCCCTGCGCCGCTGAACGGCGTCGTCGGATCGATCGGTCCGGCCACCAGCGGGTTCGGCGGCGTCATCGGACGCCGCCCTCGACCGATGCCATCAGACCGCTGATCGTGTCGAGCTGTCGCTGCTCGCCCTCATCGAAGTCATCGGCGAGACCTTTGAGCTGTTCCTCGGACTGCTCGAGCATGGTCGCCGCGGCGGAGATCGCGCCGATGGCGATCGACGAGACGAGTTGCGCAGGCGGAACCAGGAATGCGCACATCACCCCGAACGCCCCGCCGCCGACGTTCATCGACCCGGCGGCGTTCTCGGCGAGCCTGACATCCGACGCGATCTGGCCGACGCGCTGCGCGTGCCTGCGCACCGTCTCGGTGTCTACCGCGATCAGCTCCGCCATCAGCGGTACTCGATCCGTGGCTGGCCGTCCTGACTCGGGTCGGGGAGCTGAGCGATCTCTTCACGCAGGTGCTCGACGGCTGCGTCGTCCGCGCCGAACGCCTCGGCGGCGATCTCGACGGCCTTCGCGCCGGCCGCGCGCTGCGCATCTCCGGCGAGGGAGACGATCAGAGCGCCCAGCGCTGCGGGGGATCGGTCGTATGCGGCATCCGTGAGCGTGACCTCGGCGAGCCGACCGGAGGAATCCACCGTGACCGCGACATCACGGCCAGGCGACGTCGCCCGCTCACGCACGGCAGCGATGTCGTCGCGCACCTGCTCGGCCTGTGCCGCGCGGCGCTCTGCGTCTCTGACCTGCTGCTCGATGCGGGCCCGTGTGGCGATCGGATCCGACCAGTCGAACGTGTCCGTCATTGTCTCCCCCTGATTCAACGCACAAGAATGCTACCGGACGACATCGGCTCGTCGCCCGCGCTCTGCGGACGTAGGGGCGCTCAGGCGGCGGTAGTAGGCTGGGGGATTGATCGATGTCTCGACATCGAGAGAATTCCAGGCCGCAGCCCAGTGAAGGAAGCACAGTGGATCTGTACGAGTACCAGGCACGAGACGTTTTCGAGAAGTACGGAGTGCCGGTCCTCGCCGGCATCGTCGCCGACACCCCTGAGGAGGTGAAGGCAGCCGCTGAGAAGATCGGCGGCGTCGTCGTCGTCAAGGCCCAGGTCAAGACCGGTGGTCGTGGCAAGGCCGGCGGCGTCAAGGTCGCCAAGACCCCCGACGAGGCGTACGAGGCGGCCAAGGCCATCCTCGGTCTCGACATCAAGGGCCACATCGTCAAGCGCGTCATGGTCGCGCAGGGTGCCCGCATCGCTGAGGAGTTCTACTTCTCCGTGCTGCTCGACCGTGCCAACCGCTCGTACCTGAGCCTCTGCTCGGTCGAGGGCGGCATGGAGATCGAGGAGCTCGCGGTCGAGCGTCCCGAGGCGCTCGCGCGCGTCGAGGTCAACCCGCTGACCGGCATCGACAAGGAGAAGGCCGTCGAGATCGCTCGCGCCGCCAACTTCCCGGAGGACCTCATCGAGAAGGTCTCCGACGTGTTCGTCAAGCTCTTCGACGTCTACAAGGGCGAGGACGCGACTCTCGTCGAGGTCAACCCGCTGGTCCGCACCGAAGAGGGCGACATCATCGCCCTCGACGGCAAGGTCACGCTCGACGACAACGCCTCCGAGATCCGCCACCCCGAGCACGAGGCGCTCGAGGACAAGGACGCAGCGGACCCGCTCGAGGCGAAGGCCAAGAAGAGCGGTCTGAACTACGTCAAGCTCGACGGCGAGGTCGGCATCATCGGCAACGGCGCAGGTCTCGTCATGTCGACGCTCGACGTGGTCGCCTACGCCGGCGAGAACCACAACGGCGTCAAGCCCGCGAACTTCCTCGACATCGGCGGCGGCGCCTCGGCAGAGGTCATGGCCGCAGGCCTCGACGTCATCCTGGGTGACCCGCAGGTCAAGAGCGTGTTCGTCAACGTCTTCGGCGGCATCACGGCGTGCGACGCCGTCGCCAACGGCATCAAGGGCGCACTCGAGACGCTCGGCTCCACGGCGTCCAAGCCGCTGGTCGTGCGCCTCGACGGCAACCGCGTCGACGAGGGTCGTGCGATCCTCGCCGAGTACGCGCACCCGCTCGTCACGCTCGCCAGCACCATGGACGAAGGCGCCGACAAGGCCGCCGAACTCGCCAACGCCTGATCGCAGAGAGACACAAGGACTAGAGAAATGTCGATCTACCTCAACAAGGATTCCAAGGTCATCGTCCAGGGCATCACCGGCGGCGAGGGCACCAAGCACACGGCGCTCATGCTGAAGGCCGGCACCCAGGTCGTCGGCGGCGTGAACGCACGCAAGGCCGGCACCACGGTCGCGCACACCGACAAGGACGGCAACGCCGTCGAGCTCCCCGTCTTCGGCTCGGTCGCCGAGGCCATGAAGGAGACCGGCGCAGATGTGTCGATCGCCTTCGTGCCCGGCGCCTTCACCAAGGACGCGATGATCGAGGCCATCGATGCCGAGATCCCGCTGCTCGTCGTGATCACCGAGGGTGTCCCCGTCGGCGACTCGGCAGAGGCCTGGGCTTACGCCCAGAGCAAGGGCAACACGACTCGCATCATCGGACCGAACTGCCCCGGGATCATCACCCCCGGTGAGGCGCTCGTCGGCATCACGCCGGCGAACATCACCGGAAAGGGACCGATCGGGCTCGTGTCGAAGTCGGGCACCCTGACGTACCAGATGATGTTCGAGCTGCGCGACCTGGGCTTCTCGACGGCCATCGGCATCGGCGGCGACCCCGTCATCGGCACGACGCACATCGACGCGCTCGCCGCGTTCGAGGCCGACCCCGATACCAAGGCGATCGTGATGATCGGTGAGATCGGCGGCGACGCCGAAGAGCGCGCGGCCGACTACATCAAGGCGCACGTCACCAAGCCGGTCGTCGGCTACGTCGCGGGCTTCACGGCTCCCGAGGGCAAGACCATGGGCCACGCCGGCGCGATCGTGTCGGGCTCCGCGGGCACCGCCCAGGCGAAGAAGGAGGCCCTCGAGGCCGCGGGGGTCAAGGTCGGCAAGACGCCGTCCGAGACGGCCGCACTCATGCGTGAGATCGTCGAGTCGCTCTAAGCGCTAGACTGTAGGAGAAGGCCCTGGACTCCACTCCGGGGCCTTCTTCTATGCCCGGACGCTTTCGACACGCCAGGTGCGTGGGGACGACGAAGGGCGGATGCCGCAGCATCCGCCCTTCGTGTTGTTCGTCGTCGCTCAGGCGACGCCGAAGAGCGCCTCGATGGGACCTCGGGCGAAGAAGATCACGAAGCCGACGGCGACGATCCACAGCAGCGGGCTGATCTTGCGGGCCTTGCCGGAGAACGCCTGGATGAGCACCCAGCTGACGAAGCCGGCGCCGATTCCGTTGGCGATCGAGTAGGTCAGCGGCATCACGGTCACGGTCAGGAAGACGGGCAGCAGCACGTCGAACTCCGTGAGGTCGATGTACTTGATCTGCGCCATCATCATCGCGCCGACGATCACGAGCGCGGCGGCCGCGATCTCGGTCGGGACGATCGAGGTGAGCGGCGTGAGGAACATCGCGAGCAGGAACATGCCACCCGTGATCAGGTTGGCGAATCCGGTGCGCGCACCCTCGCCGATACCCGCTCCGGACTCGATGAACACGGTGCTCGACGACGAGGACGTACCACCACCGACGATCGCGCCGACACCTTCGACGACCAGCGCCGACTTGATGCGCGGGAAGTCGCCGTTCTCATTCGCGAGGTCGGCCTCCTTGGCGAGACCGGTCATGGTGCCCATGGCGTCGAAGAAGTTCGAGAAGACGAGGGTGAAGACGATCATCACGATCGCGACGAGGCTCACCTTGCTGAAGTCGAAGCTGAAGTCGACCGCGCCGACCAGGCTCAGGTCGGGCAGACCGAACGGCGATCCCGTGAGAGTCGGAACCGTGAGCCCCCAGCCGCCCGCGTTGTCGTCGGATGCGGCTCCGAGATGCCAGATCGCCTCGACGATCACCGCGAGGACGGTGCCGGTGACGAGGCCGATGAGCAGCCCGCCCTTGACCTTGCGCGCGACCAGGATGCCGGTGACGATGAGCGTGACGATGAACAGCACGGTGGGCACGGTCGCGACCGATCCGCCGACGCCGAGACCGACCGGCGGAGATGCGCTGCCGGTCGCGGTGACGAAGCCGGAGTTCACGAACCCGATGAAGGCGATGAACAGGCCGATTCCGACCGTGATCGCGATCTTCAGCTGGAAAGGAACCGCGTCGAAGATCATCTTGCGCAGGCCGGTCGCCGCGAGAAGCACGATGACGAGACCGTTGATCATCACGAGAGCCATCGCCTCGGGCCAGGTGACCTGACCGACGACCGAGAAGGCCACGAAGGCGTTGATGCCGAGGCCGGCGGCGAAGCCGAACGGCAGGCGGGTGATGAGACCGAACAGGATCGTCATGATGCCGGCGGTCAACGCGGTGGCGGCGCCGACGGCGCTGAAATCGAGCGTGTCGCCGGCGACGTCGGCCGAGCCGGACAGGATGATCGGGTTGAGGATCACGATGTAGGCCATCGTGACGAAGGTCACCAGGCCCCCTCGGATCTCGGTGCCGATCGTGGATCCGCGCTTGCTGATCTCGAAGAAGCGGTCGAGGGCGTTCTTGGGTTGGGCCTCTGAGCGGGTGGGGGACGGGGCAGTTGTCATCGGGAAACCTCCGCTGGAGACGATATCGTGTCGCCCGAGTCGCGCGCGCCCACAGGCGACGACAGGGTTCTCGTCGTAGTCTCGATTCGATATGCAACGCCTCCTCGTCGCGCTCCTCGCCGCCTTCGATGCCGCAATCGCTGCGGCGGTCGGTCTCGTGGTCCTGCTGGCGCCGCTCACCCTGCTCTGGACGCTCTCGTTCGGCGTCACGGCCGACTGGGGCGCGCTCTGGCCGCTCACCGGCACCCTGTGGCAGTTCGGCCACGGCGTGCCGCTGAGCATCGACGTATCGACCGAGGTGCTCCGCACGACGGGCATCGCACCGGCGGCCGCCGCCTTCACGCTCTCGGTGACACCGCTCGCGTTCCTGATCTTCACGCTGCTCTTCGCAGCCCGCTCCGGCACCCGCGCCGCGCGCGCGGGGGCCTGGCTCCTCGGCTCGCTCTCCGGCTCCCTCACGTTCGCGGCGATCGCGACCGGAGTCGCACTGACCGCCCATCTCGGAGCCGTCGAGACGCCCTTCGTCGAGGCGATCCTGCTTCCGACAGCCGTCTATCTCGTGGGCGCCGTGTGCGGTGCCGTCCGCATCGCCTGGGAGGACGGTGACGGCGGCTTCCTCGACCGGATCCACGACGTCGTCGACTCGTGGGGCGATTGGGGGCCGGTTCCGAGTGCGGCCGTGCGCGGAGCGGCCTTCGCCGTCGTGGGGACCACTGCAGTCTCCGCAGTTGCTGTCGCCGTGCTCACGGCGGCACGAGGCGGCGAGATGGTGGCTCTCTTCCAGGCGGCGCGGGTCGATGCGCTCGGCGCCGGAGTCATCACTCTCGGGCATCTCGCGTATCTGCCCACCATCATCGTCTGGGCGGCCTCCTGGCTCGCCGGACCCGGATTCGCCGTGGGTGTCGGCACAGCGGTGTCCCCGGCGGGCACCCAGCTCGGCGTGGTCCCCGGAATCCCCGTGCTCGGGCTGCTTCCCGAGAGCACGTCGATCTGGATGCTCATCGTCATCATCCTCCCGATCGGTGCCGGTGCCTTCGCCGGATGGGCGGTTCGGTCCCGCCTCGTCTGGGAGGGCACGCCGCTCGGTCTCGCCCCGCGTGCGACGATCGCCCTCGGAATCGGCGTGCTGACCGCCGCTGTCGCCGCGATCGCCGCCCTGTTCGCCGGAGGGTCGATGGGTCCGGGGCGGCTCTCCGAAGCCGGCCCTGCCCCGCTGCCGTTCGCTCTCGCGCTGGGGGGAGAGGTCCTGCTCGGCGCAGCGATCCTGCTCCTGTCGCCCCGCAATCGCGATGAGCTCGCGGAAGAGCGCACCGACCGCTGGGTCGCCGAGATGACGGCATCCGATGCGGTGTCGAACGCACGCACGGATCCCAGCGACGGAACGGTCGGCTGGCCGGACGGACCGTCGACCTATGACACGGCGCCGCTCGATGACGCGGGCGGATTCCGGCTCCCGCGGCGCGATCCGCGCGATCCCGTCGGCTGACATGCGGCTCGGGGCCTCCCATCGGCCCCGGTAGACTGGGCGCGTGCTCACGGTCGCCGTTCTCATCTCGGGCACCGGCTCGAACCTTCGCGCCCTCCTCGAGGCTGCTCGCCACCCCGATTTCCCTGCGCGGGTGGTGGTCGTCGGCGCCGACCGCGAAGCCGACGGCCTGGCTCACGCCGAGGAGTTCGGCATCCCGAGCTTCACGGTTCCGTGGCACGAGCACGAATCGCGCGAAGCCTGGGGCGAAGAGCTCGGCCGCCAGCTCGCCGTCTGGAACGCAGACCTCGTCGTGCTCAGCGGCCTGATGCGTCTGCTTCCTGCCGCCCTCGTCGCCGACCTCTCGCCACGACTGATCAACACGCATCCCGCATACCTGCCCGAGTTCCCCGGCGCACACGGAGTGCGCGACGCGCTCGCCGCGGGCGTCTCGGAGACCGGCGCGAGCGTGATCGTCGTCGACGACGGCGTCGACACCGGCCCGATCCTCGCGCAGGAGCGCGTGCCGGTCGTCGCCGGTGACACCGAGCACAGCCTCCACGAGCGCATCAAGCCCGTCGAGCGCCGACTTCTCATCGACGTGGTGCGCCGCATCGCGACCGGTGAGCTCTCGCTGACCTCAGCATCCTGAACCGATCCACGCACGCCCCCCTCGCACGAAGGAGCCCATCATGGCCGGCCCCCGCCACGACCACTCGCTGTACCGCGATCGCGACACCGTCCCGGTTCGCCGCGCACTCGTCTCGGTGAGCGACAAGTCCGGTCTGCTCGATCTCGCCGCCGCTCTCGCCGGCGCGGGCGTGCAGATCGTCTCGACCGGCTCGACGGCCTCCACGATCCGCGAGGCGGGCTTCGAGGTCACCGACGTCGCCGCCGTCACGGGAGTCGCCGAGATGCTCGACGGCCGCGTGAAGACGCTGCACCCGAAGATCCACGGCGGTCTGCTCGCGGACCTGCGCCTCGAGGATCACGAACGTCAGCTCGCGGATCTCGACATCGCGCCGTTCGAGCTCGTCGTCGTGAACCTGTATCCCTTCGTCGAGACGGTCGCCTCCGGTGCTGAGGGCGACGACGTGGTCGAGCAGATCGACATCGGCGGCCCCGCCATGGTGCGCGCCGCGGCCAAGAACCACGCGAACGTCGCGATCGTCGTCTCGCCGCAGTCGTACCCGGGCATCATCAGCGCCATCGAGAACGGCGGCACCACGCTGACGCAGCGCCGCGAGCTCGCGGCCCGTGCCTTCGCCCACACCGCCGCCTACGACACCGCGGTGGCCTCATGGTTCGCGGAGGGCACGCTCGGCGAGGGCGAGGACCTGCCGACGCACCTGACGATCCAGGCCGAGCTGCTGGCGACGCTGCGCTACGGCGAGAACTCGCACCAGCGCGGCGCGATCTACACGCGTGTCGGCGGCCACGGCATCGCCCAGGCGACGCAGCTGCAGGGCAAGGAGATGTCGTACAACAACTACGTCGACGCGGATGCCGCGCTGCGCGCCGCCTACGACATGGTGAAGCCGGCCGTCGCGATCATCAAGCACGCGAACCCGTGCGGCATCGCCACGACCGCCCCGAACGCCCTCGACCCGATCGCGAGCGCGCACATCCGCGCCCACGAGTGCGATCCGGTGTCGGCGTACGGGGGAGTGATCGCCGCGAACGGCACCGTCACCCTCAAGATGGCCGAGAATCTGAAGGACATCTTCACCGAGGTCATCGTCGCGCCGTCGTTCGAACCCGCAGCCCTCGAGGTGTTCAAGGCGAAGAAGAACCTGCGTCTGCTGCAGCTGCCGGAGGACTGGCAGCAGGAGCGCATGGATGTGCGCCTCGTCTCGGGCGGACTTCTGCTGCAGGATGCCGATCGCTTCCCCGACGACATCGTCTCGGTCGCGAAGAACTGGGAGCTCGTCTCGGGCGAGCGCCCCAGCGACGAGGAGATGGAGAACCTCATCTTCGCGTGGAAGGCGTGCCGCGCCGTCAAGTCGAACGCGATCGTGCTCGCGAAGGACAACGCCACGGTCGGCGTCGGCATGGGTCAGGTCAACCGTGTCGACTCGTGCCGCCTCGCGGTCGAGCGAGCCGGTGATCGTGCAGCCGGTTCTGTCGCTGCCTCCGATGCCTTCTTCCCGTTCGCCGACGGTGCGCAGGTGCTCATCGATGCGGGCGTCACCGCGATCGTGCAGCCCGGTGGCTCGGTGCGCGATGAAGAGGTCGTCGACGCCGCACGCAAGGCCGGCGTCACGATGTTCTTCACCGGGGAGCGTCACTTCTTCCACTGAGTGCGGCGGCCCTGAGGCCCAGGCACATCCGAGACCCCTCGCGCCGATGCAGGTGCGAGGGGTCTCGTCGTCGGATGATGCGGCCGATCCCGATGTCCACCGTGATGTCCGATTTCCGCCAGTCGATGTCGGAGGGCGGTGGCAGAGTGGAGGCATGAGCTTCCCCGTGACCGACTTCGATGAGCGATACCGTGCGATCAGCGCGCGCGACACCCGCTTCGACGGGCAGTTCGTGACCGCCGTGCGCTCTACCGGGATCTACTGCCGTCCGAGCTGCCCCGCGCGCACGCCCAAGCCGCAGAACGTCACCTTCTATCCCACCAGCGCAGCGGCGCACGAGGCGGGCTTTCGGGCGTGCAAGCGCTGTCTGCCCGAAGCTGCCCCGGGCTCGCCTGCGTGGGACCTGCGCAGTGACGTCGCGGCGCGGGCGATGCGTCTCATCGCCTCGGGCGTCGTCGAGCGCGAGGGAGTGTCGGGCCTCGCCGTGCGTCTCGGCTATTCGACACGGCACCTGACCCGACTGCTCTCGACCGAGCTGGGGGCAGGTCCGCTCGCCCTCGCGCGGGCGCATCGCGCGCACACGGCGCGCATGCTGCTGGTGGGCACGGACATGCAGATCTCGGATGTGGCTTTCTCGGCCGGTTTCGCGAGCATTCGGCAGTGCAACGACACGATCCGCGAGGTGTTCACTCTGACTCCGGGCGAGCTCAGGGCTCGACGGAAGACCCCGGCGTCCGCTGCTCCCGGTGCGATCGACCTCGTCCTCCCGTACCGCGGGCCGCTCGATGCGTCCGGAATCTTCCAGTGGATGGCTGCGCGTGCGGTATCGGGGGTCGAAGAGGCCGCGACCACATCTTTCTCTCGGCACCTGCGTATGGCGGGCGGGCCCGCGTGGTTCGAAGTGCATCAGGACTCGACGCAGCGACTGCACCTTCGGGCGCGCGTCGCTCAGCTCGGCGACCTCGCTCCGCTGGTGTCGACCGTGCGACGGATCTTCGACCTCGACGCCGACCCTCTCGCGGTCGACGAGGCGCTGAGCGCCCACCCCGAGATCGCTCCGCTGGTCGCGCGCACTCCGGGCATCCGCGTGCCGGGCTCGGCGGATCCGCACGAGATGCTGATCCGTGCCATGGTCGGTCAGCAGATCACCGTCGTCGCCGCGCGCACTGCCCTCACCGCGCTCGCCGACGCGCTGGGGGAGCGCACGGAGCAGGGGCTGCTCTTCCCGACGATGGCGGCGATCGCCGAGCACGGGGCCTCGGTGCTGCGCGGACCGGCCGCCCGCATCAGGGCGATCGTCGGCGCAGCCACGGCCCTCGCCGACGGCAGCCTCGCTCTCACGGTCGGCGACGACGGAGTCGAGCAGCGCGCTGCCCTGCTCGCGATGCCCGGCATCGGCCCCTGGACGGCCGACTATGTCCGGATGCGGGTGCTGGGCGACCCCGACGTGCTGCTCCCCGGCGACGTCGCACTTCGTGCGGGGGCCGCCGCGTCCGGACTGCCGGCGGATCCGCTGCCGCTGGTCGCGTGGGCCGAGCGGGCTGCCCCGTGGCGCAGTTATCTCAGTGCTCACCTCTGGCGAGCAGCGCCCGCACGTCCGGTTCGACGGCCGAGCGCGAGACAGACCACCGCCCTTGTGAAGGAGACCTCATGAACGCCATCATCCAGACCGTCGAGACGCTCGACGGACCGTTCACCATCCTCGCCGACGACCGTCAGCGGGTGCTCGCCTCTGGATGGACGGCCGACCAGGCGACGATCCTCGCACGGCTCGCCGTCCCGGTGCGGCCGACGGAGGTGCGCGAGGGCGAGACGGATGCGGCTGCCGCTGCGCTCTCTTTCTATGCCGGGGACCTCTCGGCGATCGACGCGGTCGCCGTGAAGCAGACGGGCACGGCGCTCCAGCTCACCGGATGGTCGGCGCTGAGGTCGATCGAGCCGGGGGAGCCGCTGACCTACACCTCGTTCGCAGCGCGGCTCGGCAACCCCCGTGCGGTGCGCGCCGCGGCATCGATCTGCGCCCGCAACGCCCCCGCGCTGTTCGTGCCCTGCCACCGTGTGCTGCGATCGGATGGCACCCTCGGCGGGTTCGCCTGGGGTCTCGACGTCAAGGCGAGCCTGCTGGAGCGAGAAGCCGCGCGGGCATGAATCGGGAATCTCTCTTGTGCTCAGCTTGTTCACAGGAATAGGCTGGTGGGCTGTCGCACCGACCGGGACGACATAGCCGAGCCCCTGAGGAGGACACCATGACATCGATCGCCGCTGTGCAGATCGCCGCTCTCGGCTCGACCCCGGTGCGCCCGCTCCGCTAGAGCCACTTTCCGACACGCACGACCACCGGATGCCGGACTCCGAGAGTCCTTCGCTGCGTCTGCCGCCTTCAGCAACCGCTTCCCCATACGAAACTCGTCTGAGAGACATGTCTTCCTCGCCTTCATCGCAGAACGCCTCCCCCTCCTCCTCCCTTTCCACACCGGCCGCACTGTGGCGCCTGAAGCCTTTCGTCAAGCCCGTCATCTGGCGGCTCGCGGGAGGCGCCGCGAGCGCGCTCGTCGCCGCGATCATCGCACTGATGATTCCCATCGTCCTCGAGCAGATCATCCGCGGTCCTGTGCGGACGGGCGCGATCGATGCGATCGCCTGGGGTGCGCTCGCGGTCTTCGGCCTCGCTCTGGGTGAGGCGCTCATGGTCTGGCTGCGCCGCCAGTTCGTGCTCAACCCCGCAACACAGGTCGAGTACAAGATGCGCACCGAGCTCTACTCGCGCCTGCAGACGCTGCCGGTCTCCTTCCATGACCGCTGGCAGTCGGGGCAGCTGCTGAGCCGGATGATGCAGGACATCGGCCTGATCCGCCGGTGGCTGGCCTTCGGCCTCGTCCTGCTGGTGGTCAACGTCCTGACTATCATCATCGGATCCGTGCTCCTGTTCCGCTGGCACTGGCTGCTGGGAGTGATCTTCATCGTCACCGCCATTCCGCTCTGGATCCGCGGCTACCTCTTCGAGAAGCGTTACGGCGCGCTCACTCGCCGCAGCCAGGACCAGGCCGGCGACCTCGCCACCAGCGTCGAGGAGAGCGTGCACGGCATCCGCGTGCTCAAGGCGTTCGGTCGGGGCAAGCACGCTCTGAGCCGCTTCAGCCGCCAGGCCGAGACGCTGCGTGAGACCGAGATGAGCAAGGCCGGCGCGATCGCGTCGATCTGGTTCTGGCTCGATCTCATGCCGCAGATCGCGTTCGGGCTGAGCTTGATGTCCGGCATCTGGCTGATCTCGCAGGGACAGATCGACGAGGCTCAGCTGTTCGCGTTCTTCGCCATGGCCGTCGTGCTGCGCTGGCCGATCGAATCGATCGGGTTCCTGTTCTCGTTCATGCTCGACGCCCGCACGGCGACCGATCGAGTGTTCGACATCTACTCCGAGACGAACAGCATCACCGACCCCGAGAACCCCGTGCACATCGCGGAACCCCGTGGCGAGCTCGCATTCGACAAGGCGCACTTCCGGTACCAGGACGCGGGCGCGAACGAGCGCGATCTGCTCGACGGCATCGATCTCGTGCTGCGCCCGGGCGAGACCATGGCGCTCGTGGGGCTGACCGGCAGCGGCAAGACCACCCTGACCACCCTGCCCACGCGCCTCTACGACGTCACCGGCGGGCGCGTGACGCTCGACGGCGTCGACGTGCGCGACCTGCCGCTCGCCGAGCTGCGTCAGCACATCGCGATGGCGTTCGAGGACGCCACGCTGTTCTCGGCCACCGTGCGCGAGAACGTCCTGCTCGGACGGGCCGATCTCGACGTGCACAGCGACGAGGCCGAACGAGTGCTGCGCGAAGCGCTCGACGTGGCACAGGCCTCTTTCGTGGACTCGCTCCCCGAGGGGGTCGAAACCGTCATCGGCGAGGAAGGGTTGAGCCTGTCCGGCGGACAGCGTCAGCGTCTCGCACTGGCCAGGGCGGTCGCCGCCAAGCCGAAGGTGCTCGTGCTCGATGACCCGTTGTCGGCGCTCGACGTCGACACCGAGGCTCTCGTCGAAGAGGCGCTGCGGCACGTGCTGGCCGATACGACCGCCATGATCGTGGCGCACAGGCCCTCGACCGTGGCTCTGGCCGACCGGGTCGCGCTGCTCGAATCGGGCCGAGTCACCGCCGTCGGGACGCACAGCGAGCTGCTGAAGACGAGTCGTCACTACCGCCACGTCATCTCCAGCCTCGAGGCTGAGGAGGCGGCGCGCACCGGCGCGATCCCGATCATCCGCGATGAGGAAGACGAGATCGACGCCGTCGTGCAGGACGGGATCCGCCAGGACGCCGCCGACGAAGACATCATCACCGAGAAGGAGGTGCAGCGATGAGCTCCGCGATCACCGGAACCCAGGACGAAGACCGCTCCAGCTACACCAAGGAGGAGAGCCGGGCCATCCGTCGCCGGTCGCTCCGACTGCTGGGATCGCTCGTGCGTCCGCTGAAGCCGCAGATCACTCTGGCGGCCATCGTTCTCGTCATCTCGACGGCGCTCCAGGTCGCGGGACCGATCCTCATCAGCATCGGTCTCGACCGTGCCCTGCCCGCTGTGCTCGAGCGCGCCGATTGGATGCCGACCTTCATGATCGGCGGGATCTACCTTCTCGCCGGCGCCGTCGCGGCGGCGATGATCGCCTGGTACGTGATCATCGCGGCCAAGCTCACGCAGGCAGTGCTGCTCGACCTCCGCAAGCGGATCTTCCTGCACACCCAGCGCCTCAGCCTGGAATTCCATGAGTCCTACACGTCCGGTCGCATCATCTCGCGTCAGACGAGCGACCTCGACTCGATCAAGGAGCTGCTCGACGGCGGGCTGAACGAGCTCGTCTCCGGCGTGCTGTTCGGCCTGTTCACCTTCATCGCGCTGTGCGTGTGGGACTGGCAGTCCGGGCTCATCCTCGCGATCGGCGGCGTACCCCTGTTCTTCCTGATGCGCTGGTTCTACTCGCGCTCGCAGCTCGTCTACCGTGAGTCGCGCGTCATCAGCGCGAAGGTCATCGTGCAGTTCGTCGAGACCATGACCGGCATCCGTGCCGTCAAGGCCTTCCGCAAGGAGCCTCGCAACGACGTGACCTTCCAGAAGATCGCCGGCGACTACCGGGACGTCAACCGACGCTCGATGCTGCTGTTCGGCACGTTCGAGCCCGGCCTGATGGGCGTCGCGGCGCTCGTGCTCGGAATCGTCGTGCTGTGGGGCGGCATCAGGGTCTCGAACGAGACCCTCACCGTCGGCGTGCTGCTGTCGGCCGTGCTGTACGTGCGCAACTTCTTCGCGCCGATGCAGGAGATCGCGATGTTCCTGAACTCCTACCAGTCCGCCACCGCGGCCCTGGAGAAGGTGTCCGGAGTGCTCGAAGAGGTGCCGACGGTTCCGGATCCCGAGAAGCCGGTCGACCTGTGGGAGTCGCGCGGACACGTGCGGTTCGACGAGGTCACGTTCGGATACAACGGCGAGAAGACCATCCTGCCGAACTTCTCGCTCGACATCCCTGCCGGGCAGACGATCGCGCTGGTGGGTACCACGGGCGCGGGCAAGTCCACTCTGGCGAAGCTGATCTCCCGGTTCTACGACCCGTCGATCGGCACGGTCACGCTCGATGGAGTCGACCTGCGCAGCCTGCATCCGAAGGACCTGCGTCGCGCCATCGTGATGGTCACGCAAGAGGCCTACCTCTTCAGCGGCACGGTCGCCGACAACATCGCTCTCGGAAAGCCCGATGCCTCGCTGGATGAGATCCGTGCGGCTGCCCGCGCGGTCGGGGCAGACGAGTTCATCTCGTCGCTGCCCGACGGATACGGCACCGACGTCAACAAGCGCGGTGGCCGGGTGTCGGCGGGGCAGCGTCAGCTGATCTCGTTCGCGCGGGCGTTCCTCGCGGACCCTGCGGTGCTGATCCTCGACGAGGCGACCGCGTCGCTCGACATCCCCTCGGAACGTCTGATCCAGGATGCGCTGCAGACGCTCCTCAAGGACCGCACGGCGATCATCATCGCGCACCGGCTGTCGACGGTCGCGATCGCCGACCGGGTGCTCGTGATGGAGCACGGCAAGATCATCGAGGACGACACCCCGGAGACCCTCATCAGCGGCACGGGCAAGTTCGCTCAGTTGCACGCCGCCTGGCAGCAGACGCTGGTGTGACCGTCTCCTGAGCGAGCGCGACTGCTGTCGTCCTCTGCGTCTTCTGCGGCCAGGCGCACTTCTGCGGCCACGACGAGAAGTCGTGGCCGCAGAAGTTCACTGTGGCCGCACGAACCGTTGGCCATCATCGGCGCCGACGGGGTGGAAGATGCAACCCCCGCGCGATCGCGGCCTGCAGAGTGCGCTCGACGTCTTCCCACCCGTGCACGATCTGCGCATAGGACAGGCGCAACACGGTGTACCCGCGCAGGCGCAGCTCGGCATCATGGGCGACATCGGATCCCCGCTGCGCCGACGAGGAGTGATGTGCGTATCCGTCGATCTGCACGACCAGGTGTGAGCCGATCACGATGTCGACCCGGCGACCCGCGAGCCGGACCTGCTGGCGCAGGGGCACACCCCAACCACTGAGCCGTACGACCACCATCGTCTCCAGGCCGGAGTCCGACAGTCCGATGACCTCCTCGGCCAGTGCGCGCGACCGCGGCTCACGCCATTCCACCAGTCGAAGAGCTTCGACGTCGAGCCGCTCGATGCGGACGGCCGACTCCCAGATCACCCGTGCGTCCTCGTGGAGGCAGCAGCCGGCGATGTGCGCCAAAGCGTCTTCGACGGACGCCGTGAGTCGCCGCGGGCCGCAGTCGACGAGCGGCGCGCCCCAATGCAGGGTCGCGTCATCTCGGTGGCGGTGCGCATTGGGCCCGACCTGCAGGTGCAGACCGCCCGGCGCTCGATCCGGCACCCACCACCCGCGACGACGTGCGAGCGACACGCAGGTCAGCCGCGCGGATGCCGCGGCAGCCGCCACCAGGTCGTCGGGCGCCGATGCCAGGGCCACCCACTGAGCGCGCAGGCGGCGCACTGCTCCGGAGCGGATCGCCCCACGAACCTGTCTCGGGGCGAAGCCGTGTTCGGCAGCGTCCGATCGGTGGGCGATGCCGCCTCGCGCAGTGAGCCATTCCCTCAGGTCCATCGCCTCAGGATGCCGCCCCGCCCACCTCCTCGAAAGCCGGCTACCCGCATCCTGAGGAGAACCGACTGCCGAAGCGGGATGTGGAGGGGCAGTCACGCCCTCCACTTCGGCGGCTCGGGTGAGCTTCTGCGGCCGTGAGCTTCGGCCCTGGCCGCAGAAGGTGACCAAAGCCGCAGATGTGGGGAGGGAGACACGAGGGAGGAGGGGGAGAGGGGAGGGGAGGAGGGGAGGGGGGAGGGGGGGAGGAGGACAGGAGGAGGGGAAAGGGGGAGAGGGGGGAAGGGACACGAGCCTTGGCTCTGGGTACCATCGAGGTATGGATCCGCTGCTGCTCGCCGTCGAGTTGTGGTGGATCGCGCCCGCCGCAGCCGGGGGTGTCGCAGCCGGCGCGGTCGGGCTGCGTCGCCGCAGCATCAAGAGCGGACGCCGACTCGAGTACGACGCGGCTCGGCATGATCTCAAAGCCGCCAGGCAGACGGCGGTCGAGAGGCGGATGGCCGTCAAGCTGGCGCGCGCCGACGTCGCCCGCATCTCGGCCGAACGCAGCGCGCGGCGTGCGACCCCGGAGCAGGTCGCGGGTGCCAAGCGGATGCTGCGGGCGAAGGAGAACGACGCCAAAGCCGCGTCCGCCGACGTCCGCGCCAAGCAGGTGCGCCTGAACGCCGCCCGTGCGGCGATCCCGCCGGCATCCGCACCACGCCCCCTGGAGAGGCTTCAGGCGCAGCACGAGGCGATCGTCGTGCGCTGGATGAGCTACGAGACCGATCCGGGGCTGCAGATCGCCTACCCGGAGATGACCGACGTCCGACAGCCGACGACTGCGGCGTATCTGCGCGCGGCAGCGCACGCGGTCGAGATGCGCCGCGCCGCCACCGGAAGGGTCAGCGCGGCGGACTTCGCCGCGTACCGCGACGCCGTCGCCGATCTCGAGCGGGCCTTCGAAGCGGCCGAGCACGCCGCTCGGGTGCACGCGGGAGAGGCGTCCTCGGCATCGTCCACCTGGCAGGATGCCGCGCAGGATGTGATCAGTCGGTCGGCCGAGGCGATCGACCGTGCCGCCGGTGCCGCCGCATCGGCGTTCGCCGCGTGGAACGAACGCAAACGCCCGGACAAGCGCTGAGCGCCGCCTCCGCAGGGCGAAGACGGCGCTCGATGCTCACGTGAGTGCGGTGCCTCAGGCGCCGATCGTCCGTGAGGCGATCAGCTGTCGATACCAGTGCCCCGAGTCCTTGACGGTGCGTTCGAGCGAGTCGAAGTCCACGCGCACGATGCCGAATCTCTTGGCATAGCCGTAGCCCCACTCGAAGTTGTCGAGGAGCGACCACACGAAGTAGCCGCGCAGGTCGACACCGCGCTGGATCGCACGATGAGCGGCCGTGAAGTGCCTGCGCAGGTAGTCGGTGCGCTCGGGATCGGGGACGGAGCCGTCCTCAGCCACCTCGTCGTCGAACGCCGCCCCGTTCTCGGTGACCATGAGCGGCTGCGACGGGAACTGCTCCGACAGCGAGACGAGCAGCTCCTCCAGTCCCTCGGGCGCGATGTTCCATCCCATCGCCGTGTACGGCCCCGGCTGCTCGACGAACTCGACCAGCTGATCGCTGCCCGGCCACGCCGTGCCTCCGGCCGTGCCCTTGTGCCCGTCGTTCTGCTGCTTCTCCGACACCCCGTCCCACAGGCGGACGGTCGCCGTCGAGTAGTAGTTGACCCCGAGGACGTCGATCGGCTGGTTGATCGTGGCGAGGTCGCCATCCTGCACGAACGACCAGTCGGTGACCGATGCCGTGTCGTCGAGGAGGTCTGCGGGGTACTCGCCGCGCAGCATCGGGTGGGTGAAGGCGCGATTCGCGAGACCGTCGATCCGGCGCATGGCCTCGTCAGCGCCGTCGCCGACGCCGCGCAGGACATGGAAGTTCAACGTCACCGAGTAGTCCGGGTCACCGGTCGACGTCGCCCGGAGCGCCTGGATGGCGCGCCCGTGCGCAAGGTTCAGGTGGTGCACGGCCGACAGCGCGGAGGCGGGCTCGTGCCGACCCGGCGCGTGACCGCCCTGACCGTAGCCCAAGTAGGCGGAGCACCAGGGCTCGTTGAGCGTGGTCCAGGTGTGTACCCGGTCGCCCAGTGCTGCGCCCACGATCGACGCGTATCGCTCGAAGGCATCGGTCGTGGCGCGAGACGTCCACCCGCCCGCATCCTCGAGGTACTGCGGAAGATCCCAGTGGTAGAGGGTCGCCACGGGGCGGATGCCGCGCTCGAGGAGTCCGTCGACGAGACGCGAGTAGAAGTCGATGCCCGCCTGATTGACTCGTCCGTCTGCCGCAGGGACGATGCGCGGCCAGGCGATCGAGAATCGGTAGGCCTGCAGTCCGAGATCCGACATCAGGTCGAGGTCCTCATCGACGCGATGGTAGTGATCGCAGGCCACATCGCCGGTGTCGCCGTTCCACACCTTGCCCGGCGTTCGGCTGAACGTGTCCCAGATCGACGGCGTCCTGCCGTCCTCGTCTGCCGCACCCTCGATCTGGTACGCGGCGGTCGCCGATCCGAACGTGAAGCCCTCGGGGAGGACGAGTCCGGATCCGCGGTAGTCATCGGCGGGGGAGAGAGTCACCGGGTCACCTCCGTCAGGTCGGTTTCGTAGATCTTCTCACGGCCGTCGGGGCTCGTGACCGTCACCGTCGTCGACCCCGATCCGCCGGGGAACACGCGCAGTCGCAGGCCGTCGTGATAGTCGTAGTCCGGCCGATCGGTGCGAGCGCCCCAGGGGAGCGCGGTGCCGGGGCGCACGTACAGCGGCAGCGAATCGAAGGCATGGGTCTCCCGGCGCCATCCGCCGCCCGCGACCGTCTCTCCCGTCAGCAGCGACGTCCACTCGCCCTCCGGGAGATAGAACTCCACCGTTCCGTCCTCCGAGAAGACCGGCGCGACGAGCAGGTCAGAGCCCAGCATGTACTGCCGGTCGAGGTAGCCGACGGCCGGGTCGTCCGGGAACTCCAGCTGCATCGGACGCATCACCGGCAGCCCGGTCCTCGAGGCGATGATGCCCTGCTGATAGAGGTAGGGCATGAGCTGCATCTTGAGGTGCGTGAAGCGCCTCGTCACGTCGACGGCCTCCTCGTCGAAGGCCCACGGCACCCGGTACGAGCTCGAGCCGTGGAAGCGGGAGTGCGAGCCGAGCAGGCCGAACGCCGTCCAGCGTTTGAAGACCCCGGCATCCGGAGTGCCCTCGAAGCCCCCGATGTCGTGACTCCAGAAGGCGAAGCCGCTGAGCGCCAGCGACAGCCCTCCGCGCAGGGTCTCGGCCATCGACGCATAGGTCGAGGTGGAATCCCCGCCCCAGTGCACCGGCATGCTCTGTCCGCCCGCCGTGGCCGAGCGCGCGAACAGCACGGCGTCATCCGCGCCGCGGGCGTCGACGAGCACGTCGTGCACCGCGCGATTGTAGAGATCGGTGTACAGGTTGTGCATGCGCTCGGGGTCGGAGCCGTCGGCCCAGACGACCTCGGTCGGGATGCGCTCGCCGAAGTCGGTCTTGAAGCAGTCCACGCCCTGGTCGATCAACCCGCGGAGCTTCGACTGGTACCAGGCGGTGGCCTCGGGGTTCGTGAAGTCCACGAGACCCATACCCGCCTGCCACAGGTCCCACTGCCAGACCGATCCGTCGGGGCGCTGCACGAGGAAGCCCTGATCGGCGGCCTCGCGGAACAGCGGGGAGCGCTGGGCGATGTAGGGGTTGATCCAGACGCAGACGCGCAGGTCCTTGTCGTGCAGTCGCGACAGCATGCCCTCGGGATCGGGGAACACCCGCGAATCCCAGACGAAGTCGGTCCAGTTGAATTCCCGCATCCAGAAGCAGTCGAAATGGAACACCGACACCGGCAGCTCCCGCGCCGCCATCTCGTCGATGAACGAGTTGACGGTCTGCTCGTCGTAGTCGGTCGTGAAGCTCGTCGACAGCCAGAGCCCGTATGACCAGGCGGGAACCACCGGCGGCCGTCCGGTGAGAGCGGTGTAGCGCGAGAGCACCTCCTTCGGCGTCGGACCGGCGATGAGGAAGTACTCGAGCACCTCTCCCGAGACCGAGAACTGCACGCGCTCGACGGATTCCGAGCCGATCTCGTACGACACGTGACCCGGATCGTTCACGAGAACCCCGTACCCGCGGTTCGACACATGGAACGGGATGCTCTTGTACGCCTGCTCGCTCGAGGTCCCGCCGTCGGCGTTCCAGATGTCGACCGACTGACCGTTCTTCACCAGCGGGCCGAAGCGTTCGCCGAGGCCGTAGATGAGCTCGCCCACTCCCAGGTCGAGCTGCTCGTGCACGAAGACGGATCCGCTGGGGGTCGAGCCGCCCTGGCGGGCGTTGTCGACGATTCCGGCATCCACCTGCGCGTCCGGAGCGAGCCGGACGTAGCCCTGAGCCTTGTGCCCGCTTCCGGTCACACGCCTGCCGTCGACCTCGAAGGACAGGCCCCACGGCGCACCGTGTGTGATCCGCGCCACGAGCGAACCGGCATCCAGGACGCCGCCCGCCTCGCTCACGGACACGGCGGCGGCCCCCGCTCCTGCGCCGGGGAGGCCGAATCCGCCGTGCCAGCGGCCGCCTTCGTGGTGCGCGATGCGCACGCGCACCACCCCTTCGGCGGGAGAGGAGAGCGTGGTCGTGAGCACGGGACGGTTCAGGGTGTCGCCGCGCTTGGCGATCACCATGGTGGGCGCCGTGATGACGATCCCTCGCCCGTCGGGGGTGTCGGTGGTCTCGGCGATGTCATAGGCCTCCTGCGCGTACAGCGCGGTGACCCCTGGACGCAGTTGCCAGAACCCGTCGGTGAACTTCATTACTTGACTGCTCCTGCCGTGATGCCGCGCGTGAGGGTGCGCTGGAAGATGAGGAAGAAGATGAGCGTGGGGATGATGCCGAGCAGCGCTGACGCGCTCGTCGTCGTGACGTCCATGAGCCGGTCGCCCTGCAGCACGCTGATCGCCACGGGGACCGTCTGGTTGGCGTTCGACGCGAGGAAGGTCAGCGGGATCAGGAACTCGTTCCACGTCCAGATGAAGAAGAAGATGAGCAGCACCGACAGGGTCGGACGGCTGATCGGGAAGACGACCCGCCACAGGATCTGCCAGCGGCTCGCGCCGTCGAGGGACGCCGCCTCGAGGATCTCCTTCGGGAACGTCCCGTAGACCGACGACAGCAGATACGTGCCGAACGCCGCCTGGATCACGGTGAAGACGATGATCACCGACCACACGTTGTCGTACAGGCCGACGGACTTGAACATGTAGTAGAGCGGGTAGAGGAGGGCCTCCTGGGGCAGCAGGTTCGCGAGCAGGAAGAGCAGCACGATCCAGCTGCGTCCGCGGACTCGCCCGATGCCGATCGCGAAGGCGTTGAGCATCGAGATGACCACGGCGAGGACGGAGACCACGCCAGCGATGAAGAGCGAGTTCCAGACCTTCTCGGGGAAGTTCACCCTCTCCCAGAACTTGATGATCCCGCCGAAGTCGAGGGTCTCGGGGAACGCCAGCGGACCCGACGTCGCGTAGTCGACCGGCGACTTGAACGAGTTGACCAGCACGAGGTAGAACGGCGCGATGATCAGCAGCGCACCGATCACGACGAGGGCGAGCATGAGCCAGTCGATCGGACGCTTCTTGGTCATGCCGCCGCGCGGACGGCTGGTGGCCGGCTTGCCGGTGACGATGGCGGTGGTGGCGTGCATCAGAGACCCGCCCTTTCCTTGCGCTCGAGCGAGTTCTGCACGCGGATGAAGATGATCGACACGATCACCACGACGATGGTCAGCACGGTGGCGATGGTCGCGCCGTAGCCGACGTTCCGCTTCGTGAAGAACTCCTGGTAGGCGTAGTACGCGGGCACCAGGGTGGCGCCTGCGGGGCCGCCGCGGGTGATGATGTAGACGGGGCCGAAGACCTTGAGTGCCGCGATCGTGCAGGTCAGAGTGACGACGAAGATCTCCGGGCGGATGATGCTCATCGTGATCGCCGAGAATCGCTGGAACCAGTTCGCCCCGTCGAGTTCGGCGGCTTCGTAGAGCTCAGGGTCGACGCGCTGCAGCGCCGCCATGAAGACGACCACGGGGTAGCCGAGCTGCACCCACACCATGACGACCATCAGCACGATGAGGGCCGAGGGCATCTGGCCGAGCCAGTCGTAGGCGGGGATGCCGAACCATCCGAGGATCTGGTTCAGCGCGCCGTCGCCACCCGGCCGGACGATCCAGCCGATCACGATGCCGGCGACGGCGATCGGGAGGATCTGGGGGAGGTAGTACGTCGCCCGCAGGAAGCTGCCCACCTTGCCGCCGAACTTGCGTCCGACGACGTCGAAGAGAAGGGCGGCGACGATGAGACCGACGATCGTGGGCACCACGACCATGGCGATGATCATCCACACCGAGTTCGTGAATGAGGTCCAGAAGTCGCTGTCGGTGAGGATCTTCTGCCAGTTCTCGAGACCGATGAACTCCGGTGTGCGGACGCCCTTCCACTTCGTGAAGGTCAGATACACGTTCCAGATCAGCGGGACGATGACGACGACGAGGAGCAGGACGAAGCCCGGGAGCAGGTACATCCAGTAGGCGCCGGTCCCACCGCTGCGCTGCGGGATCGACGGCTCTTCGGGCGGCAGCTTCGTGCGGCCCTCGCGGCGGGTGACGAGTGACATGTTCATCTCCAGGAGGATGCGGGGGCGGCGACGTGCGGTCGCCGCCCCCGCGAGTGGATCAACGGAATTCGGACGTGCCCTCGTCGTACTGCTCGCCGAGGTTGGTGTTGGTCGTCTCGGCGTCCTGCGTGCCGGTGATCAGACCCTGGAGCTCCTGGACGATCACGTCGTAGAAGCCGGGGGCGGGCCAGTCGGGGTAGAACGAGAGTCCGTCGGCGTCGAGCACGCCGTTGAACGTCTCGATCAGGGCCGCGCTCTTCTCATCGGTGATGTCAGCGGTGTCTGCCGCGACGGGGAGGCCGCCGTTGTTGCCGATGATCGCCTGGATCTCCGGCCGCATCGTGATGTCGATGAACTCGTACGCGAGCTCCTTGTTCGCGGCGTTCTCGGGGACGACCCACAGGTTGCCGGACGAGCCGAGCGAGAGATCCGCTCCAGGGAACGCCGTCATCGTCCAATCGAAGCCGGTGGCCTCCGAGACGAAGCGTCCGAACCACCAGGAGCCCGAGACGAAGATCGGCGAGGTGCCGTTGATGAACGAGACACCGGCGTCCTCGGCCTTGACCGATGAGACGTCCGAGGCGATGTAGCCCTTGTCGACGTATTCCTGGAGCGTCTCGGAGGCGGCGGTGACCTCCGGGCCCTGCCAATCGACCTCTCCGTCGTAGAGCTGATAGGAGTCGACGAAGTCGCGGTCTCCTTCGAGCAGCGCGAGCTGATACCACAGCTGTCCGAGCGGGTACTCCGCACCGGCCTCGGCGAGAGGGGTGACTCCCTGTGCGACGAACGCGTCGAGCACGTCGACGAACTCCTCGTAGGTGGTGGGGATCTCGAGCCCTGCCGCGGCGAACGCGTCCTGGTTGTAGTAGACGCCGACGAACTCGCCGTAGTTCGGGACGCCGAACCACGTGTCACCGCCCATCACACCGTCTTCGGAGTACTTCGCGGTGGTCTGGAGAGAGGGTGCGAGCTTCTCGTCCCACCCGTACTCCTCGACGGCGTCGGAGATGTCGGCGATCAGGCCGGTGGAGGCGAGGAAGCCGGCCGTCGCGTTGCCCTTGTTGAACTCCATGAGGTCGGGGGCGGCGTCCGTGTCGAGCACCTGGCTGGCGGTCTTCTGGATCTGTTCGAAGGACTTCTCCTCGAACTCGACCTTCGCGCCGGTCTCCTCCTCGAAGATCGCGATCGCCTCGGCCCACGCCTTGCCCATCGCGCTGTCGGCGCCCTCGTAGTGCCAGAGCTTGAGGGTGTCGCCGCCGCCCCCCTCGTCGCCGGAACCGGCGGTGCATCCGCTCAGGGCGATGCCTGTCGCGGTGAGAGCGGCGAGAGCCGCCAACGTCTTCGTCCTGCGGGTGGTGCGTGCCATCGTCGGCACTCCTTTCTCGGTGGCCCTGGGGCCGGACACTTCAGTGGGTCGGGTGTTCAGTTGTGATGAGGCGATCGTCGAAGCGCTTCGATGATCGCGATGCGGCTGCGTGGTCGACGCCCGTCACTCCCGGGCGGGAGCGACGGAGCCGGCGGACTGGTATTCGGGTGGGATCAGGTGGATCTGCGCGGGCAGGCCCGGTTCCTCCAGGCGTCGCACCGCGAGGTCGACGGCGAGCTCGCATGACCTCTGCGGCACGAGCGGGATCGTGTCGATCGGGACGACGAGCGCAGACGTGTCGAACGATGCGGCCGCCGAGATGACGGAGACGTCTTCTCCCACCGTCAGCCCCTGGGCCGAGATCGTCTCGAGGAGGACATCGTGGACGTCGCCGACGGCGTGGACGATGAAGGCGCGGACGCCGCGCTCCAGCGCCAGCTCTGCGGCCGCGCGCACGGAGGAGGCATCGGTGGTCGTGACGCCCGTCGTCACCCAGTCGAGGTCGACGCCCCGCTCGGCCGCTCGCTCCTGCACGCCGAGGAGCAGGCGACGAGGGAAGTTCGACTTCCGGTAGGAGACCTCGGTCTGGCCGAACAGCGTGACCGACGTATGTCCGGCATCGGCCAGTCGATCCACCGCGAGATGCCCCGTCGCCTCGAAGTCGAGGTCGACACAGGTCAGATCCCGGGCGTCGTCAGGGATGCCGATGAACACGGTGGGGGAGCGCAGGGAGCGGGCGATGTCCGCGCGCTCATCGTCGGGGGCGACGTCGAGCACGAGGATGGCGTCGACCAGATTGCTCGCGGCGACGCGGTTCATGCCCTCCGACGCCTGCTCGTCGGTCAGGAGGAGGATGTCGTAACCGCGGCGCCGCGCGGCGACCGCGGTCGCGAGCACGAACGCCATGTGGGTCGGGGCGTGCGTGTCGGCGCGGAGGGGCTCGGTGAGCCCGAAGATCTGAGTGCGGCGCCCGGCGAGCATCCGTGCTCCGGCGTCGGGTTCGTAACCGAGCGTGTGCACCGCGTCCTCGATGCGGCGTCGCGTCTTCTCGGAGACGGGGCGCTTGCCGCTCAGAGCGTAGGAGACCGTGCTGATCGACACTCCGGCGGCTTCTGCCACCTCGTGGATCGTCGTCATCAGGACTCCATCGTCGCGTTTCGGTCACATCGTCGAAGCGCTTCGCTACCGCCTCTGACAGCGATGATAGGCACGGTTCAACGCTGCGCGCAACCTTTTTGTGGTCACTCGCAACAAATCGATCGCGGAGAGCGCGGGAGCGGTCCCATCGATTCACCGGACAGGGCGACGGGGCCTCGATGGGGGAGGGGATTCGAGACCCCGCCGCCGGTCTACGAAGGGATGCGGATCTGAGCGATGACCTCGGAGTACTCGGTCTCGCCGACAGGGGTGAAGCCGACACGCAGGAAGAACGCCTCGGGGCCGTCTTCTCCGGCCTCGTAGATGACGTTGATGTGGTCGAATCCGCGGACTCGCGCCTCTTCGATGAGCTGCTCGACCGCGAAGCGACCCACGCCCTTGCCCTGGTCGTCGGCGTCGACGTTGATGCGCCACAGCACGGAGCGGAAGTGCTCTTCCGGGGCGTCGGCGTCGAAGTTCGCACTGACGAAACCGACGACCTGGTCGTCGTCGAGGACGACTCGCTGCCAGGAGGTCTGGGGGTTGATGACGGTCGCGGCGATGCCATAGGACACCGGAGCGAGGAACTGCTCCTGTCCGGGCTTGAGCGACATGTTGTTCACGGCGACGATCGTCGCAGCGGAGAGTTCGACCATGCGCAGTTCGGACATGATCACAGGCTAGCCCCTCATCGGGTCGCCGCGCAGAAACCTCGACTTTCGTCAGGGGTGCAGCTCTGCGGGATGCCGGAAGTCGATGTCCACCCCGCCTCGGGGCGAACGTGCGTCGGGAGCGGCTCAGGTATCTTGGTATCGAGACAAATATGCCCTCGCGAACGGAGAACCTCCTGGTGACCGACGACGCCATCATCTACACCTACACGGACGAGGCTCCGGCTCTCGCCACCGCTTCCTTCCTGCCGATCATCAAGGCCTACACGGGGCAGGCGGGCATCGAGGTCGAGACCCGCGACATCTCGCTCGGCGGACGCATCCTCGCGGCATTCCCGCAGAAGCTCACCCCGGAGCAGCAGGTCGGTGATTCCCTCGCCGAGCTCGGTGGCCTCGCCACGCTCCCCGAGGCGAACATCATCAAGCTGCCGAACATCTCGGCCTCGATCCCGCAGCTCAAGGGCGCGATCGCCGAGCTGCAGGCCCAGGGCTACGACATCCCCGACTTCCCGGACGAGCCGACCTCTCTCGAGGAGAAGGACGTCCGCGCCCGCTACGACCGCATCAAGGGCTCAGCGGTGAACCCCGTGCTCCGCGAGGGGAACAGCGACCGTCGGGCACCTCTGGCCGTGAAGAACTACGCGAAGAAGCACCCGCACCGCAACAAGCCGTTCGCCGAGGGATCGAAGACCCGCGTCGCGACGCTCGGTCACGACGACTTCAAGCACAACGAGCGCTCCTGGGTCGCCGCCCATGACGACGTCCTCAGCTTCCGCCACACCGCCGCAGACGGCACCGTCACGATCCTCAAGGAGGGGCTGAAGGTCCTTCCGCGCGAGATCATCGACGCGACGTTCCTCTCGGCCGCGCACCTCGACGCCTTCCTCGCCGAGACGCTCGAGACGGCGAAGAACGACGACGTCCTCTACTCGGTGCACCTCAAGGCCACCATGATGAAGGTCAGCGACCCGATCATCTTCGGTCACGTCGTGAGGGTGTTCTTCAAGGACGTGTTCGCGCAGTACGGCGACAAGCTGGCCGCCGCGGGACTCAACCCCAACGACGGTCTCGGCTCGATCCTCTCGGGCCTCGGCGACATCGCCGACGGCGACGAGATCGCCGCAGCGTTCGACAGGGCCATCGCCGAGGGGCCGCGTCTCTCGTACGTGAACTCCGACAAGGGGACCACGAACCTGCATGTCCCGAGCGACGTCATCGTCGACGCCTCCATGCCCGCGCTCGTCCGCAACGGCGGCAAGCTGTGGGGCAAGGACGGCGGCGAGGCCGACACGCTCGCGGTGATCCCGGACTCCTCGTATGCGAGCGTCTATCAGGCGGTCATCGACGATGTGATCGCCAACGGCCCGCTCGACCCCGCCACGATCGGCACCGTGCCGAACGTGGGCCTCATGGCCCAGGCGGCTGAGGAGTACGGCAGCCACGACAAGACGTTCGAGATCGCCGCCGCAGGCACTGTTCAGGTGCTCGACAGCGAGGGCACCGTGCTGATCGAGCACGAGGTCGGCGCGGGTGACATCTGGCGTGCGACGCAGACGAAGCACATCCCGGTGATGGACTGGGTCAAGCTCGCCGTCTCCCGCGCTCGCGCCACGGGCGTGCCCGCGGTGTTCTGGCTCGATGCCAACCGCTCGCACGACGCGCAGATCATCGCCAAGGTGCACCAGGGTCTCGCGACGCTCGACACCAAGGGCCTCACGATCACGATCCTCGCTCCCGAGGAAGCCACTCGCTACACGCTGGCGCGGATGCGCCACGGCCTCGACACCATCTCGGTGACGGGCAACGTGCTGCGCGACTACCTGACCGACCTGTTCCCGATCCTCGAGGTCGGCACCAGCGCGAAGATGCTGTCGATCGTCCCGCTGCTCGCCGGCGGTGGCCTCTTCGAGACGGGCGCCGGCGGATCGGCCCCCAAGCACGTGCAGCAGCTCGTCGAGGAGAACTACCTGCGGTGGGACTCGCTGGGCGAGTTCTTCGCGCTGGCCGCGTCGCTCGAGCACTTCGCCGACCGCACCGGGAACGAGAAGGCCCGGGTCCTCGCGGAGACCCTCGATGCGGCGACCGGAACGTTCCTCGAAGAGGACCGCTCCCCGGGCCGCGCTCTCGGCACGATCGACAACCGCGGCAGCCACTTCTACCTGGGTCTGTACTGGGCGCAGGAGCTGGCGAAGCAGACGAAGGATGCCGAGCTCGCCGCGTCCTTCGCACCGATCGCCGCCACGCTCGCCGAGAACGAGGAGAAGATCGTCTCCGAGCTCAACGCCGTGCAGGGCAAGCCCGTCGAGATCGGCGGGTACTACCGCCCCGACGACGCGCTCGTCACCGCAGTCATGCGCCCGTCCACCACGCTGAACGGCATCGTCGACGCGCTGAGCTGACGCAGATCACAGAAGAAGGGGACGGATGCGAGAGCATCCGGCCCCTTCTTCGCGTGATCCCTCCGCGGAATCGACGACGCGTCGCGTGCGGGGGATCTGCTCGGTGAGAGCGGGGATCAGTAGTGGACCGCGACCTCGAGGCCCACGGGCGACCATTCGTAGACGTACCGGGCGACATCGATCGGCATGTTCACGCAACCGTGGCTGCGGGGATTGCCGAAGTCGTTGTGCCAGTAGGTGCCGTGGAAGCCCTCGTCGCCGTTGAAGTAGGTGACCCAGGGGACGTTGGGCGTCTCGGTGATCGAGCCGTCCGGCTCGCGGCTCTTCATGGTCTGCTCGCGCACGTGCGCGTAGACACGGAAGTTGCCGGTGTCGGTGGGTGTCGCGCTCTTGCCCGAGGAGATCGCCCAGGAGCGCACGACCGCGCCGTTCTCGATGAGGGTCGCGGTCTGCGACCCGAGGTCGACATCGATCTTGCGCACGAGGTTGACGGACTCGAACGGCGTCTCGGTGACCTCGATGGCGAAGATGCCCTCGCCGGCCTCGAGCTTCGTCGCGACGTCTGATGCGAGGGCAGAGGTGTCGCCGATCGCGCGACCGCTCACTCCCTCGGCCTCGGTGCGGAGGATCTTGCCGGCCGAATCGACGATGTTCGTCGCGTTGACCGGGGCCCGGTCGACGGCTGCCGGGAGGGCGTCGATCGTCGCCTGGATCGAAGCCTCGTCGGCGACCACGCTGAGCTCGCCACCGTCGTCGACGACGGAGATCCAGGTCGAGGCGGTCGCCGCGTCGACGGGCACCGTGCGCTCTTCGCCGATGTAGAAGCCGATCGAGCCGAGCATCGTGTTCAGTGAGGTCGCGAAAGCCGTGGCGTCTTCATCAGTGATCGCCGGCGCGGCTTCGGCCGGGTCGCCGGAGAACTCGAGGCTCGTGCCACCGTCCGCGATCGTGTCGACGATGGCGGCGGTGAGACCGTCGAGGTCGACGGCCGTCCCGGTGGCTGAGGGGGTGATCGCGTAGCCACCGCCTGCGGCGTCGAAGACGACGCCGGCATCGACCGCGTCTTCGAAACTCGACGGCACGGCCTCACGCAACGCGGCCTCGGCCGTCGCGGGATCGAGAGTGATCTCGCCGGCGACGGGTTCACCCATCCAGGCGGTCACGTTCCAGAACGGACGCTCCGCGAAAGCGGCGTCCGCGAGTGCGGTCGCGTCGATCTCGGCGCCGAGATCCGCTCCCGTCAGCACGGTGTCGCCGCCTGCTCCGGTCAGAGTGACCTCTGCATCGGCGACGTGGGCCTGGATCGTGTCGGCCGCGGCACCGGGCGTGAGCCAGCCGACGGGAATCCCGGCGACCGTGGTGCCCGGCGCGATCAGGATCATCGAGGCGGCGGCCGTGCCCAGGGCCAGCGCGCCCACGCCGAGGCCGATCCACAGGCCGAGGCGCTTCTTCTTCGGAGCCGGTTCGATCGGCGCCCAGGCGAGTTCCTGGTCGCCGCTGCGCGGCGGCTGGGAGTCGGTGGGTGCGTCGCCGGAGTCGGCGGGCGCGACAGGATTCGGCTGGTCGCCGGAGGCGGTCGCCTCGGTCAGCTTCTCGGTCTTCGCATCCTGCGCTGAGATCAGATCGGTCACGAACTCACCCCCCGGTTTCTCACGTGTCCTTAGCGATATGCTACGCGATCGCTGATAACGAGGAGGCAACGGTCCGTGGACCGCGGAAATTCCCGATGCGTCAGTCGCTGATGACGGCGAGGCCGTCGATCTCGACCAGCATCTCCTCGCGGGGGAGGCCCGTGAAGACGGTCGTGCGCGAAGGCAGGACCCCGCTGGTGGTGTGCGCTGTCACGAACGCGCCATACGCGTCGTTCATGATCGCGAAGTCCTCGCGCTTGGTCAGGTAGACGCGCAGCATCACGACATCGTCGAATGTCGCGCCGGATGCCTCGACGATCGCCTTGACGTTCTCGAGCGTGCGCGTGGTCTGAGCCGCGACATCGCCGGGGAAGAGGTATTCGCTCGTCTGGGGGTCGACAGGGCCCTGCCCGGAGACCTGCACGATCGGGCCCTTTCGGATCCCCTGCGAGAAGGTGTGAGCGGGAGCGGGGGCGGCGTCGGTCGACACTCGGATCTTCGCGGTCATGCGACCAGCCTAGTAGCCTTGTTAGATGCCTCTACAAATCCCGGATCCTGTACTCGGCACCTGGGCGAAGGGTTTCCCTCCGCGTTCCGGGGGGCTGCGGCTGTCGGAGGTACCCGACGCGGGCCTGCACCTGTCCGATCTCGTGACGCCGGTGCTGACGGTCCACGAGGCGGCGCTCTCCCACAACGAATCGACCGTCTTCGCCTGGGCGGCGGAACAGGGAGTCGTCCTCGCACCGCACGGCAAGACGACGATGGCACCGGCGCTCTGGCAGCGGCTGCTCGATGCCGGCGCATGGGGGATCTCCGTCGCGACGCCGTGGCAGGCCGAAGTCGCGGTGGAGGCAGGGGTCTCCACCGTGCTCATCGCGAACGCCGTCACGGATCGTGGCGCCGCGCACCACCTCGGCGCTCTGCTCGCTGCGGCGGGCGATCTCCGGATCCTCTGCTGGGCGGACTCCGTCGAGACCGTCGGCATCCTCGCCGACGCGCTTCACGACGCCGAGCGTCCTCTCGACGTGCTCGTCGAACTCGGTGGCCGGGGCGGGCGCACGGGCGCACGCAGCGTGGAAGCGGGGGAGCGCATCTCCCAGGCGATCGTCGCGGCCCCCGGTCTGCGGCTCGCCGGAGTAGCCGGCTACGAAGGACCGTTCGGTCCCGACCGGTCGGAGGCGTCTGTCGCCGCCGTCGACGCCTATCTGTCCACACTCGTCGACCTGCACCGTCGCCTCGAGTATCCGCCCGGCGTTCGGCCCGTGCTCAGCGCAGGAGGCAGCGCCTTCCCCGACCGGGCAGCGGCGATCCTGGCCCCTCACGGAGCGGATGCCGACATCGTGCTGCGGTCGGGTGCGTTCCAGATCCACGATGACGGCTTCTACTCGCGCATGTCGCCGTTCGGCGCCCTGACATCGACGGCGCCGCTGCGATCCGCCATGCACGCGTGGTCGCGCGTCGTCTCGCAGCCCGAAGAGGGACTCGCACTGCTGGACGCGGGCCGTCGAGATGTGCCGTTCGACCTCGACCTGCCGGTCCCGCAATCGGTCGAGGGGCGGATCACGGCCCTGAACGACCAGCACGCCTTCCTCGCTCTTGCAGACGGGGCAGATGTCTCCGTCGGCGACGTGGTGCGTCTCGGGCTGTCGCATCCCTGCACGGCTTTCGACAAATGGCGCGTGGTGGCGGTCATCGATGACCCGGATGCGGCGGACCCCCGGGTGATCGGAGCGGTCGCGACATGCTTCTGAGCACCGAGAAGCCCGTGCGGGTGTACCGAGGCGTCACCGTGGTCGACGGCACCGGAGCCGAGAGGTTCGCGGCCGACGTCGCGGTCGAAGGAGCCCGCATCGTCGCGGTGATCCGCGACGGAGATGAGAGGGTCCTGGAACTGCCGGCGGATGCGGTGGAGGTCGCGGGGGCGGGGCGGGTGCTGGCTCCCGGGTTCATCGACATGCACGCGCACAGCGAGCTGGCCGTGCTGCAGGGAGCAGCCCACGACGCGAAGATCCTCCAGGGCGTCACGACGGAGGTGCTCGGCCAGGACGGGCTCGGCTATGCCCCGCTGGACGACGCGACGGCTGCGGTGATCCCGGCTCAGATCGCGGGCTGGAACGGCATGCCGCCCGCCGTCCCCTGGCGTTCGATGGATGACCTGCTCGCTGCGATCGACTCGGCCGCGGTGGGCAACGCCGCGGTCCTGGTGCCGCAGGGCAATCTGCGCATGATGGTGGTCGGTCACGAGAACCGGGCGGCCACACCTGCGGAGATCGCAGCGATGTCCGGCATCCTCGGCGCGGCGCTCGACGCAGGCGCGTTCGGCATGTCGAGCGGATTGACCTACACCCCGGGGATGTACGCCGACACGGCGGAGCTGGAAGCGCTCTGCCGAGTCGTCGCCGAACGCGGCGGCTACTGGGCGCCCCACACCCGAAGCTACGGCGGGGGAGCCCTGGACGCCTATCGGGAGGCGCTCGACATCGGCCGTCGCACCGGGTGCCCGATCCATCTCACGCATGCGACCATGAACTTCGCTCCGAACCGCGGGCGTGCGGCAGAGCTGCTCGCTCTGGTCGATGAGGCCCTCGACGACGGCGTCGACGTGACCCTCGACACCTACCCTTATCTTCCCGGTGCCACCACGCTCGCGGCGCTGCTTCCGAGCCGACTGGCCGAGAGCGGCGACCTGCTCGCGACCCTCGCTGCGCTCGATGAGAGCGGACGCGAGACCGTCCGCGTCGAGCTCGAGGAGATCGGCTGCGACGGTTTCCACGGGGAGCGTGCCGACTGGTCGGCCATCCAGATCTCCGGCACCTCGTCGCCCGAACTCGCGGACCTCGTCGGACGGACCGTCGCGGAGATCGCCGAGTCGTCCGGCAGGCGCTCGGTCGACGTGGTGCTGGACACGATCCTCGAGGATGCGGGGGCCACCGGCATCCTGATGCACATCGGCGACGAGGAGAACGTCCGCACGATCATGCGGCACCCGCGGCACAGCGGCGGCAGCGACGGGATCCTGATCGGCGCGAGGCCGCATCCGCGGGGCCGAGGGACCTTCCCGCGCTACCTCGGGCACTACGTGCGAGAACTCGGGGTGCTCTCCCTCGAACAGGCTGTGCAGCACCTGTCCGGGACGCCGGCGATGCGGCTGGGCCTTGACCGGGGTGACGCGCCGCGGGGTGTGATCCGCGAGGGAGCCACGGCCGACCTCGTGCTGTTCGATCCCGAGACCATCACGGCGGGGGCGACCTTCGATGCTCCCCACGAGGCGCCGATCGGCGTCGACGAGGTGCTCGTCGGCGGTGTGCCGGTGGTGCTGGCGGGACACGCGTGCGGCGCGACACCGGGTCGAGCGCTGCGAATGACGCCCGCCGCGCATCGTGCCCCGGTCCCGAACATCCCGTCGGTGATCGATCCCGCTGCCGAGCCGTTCAAGTGGACGGTTCACACCTCGGTGTCGGCTCCGGAAGCCCTCGTCGCGAGCGCATCCCGTCTCGGCGAGCATCTCGAAACCGCGAAGGCGGCACCCGCGATCACGCTGAGGATCGACGAGTCTCTCGCGGGGGAGCCGTTCGCCCGAGCGCGTGTCGGCGCCGAGGCATTCCGCGTGACGGTGACCGCCGACGGAATCGACGTCGCGGGGGCGAGTGCGGCGGGCGTGTTCCGGGGCGTCACGCTGCTCCGGCAGCTGCGCGAGCCCGGCTCCGATCGCGCTCGGATCCCCGCAGGAACATGGCAGTCTGCTCCGGCTCACACGTGGCGGGGGGTCATGCTCGATGTCGCGCGGCACTTCCGCCCGGTCGAGGACCTGAAGCGACTCGTCGATCTGATGGCCGACCACCATCTCACGGTGCTGCACCTCCACCTCACCGACGATCAGGGCTGGCGCTTCGAGGTGCCGGGTTATCCGCTGCTCACAGAGGTGGGCGCGCGCCGCGAGGAGACACAGCGGGGCCACGGGCCGCACGCCACAGTGGTGCCGGGGCTGCACGAGGGTCATTACACGGATGCGGAGCTGCGCGACCTGGTCGCCTACGCCGCGGAGCGATTCGTGGCGGTCGTGCCGGAAGTCGAACTGCCCGGGCACATCCAGGCGGCGCTCGCCGCGTACCCCGCGCTCGGCAACACGGATGCGAGCGAGCGAGCTGTCGCGCCGTGGTCGCGCTTCGGCGTGAACCCTCGCACCCTCGCGCCGACGGATGACGCCCTCGCGTTCGGGCGTGCGGCGATCGACGCCCTGTGCGACCTCTTCGACTCTCCGTGGATCGGCATCGGCGGCGACGAGGTGCCGGTCACCGAGTGGGCGCAGAGCGCCGCTGCGCGCGAGCGGATGGGCGAGCTCGGTCTCGCGACTCCCCACGACGTGCAGCCCTGGTTCACCGATCACTTCGTCGCCCACCTCCGCAGCCGTGGGCGCATCGCCCTGGCATGGGACGAGGTGCTCGAGGGCGATGTCCCCGAGGGTGTGCGGATCCTCGCGTGGCGGGGTCCCGTCGCGATGCGCGAGGCGCTGAGGCGCGGCATCCCCGTGATCGCGTGCCCCGACCTCGAGGTGTATCTCGACTACCCCCAGTCGGAGTCGGCGGAGGAGCCGATCCGGGTCGGCCCGCCGCTGCCGATCGAGCAGGCCTACACGCTGCGCATCGAGGACGGCGCGGTCGGCGGACAGGCCAACGTGTGGACCGAGCACCTCCCGACGAGAGATCGGGTCGACTTCGCGATGTTCCCTCGTCTCGCAGCGATCGCCGAACGGCTGTGGGACGGCGGCGAACCACCCTCGTATGAGGGGTTCGCGCGACGTCTTCCCGTCCATCTCAGACGCCTCGCCGAGTCCGGTGTGCGGTATCGTCCTCTCGACGGTCCGACGCCCGCGCAGAGGCGTCCTGGAGTGCCGGGGAAGCCTCTGACACGCGAGGCGCGGCAGGCGATAGTCGCGGGCCTCGTCGAAGGCCTGGCGGACTCGTCGGGCACCGCCGCCGGAGTACTCTCGGCATAATGTAACGTTTCCGTAACCCTCCCTGTGCTAACTGTGGCAGGGGTTGCGAAATTTATGTTCGTAAGGTCTACTAACAAACATGTCCGTATCGGATGGATCGCGTCCTTCGACGTCGCCAGATTACGTCGCCGCGAGCGCGCACGCCTTCGGCCCGGGGCGCCACCTGCGCTCTCGCTCGAAGGTGCTCCCGGAACACGCTCGCGGTCACAACCGCGCGCTCGTGCTGCAGACGCTCTATCACTCGGGAGCGATGAGTCGAGCGGACCTCTCTCGCGAGACCGGCCTCACTCGGGTCACCATCTCCGACCTCGTCGCGGAGTTCATCTCCGACGGCATCGTCGTCGAGATGGGAGTGCGCGAGACGGTCGGACCGGGCAAGCCTCCGATCCTCATCGACATCGACCGAGTCGGGCACCAGATCATCGGGATCGATCTCTCCGGCCCCCATGCCTTCGTCGGCGCTCTGCTCAGCCTCGACGGCGACGTGCTCGAGCGCCGTGAGGTGCCGCGACCCGAGAGCGCAGACGGCGACGCCGCCTACGCCGCCACGCTGGAGCTGGCCCGAGCGCTCGCCGAGACGGCCACGCAGCCCATCCTCGGCGTCGGGATCGGCAGCCCCGGTGTCGTGCGTCCTGACGGCGTCGTGCTCAGCTCGCCCAACCTCGGGTGGAGCAATCTCCCTCTCGAGGCGAAGCTGGGCGTCGATCTCGATCTGCCGGTCCTCGTGCGCAACGACGCCAACGCCGCGGTGCTCGCCGAGTACACGTTCGGCGAGGCGAAGGCCGACTTCATGCTCATCAAGATCGGTCGCGGAGTCGGAGCCGGCGTCATCACCGGCAGCCAGCCGCTGCTCGGCAGTCGCTTCGCAGCGGGCGAGATCGGCCACGTCGTCGTGGGCACCGACGGTGGACCCCGCTGCGCGTGCGGCAAAGACGGCTGCCTCGAAGCGTGGCTGAGTGAGACGCGGCTGCGTCCCGCCATCGCAGACGCCCCCGGATCGCGCGACGAGATCCTCCGCGATGCGGGAACCCGCATGGGCATCGCGATCGCCCCGATCGTCGCGGCACTCGATCTGTCCGAGGTCGTGCTCTCGGGTCCCGAGGATCTGCTCGACGGCGTGCTGATCGACGCCGCGGTCGAGACCCTGCACGCGCGCACGCTCGAGGGCGTCTTCGAGGACGCGCTCATCCGCCGCACCCACCAGGACGACATCGTCCTGCGCGGTGCCGCCGTGATGGTGCTGTCCAGCCAGCTGGGCGTCTCGTGATCCGTGCCTGCGGGAGCGACCGCGTCCCCGAGCCGAAGACGAGCAGGGGCACCATCCGATGACGGATGCGCTCGCCGTCGACCTGTCCGGTCGGCCCATACGAGTGGGCCTGGACGTCGGCGGAACCAAGATCGATGCCGTCGCGGTATCCGCGGACGGAGACATTCTGGCGCGCCTGCGCCGACCCACCGGCTGGGGTGAGGAGGCAGTCGTCGTCAGCATCCTCGAGACGGTCGATGCGCTCGCCGACGAGGGAGGATTCGCTCGCTCGTCGGTCAGATCGGTGGGCGTCGGGATCCCCGGGCTGGTCGACGCCGACACCGGTCGGGTGCTCCATGCCGTGAATCTCGGCGTCGAGTCCCTGGATCTCGCCGGGCGCGCCGGTCGACAGCTGGGTATCCCCGTCCGCGTGGAGAACGACGTGAAAGCGGCCGCCCTCGGGGCTGCGGTGCTGCGCGGCGTCGACGGGTCGATGGCCTATCTCAATCTCGGCACCGGGGTCGCTGCCGGGATCGTCGTCGACGGCACGATCTGGCGTGGCGCGCGAGGCACGGCCGGCGAGGTGGGGCACCTCTCGGTCGACCCGAACGGCCGTCTCTGCGGCTGTGGACAGCGCGGCTGCATCGAGACCTTCTGCGGCGGAGGCGCGCTCGCCCGAGCCTGGGATCGTCCCGGTGCGCTCCCGGTGCGCGACATCTTCGACGCAGCCGACACCGGTGACGAACGGGCGCTCGCGCTCCGCGCCGATCTCTTCCACGGCGGGGCCGCGGCGGTGCGTGCGCTCGTGCTCTCCGCCGACGTCGAACGCGTGATCATCGGCGGCGGCCTCACTTCGCTCGGCGACAGGCTCTACACGGGCATCCGCGACGCTCTCCGGTCCGATGCCGAGGCCTCGCCCTTCATGCGCTCGCTCCACCTGGACGACAGGATCGAACTGCTCCCTGCCGGCTCTCCCGCCGCGGCCTTCGGGGCCGCGGTCGTCGGCGCAACCACCCCCTCTAAGGAGACCGTTTCTCATGGCTGAAGTCGTCATCGTCGAGAACGCAGAAGCGGCAGGCGCGCTCGTCGCCGCCGAGATCGTCGAGCTGATCGACGGACGTGCGGACGCCGTGCTCGGCCTCGCCACCGGTTCGACACCCCTCCCCGTCTACAAGGCACTGCGAGACAGGCTCGCGGGTCGCGACGTCTCGCAGGTGCGCGGTTTCGCCCTGGACGAGTACGTCGGGATCGACCCCGCTCATCCCGAGAGCTACCGCTCGGTCATCACCCGCGAGGTCGTCGAGCCGCTCGGGCTCGACCCGCGACGGATCCATGTGCCCAACGGCGCACAGGCCACCATCCAGCACGCAGGTGACGACTACGAGGCCGCGATCGACGCGGCCGGAGGAGTGGATCTGCAGATCCTCGGCATCGGCACCGACGGACACATCGGCTTCAACGAACCCGGCTCGTCGTTCGCCTCGCGCACGCGCGTGAAGACCCTCACCGAGCAGACCCGCGACGACAACGCCCGCTTCTTCGACTCGATCGACGACGTGCCCATGCACTGCATCACCCAGGGGCTCGGCACGATCCTTCGCGCTCGGCACCTCGTGCTGCTCGCCTTCGGAGAGGGCAAGGCACAGGCCGTGGCGGATGCCGTCGAGGGGCCGCTGTCGGCCATCCTCCCGGGTTCGGCGATCCAGCTGCACCCGCACGCGACCGTCGTCGTCGACGAGGCCGCGGCGTCCCGGCTGAAGCTCGCCGACTACTACCGCTACACCTTCGCGAACAAGCCGAGCTGGCAGGGGATCTGACGCGGCCGGCTCTCAGGGGCGAGTCGTCGGCCACGCCAGCGGCAGCAGGTGCTCGATGCTGAGCGGCGCCAGCGGCAGCGTCTCGGCATCCGCGGGTGTGATCCATCGCAGCTCGGCGAGCTCCGCCTGGACGACGACCTCCGCCGCGGCGATGGACACCGAGAACGCGTCGGCCACGACTCGGTGACCGGGCTCGTTGGCCGCCTCGGAGACGAACGTGCCGAGCGGCTCCAGATCGACCTCATCCAGGCGAAGGCCGAGCTCTTCGTGCAGCTCGCGGATCAGCGTCTGCGACGGGGTCTCCCCGGGCTCGGGCTTGCCGCCGGGCTGCATGAAGCGCGTCGTGCCCTGCTTGCGCACGACGAGCACCCTGCCGGCGTCATCGACGATGACCGCGGCGCTGACGTGGATGTCAGGCATCGGGCGCGAAGACCTTGCCGGGGTTGAGGATTCCCAGCGGATCGAACACCCGAGTGATCTGACGCTGCAGCTCCCACTGGTCGTCTCCGAGCTCGTCGGCCAACCAGCGGCTCTTCAGCGTTCCGATGCCGTGCTCTCCAGTCAGCGTGCCGCCGAGCGCGATCGCGGCCCGGAACAGCTCGTCCGCCGCCGCCCAGACCTCAGCGGGAGGCTCTGCGCCCTCGAAGATGAAGTTCGGATGCAGGTTGCCGTCGCCCGCGTGAGCGACCGTGGGGATCGCCATCGAGTAGGCCTTCTCGATGCGGGCGATCTCGTCGAACATGGCGGGCATGGCGCTGCGCGGCACCGACACGTCTTCGATGAGGGTCGTGCCGAGCGCCGACATGGCGGGGTGCATGGCACGCCGGATGGCCAGGAGGCGCTCTCCTTCTTCGCGGTCATGGGAGACCTCGGTCACACCCTGATGAGCCGTCAGGATGTCGGAGATCATCGTCGCCTCGGCCACTGCCGCCGGACCATCGGTCTGGATCGTCAGCTGGGCGCTCCCGGCCACGGGCGAGGGAAGGTCGAGCAGGGCTGCGACGGCGGCGAGGCTCGCGGAGTCCATCAGCTCCATGATCGCCGGCTGCGCACCCGAGGCGGTGACCGCGGCCGAGGCGGACGCTGCGGCACGCACATCGGGGAAGACGGCCGTCACGGTGCAGGTCGTTCCCTCGACCAGTCGGCGCAGCTTGAGGGTGGCGCCGACGACCACGCCCAGCGTGCCCTCGGAGCCGATCACGAGCGAGGTGAGGTCGAGTCCTGTCACGCCTTTGACGCTGCGGTGGCCGAGGTGCAGCAGTCGGCCGTCGGCGAGAACCAGGTCGACACCGAGGACCGCGTCTCGCACGACGCCGTACTTCGCACAGAGCAGCCCACCCGCTCCGGTGGCGATGTTGCCGCCGACCGTCGAGATCGCACGGCTCGCAGGATCCGGCGCCCACCAGAGTCCGTGCTCCGCGAGTACGTCGTTGAGGTCGGCGTTGAGGATTCCGGGTTCGACGACGGCAAGCAGGTCGTCGGCCCGGATCTCGTGGATCGCGGTCATCCGGCGAGTGGACAGCACGATCTCGCCATCGCCGCCGTTCGCCGCGCCGGCGAGACCGGTGCCGGCGCCACGCACCACGACAGGGGTCGCCGTCTCGGTCGCGATGCGCATCACCGTCTGGACGTGCGCGACCGTCTCGGCGTGCACGACCGCGAGCGGCCGCCCGGGCGCCGCATGCCCGGATCTGTCGGCGCGGGCTTCTTCGAGGACCGTCGCATCGGTGTCGACGATGTCGCCGAGCGCGGCGACGAGCAGGTCGAGGGCGCTCATCGGATGCGACGCCGGCCGCTCACGACGCCGGCGCCGACGGCGACCACGGCGAACGCGATGCCGATGAGGGGCTGGTCCATCAGCCACCACGCGATCGTGACGCCGACGTAGATCAGCAGCTCGACGACGACGCGAAGGAACGGATGCAGTCGCAGGACGGGTCGCGGCGAGAGGAAGAGCGCCCAGATCAGGATCACGACGACCGGAGCCCCGATGCCGAGGATGACGTTGTACGGGAAGGGCCAGGTGGCGAATCCCCACAGGGCGAGGGTGCCCACTGCGACGATCAGGACGACCGATCGGACGACGTCGAGAGCGGTGATGGTGGGGCGGTCGACGCCGGGAACGGAGGCGGGATCCTGGGACATGGATCCAGTCTATTCGCCGCCGATGGCGGGTCAGAGCGCGGGCGCGGCCTCGTCTGCGGCCACCTGGTCGACCGGCGCGGTCTGGTCGGCGGGCGCGGTGTCGTCAGCGGGGGCCGGCTCTGCCGGAAGGGCGGTCTGGTCCTCGGTCACGGGCTCTGCCGGAGGAGCGGTCTCGACGGGAGCGGCCGGGGCCTCCGTCTCGGGTGCCGGCGTCTCAGGGGACGCCTCGGCGTCCGGGGACTCGGTCGGGGCAGCGGGTGCTGCCTCGTCCGTCGGCTCGGGGATCGGCGCGATAGCGTCGTCCGGAGTCGGCTCGGAGGGTACCGTCTCGGCGGGATCCGCAGCCGGCCCTCCGCACGAGGGAGCGAGGGCCACGGAACCGAGGGTCACCCCGAGAGCCGAGAGGCTCGTGGTCGTCGGCAGCATCGGACCGGACGCCGTCACGTAGTGGACCTCGAGGGGCGCGCCGAGGAGAATCTGGACGAGACCGGGGCGCAACTCGATCGTGCCGGTCCCTGCGTCACTCAGCGATGTGCCGTCGACGCCGCCGCGGCGTCCGCCGAGCAGCGCTTCGATGTCCGCGCCCGGTTCGCCGGACACATTCACGGTCACATAGGTGACAGCGCGTGCGTCGAGGCAGATGCTCGCGAGGCTCACTTCGATCGGAGTCGTCGGCGCGGCCGGTTCCGTGGGGTTCTCGCCGGGGGTTTCGCCGCCGGGGGTTTCTCCGGGGTTCTCGCCGGGGGTTTCGCCGCCGGGGGTTTCTCCGGGGTTCTCGCCGGGGGTTTCGCCGCCGGGGGTTTCTCCGGGGTTCTCGCCGGGGGTTTCGCCGCCGGGGGTTTCTCCGGGGGTCTCTCCGGGGTTCTCGCCCGGGACCTCGCCATCGGGGTTCTCGCCGTCGGGGTTCTCGTCGTCAGGCTCTTCGTCCACGGGAGGGGACGTGGACTCGGGCAGTGCCGGCGCGGTCGACTCGGTCGGGGCCGGGGGTGAGACGATCGCCGGCGCGATGTCCTCAGCGGGCTGGGGGGTGACGGGTGCTTCGACGGGCGGGGTGACGGGCTCGGGCTCGGTCTCCGCTTCATCGACGATCGGCGTCTTGTCGTCGGACATCGACTCGTCGGGCCCGACGTCTGCACTGATCGACGAGGAATCGCTGTCGCCCGCACTCGGCATCGATGCCGCGGGCGTCGCGCCCGTGAGGCTCGGGATGATTGTGGCGGCCGCCACGACGCCGGCGACCACGAGGGCCGCCGATCCTGCGCTGACGAGCGCACCGACTCCGCTGAAGATGCCTCCGGTCGCCGTGCCACCGGCTCCGCCACCGGTCGCTGTGCCTGCGCCGGTCGCGCCGGCTCCACCGGTGCCGCTCGACGATCCGGCGGCGGCTGTTCCGCCTCCCGCAGCCACGACAGCTCCCTCGGTGATCCCCGAGGGCATGGCCGCGAGCGCGACGATGGGCGTACCGCCACCCTGGAGGGTGGCGAGGTAGCCTGCGGAACCCGTGACTCCGAGGACGAGCGGCAGCAGCACGAGGGCCAGCCGCTTGGAGACGTCCTTCGCCTCAGCCGCGACGATCATGCAGCGTGCGCACTGGTCGAGGTGCTGCTCGAGACGGTTGTGGTCTCGCGTGCTGAGGTTGCCGCGCGAGTAGGCACCCAGGTGCTCGATGGTCCACCGGCAGTCGGAACCTTCGGCCGCGCTGCGGAGGTGAGCCTGGATCCACGCTTCGCGAAGTCCTTCACGCGCTCTGAAAGCCAGCTGCGAGACGGCGCCGGACTTCATGCCGAGCAGGGTCGCGGCCTCCTGCGGCTTCATCTGCTCGATCTCTGTGTACCAGAGCACTTCCTGCCAGCGGGAGGGCAGGCTGCGGAACGCCTGCGCAGTCAGGCTGCGATCGAGGGCCTCGTTGGCGGCCTGGTCTGTGCTGTCGGGATCGGCGACGGAGTCGAGCTCGTCGATGGCGGACTCGCGTCGAGAGCGGCCCCACGCGGCGGCGGTGTTGCGGATGCTCGTGAACAGGTAGGCGCGGAACGATCCGTTCGGTCCGCCGCCCTTGATGATCGCCTGATAGATGCGGGTGTAGGACTCCTGCACGAGGTCGTCGGGGTCGATCGACGACGTGATAGATCGCGCGACCGACATGCCGGAGGGATAGTGCCGCCTCCACAGTTCGCCGAAGGCCGCCGCGTCACCCGAGCGGGTGCGCAGGACGAGATCGGCGTCGGCGATCGTTTCCTCGTGTGAAGTGCTGTCCTGATCCACTGTCATCCATCTGTCGTGGAGCGCGAGTGCGCCTCCACATGAAGAGACGCGTGAACCCCATTTTCATCACGCGTCATCTCCATTCTCTCTCCTATCTCTCAGGCTTGCCACCCCTTCTCGAAAAGTGCTCGCAGAAGACCGGGGGCGAATAAAGACCTGATCACGGGCAGATCAGTCGGGCGCGCGGAAGAACCGTGAAAAAAGATCTGAGAAATCGCGTAATGAATCGGCGTCGACGTCGTCTCATCACTAGAGACAGCCATGGGGCTCCACCGGGGGGCGGAGCTCAGGCGCTGGTGCAAGGGGTAAGTGCACCGGCATGGTGGGTCGGGCACCTCGGGGGAGGAGCGCTCGGCCCGCCAGCTCTCGCAACGTGGGGGGAATTGTGACGGGGTCGCCGATCTGGGGAACGGCGGCCCCTCACCCGCACCGGGCTACGGCCGGTCGCCGACCCACACGCGAGCGACCTGCAGCTGTGCGTTCAGCAGCACCGCGTCAGCGACGAACCCGACCGCCAGGCGACCGATCCGGTCGCCGTATCCGATCGCTCCCGCCGGTGTCTCGGTGAGCGCCCGGACGGCTTCCGTGAGAGGTGCGCCCGCCGCGGTCGCCCTGCGCAGCGCCACGTCGAGGGTGAGCGTCGACCCCGCGATCGATCCCGTGTCGTCCGCGCGCGCGATGCCGTCGAGGACCGTCACGCTCACCGCACCCAGGTCGTAGTGCCCGTCGGCGCTGCCGGCAGCCGCCATGGCATCCGTGATGAGTGCGACGCGACCGGGTGCCGAGTCGAACACGAGCTTGACCACGTGCGGGTCGAGGTGGATGTCGTCGGCGATCACCTCGAGCACGACGCGGCGGTCGGCCGCCGCCGCCAGTACCGGCCCCGGCGCTCGGTGATGGATTCCGGGCATGGCGTTGAAGGCGTGGGTCAGCACGGAGGCGCCGGTCTCGAATGCCGCGTCCGCAGTCGCGGCATCCGCACTCGTGTGTCCCACCGCTGCGACAGCGCCGGCGTCCACGATCATCCGGATCGCCTCGAGACCGCCGGGGAGCTCCGGTGCGATCGTCACCTGCCGGATCGTCCCGCGGCCGGCGTCGAGCAGGCGGGCGACGTCGTCTCGTGTCGGAGTGCGCAGCAGCGACGGCTCGTGAGCTCCGTGGTGCGCCGGGTCGAGGAACGGCCCTTCCAGATGCGAACCCAGGATGTCGGCATCCGACTCCATCAGGTCGGCGATCTGCGCCACGCGTCGAGCGAGGGCGTCGACGGGGGCGGTGACGAGGGAGATCACCGATCGTGTCGTGCCATGAGCGCGGTGCAGAGCGCGAGCCGAGCGGATCGCCTCCGGCCCGTCGTCGAACGACGCTCCGGCGCCGCCGTGGCAGTGGATGTCGATGAATCCGGGTGTGAGCACGGCATCCGGCCCGGCGACGACGGTCGCGTCGACGACCTCATCGGCGGGGGCCCACGTCTGGCCGGTGCCGAGAGCGGCGACCCGCCCGTGTTCCATGCGAACCCAGGCGTCCGCGACCTCGACGCCGTGGTCGATCAGTCGGGCCGAGTGGATGACGACCGATCCCGTCGCTGTCGAAACGGATGTCATCGCTCGCTCCAGGGGATCTCGTCTGCGGGGTGGAAGTCCACGCCCTCAGCCTTCCACAGCGGGGCGAGTGCGCCGAGTCGCCCGCGGAACGACTCCCAGTCCCGGCCGTCGGCGTCGCGCGGTGACCACGCGACCTCCGCCTGAGCGGCGGCCCGCGGAAAGACCAGCTGCTCGACCTCGCTCAGGGTGCGGGTGGTCTCGCTCCACAGCGGAGCCTCGATGCCGAGGATCGCGGACTCCGGGACGTCGAGCACAGCGGTCGGCTCCCACTCGTACGCCCTGCGGACATCGATGATCGCGGCCCAGGTGAGTCCGAGCGGAAAATCCTCGGTGTACTTCATGTCGAGGTAGGCGACGTCGGCGGTCGACATGATGAGCGCCCCGCCGCGCTCGACGAAGTGCGCCGCCTCCTCAGCGTGCGATCCCTCGGGCGTCGTCTTGCCCCAGTACTGGCCGATCGTCCCCTCGGCGATGTCCTTCGCTGCGCCCACCTCGTGCCAGGCGACGGGGATCTTGCCCTCCTCGAACACGATCGCGGTGGCGCGCTCGACGAACAGATCGAAGTCCGCCTGCGGGGTGCCGAGAGACTCGTCGCCGCCGATGTGGATGTACGGACCCGGGGTCATCTCGGCGAGCTCGCGCACGACGTCACGGACGAACTCGTAGGTGCGCTCTTCATGGATGCGGACGCTCGAGTGCCCGACGCCCCACCCGAGATAGGGCTCGCCTGCGACGGGGAGCGGCTGCCCCAGGCGCGCCGATTCGGCGATCAGGCTGTCGTTCATGACCGGATCCTCGACGAGCTCCGGATACGCGACGCCGATGGCGTGCGTGTGACCGGGGAGGTCGATCTCAGGGATCACGACCATGTGCCGCTCAGCGGCGTACGCGACGATCTCGCGATAGTCGTCCTTCGTGTAGAAGCCGCCGGGGTCGCCGAGGGAGGCCGTCGACGAGGCGAGCTCGGTGAGCTTCGGCCACGAGTCGATCTGGATGCGCCAGCCCTGGTCGTCGCTGAGGTGCAGGTGCAGGTGATTGAACTTCAGGGCACTGGTGCTGTCGATGAACTTCTTGACCTCATCGACGTCGAAGAAGTGACGCGTGACGTCGAGCATGACGCCGCGACGTGCGAATCGTGGCGCGTCGGTGATCTCGGCGCGCAGGAACGCCCATCCCTCGTCGTCCTCGCGGAGCAGTTGCAGCAGCGTCTGCATGCCGTAGAAGAGTCCGGCCTCGTCGCCGCCCACGATCTCGACGGAGTCGCCGACTGTGAGCCCGTATCCTTCGGGCGCCGTGGTGGGGTCGATCCGCAGGACGATCGTCGACGCGACGCCGTCGCCGGCGCCGTCGCTGTCCGTCGAGTGCGACAGCCGGATGCCGCTGCGGCGCGCGACGGCGTCGATGAGCTGGGCCGCCGCGGGGGAGTCGCCGATGACTCGCAAGCCGTCGGAGACGGGCAGCCGACCATCCACGGCGATGGAGGAAGCGGGAAGAGGAACAAGGGGCATGGAATGGGGAAGGACCATGAACAAAACCTACCGTGCGCAGAGTCGGCAGCACAGGGAAATCCGCTATGCTTTCTCACGTCGCGACTGGCGTCTGGGTGGACTACCACCGGGGAGCGACTGACCACGGAATTCGACCGCGCGCCTGGGCCGATAGGTACACCCTTCGAATCCGTTGTCAGAGGAGCATGTCATGACCGACCGTTACTTCAACGCCCCACTCTCCGAGGTCGACCCCGAGATCGCACAGGTCCTCGACCGAGAGCTCGCACGGCAGCAGACGTTCCTCGAGATGATCGCATCCGAGAACTTCGTGCCCGTCTCCGTGCTCCAGTCCCAGGGCTCGGTGCTGACGAACAAGTACGCCGAGGGATACCCCGGCCGTCGTTACTACGGCGGCTGCGAAGAGGTCGACGTCGCGGAGGAGCTCGCGATCCAGCGCGCCAAGGACCTGTTCGGCGCGGAGTTCGCCAACGTCCAGCCGCACTCGGGAGCATCCGCGAACGCCGCCGTGCTGCACGCGATCGCTCGGCCCGGCGACACGCTGCTCGGCCTCGCCCTCGACCAGGGCGGTCACCTCACTCACGGCATGAAGATCAACTTCTCCGGCCGCCTGTACGACATCGTCGCCTACGGCGTCGACCCCGAGACCTCGACCATCGACATGGACGAGGTGCGTCGCCTCGCCCTCGAGCACAAGCCGAAGGTCATCATCGCCGGCTGGTCGGCATACCCGCGCACGCTCGACTTCGCCGCCTTCCGTGCGATCGCCGACGAGGTCGGCGCGCTGCTCTGGGTCGACATGGCGCACTTCGCCGGCCTCGTCGCCGCCGGCCTCCACCCGAACCCGGTGCCGCACGCGCACGTCGTCTCGTCGACCGTGCACAAGACGATCGGCGGCCCCCGTTCGGGCTTCATCCTGACGAACGACGCCGACCTCGCGAAGAAGCTCAACACGGCTGTGTTCCCGGGGCAGCAGGGAGGCCCCCTGATGCACGTGATCGCCGCGAAGGCGACGGCGTTCAAGCTCGCGGGCACCCCGGAGTTCAAGGAGCGCCAGGAGCGCACGCTGCGCGGAGCGTCCATCCTCGCCGAGCGTCTCTCGCAGCAGGATGTGAAGGATGCCGGCATCGGAGTGCGCTCCGGCGGCACCGACGTGCACCTGGTGCTCGTCGACCTGCGTGACGCCGCGATCGACGGCAAGCAGGCCGAGGACCTGCTGCACGACATCCACATCACCGTCAACCGCAATGCGGTGCCGAACGACCCGCGCCCGCCGATGGTCACCTCGGGTCTGCGCATCGGGACGCCGGCACTCGCCACCCGCGGCTTCGGCGACGCCGAGTTCACTGAGGTCGCCGACGTGATCGCACTCGCGCTGCTCCCCGGCGCCGACGTCGAGGCGCTCCGTGCGCGTGTCGATGCGCTCGCCGCAGGCTTCCCGCTCTACCCGGACCTGCAGCAGTGACCGCGAAGATCCTCGACGGCAAGGCGGCGTCGGCCGCGATCAAGGCCGAGCTCACCGAACGGGTCGCCGCGCTGAAGGCGAAGGGCGTGGTGCCCGGCATCGCGACCGTTCTCGTCGGAGCCGACCCGGCATCTCAGCTCTACGTCGGTATGAAGCACCGTCAGTCCGAGGCGATCGGGATGAACTCGATCCAACGCGAGCTGCCGGCCGATGCCACCCAGGCCGACGTCGAGGCGCTGATCGACGAGCTCAACGCCGATCCGGACTGCCACGGATACATCGTGCAGCTGCCGCTGCCGAAGCACATCGACACGGACGCGATCCTCGAGCGGATCGACCCGGCGAAGGATGCGGACGGACTGCACCCGACCAACCTCGGTCGACTCGTGCTCAACGTCAACAACCCGATCCACACCCCGCTGCCGTGCACGCCGCGCGGTGTCATCGAGCTGCTGCTGCGCAACGGCTACGACTTCGCCGGCAAGCACGTCGTGGTCGTCGGACGAGGTGTGACGATCGGTCGCTCGATCGGCCTGCTGCTGACGCGACGCGACCTGAACGCCACGGTCACGCTCACGCACACCGGCACGGTCGACATGCCGCGGTACCTGCGGGAGGCCGACGTCATCGTCGCCGCCGCGGGCGTCAAGCACCTCATCCGCGCCGAGGACGTCAAGCCGGGCGCCGCCGTGCTCGACGTCGGCGTGACACGCGAGACCGACCCCGAGACGGGCAAGAACCTCGTCTTCGGAGACGTGCACCCGGATGTCGCCGAGGTCGCGGGCTGGGTGTCGCCGAACCCGGGCGGAGTCGGTCCGATGACCGTCGCCCTGCTCATGACCAACGTCGTCGAAGCGGCGGAACGCCTGGTCTGACCGTCGCCGGTCTCGATCTGCATCGTCGGTCCCGATCCGTGGACTTCCCCTTCCGATCCGCCTGCGGATCGGGGTGAGGCCCGGGATCGGGACCGTCTGCGTTCAGCCCAGCTCGTCGAGCATCCGCCGCTGCTCCGGGGTCAGACCGTCGTGGAGCTCCTCCCGCGCCTCCGCGGCGGCGGTCGTCTCCGGGGCGGGCGTGGAGGCTGCGGGCGCCGGCTTGCGGCGCGACACCTTGCCCTGCACGGCGTCGTACAGCTCGCCGGCCTTCGCCCGCAGCCTGTCGTCGACCTGGTCGTAGATCATCCAGCCGAACAGCAGGAAGAGCGGCGGGAGCGCGTAGCTCCAGAAGCCCGAGGCTCGGACGCCGCTCAGCCAGACGACGGCCACCCAGATGAGCAGCTCGACGAGATAGACGAGGACGTACTGGACGACCTTCTCGCCGGTCCTCGTGCGATCGGCCGCGGACTTCGCCGCCGCGTTGCGGAACGCCGCGGTGAGCAGCGGCTTCACGAAGAGCGCTGCGAGCGTCAGGATGACGGCCGCCCACAGCGCGGTGAACCCGACAGAGACCCCCGACGACAACAGGCCGATGAGCAGCAGCACCGCGACGTTGAACACGTAGAGCGCGGCGAACCGGACGATTCCGTTCTTCATCTGACCAGAATTCCACACACTCTCGGATGCCGCGGCATCTCCGTGCGGAGCCTGGTGGGGATCAGCGCGCGGGAAACGCGCGTTCGACCGCATCGACCACGGTGCCGTAGACGGAGTCCCACGGGACGAGCGGGGGAGTGACCCCGGCGAGTTCGAGGCTCACGGCTCCATGCACCTGCGCCCAGACGGTGAGAGCGGCGGCCATGACCTGCGGTTCGTCGACGCGGGCCGCGAGCGCGCGCACGAGCGGCGCCATCGCCGTGCTCATGGTCGCGTCATCGGGGCGGCAGTCCTCGGTCGCCACTCCGCCGCCGAACATGAGGCGGTAGAGCGCGGGATTCTCCATCGCCCACGTCCGATACGCGAATCCGAGTGCGCGGAGCCCTTCCGGTTCGGCCGTGGCCTGCGCCTCGCCGAACGACGCGAAGCCGTGCTCGATGACCGCGACGAGCAGTTCGGTCTTCCCACCGAACAGCGCGTAGACCGCTGAGGTCGAGGTGCCCGCGGTCTGTGTGATGTCGCGGAGACTGATCCGCTCCGGGCCCTTGTCGTCGACCATCTCGGCCGTCGCGTCGAGCAGGCGGTCGCGCAGGGCGTCGTCGTACAGGGGAGGTCTTGCCATGGGATCGATCTTATCGTAACGTTGTTGCATAACGCAGTTACGTAACGATGTTCCAAGGAGAGCGCATGACTCAGCACGTCTTCCCCGGCAGGTTCACGGCCGCTCCGGAACGATCGGATGTGACGGTCTTCCTGATCGGGATGCGAGCCAATCGGTGGTGGCAGCTCGGCAGGGTGTGGCGCACGGCCAGCAAGATGCCCCCGATGCTGCAGCATCTCGCGACGCACCCGGAGGCGGGGATGCTCGGAGTGCACAGCTGGTTCGGTCGCACGACGATCCTGCTGTCGTACTGGGAGAGTCCGGAGCATCTGCAGCGGTTCGCCGCCGACCGCGACGCACCCCATCTGCAGCCCTGGCGCGACTTCATGCGCACGCTGCAGGGAACGGGGAGTGTCGGCGTGTGGCATGAGACCTATCAGGTGCCGACAGCGGATCTGGAGGCCGTCTACGTCGACATGCCGGCATTCGGACTCGCGGCGGCGACCGCGCACGTCCCCGTGGGGCCGGGCATGAAGACGGCGCGCCAGCGGATGGGTCGCTGACGCGCCGGCGTCATCAGAGCTCAGCCCTGGGGGTGCAGGCTGCTCTCGATGTTCGTGATGCGAGCCTGCTCGTCGAAGCGGAAGGTCGCAGTGCCGGTGCCGTCGGCGACCGTGGCCCCCGAGAACGCCTCGTCGGTCCACGTGAGGTTCCACCCGGCGAGACGGGCGGCGTCCCAGACCGCCGTCCGGGCATCAGGCAGAGCCAGGCCCGAGAGGATCCGCGGAAGGGCGATGGAGGCTGCGGCGACGGTCAGGGCGGGGAGCGGCGCATCGAGCAGGAAGACGGCGTACGTGCCCCCGCCGACCGGCGCGAGGTAGTAGGGCGCTCGACCGGTGAGCTCGACCGCGACCGCGCCGACCGTGTGGGCGGCTGCGGTGATCCAGTCGGCGTCGCCGGTGGCGTCCGCGGGGAAGGGGAGCTCCTGCTCGCTCAGCTCCGGGATGCCGTGCTCCCTGCCGTAATCGCGCAGCTGGCCGGCGATGCCGGCAGGGTCGCCCTGCGGGTGCGCCCACGCCCAGAGCAGCGAGCGGGGGCCGGGGGCGATCGTCGCGACGAGGTGGGCGCGGGCCACGAGCCGGCGCGTGGCATCGGCGTTCGAGGTGAAGGTGAGGGTGCCCGCCGCCATGTCGGCATCCCATCGATTGTCACCGAGGTCCTCGAGGGCGGTGGCCAGGGAGTCCTGACGGAGGGCGGAGAACAGTGCGGCACGGTCTGCGAGCGGCTGGAGCGCGGCGAAGGTCATGCCCACAGTCTCGCCCGGATTGCTATGAATCCGCCAACTCCGAGCGCGGGGACACTGCATCGGAGGGGCGGCCCATCCGCCAGACACTCGGTACCACCAGTGTCACGGCGGCGAGCACGGCATAGAGGATCCCCGAGGTGACCAGCACCGTCTCGACATCGCTGCGGGTGATCAGCCAGCCGTAGACGAGGGTGCCGATCGGCATCACGACGAAGCTGCCGAGCATGTCGTAGCTCGACACGCGGGACAGCTTGTCGCCCGGGATGTTCTCCATCATCGCGAGGTTCCACCCGGTGCTGAACACCTCGGCCCCGGCGCCGGCGAGGAAGGCGGCGATGGCGAGCAGCACCACCGCGGGGTGCACGCCGAGGACGGTGAGCGGGATCGCGAACGCGGCCATGCCGATCATGCCGTAGCGCAGGGGGCGTTTCAGCGGGAACCACATCAGGACGAGGGTCATGAGCAGGATGCCGACGCCTTCGGCGCTGACGACCCACCCCCAGCCGGCGATGCCGAGCCGTTCGTCGTTCTTGGCGATGTACGGACCGACGACGCCCCACGCGCCGATGTGGATCGCGTTCATGACCATGAAGGCGAGAACGATGACCCACAGCCACGTGCGACTCCAGAACTCCTGCCACCCGATCCTGAGGTCGTGGAACATCGTGGTTCCGCCCGCATGATCAGGCGGAGGCAGCCGGACCATCGCCAGGACGGGGATCGCGATGACCCAGCCGATCGCCTGAACGACCATGGCCCAGGCGGGGCCGGCCGCGGCCACGACGATGCCCGCGATGATCGGGCCGCCGATCGTGGTCGCCGAGCGCACGAACGACAGCATCGCGTTGGCCTGCTGCAGGTGCTCGGGGGAGGTCAGCTGCGGGATGATCCCCTGCATGGCGGGGAGGACGAACGCGGTGGACGCACCGTTCACCACCGACAGCAGAGCGAGCAGGGGAACCGTGGCTGTGCCGCTGAACAGGAGGGCGGCCATCGTGCCCACCGTCAGGATGTCGATGACGTAGCAGGACTGGATGATCAGCGCGCGAGGCAGCCGGTCGGCGATCACGCCGCCGAAGAGCAGGAAGACGATGTTGCTGACGGTGAAGGCGGCCAGGACCAGGGAGAGCGAGCGTGCGTCGTTGTCGATCTCGAGCACGGCGAAGGCCAGCGCGATCGACGACATCGACCCTGCGATCAGAGTGATGGCGCGGGCGAGGAAGAACCAGCGGAATCCTCGGTCCTGCATCGCTGCGAGGGCGCGGATCATGACGGCTCGTCGCTGCTCTGCATCCGTCAATCCTGCCACTCGAGGGCAGCGGCAGGCGTCAGTAGCTGGCGCGGGTCGTGTCGTCGGATGCCGGGATGAAGCGGGCGGCCAGAGCCTCGGATGCGCGTGCCAGCATCGCCACGTCGGCACCGACCGCCACGAAGTCCGCGCCGGCGGCGGTGTACGCATCGGCGGCGGAGGGATCGAAGGCGTTCACGCCGACGGGCGTGCCTGCGGCCGCGACCGCGGCGAACACCTGCTCGACGGCGGCGACGACATCCGGATGCGTCTGCTGGCCGAGCAGTCCCATCGACGCGGAGAGGTCGGACGGGCCCACGAACACGGCGTCCACGCCTTCGACCGCCACGATCTCGGAGGCGGCCTCCACCCCGGCGACCGTCTCGATCTGCACGGTGAGGGAGGTGTGCCGCGCCGAGTCGCGCAGGTAGCCGTCGACCCGGTTCCAGCGCGCGCTGCGGGCGAGCGCGCTTCCGACTCCTCGGACGCCCTCTGGCGGATAGCGGGTCGCCGAGACGGCCGCGCGTGCCTCCTCGGCCGACGAGACCATCGGGACGATGAGGTTCTGTGCTCCGAGGTCGAGGACCTGTTTGATCGCCACGGTGTCGTTGGACGGCACGCGCACCACCGGGGTGATCGGATAGGCGGCGACGACCTGCAGCTGCAGCAGCGTGGACTCGAGCGTGTTGGCCGAGTGCTCCATGTCGATCAGCAGCCAGTCGAGGCCCGAGCCCGCAGCCACCTCGGTGACGATAGAACTGCCGGAGCACGCCCACATCCCGATGAGCGGGCGATCGGAGGCGGCGAGATGCTCGCGGAAGGAGGGGCTCAGATGAAGCGGCATTCGATCGTTCCCATCGGTCCGTAGTCGCACAGCACCTGATCGCCGCGAGACACCCACATCGGGCGTGTGAACGATCCTGCCAGGATGACCTCGCCGGCCTCGAGACGCGCGCCGTGCTGGTGGAACTTGTTCGCGAGCCAGGCGACGCCGGTGGCGGGGTGGCCCAGCACGCCGGCGGCGACTCCGGTCTCCTCGATCTCGCCGTTGCGCGAGAGCACGCCGGGCACCCATCGCAGGTCGATCTCGTCCGGGCGCCTGTGCACATCGCCGAGGACCATGGCCCCGTAGGCGGCGTTGTCGCTGATCGTGTCGACGATCGTCCTGCCCTCGAGCTCGATGTGCGAGTTCAGCACCTCGAGCGCCGGCACGGCGTAGTCGATCGCGGCGAGGGCGTCGTCGAGCGTGCAGTCGGGCCCCTCGAGCGGATGCTTGAGCACGAACGCGAGCTCGACCTCGATCCGCACGTTCGAGAAGTGGTCGACCGGGATCTCGGCACCCGACTCGTAGACGGTGTCGTCGAACATCACCCCGTAGTCGGGCTCGGTGATGCCGGTGGCCTGCTGCATCGCCTTCGACGTCAATCCGATCTTGCGTCCGACGAGACGGCGTCCCGCGGCGATCTGCGAGTCGCGCCAGACCCCCTGGATCGCGTATGAATCCTCGACCGTCGCGTCCGGGTACCGGGCGGTGATCCGGGGGATCACGGAGTGGGTCCGGTCGGCCTCGGCGAGCTCTCCGGCGATCTGCGCGACGATGTCAGGTGACAGCATCCGTCTCTCCTCTGTGTGCGAACCTGCGTGCGAACCTGCGGATGAATCGATCAGAGCTGGTGGCCGAGCTTGTACTCGCCCTGCTTGTACTCCGGCATGGCCTCGTCGTCGCCGGGTCGCGTGTATGAGAAGCCGTCGGCGCCGATCGTGACGGCCATCTCGGAGTCGTCGGTGCGGGCGACGACGGGCTGGGGGTTGCCGTCGAGGTCGAGCACGAGCGAGGCCTCGGTGTACCAGGACGGGACGACCGGGTTGCCCCACCAGTCACGGCGCTGGTTGTCGTGCACATCCCAGGTGATGACGGGGTTGTCGGGGTCGCCCGTGTAGTAGTCCTGCGTGTAGACCTCGACACGGTGACCGTCGGGGTCGCGGAGGTAGAGGTAGAACGCGTTCGAGACGCCGTGACGGCCCGGGCCGCGCTCGATCGCGTCGGAGCGGCGGAGGGCTCCGAGCTTGTCGCAGATCGCCAAGATGTTGTGCTTCTCGTGCGTCGCGAAGCAGACGTGGTGCATGCGCGGACCGTCGCCGCCGGTCATCGCGGTGTCGTGCACGGTGGGCTTGCGACGCATCCATGCCGCATACACGGTGCCCTCATCGTCCTGGATGTCCTCCGTGACGCGGAAGCCCAGATCCTGCATGAACTTCACGGCACGGGGCACGTCGGGGGTGACCTGGTTGAAGTGGTCGAGTCGAACGAGCTCGCCCGGGATGTGCAGGTCGTAGCGCCACGACATGCGCTCGACGTGGTCGGACTGGTGGAAGAACTCGATGGGGAAGCCCAGCGGGTCGACCACGCGCACCGAGTCGCCGACGCCCTTGACGAAGCCCTCCGGGTTGCGGCGCACGTCGCAGCCGAGCTCGGTGTAGAACGCCACGGCGAGGTCGAGATCCTCAGCCGAGCGCACGCGGTAGGAGAACGCGGCGACAGCGGCGATCGGCCCCTTGCGCAGCACGAGGTTGTGGTGGATGAACTCCTCGGTCGAGCGGAGGTAGATCGCCTCGTCGTCCTCTTCGGTGACATACAGCCCCAGGACGTCGACGTAGAACACCCGCGAGGCCGCGAGGTCGGTGACGACCAGCTCCATGTAGGCGCAGCGCAGCACGTCCGGGGGAGTGCTCTCGGGCGTCGCGATCGGGTTGGCGGTCTCGATCGGAGCCTCCTGGCTCACGTAGTAGCCCGAGGAGGTCAGCGTCTTCGCAGTCTTGTCGGTCATGTCGGGTCCTTGCTCAGTTCTTGCCGAAGGTCGGGTTGTGCGCGCCGCCGAGCGTGATGTGCACGCTCTGCTGGTCGGTGTAGAAGTCGATCGAGCGGTAGCCGCCCTCGTGGCCCAGGCCCGAAGCCTTGACGCCGCCGAAGGGGGTGCGCAGGTCGCGCACGTTGTTGCTGTTCAGCCACACCATGCCCGCCTCCACGGACTGCGCGAAGTTGTGGGCGCGCTTCAGGTCGTTCGTCCAGATGTAGGCGGCCAAGCCGTACTTCGTGTTGTTCGCGAGCGAGAGCGCCTCGTCGTCGGAGTCGAACGGGGTGATGGCGACGACGGGGCCGAAGATCTCCTCCTGGAAGATGCGGGCATCGGGGGAGACGTCGGCGAACACCGTCGGCGCGACGAAGTTGCCCTCGTCGAAGCCCTCGGGGCGGCCGCCGCCGGCGACGAGGCGGCCCTCGGTCTTGCCGATCTCGACGTAGCTCATCACCTTGTCGTAGTGCTCGGGGTGCACGAGCGCGCCGACCTCGGTGGCCGGGTCGTGCGGGTAGCCGACCTTCACGCGCTTCGCCTGGGCGGCGTAGCGCTCGACGAACTCCTCGTAGATGGAGCGCTCGACGAGGATGCGGGAGCCGGCGGTGCAGCGCTCGCCGTTGAGGGAGAACACGCCGAAGATCGTCGCGTCGACCGCCGCCTCGATATCGGCATCGGCGAAGACGACGGCGGGGGACTTGCCGCCGAGCTCCATCGACAGGCCCTTGAGGAACGGTGCGGCGTTGCCGAAGATCAGCTGTCCGGTCGAGCTCTCGCCCGTGAACGAGATGAGCGGCACGTCGGGGTGCTTCACGAGGGCGTCTCCGGCGTCTTCGCCGAGGCCGTTCACGAGGTTGAACACGCCCTGCGGCAGCCCGGCCTCCTCGAAGATGCCCGCCCAGAGCGAGGCGGAGAGCGGCGTGAACTCGGCGGGCTTGAGCACCACGGTGTTGCCGGTCGCGAGTGCGGGGCCGAGCTTCCACGACTCGAGCATGAACGGCGTGTTCCACGGCGTGATGAGGCCGGCGACGCCGATCGGCTTGCGGTTGACGTAGTTCATCTGCTTGCCGGGAACCTTGAAGGCGTCATCGGACTGGGCGACGATCAGGTCGGCGAAGAAGCGGAAGTTCTCGGCCGCGCGGCGGGCCTGGCCGAGCGCCTGGGTGATCGGCAGGCCGGAGTCGTACGACTCGAGCTCGGCGAGGCGGGCATCCCGCGACTCGACGATGTCGGCGATCCTGTGCAGCACCCGCGAGCGCTCCCGCGGCAGCATCCGAGGCCAGGGGCCCTCGTCGAACGCGCGCGTGGCAGCGGCGACGGCGAGCTCGATGTCGGCCTTCTTGCCGGCGGCTGCGGTCGTGTAGGTCTTGTTCGTCACCGGATCGAGCACATCGAACGTGTCACCGTCGACGGAGTCGACGAACGCTCCGTCGATGTAGTGCTGGATGTGGTCGGGCAGGTCTGCGGGGATGCGGGAATCGGTCATGACTCGTCTCCTGAGTTGTGGTGAGAACGGGTGTGCAGCGCGTCGAGGAAGGCGTCCCTCGTGCGCAGGCGGTGATTGCGGGCGGCGAGCTCGATCTCGAGCGGGTCGGCGCCCGTTCGGATCAGCTCGAGGATCTGCGCGTGCTCCTCGACCGAGTGCTGAGCCCGGCCGGGCACGTAGGCGAAGGTCGAATCCCGGATGCCGGACAGCCGCGCCCAGCCACGGTGCACGAGGTCGAGCAGGTGCGGATTCGGGCAGGGTTCGAAGAGCAGCGAATGGAACTGCCTGTTGAGCTCGGTGAACGCATGGGCGTCGAGATGACCGAGCATCTGGATCATCCGCTCGTTCACCGCCTCCGCGGCGTCGAGCGCCTCGGCGTCGAGGAAGGGAGCGGAGAGGGCGGTGGCCGAGCCTTCGACCAGCCCGAGCGTCTGCATCGTGTGCGCGTATTCGCTCTCGTCGACGAGGGTCACCCGCGCGCCCACGTTGCGCTCGAACGTCACGAGGCCCTCGGCTTCGAGCCGGCGGATCGCTTCACGCACCGGCACGACGCTCATCCCGAGCTCTTCCGCCAACGATCCCAGCACCAGACGGTAACCGGGGCCGAAGACGTGTCCCGAGATCCGTGAGCGGATCCAGGCGTACGCCTGCTCCGACTTGCTGGAGTTCGCCACCGTCGTCATGAGCCGGCACCGGTGCCGGTGGCGGCTTCGTACTTCTCCCGCCACGCGGCGTTGAGCGGGAAGAGGCCGTCGACCGGATGTCCGGCGGCGACCTGCTCGGCGATCCACGCGTCCTCGATCTCCTGCGCGAGAGCATCGTCTGCGACCTGCTCGGCGAGCGAGGGAGGGATCACGATGACGCCGTCGCCGTCGCCCACGATGATGTCGCCCGGCTGGACCGTGGCGCCGCCGCACGAGATGGTGACGTCGGAGTCCCACGGCACGTGCCTGCGTCCGAGGACCGAGGGATGAGCGCCCTGCGAGAAGACCGGGAGGCCGATCTCGGCGACCGCATCGAAGTCGCGCACACCGCCGTCGGTCACGACTCCGGCGGCGCCGCGGGCGCGGGCGCGGAGCGCGAGGATGTCGCCCAGTGTTCCGGTGGTCGCGTCGCCGCGCGCTTCGATCACGATGATCTCGCCCTCGCCGACGGCATCGAACGCCCGCTTCTGGGCGTTGTATCCGCCGCCATGGCTCGCGAACAGGTCTTCTCTGAACGGCACGAAGCGCAGCGTCTTGGCTGTGCCGACGATCTTGCTGCCGGGGAGGTTCGCAGAGACGCCGTCGATGAAGCACGAGTGGTGTCCGCGCTTGCGCAGCTGCGACGAGAGGCCGGCTGTCGGAGCTTCCATCAGCTTGGCGCGGAGCTCGGGGGACAGCGCGGACGTGGCCTCAGGCGGCAGACCCGCGTCTTCGCGCGAGCCCCATGCCTCGGTGCGCTGCAGGTCGTCGACGGCGGGAAGCGAGCCGACCTCGGCGTCGAAGGGCACATCGCCCTGCGTGACGGTGGTCACCAGGCGTCCCGAGGAGGGGGAGCCCTCGGCATCCGGAGCATCCACCTCGATCTCGACCACATCGCCGGGGACGATCACGGAGGAACCCGCCGGCGTGCCGGTGAGGATGACGTCGCCGGGTTCGAGCGTGAAGTGCTGAGAGAGGTCGGCGACCAGCTGGGCGAGGGGGAAGATGAGGCCGGCGGTGGTGTCGTCCTGACGCAGGTCTCCGTTGACCCAGGCCCGGACACGCAGGGCCGCGGGGTCGACCGCGCGGGCGTCGATCAGCTCGGGACCGAGAGGCGTGTAGCCGTCGCCGCCCTTGGATCGCACGTTGGATCCCTTGTCGTTGGCGCGCAGGTCGTAGAGGCCGAGGTCGTTCGAGGCGGTGACCCAGCCGACATGGCTCCACGCGTCATCGAGCGAGACGCGGCGGGCAGGGGTGCCGATGACGAGCGCGATCTCGCCCTCGAAGGCGAGCAGCTCGGTGCCGGCCGGGCGCTCGACCGTGCCCCCGGAGACACCGACGGAACTCGCCGGCTTGAAGAAGTAGGAGGGAGCTGCGGGGCGCCGGCCGCGCTGGTCGGCACGGGAGGCGTAGCTCAGATGGATCGCGATGATCTTGCCGGGGCGGGTCATGGATGCCGTCACGGGGCGCCTCCTCGCGCTTCACGTCGACGCCTTGTGCGTCGTATTCGAAATCATATATCATCGTGTCACCCCTCGGCAAGCAACTCGACACACCTCGGACGCGAGCCGTGACAATGCGGTCACAATCAAAGGAGACACCCCTATGAGCGGGCAGTCACAGGCTGGGTTCACACCCACCGGAACCATCGCGACACCGGCCGATCGGCGCCGGGTCGTGTTCGCCACCGTCGTCGGCACCACGGTCGAGTGGTACGACTTCTTCATCTACGCCACGGCGGTCGGGCTGGTCTTCGGGCAGCTCTTCTTCGAGCCGCTCGGCGCGAACAGCGCGTTGATCGCCTTCGCCACCGTCGGCGTCAGCTTCCTCTTCCGCCCGCTCGGAGCGTTCCTCGCGGGACACTACGGCGACAAGCTCGGGCGCAAGACCGTTCTCATGTGGACGCTGATCCTGATGGGAGCGGCGACCGCGCTCATCGGAGTCCTGCCGACCTACGACGCGATCGGGATCGCCGCACCCATCCTGCTGGTGCTGCTGCGCATCCTGCAGGGCATCTCGGCCGGAGGCGAGTGGGGCGGTGCGGTGCTGATGGCCGTCGAGCACGCCCCGAAGAAGAAGCGCGGGATCTTCGGCGCATCGCCCCAGATCGGTGTGCCGCTCGGTCTGCTGCTCGCGTCGGGAGTGATGGCGCTGATGACGGCGATCGCCCCCGGAGACCAGTTCATCCAGTGGGGCTGGCGCATCCCGTTCCTGCTCAGCGTCGTCCTGATCCTGGTCGGCTACTACGTGCGCCGCAAGGTCGAGGAGAGCCCGGTGTTCATCGAGCTCGCCGAGCGCAAGGAGAAGGCGAGCATGCCGATCGTGCAGCTGTTCCGCAAGCACCTCCTGCTCGTCATCGTCGCCGCCCTCGTCTTCGCCGGCAACAACGCGGTCGGGTACATGACGACCGGCGGATACATCCAGGGCTACGCCACCAACCCCGAGGGCCCGATCGGTCTCGAGCGCGGACCGGTGCTGTGGGCGGTCACCGGCTCGGCCGTCACCTGGCTCATCACGACGCTCATCGCCGGGTGGCTGTCGGACCGCATCGGTCGGCGCACCACCTACATCATCGGCTGGGTGATGCAGCTCGTCGGTGTGTTCACGCTCTTCCCGCTCGTGAACACCGGCCAGGTCGGACTGCTGTTCGCCGGCCTCGCGATCCTCACGATCGGTCTCGGCTTCACCTACGGGCCGCAGGCGGCGCTCTACACCGAGCTCTTCCCCGCCAGCATCCGCTTCTCGGGCGTCTCGATCTCGTATGCGATCGGCGCCATCGCCGGCGGTGCGTTCGCGCCGACCATCGCGACCGCCATCGTGCAGGCGACCGGCTCGACGCAGGCCGTCACGTGGTACCTCGCCGGCATGACGCTGCTCGGCCTTGTGGCGACGCTGCTGCTGCGTGATCGCTCGGGCATCCCGCTGGGGCCGGATCACGAGGAGGAGCAGTCCGTGAGCCCGATCCGCGGGCTCGCCAGGGCCTGACCCGCATCCACGCACGAGCGCACGTCCGCCTGGCGGGCGTGCGCTCGTGCGTGTGCAGGAGAGCGTCGGTCCGGTTCTCCGCCGCCGAGCGCTCAGCCGTCGAGCGCGTCGCGGATCGCGGATGCCGAGCGCCTCAGGCGGTCCGCGATCTCGGCGTCATCGAGGGCGGTCGCGACGTGGACGACCGCGATCGCCGCGGGGCGCTGGCCGCGCAGCACGAGGGGCACGGCGACGGACTGCACGGTGGGGATGACCTCGTCGTGGCTCGTCGCATACCCACGGGCGCGAGCCCGGTCGACCTCTGCGCGCAGTGTCGCCCCCGGTTCTCCGGGCCACTGGGGCACCGGGAGCTGCGTGAGGATCGCCTTGCCGGGCGCTCCGACCGTGACGGAGTGCCTGGCGCCCGGTCGCTGGGCGACGCTCGCGATCGCGTGGCGGGGTTCGATGCTCGCGAGCGTGATGCAGTCATCGCCGTCGAGCACGCCGAGAAAGCAGGTCATGCCGAGCTCGTTGGCGATCGCGGTCAGCTCGGGGATGGCCTCGGCCTGCAGATCGTGAGCCACGCCCGCCGCCAGCGCGGCCATGCGCGGTCCCAGGGTCACGGCGCCTGAGGCGTCCCTTCCGATGAGTCGGTGGTCTTCCAAGGTGCGCAGCAGGCGATACGCCACCGAGCGATGCACGTCGAGTCGCGCGGCGATCTCGTCGATCGTCAGGGGGATCCGCGCATCGGCGAGAACCTCCAGGATGCGGATGCCGCGACTCAGGGTCTGCGAGGCCGGAGTGCCTTCGGGCATGCGTGCGCTCCCTTGCGTTTCGAGACGACCGTCCCTAAGCTGTGTTCAATAGTAGAACGTTGTGTTCGAATATAGAACACACGCCGTTCGAAGGCAACACCTGACAGAGAAGTCCGGAAGGAATCGACGACGATGCAGTTCCACCACCACGGCTATGTCTCCGGAGACCCCCGCGTGAAGGACGCCGCGGGGCTCGGCGCGGACCGGCCCGCCGACCTCCCCGACGAGATCGATGTGCTGATCGTCGGCTCGGGTCCCGCCGGCATGCTGCTCGCGGCGCAGATGTCGCAGTATCCCGACATCTCCACGCGCATCATCGAGAAGCGCGAGGGTCGTCTGGTGCTCGGGCAGGCCGACGGCATCCAGCCGCGCAGCGTCGAGACGTTCCAGGCGTTCGGATTCGCCGAGCGCATCATCGCCGAGGCCTACAACATCGGCTGGATGAACTTCTGGGGTCCGAATCCCGAGAAGCCCGACGAGATCGTCCGCACGTCGCGGACGGCGGACTACGCCTACGACATCTGCGAGTTCCCGCACCTCATCGTCAACCAGGCACGCGTGCTCGACTACTTCGCCGAGGCGGCGTCGAACGGTCCCGGCCGCATCGCGCCCGACTACGGCATCGAATTCGCCGGACTCACCGTGCACGACGAGGGCGAGCACCCGGTCGAGGTCTCCCTGCGCTACGTCGCAGGTGAGCGGACCGGCGAAGAGCGCACGATCCGCGCGAAGTACGTCGTCGGCTGCGACGGCGCACGCAGCGGCGTGCGCCAGGCGATCGGCCGCACGCACGTCGGCGGCAGCGCTGCGCATGCCTGGGGTGTCATGGACGTCCTCGTGAACACCGACTTCCCCGACTGGCGCACCAAGTGCGCGATCAACTCGGAGGCGGGCAACATCCTGCACATCCCGCGGGAGGGCGGGTACCTCAGCCGGATGTACATCGACCTCGGCGAGGTCGCCGAGGACGACGACCACCGCGTGCGGCAGACGCCCATCGAGGACATCATCGCCAAGGCGAACGCGATCCTCAGCCCCTACACGCTGGACGTGAAGGAGGTCGCGTGGCACAGCGTCTACGAGGTCGGCCACCGGGTCACCGACGGGTTCGACGACGTGATCGACGGGTCGGGTCGCACGCCGCACGTGTTCCTCACGGGCGATGCCTGCCACACCCACAGCGCGAAGGCCGGCCAGGGCATGAACGTGTCGATGCAGGACGGATTCAACCTCGGCTGGAAGCTCGGATCGGTACTGACCGGTCGGGCGCCCGAGGCGCTGCTCGCGACCTACGGTGCTGAGCGTCGGCCGGTCGCGCAGCAGCTCATCGACTTCGATCGGGAGTGGTCGACCCTGATGGCGCGCAAGCCGTCGGAGATCACCGACCCCACGGACCTCGCGACGTACTACCTGGCGACGGCGGAGTTCCCCTCCGGCTTCATGACGCAGTACACCTCGTCGATGATCACCGGCTCGGACGCACATCAGGCACTTGCGGGCGGCTTCCCCCTCGGCAAGCGCTTCAAGTCGGCCGAGGTCGTGCGGGTGGGCGACGGCAACGCGATCCATCTCGGGCACCACGCCAAGGCGGACGGGCGCTGGCGCGTCTACGCGTTCGCGGGTCGCGATGCGGCGACGCTCGACGCGTGGGCCGAGTCGGCGGCTCCGGTGCTCTCCCGGTTCACGCCTGCGGATGCCGACACCGATGCCGTCTTCGACGTCAAGGCGATCTACCAGCAGCCGCACGAGGAGGTCGAGGTCACCTCGGCGCCTGCGCTGTTCCAGCCGAAGACCGGTCCGCTCGGGCTCACCGACTGGGAGAAGGTCTACGCGGCCGGCCCGTCGAAGTGGACCGAGACCGACATCTTCGAGGCGCGGGAGCTGTCGCGCGACGGTGTCATCGTCGTGGTGCGGCCCGATCAGTACGTCGCCGCGATCCTGCCCCTCGACGCGACGGACGAGCTGGCGTCGTTCTTCGAGGGGGCGCTGCTGCCGGCATCCTGAGCCTGCGATCCGGAGGGCATCTGCGATCCGGAGGTCGTGGTCCAGGAGGGCGCGATCCGCACGGCATCTGCGATCCGGAGGGGATCTGCGATCCGGAGGTGCTTCCTGCGCAGGACGCCCTCCCGATCGCAGATCTCCTCCCCATCGGGCGTCAGTGACGAGCGCAGACTGCTGCGGGCGAGAGCCTCTGGCGGGTGTCGGGGGCCCCGCGTACTCTGAGGGCCGATGGGCGAAGGCGCCCCGACAGGAGGAGTGCGCGATGGAGTGGAAGATCGAATTGATCTTCGTCCCGGTCTCGGATGTCGACCGGTCGAAGGAGTTCTACGAGAGGATCGGCTTCCACGCCGATCATGATCAGGTGCCCTACGAGGGCCTGAGATTCGTGCAGATGACACCGCCGGGGTCGGCCTGCTCAATCGCCTTCGGCACCAACCTGGGCGAGGGACTGCTGCCGGGGCAGCAGAACACGATCCAGGTGGTCGTTCCGGATGCCGATGAGGCGCTGGCGCATCTGACGGGCCTCGGCGTCGAGGCGCAGGGGGTCGATGAGCAGGCGTGGGGCCGTTTCGTCACCTTCGACGACCCCGACGGCAACACCTGGACACTGCAGGAGCTTCCCGACTACGGCGCTCAGTCCTGACGTTCTGTGATCCGGACGCTCACCGGACGCGCTCGACGAGGGTGAGCAGCGCTTCCGGTGCGCCCTCGGGGAACAGGATGCGGGTGCCGGCACGGATGTCGTCGATCGGCACCCAGCGCACCGGGCTGCCCTCGTCGAGGATGTGAAGCTCGGCGTCGAGGGGCACCGCTTCCAGCTCGGCGGATGTCACCGCGAACACATGGGCGATCTCGTGACCGGGCGCGCCCTCGTACGTGAAGATGTTCTCGAAGACGCCGAGTGGCTCGGCGCCCTCGAGAGTGACGCCGAGCTCCTCCATGAACTCGCGACCGAGAGCTTCTGCGGCGGTCTCACCGAATTCGATCCCGCCGCCGATCGCCCGGAGGAAGTCCAGGCCGCGCGAGGCGTCGTGCCCTTCGAGCGCGAGCAGGTGTAGGTCCTTGACGGGCAGGCCGACGGCGATGTTGCGGATGGCAGGCATCTCGGAAGGCTAACGCAGCGGGTGTGTGACGACGGGCTCAGGTCAGGAGGGACGCCCCGCCGGAGACCTCGATTCCGCCGGTCGGCGGGATCGTCACGGTCAAGAGGCTCGGACGACGCACGTGAGCGCCCTGATGGATGCGGACGGTCGTCGCCGGGTGTCCGAGGTCGCGCAGATACGCCCCGACCGATGCAGCCGCCGAGCCCGTCGCCGGGTCCTCGGTGATCCGTCCCACCGGGAAGAGGTTGCGGGCATCGAAGTCGGCGGTGCTCGCCGCGTGCAGCACTGTCGAGGTGCCGAACCACCCCTGCTCGCGCATGAGTGCGGCGACCTCGGCGGGCGAGAAGCGGAACTGATCGAACAGCTCCCGATCACGCAGCACGACGATCGGATGCCAGTTGCCGGCGAACGATTCCTTGGCGGGGAAGCGCTCATCGAGATCCGCCGGGGTGAGTCCGAGCAGCGCGAGGAACCGGTCGAGCACGTCGGAGTCGAGATCGCGCACCTGCGGCTCGACGCTCGTGAACGACACGGTCACCGCGCCATCCCGATCCACCGTCGAGCGCAGCGTCACAGCGCCCGCGTTCGTGTCGAACACGACATCGCCCGGCCCGTCGCGTTCAGCGAGGGCGACCGCCGTCGCGACGGTCGCGTGTCCGCAGAACGGCACCTCGGCCGCCGGTGACCAGTAACGCGCCCGGTAGCGCGGCACACCGTCGCCGTCGGTGCGTGCGACGAGGAAGGCGGTCTCGGAGAACCCGACGTCCACGGCGATCCGCTGCATCTGCTCGTCGCTCAGATCTGAGCCATCGAGTACGACTCCCGCGGGGTTGCCGCCGTCGGGCGTCGCGGCGAATGCGCTGTATCGCAGGACTCCGGAATTCTCGGTCATGACGAGGAGCCTAGCGACTCGGCGAGGTCAGGAATTCACGCGGATGATCTCCTGCTGGTAGGGCGCGATCACGTCACCCGAGATGCGCAGGTCGAGCAGCAGGAACCGCCGCGTCGCAGCATCCTCCTGCGTCCATGTGGCGAGTCGATCGAGGTCTGCGAGCGTCTTCACGACGACGCCCTCCGCGCCCACCGCGGCACCGAACGCCGCGAAGTCGACCTCAGGGATGCGCATCGGGCCCTCGGCGAGCCCCTTGAGGCCGTAGAGGTTGACCTCGGCACCGTAGGCGGCGTCGTTCCAGATCACGGCGATGCCTCGACCCGCTGCCGCGCGCACGGCCGACTCGAGGTCGGCGATCGCCATGAGTCCGCCGCCGTCGCCCGACGTCAGTACGACGGTCGACTCGCGGCGGGCGAGGGCTGCGCCGACGACACTCGGCCAGCCCTGCCCGATCGACTGGAAGGCGGTGCCGACCATCATCATGCGGTCGGGGGCCTCGACCGGCCAGTACATGTTCGCCCAGCCGATGAAGTGGCCGCCGTCGGAGACGACGACGCGGTCGGAGGGCAGGAGCTCGGCGATGCGGCGCGCTGCGGAGCGGGGGTCGAGGCGTCCGTCGGGAGCGAGCTCGTCGCCCTCGTCGTACGCGCGTGCGGCCTCGACGTCGACCGTCTCGCGCCACGGCTGTGCGGGCACAGCGTCGGATGCCGGGTGCGACTCGCCGTGCTGGACAGTCGGAGTCTCGGTGCGGTGTGCCTCCGCTCCGAGGCCGTGCTCGGCAGAACCGCTCTCAGGGGCGGCGCCGGAGCCGAGCGAGCCGACCCGGGCGACGAGCTCCTCGGCCGCCACGCGAGCATCCGCACGCACGAAGCCGCCGACGTGCGGGTGCGTGGCTGCGGGCGCGATGTCGATCTGGAAGACCCTGGTGCCCGGTGCGAAGAGTTCGCCGAATCGCATCGTGAACTGGTTCAGGGAGGCGCCGAACACGACGGCGACATCGGCGGTGCGCACGAGTTGCATGGCGCCGTCGGCCCCGAATCCTCCCGTGACGCCGAGGTCGAACCGGGTGTCGGGGAAGACACCGCGCCCCAGCGCCGACGACGCCGTCAGAGCGCCGGTGAGGGTCGCCAGCTCGCCGAGCGCCGCACCGGCCCCCGCGAGCCAGGCGCCGCGACCCGCCAGCAGGAAGGGGCGCGATGCTCCGTGAAGCGCCTGGGCGATCTCGTCGAGCGTGCCCTCGGCGAACTCGCCGCGCGGCGCGGGCGGCGCGGGGATGCGCGGCAGCGGAGCCTCGGGCACCGGGCCGGCCTCGCGTGAGGCCACGTCGTAGGGGATCGCCAGCACGACGGGCACGCGGTAGGTCAGTGCGTGCTCGATCGCGATGACGGTGGTCGCTGCGGCATCCGCGTGCCCGACCGTATAGGTGCGGGCACCGACCGCCGAGGCCAGGGCGATCTGGTCGACGTCCCATGGACGAGGACCGGACGTCGGCTCATCGCCCACCACCAGCACGAGGGGGACATGCGCCTGCACGGCCTCGGCGAGTGCTGTGAGGGTGTTCGTGAAACCGGCGCCGTAGGTCGAGGTGCCCGCGGCGATCCTGCCGGACGCGCGGAAGTGCGCATCGGCGGCGACCACTGCGCCCTGCTCATGACGGACGGCCGTGAAGACGGCATCCGTCTGGGTCTCGATCGCATCGAGGAAGTAGGCGTTGCCGTTGCCCATCACACCGAAGACGGCGTCGATGTGCTGGGCGAGAGTGAGTGCGACGTGCGCGGAGACGGAGGGCATGCGAAAGCCTTTCGAGACAGGGACGGAGAACGTTCGTATTCCGTATGTGTCTCGCCCCCGCGTCATCGTGGGGAGCTTCGTGCCTCTTTTTCAGGCACCGGCGTCGGAGAGCGCCGGACGCGTAAATCCTATCGCGCCCGTGCCGACGCGGCGCCGACTTGCGCGCGTAACACCGCCGAAACCGCGACACGGAAACATGCGGCCATGGAGTCACTGTTCGACGGATACACCTCGCGCCGGTCGCCGCAGCGAGCGGGGGCCGCGCCGTGGGACGAGATGTTCCCTGCCGATGCGCAGCCCGGTGGTGGGGGAGTGCGCCTGCCCTATCAGGACATGTATCCCGCGCTCGCGAGCATGGACGACGCCGAGCTGAGGTCACGGACCGACGCGCTCGCCAGCTCGTACCTCGCGCAGGGCGTGACGTTCGACTTCGCCGGGGAGGAGCGTCCGTTCCCGCTCGACGTGGTGCCTCGCGTGGTCGCCGCCGACGACTGGCGCTATGTCGAGTCAGGGGTGAAGCAGCGGGTGCGTGCGCTCGAGGCCTTCCTGGCCGACGTCTACGGCCGGCAACATGCGGTGCAGGACGGCGTGATCCCCTCGTCGCTGATCAGCTCCTCCGCGCACTTCCACCGTCAGGCGGCCGGCATCGTCGGAGCGAACGGCGTGCGCATCCATGTCGCGGGGATCGACGTCATCCGCGACGAGCTCGGAGCCTGGCGCGTGCTCGAGGACAACGTGCGCGTGCCGAGCGGCGTCAGCTACGTGCTCGCGAATCGCCGGGTGATGGCGCAGACGCTCCCCGAGCTGTTCACCAGCCTGCGCGTGCGTCCCGTCGTCGACTACCCCGGGCGGCTGCTCCAGGCGCTGCGTGCGGCGGCGCCGGACGGCGTCGATGATCCGACCGTCGTCGTGCTGACCCCCGGGGTGCACAACTCGGCGTACTACGAGCACACCCTGCTCGCTCGCATGATGGGCATCGAGCTCGTCGAAGGACGCGATCTCTTCTGCTCGGGCGGTCGGGTGTGGATGCACACGACCTCGGGGCCGACGCGGGTGGACGTGATCTACCGCAGGGTCGATGACGAGTTCCTCGACCCGCAGCAGTTCCGTCCGGACTCGGTGCTGGGCGCACCGGGGCTGATGCTCGCGGCGCGCCTCGGCACCGTGACGCTCGCGAACGCCGTCGGCAACGGCGTGGCCGACGACAAGCTCGTGTACACGTACGTCCCCGATCTGATCCGCTACTACCTGGGAGAGGAGCCGGTGATCCCGAACGTCGACACCTGGCGGCTCGAGGAGCCGGACGCGCTGGAGGAGGTGCTCGACAGGCTCGACGAGCTGGTGGTGAAGCCCGTCGACGGATCCGGCGGAAAGGGGCTGGTCGTCGGTCCCGACGCGTCGCGCGAGACGCTGGACGAGCTGCGTCGGTCGCTGCGGGCGGATCCCCGAGGCTGGATCGCCCAGCCGGTCGTGCAGCTCTCGACCATCCCGACGCTCGTGGAGGACGGATTCCGCCCGAGACACGTCGATCTGCGACCCTTCGCCGTGAATGACGGGCACGACATCTGGGTGCTGCCCGGCGGTCTCACGCGCGTCGCTCTGCCCGAGGGGCAGCTCGTCGTGAACTCGAGCCAGGGCGGAGGGTCGAAGGACACCTGGGTGCTGGATCCGTCGCTCTTCACCGGGCCGACGTCGACTCTGGACGGCGACCCGGACGCCGCCGCAGACGAGGTGTCGCTGGCGACCGGGGCGATCGCCGTGGTCGCTCCGGCGCGTGAGGAACCGCATCCGCCCTTCCTCTCGTCTCCGCAGGACGAGGACCTGGACCTGCGTCACCACCAGCAGCAACAGCAGCAACAGCAGCAGCAGCAGGGAGGCGCAGGATGCTGAGTCGCATCGCCGAGGCGCTGTTCTGGATCGGCCGCTACGTCGAGCGGGCCGACGGCACCGCCCGCATCCTCGATGTGCACCTGCAGCTGCTGCTCGAGGATCCGTGGGTGGAGGAGGACACCGCGTGTCGGGCGCTCCTGTCGGTGATGGGGACGACGGCGGATGCCGGCACCGTGCTGAGCCGGGACGACGTCGTGCGGCTGCTCGCGCTGGATCGTGAGCACTCCGCGTCGATCGCCCATTCGATCGCGGCGGCGCGGGAGAACGCTCGTCGAGCGCGCGAGATCATCTCGACGGACCTCTGGGAGACGCTGAACGAGTCGAACGCACGGATGCCGCGGCGGATCGCCTCGGACAAGACGCACCCGTTCTTCCGCTGGGTGCGTGATCGGTCGGCGCTGGCCTTCGGGGTCGTCGACTCCTCGACGAGCCGGGATGAGGCCTGGCACTTCTTCGTGCTCGGCCGCTCGATCGAGCGCGCGGACATGACGGCGCGGCTGCTGGCGACGCGGTCGCTGACCGACGCAGGGGGGCCGAGCTGGACGACGCTGCTGCGCAGCTGCGGGGCATACGAAGCCCATCTGCGCAGCCACCGGGCGGTGCCCACGGGAGCGTCCGCCGTGGAGTTCCTCCTGATCGACCGGCTGTTCCCCCGATCGGTGCTCTCGAGCATCCTCCAGGCCGAGGAGTGTCTGCGCGGTATCGATCCGGCGGGTGCGTTCGGCGTGCCCGATCGGGCGCATCGCGTCTTGGGACGCATGCGGTCGGAGCTCGAGTACCGACCGATCGGCGACACCGTGCATCGGCTGTCGGAGAGCATGGAGGAGGTCCAGGTGGGGATGTCGGTGGCGAGTGACGCGATCAGGGAGCGGTACTTCCCCTCGATCGCGATGCCGGTGTGGATCGGAGAGGCGCTGTGAGTCGGCTCAAGATCGTTCACCGCACCGGCTTCCGCTACGAGCAGCCGGCGACGGCGTCGTACAACGAGGCGCGGATGCTGCCGCACTCCCGGGACGGACAGTTCGTGCTGCAGGCGACGCTCGACATATCGCCGACCGCGACCCAGCACTCGTACACCGACTACTGGGACACCCGGGTCTCGACGTTCGAGCTGCTGACCCCGCATCAGATGCTCTCGGTCACCGCGACGAGCGTGGTGGATGTGAGGCCGCTGCCGACGGGAGAGGCGGACATCGACTGGGACGAACTGGCAGCCCGGATACCCCAATCGCTCGAACTCGCGGAATGCGTGGCACAGACGCCTGCCACCGCTCCCGATGAGGAGATGCGCGACCTCGCCCTGCACATCGAAGCGGAGGGTGGTGGCGTCGACGAGACGGCCCGGGAGATCTGCCGCACCGTCGGGGAGGCCATGGAGTATCGCAGCGGCGTCACCGGCGTGAGCTCGACCGCCCGCGACGCGTGGCCCACCCGGTCCGGCGTCTGCCAGGACATCGCTCATGTGGCGCTGGGCGTGCTGCGCGCCGCGGGGATCCCGGCGCGCTACGTGTCGGGGTACCTGCATCCCGATCCGACGGCGGCGATCGGACAGGCTGTGACGGGGGAGTCGCACGCCTGGGTCGAGTGGTACTCCGGCGAGTGGCGCGGATACGACCCCACCAACCTCGTCGACATCGGCGAATCGCACGTCTATGTCGGCCACGGTCGGGACTACGCCGATGTCGCACCGCTGCGCGGGGTGTACGCGGGACCCAGCGCCTCCGAGCTGTTCGTCTCGGTCGAGGTCAGGCGCCTCGGCTGAGGCGACGGCGTGGCGGGAGTTCGAGTGGTGGTGCAGGAGAATGAGACGATGACGGATGCATCGATCGAGCGCGAGACGCTCACCTGGGACGGCTTCGGATCCGCGACGCGAGACCTCGCGCGCCGGATCCTGGACAGCGGCTTCATGCCCGAGGTGGTGGTGGCCATCGCGCGGGGCGGTCTGCTGCCTGCCGGTGCCATCGCCTACGGTCTCGGAGCGAAGAACTGCGGTGCGATCAACGTCGAGTTCTACACCGGCATCGGCACGGTGCTCGACGCGCCGGAGGTGCTGCCGCCCGAACTCGACATGGCGTATCTCGACGGTCGACGCGTGCTGCTGGTCGACGACGTCGCAGATTCGGGTCGCACGCTCGCCCTCGCCGTGCAGCTGCTGAAGGACAAGGGTGCCGACGTGCGCTCGGTCACGATCTACACCAAGCCGTCGACGATCATCCAGCCCGACTACGCCTGGAAGGACACCGACCTGTGGATCAACTTCCCCTGGTCGTTCCAGGGCACGGTGCGCGAAGAGGACCTCGGTCTCGCTCCGTCGGCCTGACGGGAATCACCCGCGCAGCAGCGCCCGCAGGGTCTGGATCGTGTCGGCGTCGGCAGGGTTCTTGTCGGGTCGATAGCCCTTGACTCTCGCGAACCTCAACGCGATGCCTCCGGGGTATCGCGGCGAGCGCTGCACGCCGTCGATCGCGATCTCGACCACGAACTCCGGTCTCAGGAACACCGCGCCCTGCGTGCGCCTCGTCTCGAGCGGCGGGAAGTTCTCCGTCTGCCAGCGCAGCAGCTCGTCGGTGAGCCCCTTGAACGTCTTGCCGACCATGACGAGACCGCCGGGCTCGCCGAACTCGCCGGTCGGGTCGAGTGCGCCGAGGTGCAGGTTCGACAGGAGCCCCTGGCGCCGACCCGACCCCCATTCGGCGGCGAGCACGACCAGGTCGTACGTGAGCACGGGCTTGACCTTGACCCAGGACTTGCCGCGGCGTCCCGCCGAATAGGGCGCATCGATCCCTTTGACGAGCACCCCCTCGTGGCCCGCGGCGAGAGCCTCGCGCGACAGCTGCTCGGCCGCTTCGGCGTCGTCGGTGACGATGCCCGGCATACGCCATTCGCCGACGACCCTCTCGAGTTCGGTCAGGCGGGTGGACAGGGGCTCGTCGAGCAGATCGCGTCCGTCGACGTGCAGGATGTCGAAGAACCACGGCCGCAGCACGAGCTCGCGCGAGACGTCTGCCCCGAACCGCGACATCGTCTGCTGGAACGGCCGAGGGCCGCCGTCTTCGTCGAGTGACAGCGTCTCACCGTCGAGGATCAGCTCGTGTGCGGGGAGCGCGCGCACGATCTCGACGATCTCCGGCACCCGGTGGGTGATGTCGGCGAGGCTGCGGGTGTAGACGCTCACATCGTCTCCCTGGCGATGCACCTGGATGCGCGCGCCATCGAGCTTGTACTCGACGGACGCGGTGCCGGTGATGTCGAGCGCGGCGGTCGGGGTGGCCGCGGTCGATGCGAGCATCGGCAGCACGGGGCGACCGACCACCAGCCCGACCGCATCGAGGTCGTCTTCCGTGCCGGTGAGTGCGAGCACGGCGGTCTCGCCCAGGTCGCCGGAGAGCATCGCTGCTCGTCGCACCGATGCCGCCGGGCGATCCGCGGCACGGGCGATGGCATCGAGCAGGACGCCGCCGAGCGCGCCCGTGCGCAGCTCGCCGAGCATGGCCCGCGACAGGAAGTCCCATTCGGGAGCCGTCGCTCGCGACGCGAGAGCCGAGAGGATCGCGGAACGCGCCGCGGCCGACCCCGACCCTGACGAGCCGGTCAAGGCCTCGAACGCGTCATCGACATCACGGATCGACAGCGAGGGCTCGGCAGCGTGCTGCACGTCGAGCGCCGCCACTCCGCGCCAGCCGACACCCAGCCGTCCCTGTCGCGGCGTCGCGAGCAGCAGCCCGACGAGGGCGGGCACGTCGGCAGCGTCAGCGCGTGCGAGCAGCCGGGACACGGCGTCGATCTTCGCCAGGCGCGATGCGGTGGCGGTGACCTCTTCGGCGGTGGAGACGAGCTCCGAGAGCAACATGCAGGCAGTCTCGCATCCGCATCCGACATCGGCGACGGCCTTGCGTTCGTCCGTCCTGCCGCAGTAAGCGGATGCGACTCAGCGGCCGCGGAACTCCGGCGTGCGCTTCTCCTGGAACGCCGCGAACCCCTCGCGGTAGTCGTCGGTGTCGCACAGGGCGGCCTGGGCGGCGTTCTCGAGATCGATCGACTCCCACAGCGCCAGGCGCTCGTCGCGGATCCTGGCGACCAGCTGCTTGCTCGCCAGGAAGGCGGCGGTGGCGCCACGCGCAGCGGTCGCCGCGGCATCCGTCGTCGCCTGCACGACCTCGTCGTCGGGCAGCACCCGGGAGAAGAGCCCCGCTGACACGGCCTCGGTGCCGCTCATCAGCCGACCGGTGTAGATGAGGTCGAGTGCCCGGTGCGCCCCGAGACGTTCGACGAAGAGGGCGTGGCCGCCGGAGTCGAGAGTGGCACCGAGCGCGGCGAACGGTGACCCGATCTTGGCCGACTCTGCGACGTACACGACGTCGGTGGCGATGAGGAGTCCGAGGCCGACGCCGAGACAGGCGCCGTGCGCCACCGCGAAGGTCGGGGCGGGGAACCGCGCCATCCGCTGCAGCAGCGGGGTCACGAGCCCGCCGAGATACCCGATCACGTCGTCGTCACGGGGGTCGACGCCCGAGATGTCGCGACCGGCGCAGAAGGCCCGGCCCTCGCCCCGCAGCACCAGCGCGCGCACTCCCGCGGCATCCGCCTCGTCGTAGGCGCGGCCGAGATCGCGGAGCGCCTGCTCGTCGAGTGAATTCCGCTTCGTCGGCGCATTCAGGACGACGGTGGCGACGTCGTCGGCGACGGTCAGATCGATCATTCGATGCTCCTCAGACGTCGTAGTCGACCACGATGCGGTCGCTCGTGGGGTGGGATTGGCAGGTGAGGACGTAGCCGCGCTCGAGCTCATCGGGCTCCAGCGCGTAGTTCTCCGTCATCGTCACGCTGCCCTCGATGACCCTCGCACGGCAGGTTCCGCAGACGCCGCCCGCACACGCGAACGGCGCATCGGGTCGCACCCGCAGAGCGGCATTGAGCACGGACTCGTGCGCGTCGACCGGACTCTCGACGGTCGACGAGACGCCGTCGAGATTCACCTCGATGCGGATCGTCTTCTCGCCCGCGCGCACCTCGACAGGGCGGGCGGCGCGCGCCGGCTCGTCACCCGTCGTGAAGAGCTCGAAGCGGATGTGCTCACGCGGCACACCGACGTCGGCGAGTACGTCTCGGCACAGGTCGACCAGTGAGAGCGGTCCGCACAGGAACCATTCGTCGACGTCGGTCGGATCGATGAGCGCCCCCAGGATGGTGCGCAGCTTCTCCTCGTCGATGCGTCCGGAGAGCACGGGGGCCGTGCGCTGCTCGCGGGACAGCACATGGTGCAGCGTCAGGCGCGTCGGGTAGCGATCCTTGAGGTCGGCGAGATCCTCGAGGAACATCACGTCGAGCGTCGAGCGGTTCGTGTAGAGCAGGGTGAAGCGGGAGGTGTCGGAGCGCGTCAGCACGGTGTGGGCGAGAGCCATCAGCGGCGTGATGCCGGAACCGGCCGCGATGCCCACGACGTGACGCTGATCGAGATCGTCGAGCCCGGAGGTGAACGTGCCCTGCGGACTCATCACGTCGATCTCGAACCCGGGGTGAAGGCCCGTCTGCGCCCAGGTCGAGAAGAGCCCGCCCTCGTCGCGCTTCACGGCGACACTGAGCCGGGTCGGGACACCGGCGGAGATCTGCTCTGCCGTGCGGTGCTCGGGTGCGCGGCACAGCGAGTACGACCGGCGCACCTCCGTGCCGTCGAGCGACGTGCGCAGGGCGACATACTGGCCGGGCAGGTGGTCGTAGTCGTCGGCGAGGTCGGCGGGAACCGAGAAGGTCACCTCGACCGAGTCGTCGGTCAGCGGCCGCACCTCCTCGACGGCGAGGGTGTGGAAGCGCGCGCGCTTCTTCGTCGGCGCGGCGGCTCGACGAGGCGACGGCGCGGGCGCGGGATCGGAGAGGGCGAACAGCGACATCAGTGCACCTTGAAGTGGTCGAAGGGTTCGAGGCAGGCGCGGCATTCGAACAGCGCCTTGCACGAGGTCGAACCGAAGCGCGAGACCTCGCGGGTGTCCAGCGAGCCGCACCGAGGGCACCGCACGCTGATCGCGAGGCGAATCGGGCCGGACGAGATCGCCGAGCGCCCGGTCGGAGGCGCGATGCCGTACTCGGCGAGCTTCTGCCTGCCGGCATCCGACATCCAGTCCGTCGTCCATGCGGGGGAGAGCACGAGCCGGACCTCGACCCGTGAGTATCCCGCGGCGGTCAGAGCGAGGATGACGTCGTCGCGGATCGTGTCCATCGCCGGGCACCCGCTGTAGGTGGGGGTGATGTCGACGCGCACCACGTCGCCGTCGACGGTGACCGCGCGCAGCACGCCGAGGTCCTCGATCGTCAGCACGGGCACCTCGGGGTCGGCCACGGCCGCGGCGATCCGCCACGCGGTCGACCGGGGCGCGGTCTGCAGCGTGCCGGTCACCATGATGCTCCCGGATGCCGTCGCGCCAGGACCTGCATCTCCGCGAGGACATGGCCGAACGGACTCGCGTGCGCTCCTCGCCGTCCTCCGGCCGAGGATGCCGCGACGGCGGGAAGCGTCAGCTCGGCCTCGGCGAAGACGGCGGCGACGACGGCGTCGAAGCCCGCTCGCAGCGTCGACGGACGCGCCGCGGCGTCCCCGAGGCGGTCGATCAGGGGCTCGTCGCGGAAGAGCTCGTCGGCATACGGCCAGACGTCGCCCAGCGCGCGGATCATCCGCCGCCGGGATTCGTCGGTGCCGCCGGCGAGCCGCAGCACCCATTGCACCGCGTGGTCTCGGTGGTAGTCGACCTCTTTGAGGGACTTCTCGGCGATCGCCGCGAGGGTCGGGTCGCTGCTCGCCCGCAGGGCCGAGTACAGCTCGAACATGTAGGTCGACACGACGAACTGGCGGGCGATGGTCTGCGCGAAGTCGCCGTTGGGCTGCTGGACGATCCAGGCGCAGCGGAACTCCGGCTCGTCGCGGAAGTACGCGAGATCGTCTTCGGAGCGTCCGTCGAAAGACCCCGCGAAGTGAAGGAACGAGCGGGCATGCCCGAGCAGGTCGAGCGCGATGTTGCCGAGGGCGACGTCCTCTTCGAGTTCGGGCGCGCGGGAGATCCACTCACCGAGCTGCTGCGACAGGATCAGCGCGTCGTCGCCGAGCCAGAGCGCGTACTCGGCGATGTCGGCGGATGCCGCCGCGGAGCCGGTTCCGGTGAGCTCGTCACCGAGCCGCAGCTCGTCGACCGAGACGTCCCCGTGCGGGTCGCCGTGGATATCGCCCTGGATGTGGCTCACAGGTGCGGCACCCCCTCGGACGCCGTGTAGTACACGGCGTGCCGATAGTTCTTGCCGGCGGGGCTCTCGAAGTAGGCGCCCTTCGCGTCGGGGTCGCTGGTCGTGATCGCCTCGGCGGGCACCGCCCAGATCGACACGCCCTCGCCGCGTCGCGTGTAGAGATCGCGGGCGTTGCGGATGGCCATGTCGGCATCCGGGGCGTGCAGCGACCCGACGTGGACGTGGCTCAGGCCGCGGTTCGCGCGGACGAAGACCTCCCAGAGAGGCCAGGGCTCGCGGTCGTCGGCACCGGGCGTCGCCATCACGCCACCGCCTTCGTCTTCAGCGCCTGCTTGCGGGCGTACTCGGCCGCAGCCTCGCGCACCCACGCGCCGTCCTCATGGGCCGTGCGGCGGCGTTCGAGACGCTCGGCATTGCAGGGGCCGTTGCCGCGCAGCACCTCGAAGAACTCGTCCCAGTCGATCTCGCCGATCACGTACTGGCCGGTCTCGTCGTCGAAGCGCAGATCAGGGTCGGGCAGGGTCACGCCGAGGATCTCGGCCTGGGGCACGAGCATGCTGACGAAGCGCTGACGCAGCTCGTCGTTCGTGAAGCGCTTGATCTTCCACTTCATCGACTGCGCGGAGTTGGGGGACTGGTCGTCGGGCGGACCGAACATCGCCAGGCTCGGCCAGTACCAGCGGTTCACGGCATCCTGCGCCATCTTCTTCTGCTCGTCGGTTCCCTGCATCAGCGACAGCAGGATCTCGAATCCCTGGCGCTGATGGAACGACTCCTCCTTGCAGACGCGCACCATCGCGCGGCCGTAGGGCCCGTAGGAGGCGCGGCACAGCGGCACCTGGTTGCAGATGGCGGCTCCGTCGACGAGCCACCCGATCGCCCCCATGTCGGCCCAGGTGGGCGTCGGGTAGTTGAAGATCGACGAGTACTTGGCCTTGCCGCTGATGAGCTGATCCATCATCTCGTCGCGCGTGATGCCGAGCGTCTGTGCGGCGGAGTAGAGATAGAGTCCGTGCCCCGCCTCGTCCTGGACCTTGGCCATCAGGATCGCCTTGCGCTTGAGGCTCGGCGCCCGGGTGATCCAGTTGCCCTCCGGCTGCATGCCGATGATCTCGGAGTGCGCGTGCTGCGAGATCTGACGGATCAGCGTCTTGCGATAGGCATCGGGCATCCAGTCGCGAGGCTCGATGCGCTGCTCGTTCGCGATGAGCTCGTCGAACAGGCGCTCGTCGTCGGACAGCTCTCCGTCGACGAGGGAGAGATCTGCGGGGCTGGTCATCATCGACTCCTCGGTTTCCGATCCGCTTTACTGACCGGTCGTTAGGTAATTCTGACACGGAGGTCGTCGCGGCGCAAGGAAGACCCCCGATGCGGCACTCGGCGAGATGCTCGGAGAGTTGCTCAGCGCGAGCGGGAGACGAGGTCGAGGAGGGCTCTGCCGTACGCCTCGGAGGGATCCGGATGCTCGAAACGCAGGGTCTCGCCGGCGATCTCGACCTCGACCACGAAGGTGTCGGAGAGGCGGCTCAGCGCCCGGAAGGTGCCGCGCAGCAGCTCACGCAGCTGATCCTCGCGGGGGAGCCACACCGCGTCCGCGAGGGTCACGGCGTCGAGCGCCCACTCCGTCGTGCCGTTGAAGGCGAGGTCCGTGCCGCTCGGTGTCTGGCGGGCCTCGATCGTCATCTCGCTGACCGTGAAGACATCGGCTTCGGCCTCGAGCTCGACATCGTTCGGGAGGTCGAGCTGAAAGCGGTCGCCCTCGGCGGGGTGCCACACGAGTCCGGCGTCGCGCAGGGATACGGCCAGTTCTCGCGTGATCATCGTCCCACGCTAGACGACGTCGCCGAGGCTCGGCTCGAATCCGCCTGTGGATGGTGGCGCACCGGGTGTCGGAGGCATCGGGCAGAGTGGAGACATGACTTCTCCCGCCTCTGTCGACACCCGCACTGCTGCGCTCTCGGCTCTGCGCGAGCTGGTCGGCCGCCCGGACGCCGACTTCCACGACGGTCAGTACGAGGCGATCGAGGCTCTGGTCGAGGGGCGCCGCCGCGCGCTCGTCGTGCAGCGCACCGGGTGGGGCAAGTCGGCTGTGTACTTCGTCGCGACGCTGCTGCTCCGCCGCCAGGGCGCAGGGCCGACCGTCCTCGTCTCGCCGCTTCTCGCGCTGATGCGCGATCAGATCGCTGCGGCCGAGCGGGCAGGCGTTCGAGCGGTGGCGATCAACTCGACCAATGCGCACGAGTGGTCGGAGGTCATGGAGCAGCTCGACCGAGACGAGGTCGATGTGCTGCTCGTCTCTCCCGAACGACTCAACAATCCCGCGTTCCGCGAGCAGCAGCTGCCGGCGCTGGTTCGACGGATCGGCATGCTGGTGGTCGACGAGGCGCACTGCATCAGCGACTGGGGGCACGACTTCCGCCCCGATTACCGGCGGCTGCGCGACCTCATCGAGCAGATGCCGCCCGAGGTGCCCGTGCTCGCGACGACGGCGACCGCGAACAGCAGGGTCGTGGCCGACGTCGCCGAGCAGCTCGGCACGGAAGGGGCGTCGGATGCCGCCGGCTCCGAGGTGCTCACGATCCGCGGCCCGCTCGCGCGCACCTCGCTGCGTCTCGGCGTCCTGCGTCTGCGCGACTCCGCCAGCCGGCTCGCATGGCTGCTCAGTCATATCGACGACCTGCCCGGTTCGGGCATCATCTACACCCTGACGGTCGCGGCCGCGGTCGACACCGCCCGGCTGCTGCGCGATCACGGGCACGACGTGCGCGCGTACACCGGACAGACCGACACTGACGAGCGCACCGAGTCGGAAGGGATGCTGAAGCGCAACGAGGTCAAGGCCCTCGTCGCCACGAGCGCGCTCGGGATGGGCTTCGACAAGCCGGACCTCGGTTTCGTGCTGCACCTCGGCGCGCCGTCGTCGCCGGTCGCGTACTACCAGCAGGTCGGCCGTGCCGGTCGTGCGAGCGAGAGCGCCGACGTGCTCCTGCTGCCCGGCGTCGAAGACCGCGACATCTGGCACTACTTCGCGACCGCGTCGATGCCGGATCGGGAGCGCGCCGAGCGGGTGATCGCCGCACTCGGCGATCAGCCCATCTCGACGCCCTCGCTCGAGGCGATGGTCGACATCCGGCGTACTCCGCTCGAACTGCTGCTCAAGGTTCTCGACGTCGACGGCGCGGTGCGCCGGGTGCAGGGCGGGTGGGTCGCGACGGGACAGCCGTGGGCCTACGACGCCGAGCGCTATGAGCGCATCGCGGCCGAGCGTCGCGCCGAGCAGCAGCACATGATCGACTACGAGCAGACCGACGGATGCCGCATGGAATTCCTCCAGCGCTCACTCGACGACGACACGGCTGCGCCCTGCGGGAGATGCGACAACTGCGCCGGCATCTGGTTCCCGAGCGAGATCGGCGAATCGGCGACGACGCAGGCCGCGGAATCGCTCGATCGCGTCGGTGTCCCGGTCGAGCCTCGTCGCGCCTGGCCGACCGGAGCCGACAAGCTCGACGTGCCGGTGAAGGGGCGCATCCCCGCGGGGGAGCAGGCCGGAGAAGGGCGCGCACTCGCCCGTCTCACCGACCTCGGCTGGGGCGGCACGCTGCGCGAGCTCTTCGCGGCGGGAGCCCCTGACGCGGTGGTGACGCCCCAGGTCCTCGGCGGCTGCGTGCGCGTGCTCGCCGACTGGGGGTGGACCGAGCGCCCCGTCGCGGTCGTCGCCATGCCGTCGCGATCGCATCCGCTGCTCGTCGACTCACTCGCCCGCGGGATCGCCGAGATCGGCCGCCTGCCGTATCTCGGTGCGCTCGACCTCGTGAACGGCGGGCCGACGGGCCAACCCGGTGGCAACAGCGTGTTCCGGCTGGCAGGTCTGTGGGACAGATTCAGCGCGCAGGGCCTCGACGTGCCGACCGGTCCCGTGCTGCTCGTCGACGATCTCGCCGACAGCCGCTGGACGCTCACGGTCGCCGCGCGCACGCTGCGCCAGGCGGGGGCGAGCGACGTGCTCCCGTTCGTGCTCGCGCTGCGCGGCTGACGGCGGGGACACCCGGCTCGAGCCCTACCGCAGGTCGTAGACCCGCTGGTATTTTCCCTCGCTCCGGGGCAGCGTGCCCGGCTCCTCGACCGTCACGTCGACGCTGGTGCCGATGTGCATCTTGATGCGGTGGGTGAGCACCGCAGCGGCGGCATCGCAGTCCTCGGCACTCAGCGACGGGTGTCGCTCGATGCGCACGGTCATCGTGTCGAGCTGCCCGACGTGGTGCAGCTCGAGCACGAAGTGCGGGGTGAGCGTCTCGATGCCCATCACCAGCTCCTCGATCTGGGTGGGGAAGAGGTTCACGCCGCGCAGAATGATCATGTCGTCGTTGCGGCCGGTGATCTTCTCCATGCGTCGAAGCGCCGGAAAGGTGGTTCCCGGCAGCAGGCGCGTCAGATCGCGCGTGCGATACCGGATCACAGGAAAAGCCTCTTTGGTCAGCGACGTGAAGACGAGCTCGCCGAGCGCATCGTCCGGCAGCCGTTCCCCGGTCTCTCCGTCGATGATCTCGGGCAGGAAATGGTCCTCCCAGATGTGCGGGCCGTCTTTCGTGAGCACGCTCTCGCTCGCGACCCCCGGCCCCATCACCTCGCTGAGCCCGTAGATGTCGACGGCATCGATGTTCAGTCGCCGCTCGATCTCACGACGCATCTCGTTCGTCCACGGCTCGGCGCCGAGCACCGCGACGCGCAGCGACGTGGTCGTCGGATCGATGCCCGAGGCTTCCATCGCGTCAGCGATCGTGAGTAGATAGCTCGGCGTGCAGAGGATGGCATCCGGTTCGAAATCCCTGATCAGCTGCACCTGCCGGGCGGTCTGCCCGCCCGACACCGGGATCACGGTCGCTCCGAGACGCTCGATCCCGGCATGCGCGCCGAGTCCGCCGGTGAAGAGCCCGTAGCCGTAGGCGTTGTGCACCTTCATCCCCGCGCGGATGCCCGCGGCGTGCAGCGACCGCGCCACCAGGTCGCTCCACCGGTCGAGGTCTCCTTCGGTGTAGCCGACCACCGTCGGCCGCCCCGTCGTGCCCGACGACGCGTGGACGCGTCGCACGTCGGCCATCGGCACGGCGAACATGCCGAACGGATAGCTCTCGCGCAGGTCGGCCTTGGTGGTGAACGGCAGACGCCGCACGTCGTCGAGGGTGCGCACGTCGTCGGGGTGCACGCCGTGCTCGTCGAACTTGCGGCGATAGGTCGGCACGTTCTCGTAGGCATGCCGGACGGTCCACTGCAGGCGCTGCAGCTGCAGCCGCGCCAGTCGTTCAGGCGAATGCAGCTCGGCCTCGGCACCGATCTCGGCATGTGTTGCGGTCATCGTCGACTCCTTCGTCGGGGACAGAGCAGTGAGCGTGCGTGCGCTCAGGCGGGGTGCGAGCGGTTCGTCGTGAGCGAGCGGCCGCGGACCTCGGCGACGACATCGCCCGTTTCGTCGGTCACCGTCACGTCGTACAGGCCGTTGCGTCCGCTGACGACACGGCGCACCGCGCGCGCTGTCAGTCTCTGGCCGGCGGTCGTGGATTTCAGGAAGGTGATGTCGGCACCACCCGCGACCGTGACGCGATCGTCCTCGTTGCAGGCGATCGCGAAGGCGGTGTCGGCGAGGGTGAACACCAGTCCGCCATGCGTGATGGCGAACCCGTTCAGCATGTCGTCGCGCACGGTCATCGAGACGACGGCCTCTCCGGGGGCGTCCTCCTCGACGGTCATGCCGAGCATCTGCGATGCGGCATCGCGCTGCATCATCTCTCTCATGCGGCGACGACCTCGGGTGTCGGCTGCTTGTTCACCAGCGTGAGCACGTCGTAGGTGGCGACGAGCTCGTCGCTCTGATTGCGGATCACCGCGTCCCAGCGCACCTCTCCGTACTCGTCCGTCTCACGCGGCGTGATCTGCTTCGCGGTCAGCTCGACGCGGATCGTGTCGCCGGGGGAGACCGGCGTGACGAATCGCAGGTTCTCCAGACCGTAGTTCGCGAGCACGGGTCCGGGCTCCGGATCGACGAAGAGACCGGCGGCCCACGAGACGAGCAGGTAGCCGTGCGCGACCCGTCCGGGGAAGAACGGGTTCGCGGCGGCGGATGCCTCGTCCATGTGGGCGTAGAACGTGTCGCCCGTGAAGTGCGCGAACGTCTCGATGTCGGCGAGGGTCACCTCGCGCGAGCCGGAGACGATCTGGTCGCCGATGCGGAGTTCCGCGAGCGACTTGCGGAACGGATGCCGACCGTCGCTGCGCGCGGCCGCCCCCGCGTGCCAGACACCCGTCAAGGCAGTCAGCATCTCGGGTGAACCCTGCACTGCCGTGCGCTGCATGTGATGCAGCACCGCGCGGATGCCGCCGAGCTCCTCACCGCCGCCGGCTCGACCGGGGCCGCCGTGCACGAGGTTGGGCAGGGGCGATCCGTGCCCGGTCGACGATCGTGCATCGTCGCGGTCGAGCAGCAGCATCCGGCCGTTGAACGGTGCGATGCGCGTGGCGAGCTCCACGGCCTGCGCCGGGTCATGCGTGGCGATGCTGGTGACCAGCGAGCCGCCACCTCGGGCGACGAGCGCTGCGGCCTCGGCGATGGTGTCGTAGGTGAGCAGCGACGACACGGGGCCGAAGGCCTCGATCGAGTGCGCCGCATCGGACTGCGAGTCCTCGAAGCGCAGCAGCAGCGGCGACACGAAGGCTCCGTCGGGTGCGGTGCCGGTGCTGCCGTCTGCGCGGCGGACCTCGGGAGCATCCGTCGTCCCGACGACGACCTGCCCGCCCGCCGCCTGCAGGCGATTCACCTGGCGCAGCACCTCATCGCGCTGCCCCGTCGAGGCCAGGGGACCCATGGTGACGCCCTCGGCGCGGGGGTCGCCCAGCACGGTCTTCTCAGCGAGGCGCGCCTGCACGGCGCCGATGATCGCGTCGGCCGAGCCCGCCGGCACGATCGCACGCCGGATGGCCGTGCACTTCTGGCCGGCCTTGCTCGTCATCTCGGTGACGAGCTGGCGCACGTAGGCGTCGAACTCCGGGGTGCCCTCGATCGCGTCTGTGCCGAGCACCGAGGCGTTGATCGAGTCGGTCTCGGCGGTGAACCGCACACCGCCGGTCTGCACCGCGGCGTGGGCTTTGAGGCTCTCCGCGGTCGACGCGCTGCCGGTGAACCCGACGATGTCGCCGAGCCGCAGGTTCTCGAACAGGTCAGGCACGCTGCCGCTGACGAGCTGCAGCGATCCGTCGGGCAGCAGTCCCGATTCGACGAGGATGCGCACCATCGCCTCGGCGACGTAGCCCGTGGGCGTCGCGGGCTTCACGAGCGTCGGCATGCCGGCGAGGAACGCGGGTGCGAACTTCTCGAGCGAACCCCACACCGGGAAGTTGAACGCGTTGATCTGCACAGCGACCCCGGGGAGCGTCGTGTAGACATGACGACCCAGGAACGACCCGTCCTTCGACAGCGGCTCCACGGGGCCGTCGACATGCACGCGGCTGTTCGGCAGCTCGCGGCGACCCTTGCCCGAGTACGAGAAGAGCACGCCGATGCCGCCGTCGATGTCGACCCACGAGTCGGCCTTCGTGGCGCCGGTACGGGCGGACAGCGCATACAGCTCGTCCTTGCGCTCGGTGAGAGCGAGGGCGAACTGCTTCAGCAGCACGGCCCGCTGGTGGAACGTGAGCGCACCGAGGCTCTTCTGCCCGACGGAGCGGGCGTACTCCAGTGCCCCGGCCAGGTCGAGGCCCACGGACGACACGACGGCGACGACGTCGCCGGTGGACGCGTCGCGGACCTCTGTGGATCGCGTGGGTGACGACGGCGTCCACCACTCGCCCTGGACGTAGCTCGGCAGATACTCGGTCATCTCTCCTCGTTCCATGCGTAGAACCCTTCGCCGCTCTTGCGGCCCAGCTTTCCCTCGGCGACCATGCGGCGCAGCAGTTCCGGTGCAGCGAATCGCTCGCCGAGCGTGCGCTCCAGCTCTTCGGCGATGCCGAGGCGTACATCGAGCCCGACGATGTCGGTGGTGCGCAGCGGACCCATCGGATGCCGATACCCGAGCGTCATCGCGGCATCGATGTCGGCGGCCGAGGCGACGCCCTCCTCGAGCATCCGGATCGCCTCGAGGCCCAGCATCACGCCCAGCCGCGACGACGCGAAGCCCGGGGAGTCGCTGACGACGATCGGCGTCTTGCCGAGGGCGGCCACCCAGGCGGTGGCGCTCTCGACGACCGACCGGTCGGTCGCTGCGCCGCGCACGACCTCGACTAGGGCCGACGCGGGCACCGGATTGAAGAAGTGCAGGCCGAGGAATCGCTCCGGATGCCTGCGGCCCGCAGCGAGATCGTCGATCGAGATCGACGAGGTATTGCTCGCCAGAACCGCCGACGGGGGCAGCACGGCTTCGGCCCGCGACAGTGCGTCCTCCTTGAGGGCCCGGTCTTCGGGAACCGCCTCGATCGCGAGGTCGACCGCGGCGAAGGCTCCGGGATCGACGCCGGTCGTGATGCGCCCGGTCAATTCGGTCTCGTCGAGCGAGGGGTCGCGGTCGACGGATCTGCGGATGCTGTCGCCGATGCGGGTCAGCGCCGCCTCGGCGCTCGCCGCATCACGCTCGATCACGCTGACGTGAGATCCCGCGAGCAGGAACGCATGTGCGATGCCGGCTCCCATGCGGCCGCCTCCGAGCACGCCGACCCGATTCGGGGCGCTGCCGATGTCGCTCATCGTCTCTTCTCCAGGAAGTCGGTCATGCGGCGGATCTTCTCGGGCGACTCGAACAGCTCGGCCTGAAGTTCGACCTCGATCGCCGGGTGGCCTGCTCGCGGAGTGCGCAGAGCGCGTTTGGTGTGCCGCGTCGCGAGGGGATCGTTCGCCGCGATGCGATCGACGATCCGGTGTGCGGCCGCGAGCAGCTCGTCGGCCGGATGGAGCGACGACACGAGTCCCCACCTCAGCGCCTCTTCGGCATCCAGAGCTCGGCCGGTGAGGAGCAGCTCGCTCGCCCTCGCGTCTCCGACGATCTCGGGCAGGCGCCAGGTCGCGCCGGCTGCGGCGATGATGCCGAGCCCGGTCTCGGGGTTGCCGATGCGGAGGGACGGCGTCGCGATGCGGATGTCGGCGGCGTAAGCGAGTTCGGCTCCGCCCCCGAGCGCGTATCCGTCGAGTGCGGCGATCACCGGCATCGGGAGATCGTGGACGCGGATGAATGCGGTCGCATTGATGGCGCGCCGGGCGTCGTCGGCGGTGCGATCGCGCAGCTGGGCGATGTCGGCGCCCGCCGCGAAGACGCCGTCGGTGCCGGTGATGATCAGCGTGCGCGGCGTCCGCTCGAGCAGCGCGCAGAGGTCGTGCAGCGCGTCGATCGTCGCCTGGTCGATGGCGTTGCGCTTCTCGGGCCGGTCGAGCGTGGCGATCACCCGGTCTCGATGCTCCTCGATGCGCAGAGTCATGTCAGACGCTCCACGATCATCGCGGTGCCCTGACCCACGCCGACGCACATCGTGGCCAGACCGAAGCGCGCGTTCTCGCGCTCGAGTCGGCCGAGCAGTGTGACGATGAGTCGGGATCCGCTGGAGCCGAGGGGATGGCCGAGTGCGATGGCTCCGCCGTCGGCGTTGACGATCGACGGGTCGAGTCCGAGGCGGCGGATGCAGGCGAGGGACTGCGAGGCGAAGGCCTCGTTGAGCTCGACGGCACCGAGGTCGCCGACCTGTAGGCCCGCCTTCGCGAGTGCCTTCTGTGTTGCCGGCACGGGACCCAGGCCCATGATCTCGGGAGCGAGCGCGGCGGTCGCCGAGGCGACGATCCGTGCGCGCGGACGAAGGCCATGTCGCTCGACCGCTTCGGCGCTCACCACGATGATCGCCGAGGCTCCGTCGTTCAAGGAACTGGAGTTGCCCGCCGTGACGACCTGGCCGCCTGCGACGACCGGACGGAGTGCGGCCAGCGCGTCGAGCGTGCTGTCCCTGCGCGGGCCTTCGTCGGTGTCGACGAGTGCGCGGCCCGTCTCGACGCCCACGATCTCGGGGGCGAGGCGTCCCCCGTCGATCGCCGAGATGGCGCGCTGATGGCTCAGAAGCGCGAAGGCGTCGGCATCCGCTCTGGTGATCCCGTCGATGCGTGCGACCTCTTCGGCGGTCTCGGGCATCGAGAACGTGGCCTTGTCGCGGGCGCTCAGCCGCGGGTTCGTGAAGCGCCAGCCGATCGACGTGTCGAAGGCCGCGCCGGGCTTGGCCCATGCCCGCTCGGGCTTCGCCTGCACCCAGGGCGCGCGTGTCATGGACTCGACGCCACCGGCGACGATGAGGTCGGCGTCCCCTGCGCGTACGGCGTTCGCGGCGAGTGCGATGGCTGACATCCCCGAGGCGCAGAGGCGGTTGACGGTCAATCCGGGGATCGAATCGGGGAGGTCCGCGAGCAGCACGGCCATCCGTGCGACGTTGCGGTTGTCCTCGCCCGCCTGATTCGCGGCGCCGAGGATCACCTCGTCGATGTCGTCCGCGGGGATGGCGGCTCGCGAGACTGTGGCGGCGACGACGAGGGCCGCCAGATCGTCCGGACGGATGCCGGCGAGTGCGCCTCCGTAGCGACCGACGGGGGTGCGGACCCCGTCGACGAGATAGGCCTCGGACATCATCATCCTCTCGAACGCCCACGCTGGCGATAATTTCAGACCGATCGGTCAGGAATACGATCTCAGATCCTTCCGCGAATGGCAACTCATCCGGACTGACAGACTGGGCCCATGGCAGAGCCCCGAATCCAGGCGCCGGCCCCCAAGCGCGGCCGGCCAGGTTATGACCGCGAGCAGGTGCTCGCGGTCGCCGTCAAGGTCTTCAACGAGCACGGCTACGACGCGACGAGCGTGGCCGACCTCAGCGCGACGCTGGGGCTGACGAAGTCGGCGCTCTACCATCACTTCGAGTCGAAGTCGGCGATCCTCGAGCTCGCGCTGAACGATGCGCTCGATGCGCTCGAGGCCGTCGTCGATGACGCGACCGCGCAGCACTCGCTGGCCTCCGACCGGCTGCGGGCGATCATCCGCGGCGCGGTGCGGGTGCTCACCGAGAAGCTCCCCTCGGTGACGCTGCTGCTGCGCGTGCGGGGGAACGGCGATGTCGAGACCTCCGCGCTGGTGCGCAGACGTGCGTTCGACCAGCGCGTGACCGCGATCGTGTCGGAAGCGCAGACCGAGGGGCTGATCCGTGACGACGTCGATGCGGCGGTCGCCACCAGGCTCATCTTCGGAATGATCAACTCGGTCGTCGAGTGGTATCGACCCGGGGGTCCCGTCGATCCCGACGAGCTGGGGGAGGACATCCTGCGGGTGAGCCTCGACGGGCTGCAGTCCCGCTGAGCGGGCTCAGTCGTCGGCCGGCGCCACGCGGGGAGGCCAGCTGGTCGCTCCGAGCTCGCGGGAGATGTTGCGCGCCGTCTCGCGCAGCGCGTTGAGCACCGCGTCCGAGGCGGGCGCCTGCGATGTGGGCATCACGACGGCGACCGCGGCGACGATGTCGTTCGACGCGTCGGCGACCGGCGCGGCGACGGACGACTCTCCGAGCACGGCCTCATCGGTCTCCGAGGCGCTGCCCCGCTCGGCGATGGCCGGCAGGTCGAGCAGCAGTCGGGCGACGTCGGTGATCGTGTCCCCGGTGAGGCTGTGCAGCGGCCGCTCGAAGACGGTGCGCTGGAAGCCGAGGTCGTGCGCCAGCAGGACCTTTCCCATCGCGGAGGCATGCGCGGGGATCGCCACGCCGGTCTCGAGCATCTGCTGGCTGTCGTCCGGACGCAGGTCGTGGTGGATCACGAGCACCTCGTGGAAGTGCGGCGCCCCGAGGCGCACCGGCAGGTTCGTGCGGCGTGCGAGCTCCTGCGTCCACCGCATGGCTCTGGCCCGGACGTCGAGGGTGTCGAGGTAGACGTTGCTCAGCCGCAGCAGGGTGGGACCGAGCATGTAGCGCTGCCCGCCGCGCTCCTTCGCGACGAGTCCGTGCTCGCGCAGGGACTTGACGATCCCGTGCACGGTCGACGGGGGAAGGCTCAGGGCGAGCGCGAGATCGGTGATGCCGAGATGGCGCGCACCCTGCAGCAGCTCGAGCACTTTCGCTGCGCGATCGATGGCTTGGATCATCGCGGCTCCTCTCTCCGGATCGTCGTCGAGCCGGGCGGTCGCATCGGTCGTCAGGTCGATCTTGACAACTCGACTGCGCCCGAGCATATTCGACATTGACGAATAACTTTCCAATATTGCGAAAGAGCGCCGCCGTAGAGATCAAAGGAGATCGAACGATGAAGAAGCTCATCAACAACCCCGCCGATGTGCTGGTCGAGTCGCTGCGCGGCGTCGCACTCGCGCATCCGGAGCTCTCGGTCGACCTCGAGACGCACGTGATCACCCGCTCGACGCCGAAGGCGGAGGGGAAGGTCGCGATCGTCTCGGGTGGAGGGTCCGGCCACGAACCGCTGCATGGGGGATACGTGGGCCTCGGCATGCTCGACGCCGCCGTCGCCGGCGAGGTCTTCACCTCGCCCACCCCCGATCGAGTGCAGGCCGCCACGAAGGCCGTCGATCGCGGGGCAGGCGTGCTGCACATCGTGAAGAACTACACGGGAGACGTGCTCAACTTCGAGATGGCGGCGGAACTGGCCTCGATGGAGGGCATCGAGGTCGGCACCGTGATCGTCGATGACGATGTCGCCGTGCAGGACTCGCTCTACACGGCAGGGCGTCGTGGCGTCGGACTCACGGTGCTGCTCGAGAAGCTGGTCGGCGCCGCGGCTGAGGAGGGGCAGGATCTCGATGCCGTCGTCGCCCTCGCGAAGCGCATCAACGGACAAGGGCGGTCGATGGGCATGGCGCTCACCAGCTGCACGGTTCCCGCAGCGGGCAAGCCGACGTTCGATCTGCCCGAGGACCAGATGGAGATCGGCATCGGCATCCATGGCGAGCCCGGTCGGCACCGGGAGCCACTGGCGCCGGCATCCGAGATCGCCCGGCAGCTCGTGGAGCCGATCCTCGCCGATCTCGACGTCTCAGGTCCCGCCATCGTGATGCTCAACGGCATGGGCGGATCCCCGCTGATCGAGCTGTATCTGATGTACGGCGAGGTGGCCGCACTGCTCGAGCAGGCGGGAGTGCAGATCGCCCGCAACCTGGTCGGCGACTACATCACCTCGCTCGACATGGCCGGCTGCTCGCTCACGGTGCTGAAGGCCGACGACGAGCTGCTCAGGCTGTGGGACGCACCCGTCAACACCCCCGGACTGCGATGGGGGGCATGATGGCGGCGATCGACACCGCGGCCCTGGCCGACTGGATCCGGCGGTTCCGCGACGTCATCGCCGAGAAGCGCGAATGGCTCACCGAGCTGGACTCGGCGATCGGAGACGCCGACCACGGCGCGAACATGGCCCGTGGCATGGATGCGGTCGTGGCGAAGCTCGACTCGGGTGTGCCCGACACGGTCGACGAGCTGCTCAAGACCGTCGGCATGACTCTCGTGAGCTCGGTCGGAGGCGCCAGCGGGCCGCTCTACGGCACGCTGTTCCTGCGGATGGGGATGGCTGCAGGGCCCGTGACCGAGCTCGATGGCGCCGGACTCGGCGGCTCGCTGCGTGCCGGACTCGATGGCATCGTCGCTCGCGGCAAGGCCGAGGCCGGCGACAAGACCATGTTCGACGCCATGGCGCCCGCGGTGGACGCGTTCGACGCCGCGATCTCCGGAGGGGGAGACCTGTCTGCCGCGACGGCGGCGGCCGCAGAGGCGGCAGCGTCCGGTCGGGATGCCACCGAACCGCTCGTCGCCCGGAAGGGACGTGCGAGCTATCTCGGGGAACGCAGTGCCGGCCATCTCGACCCCGGTGCGGCGTCGACGACACTGCTGTTCGAGTCCCTCGCCCAGGCGACCGCGGAATCCTCCTGATGATCGGCATCGTCGCCGTCTCCCACAGCGCTCGACTCGGGGAGGCGGCGCTGGAGCTCGCCCTGCAGATGGTGCAGGGCGGGGGAGCGCGAGTGAGAGTCGCCGCAGGCGCCGGAACGGATGCCGACGGCGCGCCCGTCCTCGGTACGGATGCCGTCGCTGTCGCCGCGGCGATCGACGAGCTGGCCGCCGACTGCGACGGTGTCCTCGTGCTGATGGATCTCGGCTCCGCAGTACTGAGCGCCGAGCTCGCGCTGGAGCTGCGGACGAGCGATGTGCCGGTGCGCCTCGCCCCCGCGCCGTTCGTGGAAGGGCTGCTGGCGGCCGTCGTGTCGGCCGCTGCCGGCGCATCGCTGGACGTCGTCGCGGGGGAGGCGTCGATCGCGCTCGCCGCCAAGAGCGGCCAGCTCGAGGACCCGTCGACGGAAGCCGCTCCGATCGAGTCCGCATCGACCGACCGGTCGGGTGCCGTGACGCGGACGGTGGTCGTGCGCAATCCGCTCGGTATCCACGCGCGACCGGCGGCTCTGATCGCCGAGGCATCGGCGGGCATCGATGTGCGACTGCGTCGACTGCCCGACGGCGCTGAGGCGTCGGGTGCGAGCCTGTCACGCCTGCTGATCCTCGGTGCCAGGCAGGGCGACCGGATCGAGCTGTCGGCACTCGGGCCCGACGCCGAGGGGGCGCTCGACCGACTGGTGGCCCTGTTCGACGACGGATTCGGTGAAGGCACGGACGTCGACGCCGTCGCCTCGGGGTCGGTCGGGGCGCACGCTGCAGAGACAGCCCCCGAGTCCCCTCCCGTCCGGGCAGGCGACGTGCTGCGTGGTCGCGGCGTGAGCTCGGGCAGGGTCGCCGCCGAGGCCGTGCTCCTCGCCGCGCCCGTGCGTGAGCCGGAGGAGAGCACCGTCGTCGCGCCTGGTGATCGGGAGGCCGAGGCATCTGCGATCGAGTGGGCCGCAGTGGCGGTGGCAGACCAGCTGCGGGCGCGCACGAGGGCGGCGACCGGCGAGGCTCGGGCGATCCTCGACGCGTCGCGTCTGCTGGCCTCCGACCCCGAACTGGTGGCCGAGGCGGCGGACCTCGTGCGGTCGCGGGGTCGAACGGCCGCGCGGGCCATCTGGGAGACATCGGCGGCGCACGAGAAAGGACTCGCGGCTCTCGGTGGGCGGATGGCCGAGCGAGCGGCCGACATCCGCGACGTCCGTGATCGGATGATCGCGGAGATCCTCGAGGTCGAGATGCCGGGCGTTCCCGAGCGTGAGGAGCCTTTCGTGCTGGTCGCGTCGGATCTCGCCCCCGCGGACACGGCAGCCTTGGAAGGCGGCAACTGCGTCGCTCTCGTGACGGAGCAGGGTGGCCCCACCTCGCATACGGCGATCATCGCCCGGTCGCTCGGAATCCCCGCAGTGGTCGGAGTCATCGGCGCGACCGGGATCCCGCGCGGTGCGGTCGTGCTCGTCGACGGCGATCGGGGCACGGTCGAGATCGACCCGAGCAGCTCTCGAGTCACCGAGGCGAAGGCCGCGTCGCTCGTGGTGCCGTTCGACGGCGAGGGGGTGCTCGCCGACGGACGGCGCATCCCGCTCCTCGCCAATGTCGGGGGAGCGGCCGAGGCCGTCGTGGCCGCTGCCTCGAAGGCCCAGGGCGTCGGTCTCTTCCGCACCGAGTTCTGCTTCCTCGACCGCGCCGACGCACCGACGATCGACGAGCAGGTCGACGCCTACCGAGGTGTCCTCGCCGCGTTTCCGGGGCAGAGGGTCGTGGTGCGCACGCTCGATGCCGGCAGTGACAAACCGCTGCCTTTCGCGAACTCCGACGCGGAGGACAATCCCGCTCTCGGCGTGCGGGGACTCCGGATCGCGCGACGGGCTCCGAAGCTGCTGGACGATCAGCTCAGGGCACTGGCGCTCGCCGCGGGGGCGGAGTCGGCACTCGTCGAGGTGATGGCTCCGATGGTGGCCACGGTCGATGAGGCACGCGACTTCGCGGAGCGTGCGCGAGAAGCCGGACTGGAGACTGTGGGGGTGATGATCGAGACGCCCTCCGCCGCGCTCCTCGCGTCGGAGATGCTCGAGGTCGTCGACTTCGTGAGCATCGGGACCAACGACCTCGCCCAGTACGCGCTCGCGGCTGATCGACTGCTCGGAGAGCTGGGCGATCTGAACGATCCGTGGCAGCCGGCCGTGCTGCGACTGATCGGGCAGGCGGGTGCGGCCGGACGCCGGTGGAGCCTGCCGGTGGGGGTATGCGGCGAGGCCGCTGCCGATCCCGCTCTGGCCGCCGTGCTCGTGGGACTCGGCGTCACGTCGCTGTCGATGACACCCCGTGCGCTGGGTCGAGTCGCGGCGGCGCTCGCGGGCGTCACGGGCGAACAGTGCGATGCCGCTGCGCAAGCGGTCCTGAGAGCAGCGACGGCTGTCGATGCCCGCGCCGCCGCAGCCGCCGTACTCAACGGAGAGTGACGCGGTCGTCGCGTCGACGACATATGCGCTCTCCGGCATCATTCTGATCTCGACATGCACGGGCTCCTGGTCGAGGTCGTCCCAGCGCGCCTAGGCTCCAGGAGGGGACGTCTGCATCGGCGAATGACGAGGTCGGAGGATTCAATGGCTGTCTTCATCACGGGTCGAGCGCGAGTGACGCTCGCCTTGATCGGGATCGGCGCCGTGGCCGCCGTGAGCGCCTGCGCCCCGAGTCCCCAGACGTCATCGCCTCCGTCGCCATCGCCGTCCCGGACGGCCGCCGCGCCCGAGCCGTATGCCGGACCGATCGTGTTCGTCGGCGACGAGCTCGACGCATTCGCGCTCGCCCCCGAGGAGATCGTGGGGATCGTTCCGGACGCCACGGACGTCGGCGATCCGTCGCCGGTCCTCGAACAGATATCGGACGGAGGAAGCCTCCCTGCGGATCCGCCGATCTGCGACGCTCTCTACGCCGAGCAGTCACTCGGCAGCGTCGGGGCGAGGACGATCGAGTGGCAGGTGCCGACGGATCCCACGAACGGCTTCGGCCGGATGACGATCATGCAGTTCGCCGACGAGGCTCACGCCGAGGGCCGCATGGATCAGCTGCTCCAGGCGGCCGAGCAGTGCGCCGAGTTCGTCAAAGAGGGAACCGTCTCCTTCGATGCCGTGATCCCCGAAGCGTCCGAGAACACCCGGGCCTTCGCGGGCTCGCTGATCGATGCGGCGCTGGACTGGCGGTCGTTCAGCGCGTTCGCCTCGACCGGGAACGTGATCGTGCAGCTGTGGCAGCCTTTCAGCGGCGATCGCGACTTCGACGCCGAGGCGGCGGCGCTGCTGCTTCGAGAACGCGCCGAGGAGGCCCGGTCCGGGCTGGTCGAGGAGCTCACCGAGAACCCGCCCGTCGCCGAGACAGACCCGTCCGGCGATCCCGGAACCGCGTGGAGTGACTGGCAGGTCGGAGTCGGCGGCGTGGGTCCGCTCCGACTCGGCGACTCGGTCGAGTCCGCGATCGCCGCCGCCGGCGAGGACGCGCAGGTCGTCGAACCCGAGTACGACGGCGGCCCGTGGACCCTCATCGCCCCCACGGAGGCGGGGACGATCCTGGTGCGCCCCGTGGAGGCCGGCGATGCCGTCGGGTCGATCACCGTCGGGAGCGACCGCAGCCTCGGCGACACCGTCGGTGACGGAGCCGCGCTGCCGTCGCGAGGTGATATCCGCCTCGGCGCCCCCGTGGCGGATGCGATGGCTGCATACCCCGGAGGCACCGTGGTCGAGGTCGTGTCGTCGAGCGATCACTTCTACGCCGTCACGACGCGCGACGGGCAGGTCTTCCGTTTCCAGGCCGATCGCGAGGTGCTCGAGGAGGGGGCGACGATCGTCGGCATCACGGTCGAGGACGCGACGGCACGCACGCCGCTGGTCTTCGGCTGACGACGGGCCGGTCGGATGACCGACCGGCCCGCAGCATGCCGGGAAGACGATGATCAGGCGTGCAGATCCACGCCCTTGGTCTCCTTCACCATCGACACGGCGATGAGGGAGATCACCGCCGTGATGGCGATGTAGACGCCGATCGTCCAGGCCGCCTGGAACTGGTTCATCAGAGCCTCCGCGATCATCGGTGCGAACGCCCCGCCGAGGATGGCACCCAGCGCGTATCCGATCGAGACGCCCGAGTAGCGGACGTTGGCCGGGAACATCTCGGCATAGAGAGCCGCCTGCGGGCCGTACGAGAGCCCGAGCGCGAACGTCATCACGAACAGCGCCACGAAGTACCAGAAGATGTTCGCCGTGTCGATCAGGAACCACATCGGCACCGCCCACAGCGCGAGCGCGATGTATCCGATCTGGAAGGTGCGGACGCGTCCGAGACGACGATCGGAGAGGTGGCCGCCCCAGAGCGTGAAGATGAGCCAGCCGAACGACGCGAGCGTCGTCGCCAGCAGCACGGGAGGACGCTCCATGCCGAGGGCGGTGACGGCGTAGGTGGCGAAGAACGCGATGAGCAGGTACCCGGCGGCGTTGTTGCCGATGAAGATCAGGGCAGTGAGCACGACCTGCTTGGTGTTCTTGCGGAACAGGCGACCCAGCGGCGCGGAGGCCTCCTGACGACGACGACGGAGATCCTCGAAGACGGGGCTCTCGTCGACGGCGCGCCTGATCACGTAGCCGACGGCGATCAGCACGATCGACATCAGGAACGGGATCCGCCAGCCCCACTCGAGGAACGCCTCGGGGGACATCGAGCTCGTCAGCACCCAGAGCGTGGCTGTGGCGAGGATCATGCCGATCGGGACGCCGATCTGCGGGAAGGCGCCGAAGAGCCCCCGGCGGGCCGTGGGGGCGTGCTCGACGGCCATCAGTGCCGCTCCGCCCCACTCGCCGCCCGCCGAGAACCCCTGCAGGATGCGGAGCACGATGAGAAGGATCGGAGCGGCGACGCCGATCGCGGCGTAGGTCGGCAGCACGCCGATCAGCGAAGTGGAGAGTCCCATCATCACGAGCGTGAAGACGAGCATCTTCTTGCGACCCAGCTTGTCGCCCAGGTGCCCGGCGACGATGGCTCCCAGGGGACGGAAGAGGAAGGAGATCCCGATCGTGGCGAAGGAGAGGATCTGCGCGAACCCCTTGTTCTCCTCAGCGATCGGGGCGAGGAAGAGCGGCGCGAGCACGAGGCCGGCTGCTTGCGCGTAGATGAAGAAGTCGTACCACTCGATCGAGGTGCCGACCAGGGTGCTGGCGAGGACTCGCCGCTCCTCGGCGGGCATTCGCGCTGTCGAGGTGCGCGCGGATACTGCTGACGTCATGAAGAACTCCATTGTTCTGCGGGTGCGGAGGAGCGACGCTGCGTCACCCCGAGCTACTTACCGAATGATCGGTCAGTAATTGACGAGAGTAGCGCACGGTGGCCGGGCGACCCAAGCCCCACATCTGCGACCGCGCGACTCAGACGTCCTCACACCTTGCCGAACGCGCGCAGCGGATGCTCGATGAGCTCCGTGACGCGGCGGAGGAAGCTCGCCGCATACCCGCCGTCGCACACGCGGTGATCGAACACCAGTGACAGTTGAGCGACGCGGCGGGCGACGATCTGACCGTCGATCACCCACGGGCGCTCGATGATGCGACCGATGCCGAGGATCGCGACGTCGGGGTGGTTGATGATCGCGGCCGAGCCGTCGACCCCGAGCCCGCCGTAGTTGTTGAGGGTGAACGTCGACCCCCGCAGCCGCTCCGGAGGCATCGCCCCCGAACGCGCCGTCGCCGACAGCTCGCGCAGCGCGACATCGAGCTGTTCGACGGTGAGCTCGTGCGCCCGCGGGATGACGGGCACCAGGAGGCCGCGCTCGGTGTCGGCGGCGACGCCGAGGTTGAGGCCGTCGAAGGAGATGATCTCCGACCCGTCGTCGCTCAGGCGGGAGGCGAGCACCGGATGCTCCGCGAGCGCGAGCACGACGAAGCGTGCCACGAGGGCGGTGATCGACGGTGCCCTCCCGCCTGCCGGAACCATCTCGGAGCGCAGATTCCAGAGATCGGTGGCATCGACGTCGACCCAGACCGTGGCCTCGGGGATCTCGGAGCGGCTGCGGGTCAGTCGTGCGCTGACCGCCCTGCGCAGCGGGGACATCCGCTCACGGGAGACGACGGCGAGGCCATCGAGACGTTCGGCGTTCGCGGACTGCGGCTGGTGATCATCGCGGCGATGCTGCGCCGCTGCCCCGTCGACGGCGTCGTCGACAGCGGCCGCCAGCACGTCGGCGCGCGTGACGGCGCCGTCATGGCCGGTCGGGGTGATGGCGTGGACGTCGAGTCCGAGGTCGCGGGCGAGTCGTCGCACCAGGGGAGAGCGGACGGCCACGGGCCGCCGTTCCGAAGCATTCGGGTCCGGCTTCTCGCGTGGCATCTCGGATGCCGCCGTCGCCTTCGGGCGCCGTCGGCCGGTCGCGCCGCGCTCCGAGGTCCCATAGCCGATCAGGACGTTGCCGGACCCTGCGCGCTCCTCTTCGCGGTACGCCTCCTGCTCCGGATCGCCGGCATCCGCACGGAGATCTCCTTTCGCATCCGTGTCCGGAGCGTCCGCCGAGGAAGGATCCGCAGAAGAAGAGGCGCCGTCGGCGACCTCGAGCACCGGCGCTCCGACGTCGATGGTCTCGCCCGGTTCTCCGTGCAGTGCGGTGACGACGCCGGCGAAGGGCGACGGCAGCTCGACCACGCTCTTCGCCGTCTCGACCTCGGCGATCGCCTGGTCGGTGACGATCGTGTCGCCGACGCAGACGAGCCACTGCACGAGTCCGGCCTCGGTGAGTCCCTCGCCGAGGTCCGGCAGCCGGAAGATGTGGGTGGTCAGCGCCGTCATGACTCGTCCTCCCAGTGCAGCGAGTCGATGGCGTCCAGCACGCGGTCGACGTCGGGCAGGTACCAGTGCTCGAGCTTGGGCGGGGCGTAGGGGGTGTCGAATCCGGTGACGCGGCGCACCGGAGCCTCGAGGTACTCGAAGCAGCGCTCGAAGACGCGCGCCTGGATCTCGGAGGCCACGCTGGCGAATCCGGGAGCCTCGGCGATCACGACCGCTCGTCCGGTCGCGCGCACGGCGGCGGTGACCGTGGCGTCGTCGAACGGGGACAGCGAACGGATGTCGACGACCTGCACGCTGCGCCCCTCGGATGCCGCCACATCGGCGGCCTCGAGCGCGAGCGGCACCGAGGCGCCGTAGGCGAGCAGGGTGACGTCGGTGCCCTCGCGGGCGATGCGGGCGGAGCCGATGTCCGCCGTCGCCGAGGTGTCGACCTCTCCCTTCGTCCAGTACAGCTTCTTCGGCTCGAGGAAGATCACCGGGTCGGGCGAGGCGATCGCCGCCCGGAGCAGCGAATAGGCGTCCTGGGGAGTCGACGGGCTCACGACGGTGAGGCCCGGGGTGTGCGCGTAGTACGCCTCGGAGGAGTCACAGTGGTGCTCGACCCCGCCGATGCCGCCGCCGAACGGGATGCGGATCACGAGCGGCATCCGCACCGCACCGCGCGTCCGGTTGCCGAGCTTCGCGACGTGACTGACGATCTGCTCGAACGCCGGCAGTGCGAAGGCGTCGAACTGCAGCTCGACGACGGGACGCATGCCGTTCATGGCCATGCCGACGGCTGTGCCGACGATGCCGGATTCGGCGAGCGGGGTGTCGAAGCAGCGGTCCTCGCCGAACCGCGCCGTGAGTCCGTCGGTGATGCGGAACACGCCGCCGAGCGCTCCGACGTCCTCGCCGAAGACGACGACCTCGGGATCGCTCTCGATCGCATCCGCGAGGGCGAGGTTCAGTGCGGCGGCCATGCTCATGGTCGACACGGACAGTGCGCCGGTGTCGACCCGGATGTCGTCGTGGGCGATGGTCATCGTGCACCTCCGGCTGCTGCGTGGTTGCGTGCGATCTCGTCCCTCAGCATCTGCCACTGCTCCTCGCGCTGCGGAGAGCGGGTCTCTGTGACGAAGCGGAACAGATCCTCGGGATCGATCTCGGCATCGACGTTGAGCGCCTCTCGCATCGCCGCGGCGGTCTTCTCGGCCTCCGCCGCGTACTCGGCTTCACGGTCGGCCGTGAGGACGCCGGCGCTCGTCAGGTGTGCTCGCAGTCGCGTCAGCGGGTCGCGCTCGACCCACGCCTGGACCTCGGCGCGCTCGCGATAGCGCGTGTCGTCGTCGGCGTTCGTGTGCGCCTGCATCCGATAGGTGTGCGCCTCGATGAGCGTCGGACCGTCGCCCGAGCGTGCATGTGCGATGGCCTCGCCGAGAACGGCCAGCACGGCGGCGACGTCGTTGCCGTCGACGCGCTGCCCCGGCATCCCGTATCCGATCGCCTTGTGGGCCAGCGACGGCGCGGCGGTCTGGCGGCTGAGCGGCACCGAGATCGCGAACTCGTTGTTCTGCACGAGGAAGACGACCGGCACACGGAAGACGGCGGCGAAGTTCAGCGCCTCGTGGAAGTCGCCCTCACTGGTCGCACCGTCGCCGCACAGTGCCAGGACGGCCGTCTGCTCTCCGCGCTTCTTCGCGGCATACGCGAAGCCGACCGCGTGCAGCAGCTGTGTGGCGAGCGGAGTGGCCTGAGGCGCGACGTGGTGCGCTCGCACGTCGTAGCCCGAATGCCAGTCGCCCTTCAGCAGCACCATCGCCTCGGCCGGTGCGACACCCCGGGCGATGACCGCGACCGAGTCCCGATACGTGGGGAAGAGCCAGTCGCCGGCGTCGAGGGCGAGGGCCGCTCCGATCTGGCACGCCTCCTGACCGTGCGACGACGGGTAGACGGCGAGGCGGCCCTGGCGGACGAGAGCGCTGGCCTGATCGTTGATGCGGCGCCCCTCGACGAGACCGCGATAGGCGGCGAGCAGGGTGTCCGTATCCGGCAGCGGGAAGTGCGGGTCGTCGACGACACGGCCCTCTGCGTCGATGAGCTGCACCGCCGTGTCGCGTGGGAGCAGGTGTGCGTGTTCCATCCGTTCGCCCTCCTTGCCGAACTCGATGACGCCAGCATGCTCTCCTCGCGACAGACGTCCAAGAACATTCGGCGCATCGTGGACGAATGCGATCTACTTGCTCACCTCCGTGACGAAATGTCAGAATTCAGGCAGAGGACGAAGGGGTTCCATGATCACGCTGGACGACACCGATCACGCGATTCTCGAGCAGCTGCGCATCGACGCCCGGGCGTCGATGACCGCCATCGCCGAGGCCGTGCACATCTCGAGAGCGGGCGCTCACGCACGGATCAAGCGGCTGACCGATGCGGGCATCATCACCGGCTACTCGGTGCGCACCGACCCCGTGCTGCTCGGCCACCATGCGAGCGCCTACGTGACACTCGCCATCGAGCAGGCCACCTGGCAGGAGGTCAGCGCCAGGCTGCGGATGATTCCCGAGATCGAGCACATGGCGCTCGTCGGCGGTGACTTCGACGTCATCCTGCTCGTGCGGGCGAGCGACGCGCGCGACCTCCGCCGCATCGTCTTGGAGGACATCCAGGCGATCCCCTCGATCCGCTCCACACGCACGACCCTCATCTTCGAGGACTTCACCCTGATCTGAGCGGGTGGGGAGGTCATCCCTTCGCACTCGGACATCTGCGGCGCGCTCCGCGACAAGTGGGCTGTCGCATCGCGTTCGACAATGAGACGACCCGCCAGATCCTTGGCACGCGTCCCGCTCGAAGGAGAGTCCCGATGTCCGAATCCGCCGCATCCGCAGCCGCCGCGCTGCTCGACCGCATCCAGGCGCCGGAGGGCGCGGGGCGAGACATCCCGGATGCCGCCACACGCGAGGTCATGGGTCGTGCGCCCGAGCACTCGGTCAGCGACCTCGACGATGCGATCGCGCGAGCGCGAGCCGCTCAGCCCGGCTGGGAGTCCCTCGGCCACGCGAAGCGCAGCGAGCTGCTGATCGCTGCGGCCGATGCGATCGACGCGAACGCCGAGGCGCTCGCGCACCTGCTCTCGCGCGAGCAGGGCAAGCCGTTGAACGGCCCCAACGCGCGCTTCGAACTGGGTGCGTGCTCGGCCTGGCTGCGCACCAATGCGTCGATCCCGCTCGAGTCGCAGGTGCTCGTCGACGACGAGACCCTGCACGCCGAGCTCGTCTACAAGGCCGCCGGAGTGGTCGGCGCGATCGGTCCGTGGAACTGGCCGCTCATGATCACGATCTGGCAGATCGGTCCGTCGCTGCGGATGGGCAACACCGTCGTCGCGAAGCCGAGCGAGTACACGCCCCTGAGCGTCCTCGCGATGCTGGCGGTGATGAACGACGTGCTGCCCGCCGACGTTCTGATCGGTGTCTCCGGCGATCGCGAGGTGGGTGCGCGCCTCGCCTCGCACCCCGACATCGACAAGATCATGTTCACCGGATCCACCGCCACCGGGCGACGCATCATCGAGAGCTCGGCCGGCAACCTCGCCCGCCTCACCCTCGAGCTCGGCGGGAACGACGCCGGCATCGTGCTGCCGGGCACCGATGTGTCGGCTATCGCGCAGGACCTCTTCTGGGGCGCCTTCATCAACACCGGTCAGACCTGCGCCGCGATGAAGCGCCTCTACGTGCACGACTCCGTCTACGACGAGGTCGTCACCGCGCTCGCCGAGATCGCGGCATCCGTCCCGATGGGTAACGGGCTCGACGAGGACAACGTGCTGGGTCCGCTGCAGAATCGCGCCCAGTTCGACATCGTGTCGCGCCTGGTCGACGAGGCGAAGGGACGCGGCGCCCGTGTCGTCACGGGCGGCGAGGCGGCTCCCGAGCTCGGCGAGCTCTTCTATCGCCCCACGATCGTCGCCGACATCGACAACGACGCGGCCCTCGTGCAGGAGGAGCAGTTCGGTCCGGCGCTGCCGGTGATCCGGTACAGCGACGTCGACGAGGCGTTCGCGTTCGCCAACTCGGTCGACGTCGGTCTCGGCGCATCGGTGTGGTCGAGCGATCCGGACGCCGCCCGCGAGGCCGCGACGCGCATGGAGTCCGGCACGGTGTGGATCAACTCGCACGGCGGGCTGCACCCGATGGTGCCGTTCGGCGGCGTGAAGAGCTCGGGCTACGGCCTGGAGTTCGGTGTCGAGGGGCTCAAGTCCGTCGCCGTGACGCAGGTCGTGTCGGGGCCGGGCCGCAAGGCGCAGGCATGAGAACCGCGATCGTCGTCGGGGCCGGGACCTCGGGCGCGATCGTCGCGCGACGCCTGGTGGACGCCGGCGTCGAGGTGACGCTGATCGAAGCCGGAGGATACGACGCGAATCCGGCGATCCACGACCCGTCGAGGGCGGGGGAGCTGTGGCACTCCGCCGACGACTGGGACTTCTTCACCGTTCCGCAGAAGCACGCCGGCGGACGCCGACTGCACCTGCCGCGCGGGAAGGTCACCGGAGGCTCGCATGCGCTCAACGCCATGATCTGGGTGCGCGGCGCCGCCTCCGACTACGACGCCTGGGAACGCGCGGGCGCGACGGGGTGGGGCTGGAACACGGTCGAACCCGTCTTCGCCGCGCTCGAGCACGATGTGCTGCCCGTCACCGACGACTACGAGCTCTCGCCGATCCAGGCCTCGATCATCGACGCAGCCGTCGAAGAGGGGCTGCCCCGCAACCCGGACTACAACGGCGGCACCCTCGACGGCGTCTCGCAGCAGCAGGTGACGATCCGCGACGGCCGGCGGGTGAACACGTGGATGGCCTACGCGCAGCCGGTCGGCGACAGGCTCACGATCCTCACCGAGCGCGAGGTGCATTCGGTGATCGTCGAGGAGGGCCGCGCCGTCGGAGTCCGACTCGGCTCGGGCGCCGACTCCGAGGAGGTCTTCGCCGACGAGGTCGTGCTGTCGGCCGGTGCGATCGGATCACCCGTAATCCTCCTGCGCTCGGGCATCGGCCCCGCCGACGAGCTCGCCGCGCTCGGCATCCCCGTCGTGCTGGATGCACCGGGCGTCGGCAAGAACCTGCACGACCATCTGCTCTCACCGGTCATCTTCACGACCGAGAGGCCGGTCGGACCGCCGCAGCCGGGCGTCTCGGTCACGCAGTCGCACCTGTTCTGGCGCAGCCGCGACGACCTCGCCGAGCCCGACACTCAGCCCATCCACTTCTCGGTGCCGATGTGGGGCGAGCTCGAACCTCGAGGGGATGACGGATTCACCCTCATGGCCGGTCTCGTGACGCCGTACAGCCGCGGTGGGCTCACCCTGTCCGGTCCGGATCTCGCGGACCCGCCTCTGATCGACCTCGCCGCGCTCGAAGACGACAGGGACGTGGCAGCGCTCGCGGCATCGGTTCGTCAGTGCCGCCGGATCGGCGCGCAGCCGGCGCTCGCCGAGGAATGGGGAGCGACCGAGGTGTACCCCGGCCCCGACGTGTCGGACGACGGGATCGACGACTGGGTGCGCCGCACGGCCATCACCTACCACCACCAGGTCGGCACCTGCCGGATGGGATCGGATGCCGAGGCGGTGGTCGACCCGCTGCTGCGGGTGCGCGGTCTCGAGGGGCTGAGCGTGATCGACGCGTCGGTGATCCCCACCGTTCCGACGGGCAACACCAACGCCCCCGCGGCGATGATCGGCGAGCTGGGGGCGAGGTTCCTGCTCGGACGCTGACGTCGACGCTCGCGATGCCCCCTCCTGCCGAGTAGGTGGAAGGGGGCATCAGCGTCTCATCCGGCGTGCGAGGTCCTGCGTGTCGTCCCGCATGCGGGGTCACCAACGCATCCGAATCGCTGCTGAGCGGTGCGTCATCGACCCCGCAGGGAAAGACGCGCACGGCATGCGACGTGATCAGCCCGCGGAGTACACCTCGCGACCGGCGAACCACGTCGACCGCACGGGAGTGTGCACGATCTCGTCGGCCGGGCCGGCGATCGCATCCCGGGCGAGCACCACGAAGTCCGCGGACTTGCCCGGCGTCAGCGATCCGGTCTCCGCGCCGAGGCCCATCGCGGTCGCGGCATTGATCGTGAAGACCTGCAGGGCCTCCTCCGCCGTGATCGCCTGCTCGGGCCAGAGGACGCCGGGCGCTCGGCCGAGAGGATCGGCGCGCGTGACGAGACCCTGCAGCCCCTCGAGGGTGTTCGGCGATTCGCTCACCGGCCAGTCCGAGCCGCCGGCGACGAGCGCGCCGGCGTCGAGCAGGGCACGGTTGGGCTGCGAATGCTCGCCGCGGTCGCCGAGGACCTCGGCCAGCGCCTGCGGGATCACACCCGGGAACCAGATGAACGGCGAGATGTCGGCCGAGACGTCGAGGGCTCGCAAGCGCGGGATGTCGTCGTCGGCGAGGAACTGGCCGTGCGCGATCTGGATCGGGGTGGTGAAGCCGTCGGACCGGATGCGCTCGGCGACGTCGAGCACGAGACGCGCCGATCCGTCTCCCGTGCAGTGCACCTTGGCGCCGAGTCCGCGCTCGGCCACCGACCGCAGCCAGGTGTGCAGCTCGTCGAAGTCCATCGTCGTCTCGCCGTGGAAGTGCGCACCGTGCACGGCATCCGCGATATACGGCTCGAGGAACGACGCCGTGCGCGCGGGTGGTACTCCGTCGAGGAAGATCTTCACGAAGTCGGGCCGGTGGTGCGGGGTGCGGAACTGCTCACCGAGGTCGATGAGCGGGGTGCCGATCGGATCGAACCCGAAGATCTCATCGTTGATCAGCAGCGACGAGACGACCCAGGCGGTGAGCTCGTGCGACCGGTCGAGGGTCGCGAGGGCGGCGAGGATGTCGGTCGACACTCCGGCATCCTGGAAGGTCGTGATGCCGTAGGAGTTGAGGATCTCGACGCCGCGGCGCGACGCGGCCACGTGCTGCTCGCCCGTCAGCCCACCGCTGCGATCGTAGGCCTCCTGCACCGGGATTCCCGCTGCCTCGAACAGCACCCCGGTCGGCGTGCCGTCATCGGGATCGAGCACGGTGACTCCGCCGGAGGGGATGCTGTCGGCGGTGATCCCGGCGAGCTGCAGCGCCCGCGTGCTCGCCCACCTGTTGTGCCTCGAGTCCTCGACCAGGACGACGGGGCGACCGCCGGCCGCCTCATCGAGACGCTGCCTGACCGCGCTGTTCGCGAGGCCGGGCAGCAGAGTGGTCGACACAGGGCCGCCCACGATCCACGCGTCGGGCGGCAGCGCGCAGGCCTTCTCGCGCACGAGGTCGAGGATGTCGTCGAGGCCCAGCGAGGGCGGCAGCGAGAGCTCGAACAGCTCGGTGCGCCCGGCGAGAGCGTGGTGGTTGTGCACGTCGACGAAGCCGGGGTAGACCGCGGCATCGCCGACATCCAGCATCCTCGTGTCCGGTCCGCGGTGCGCGTCCATCTCGGCCCGCGTGCCGACGTCGAGGATCCGCCCGTCGCGCACCGCGAACGCCTCGACGATCGGTGCTCGGTGATCCGCCGTGCGGATCACCGAGCCCGTCACGATGAGCTCGGCCGTCGTCATCTCAGAGGGTTCCGAAGAGCGCCGGCTCGAGGCCGTTCGTGTGATGGGTCGTCGAGAGCAGTCGGCCGTGAGCGCCGAACGTGAAGTGCGTGGGCACCTCGCCCGACTCGTCGAGCCCGAAGAGCACGCCGTGCGAGCGGATCGCGTTCACGTCGCGATGGTCGGCGATCGTGACCGATGCGCAGGGGATGACCTTCTCGCGCCACGCGAAGACGTAGATCCCGGGGCGCACCTCCCACACGCTGTTCTCGTCGGTGTCTGCGAGGCCGCGCTCGGGGCCGGCGAGACACTGCCATGAGTACCAGCGCTCCGAGAGGTACACGTGCTCGTAGGCGTGCTCCTCGCTGTAGATCCACTCGACCCGGCGACCGATGAGCGTCGTCGTCGGCGCCGGCTCTGCGCCCGTCACGGTCGCTCCGTCGATGATGCTCGGCGCGAAGACGTGCTGCACGCGGGTGCGTCCCTGCTCGGGCGCGGGCAGGATCACCGAGATGACGGCGAGGGCGCGGCCGTGGCGCAGGTCGACGATCAGAGACACTGCTTCGTTCGGCAGGTAGTCGTGATGGAACTGCACGAAGTACAGGTCGTCGTCGACCTCGAACGCCTCGTAGTCGTCGGTGTCGGAGGCGGGTGCTGTCGTGTCGTCGGCACCGGGCTGGTAGTCCCACGCGACCGTGGTGTCGGCGAACCGGTGCGAGATGCGGGTTCCGCGGGCGTCCACGACGGTGATCTCCCGACCGCTCAATGCGGCCGTGTGCGGAGCCTTGTTCGCGTCGAAGCCGGGAGCCAGGCCCTCGAGCGGGAGCCAGGTGGAGGTGTCTGCGGGGTTCAGGGTCGTCATGTCTCTCCTCAGGTGAGTGGGGTTGCGGGAGCGTCAGCGGTCGCTGAAACGCTCGAGGTCGGATGCGAGGCCCTCGTACACGGCGGGCCGGGAGCGCTTGAGATAGGCGCCGTAGACGATGCCGCCGATCAGCGCCACCACGAGCAGCAGCGGCATGAGACGGATGGCGAGCTCCTCGGATCCGGCGACGATGTTGAAGTTCACGATCGCCAGCACCGAGATCGCGGCGATGCCGAGGAATCCGATCCCCGGAGCGATGAACGTGCTCCACCATCGCGGATCGCCGGCACGGCGGAAGTACACGACGATCGAGATCGCGGCGAGTCCCTGCAGGATCAGCACGCTCAGGGTGCCGAAGCCGAGCATCGCGGGCACGAGCGTGATGATGGGGTCGGCGCCGGCGATCGCGAAGATGATCGCGACGAGCGCCGCGAACGATGCCTGCACGATCCCGGCCAGCTGCGGGGCGCCGTTGCGGCGGGTGCGGGCCAGCGCGTGCGGCAGGATGCGCGAGCGCCCGAGGGAGTAGAGATAGCGCGTCGCGGAGTTGTGGAACGCGAGCATCGCCGCGAACAGACTGACCAGCAGCAGGATCATCATCACGGTCGTCAGCGGGCCCCCGAGGTACTGCTGCGACAGCATGAAGATCAGGTCGCCCGTCGGCAGGTGCTCGAGAGCGGTTGCCTGCGCCTGCGCGACGCCGGTCGCGCTCACCACCGCCCAGGTGGTGACGCCGAGGATCACGCCGATCGCGATGATCGAGGTGTACGTCGCCCGCGGGATCGTGCGCAGCGGCTGCTTCGCCTCTTCGCTGAACAGGGCGGTCGCCTCGAAGCCGAGGAAGCCCGTCGCGGCCAGGAGGAGGCCGATCGGCAGCGACCCCGAGAACACGGCTTCCGGGCTGAACGCGGCCACGTCGTATCCGGTCTGCACGAGCACCGACACGTCGAACACCACGAGCATCAGCACCTCGAGCACGAGGCACACACCGAGGATCTTCGACGAGAAGTCCACCCCGACCCGTGCGAGCACGAAGCACACGACGATCGACAGCAGACCCCAGATGAGCCAGTGCACGTCGAGGCCGGTGAGGTCGCGGATGATGTTCTGCATGAAGAAGCCGCTGGTGCCGATCGTGCCGACGACGAAGAAGTTGTAGCCGAGCGTGGCGATGAGGCCGGCGACCAGACCGCCGGTGCGACCGAGGCCCTTCACGACGAAGGCGTAGAAGCCGCCGGCGTTGACCAGCTGCTTCGACATCTGCGCGTATCCCACGGCGAACAGCAGCAGGATCGCGGCCACGATGAAGAAGGCCATCGGCGTGCCGCCGCCGTTTCCGAGGGCGATCGCCAGCGAGGCGACCACGACGATGCCGGTCAGTGGTGCGACGGCGGCGAGCACGAGGAAGACGATCCCGGCGACGCCCAGCGCGCCGGGTCGAAGAGAGGTGTGGTCCTGCTGCGTCGTGGACGCAGATATCGGGTCTGCCACGTCGGCTCCTTTGCTCGGTGACGGCCGTGTCGGCACGGCATCGACGACGAGGGGTTCGTCGATACAGCGAGTCTGCTCGTGCCGGGAGCGCGGCGGTTGACCCTGAGCGAAGGACGATGGTGCCAGCGCGCACAGCCGTCCTGGTCGTGTTCCCGGCCCGGATCCGGCGGAGCAGGATGACGGTGATGACACCGCCGTCCTCGCGGAGCGCCGCCGGCGCCGCGGCGATGTCTCGAGGAGATCATGGACCTGCAGCTGACGGGCACGACCGCGCTGATCACCGGCGCCGCGAGCGGTATCGGCCGCGCGACCGCCCGCGCGCTCGCCGCGGAGGGGGTGCGCGTGGCGCTCCTCGATCGGGATGCCGTTGCGCTCGCAGAGACGGCACGCGGATGCGGTGACGCTGTGGTCCGGGTGGTCGATGTCACCGACGAGACACAGGTCGCGCTGGCGGTCTCCACGTCCGTCGAGGAGCTCGGCGGGGTGGATGCGGTCGTGTGCTGCGCGGGGATCTCGGGTCCGGTCGGATCGACGATCGAGCAGATCTCGCTTCACGACTGGAACGCCGTGTTCGCGGTCAATGTCACGGGGGCGTTCCTGGTTCTCGCGCAGGTCCTTCCCGCGTTGCGGGCGTCGGCTTCGGCATCCGTCGTGCTGCTCGCGAGCGACTCGGCGTTCGTGTCGTCGCCCGGCATGGCGCCCTATTGCGCATCGAAGGCCGCGCTCGTGCAGCTGGGTCGATCGTTGTCGGTGGATCTCGCCGGCACTGATGTCCGGGTGAACACGGTGGCGCCGTCGATCGTCGACACCCCGATGAGCCGTGGAGACCTCGGGGAGCACGCGTTCGTCTCCCCGACTTTCGAGGTGCAGTCGCCCGAGGACGTCGCTTCACACGTGCTGTATCTCGTGTCGCCGCGCAGCAGAGCGATCAACGGCACGACCATCCTCAGCGATTTCGGGTATTCGGCCCGATCAGGATTCCCGGCCTGATGGTCACGGGGACGACGGACCCGCGCACGAGCGCGGCGAGAGCGCGTGAGCGCGGCGAGAACAGGAGCGAACATGGGTAGTGCAGTGGGATCGACGGTCTCCGGGCGGGTCATCGTGATCACCGGCGGGGGTACCGGCATCGGGGCGGCGATCGCCGAACGGTATGCCGCTGAAGGGGCGCACGTCGTGGTCGTGGGGCGTCGGCCCGAGCCGCTGCGCGCCGTGGCCGACGCCGTCGGCGCGCATCCGATCATCGCGGATGCCGCGGACACCGCATCGGCGCAGGCAGCGGTGGCGGAGGTGCTCGCGACATTCGGGCGCCTCGACGTGCTGGTGGCGAATGCCGGCGGACACGGCTTCTCGCCGGTCGCCGACACCGACGACGACAGCTGGGATGCGGCGATCCGCGCGAACCTCACCACGGCGTTCGTCATGGCGCGAGAGGCGTTGCCTGCGCTGATCGAGGCGAAAGGGCAGATCGTGATCGTGTCGTCTCTCGCAGGTCTCTTCGCGGGTCCGTCGGTGGCGGGATACACCGTGGGCAAGCACGCGCTGATCGGGCTGACGCGGACCCTCGCCCGCGACTACGGACGGCAGGGTGTGCGCGTCAACGCGGTGTGTCCAGGGTGGGTGCAGACGCCGATGGCCGACGACGAGATGGACGAGTTCGCCACCCATGCCGGGCTGGGCTCGCGGGAAGAGGCGTATGCGACCGTCACGGCGGATGTGCCGCTGCGGCGCCCGGCTCGGCCGGCGGAGATCGCGTCGGTCGTGCGGTTCCTGGGATCGGGGGAGTCGTCGTACGTCACCGGTGCCGTGATCGTGGCGGATGGCGGGTCACACGTCGTTGATGTGCCGACGATCGCCTTCGACCGGGCGGGGATGTAGGAGGCGGTCGCTCGGGTGCATGGTCGGTCGTCCCCGGCGTGGGCGCTCTCGTTCTGGTTCGGTCGTTCGCGCTCCGATGACGCCTCTGTGTTCTCCGTTCTCACGTATCCCGTCTTTCGCCTCTTCCCCGCTTCCTCCTGTCGGTCGCGCCTCTTGGGGGTTTCCCCTGCATCTCTCGCGCGATCTGGGCGCCTGCGCTGTGCCATTCCGGGAGATTGGAATACGGATCTGATCTGGGGTAATTCGAGGTGGTTTCGGGTCTCGAATGTCGGTGGCCCGGGGTTGACTAGGGGGTATGAACAGCACTGCGGAGCTTCTGGATCGGGTCATCGCCGACCTCGACACGGTGCTGTCCGATGACGCGCTGGCGGGGTTGTCGGATGCGGATCGGGTGACTGTTCTGCAGGGTGCGGGTGCTGTCTTCCGCCGCGCGGAGGCCGTGATCGTCGAGACGATCGCGACGGGCGACGCGGCGGATTTTCCGCATTCGGCGGGGTGTCGTGGGCTGAATGAGCTGTTGCAGCGGACGGTGTCGGTGGATGTGCGGGGCGCGTCCCGGGTCGACAGGGTCGTTGATCTGGTGCGGAGGCCGGTGAGTCTGGCGGGGGAGAGGATGCCGGCACGGTGGTCGGAGTTGCGTCTCGCGTTGCTGGATGGGGTGGTCGGGGTGGCCGGGTTTCTCGCGGCGACGGGGCCGATCGAGAAGGTGTGGGATCGGCTGACGGTGGATCAGCGGTTGGCGGCGGATGTCGCGTTGGCGGGGTGTGCTCGCGGCCACGGCGTCGTGGTCGACGCTGATGATGAGGGCCTGGAGGCTGATGAGCCGGGTCCGGCGCCGACGCCGCAGGACTTGAAGGCCCTCGCCGAGGATCTCGCGTCGATGTTCGACCCCGATGGGGAAGAACCCAAGGATGAGGACTCCCGGCGCCGGCGGGGCATCACGATCGGTCGTCTCACGGACGGCGTGCACGCGATCCGCGGGTATCTGACCCCAGAGGTCGCGGCGCAGTTGCAGCTGATCCTGGACGCGATCCTCAACCCCAAAGGTGACGGCCCGCCCATGCCCGGAGTGCACTTCGCCCCGAGCGCTGGTGCTGGTGCTGGTGCGGGTGCGGGTGCGGGTGCGGGTGCGGGTGCTGGTGCGGACGGTGACGATAGGGATCCGTTCAACTCGGATCCTCGATGTGTACTCGATGACCGCACCGCGGCGCAGAAGCGTCACGACGCTCTCGCGATGGTGTTCGCGATCGCCGCGCGACACAGCGACATGCCCACCCTCGGTGGAGCGGCGCCGGTCCTCGTCGTGAACGTCGACGCGAAGGATCTCGTGGGCGGAATGGGCGGAAACGGTGGGTGGGCGACGGTCGCCGGATCCGGTGCCCACGTCCCGGTCTCCGTCGCCGCGCACGTCGGATGCGCGGGGACGATTCAACGGGTGCTGGTCGATGAGGGCAGGATCATCGGGATCACGACCACCGACCGGGTGTTCACCGTGCACCAACGCCGGGCGATCATCGCCCGCGACAAAGAATGCCTCATCCCCGGGTGCCACGTTCCCGCGTCGTGGTGCGAGATCCACCATGTCGTCGAGCATGCCAGGGGTGGTCCGACTCACACGGATAACGGGGTCCCGTTGTGCTGGTGGCACCACCGATCCCTCGGGACCTCGGGGTGGGAGATCCGCATGGACGACGGGGTCCCGCAGGTGCGGGGACCGAGATGGTGGGATCCCGACGAACGATGGCGCACACCGAGGCTCAGCGCCGCCCGACTCACACTCACCGTGCCGCTCACCCGCACCGGATGACGCGGGTGATCGTCACCGATGCGACCGCAGCACCACGGCACCACAGCAGCGCATCAGCGCATCAGCGCATCACCGCATCAGCGAATCGCGAGCTCGAAACCGTCCGCCGTCGGAATGACGGCCACCTGGGTGAGGTCATCGACATGGAAGGTCGGCTGATGAGACGTCGCGTGCGCGCCCACGCCGATGACCCGCATCCCCGCAGCATGCGCGGCCTGGATGCCGGCGCCCGAGTCCTCGAACACCACGCAGTCGGCGGGGTCGACGCCGAGCAGCTCCGCACCCAGCAGGAAGCCCTCGGGGTCGGGCTTGGAGGCCGACACGTTCTCGGCCGTGACCGTCAGTGCGGGCACGGTCAGGCCGGCCTGGCCCATCCGCGCGTTCATCAGCGTCACGTCGGCCGAGGTGACGATCGCGTGGGGGTAGGGGAGCAGGGCGGCGAGCAGGGCATCCGCACCCTCGATCGGGATGACGCCATCGACATCCTTGCTCTCGTTCGCGAGCATCACCGCGTTCTCGCGGATGTTGATCTCGTGGTCGCGCTCCGGCAGCATGATCGCCATGCTCTGGTGCCCCTGACGGCCGTGCACGACGCTCAAGACAGTCTCGGGAGCGATTCCGTGGGGCTCGGCCCACGCCAGCCAGAGCCGTTCCACGACAGCCGTCGAATCGACGAGAGTGCCGTCCATGTCGAGCAGGACGGCGCGGGCGCTGATGGTCTCGGTCATCCCCTCAGGCTACTGCCGCAGCATCTGAAGCCCGACCTGACGGCGCTACCCACCGAGGTACGCGCGGTGCAGCAGCTGCGAATCCTCCTTCAACGCCTCGGCGGTGCCCTGGAAGGAGACGCGGCCGCCGGCCACCACCACGGCCTCGCGAGCGAGGCCCAGCGCGAGCTGCGTGAACTGCTCCACGAGCAGCACCCCGACGCCCGACTCGGCGATCGACTTCACGATCGGCATGAGCCGCATGAACACGACAGGCGCGAGACCGAGCGACATCTCATCGATCAACAGGATCCGCGGCTTCGCGGCGAAGGCACGTGCCAGCACCACCATCTGCTGCTCGCCACCCGACAGCAGCGCGGTGGGGGAGTCGATGCGCTTCTCGAGCTCAGGGAACTGCGCGAGCGCCGCATCCTGTTCCGCAGGCGTCCGCGCGGTGAGCGAGATGTTCTCGCGCACGGTCAGCGATGGGAACACCGCTCGCCCCTGCTCGATGTGCACGATGCCGCGCCGCGCTCTCGACACCCGGGACAGCTTGTCGAGCGGCTCGCCGTCGAGCATCATCGATCCCGCGGAGTGCGGGGTCACCCCCGACACCGATTCGATCAGACTGGTCTTGCCGGCCCCGTTCGGTCCGACGAGCGCCAGCACCTCGCCACCGCGCACGGTCAGCGACACATCCGAGATCACCGGCCCCGCGCCCCGGCTGACCGTCACCCCGTCCAGCACCAGTTCGCTCACTTCAGCAGCTCCGTCTCTCCCATGTACGCCTTCACGACCTCCGGGTTCGCGAGCACCTCGGCCTGCGGACCGCTCGCGAGCACTCGACCGAAGTCGAGCACAGTCAGCGTCGGGCACACCGAGCGCACGAGATCGAGGTCGTGCTCGATGATGATCAATGCCACGCCGAACCGGGCCGGCAGCTCGCGCAGACGCGCGGCGAGAGCCAGGTGCTCATCGTGCGACAGGCCGGCCGCGGGCTCGTCGAGGATCAGCAGCCGCGGACGAGAGATCACGTTCGCCGCGACCTCGACGAGTCGCCGGGTGCCGACGTCGACGCTCGACAGGCGCGCACCCGCCGGCGGGCATCCGAAGAACTCGAGAACCTCATCGATGTCGGATGCGGCGAGTCGGCGTCGAGCGACGAACCTCACGTACGCGCCGACTGTGAGCGACGGCGGGACCCTGTCCTGCTGGAAGGTCCTGCGCAGCCCGAGCCGGGCGCGACGCGTCGGAGACAGGCCGGCCAGATCGCGATCTCCGAGCAGTACTCGACCGCCGTGCTTCGGCAGGAACCCGCTGATCGCATCCACGAACGTCGACTTGCCTGCCCCGTTCGGACCGATCAGGCCCATGATCGACGCCGCCGGCACCTGGAACGACACATCGTCCAACGCTGTGAGAGCACCGAACTGCACCGTGAGTCCGTCGACAGTGAGCACCGGTGCACCATCGAGCGCGCGCTCATCGACCGTCGCGGTGGTCGTTGTCGTGATCGCTCGATCCTCGGCATCCGCATCGGGAGGCAACGCGGTCAGCTTCGCCGAGGCGGTCCTGCGATCCGCGCGCTTCCAGATGAGATTGCGGATGCCCTGGCCGAGGTTGGTCCCGGTGGTGAGCGCCTGCACGCCGAGCACGCCGAAGACCACGAACGCCCAGTCCTGGGGCACGCCCCAGCGCTTCAGCAGCTCGGGCACGAGCACCCAGAGGATGCCGCCGAGGATCGCCATGTCGATCAGATGGGCCCCCGACATGACGGCGAGGACGTAGAGCGCCAGCGACTGCAACGGGGTGAAGCTCGATGCGAACGGAAGCTGCACCTGGCCGGCGAGGAGTCCTCCGGCGATGCCTCCCAGCGCAGCCGAGACGGCGAACGCGGTGAGCTTGGCGCTCTGCACGCTCTGCCCGGCAGCCGCGGTGCCGCGTTCCGAGAAGGCGACCGCCTTCCAGCTCGAGCCCCACCGTCCGCGCTGCAGGAAGAAGACTCCCAGCGCGCAGACGGCGAGCACCACGACCGAGAGGAAGAAGAATTCGCGATCGTTCGAGAACAGCGTCGGGCGCTCGACAGCCGTGCCGTCGGCGGACCCGGGGAACTGGATCTGCACGAGGGTGACATCCGCCGCGGCAGCGAAGCCGAGGGTGACGACCGCGAGGTTGACGCCGCGCAGCCGCAGCGCGGGGAGCCCGACGAGGATGCCCACAAGACCGGCGGCAATGCCGCCGAGGAGAAGCCAGACGACGAAGCCGCCCGGCGCCTGCATGACGTTGAGCAGCGAGACGATCCAGGCGCCCACGGCGGCGAACGTGAGCTGGCACAGCGCGATCATGCCGGCGGAGCCCGTGACGATGCCCAGTCCCAGGATCGCGATGGCCGCGACGACTGCGCTGATCGCGAGGAACACGAAGTAGCCCGGAAGCGCCGCGCTCAGAATGGCACCCAGTCCGACCGCCGCGGCGGCGACGGCGAGGGGCCAGGACAGACGGAACCAGGGACGGTCAGCGAGCGGCATCCCACACCTCCTTGCGCTGCGTCCACAGGAGCAGGACGACGATGAACAGGAACGGGAGGAAGTTGCGCACGAGCGCGACCTCGTCGATCTGCGCGACGAGCCCTCCCAGAACGCCCAGTACGACTCCGCCGACGACGGCGAGGTCGAGACGGCGGAAGCCGCCGAGCAGCGCAGCGGCTGCGGCGGGGACGATGAGCATCGCGAGGCTGGTCGCGTCGTTCGACTGCGACGGCGCCACGATCATGATGGCGATCGCGCTGATCACACCGGTCACGAACCACACCGCGATGGAGAGCGGACGGGAACGGATGCCGAGCAGCTCGGCGGTGGTGGGGCGCTCGGAGAGCGCGCGCAGCTGCGTGCCCACTCTCGTCCGGCGCAGCACGATCCGCACCACGACCGCCGTGACGACCGCCATGGCGACGGTGGCGACGGTGACCTGACTGATCACCACGCCCCCGAACGAGAAGGCGGGGCCCGCGATGATCGGGGTGAACGGCTGCGGTTTGTTGCCGAACAGGATGAACGACATCGAGATGAGCAGGAGAAGCGGACCGACGGTCATCGCCGAGCGAGTGGTGGTGGAGGCCTCGGAGAGCCAGGTCGCGGCGATCCACCCGATGGTGGCGGAGAGCGCCCCGCCGACGACGACGCCGAGCACGGAGCCGAGCCAGATCGGCACCCCCAGTTCGCTGACGAACCACACGGCGCTGAAGGCGCCGAACATCCCGGTCGCGGCCTGGGCGAAGTTGACGACCCGCACGAGGCGCGACATCAGGGTCAGGCACACTCCGAGGACCGCATAGAGACCGCCGGCGGCGAGACCGGCGATGGCGCCTTGCAGCATGAGGCGTCCTTTCTGGTGTGAGGGGGAGAGGACCTGCCGCCGAGAATGCGCTCGGCGGCAGGTGAAGGGCGGCTACTCGCCGATGCGGAGCCAGTCGTCGGCGACCTTCTCCCAGGCGTTCGTGCCGGATTCGAGGATGATCGGCCATCCCGCGGTGTTCTGCGTGCCGAAGGCGTAGGGCGTTCCGACCATGGGGTTCTCGATGGGATCCATTCCGCGCAGCGCCTCGGTGACCGTCTCGCGGGTGATGTCGCCGTCCATGCCCTCGAGCACCTCGATGAAGTAGGTCGCGGCGAGGTATCCGCCCTGGCTGAATGAGGTGAGGGGGATGTCGTTGGCCTCCATCAGCTCCCGCCAGTCGGTGTTGATCTCGTCGTCGTCCGTGAACGGGTAGAACTCGGCGGGCACGTAGATGCCGGCCCCGGCGTCATCGATCGCATCCGCGAAGTTCTCGCTGTAGACGCTCGTCAGATAGAGCCAGGTCACGTCGTCCCAGCCCTGCGCGTTCGCGGCCTTGACCTGGCCGATCGCGTCGGGCTCGACGGGGTTGATCGCGAGCGCCTTGCAGCCCTGTTCGCGGGCCTTCACGATGTAGGGCGTGTAGTCCGAGGCGCCGTACGGCACGGTGTCGTCGACGTACTTCGGCTCCTTGCCCGTGATCTCGGTCCACTTGTCGATCGCCGCCTGGTAGGTGGGTCGGGTGGATCCTGCGATCTCCAGCAGGATGCAGATGTCGTCGAGTCCGAGCACCTCCGAGCCGTACTGCAGCGTGAGGGTCATGTCGTTGAACGGACCGACGTTGGCGGGGGAGATGTTGTCGCTCGCGAAGCAGCCGGTATCGACTCCGATGCCGGGCAGCGAGAGGATCTCCTCCTGCTCGTAGTACTTCGCGTTGATCTCGCACTCGATCAGGCTCGCTGATCCGACCAGCGCGACGGCCCCGTCGCTGCCGACGAGCTCTCGGGCTGACGCGGTGGCTGTGGCCGGGTCGCCCTTGTCGTCGAGGGTCTTGTACTCGATGGTGCGTCCGTCGAGGCCTCCGGCCTCGTTGAAGGCGTCGAACACCGCCGCCGCCGCCTGCGACGCCTCGGGGAACGTCGCCGGACCGCTGATCGTGTTCACGGAGCCGACGACGATCGGGGCGTCGCCGCCACCTCCGCTGCCGTCTCCGCTGGCGCAACCTGCCAGAGTGAGGGCTGCCACGGCGATGAGCGCCGCAGTGCCGGATACTCGCTTGTTCATGTGATTCCTGCCTCTCGTGTGCTTGTCGTGCTGCGGTCAGTCGCGCAGCGCGCGGTTGACCAGTTCGGTGTCGGTGAACTGCTCGAACGCGACGACCCGGTGATCGGCCAGGCGCCAGACATGCGCGACACGTGCCGCGAAGAATCGGCCGGTCGCGCGGTACGTGCCCGAGTAGGTGCCGATGCCGACGACCACGTCCCCGCCGTCGATGACCTCGTCGATCGCGACCGTGTAGTCGTCCCACTCGTCCTGGATGCGCTGGAAGACGCCTGCCGCGACCGCATCCGGCCCGATGTACGTGCCGGCGTACGGGAAACCGGCGGCCTCGGTCCAGCTCACGTCGTCGGCGAGCGGCGCCAGCATGCCGTCGAGGTCGCCGCGGTCGCTGGCCGCGTAGTGCGCTGCGATGATGTCGGCGTTGCTCATGGGAGGTCCTCTCCTGGATCTCGTCGCGGGGTCAGACGGGCTGGGCGTCGGGGTAGTCGACGGACCCGAGCGGATAGATGTGACCGCCGCCGCGGGAGTGCTCCGCGGCGCCGTCGCCGGTGAGGCCGAGGAAGATCCCCGTCGTCCTGAGCTGGTAGCCGAGGTCGTGCAGCCAGACGCTCGCGACCGCGATGCGGAACTCCCGGAAGCAGAAGAGGTAGAGGCCGTCGGCGAACTTCCAGACGGTCGACAGGTCCATGTCGCCGTGGCCCCGCTGCACGCCCTCGAGGCACTGCCAGGCGTAGCGCCGGCTCGAGATGTAGACGTGCTCGTAGAGGTGGTGCGGGCTGTACCGATAGATGTTGCGCTTGCCGATGAGGTCTCGGCTCGGCCCCGGCACCTCGCCCGTCGCGGGACCGGCATCGGTCGTCGCCGCCCAGAAGTCCTGACCGACCTGTGGTGTGCCCTCGACAGCCTCGGCGGCGATGCGTGAACGCACGACGGCGGCCCGGTGGGTCGAGGTCGAATAGACGACGGTGATCGCTTCGCGTTCACGGCTCTCGAGCGGGATGTTCACGAAGATGACGTCGTCACGCACCGCGACGGCGTCGTACGGGTCGGTGCCCGACTCGCCGAGTCCTGACCAGGTGACAGCGACCGCATCGAACGTCAGCGCCAGCGCGGATCCATCGTCGAGCGTGAGCGTCAGCGCGGTGCCCGACAGCGAGGTGTTCGGCAGTCGGAAGGTGTCGATCCCGGCGGCGAACTCGTCGTACGTGCGCCATTCGTCGAGTGCGGGATCGGTCGTGACGGGAGCGGTCATGGGAGTCCTGACGTCGCATGCGGCGGAGCGTCCTCGCTCCGGGCACCGCATCCTCGCGGTGTGCTTGCCTCATGCTCCGGCTCGCCCTGGCATCCGCTCAAGAGAAGCGGCGCCATCGCGCGCCGACAGTCAACCGGCGTGCCCTGCAGAGCAAGGACGGGCCTGGGAATCCGCCGTGGCGTCAGCGGCGCGGCTCCGGGCGGGTGTCAGGATGAGTCATGCGAACAGAACCCCGGGCCGCCCTCTCGCCGGCGGTCAAGGCGGTCACCTGGACGGCATCCGTCTTCTTCGCTCTCCTGTTCTTCGCCGTCGCGTGGGTCTGGTGCGGGATGTCGTACGAGGAGGAGTTCAGCGAGCAGCCGAAGGCCGTCTCCGCAGGGTCGACGATGGAGGGCTGGGGGTTCACCATCGGCCTCGTGCCCGTGCTGGTGCTCCACGCCCTGATCGCGATCGGCGCCTTCTTCGCCGTCCGGGACGGAGGACGCCGCGGGGGGCTTCTCAGTGCGATGCTCGCTCTCGCGCTCGTGGCGGCCGTGTCTCTGCCGGGCTTCGTCGCCGTGCAGATGCTGTACGGCGGCACGATGTTCGCGCCGCCGGTCTACGTCCCCTGACGGACGTTCTCCCGCTGCGCTGCGCTCAGTGCGCCGCGCGGTACTCGCTGGGGGAGATGCCGAACGCCGACTTGAACGCGCGGCTGAAGTGCGCCGCATCCACGAAGCCCCATCGGGCCGCGATCGCGGCGACGGGCCGGTCGGCGAGCATCGGGTCGAGCAGATCGCGACGGCACTGCTCGAGGCGGCGGGTGCGGATCCAGGTCGACACCGTCACGCCCTGCTCCTGGAACAGGCCGTGCAGGTGACGGGTCGAGATGAAGTGCGCCGATGCGATGGTCGCGGGTCCGAGATCCGTCGAGGCGAGGTTGCGGTCGATGTACGAGCGGATGCGCTGCACGAGCGCGCGATGAGGGTCGGCCGACACCTCGTCGAGGCCCAGCTCGCGGGTGAACACCGTCGTGACGAGGTCGAGCGCGCTGTGCGCCAGTCGTGCCCCTGTCGTGCCGGCGAGCTGGTCGAGGTTGCCGGCGAGCTGCGTCAGATACGGCACGACCATTCCGCCGAGACCGCCCTGACCCGAGATGCGCACCGCGGTGAGCTGGCCGATCATGTCGGAGGGCAGGCTGATCAGGTGCTTGGGGAACATCACGACCATCGTGCGGAAGTCGTCGTCGAAGACCAGCGAGTACGGGCGGTCGGTGTCGTAGACGGCGAGATCGCCGGCCTGGAGCACGGCCTCCCGGTCGTCCTGGATCAGCATCCCGGTGCCGGCGAGCATGAGGCTCAGCTTGAAGTACGACCGGTCGCTGCGTGCGATGAGCTCGGGTGTCCGCTCGACGACGTGCGAGGTGGCGCGCACCTCGTTGACGTGCACCTCGTCGACCGAGGCGCCGCGGATGATCCCGCGGAAGTGGTCGGGCCCGGCCGTCGACACCTGGAGCGGCACGAAGGACTCCGAGACGGCGGCCCGGAACTCGCTGATGTTGCGCGCGACGAGCGTCGACACCGATTCGGCGGGGGCGGCGAGTGCACCGTTCATGACTGATCACCTCGGGTGGTGGAACGACGACGTTGTATACGATCCGTGCCGTGATGCTATCACCGGCGCGGTCCGGAGGGCGAGGCTTCTATGATGTGGGCGGAGGCCAGTGATGCGATATGTCGGCGAGAGGGTCATGCAGGTCCTGCGTCAGCTGCGCGGACCCGACACAGCGGATGCGGTCTTCGAGGCCACCGCGCTCATAGTCGGGGCGGTGTTCTTCGTGCTCGGCTTCGCCATCGGGTGGCCGGTCTTCTGGGGTCAGGAGATGGCGATCAGCGGCACCGGCTCGATCGGCGCGTTCGCCGCCTACGGCGGCGCGATCACCGCCGTCCTGGCGTTCGCGCTCGGGCGTCTCGTCGTGCGACCGGCGGCGGTCGCGCCGGACGGCACCCGCGATGGATTCAGCGTCCCCGGGGATCGGCTGCGCTGGTACGACCTGGCCGCCATCGCCTTCGCGCACGCCGCGATCGCGTACCTCGGATGGCTCGGAATCGCCGAACTGCTCGATCGCAGCTTCACCGACGCCCCGGTGTTCGCCTTCCCCGGGGCGATCCTGGTGGCCGTCGCGTTCGCTCTCACCGCCTATGTGACGTTCCTGAGCGCGGTGGCGCTCACGCCGATGGTGCTCTCCCTCGTCCTGGCGGTCTTCCTCGTGGTCGGCGCCTTCGCGGCGATGCTCGCCTCCAGCGATGTGCACTGGTGGCAGGACAACCTGTCGGCGCTGGGGATGAGCAGCAACAGCGCGTCTCTGGCGTTCAACGCGACGTTGATCATCGCCGGGGTCCTGGTGACGACGATCGCCCGCTATGCCACGGCGGGGCTGCCGGTCGACGACCACGTCGATCGTCGCGGACGGCGCGTGGTGCGAGGCGGGCTGATCCTGATCGGGATCTTCCTCGCGTGCGTCGGGATCTTCCCGGTCGACGAGTTCTTCCTCGTGCACAACACCGTCGCCACCGGGATGACCGTCGCGTTCGCCGTGATCGTCGTCGGGCTGCCCTGGTTCGTGCGCACGATCCCACGGGTGTTCGTGGTGCTCGGGTGGATCTACGTGCTCGTGATCGTGCTGCTCGGCGTGTTCTTCGCCGTCGGCTACTACAACCTCACGGCGGTCGAGCTGATCGCGGCGGTGCTGATCTTCAGCTGGATCATCGTGTTCCTCCGGACCGCAGGATCGGTGCACCCCGCCGCATCAGCGCACCCCGCCGGGTCCGTGCACGCGGGGCAGCGGCCCGGTCCGACCCCGGCCTGAGCGTCGGTCCTCAGCGCAGCGGCTGCGTGGCATCCGCCGTGCGCTGCAGCGCATGGATGGTGTGCGCGTGCCGGCGCTGGGCGACGCCGACGAACAGGCAGTCCACCAGTGCGAGCTGCGCGATGCGGCTCACCATCGCGCCCGCGCGGAGGCGAGGCTCACGCGCCCGCGTGAGCAGGGCGTGGTCGCAGTTCTCGGCGAGCGGCGAGGCCGGCCCACCCGTGACGCCGATCGTGGTGCCGGATGCAGCCCGTGCCGTCTGGAGGAAGTGCACGGTCTCGCGGGTCGTTCCCGAGTGGGAGAACCCGATCGCCACGGTCTTCCTCGCTCCGAGCGATGCGGCGGCGCTCGCCTCGTGCGCGTCCGTCAGGACGATCGCCGCATGTCCGATGCGGAGCAGCTTGCGGCCGAGATCCGCAGCCGCCTGTCCGCTCGCGCCGATCCCGAAGAGCAGGACGCGGTCGGCGTCGTCGATCGCCTCGACCGCGGCCGCGAGCTCGTCGTAGTCGAGGTTCGCGACGGTCTCCTCGATGGCCAGCAGCTCGAGTGCGGCGACCTTCGCGGTCGCCTCCCGCAGGGTGTCGGCCGCGGAGATCTCGGATCCGAAACCGGATGCCGCGGGGAACTGCACGGATTCGCGACCGAGCTCTGTGGCCAGCGCCATCCGCAGCGCGGCGTAGCCGTTCACGCCGATGGTGCGGCAGAAGCGGACGACCGAGGCGACCGACGTGTCGCACCTCGCCGCGATCTCGGTGATCGTGCTGTCGACGACGATGGTGGGATCATCGGCGATCGTCCGAGCGATGCGGGCCAGCGACGGCGGCAGCTTCTCGGCGGCCGAGGCGATCGTCGTCTGGATGCTCATGGCTCTCCTGCGTCAGAGGCGGATTTCGGGCGTGTGAACAATTCTTTCATGATCGGATGCTCGTGCGTAGACTATTTCCATGCCCTCTTCGCATGCTCTCGTCGCCGTCGACCTCGGCAAGTCGCGCTGCCGGGCCGTGATCGCCGAATCATCCGGTGTCGACTCTGGCGTCGTCTCTGCCGCCGATGAGCGTCGAGTGCCCCGGCGTCCCGTGTACGACGGGATCGGGGCTCCCGGGCTCGCGGCCGCAGGCGGCGTCGACGCAGCTCTCGCCGCGATTCTGCCGATGAGAGATCATCTCGATGCACAGATCTCCGTGGTCTCGGTGGGTGCGGCCGGAGCCTGGGCCGCCCCCGAGGCCGCATCAGAGCTCGCCGCCGTCCTCGCCGATGCTTTTCACGTGCCCGTCGCGGTGACCTCCGACGTGGTGTCCGCTCATGCCGGAGCGCTCGGGGGCGGTGCGGGCGTACTGCTGATCGCCGGAACGGGCGCTGCGGCCCTCGGCATCGACGGCGAGGTGGCGACGCTGGTCGACGGGTGGGGGCCCGAGCTGGGAGACCTCGGCAGCGGATCCTGGTTCGGGCGCGAGGCGCTGCGTGCCGTCCTGCGCGCCTCGGTCGGGCTCGCGGTCGAGACCGTGCTCACCGATGCGGTTGCGGCGACGATCGGCGAGCCCGCCGCGGTTCCCGCCTGGATCTCCATGGACGGGCCGGTGCCTCGCCGCCTCGCGACTCTGGCGCCGCTGCTCCTCGAAGCGGCGCAGAGCGGCGACGCCGTCTCCGCGGACATCGCCGCCGAGGGTATCCGCCTGCTCGTCGCGTCGGCGATCGCGGCGTCCTCGAGCAGTCGCGAGGTCGCCCTGCACGGAGGGCTCACCGACCACGTCTGGTTCCGCTCGTCGCTCGCCCAGGCGCTCCGCGCCGCTGACCGCACGGTCGTCGTCTCCTCCGGCGACGCCCTCGACGGCGCGCTCCTGCTCGCGGAGCGCACCGATCTTCCCCACGAAAGGTTCGTGCATCGTGCCGAATGAACACTCCAGACTGACTGCGCTCCTCGACGTCCTCTCGACGCTCGGCACCGAGGCGTCGACGACCGATCGCGGCGACCTCGATCTGCTCGACACCGATGAGCTCGTGCGGCGCATGAACGCGGAAGATCATCGTGTGCCGGCGGCCGTCGGCGAGCGGAGTGCGGAGATCGCCGCGGCGGTCGACGGCATCACCGCCCGCTTCCGCGCCGGCGGACGACTCATCTATCTCGGGGCGGGCACCGCAGGCCGCGTCGGAGTTCTCGACGCGAGCGAATGCCCGCCGACCTTCGGCACCGACCCCTCGATGGTGGTGGGGCTGATCGCCGGAGGCGAGACGGCCATCCGGTCGGCGGTCGAGAATGCCGAGGACGACGACGCGGCGGCAGCGGCCTCGCTGCGCGAGCTCGGCCTCACCGAGCGCGACGCCGTCGTCGGGATCTCGGCGTCGGGTCGCACCCCGTACGTCGTCGGCGGTCTGGAGTTCGCTCGGGGAGTCGGCGCGCTCACCGTGGCGATCGCCTCGAATCCGGCATCCGAGATCGGTGCGGTCGCCGAGATCGCGATCGAGGTGGTCACGGGGCCCGAGTTCATCTCGGGATCGACGCGTCTGAAGTCGGGAACAGCCCAGAAGCTCGTCGTGAACATGCTCACCACGCTGTCGATGATCAAGCTCGGCAAGACCTATCACGGCGTGATGGTCGATCTTCAGGCGACGAACGAGAAGCTGCGCGCGCGCTCGATCCGCACCGTGACGGAGCTCACCGGCGCAGAGGTCGACCAGGCTTCCGCCGCCCTGGATGCGGCGGGGGGATCGGTCAAGCTCGCGATCCTGATGGTCGCCACGGGGGCGTCCGCAGAAGCCTCGGCCCACGCGCTCGACAGCGCCGACGGCATCCTCCGTGTCGCGATCGCCGCACTGTCGTGAGGGGTACCTTCGCCGCGTGCTTCCGCCAGGGCGTTCCCGATGACGACGCCGCGTCGACCGCCGAGGCCGACGCCGCGGCTCAATGGGAGCAGGTGCAGCCCTCGCCACCTCCGCAGCATCCGGCGTCCTCGGTGACGTGCGCCTGAGACGACTCGGGAACATCCATCGCGGGGTTCTGATCGAGGAAGCCGTTCGGCTTGAACCAGAATCCGGCATAGTCGACCGGCATGATCGGCCAGTCCTCGGGGCGCGGGAAGTGCGTGAGTCCGAAGGTGTGCCACAGCACGATGTCCTCGCCGTCGAGCGAACGGTCGCCCGCCGAGTACTCCGGCAGGCCGGAGCCTCCCTGGTGCGCGTTCGGATACCGGCCGGCCGGCCAGATCTGCCCGTGTTCATGGCGGGTGGCCCAGAGATGCTTGGTCGCGAACGCCGCACGCGCGGCGACGGATGACGCGGGGTCGGCCATCAGCAGTGCGGTGGGCTCCGGGATCAGGTGATAGGCCGTGGGGCGGCCGACGTGGTTCGTCCGAGTGGTGCTCTGCACCTCCCACGCGCGCGCGACCGAGGTGTCCGCCTCCCGCTGCGCCCCGCCCTCAGAGAGCAACGGAGTCTCCGACCACGTGAAGGCATTGCCGAACGGGTTGTCCGGCCCCATCGGGATGCGCTGCGCGTCGATCTCGACCAGACGGTTCTCCTCGCCGTCGACGGCGACATCGAGCCGTGCGCAGAACAGGTGCTGGTGCACCGGCGCGAAGACGCCCGGCGCGAGCTCGGTGGCGTGCTTCTGCCGCACCCCCGGTTCGCCGGCGCCGGCGAACACGATCCCGGTGGCCTTGGCGACGACCTCGATCGAGCCGTCGAGGGAGAAGTGCCAGTAGAACCCGTAGTCGTAGTTGCCGATCGTCGAGAAGTACGACACCACGAAGCGGCGCGAGCGGCGCACGTCCGAGCGGCCGGCGAGGTCGGTGTGCTTCCAGAGGATGCCGTAGTCCTCCTCGTGCATGCACACCACGTTCGGGATGCGCACCGGATGGCCGTGGTCGTCGGCGACATAGCCGTCGAGGTAGCGGATCACCCCCAGGCAGTCGCAGCCGAGCTCGAGGTGGTTCGCGTTCTTGCCGAGAAGGTACTCGCCGGCGTCGAAGTAGCTGATCCAGAAGCGCCCGGGTGCGGTGTCGCCGTAGGGCACGACCATCTCGGGCACGCTCGCCCGATTGAGCACCGACCGTCCGTCGAACCTGACGTCGTGCAGCACGAGACCCTCGCGGGCGTTGAAGCTCACCCGCATCGACCAGTTCTCCCACTCGACGAGCGAGCCGCTGACGGCGAAGCTGGGCCCTTCCGGCTGCGTGATCTCGATCGGCTTGAGCGAGGTGCGCGCGGCGCCCTGCACCTCGGGGTAGTAGTTTCCGTGGCCCGCCGGCACCGGCACGTCGCCCTCGTCGTCGATGCGGATCACGCTGTTCGTCGTGAGGTCGATGTGCACGACCAGCCCTTCGACGGGATGCGCCCAGGGGGAGTCGTGCTCGTCGTATTTCAGGAAGGTGAGAGAGCGGATGACCCGGCGGCCCACCTCATCGGCGCGGCCGGTGTACCCGGGTGCGAGCGGTCCGCAGAACGCGAGAGCCATGTGCGCGGCGAGCCCTCGGCGCGTCATCGCCGCCTGCCATTCTGGTGACGCCTTCGCGATCGCCTCAGCGCGCTCGTACTCCTCGAAGAGGTACTGGGGCTGGCCGTAGGGTGGCGCATCGTTGGGGACCCGCTCGGCGCGCAGCACCTCGCCGCGGGTGATCGAGACGACGACTTCGCTCGCGACGCCGGTCGCGGTGTCGAGCAGGGTCGCGTCGATGCGGCGATCGATGGGGGCGCCCGGCCTCCATGCGGCGAGCTCCTCCTTGGTGGGCTCATCGGGCAGCAGCATCGGCACGCGGACGGTCTCGCCGAGCAGTCCGGCGGACTCGAGCACGGCTCGGGCCGCCGCGATCTCCTCGCCGGTGAGGGGGTCGAGCGGGTGCGGCGCGGCGATCCTGTCGATGGTGACGGGCTGGGGGTGGGACATCGGCGTACCTCACTATTTCGAGCGTTCGCTCAATAAACGGATTGGGTCGATGGTACGACGGCGCGGCGGGGCGCACAAGAGCACATCGTCAGCAGGCCGAGTGAGCGTGCGCGGCTGGCAGGTGGCGCGAGCGTGCGGGGTGTGGCAGTGACTCAGGCGCGCCAGGGCGCGAGGATGCTGTCGAGCACCGCGAGGTGAGCGTCCGCGCCACGGGGCTCGGTGACCTCCAGCACCTGCTGTCCGTAGGTGATCGAACGGAGCAGCGACATCACCGCGTGCTTCGGCGTGGTGGGGGACAGCTCGCCGTCGGCGACCGCTTCGTCGATGGCTTCGCTGATGCCGTTCTGCCAGGTCGCGCGAGTGGGGGAGCCGGCGTCCGGGTCTGAGGCGAGAGTCGCGAGGCGCCCCCAGAATCCGACGACGACATACGCTTCCGTGCGCGTCTCCGCGTCGACGGGGAGGACCTCCCGCATGAGGGCGTCGAGTCTGCTCAGCCCGCGGAGCCCGGTCGTCACCGACCGGATGCGCTCGTCGGTGCGTCGGGTGATCTCCACAGCGGCTGCACGCACGACGTCGTCGAATCCGTCGAAGTAGTGCCAGAGAGAGCCGGTGGCGACACCGAGCTCTTTGGCGACCGCGCGAGACGACACCGCTTCATGTCCGTCGCGAGCGGCGACGGCGAGCAGCGCCTCGGCGATCTGCCGGCGGCGCTCATCATGGTCTACGACGCGGGGCACATGCCCATCCTGACGCATCCACCGCGGGTATCGCTATTTTGAGCAGTTGATCAATATGATGCGAGTGTGGACCACCTCCTCCCCGCAGCACCGTGGCTGATGGCGCTCGCCGCCGTCGTCTCGGCCGTTGCGTGCATCGCCGTCTGGCGGGCTGTGCCGTGGCAGGGGAGGCAGAGCGCCCTGATCATGGCAGCTGCGATGATCGTGATCGCGGTGAGCGGTGGCGATCCGCTGATCGGCCTGGTGGCCGCACTCGTGCTCCTCGTCTCCGCGATGCTCGGCACGGCGGGCGTGCGTGGAACGCCCGCGGCCGCCACCTGCTGTCACCGTGCACTGGTGTCGCTCGTCATGGCGATCTGCTCGTTCGAGAGCCTGTCGACGGGCCAGGCGATGGCGGGGGCGGCCGAGGTCGGGGCCCACGGTGGGCATGGGCTCGGCGGGCTCCTCTCGGCGCTCGTGATCGTCGGCGTCATCGGCGTCGTGCTCTGGACGGTCGTCGCCGAGTGGGTGCTCGTCCCCGTGCATCAGGGGCGTACCGCCCGCCTGCTCGCGGTCGAGTCGTGGGCGATGGCGGCGGGAGTCTCCGTCATGTGCCTCGGGTTCTGACGGCCGGCCAGTCGGATCGGCCACCGAGGCCGGTCGGGGCAGCGCGTGGCCTCTGATTTCAGAACCCTCGCGCCCGGCGCGTACCCTGGAGGCATCCCCCGAAGCTCACCCGGCAATCTCGCGCGCCGGCGACCTCGGCGCGCTCACACATGCAAGGACGCAGATGAACGTAACCGCCGCACCCCACGACGACTGGACGGCGAGAGAAGAGCTGGCCGAGCGGATGATCCCGCTCATCGGCGCCCTCAAGCGCGAGCGTGATGTGGTCACCTCCCTCCACGGCCACCGACTTCTCGGTCTGTCGGCCACCGGCATCGTCGAGGTGCACGACAGGGTGGCGCAGCTCGGGCATGAGCGACTCGCCGTCGACGAGACTCTGGCCGTGCTCGAGGGCGTCCACGAACTCGCCCCCGGCGCGTCCTCGCTCGACCTCGCGCGCCTCGCCGCAGGTCATTCCGACAGCGAGCTGCCCCTCGACGCCTATCTGGCCGAGGCGCTCGCGCCGGCGGTCGGAGCGGTCGCAGCGGCCCCCACCGATGTCGTGCTCTACGGCTTCGGACGCATCGGGCGCCTGCTTGCGCGCATCCTCATCGCGCACACGGGTGGTGGGAGTGGCCTGCGTCTGCGGGCCATCGTCGTGCGCCGCGGTTCGGAGAACGATCTCGTCAAGCGCGCGTCGCTGCTGCTGCGCGACTCGGTGCACGGCCGCTTCGCAGGCTCCGTGACGGTCGATGAGGACGCCGACCAGATCATCGCGAACGGCACCCGCATCCAGGTGATCTACTCCGACGACCCCTCGACGATCGATTACACGGCGTACGACATCCACGACGCGATCGTCGTCGACAACACGGGACGCTGGCGCGACGACGCAGGACTCAGCCGGCACCTGGAATCGACCGGCGTCGCTCGCGTGCTGCTCACCGCACCCGGCAAGGGCGCGCTGAAGAACATCGTGCACGGGATCAACGACGACACGATCGAGGCGGACGACCGCATCATCACCGCCGCCTCCTGCACGACGAACGCCATCACCCCCGTGCTCAAGGCGATCGATGAGGCCTACGGGATCGTGCGCGGGCACGTCGAGACCGTGCACTCGTTCACCAACGACCAGAACCTGATCGACAACTTCCACAGCGGCGATCGTCGCGGCCGCTCGGCCGTGCTCAACATGGTGATCACCGAGACGGGGGCGGCCAAGGCCGTCGCGCGAGCGCTGCCCGAGCTCGAGGGCAAGCTCACCGGCTCTGCGATCCGCGTGCCGACCCCCGACGTCTCGCTGGCCGTGCTGCACCTCGGCCTCGAGCGCCCCGCGGTCAAGGACGAGGTGAACGACTACCTGCGTCGCGTCTCGCTGCACTCGAAGCTGCGTCAGCAGATCGACTACGTCGAGAGCCCCGAGGTCGTCTCGACGGACTTCGTCGGCTCGCATCGCGCGGGCATCGTCGACGGTCTCGCGACCATCGCGAACGACCGCGACGTCGTGCTGTACGTCTGGTACGACAACGAGTACGGCTACTCCTGCCAGGTGATCCGCGTGCTCGAGGTCATGGCCGGTTCGCATCCGATCGTGCTCCCCGAGCGCCGTGAGGTGACGCTGCGAGGCTGAGTGCGCGATGTCCGTCCTGCCCGGCATGATGAGGGCATGAAGACCGCGACTCTGCGCACCGAGCGGCTCCGCTCTCATCGGCTGAGCACTCCGGCGCGCACGGTGACGGATGCCGCGTCGCACATGCTCGCCGTGCAGAGTCAGGACGTCATCGCGGGGAGGTGGGCACTGGCTTCCCGCACGCGCGGCGAGTCCGCGCTCCGCACGGTGGATCGCGCCTTCGACCGGGGCGACCTGGTTCGGGCGTGGACCATGCGCGGCACCCTGCACATCATTCCGGCGCGTGACCTTCGCTGGGTGATGTCCGTGACCGCTGAGCGGCAGCGTCGACAGGCGGCGGGCAGGCGCCGCGATCTCGGGATCGATGCGTCGATGGTCGCCGCGGTCGTGGCGGCGGCGGTGCCGCGTCTGCGCGACGGAGGACTCACGCGGGCCGAGATGTTCGAGGTGTTCGCCGGTATCGGCATCGATCCCGCCGGGCAGCGCGGCATCCATCTGCTGAGCGAGCTCACGCTCGACGGGCTGATCTGCCAGGGTCCGGCCGTCGCGCGCGATGGTGTGAGCCGGGAGCAGCGCTTCGTGCTCGTCGAGCAGCACATCAGCGAGCATGCGGCGCCCGACGATCCGCTCGCCGAGCTCTTCGTGCGCTACATCGACGGGCACGGGCCGGCCGGAGTCGCTGACTTCGCCTGGTGGTCGGGGCTCACGCTCGGGCAGTCGCGCGACGCTCGGGACCGGGCGACGGGCCGGGTGCACGAAGTCGAGGAGGGCATGTTCGTCAGCGTCGATCGCCTGCGGCGGTCATCGAATGCTCCGGCGGTGCTCGCCCTGGCGGCCTTCGACGAGTACTACATCTCGTACGCCGACCGCACGGCGGTCTGCGCTCCCGAGCACCTCGCGCTGGTCGGTCCGGGCAAGAACGGCATGGTGCGAGCGACGATCGTCGCCGACGGCCGGGTGATCGGATGCTGGACGCACGCGAGCGCCTCGCTCGGCACGCCTCCAGAGCTCTTCGAGTCCGCAGGCGAGGCACCGGCACCAGGCGAGGAAGCGGTGCGCGCTGCGCTCGCGCGGTTCACCCGCTTCCTCGACGGCTGACGGCTGACGGCTGACTTTCCGACGTCTGGACACGTCAGCCGTCGGTCGACTGCGACTCAGACGACCGCGACCGGGGAAGCGAGCGCCGCGAGCTCCGGCGCCAGCTTCACGAGCAGATCGTTCGCCTCTCGTTCGGCGATCGTGACGCGGAAGCCCTCGCCCGCGAACGGACGCACCAGAAGACCGTGGCGCTCGAGGATCTCCGCGGCGGCCGTGGTGGCGTCGCCGAACGGCACCCAGACGAAGTTCGCCTGGGTCTCGGGCAGAGAGATCCCGGCTGCCAGGAATGCAGCGACGACGCGCCCGCGCTCGGTGACGAGATCGGCGACGCGCGCCGAGAGCTCCTCTTCGGCGTGCAATGAGGCGACGGCTGCTGCTTGGGCGAGATCTGTCACGCCGAATGGGATCGCGACCTTGCGCAGCGCGTTCGCGAGACGCTCCGGAGCGATCGCGTAGCCGATCCGCAGGCCCGCCAGGCCGTATGCCTTCGAGAACGTGTGAGCGACGGCGACGTTCGCGTAGCGGCGGAAGTACTCGATTCCCGAGGGCGAATCGGCACGCTCGTTGAAGTGCACGTAGGCCTCGTCGATCACGACGGTGATGTCGTCGGGTACCGCGTCGAGGAACGTGGTCAGCTCCTCGGCTCCGATGGTCGTGCCCGTCGGGTTGTTCGGGTTGCAGACGATGATGAGTCGAGTGCGATCGGTGATCGCCGCATGCATGGCGTCCAGGTCGTGCCGGTGGTCGGCGGTGAGAGGCACAGCGACCGGAGTCGCGCCGGCGGCGCGGACCAGCATCGGGTACGCCTCGAACGACCTCCACGCGAACACGACCTCGTCGCCCTCGCCGGCGGTGGCGCGCATCAGCTGGGACACGACCTCGACCGATCCGCTGCCGAGCACCACGTTCGCCGGTGAGACCTCGAATCGGGCGCAGAGCATCGAGGTGAGCGCAGTGGCGGCGGTCTCGGGATAGCGGTTGATGACGCCGATCCGGTCGGCGATGGCGGCGGCGACGGACGGCAGCGGCGGGTAGGGATTCTCGTTCGACGACACCTTGTACACGGGCACCTCCGGCGCGGTCTGCGCCGTCGCCTTGCCCGGCTTGTAGTCCGGGATCGCGCTCAGATCCTCGCGCAGCCTCAACTCCGACATCCGTTCCGCCTTTCTCTCTTCGCCCGTTTGACAGTCCGGGGCGGGATTCATAGTATCGCAATTGACTATATCCATTGTTGTCAATTCGATCAGGGGTGATCGGAACGACGAAAGGAGCGGAACGACGGTGTCTCAGTTCGCGCCCGAGCTCTCCCCGCTGACCCTCGACCTGCGAGTCCGGGCGATGCGCTGGGAGGCGCACGATGTGCTCTCTCTCGAGCTCGATGATCCGACCGGGGCGCTCTTGCCGGCCTGGACCCCGGGCGCTCACATCGATCTGCGCTTCGCCAACGGCGTCGAGCGTCAGTACTCGCTGTGCTCCGACCCGGCCGAGCGACGATTCTGGCGGGTCGCGGTGCTGTCCGAGACTCCGAGCCGCGGAGGATCGCGCTACGTGCATCAGACGCTGCGCACCGGCGACCCGGTCACGGCGTCGGCACCCATCAACCACTTCGAACTCGGCGATGCGGCCTCCTACGTGTTCGTCGCCGGCGGCATCGGCATCACGCCGATCCTGCCGATGATCGCCGAGGCCGAGCGCCGCGGCACGCCTTGGCGTCTGGCCTACCTGGGCACCCGCGCCGACGGCATGGCCTTCGCCGCCACGCCCCATCTGACGGCTGCGAGCGCGCTGCTGGTCAGCCGTGATCGTGATGATCGTCTCGACCTCGCAGCGTGGATCGGGAGTGTGTCCGATGACACAGGCGTGTACGCGTGCGGCCCCGCCCGCATGCTCGACGAGCTCGAATCCCTGAGCGCAGCCTGGCCGCAGGGTGCGCTCCACCTCGAGCGCTTCCAGGCCAAGGTCTTCGGGGAATCCCGGGGCGCCGACACGTTCGAGGTCGAGGCCAGCGCCTCGGGACTCATCGTCACCGTCGAGCGCGGCTGCAGCATCCTCGAGATGCTCGAGCAGGCGGGCATCGGCGTGCCGAGCTCGTGCCTCGAGGGTGTCTGCGGCACCTGCGAGACCGCCGTGATCGACGGTGCCCCCGAGCACCGCGACTCGATCCTGACCCCCGACGAGCGGGAGAGCAACGAGACCATGATGATCTGCGTCTCCCGATCGCTCGACAGCAAGCTCGTCCTCGACATCTGACATCCGAAACGGAGACACCATGGACACCGGCACCGCATACGGCCTTCGCCTGGGCCAGCCCCTGAACGAGCTCGCCCAGGTGGGTCCGGGCACCCCCTACGGCGAGGTCCTGCGCCGCTACTGGCATCCGGTCGCGAAGGTCGAGGACGCGACGACGCGCCCGACCTCGTTGCGCGTGCTCGGCGAGGATCTCGTGCTGTTCCGCACGAGGAAGGGAAAGCCCGGACTTCTGCACCCCCGCTGCATCCACCGCGGAGCCTCGCTGTTCTACGGCGGGGTCGAAGACGAGGGCATCCGCTGCTGCTATCACGGCTGGGTCTTCGACACTGAGGGGCACTGCCTCGAGCAGCCCTGCGAACCCGATCTGGGGCTGCACCGCGATCGCGTGCGCCAGCCCTGGTACCCCGTCGAGGAGCAATACGGACTGCTCTGGGCCTACATGGGTCCGCCCGACAAGAAACCGGTTCTTCCGCGCTACGACACGCTCGAAGAGCTCGCACCCGGAGAGCAGCTGATCGTGAACGACCAGGGCGTCGGCGGTGGAGGCCCCGCGCAGCTCGACTTCAACTGGTTGCAGCACTGGGAGAACGTCATGGACCCCTTCCACGTGCCGATCCTGCACGCGCGCTTCAGCGGAAACCAGTTCACTCCCGAGATGGCGTTGATCCCCGAGGTCAGCTACGAGTACACCCCGCTGGGTGTGAGGTCGATCCAGATGCGCGACCTCGGCGACGGGCGTCAGCTGCGACGGGTCACCGAGGTGATCTTCCCGAACCTGCGCGTGGTCGCGAGCCCGAAGCTCAGCTCGGGGCAGACCAACATGATCGGCTGGGTCGTGCCGATGGATGACACGAACTTCCGCATCTTCACGGTGGCACGGGACGAGGACTCCGAATTCCTCGCGAAACTGCGATCCACCCACGAGGGAAAGCCCTGGAAGGACCTCACGGATCTCGAGCACCAGCGACTGCCCGGCGACTACGAGGCGCAGAAGTCGCAGGGCTCGATCTCGCTGCATTCCGAGGACCACCTCACGACGACCGATCAGGGCATCGCGATGATCCGCCGGATGATGGCGAAGCAGCACCGAGCGGTCGCCGGTGGCGGCGACCCGGTCGGCGTGTTCTTCGACGAGTCCGCGCGCCTGGTGCGCATCGAGGGAGGCAACTACTTCGAGGGCGAGGCGGACGCCCCGCTGCTCGCCGAGGCCGTGGACGACTGAGATGGCCAAGTACACGGCGCGCCCGCCGCGAGGCGATCGACCGCTGCTCGTGCTCGGCATCAGCGGCGTCGTGGTGCTCGAAGGCGAGGCCGCCGTGCCCGTCTCGACGCATCATCTCTCGGCGTGGGGCCGCTGGGTGCGCGATGTCGAGATCCCCGACGCCGCTTCCGAGCGTCTTGCCGAACTCTCCGAGCGATTCGAGATCGTCTGGGCCTCGGAATGGGGGCACAACGCGCACACTGCTTTTCGCGAGGCCCTCGATCTGCCGGAGGAGCCCTGGCCGTTCCTGCCCGTACAGTTCGACAAGCTGTGGATGATCCGGGAGTACGCCGGAGCGCTGCCCTGGGTGTGGGTCGATGACCCGATCGTCGACCTGCACGGCACGCCCGAGTGCGCGGACGGCGTGATCGTGCGGGTGGACCCCGCCGTCGGAATCGTCGGGGTCGACGCCGACGATCTGTGGGAACGGGTCGCGCAGCTGCCGCAATACAGCGCTGCTGTGTCCGAAGGCGCTGCTGTGGTCGGAGACATTGATGTGAGAGGGCGCGCATGACCGCGGACGTGGCGATCATCGGCGGGAGGGTCGTCACCGGGCTCGGCGACGACATCGAGGGTGCGACCGTGCTCGTGCAGGGCGGGCTCATCACCGCGCTCGGCGTCGGCGTTGAGGTGCCGGACGATGTGCTGACGATCGACGCCTCCGGTGCCTGGGTGCTTCCCGGGCTCATCGATGCGCACAGCCATATCGGCGCGCACGAGGAGGCGAACGGGGCGGCGGGGTTCGACGGCAGCGAGGTGACGTCGCCCAACACGGCGGGAGTGCGAGCGATCGACGCGATCAACATCGAGGACATCGCCTTCCGTGATGCTCTGGCCGGCGGAGTGACGACCGTGGTCGTCAAACCGGGGTCGGGCAATCCGATCGGCGGGCAGAGCGTGGCGATCAAGACCGGCGGCGGTTCGACCGTCGATGCGCGCGTGGTGCGTGCCGACGTCAGCGTGAAGTCTGCTCTCGGCGAGAACCCGAAAGAGACCTACGGCAAGCGCTCGCAGATGCCGGCTACCCGACTCGGTATCGCCTACGTCATCCGTCAGGCCCTCCTGGATGCCCAGGACTATGCGGTGCGCCGTGCGAAAGCCGACGACGACGGCACGCCGTTCGCCCGCGATCTCGGCAAGGAGGCGCTGGTGCGCGCGCTGTCGGGCGAGCTCAGCTGGGATCAGCACGTGCATCGTCATGACGACATCGCGACGGCGCTGCGGATCGCCGACGAGTTCGGGCTCCGGCTCGTGCTCAACCACGGTACCGAGGCGCATAAGCTCGCCGATCTGCTCGCCGAGCGCGACGTGCCGGTGATCTTCGGCCCGATCCTGTCGAGCCGATCGAAGGTCGAGGTGCGCGAGGCAGATCCCGCGAACCTCGCCACGATCGCCGCGGCGGGCGTGCGCATCGCGTTGACCACGGATCATCCTGTGGTGCCGATCGGACACCTCGCACTGCAGGCCGCCGTCGCGGTGCGGGCCGGTCTTCCGCGGGACGCGGCGATCGCGGCGATGACGTCGTCTGCCGCTGAGATCGTGCGCGTCGACGACCGCATCGGAGCGCTCGACATCGGCCGCGACGGCGACGTCGTCATCTGGTCGGGTGACCCGTTGCAGGTGGCATCGCGAGTGCTGCGGGTGTTCATCGACGGCATCGAGGTGCACACCGCGGAGGCCGGCTGATGAGCTCACTCCGAGAGGATGCCGCGGTGCTCCAGCCGGATCTCGTCGCGCTGCGGCGCCGACTGCACGCGCGCCCAGAGGTGGGCTTCGCGTTGCCCGAGACACAGCGGACCATTCTCGAGGCACTCGCACCGCTGGGCCTGGAGGTGGCCACCGGCAATGACCTCGGGTCGGTGACGGCCGTGCTGCACGGCGCGTCGGACGGGCCGTCGGTGCTTCTGCGCGGTGACATGGATGCGCTCGCCATCGTCGAGCAGACCGGACTGTCCTACGCGTCGACGAACGGTGCCATGCACGCATGCGGGCACGATCTGCACATCGCGGGTCTCGTCGGCGCCGCACGACTGTTGGCGAGCAGACGCGAGCAGATCGCCGGGTCGGTGGTCTTCATGTTTCAACCGGGCGAGGAGGCGGGAGGTGGCGCGCCGCTGATGATCCGCGACGGAGTGCTCGATGCTGCGGGGCCGCGTGTCGAGGCCGCCTACGGCATCCACGTCATGCCCGGGGTGCCCGGTGTCTTCCAGACGAGGGCCGGAGCGCTGATGGCGAGTGCGAACTCGGTGCGCATCCGCGTCCGCGGCCAGGGAGGCCACGGATCTCGGCCCTATCAGGCTGTGGACCCGGTGCCGGTCGTCGCCGAGATCGTTCTCGCACTGCAGGCGTGGGTGACGCGCGGCTTCGACGTATTCGATCCGGTCGTGCTCACGGTGACGCAGTTGCACGCGAGCGAGGTGATCAACGTGATCCCCGACGAGGCGGGGCTGGGCGCCACACTGCGAACCGTCTCGGACGACGCCGTGGCGAGGGCCCAGCGCGAGATCCCGCTGCTGGCGTCGCGCATCGCAGCGGCGCACGGATGCTCAGCAGAGACCGAGGTCGTCGTGGGCTATCCGGTGACCGTCAACAGTGCTCCGGAGACTGCGGGCGCGATCGAAGCTCTCGGCGCCGAGTTCGGGCACGTCCGCGTCGAGCGACTGGCCGCCGCGGTCATGGCCTCGGAGGACTTCTCATTCGTGCTCGCCGAGGTGCCGGGAGCATTCGTGTTCCTGGGGGCGACGCCCGCGGGGATCGATCCTGCCACCGCCGAGATGAACCACTCGCCACGAGCGGTGTTCGACGACGGGGTGCTGGGCGATCAGGCCGCGGCGCTCGCCGCTCTGGCGCTGCGCCACGTCGGCACCGAGGCGCAGTAGCGAGCGGTCAGCGCCCGAGTGTGCGGTGGTCGAGCACGGCCTTGCGCCCTGCTTCGACATCGCCCGAGCGGATGGCCTCGATCAGCGCGGTATGGATGTGCAGACGCTCGTCGGTGTCGGGACGGAATCCCGGAACCGACAGGTCGGCGTCGTCGGTGCTTCCGCTGGTCTCGCCTTCGATGTAGTCGACGAGGTTGAGGTAGAACGTACGGAGCACCGCGTTCGGGGAGATCTCCGCGATGCGTCGGTGCAGGCGCCAGTTGCCGTGCAGGCCCTCGACCGGGTCGTGCCAATGGTCGGCGATCTCGGCCATCAGCGCATCGAGGTCGGCGATGTCGGCGTCGGTGCGATGCACGACGGCGTCTCCCATGACGGCCTCGTCGAGCGCATCGAGCACCTTGACGACGTCGTGCACGGGGGCGCCGGTCTGGCGGAGCCGCAGCACGCTGTGCGCGAGTCGGATGAGCGGCGACTGGTCGGCGACGAAGATGCCGCCGCCGGGGCCGGGGCGGAGGTCGACCGAACCGCGGGCGCGGAGCACGCGGAGGGCTTCTCCGAGGGTGGCGGGCGCGACGCCGAACTGCTCGCACAGCTCCTGCCTCGTGCCGATCCGATGGCCGGGGGTGAGCTCTTCGGCCTTGATCATGGCCTCGACCTCGCTCACGACCCTGTCTGCCACGGACTGTGCCGGCGCGACACGCTGGAAGGTGCGTGCATCGTCCTGGGTGTGGGCCACGGTTGTCCTTCGGTCGAGATCGTGGATGTGGAGCGGATCCTTCACATCCTAGGGAGCGCGTGACGCGGCGAGGACGTGACACGGGGGAAATCTCCTATTTGCAGTAATTGAATGTATCTAATACAGTCAATCTCGCAATGCTGCTCATGAGAGGAACCAGATGACCGACCCCACCGGTGGCGATCTGCTCGCCGACTCCCTGATCAACCAGGGTGTCTCGACGATCTTCGGCATTCCGGGCGTGCAGCTCGATGCCGCCGCAGACGCGCTCCAGTCCCGTACCGACCAGGTCGACTTCATCTGCGCACGCAACGAGCAGGCGACGACCTATATGGCAGACGGCTATGCGCGCAGCACCGGAGAGGTCGGCGTCGCGATGGTCGTCCCCGGCCCCGGAGTGCTCAACGCCCTGTCGGGTGTCGCCACCGGGTACTCGGCGAACTCGCCGATGTTGCTGATCGCCGGACAGATCGACTCGAAGGCGATCGGCCGCGGACTCGGTGCCCTGCACGAGCTGCCGGACCAGACCGGCATCCTCGAGCGCCTGACCAAGTGGACGGGGACCGCCCGGTCGGCCGACGAGATCCCCGGGCTCGTGCGTGAGGCGTTCGCGCAGCTGCGCAGCGGCCGCCCGCGTCCCGTCGCGATCGAGGTGCCGCCGGATGTGCTCGCCGCCACGTCGAGGGCCGTCGCCGCCGAGAACGTCGCCGCCGCCCCGCTCGTGCCCGACGAGCAGCAGATCAGGGCTGCCGCGGCCCTGCTCGCCGCCGCCGAGCGTCCGATGATCGTGGTCGGAGGCGGAGTACTCGCCTCGAACGCGTCCGTCGCGCTGCAGGCGCTCGCCGAAGCGCTGGAGGCTCCTGTGCTCATGACCGAGAACGGACGTGGTGCGCTCGATGCCCGTCACCGTCTCGCCTTCGACTCGCTCGCACTCCGCGCCTTCCGTGAGGACGCAGACCTCGTGCTCGCCGTCGGCACGCGCTTCGTCTCGACATTCGGCACCCAGGTCGACACCAACGGTGCTCCGGTGATCCTCGTCAACGCCGAGGAGGCCGATCTCGGCGCCCCTCGCGCCGCCGTGCAGAAGCTCCATGCCGATGCCCGCCTCGCACTCTCGGCGCTCGCCGCGGAGGTCGGGCGTGCGACCCGCGGCTCTCGCGAGAGTGAGTTCGCTCGGGTGCGTGCATGGCTCGGTGAGCAGTTCGACGACATCGCTCCGCAGCGGGAGTACCTCGCGACGATCCGTGCCGCACTGCCCGACGACGGCGTCTTCGTCAGCGAGTTCACGCAGGTGGGCTACGCGGCCAGCGCCTGCTACCCGGCGTACCAGCCGCGCACCTACATCGGCCCGGGCTACCAGGGCACGCTGGGATACGGCTTCGCGACGGCCCTCGGCGTCAAGGCTGCAGACCCGTCGAGGGCGGTCGTCTCGGTGAACGGCGACGGCGGGTTCTCGTGGACGCTCCAGGAGCTCTCCACCGCCAAGCGCTACGGCCTCGGGCTCGTGACGATCGTCTTCCACGACGGTTTCTACGGCAACGTGCGTCGCATCCAGAAGAACCGCTACGGCGCACGCTACTTCGCGAGCGACCTGACGAACCCCGACTACGGCGTGCTGGCCGACGCGTTCGGCATCCGCTCCGCCCAGGCGTTCACCCCGCAGGAGCTCGCCGGCGTGCTCGCCGACGCGATCCCCGCGAACGAGCCGATCCTGATCAACGTCCCGGTGGGGGAGTTCCCCTCTCCGTGGCACCTGATCCATGAAGGGGTGCCGCGCCCGTCGCCGCTCGCGCCCGGATCGCACCTGATCGAGCGGGCAGGGGTCTGACATGATCATCGGCCACGACATCGCCGGCATCAGAGAGGATGCCGAAGGGCGCGCCTCGATCGATGTCGTCGATCCGGCGGACGGCACCGTGATCGGTGCCGTCGTGGCCGGTGACGCCGCGGATGTCGACCGGGCGGTGGCTGCGGCCGTATCGGCCTTCGGCCCCTGGTCGACCACGCCGATGTCGGAGCGGATCGCCCATGTCGAGGCTCTCGCTGCGGGACTCGATCGTCACCGTGAACGACTCGCATCGACGCTCAGCGCCGAGATGGGCTCGCCGATCGCCTTCGCGAGAGCCGCGCAGGTCGGGGTCGCGATTGCCGATCTCGCGCAGCTCGTCGACGCGGCGCGCGCCCATGTCGAGCGCGAGTCCGTGTCGAACTCGCTCGTGATCGCCGAGCCCGTCGGTGTGGTCGCCGCGATCACGCCGTGGAACTTCCCGCTGCACCAGATCATGCTCAAGGTCGGGGCGGCGATCCTCGCCGGCTGCACCGTCGTGCTCAAGCCGAGCGAGGTCGCACCTCTCAACGCCGCGATCGTGGGAGACATCCTCCGCGAGATCGAGCTGCCGGCTGGTGTCGTGAACATCGTCCACGGCGACGGGGCGGGGGTCGGCTCTCCGCTGGTCTCGCACCCCGGCGTCGACATGGTGACGTTCACGGGTTCTCGCGCGGTCGGCGAGAGTGTCGCCCGAGCGGCGGCCGCGACGATCAAGAAGGTCGCGCTCGAGCTGGGTGGCAAGTCGGCGGCCATCGTGCTCGATGACGCTCCGCTCGAGGAGTCGGTGCGGTCGGTGCTCGCCTCCTGCTTCGCCAACGCCGGTCAGACCTGCGCCGCACAGACTCGCGTCCTGGTTCCGGCTCCGCTCGTCGAGGCGTGGCAGGCTGCCGCCGTCGAGGCCGCTGCGGGCTGGGCTCCCGGTGACCCGAAGGACGAGGGCACGGCGACCGGGCCGGTGGCATCGGCGCTGCAGCGCGATCGCGTGCAGGGCCACATCGCGACAGCGATCATGCAGGGCGCACGCGTGTTGACCGGCGGCCTCGATATCGTCGAACCGACGGCAGGCGGCGCCTATGTGCAGCCCACGATCTTCACCGATGTGACACCCGAGATGCAGATCTTCCACGAGGAGGTCTTCGGACCGGTGCTCACGATCACCCCATACGCCACGATCGATGAGGCTGTCGATCTGGCGAATGACAGTGTGTACGGGCTGTCGGGCGGCGTCTGGTCGAGTGATCCTCGACGCGCCCTCGATGTCGCTCTGCGCATGCGAACGGGCACCGTCGGCATCAACGGCGCCGGCCTCGACGTGGGTGCGCCCTTCGGGGGGTACAAGCAGTCGGGGATCGGCCGGGAGTGCGGCGTTCACGGCTTCGAGGAGTTTCTCGAGCTCAAGTCGGTGATGGGCGCTGCTGCCCTCATCGGCGACCATTCGTGATCAGTTACAAACCCGAAACACCGCTGACACGAACCTATAAAAAGCAATTCATAACATTCAATTGGGTTGAACCGCACCCCGCGGAACCCGTGAGAGAGGACACCATGAGACGCAGCATTGTCGCCGCGGCCGCCGTCGGCGTGACGGCCCTTGCCCTGTCCGGTTGTGCCGCAACGGCGCAACCCGGGGGAGAGGGACCGCAGACGATCAAGCTCGCCGTGCAGTCGGATCCAGGAACACTGAACCCCATCACGAACGCGACGAACGCCAGCGAGTCCGTGTCCACCTTCGGATACGAGTCGCTGCTCTTCTACCCGACGGGGGCGGAGCCGAAGGGCCTGCTCGCCGACTCGTGGGAGTCCACCACCACCACGGTCCAGTTCACCCTCAAGGACGGCATCCTCTGCGTCGACGGCGAGCCGCTCACCGCGACCGACGTGAAGTCGACGTTCGAGTACGCCGCAGCCGACGAGACGGGCTCTCCCTACAAGGGTGTCTACTTCCCCGCGGAGGGGCTGACCATCGAGGCGGATGACGCCGCGAACACCGTGACCTTCACGAGCGCGAACGCTCAGAGCTTCCTCGCGGAGACCATCGGCGCGATGCCCATCGTGTGCGCGTCCGGCCTCGCCGACCCGTCGGTGCTCGACACCGAACTGCACGGCACCGGTGCCTACTCCCTCGAGGACTCGTCTCCCGGCCAGTCGTACACGTTCGCGCTGCGCGACGACTACGCCTGGGGCGTCGACGACACGACGAGCAAGACCGAGGGTCTTCCCGGCACCGTGGAGGTCTCGATCATCGAGAGCGACTCGACCGCGGCGAACCTGTTGCAGACCGGTGAGGCGAACATCGCCGAGGTCGGTGGCAGCGAGCGCGATCGTCTCGGATCGACCGATTTCGCGACCGAGCTCGAGGTGCCGCTGCGACCCGGTCTGATCTTCTTCAACCAGGCCGAAGGGCGGGTCGGACACGACCTCGCCGTGCGTGAGGCGCTCGCTCAGGCTGTCGACCGCGAGTCCGTCGGTCCCGTCGCGTCCGCCGGACGCGGCGAGCAGATCACGACGCTCGTGTCGGAGTTCGGCGCCGCGTGCACGACCATGGACAGCTCGTCGGCGATCCCGTCGTACGACGTCGAAGCGGCAGCGGCCGCGCTCGACGAGGCCGGCTGGGTCGAGGGTGCCGACGGCATCCGTGCGAAAGACGGCAAGCCGCTCTCGATCCTGATGCTCTACCCGGCGTCCGAGAGTCAGGGAGTCACCGCGGCGATCGAGCTGCTGCAGACCGAGTTCGCCAAGATCGGTGTCGACGCGAAGCCGACCCCCTCGGCCGCGTACACCGACGTCATCTTCTCGGGTGGCGACTGGGACATCGTCTGGGCGCCGATCTTCACGAGCCTGCCGAGCGACTGGGCCGGAATCCTCGGAGGCGACTTCCCGCCCAACGGGGGCAACTGGACCTACAACGCCAACCAGGAGTACTTCGACCTGGTGGGCGAGGCTCAGGCGCTCGCCGGCGCCGATTCGTGCGACGCCTGGCAGGCGGCGCAGGACTCGCTGTTCAGCAACCTCGAGGTGCTGCCGGTCTACTCGTCGACGTCGACCTTCTACGGCGTGGGAGTGGAGTTCGGGATGTCGAAGAGCATCCTCGCTCCCACCACGATCCGCGTGACAGAGTGACCGTATGACGTCGCAGATCGTGACGCGGCCGAAGACCGTCGTGGTGGCCACCCCTCGGGGTGGTCGCCACGGCGGCGGGCGCTGGGTCCCCTTCCTCCTTCGGCGTATCGGCCGCATGCTCATCGCGATGCTCGTGATCGTGACGGCGGCATTCGTCGTGCTGCGCGCTGCCGGGGGAGACCCGGTGCGGGCCGCACTCGGCCCCACAGCGCCGGCATCCGTCGTGGCTGAGCGCCGCGCGCAGCTCGGGCTCGACGATCCGCTCATCGTGCAGTTCTGGGACTACCTGACCGGCATCGTGCTGCGGGGCGATCTCGGCGTCTCTCTCATCACCGGGCGGTCGGTCAACGAGCTCGTCGAGTTCCGTCTCCCCGCCACGGTGCAGCTCGCGGGGATCGCCTTCATCGTGATCCTGCTCATCGCGATTCCGCTGGGCCTCGCGATCGCGATCCTCACCGTCGGCAACAGACGTCGACCGGTCGAGCTCGCTTTCACCTCGGTCACCGGGTTCTTCGCCGCCGTGCCCGAGTACCTCATCGGCGTCGTGCTGCTCATGGTGTTCGCGATCACGATCCCGCTTCTCCCCGTCGCCGGCATGAGCGGGCCGCAGTCCTTCATCCTTCCGGTCCTCGCACTCGCTCTCGGCGCCTCGGCCTCTCTGTCGCGCATCGCACGCGTCGAGGCCATGAACGTGCTCGGCGACGACTACATCCGCACCGCGCGATCGAAGCGGCTGCCCGCCGCGATGATCTACTTCCGCCACGCGTTGCCGAACATGCTCACCGCCACACTGACACTCGGCGGCGCTCTGCTGGCGACGATGATCGCCGGAAGCGTGCTCGTCGAGCGGGTCTTCAACTGGCCGGGCATGGGCAGCGCGTTCGTGCAGGCCATCATCACGAAGGACTACGGCATCGTGCAGGGCCTTGCCATCGTCTACGCGGCGATAATCCTCGTCGTGAACCTGCTGGTCGACATCGTCCTCGCCATCCTCGACCGTCGCACGACCATTCTGGAGACCGCATGACCTCCGCACACCGGCGTCGTTCCTGGCTGCTGCAGTCACCGATGGCACTGATCTCCCTGACCTTCATCGCGATCTTCGCCCTCCTCGCCGTCGTCGCCCCCATGCTCTGGGGTACCCAGGCCGAGACCCCGTCTCCGGCCGACCTGCTGCAGCCTCCGAGTGCGGAGCACCCGCTCGGCACCGATGCGCTCGGCCGCGACCTGCTGCTGCGCACGCTCGTGGCGACGCGCCTGTCGCTCGTGATGGCGCTGGCTGCGACCGCGATGGGGGCTGTCGCCGGTCTCATCCTCGGCGCACTGCCGGTGGTCGCCGGTGCTCGCGTGCAGCGCCTCTTCGGGTCGGTGATCAACACCTGGCTCGCGTTCCCCGTGCTTCTCGTGGCGATGCTCACGGTGATCCTGCTCGGTACCGGATCCACGACCGCGGTGATCGCGCTGGCGCTGACGATGACCCCGTCGTTCGCCCGTCTGGCGCAGACCCTGTCGTCTCGCGTCGGCGGCTCGGAGTATCTCGCAGCAGCCCGCCTGCTCGGTGTGTCGAAGACGCGTCAGTTCACCCGGTACATCATTCCCAACATCGCCGAACCCGTGATCGTCAACGTGACGCTCTCGATCGGCGGAGGGCTGCTCGCACTGTCGAGCCTGAGTTTCCTCGGGGTGGGCGTGCAGCCGCCCGAGTACGACTGGGGCCGCCTGCTCAGCGAGGGCTTCGAGCAGGTCTACAGTCAGCCGTCGGCGATCGTGGGCCCTGGCGTGATGGTGGTGATCGCCGGCATCATGTTCGGCATGTTCGGTGAGGCGCTCGCCTCGCACATGCGCGGTCGAGGTCGGACGCGCACGCTCTCGGCGCGCGAACTCGGCGATCCGAGCCGCGTCGATGCGTCGGCCGTGGCCGAGGAGCCCACCGACGACGTCGAGCCTCTCCTCGAGGTGGCAGGTCTCAGCGTCTCGTTCCCCGGCGAGCACGGCTGGGTTCGTCCGGTGCAGGATGTCTCGTTCCGCATCGCCCCCGGCGAGATCGTCGGCGTCGTCGGCGAATCGGGCAGCGGCAAGAGCGTGACGATGATGGCGATCGCGCAGCTCGCGCCGGCGGGTGCAGCGGTCAGCGCGCAGCGGCTCCGCTTCGCCGGTGAGGAGCTCGCCGGTCTCTCGGACGAACGTGCGGCGAAGAAGCTCGGCACTCGCGTCGGCGTCGTCTTCCAGGACTCCCTGACCGCGCTCAACCCCGCGCTCCGCGTGGGCACGCAGCTCGCCGAGGTTCCGCGGGTGCACCAGGGCGCATCGCGCAAGGATGCCGATGCCGCGGCGGTCGAGGCGCTCGCGGCAGTGTCGATCACCGACCCGACCCGCCGTGCCAAGCAGTTCCCGCACGAGTTCTCCGGAGGCATGCGTCAGCGCGCGCTGATCGCGATGTCGCAGATCGGCAAGCCGCGACTGATCATCGCCGACGAGCCGACCACGGCGCTCGACGTCACGGTGCAGCAGCGCGTGCTCGCCCTGCTGCGTCGCGAGTGCGAGGAGACGGGGGCTGCCGCGATCGTCGTGTCGCACGACATCGCGGTGCTCGCCGAGCTGTGCCAGCGGATCCTCGTGATGTACGGGGGCCGGATCGTCGAGGACGTCGACGTGCGTCACCTCGCCGAGCCGGAGCGCCTCGCGCATCCGTACACGCGGGCGCTCGCCGAGTCTCTCCCCGACCTCGACACCGATCGCACCGCTCCGCTCGCGACGATCCCCGGTGAGCCGCCGGATCTCTCGCTGCCGGTCGTCGGATGCGGGTTCGCACCGCGCTGCGCCTTCGCGACCGAGGTGTGCCGCACCGAGACGCCGCAGCTCGTGGCCCACGGCTCCGGACGTGTGGCGTGCTGGCATCCGCAGGATCAGGATGCGGGCGTCCACGAAGACTCCTTCGAGAAGGCGGGTGCATGATGGCTGATCTCGTCATCGAGAACCTCGTGGTCACGTTCGGTCGAGGCCACCACGCCGTGAACGCGGTCGACGACGTGTCGCTCACCGTGCCGCACGGCACGACGGTGGGGCTCGTCGGCGAGTCGGGTTCGGGAAAGTCGACCGTCGCGCGCACCGTCGCCGGGCTGCAGAAGCCGACCTCGGGGCGCATCCTGCTCGACGGCACGGACCTCGCGGTCGGCCGCCGCGATCGCCGTGCACATGCCCGCGACGTGCAGATGATCTTCCAAGACCCGTACTCCTCGCTCAATCCGCGCATGTCGGTCGGAGAGACGCTCGATGAGGCCCTCGCGACTCACGGAACGGGCAATGCGCGCGCTCGCGCCGCCGGAGTCAAGGAGCTCCTCGAACTCGTCCGGCTCAAGCCCGGGGTCTCGGAGCTGCATCCGTCGAGCCTGTCCGGAGGCATGCGGCAACGCGTCGCCATCGCACGCTGCCTCGCCGTGAAACCGCGACTGATCATCGCCGACGAGATCACCTCCGCCCTCGACGCCTCGGTGCAGGGTGCGGTGCTGAACCTCATGCGAGAGCTGCAGCGCGAGCTCGAGCTCTCGGTGCTGTTCATCACGCACAACCTCGCCGCGGTCCGCTACATCGCCGACACGACGGCGGTCATGCGCAACGGCGAGATCGTCGAGTACGGAGACGCCGATGCGATCGTCTCGCACCCGGTGCATCCGTACACCCAGGCGCTCGTCGCCGCGATCCCGCGCATCCAGAACGCGGGAACCGACAGCCTCCTCCACTCGATCGGATACTGAATGACCCTGCTCGACGATGCTCGGGGCCTCCTTCCCGAGCTCGTGGCCCTGCGCCGCGCCATCCATGCCGACCCCGAGCTCGGACTCGCGTTGCCTCGAACACAGCAGCGGGTGCTCGATGCCCTTGACCCCTGGGAGCTCGAGACGCGGTGCGGCACTGGCCTGAGCTCGGTGGCCGCGGTCGTTCGCGGCGCGCACCCCGGCCCGACGGTGCTGCTGCGCGCGGACATGGACGCGCTGCCGCTCACCGAAGACACCGGACTCGACTACGCAGCCTCGGAAGCGCGGATGCACGCGTGCGGGCACGACCTGCACGTCGCCGGTCTCGTCGGCGCCGCTCACCTGCTCGCCGCCCGTCGAGAGCAGCTTCACGGCGACGTGCTGCTGATGTTCCAGCCGGGCGAGGAGATCGGTGACGGCGCGAAGCGGATGATCGACGAGGGGCTGCTGGAGCTCGCCGGATCGATCCCTGTCGCGGCTTTCGGCATCCATGTGGTGCCAGGGGAGTACGGGATCTTCTCGACCCGTGTCGGTGCTCTCATGGCTGGAGCGATCGAGGTCGAGGTGACCATCACGGGTCAGGGCGGCCATGCCTCGGCGCCGCACCTCACCCGCGATCCCGTGCCGGCGTTGGCTGAGCTGGTGACGGCTCTGCAGGCCTTCGTCACACGACGCTTCGATGTGTTCGACCCTGTCGTGCTCAGCGTCACCCAGGTGCATGCGGGCAGCCCCGCCCGCAACATCATCTCGGACACCGCGACCCTCGTCGCCTCGGTGCGGGTGCTCTCGCACGAGAGCAGCGCCCGTGTGCAGGACGAGCTGCCGGTGCTCGCCCGCGAGATCGCCGCCGCTCACGGCTGCACCGCGGAGGTCGACACCACCGTGCTCTGCCCGCCGACCGTCAACGACGCGAGCGCTGTTGCCGCCGTTCGCTCGACGCTTGCCGGGCTGTTCGGCGAGGAGCGGGTGCGCGAGACCCCGAATCCGGTGATGGGGTCAGAGGACTTCTCGTACGTGCTCGAGCAGGTGCCCGGTGCGTTCCTGTTCCTTCGGGCGACGCCCGCAGAGGTCGATCTCGAGACTGCCGCTCCGAACCACTCGCCGCACGTCGTGTTCGACGACTCGGTGCTGGCCGATCAGGCAGCCGCCCTCGCCGCTTTCGCTCTCGACCGGCTGAAGGGCTGACGCGGCCCCTCAGCCCATCAGCGCTGCAGGAACGCGCGGAGGTCGGCGTTGAGCCGCGCCGAGACATCGGCGTCGCTGTACATCATGTGCCCGGCCTCGTAACGGTGGGCCTCGGTGCGCTCGCGCGGCAGGTTCCAGTGGCGCAGCAGGTGGTCGGCCGCGCCGACGGTCGTGAGAGAGTCGTAGACCCCGCTGCCGACGAAGAGCCGCGATCGGGGCATCTGCGCCATCCACTGCGAGAGCCGTGCCGGGTACGGGTAGGTGTGGAACGGCGAGGGGCGGCCCATCGCGATGAACCTCGTGCTGCCCTCGTCTTCCCACGTCCAGCTCCTGCCGGCCTCGGGGTCGACGATCCGATACGGACGATCGGGGGAGTCAGGAAACGCCTCGGCCAGCAGTTGTGCGAGTCCAGCGGCGTACCGCGGCGACAGCGTGACATCAGACGGGTCGATCTCCCCCTCTCCCCACGAGCGATCCCCGGCACGCGACTGGTAGCGACTGTCGGTGACGCCCAGCGACCTGCCTGGCAGCAGCCGCGCGCGGAAGTCCTGCTTGCTGATCCAGAGTCGTGAATCGATCAGCTCCTGCGTCGGGATGCCGATCATGCCGGACAGCCTCGCCGCTGTCTCCGACAGTGCGGATGCCGAGATCTCGTCGCCCTGCAGCATCGCGAGCGCCAGGTCGGTGCGCGCGAAATGGAGTGCGGCATCGATCGCGTCGTCGACCGTCGAGTGCTCGCGCGAGCCGACGCCGTGGAACCACGCGGTCGCCGCCTTGTAGGGCAGATTGGCGAGCGCGCCGACGACGTTGCCCGGCCGGTCGAAGGTCTCCTGGATGTTGACGGCCTGCCCGAGCAGCGCGATGCCGTCGAGGGGCGCGGTGTCCACACCGTGCGGGGTGGTCGCGAGGAAAGCCGCGCGCTGCGTGCCATAGCTCTCGCCGAGGAAGAACTTCGCAGAGTCCCACCGTCGGTGACGGTTCACCCACTCGGCGATCGCGACGGCGATCGCGTCTGCGTCGCCCTCGACGGATCGGAAGGCCGCTGCATCCGCGCCCTCGGTGAACGAGCCGAAGCCGGTTCCCGGGGCATCGAGGAACACGAGGTCGGCGACGTCGAGGATCGTCGACGGACTCGCCTCGATTCCGTAGGGCGGGGAGCCATCGGCCACAGGGTCGTGAGGGATCCGCGCACGCCACGGGCCGATGCCGCTGAGGTGCAGGTAGACCGACGACACTCCCGGGCCGCCGTTGGTGAGGAACAGCACGGGGCGAGTGGCCGTGCCGTCGACGACGTAGCTGAACGCCGAGACCGTGCCCTGCGCGGCGCCGTCCGAGCGCCGCAGCGGCAGCTCCTCGAGCAGCGCGGTGTACTCCAGGGAACCCACGCGCGGCATGTCAGCGGGCGGTGGCGTCGAGGTAGAACGCGTCGAGGTCGCTCTTCATCCGCTCGACCGCTCGTTCGTCGACGAACGTCATGTGACCGGACTCGTAGAACGTGAAGCGGATGTTCTCGCGCAGCGACGGCGCGAGGTAGAGGTGAGCGACGTCGAGCTCCGGGCCGAAGAACGGCGTCGCCAGGTCGTACAAGCCGCCCATGACGTAGACCTTGAGGTTGGGGTTGCGTCGAACCGCTGCCGAGAGATCGAGCGAGACGTCGGGCACGAGCTGCGGAGCGTCGATCCCCGGTGCCTTGTGCTTCCAGTCCCAGGCCCGGGCGATCGGCATGTTGTGCAGGTGCCGGTAGTGCAGCTCGCTCGTGTAGCCGATGTCATCGACCAGATGGGTGCGGTACGTCGACAGGTGCGCGCTGTTCACCCCGGCTGTCGCCGCATCGTCGGTCGCGGGGTCGTGCGAGCCGTTGCCCACGACGTACTGATGCTCGGCCGTGAAACGGGTGTCGAAGCGTCCGATGACCTTGCCCTCATCGGCGAGCAACGCATAGCGGTACTGCTCCATGCCGATGCGGAAGCGGTGCTTCTTCAGGTAGTCGGCGTCGAGCCCGATCAGGGCGCTCAGCTGTTCGGCCACCGCATCCTCCTGCCCGTCGGGAAGCAGGTCACCGCGCAGCAGAGCTTCGGCGAAGGGGCCCTGCGCGAACTCGCGGGCCTCTGCGAGGAACGGCTCGAGCGCCGTGTGCGTCGTGCGCGCCTTGCCGTGATACCAGGCGGTCGCCGCATACGAGGGCAGCAGGTTGATGTACTCACGCGGTCCGCCCAGGTTGCTCTCGCCCCAGTTCAGCACGGTCGACAGCAGCACCACGCCGTTGAAGTCGAGTCCCTGGTTCTGCAGGCGGTGCACGAGCGCCGACGCCCTGGTCGTGCCGTACGACTCGCCGAACAGGAAGCGGGGGGCGTTCCAGCTGTTCGTGATCGTGAGCCAGCGGGTGATCGCCTTGGCGAAGGCATCGACGTCCTGATCGACGCCGAACACCTCGGACTCCTTGGTGTCTCCGAGCAGCCGCGAGTATCCGGTGCCGGGGGCGTCGATGAACACGAGATCCGACGCGCTGAGCAGGGTGTGCGGGTTGTCGCCCGAGAGGTACGGCGCCGGGGGAGTCGCCTGAGGCGTGTTCGTGGGGGTGCGCTTCGGGCCGAAGCCGCCGATGTTGAGCCACAGGCTCGCAGATCCGGGGCCGCCGTTGAAGAGGAACGTCACGGGGCGCACGGGGTCGCCCTCGACGCGGTCGGCGATGTACGAGGTGTAGAACACGCTCGCGAGCGGTCGCTGCTCGTCGTCGCGGACGACCACCATGCCGGCACCCGCGGAGTATGACAGAGTGCTCCCGCCCACCGTGATCTGGTGGCGACGCGAGGTGAACGTCTCAGAGGTGGCGGTGTCGGCAGGCGTCGGCTCGGTCACGGTGCTCCCTGGATGAAAACGAATGAGTGAATTGAATATATCTTAATCGATCACTCGCTCGCGTGGCGTCCGAGGAAGTTGTAGACCTCGTTGTCATCGACGCCGGGGAACGCGCCACGGGGGAGCGGCGAGAACATGTGGGTGTGCACGCGGGCGCTCGGCCAAGCCTTCCCGTTCCACCGTTCGGTGAGGTCGGCCGAGGGGCGGCGGCAGCACGCCTCATCCGGGCAGGTCGAGACCGCGCGGTCGGCGGTCTCGCGCCCACGCCACCAGCGCGCGTCGTCGAAGGGAACGCCCACCGTGATCGAGAACTCGCCGTCGGTCGAGGCGCCGGTCTGCGTCGAGCACCAGAAGGTGCCGGAGGGTGTGTCGGTGTACTGGTGGTGTTCGTTCGTGCGGTTCTGCTGCGTGAACGCCGCGCGCGCCTGGAACTTCCGGCACACCCGCTGGCCCTCGACAGCGCCCGTGACGTCCATCGGCAGGGGGAGGTCGTCGTTCTCGTAGACCCTCGTGATCGCACCGGTGGCGTCGACACGGAGGAAGTGCAGTGACATGCCCAGGTGCTGGGTGAGGAGGTTCGTCATGCGCATTCCGGCCGCTTCGTGGGTCACGCCGAATGCGTCGCGGAAGTCTTCGACCGCGAGGTTGCGATCCTTCTTCGCCTGCTGCAGGAAGGCGACGGACGCCGTCTCGGGCATCAGGCACGCGGCGGCGAAGTAGTTGATCTCGAGCCGCTGCTGCAGGAAGTCGGCGTAGTCGGTGGGCGGGGTGTGGCCGAGCAGTCGGTGCGCCATCGCCTGCAGTGCCATGGACCGCAGGCCGTGACCCCCGGGGATCGATGCGGGCGGCAGGTAGATGCGCCCGTTCTCGAGGTCGGTGACCGAGCGGGTCGAGTGCGGCAGATCGTTGACGTAGATCAGTTCGAAGCCGAGCTTGTCGGCCATGATGCTCACGGTGCGGTGCGTCAGCGCGCCCTGCACGTGCCCGGCGGACCGCAGCTGCTTCTCGGCGAGTCTCTCGATGTCCGCGAGGTAGTTGTTCTGCTCGCGCATCCGCAGACGCAGCTCGGTGTTCGCTCGTCTGGCTTCTTCGGGCGTGGCGATCGCCTCTCGTTCGCGTCGCTGGAGTTCGCGATGAAGGCCCAGAAGCGACTCGATCGTCTCGTCGCTCATCCCCTTCGTGACGCGCACGGGGGCGATGCCGAGCTGCCGGAACACCGGGCTCTCCTGGGCGCGTTCGAGTTCGATCTCGAGAGCGGCGCGACGGTTCGGCGGCTCGCCCGAGATGAGGTCGGTGACCTCGGTGCCCGTCGCCAGCGCGATGGCCTGCAGCAGCGAGAGCTTCGGTTCGCGCTTGCCGTTCTCGATCAGGCTCAGCTGCGAACCGGCGACGCCGACGAGTGCGCCTAGCTCATCGAGCGTGAAGCCCTTCTCGAGGCGGTGGTGCCTGATGCGGTGGCCGAGAGTCGCGAGGTGGATGCCGGAAGGAGCCATTCCTTGATACTAGCGAAAGAAGCGTGATTCTTATCGCCCGGAATGGCAGAAAGTCGAGCCCGAACCGGAAGAAGATGGAACAAACGCCCCTCACTTCAAGGAGTAGTCATGGCGATCGCCGAAGTCTTCACCCCCCGAGCATCATCTGTCGCACCTGTGCGCACCTTCGGGACGGCTCCGACGTATGACACCCCTGCGATGGCAGAGCTCGCCGCCTGGGTCGATGAGATCGCGGCGCTCACGCAGCCGGCATCGATCCACTGGGTCGACGGCTCGCGTGCCGAGAACGACTGGCTGCTGCGCGGGCTCGTCGACGAGGGCAAGCTGATCAAGCTGAACCCCGAGTGGCGTCCCGGCTCGTACCTCGCCCGCTCGCACCCCAGCGACGTCGCACGCACGGAGGGCCGCACCTACATCTCGTCCGAGAGTGAAGAGGATGCCGGCCCGACCAACAACTGGGCTCCTCCTGCGCAGATGCGCGAGAAGATGACCGAGATCTTCGAGGGATCCATGCGAGGCCGCACGATGTTCGTCGTGCCCTTCTCGATGGGGCCCGTCGGGGGACCGCTCTCGCACATCGGCGTCCAGGTCACCGACAGCGCCTACGCTGTCGCGTCGATCGGCATCATGACGCGCGTCGGCGATGCGGTCACCCGCCAGATCGCCGACGGCGCTCCGTGGGTCAAGACCGTGCACTCGGTCGGCTCGCCGCTCGCTGCGGGAGAGCCCGACGTCGAGTGGCCCTGCAACGACGACAAGTACATCGTGCACTTCCCCGAGACGCTCGAGGTCTACTCCTTCGGCTCGGGCTACGGCGGCAACGCGATCCTCGCGAAGAAGTGCTTCGCCCTGCGCATCGCCTCGGTCATCGCCCGCGACGAGGGCTGGCTCGCCGAGCACATGCTGCTCATCCGGGTGATCGATCCCACGGGCAAGGCGTACCACGTGGCTGCGGCGTTCCCCTCCGCGTGCGGCAAGACTAACCTCGCGATGCTGCGCCCGACCATCCCGGGATGGCGCGTCGAGACGCTCGGCGACGACATCGCGTGGATCCGCCCCGGTGAAGACGGCCGCCTCTGGGCGATCAACCCGGAAGCCGGATTCTTCGGCGTCGCGCCGGGCACGGGCGAGTCGACGAACGTCACGGCGGTCGAGACCCTCTGGGGCAACACGATCTTCACGAACGTCGCGCTCCGGCCCGACGGAGACGTCTGGTGGGAGGGGCTGACCGATCAGGCGCCCGCCCACCTCACGGACTGGGAGGGCAACGACTGGACGCCGGACTCCGGCCGCCCCGCCGCGCACCCGAACTCGCGCTTCACGGTCTCGGCCGCGCAGTGCCCGCAGATCTCGGAGGACTGGGAGGAGGCGGTGCCGCTCGACGTGATCCTCTTCGGCGGACGTCGGGCGACCAATGTGCCGCTCGTCGTCGAGGCCACCGACTGGACCCACGGCGTGTTCCTCGGCTCCAACATCTCGTCCGAGCGCACCGCGGCCGCCGAGGGCAAGGTCGGCGAGCTGCGTCGCGATCCGTTCGCCATGCTCCCGTTCTGCGGCTACAACATGGCCGACTACTTCGGTCACTGGCTGAAGGTCGGCCGTGGTCTCCGGTTCGACCGCGCACCGCGCATTTTCCAGGTGAACTGGTTCCGTCGTGGCGCGGACGGCCGCTTCCTGTGGCCCGGATTCGGCGACAACTCGCGAGTCGTCGACTGGATCATCCGTCGCGTCTGCGGCGAGGTCTCGACGGTCGACAGCCCGATCGGTCGCCTGCCGCTGATCGAGGACCTCAATCTCGACGGCATCGACGTGCCCGAGGCCGACCTCGAGGAGCTCTTCTCGATCGACACCGACGCCTGGAAGACCGAGGCCGACCTCACCGAGGAGTTCTACGACACCTTCGGCGACAAGGTCCCCGCCGCCCTCCGGGCCGAGCTCGCCTCGCTGCGCTACCGCCTCGACAAGGCGTGACAGAGCGGGCGCCGGTTCGGGGGAGCCGGCGCTCTACGGCCCCCGTGGCCCCAGACCCGCGAAGGCGGGACGTCAGAGACGAACCCATGGCTGAGTGGTCTCCGGCATCCCGCCTTCGCGTACTTCTCCCGCGCTGACCGCGTGCGCCCCTGCCGCGACGCTCAGGCGAGCAGCTGGTGCCGAGCCAGGTCGCGATAGAGCGGCGTCGACTCGATCAGCTCGGCGTGAGTGCCCTGACCGACCACTGCGCCGTCCTGCAGCACGACGATGAGATCGCTGTCGACGACGGTCGACAGTCGATGAGCGATCACGATGAGGGTGCGATCGGTCGAGACCGCGTCGATGGCCTCGCGCATGCGCTGCTCGTTCACGCCGTCGAGCGACGAGGTCGACTCGTCGAGCAGCAGGATCGGTGCGTCGGTGAGCAGCGCGCGGGCGATCGCGAGACGCTGGCGTTCTCCTCCTGAGAGCATCACGCCGTCTTCGCCGACGGGGGCATCGAGACGCAGCGGATCGCGATCGAGCACGTCGCCCAGGTTCACCGCGCGCAGCACCTGTTCGCAGGCCGCATCCGAGGCATCCGGCGAGGCGAGACGCAGGTTGTCGCCGAGCGTGCCGGCGAGGGTGGGGGCGTCCTGCTCGACGTAGCCGAACTGCGCGCGCAGCTCGTCGCGCGGGTAGGTGCGCGAGTCGTGGCCGTAGAGGCGGATCGAACCGCCCGTCGGGTCGTAGAAGCGCTCCACGAGCGAGAGGATCGTGCTCTTGCCGGCACCGCTGGGCCCGACGAGTGCGACGCGCGCACCTCGGGGCACCGCGAACGAGACGCCGCGCAGCACCTCGCGCTCCGCCACGGCGGCCGAGTCGTCGGTCGGTTCGAGGTGCGCGTCGGCCAGAAGCGTCTGCGCCTCCTTCGCGGCGGCGAGGCGAGCGGCGACCACGTTCTCGGGATAGCGGAAGCGCACGTCACGGAACTCGATCGCCGGAGCGAGGGGGTCTGCCGCATCGCGGGGGACGGATGCGGCGATCTCGGCGTCGTGCTGGGTCTCCGTCGGCAGGTTCAGCACCTCCTGGATGCGGCCGAGGGCGCCGAGTGCCTGGTTCACCGAGGTGATCGCCCCGAAGGTGGTGGCGAGCGGCATCACGAGCATGAACAGGAACAGGATGAACGTGATCAGCGAGGCGATCGTGATCGTGCCGGCCGCGACCCGGAAGCCGCCGACGCCCAGCACCACCAGGAGCGACACCTGCAGTGCGACTCCGGCGATGGGGACCACGAGCGACGAGATCTTGGCGATCCGCACCCCGATGCCGTAGGCCTCCGAGGCGAGCGCCGACACGGTCTCGGTCTCGCGCTCGGTGGCTCCCGAGGCGCGCACGGTGCGGATCGAGCCGACGGCGCGCTCGACCCCGGAGGCGAGTTCGCCGACCTTCTCCTGCTGAGCGGTGGACGCGGTGCGGATGCGGCCGCTGAGCGCCGTGACGACGACGACCGAGGCTCCGATCACGACGACGATGAGCAGCAGCAGGACCGGGTCGATCACGAGCATGGCGATCAGCGCGCCGAGGAAGAGGATCGCGCTGCCGACGGCATCCGCCAGTCCCTGGGTGAGCACGGCGTAGAGCAGTGTCGTGTCGGTGCCCACGCGCGAGACGAGGTCTCCGGTCCGGCGGGCGTCGAACTCGCTGATGGGCAGGTGAAGGATGCGCGAGATCAGCTTGCGACGGCTCGAGTACACGACCGCGGTGCCGGTGCGCTGCAGCAGATAGTGCTGGTAGCCGGAGATGATCGACGACACGATCACGAGACCGACGAGGACCCACACCAGGATCCCGAGGCCCTGGTCGGACTGCACGGCTTCGATGAGCTGCCCGACCAGCAGCGGTTGCGCGAGCGAGGTGGCCGCCCCGAAGACGCTGAGCACAGCGACGACGATGAGCGTGCGCCTGTGCTCGAAGAGGAAGGGGAGGAGCTGGCGGAAAGTGGCGCGCGGGCCGTCGTAGTGCGCGCCGCGTCCGCGTCGGCGTGATGTCGCCGTGCTGGACATGCGGGACCTCGTTCTGAAAGGGGGTAGTTCGACCGTACTTCGTGTGCGGGCGGATCCTGTGGATGGGCTGTATGAGTGTCAGTGCCTGCCGAAACGGCGGTGCGCCGCCTGCTTCGAGACGCCGAGGGAGCTCGCGATCGCCTGCCAGGAATAGCCGAGATTGCGCGCCCGTCGCACCTGTGTCTCCTCGGCCCTGGCCAGCTCGCTGCGCAGAGCGGCGAGGCGGTGGAGCTCCGAGAGCGGCTCGCCCGCGTCATCCTGTGCGATGGCGGTCTTCATGGTCATGGGGAACCTCCTGCGTCAATACTTGTTGACGATCGACCCCTTGTCAACATGCATTGACGTTCATCTCCGTGCTCAGGATGCGAGACTGGGCCGATGCTGTCCGCATCGAAACCCGTGCCCGGCGACCGCGTCGCCGTCCTGTCGCCCGCCTTCGCCGCGCCCGCGGTCGCGCCCGAGCTCCACGAGCAGGCGCTCAGCCGACTCGAGCGGCTGACCGGACTGATCCCGGTCGAGTATCCGACCACGCGGCAGCTCGATGCGAGTCCTGAAGCCCGGGCCGCCGATGTGAACGCGGCCTTCGCCGACCCGAGCATCCGGGCGATCCTGGCGACGATCGGCGGGGACGACCAGATCCTGGTGGTGCCGCACCTCGACGCCGCGCTCGCCCAGGCCGACCCGAAGCCGTTCCTCGGCTACAGCGACAACACCAACATCCTCAACTGGCTGTGGAGCCTCGGGATCCGCGGCTACTACGGCGGATCCACGGCCGTGCATCTCGGTCCGGGGCCCGCGGTCGACGACGTGCATCTGCGGTCGCTGCGCGCGGCGCTGCTCGACGGCGGCACGGTCGAGATCACGGAGCCCGGAGAGTCGGAAGATGTGGGGAGGCGCTGGACGGACCCGCGCGCTCTCAGCGAATACGGCGATCGGGTCGCGACCGAGGACTGGACCTGGTCGGGTCCGGCTGTCCGCGTCGAAGGTCGCACCTGGGGCGGCTGCCTCGAGGTCGTCGATCAGCTCGCGCTCGCCGACAGGCTGCCCTCGGCATACGACCTGCGCGGCGGGATCCTGCTGCTCGAGACCAGCGAAGAGCGTCCGCCGGCGAGCTGGGTGGCGCGATGGATGCGCGGGCTGGGCGAGCGTGGCATCCTCGATGTGGTCGCGGGAGTGGTCGTCGCGCGTCCGCCCGTGAGCGATTTCGAGTTCCTCCCCTCGTCGACCGAGGCAGACGCGCTGCGCGCCGCGCAACGGGATGCGGTGATCGAGACGGTCTCGCGGTACAACCCCGACGCGGTGGTCTGCGTCGGGGTGCCTTTCGGCCACACGCGGCCGCAGTGGATCGTCCCGTTCGGCGGGACGATGGTGCTCGACGGCTCGACGCGCACCGTCCATGCCGCCTACTGACCGCCGGACGACGAAGGGCGGCACCTCCCGAGGAGATGCCGCCCTTCGTGTGGACGAGCGCGTCAGAGTTCGACGGCGGCCGCGACTCCGAGATCCGATTCGTAGTCGTTGTCCTTGGTCTCCTTCGACAGCAGGAGCGCGATGAAGGTCAGCACGCCCATCGCCGACAGGTACAGTCCCACCAGCCACGGAGCGCCGTCGCCGAGCTCCCAGAGCCAGAGCGCGATGAGCGGAGCGACGGCTGCGCCGAGGATCGACGAGACGTTGTAGGAGATCGCGGATCCCGTGTAGCGGACGTTCGTCGGGAAGAGCTCGGGCAGCAGCGCTCCCATCGGACCGAACGTCGCGCCCATGAGCATGAACCCGAACACGAGGAACGCCTGCGCGAGGGCGCCCGTGAACTTCGGGTCCATCGCGGGGAGCAGGAACGCGTTGAACGTGAATCCGAACACGATGATGAGCCCGGTGACCCACAGCAGCAGCTTGCGACGCCCGATCGTGTCGGCGATGGGACCGGAGAGCAGGGTGAAGATGCCGAAGAACACGACGCCGACGATCTGCATGAGCACGAAGTCCGTGTAGGCGAACCCGAGTCCCGGATAGAACTGCGCGGCGAAGGCCGACGCGTCGAAGTCCTTGCCCGTCGCCTCGGCAGCGGCCTGAGCGGCGGCGGACGCCGTCTCGAGCGTGGCCGGCTTGGTGCCGTACGCCAGGGTGAAGTTGGTCATCAGGTAGAACAGCACGTACGTCGCCAGCATGATGAACGTGCCGAGGATCAGCTGCTTCCAGTGGTGGCGGAACACGGTCGCGAGGGGCAGCTTGCGGATCGCGCCCTTCTTCTCGGCCTTCTTGAAGGTGTCGGACTCGACGAGCTTCAGACGCACCCACAGGCCGATGATGACCATGACGGCCGAGAACAGGAACGGGATGCGCCAGCCCCACGACAGGAAGGCCTCGGACTTCAGTGCGGGGTTGTCGGCGTGGGGAAGCAGCCAGTTGATGCCGAGGAAGAGGAAGTTGGCGATGATGAAGCCGAGCGGCGCGCCCAGCTGCGGGAACGTGCCGTACCAGGCGCGCTTGCCGGCCGGAGCGTTCTCGGTGGCGACCAGCGCGGCACCCGACCACTCGCCGCCGAGGGCGAAGCCCTGAGCGAGGCGCAGGATCAGCAGCAGCAGTGCCGCCCACCAGCCGATCTGCTGGAACGTGGGAAGGAGGCCGATGATGAAGGTCGCGATGCCCATCGTGAGCAGCGAGGCGACGAGAGTCGCCTTGCGTCCGAACTTGTCGCCGAAGTGGCCGAAGACGACCGCGCCGATGGGGCGGGCGACCATGGCGGCGCCGAACACGGCGAACGATGACAGCAGCGACGTGGTGTCGTTGCCGGTGGGGAAGAACAGCACGGGGAACACGAGCACGGCCGCTGTCGCATAGGCGTAGAAGTCGTAGAACTCGATCGTGGTGCCGACCAGGCTCGCCGTGATGACACGCGAACGCGGGTTCGCGGGGGCGGTGGACGTACTCATACAGCTCCTTAGATCCATGGCCCGGTATACCAAGGCACCGAGAGATCCTACGCCTTCCTGAACGTTTGCTGGGTGCGTATGACATCCCGCTGGACCGCGTGCGTAGAGTCGGAGGCGGATGCCCGTGCCCACCCGAGACGGAGAACCGTGACGACGAGACTGCTGCTGATCGCCGATACGCATGTGCCCGCCCGTGCCAAGCGACTGCCCGACGCGGTGCTGCGAGCGGTCGACGACGCCGACATCGTCGTGCACGCGGGGGACTGGATCGACCTCGCGACGCTGGATCTGATCGAGTCCCGGTCGCGGCTGCTCGTCGGCGTCCACGGGAACAACGACGGACCCGCGCTGCGAGAGCGACTGCCCGAGATCGCACGGCTGACGGTCGAGGACCTCGAGGTCGCTGTGGTGCACGAGACCGGACCGAAGCAGCGGCGCGAGGAGCGGATGGATGCGGCGTTCCCGGGCGTCGACCTGCTCGTGTTCGGCCACTCCCACATCCCGTGGGACACCGTCGCCCCATCCGGGATGCGCCTGCTGAACCCAGGGTCGCCGACCGACCGCCGCAGGCAGCCCGTCTGCACGATGATGTCGGTCGCGATCGACGGCGAACGGGTCGACGCCACGCTGGTGCCGCTCGCATGACCACCGCACCTCGCGCGGGTAACGACATCGAGGTTCCCGCGGCGTACCGCGCCCCGATGCGATCGCGCGACGACGGGGTGCGCGAGGGGCTCGCTGTCGAGCGCGCGCTGCGGATCGGGGTCTGCGGAGTGGGAGGTCGCCTCGACCGCATCCCGGAGTCGCCGGCCGACGCGCTCGCCGCAGTCGATGCCGCCTTCGGTGAGCGGGCGGCGCGCAGGCTCGAGAGGTTCTCCTCGGTTTCCGAGGGGTCGTTCGTCTGGACGCGCGACGTCGACGGACTGCTGTGGCTCGGCCGGATCGCCGGGCCCTGGCGCTACGACGCGTCGGGCGAAGCCCGTGCAGTCGACCTCGTGCACGTGCGCGCGTGCGACTGGCTCGATCGTCCGGTGGAGCCGGCCGCGGTGCCGTCCGGCGTGCACGAGTCGTTCGCGCGGGGCGGTCGCAACTGGCAGAGCATCACCCGGGCCGACGCCGCGCACCTCACCGCGGCCGTCTGGAAGTCCCGCCGCAGCGGGTGACGGGCCCGATCAGTCGGTCGGGCGCAGGTCGCGGAGAATGGCGTCATACCGGCTGAGGAAAGCGCGCTCGTCGAGTCGCTTGCGTCGGAGCCACGACGTGACCTCGTCGTTGCGCTTGCTCGCGTTGCAGGACCCGCACGCGGGCACCACGTTCTCGACGGTGTAGCGACCGCCGCGGGAGATCGGCATCACGCAGTCGCGTTGGAGCGCGATGTCGCCCGCTCCGCAGTATGCACATCCGCCCCAGGCCTCCTGCAGCGAGGCCCACTGCTCGGCGGTGAGGTCGTTGTCCGCTCTGGCCACCCGGCCCCGGCGCCGCTTCGCATGACGGGCGCGCGCAGCGGGCGTGGGGGTGGAGAATCTTCGGCGCGGCACAGACACACGGTACTGGGCGGATGCCCGTGCCTGTGATCTATTCCTCGGTGTCGCCGAGAGCGAGCGCCGGCACGAAGTCGGCCGTGGGCGCGAGCAGCTGCTCCAACTCGAGCACGATGAGCCGGTTGTCTCCCGCTCGCGTCGCCGGGGCCGGCACGAACAGGGTGCGCTGCGGCCCGTTGCGCCAGTACCGTCCGAGGAAGAACCCGTTGACGAACGCATAGCCCTTGCTCCAGGCAACGGTGTCGAGGAACAGGTCGGCGGCGGAGTCGAGCGCGAAGTCTGCGACCCACGCAGAGGGTGCGCTTCCCGGGCCGCTCGACGTGTTCCCGCCGCTGGAGCCGATCTCCGCCGCGATCCCTGCGACGTCCAGCGCGGTCGAGTGCCAGCCGGTCAGCGGCGTGCCGTCGAGGGCAGGAGCGCCGATCAGACCCTTCTGCTCGCCGAGTCGGTGGTCGTAGTTCACGCGGCCGCCCTCCTCGACGAGGATGCTGAGCGTCCGTCCCGCGGGAATCCGCAGGGAACGGTCATGACGGGTGCGGGAGAGCGTGCCGACGGGCTGGCCGTCGACGCTCACCCAGGCGAGGTCGCGCACCTCGTCGAGCACGAGCTGACCGCCGCGACCTTCGGGAAGCTCGACGTCGTAGCGGACCAGAGCGCTCAGGTGCTCCAGCTCGTCGAATGTCCTCGGAACTGCGGATGCGGGCGTCGATGCCGCAGCATCGGTCCATGATCCCGCCGGCTTCAGCGGCACGGAGAAGACCGGTGCCGCGGTGGCCGCGGCGGGCAGCTCGTCGGGGACGGGCGCGTACTTCGCGATGACGTCGCGGAAGGCGAAGAACTTCGCGGTCGGGTTGCCGGCCTCGTCGAGAGGCGCGTCGTAGTCATATGACGTGACGATCGGCAGGTAGCGGCCCTTGTGGTTGGCACCGTTCGTGAGACCGAAGTTCGTGCCGCCGTGGAACATGTAGATGTTCACCGAGGCCCCCGCGGCCAGCAGCTCGTCGAGATCGGCGGCGGCGGTGTCCACGTCGGTCGTGTGATGCACGCCGCCCCACCAGTCGAACCAGCCGTCCCAGAACTCGGAGCACATCAGGGGGCCGGTGGGCTGGTGGGAGCGCAGGGTGGCGAGGCGCTCGGCGCTGCGCGATCCGAAGGATCCGGTCTTGTGCAGCTCGGGGAGGCTGCCGTCTGCCAGCATCCGATCGGTCGGCTGGTCGACCGTGGTGAGGGGCACGGTGATACCGGCTTCTCGGGTGAGGGCGACGAGCGCCTCGAGGTAGTCCTTGTCCGAGCCGTACGCGCCGTACTCGTTCTCGATCTGCACGAGCACGACCGAGCCGCCACGGTCGATCTGCCGGGGCGCGACGATGTCGTAGACCCGGCGGAGGTAGTCGCTGACATCGGCGAGGAACGTCGGCTCGGAAGAGCGCAGCTCGCGCTCGCCCGCGGTGAGCCAGTTCGGCAGCCCGCCGTTGTGCCACTCGGCGCAGATGTAGGGGCCGGGCCGCACGATCGCATCCATGCCCTCCGCCTGGATCAGGTCGAGGAACCTGCCCAGGTCGTTCCAACCCGTGGCATCCCACTCGCCGCGCCGAGGCTCGTGAGCGTTCCATGCGACGTAGGTCTCGATCGTGTTGAGTCCCATCAGACGGGCCTTGCGGATGCGGTCCTGCCACTGGTCGGGGTGCACCCGGAAGTAGTGGATGGCACCGGAGATCACCTGGTGGGGGAGCCCGGCGCGGAGGAAGTCTGTCTCGCCGATGGAGAAGGAGGTCACGATGAGGTGCTTTCGATGGGGAGGGCCGGACGGAGAGCGAGTCCCCGTCCGGCCCGGACGTGCGATTACTTGTTGACGGCGAAGCCCTGCGAGTTGCCGTACTCGACCAGCGCGTCCTGCCAGGTCATGAGGCCTTCGTTCAGGTCGGTGCCGTTCTGGTACGACTGGCCCACGGTGTCTCCGAAGATGCTGTTGCCGTAGACCTGGTAGGGCAGGTAGCTCCAGCCCTCGACCACGTCGTCGGCCGCTGCGGCGAGGACCTCGTTGATCTTCTGGCCGCCGAAGTACTCGGGCGCGTCGGCGAGGAACTCCTCGCTCGACAGCTCGGCGGTCGTCGACGGGAATCCGCCGGACTCGAGGAACGTCGAGATGCTCTCCTCCGAGTTGTTCAGCCACCACAGGAATCCGGCGGCGAGTGCCGGGTTCTTGCTCTGCGTGGTCACGGCCTGGCCGCCGCCGCCGTTCTCCGCGGTCGCCGGGGTGCCGTCGTAGGTCGGCATCGGAGCGACGCGCCAGTCACCGGCACCGTCGGGGGCGCCCGTGATCAGGTTGCCCGGCATCCAGGCGCCGATCACGAGGGTCGCGAGGCTGCCGTCGCCGAGAGCGCGGAACCACTCGTCGCTCCAGCTGCCGTAGGGCGCGAGCAGGTCCTCCTCGACGAGGCGGTTCCAGTTCTCGGTCCACTTCTTCGATCCGTCGTCCTGCAGGTCGATCGTGACGTCGGTGCCCGACGTCTCGAACGGCTTGCCGCCGGCCTGCCAGATCATCGAGGTCGCGAAGCCGGCGTCGCCGGTGTCGTTCGTGATGTAGGCGTCGGGGTTCGCGGCGTGGATCGCCTTCGCCGCCTCGTAGTACTCGTCCCACGTGGTGGGTACGGTGACGCCGGCGGCGTCGAACACGGCCTTGTTGTAGAAGAGCGCCATGGGGCCGGAGTCCTGCGGGAGGCCGTAGATCGCGTCGCCGTCGGTGACGGAGTTCCAGGTCGAGGCGGTGTAGTCGTCCTCGAAGTCGGCGAAGCCGTACTGCGAGAGGTCGACGAAGGCATCCGTCAGCGCGAACTGCGGGAAGGCGTAGTACTCCATCTGCACGACGTCGGGGGCGCCGGAGCCCGCCTTGATGGCGTTCTGCAGCTTGGTGTACTCCTCGTTGTTGGTGCCCGCGTTGACCACGTTCACCTTGACGTTCGGGTACTCCTTCTCGAACGCCTCGACCTGAGCCTCGGCGGAGGGGGTCCACGACCAGTACGTGATCTCGCCGCCCTTCTCGAGAGCGGCCTCGACGGAGTCGAACGAGCCGTCGCCGGCAGCGCTGCCGCCGGAGCCGGAGTCGCCGGTGCTGCAGCCGGCCAGCGCCAGCGCTGCCACGGTTCCGGCCGCGAGCACCGTGAGGGTGCGCCGTGCGGCGGGTGAGGGAAGGTGCTTCATTGCTGTGTCCTTTCGGGGGTGCGGTCCAGCGTCGGACCGACAGGGGGGCGGTGCGGAGGGTGCCGGAGGCTACTGCTTGACGCTTCCGGCGGTGAGACCTGACTGCCAGAACCTCTGCAGCAGCAGGAAGGCGATGACGATCGGGATGATGGTGAGGAGGGAGCCCATGATCACGAGGTTGTAGATCGGCTGAGATCCGGCGCCGATCGCCTGAGCGCTCCACTGGTTCAGGCCGACGGTGAGCGGGTACCAGGCCGGGTCGGAGAGCATGATCAGCGGCAGGAAGTAGTTGTTCCACGTCGCGACCACGGTGAACAGGGTCACCGTCACGATGCCCGGTGCGAGCAGTCGCATCGAGATCGTGAAGAAGGTGCGGAACTCTCCGGCGCCGTCGATGCGGGCCGCTTCCAGCAGCTCGGTCGGCACGGACTCCGACGCGAACACCCAGATCAGGTACAGACCGAACGGGCTGATCAGCGAGGGGATGATCACCGCCCACGCGGTGTTCGTGAGCCCGAGCTCGCTGAAGAGCAGGAAGGTCGGCACGGCGAGGGCGGTGCCCGGCACGGCGACCGCGCCGAGCACGACGGCGAACACCGCGCGGCGGCCGGGGAAGCGGTACTTCGCCAGGCCGTAGCCGGCCATGGTGGCGAGCAGCGTCGCGCCTCCGGCGCCGACCACGACGTAGAGCAGCGTGTTGCCGAGCCAGCGCAGGAAGATGCCGTCCTGATACGAGAAGGTCGCCACCAAGTTGTCGACGAATGCGAAGTCGTCGGAGAACCAGAGCCCGAACGAGCTGAACAGCCCGGACTGCGTCTTGGTCGAGCTGAACAGCAGCCAGACGAGCGGCACCAGTGTGTACAGGGCGTACATCACCATGACGATCAGCAGGATCTTCGACTTGCGCGGATTCATCAGATCGTGGCGCTTCTGCGAGGGACGGGCGAGGGGGAGTGCCATGTCAGCGCACCTCCGACTTCGAGCCGCGCAGCTGCACGACGTAGGCGATCACTGCGGTGATGACGCCCATGATGATGGCGATCGTCGCGGCGTAGTTGAACTGCTGTCCGGCGAACGAGAGGTTGTACGCGTACATGTTGGGGGTGAAGTACGTCGTGATCACGTTCGGAGCCAGGGGCCGCAGGATGTTGGGTTCGTTGAAGAGCTGGAAGCTGCCGATGATCGAGAAGATCGTGGCGATCACGAGAGCACCGCGCACCGAGGGGATCTTGATCGAGAAGATCGTGCGCCATGCGCCCGCGCCGTCGAGCGACGCCGCCTCGTACATGTCGGTGGGGATGGTCTTCAGCGACGAGTAGAAGATCAGCATGTTGTAGCCGACGAACTGCCAGGTCACGATGTTGCCGATCGAGACCAGGATCCACTCCCGGGCGAAGGGCGTGATGAGGTCGCTGCCGAGGAAGTCGTTGAAGTTCGACGTCAGACCGAACTGGTCGCCGTAGATGTACCCCCACATGAGCACCGCGACTACCGCGGGCACCGCGTACGGCAGGAAGATCAGGATGCGGAAGAACGATGCGCCGCGCAGACGTGCGCTGTCGAGGGCGAGCGCCGCGGCCAGCGCCAGGACGAGCATGATCGGCACCTGCACCACGAGGAACAGCACCACGCGGCCGAAAGCCTCCCAGAACTGCGGGTCGGTGAGCGCGCGGACGTAGTTGTCGAACCCGACGAACGCCGTGCCGCCGATCAGCTTCTCCTGGAAGAAGCTGAGGTAGAGCGCGTAGGCGAGCGGGGTCAGGAAGACCAGGGCGAAGACGACCATGAACGGGCCGACGAAGGCCCATCCCTTCCAGTCGCGCTTCTCGCGCCGGCGGATGCCGTGGTCCGCCAGGGCTGCGGAATCTTGAGTCGTCATTGACGAGAACCTTCTTAGAGATCGGGCGCTCACGGCGCCGTGTGTCAACGTCAACATATTCGATGCACTGCTAGTGTGTCAACGTCAACACATGAATGGATGAGTGCTCGTGACCTCGGTACAGTCGGCAGAGCCGCCGCAGCGGCGGCGAGACCCCTCCATGGAGGACGTGGCCCGCGAGGCCGGTGTCTCCGGACAGACCGTGTCGCGCGTCGTGAACGCGCGCGGCTACGTCGGCGCCGCCACCAGGGAGCGCGTCGAAGACGCCATGCAGCGGCTCGGCTACCGGCCCAACAGTGCGGCTCGTGCGCTGCGATCCGGCCGATTCCGGGCGATCGGCGTCATCATGTTCTCCTTCAGCTCGTACGGCAACCAGCGCACGCTCGATGCGATCGCCGTGCGCGCCTCGCAGATGGGATACGCCCTCACCCTCATCCCCGTCGAGTCGAGTGCCCGCGACACCGTCGCGGGAGCCTTCCGCCGCCTGGAGGAGCACGCCGTCGACGGGATCATCATCGTGATCGAGGCGCATCAGCTCGACGAGGCCGAGGTCGAGATCCCCGACGGTCTGCCCGTCGTGCTCGTCGACTCGAACCGCGGCACGACTCACCCGTTCGTCGACACGGATCAGGCTCAGGGTGCGCGCCTCGCGACCGAGCACCTGCTCGACCTCGGCCATGAGACCGTCTGGCACGTCGCAGGACCGGCGAAGTCCTATTCCGCAGAGCGTCGACGCGAGTCCTGGCGCTCGACTCTCATGGATCGCGGCATCGAGGCACCCGAGCCGCTGCAGGGCGACTGGTCAGCCGAATCCGGCTATCGCGCCGGGCTCCGCCTGCGTGACGACGACGGCGTCACCGCCGTGTTCGCGGCGAACGACCAGATGGCGATCGGCGTCGTGCGGGCATTCCGCGAGGCCGGTCGAGACATTCCCGGCGACGTCAGCGTGGTCGGGTTCGACGGCCTGCCGGATGCCGCCCAACTGTGGCCGCCGCTGACCACGGTGCAGCAGCATCCCGAGAAGGTCGGCGCTCTCGCGGTCGACGCCCTCCTCGCCGAGCTCGATGGGGGAGAGCGCAGTCAGACGCCGCTCGTCGGCACCGAGCTCATCGTGCGCGAGAGCACGGCAGCGCCGCGGATCTGAGTTCACACGGCGAGGGACACGCCGATCAGGCCTTCTCCGCCACGTCGGCGCCGTCTTTTCGCCGGATCGACAACCCTGCCGGGATGCCCCGCGAGAACAGGATCGACAGCAGGCTGATCACGATCAGCCCGACGAACGACACGCGGAGTGACGAGAGCTGCGACTCGCGGTAGATGTCGGCGAGTTCGCTCGAGTCCTCGTCGCTGAGGCCGGCCGCTTCCCCGATTCCGGTGACGTCGGCTGCGGGCACCACTGTGACGCCGCGGTCTGTCGCGGCGCTCACCGTCTCGCGCACGTCGTTCGGAAGATCGCTCACGGCGACTCCCGACGCGAACGAGGTCGACAGCGCCCCGATCAGCAGCGACCCGATCAACGCTGTTCCGAGCGATGAGCCGAGATTCTGGAAGACGCCCTGCAGTCCGCCGGCTTCACTCGTGTCCTTCTCGCTCACGCTCGACATGTTGACGTTGCCGAGCTGCGAGGCCAGAAGACCGAGAGCGCTGCCGGCGAGGAACATGCCGACCGCGAACAGGCCGCCGCGGAGGTCCTCGGTCACCGAGCCGAGCAGCAGGACGGCGCTGAGCACGAGGGTCGACTGCCCGGCTCTCACGATGCGGCGAGGCGACCACCGCCGAGACAGAGCGGTGCCGATGATCGAGAAGAGGATCAACGAGACCGAGAGCGGGAAGATCTTGATGCCCGTCTCGAGCGCGTCGAATCCGAGTGTCATCTGCAGGTAGACCGGGACCATGAAGAACAGCCCTGCCGTCACGGCGTACTGGGCGCCGAGTACCGAGAGCCCGCTGCGCAGAGTCGTGATGGAGAACAGGTCCGGCTGCATCAGAGGAGATCGGCCGTCGCGCATCAGCCGTCGCTGCCACCTGATGAAGAGCGTGATCAGAGCGGCGCCGAGCGCGATGCACCAGGTCGTCAGAGAGACTCCGAGGGGTGCGATGGGGATGCCCGCGATCTCCGGCGTGTACAGGGGCAGCACCCACCCCCACGTCTTGCTCTGCAGCATGCCGAAGACGATCAGGACGAGACCGGCAGACGAGAGCAGCACGCTGCCGATGTCGATGCGGATGCTCTGTCGCGGGGTGGAATCGGCGATGATGCGAGCGCACAGCACGACGCCCAGCATGATCACCACCTCGGCGACGAAGACGAACCGCCAGCTCGAGTAGGTGGTCACCGCTCCGCCGATCAACGGACCAGCCGCGACGGCCGCACCCGACACGGCGCCGATGACGGCGAAGGCCGTGACGCGCTCGGCACCTCGGTAGTTGTCGGCGACGAGGGCGGCGATTGCGGGGATCACCAGCACCGCGCCCAGCCCCTCGATGATCGACCACCCGAGGAACAGGAACCCCACGGACGGACTCAGCGCCGTGATGAGGGAGCCTGCGGCATAGACGCACGAACCGATCACGAAGGCGCGGCGTCGACCCCACACATCGCCGAGCTTCGCCCCGAAGAGCATGAACGCCGCCATGGTCAGGGTGTAGAACGTGATCGCCGCCTGCATCGCCGTCACGGAGGTGTCGAGATCGCTCACGACCGTCGATATCGACACGTTCATGACGGTTCCGTCAAGCACCATGACGAACTGCGCGGCGCCGAGCACGATGACGACGTTCCACTTCTTCATGACATCTCCTCGGGCGTGGGTGCGTGTGCAGGTGCGGGCGATACCTCGGGGGCCGCCTCGGACGCGGGACGGCGGTTGCCGCGCATGATCCGCGCCACGGCCGTGATCAGGAACAGCTGTCCGGTGACCGCCTCGGCGACGGCGATTCCCTGCACGGCGGGGCTCACCGGAACGATGTTGCCGTAGCCGGTGGTCGTGAGCGTCGTGTACGAGAAGAACAGCTGGCTCGAGAGGGAATCGACGACCTCCCCACCGAAGGTCGGCGAGATGGTCAGAAGCGCGCCGAGGTTGTAGACGAGAGCGAAGAACATGCCCACCAGGACGTACGCCGAGATCGCGGCGAGCAGAGCCTCGGCATCCAGGCCCCGCCGCGTGACCTGGTGTCTGATGATCGCGACCGGTGCGATGAGGAACGCGACCATCGACGCCGCCGACAGCGCGATGTCGAGTGCGTGTCCCTGCAGGTCGAACACTGCGACCACGATCGCGGCGATGCCCGCCGCCGAGAGCACGATCCAGGCGATGCGCTGCACCCGGGCGTGGGCCTCGGTCACGCGAAGCACGACGGCGACGGTGACCAGTTGCACCACGAACGCCGGCGGGCTCGGGTCGGTCGTGCCCTGAGCGGCGCACAGCCCGTAGGTGAGCACGAGCAGCGCGAGCACGAGCCAATAACCGGACGGCCATCCGGGCACCGGCCTCGCGACGTGTGCCCCGAGAATCGCGGGTTCACGCATCGTGTATCGGGATCCCATGGAGGCGCCTCACACCGGTCCGTGCTCGCTCGGCAGTCGCCCCGATGCCAGAGCCGTCTTCAGAGCCCGGAAGTCGCTGTCGTTCTGATCGGCGTACGCCGCGGCGAAGTCCGCGATCGCCTCCTCGAACATCTCGCTCCGCCCCATGTACCCCGCGATCTGCACCCGGTCTCCCGAGCGGGAATGGGCTCGAGCCAGTGTCTCCCCGCAGATCCGCGCGTACAGGATCGCACCCCGCACGCTCATCGTGTCCGGGTCGATTCCCCCCTTCCCGTCCTGCAGCTGCCGGATGTAGAAGTCGCGGGGCTGCCCGTCGAGACCGACGACGGATTGCCATCCGAGGAAGATGTCGCTGGATGCCTGCATGAGGCGCTGGCCCCGCACGACGCGTTCCGCGTGGTCGTCGAACTCGCTCGGCCCGAGGAAGCGCTCCAGCACAGATGCCTGAGCCTCCTTCGCCTGAAGGAGCAGAGGGTCGTCGTCGTCGCGTCCGCTGAGCAGGAGCACCCAGGCGCGTGTCCCCACGCTTCCGACACCGACGACCTTTCGAGCCATGTGTCGGTACCTGTACTCGGCGATCGGATGCCGTTCGCTGACGAGCGTCGTCCGATACGCGCCCAACACCTGGTGCATCACATCCGCTTCGTCTGCCGCGCGCCCCGCGTCGCGGATGAGATCCTCGACGGGGACGATCAGCGGCGGCGCCGCGACGATGCGCAGGTGGCCGTCGACGACGCGCACCAGCTTCTTGAAAGCCTTCCGATGATCGCGTTTTCGCGCCTTGTCGATCGTCGCGTCCAGCCGGCGCACCTCCTCGTCTCCCACCTGCCGGTCGAGCTGTGCCTGACGGGTCGACAGCCTCGCACTCTCTGCGTCGAGTCGGTCGTACCAGGCGTCGAGCACCCTCGACTTGGCCGCCGCCCTCATCGCGGTGCGATAGCCTTGTGCCGCGGCCACGACGCAGGCGCGCTCCTCGTCAGCGCTGAATCCACGCTGCCTGCTGGCCACCGCGAAGCTCGCCGCGAGTCGTTTCACATCCCACTCGAACGGCCCTGGAAGCGTCTCATCGAAGTCGTTGATATCGAAGATCAGGTGCCGCTCAGGGGAGCTGAACAGTCCGAAGTTCGACAGGTGCGCGTCTCCGCAGAGCTGCGCGATGATGCCGGTGTGCTCGGACGAGGCGAGGTCCGATGCCATGTGCAGGGCCGCCCCCCGATAGAAGGCGAGCGGGGACGCGGCCATGCGCGCGTACCGCACCGGCGTGAGTTCCTGCACCCGTGATCGCCCCTGCTCCTCGAGCAGATAGATGGGATCCGGCCGGTCCGTGGCCGGTGACCATGCTGCGAGCTGCGACCGGGGCATTCGCGATCGAGCGGCGCGTCCTTCATCGCGCCGCTCGGCGAACGGCTTCGCGACCTCCGGGGACCGAGTCATGAGCTGGCTCGGCCAAGGGAGTCGGTGGAGGCGAGGGCAGCCTTCTCACGCGAGATCTCGTCCCGCGCGTCGTCCTCAGCCGCCACGGCATCGATGGCATCGGCATCGGCATCGGCATCGTCATCGTCGGACGACGGACGTTCGACGACCTCCAGGACGAGGACGACGAGCAGCGACAGGGCCAGAGTCCACAGCACGAGTGCGGGGGTGAGCGGCCGTACGAGCAGCACGACCGCCGCACCGGCCACGATGATCGCAGCCCTCAGGAGAGCGCGTCTCGAGTACATCCACGTGCCGACGCGTCCGCTGCTCAGGCCGCGCCGGTCAAGGGTGCCGCGCAGCGAGGCGGCGCCACCGTGGACGACGGCGCGAAGTCGTCGTGGAACGTCGAAGGGGCCGGCGAACCACGCGACCACGGCGGTGACGAGCGCGAGCACGAGCACAGCCACGGCGGTGTCGCGCATGGCGCCGCCGACCAGTTCGTAGATCGCGCCCCCGGCATCCGCGGGGATGCCGTTGCTGCGCAGAGCGGCGTCGAAGAGCACCCTGCCGATGGCGAGACCCGCGAGCACGATCAGCATCACGAGACCGAGGGAGAGCGCTGCGGTGACCAGCGCGACCGAGCGTCGTCGCGCGACGACCACGCCGGCGGCGAGGAACACGATCGCCACCCAGGGCAACCAGAGTCCAGCGGCCACCACCAGCTCGTAGGCGAGCTGGACCGAGGCGAGGGAATCGACCTGCGCGACGGTGATCGTGCGATCGACCGTCGGAATCGACGCCGCGAATCCGACGCCCTGGTCGACGAGCACTTCTTTCGCGGCGTCGATGATCGGCGCCAGCTGAATCCCGATCGTGCCGTCGGACCCGAGTGCGATGGCCGCATCCGGATCGTCCTGCAGCGCGGACACCACCTGCGCGTGGCTGATGCGGAGCGCCGACGCCCAGACGTTCGCGAACGCTTCGGACTCGACGAAGCGCTCGACCAGGGTTCCCACGAGCGATTGCAGACCCTGCGCAGCGGGTCCCTTCAGCAACTCCAGTGCACGAGTCGCCGCGGGGCCGGTGCCGAGGTCGATGATGCCGTCGATCACGTCCGTGGTGAGGGTCGGTATGTCGACCTGTCCCTCGATCGCCTCGACAACCTGATCGGTGACCGCGGACTGCACGTCAGGATCGCTCGCGAGCACGGCGTAGCTCGCGACGAATCGATCGGTGTCGGTGAGCTGCACGTTGCCCCAGGCAGCGACGAGGGCGACGGGTGCGATGAGCGTTCCCAGCACGATGAGGACGGTGGCCGAGAGAGTGCGTCCCCACCCGCGGGATCGGCGGCGCGACCCGACCGGATCGGGTGTCGAGGCGGGGGTTGCCGCCGGGATGCCGCCACGGAGGGCGCTGTTCTCGGCTTCGAGGGCAGCGAGGCGCCGCTGCAGCTCCTGGACCGTGGATCGTGCCATGTGATTCTCCGTCCTCAGACTCTCGCGTTCTGACGCGGGATGTGGACCTGCTTGATGATCAGAAGTATCGCGGCGGTGATCGGGATCGACACCAGTGCGCCGAGCAGACCGAGCAGGGCCCCGCCGATGAGCGCCCCGATGATCACGAGCGACCCTGGCACCGCGATCGCCCTGTTCATGATGCGCGGAGTCAGCAGATATGCCTCGAACTGCATGTAGATCAGATACAGCACCGCGAAGATCAGCGCGAGCAGGGGGTCGCTGAACAGCGCGACGACCGAGGCGAAGATCCAGTACGCGACCGGACCGATGAGCGGTATCAGGGTGATCAGGAAGGCGGCCAGCCCCATGAACGCAGGAGCTGGGAGCCCCAATATCAGATGCAGGAGGGTCGCGAACACCGCATTGCAGGCGGCGAGCACCACCATCCCGATGAGATATCCGCCGATCGAGTCGGTGATCTGCTCCGTGAGCGATCGGAGTCTGGCTCGATCGCGCGCGGGTGCGAGCGAGTAGAACGCGGACTTGATGGGCGACAGCGACGCGAGGAAGTACAGCGTGAGGACGACGACGATGATCACACCGGAGATCGCGTTGCCGACGCCGAAACCCACGGCGAGCACTCCGCCTCCGACGGCGAGCAGGTTGCCGGGATCCGCGAAGAACGCCGCGAGTTGATCGAGTGCGGTTCCGACGACATCTCCGACCTGTGCTTCGAAGGCTGTGTACGCCTCCGAGGTGCGGAAGTCGGCGATGGCCGCGGGGATGGAGCGTGCGAACTCGCCCACCTGCACCAGGGCGGGCGGGAGGATGAACCCGATCACGACGGCGAGGAAGACGAGGAAGCCGCCCGAGACGATCAGCAGTCCGCGCGTTCGCGACACCCGGTGTGCCTCCAGCCAGCGGATCACCGGGTCGAGGCCGAGGGCGACGAAGAGGGCAATCGCGATGTAGATGAGGATCGTGGCGACCGAGCTCGCGGCGACGCCGAGGACGAACGCGCCGAGCCCGCCGAGAACCAGCGCGAAGCCGAACAGCAGGGGGCGCGTCACGGTGATCTGGATGCTGCGTGGTCGCGGCCCGCGTGTGGCGCGCCGAAGCTGAGGGGGTGACTCCTCAGGCACGCTCGCATCGCTCACGGTGCCACTCTCGGGCGCAGGGCGCACGGCCGCGTCACCCTTTCAGGGCGATATACCGCGGGGTCAGATCAGGCCGAGGTCCTGTGCGCGCGCGACGGCCGTGTTGCGGTTGGGCACCGCGAGCTTTCGGTAGATGTGAGCCATGTGGGTCTTGATCGTGTTGGGCGACACATAGCAGCGGGCTGCCAGCTCGGTGTTGGTCATGCGAGTCGGAAGGTAGGTGAGGATCTCGAGCTCGCGGTCGGTCAGTTGCTCGGCCAGTTCGGGCGAGGTCGCGCGGGCGCGGCGGAGCAGGCTCGCCCTCTCCAGCACGGTGGCGCGGAACGGCGTCGAGGTGCCGGGGAGGTCGGCGATCAGGCGCATGACCTCGGGGCCGGCGCGCACGAAGACGGCGACCAGATCATGCCGTGACGCCAGATCGAGGGCCTTGTGCATGGCTTCCGCACCCGCGCCCGTCCCACGCTCGCGGGCATCGAGCCACGAGCGGAGGAGGAGCTGTTCCACACGGGCGCGCGGCATCGACTCGGGCGGCTCCGGGGTGACCACATCGAGGTGGGCACGAGCGAGGTCGGGACGGTTGCGCGTCAGTGCGGCGGCTGTCGCCTCGAAGGTCAGAGGAGACCAGCGTCCTGCGGTCGGATGGCGCAACCCGCCGTTCGGTGCATGCGCGAGGCGGAGTGCGCGAGCCTCTTCGGCCTCGAGCGCCACCGCGACGATCGGAGGCGGGGTCGACGGCAGACGCTCGACCGGGTCCACGGCGTCTCCCTTGCTGAGAACCGTCTCAAGGTGCGCGATCCACATGAGCTGAGTGCGGTGGTTCGCGGCGGCGCGGAGCGCACCCTCGTGCAGGGACACCGCGGCGAAGGACGGCGTGGCTCGCTCGATCGATGCGAGTGCCGCCGCCAGGAAGGCGTCCGCCGGCGACGGATGTGCGAGCAGGCCGGTCTCGGCGGCGAGATCCAGTGCCTCCTCGGAGACCGCCGCGGCACGGCGCAGCCGTCCTGCCCACGCTTCCAGCAGCGCGAGCGAGCCGAGAAGATGGATGCGATACAGGCTGTACTGGCCCCCTGGCGCGGCGAGCGCCTCGTCGAATCGTCGTCGCGCCGCGGTGAGATCGCCCGAGAGGAAGAGCGCTCGGCCCGCCGAGGTCAGCGAACTCGTGCGCAGCAGGTGCGGGTGCGTGAGACCCAGCAGCTCGGGCGGGTGCAGATCGGGATGCTCGCTGAGCAGTGCCGCAGCCGACTCCGCAGCCTGCAGTGCGATGCGGGGGTCAGACCGGAACTGCGCCCGCGCGGCGAGGAACGTATGAATGACCACCGAACGGCCCGGTGTGAGCGTTGGCCGATCGGCCTGTTCGCGCAGCACGTCCTCGGCTCGGGCCGCGTCTCCGTTCATCATCAGCAGCATCCCGCGGAGGATCTCGACGTCAGGTCGGGTCGCACGGAACTCTGCCGGCAAAGCATCGAGCCACCGACTGACCGACACCGTGTCGTTGCGTTCGAGCACCTCGCGGCCGTGTCCGGAGATGACGGTCGCCGCCCGCTCCCACGATCCGGCCTCGAGGAGGTAGTCGATGGCTGAAGGCGCATCACCCCGGGCGAGGTGCCAATCGGCCGCGGCCGTGCAGATCTCGGTCGCCGCTCCGGGGTGCTCGGCCTTCAACCGGTAGCGCAGGAGCTCTCGGAACATCGGGTGAAAGCGGAACCACTCCCGGTTTCGATCGAGGGCGACGAGGAACATCGACTCTCTCTCGAGCTCCTCGAACAGCGAGGTCGCGTCGTCGACGAAGAGGATCGACTCGACGAGTTCCGCGGACATCCGGTCGAGGCCCGACAGGTGCAGCAGCAGCGACCGTCGCTCGGGCGGCTGCTGGGCCAGGGCCTGTTCGCTGAGATACTCGGAGATGAGGCGATCGGTGCCGCGAAGTTCACTCGCGAAGTGCTCCGGATCGTCTTCATTGCGCAGACCGAGACCGGTCAGCACGACACCGGCGGCCCATCCCTCAGTGCGCTCCATCACTGCTGTGAGGGTGCGAGGACTGACTGGAGCGCCGATGATCCGCTCGAGCAGCGTCGCACTCGCGGCCTCATCGAGCGCGAGGTCGCTCTGTCGCAGCTCGATCAGCGAGTGGCTCAGTCGATGGTGACCCCAGCCGAGGCCGTAGTCGATACGTGACGAGAAGATGAGGTGGGTGTGCTCGGGAACATTGTCGGCGAGCCACCAGAGGTCGGGCAGCAGCGGCGATCCGGCGAGATGGTGCAGGTCGTCGAGCACGAGCACGACGGGGGGATGCTCGCGGAAGACGCCGACGAGAGACTCGAGGACAGGACGCCCCAAGGCGCGCGCGTTGACTGCATGAGGCCGTCCGAGGTCTCTCGTCCCGCGGCCGTGGGGCAGCACCGCACTCAGCAGGTGATCGAGCAGGCGGCGTGGATCGCTGTCGGCCGGCTCCAGCCCGATCCAGCTGACGCGCACGTCGGGGTGCGATGCCGCCCATTGCGACACCAGCACGGTCTTGCCGGAACCGGCCGGAGCGACGACCACGCTGAGGGGCGCGTTCAGCGCCGCGTCGAGTCGACTTCGCAATCGTGGTCGCTCGACGGCGTGAGCCGGCGGGGGAGGTATGGCTGTCATCGGCGAATCCGGTGTCAGTATGGCAGGGCGCGGCCGCGTCATCCACAGCGACTTCAGATCATCCGCAGAGGATGAGGACGCCCGCGATCCGCGCGTCCATCATGGGACCGTCGCGCTCGCGCGTTCACGCCGCTCGTGCACCCCAGGGAGGCTGCCGTCATGACCCAGGTCTTCGAAGTGCTCGTCCGCGGACGAATGAGCCCCCAGCTCGCACAGGCACTGGATGGCTTCACGGTGCAGCCTCGTCCTGGTGGACTGACGAGCATCCTCGGACCGATCGATGATCAGCCGCGCCTGCTGGGCCTGCTCGGGGCATTCGACGACCTCCACATCGAGGTCATCTCGGTGAATCCGGTCCCTGCATCTGACGCCGGGTCACCCGGGCAGGGTGACGCGGGGGCATCCGCGCCTGGCTAACTTCAGACCTGGTACTCACCACCTCCGATCGAAAGGGATCGCGCATGTCCATCTGGGATCTCGTGGCCTGGTTCTTCTGGTCCTTCGTCTTCATCTCCTACCTCATGGTCGTCTTCACGATCATCGGTGACCTCTTCCGAGACAGCTCTCTGAACGGATGGCTGAAAGCGGTGTGGATCATCTTCCTCGTCTTCCTCCCGTTCCTGACATCACTCGTGTACCTCATCGCCCGAGGGCAGGGGATGGCGCAGCGGCGCGGCGAGCAGATCGCCGAGTTGCACGCGGCGCAGACCGCCTACATCCGGGAGACCGCGGGGTCTTCGCCGGCTGACGACATCACGAAGGCACGAGGTCTGCTCGACTCGGGCGTGATCACCCAGGCCGAGTTCGAGACGCTCAAGGCGAAGGCGCTCGCGTCATAGCCGACGAAGGGCTGGAGGCAGGGCATGACCGAACTGACCATCGGCACGATGACGGACGATGCGGACGCAACCGTGCAGCTGGATGCACGTCGCTTCAACAGGCACACGTTCTGGTGCGGGCAGAGCGGCAGTGGCAAGACCTATGCGCTCGGCGTCGTCCTCGAGCAGCTCCTGCTGCGCACCGAGCTGCCGATGCTCATCCTCGATCCGAACGCCGACTTCGTCAGGCTGGCGGAGACGAGAGCGGGCGCGTCGACCGAGCATGCGGCCGCCATCGCGCAGACCGACATCCGCGTGTTCCGGTCGGGCCACGGGGAGGGTGACAAGGTTCATGCCCGGTATGTCGATCTGTCTCCCGCCGCGAAGGCCGCCGTGCTGCAGATCGATCCGATCGCCGACGCCGAAGAGTACAACGCGCTGCTGCACTGGTCGGTGAGCACCACGGACTTCGACGCCGACGAGATGCTCAGGGGGTTCCGCGCGACGGGTGATCCCGCGCATATCAGGCTCGCGAATCGGATGGAGAACCTGCAGGTGCTCGAGTGGGATCTGTGGTCGCGAGGCGCGGGATCTGTCGTCGACGTGGTCGATGAGCGGCCGCGGGTGACCGTCCTGGATCTCGGAGGATTCGATCATCCCGCCGAACCGAAGGTCGCGGCCCTCGCGGTGCTCGAGTCCCTCTGGACGCAGCGAGAGAGCCGTCGCCCCCTTCTCATCGTGATCGACGAGGCGCACAACCTCTGCTCGCCCGAGCCGCGCACCGCCGTCGAGAGGGCTCTCACCGAGAGGCTCGTGCAGATCGCTGCGGAGGGACGCAAGTTCGGACTCTGGCTCCTCCTGTCGACGCAGCGCCCGACCAAGATCCACCCCAACGTGCTCTCGCAGTGCGACAACCTCGGCCTGATGCGCGTGAACGCCCCGCGGGACATCGCCGAGCTGGCCGACGTGTTCGGCTTCGTCGGGGAGGACGACATCCGCCGGGCCCAGGGATTCGCCCAGGGGCAGGCGCTGTTCGCGGGAGGGTTCATCGCCCAGCCGACGTTCGCACAGATGGGCGAACGGCTGACCGAGGAGGCCGGAGCCGACGTGCGGGTGCCGCTGCGCTCGTGACCGAGTGATGCGCGGCTCAGCGCCAGATGGTCGCGATGCCTGCGTTGAGCGCCGTCAGGATGCCGACGAGCCAGAACATCGCGACGGGCACGGAGCCGGACTTGCGCTGCTTCGAGGTGCCGATGCCGAGGAGCGCGCCGATCACCAGGAGCACGACGAGCTTCGTGCCGATCTTGGCGTAGTTCATCTCGACGCCCTCGGGGAGACCCCACGGTGCGGCGAGTGCGAGGCCTGCGATCGCGGCGATCGTCATGCCGATGCTCATCAGACGGGTGAACTCGCGCTTGCCGCCGAAGGCCTGCACCGCCCAGGCGCCGAAGAGCGCGGCGAAGCCGATCAGGTGGACGAACAGAACGACGTGACGCAGAGTCTCCATGCCCTCACGCTATGAGCACGCGGGGTGCGCACGCCAGCAAGGGCAGGCTGACCTCAGCCGCGCAGCGCGCGCGTGACGAGCGCGGTGCGCAGCGCGGCATCCGCAGCCTCCGCACCCTTGTCTTCCTTCGATCCCTCGAGTCCGGCACGATCGAGGCCCTGCTTCTCGTCGTCGAGGGTGAGGACGCCGAAGCCGACCGGCTTGCCCGCGTCGAGTGCGACCCTCGTCAGCCCGTCGGTCGTGGCCGCCGAGACGTACTCGAAGTGGGGGGTGCCGCCGCGGATGATCACGCCGAGTGCGATCACCGCGTCCGCGCCGCCGGCGAAGGCGGCCTGCGCCGCGAGCGCGAGTTCGAACGACCCGGGCACGCGCACGAGGCGGTGCGTGGCGCCGGCCTCGTTCAGCACGCGCTCGGCGCCGGCGATCAGGCCGTTCGAGATGGTCTCGTGCCACGTGCCTGCGACGATGACGACATCGAGTCCGCGTCCGTCGATCTTCTCCGTCTGGGGTGCTCCTGCGCCGCTCATGCGTCGTCCTTCTTTCCTTCGGCGAGAGCCTCAGCGAGCTCTGCCTCTCCGATGATGTGACCCATGCGGTCACGCTTGGTCTCGAGGTACTGGTGGTTGTTCGGGCCGACTCCGACGATCAGCGGCACCTGCTCGACCACGTCGAGTCCGAGGCCGCGCAGCTGGTTCACCTTGTCGGTGTTGTTCGTCAGCAGGCGCACCTTCGACACCCCGAGGTCGGCGAGGATGCCGGCGGCGGCCGCATAGTCGCGGGCATCGGCGGGAAGCCCGAGTGCGAGGTTGGCATCGACCGTGTCGAGGCCCTCCTCCTGCAGGCTGTAGGCGCGGAGCTTGTTGATGAGACCGATGCCCCGACCCTCGTGGCCGCGCATGTAGATGACGATGCCGCCGTCCTGCTCGATCGCGTCGAGTGCCGCATCGAGCTGCGGGCCGCACTCGCACTTCAGCGACCCGAAGGCCTCGCCGGTCAAGCACTCCGAGTGCACCCGCACGAGGGCGGTCTCACCCGGTTCGCCCGAGACGACGGCGATGTGGTCGGTGCCGGTGACCCGGTCCTTGTAGGCGAGGAAGCGGAAGGTGCCGTGCGTCGTCGGCACGGTCGCGTCGGCCCTGAGGCTCACTCTGCGGCTGGCGCGTTCGGGAGCCCAGCCGGTGGGGTCGATCTCATTGAGGTGGGCGATGAGCTGCTCGATGGTGATGACGGGCACGCCGTCGCGCTGCCCGAGCTCGAGCAGGCCGGGAAGACGCATCATGCTGCCGTCCTCGGCGACGACCTCGGCGATCGCGCCGACCGGGCGGAGCCCCGCGAGCTTCATCAGATCGACCGCGGCTTCGGTGTGACCGCTGCGCTCGCGCACACCGCCGTCGACCGCCCGCAGGGGCAGGACGTGACCGGGGCGGATGATGCTCGTCGCGGTCGACGCGGGGTTCGCCAGCACGTTCAGCGTGTGCGCGCGGTCGTGTGCGCTGATCCCGGTGGTCACGCCCTCTGCGGCGTCGACGCTCACGGTGTACGCGGTCGAGCGCGCGTCTTCGGAGGCGGCGACCATCGGCTGCAGGTTGAGGTTGTCGGCGAGATCGGTCGGCATCGGCGCGCAGATGAATCCCGACGACCAGCGAACTGTCCAGGCCACCCACTCGGGCGTCGCGAGCTCGGCCGAGAGGATGACGTCGCCCTCGTTCTCGCGGTTCTCGTCGTCCGCGACGAGCACGGGGCGCCCGGCGCGCAGGGCCTCGAGGGCCTCGGGGATGGTGGAAAGGCTCACAGCGAGCCTCCTTCCGGTGCTGCCCGGAACGCCAGAAGGCGTTCGACATGGCGGGCGAGGATGTCGGTCTCGAGGTTCACGCGGTCTCCGACCGTGCGAGAGCCGAGGGTGGTGGCGGCGAGGGTCTCAGGGATCAGCGACACCTCGAACCAGTGCTCGGTCGCACCGGCCTCGCTGACTGCGCTCACGGTGAGCGAGGTGCCGTCGACGGAGATGGATCCCTTGTCTACGACGAGCGGGGCGAGATCGTCGGGCAGTGAGACGCGCAGCACGCTCCACTGCTCTCCCGGTCGCACCTCGACGATGCTGCCGACGCCGTCGACGTGACCCTGCACGATGTGGCCGCCGAGGCGCGCCCCGACCGGCATCGCCTTCTCGATGTTCACGCGGGTGCCGACGGATGCGCCGCCGAGGGCTGCGACGTCGAGGGTCTGCTTCATCACATCCGCGTCGAAGGTGTCGGCGGTCGAGCCGACGACGGTGAGGCACACGCCCGACACTGCGATCGATTCGCCGTGGATCGCGTCCGATGCGGCCTTCGCAGCGCGCACGGTCAGACGCCACCCGTCTCCGGCGGGTGCGATCGCAGTGATCTCGCCGATCTCCTCGATGATTCCGGTGAACATCAGGGGGCTCCTTCTTCCAGATGATTCGCGGGGGAGGCGATCGCGAGAAGATCTGCTCCGAGGGGCAGCCATTCGTCGATCGTCAGACGGCGGGCGGCGTCGATCGAGCCGACGCCGATGTCGGTGAGTGCCAGACGGTCGCCGCCGAGCAGCACCGGGGCGATGTAGGCGAGAACCCGGTCGGCGAGACCTGCGGCGATGAAGGCGCTCGCCAGCGTCGGACCGCCTTCGACGAACACGCTCTGGACTCCGCGGGAGTGCAGGTCTGCGAGAACCGAGTGCAGATCGCGGGTGTCGTAGAAGAGCGGCGTCTGCGGGTGCCGCCGGATCGCGGCATCGTCGGGCGTGGGCCGCGAGCCGATGACGACCGGCACCGGCTGGTTCTCGAACAGCACATCGCCGTCGCGAGCGGTGAGAGAAGGGTCATCGGAGAGCACGGTGCCGGTTCCGACGGCGATCGCATCTGCTGCGGCACGACGCCGATGCACGTCGGCTCGGGCCTGCGGCCCGGTGATCCACTGGCTCGAGCCGTCGGATGCCGCGGCGCGACCGTCGAGCGACTGCGCCCATTTCACGGTGACGTGCGGGCGGCCGAGGCGCTGCGCGGTGAGCCAGCCGTCGATGATCGAGTGCGCGATTCCTGCCTGTTCGCCGGCATCGACGCTCACACCCGCCGAGCGCAGGCGATCGGCGCCGCCGCCCGACACGGCACCGGGGTCGTCGAGCGCGTAGACGACCCGCGAGACACCGGCATCGATGAGCGCGAGCGCGCAGGGACCGGTACGCCCGGTGTGATTGCAGGGTTCGAGAGTCACCACGGCCGTCGCGCCGTGCGCGGCTCCCGGTGCGAGCTTCGAGAGGGCGTCGACCTCGGCATGCGGGGTGCCGGCGCCATGGTGCCAGCCTTCGGCGATGATCTCGCCGTCGGGGGAGAGGACGACGGCGCCGACCTGCGGGTTCACTCCGCGAGGGCCGAGCGTCGCGAGCTCGAGCGCACGGGTCATCGCCCGGCGTTCCGCCTCGTTCACTGCCATCCGTGGTCCTCTCTGAGGCTCCGGGGGATCTCCTCGAGGGAGACGTCGGCAGAACGCGCGCGCGGCGGCGCACCGTGCTGCCTCCCTTCCGGACTAGCGAGGCTGGGCCTCGCACCACCGTCGGTCCCGGAATTCCACCGGATCGGCATCTCGGAGAACCGAGACGCTCGCGGACTGTCACCGCCGGTTCGGATTCTCACCGACCCCGGAGCACGTTGATGCTCTGAGTGTACTCAACACATCCGGATGCATTTCATTCCGCGTCGAAGTGCTACTTGAGCAGCCGTGACAACCGGCGATCGGCGAGCGGTTTGCCCCCGGTCTGACAGGTCGGGCAGTACTCCATCGAGCGATCTGCGAAGAAGACGCTGCGCACCGTGTCGCCGCACACGGGGCAGGCCTCGCCACGACGGGCATGCACCTGCATCCCACGGCGCTTGGCGTCTTTGAGGTCGGCCGGCGGCTTGCCCGAGGCCTCGGCGACCGCATCCGCGAGAGTCGTCTGCATGGCGGCATACAGGCGATCGACCTCGTCGTCGTCGAGCTTGTCGGCGATCGCGTACGGCGACATCCGCGCGGCGTGCAGGATCTCGTCGGAGTAGGCATTCCCGATTCCGGCGATCACGCCCTGATCGCGGAGCAAGCCCTTGATCTGCGTGCGCCGCCCCTGGAGCAGACCGCCGAAGACCTCCCGGGTGAACGACTCGTCGAGAGGGTCGGGCCCGAGCCGGGCGATCCCCGGGACGTCCTGCGGGTCGCGCACGACATACACAGCGAGCGACTTCTTGGTGCCGGCCTCGGTGAGGTCGAATCCGCTCTCGTCGTCGAGGCCGACACGGACGGCGATGGGTGACTTGCCGGGTTTGATCGGCGTCGTGGGCAGCGTCTCGTACCAGCGCAGCCAGCCCGCCTTGGCCAGGTGGAAGACGAGATGCAGGTCGTCGCCGCACGAGAGCACGACGAACTTTCCCCGTCGGGAGGCCGCAGTGATCTGCTGACCGTGCAGTGCGGAGTTCGGCGGGTCGTATGTCTTGAGCGCGGCGATCGCGCCCACGCTGGTTCGCACGATCGTCCGCCCCACCGCGCGCTGGGTGAGGAATGTGGTCAGGCCCTGTACTTCCGGCATCTCCGGCATGCGTTCATCCTGCCATCGGGGTCGGACACGCGACTAGAGCACCGGCCAGTCGACCGGTGTGCGGTCGTCGGACGCGAGGAGTCCGCCGAACCACCCGTCGTCGCGGCCGCGCTCGCTCGTGAGCGCCTGGCGTGCGAATCCCTCGTAGCGGAACCCGAGCGCCCTCGCCGATCGTGCCGACGGGATGTTGCCCGCGACCGCCCGCCAGCCCAGCCGTGCGAGACCGAGCTCGTCGAAGCCCCAGTCGACGACGGCGCGCGCGGCCTCGACGAGGTAGCCGTTGCCGCGCGCGGCAGAGGTGACCCAGTATCCGAGCTCCGCGTGCCCGCCGGTGTGGTGCGGCGTGATGTGGTGCAACCCGATCGAGGCGACGAGCTCCTCGTCGCGATACGCGCACCAGATCGTCTGGCTCCCGTCGGCCCACCACTCGCCGATCAGGCGCACATAGTCCGCGGCGTGCTCTCGCGTGTAGGGGCTCGGCACGGTCGTCCACCGCGGGATCTCCGGATCCTGGCAGGCTGCGACGATCGCGTCGATGTCCGACTCGTCCGGCACATGCAGCGTGAGGCGGTCCGTGGTGAGGGTGACCGGTTCCATCCCGGAATCCTACGGGTCGGAGAACGCGTGTGCGCGCGGCTCCCGGTCCCGGTGTCGGCGGCCGCGACTAGGCTTGTCCGGTGACTGTTCCGGGGATTCTGCGCGCCTTGGAAGAGGCGTCTCTTTTTCGTGACGCCCTCGGCTGGGCGCAGACCGATGCCGATCTCGGCCTCGTCGACGGCCTCGACGCGCCGGCGCTCGCCGGCCTGCTCGAGAAGCGCCGCGCCGCGGGTCATCCCGCAGCGCTGCTGACCGTCGTCCCCACGGGGAGGCGCGCCGAGAGCCTCGCCGCGGCGCTCGGCGCCTACATCCCCGACGCCGAGGTCGTGACCTTCCCCGCGTGGGAGACACTGCCGCATGAGCGACTGAGTCCCAGCCCCGACACCGTCGGTCAGCGACTGCAGACCCTCCGTCGCGTCGCCGAGTGGTCGGGTGATCACCCCCTCGTCGTCGTCGCCTCGGTGCGAGCAGCGCTCCAGCCCATCGCCGGCAACCTTGGCGAGATCGCTCCGCTCGAGCTGCGCGCCGGCACGCGCGGTCATGAGCTCGACCGCGTCGTCGAGCAGCTGGTCGAGCGCGCCTACTCGCGCGTCGACATGGTGTCGCGTCGCGGCGAGTTCGCCGTGCGCGGCGGCATCCTCGATGTCTTCCCCGCGATCTCGGAACACCCCTTCCGCGTCGAGTTCTTCGGCGATGAGGTCGACCAGATCCGCGCGTTCTCCGTCGCCGACCAGCGCTCGCTTCCGGGCGACGTCGACGGCGTCGATCTGCCTCCGAGCCGCGAGCTGCTGCTGACCCCCGATGTGCGCGATCGTGCGCGGGCGCTGATCGGCGGCTTCCCGGCGATCGCCGGCATGCTCGAGAAGATGGCAGAGGGCATTCCGGTCGAGGGAATGGAGTCGCTGCTCCCGGCGGTGTCCGGTCCGCTCAAGTCCCTGGCCGAGTATCTGCCCGAGGGCAGCGCGACCGCGGTCGTTGATCCCGAGCGCTCCAGCGCGCGGGCCATCACGCTGGGCGAGACGAACCGCGAGTTCCTCGATGCGGCCTGGAGTGCGGCGACGTCCGGCGCATCGGCTCCCATCGACCTCGGCGCCGGCGACTTCCTCACCATCGCCCGACTGCGCGAGGTCGTCCGCGACCGTGGCGGCGTGTGGTGGCGGCTGAGCCCGTTCGCGATGGGCGGCGAGGATGCCGAGACCATCGACGCCCAGGTCATCCCGTCGTTCCACGGCAACGTCGACGGCGCGATCTCGTTCGTCGACGCCAAGGTGGCCGAGGGGTGGCGCGTGGTGGTCATCGCCGCCGGTGCCGGACTCGTCGACCGCGCCCGCGACGTGCTCTCCGACCGCGGCATCGCCGCGCGCATCGTCTCCGAGCTCATCGAGGCGCCCGACACCGGCGTCGCGACGCTCGTCACAGGATCCGTCGAGGCCGGCTTCCAGATCGGCGAGGCGAAGCTCGCCGTCCTCACCGACAACGAGTTCTACGGCCGCACCATCGGCGGCGACCAGCGGGTCGTCAAGAAGCTCGCCTCGCGTCGCAAGAACGTCGTCGACCCGTTGCAGCTCAAACAGGGCGACTTCGTCGTGCACAACACCCACGGCATCGGCCGCTTCGTCGAGATGACGCAACGCGAGGTCTCCACGGGCGGCCGCAATGCGACCAAGTCGGTGCGCGACTACCTCGTGCTCGAGTACGCGCCGTCGAAGCGCGGCTACCCGGGCGACAAGCTCTACGTGCCGACCGACCAGCTCGACCTGCTCTCGAAGTACGTCGGCGGCGAGGGCCCCACGCTCTCGAAGATGGGCGGCAGCGACTGGTCGCAGGCGAAGGGCAAAGCGCGCAAGGCCGTGCGCGACATCGCCGTCGAGCTCGTCAAGCTGTATTCGGCGCGGATGAGCGCCAAGGGGCATGCCTTCGGTCCGGACACGCCCTGGCAGCGCGAGCTCGAAGAGGCGTTCCCGTTCGCGGAGACCCTCGATCAGCTGCAGACCATCGACGAGATCAAGGCCGACATGGAGCGGCCGATCCCGATGGACCGCCTGCTCTCGGGCGATGTCGGGTTCGGCAAGACCGAGGTCGCCGTGCGTGCGGCGTTCAAGGCGATCCAGGACGGTAAACAGGTCGCGATGCTGGTGCCGACCACGCTTCTCGTGAAGCAGCATCTGGAGACCTTCACCGAGCGTTTCGCCGGATTCCCGGTCAAGGTGCGGCCGCTGTCCCGCTTCCAGACCGACAAGGAGGCTCGTCTCACGCTCGACGGGCTGCTCGACGGCACGGTCGACATGGTGATCGGCACGCATCGCATCCTCACCGACCAGGTCATGTTCAAGGACCTCGGTCTGATGATCATCGACGAGGAGCAGCGCTTCGGCGTCGAGCACAAGGACACCCTCAAGAAGATGAAGACCAACGTCGACATCCTCGCGATGAGTGCGACGCCGATCCCGCGCACGCTCGAGATGGCGGTCACCGGCATCCGCGAGATGTCGACGCTCGCCACCCCGCCGGAGGACCGGCATCCGATCCTCTCGTTCGTCGGCCCCCGCAGCGACAAGCAGATCGCGGCGGCGATCCGGCGCGAGATCCTGCGCGAGGGACAGGTGTTCTTCGTGCACAACCGTGTGCAGTCGATCCAGCGGGTCGCGGCACAGCTCGCCGAGCTCGTACCCGAGGCGCGCATCGCGGTCGCACACGGTCAGATGGGCGAGCACGCGCTCGAGCAGGTCGTCGACGACTTCTGGGAGCGCAAGTTCGATGTGCTCGTCTCGACGACGATCATCGAGACCGGCCTCGACATCTCGAACGCGAACACGATCATCATCGACCGTGCCGACAAGTACGGACTCAGCCAGCTGCATCAGCTGCGCGGACGTGTCGGGCGAGGTCGCGAGCGTGCGTACGCCTACTTCCTCTACGACGAGATGAAGCCGCTGAGCGAGACGGCGGCTGACCGACTCCAGACGATCGCCGTGAACAACGACCTCGGCTCCGGCATGCAGGTCGCGCTCAAGGACCTCGAACTGCGCGGCGCGGGCAACCTGCTCGGCGGCGAGCAGGCCGGGCATATCGCCGGCGTCGGATTCGATCTCTATCTTCGGATGATCGGCGAGGCCGTCGCGACGTTCCGCGGCGAGGATGTCGAGTCGGGACAGGAGCTGCGACTCGAGCTGCCTCTGGACGCGCGCATTCCGGAGCACTACATCGACAGCGAGCGACTCCGTCTCGAGGCTTACCAGAAGCTCTCCTCCGCCTCGGCGGCCACGGCGAAGGACGACGCGATCGACCTCGTCATCGACGAGCTCACCGACCGCTACGGCACCCCGCCCGACGAGGTCGAGGGTCTGATCGCCGTCGCACGTCTGCGTCGGCGTGCGGCCAGAGCAGGACTCTCCGACGTGGTGGTCATGGGATCGAACCTGCGCATCGCGCCGGCGCGGCTCGAGGACTCGATCAAGGTGCGTCTGCAGCGGCTGTATCCCAAGGCGAAGCTGGTCGCCGGGGGTGAGGCCCTCGTGGTGCCCATGCCCACCGTGCCGGCCGCCGTGGGAGTCGGCCTCGAATCGCTGCAGGCGGCCGAGCTGCTCGAGTGGGTCGGGCAGCTGTTCACCGCGATCTTCCCCGAGCCCGTCTCGGCCGAGAAGACCGTCGACGCCTAGGCGCGGCGCAGCGACCTCGCGTGCGTCACAGCGAGAACCCGCCGTCCGTGGTCAGCACCTGACCCACCACCCAGGAGCCGGCGTCGGTGCACAGCCAGCCGATCAGCCGCGCCGGGTCGTTCGGTCGACCGACTCGGCCGAACGGCGTGCCGGCGATCCATTCGTCGACGCCGGAGAGATCGCGATCCGTGGTGTCCGCATCGAGGTAGCCCGTGTTCACGGGGCCCGGGTTGACGGTGTTCAGCACGATCCCGACGTCGAGCAGCTCCGCCGCCGTCGACCGCGTGATGCCCGCGAGCGCGGCCTTGCTCGTCGCATAGGAGATCTCTCCGCGCATCGCTCCGTGGCCCTGACCGGAGGTCATCCAGATGACGTGCGCCGTCGGCTTCTCGAACGGGCCGAGTGAGGGGATGCTGTCGCCCGGGCGGGCGACGGGGGTGTCCGCGCCGCCGAGCTCGACCCGGACTCGACGCGCCAGGCCCGCGGTGAGCAGCAGCGATGCGCGCGCGTTCGCCTGCCAGTGCGCGTCCAGCCGGTCGGCGGTCATGTCGAAGATCGTCCCGTCGCCTCCGCTCATCGCCTGATTGCAGACGACGATGTCGAGCCGTCCTGACAGCGAGGACGCCGCATCGAGCAGCGGTTCGATGCTGTCGGGGTCGCGGAGATCCGCCTCGGCGTCGCCCGTCACCGCTCCGGATGCGAGCGAGTCCCGGATGCCGGTGCGGACGGCGTCGAGATCGTCGCCGCCCCAGGGGTGGTCGAGATCATGCGGGCGGAAGTGATGGACGAACACGTTCGCGCCGAGGGAGGCGAGCGTCGTGGCGGTCGCGAATCCGATGCCGCGCCTGCGCGAGACGCCGGTCACGAGCGCGGTGCGTCCGAGCAGGGGAAGGTCGGCGGAGTGCATGAGGATGCCTTTCGATCGAGGATGCCGCGGCATGCCGAGGGGCGGCCGGAGGCGGGGGGAGAGATCGAGTCACCTGCATTGCATGGGCGTCAGCGTAGCAGGACGCCGCCGTCGGCCTTCTCGTCCCGTGCGCTGCACCACTACGCTGGCGTCATGTTGTACGAGCACCTCGGGGCTCGGCCCCGGATCCATGACACCGCCGTCGTCGCTCCCACCGCCGTGATCTCCGGAGACGTGACGATCGGACCGGACTGCCAAGTGCTGCACGGCGCCGTGATCACCGCCGAGGGCGGGCCCATCACGCTCGGCGAGCACGTGATCGTGATGGAGAACGCGCTCATCAGGGCGACGGCCGCGAACGCCGTGCACATCGGCTCGCACACGCTCGTCGGAACCCTCGCGAGCATCGCGGGTGCGACCGTCGGCGAAGAGGTCTTCCTCGCGTCGGGCGCCCGGATCTTCAACGGCGCGCTGGTCGGGGACCGGTGCGAGGTGCGCGTGAACGCCATCGTGCACCGGCGGGCGGTGCTGCCGTCCGGCACCGTCGTGCCGATCGGCTGGGTCGCGGTCGGGGATCCCGTCCAGCTCCTCTCTCCCGACCGCGAGGAGGAGATCTCCGCGGCCCAGCCCGAGCTCGACTTCCCGGGGCACGTCTTCGGCGTGGACCGCGACACCCCCGACCTGATGGTTCAGCTGACCGAGCGGTACGGCAGTTCCCTGGCCCGGCATGCCGACGACGTGCGTCTCGATGCCGACGGCCACGCGGCGGGCCGAGGGTGAGTGACGGGGCAGGGCTCGTCCGACCGGACATCAGCACGGAGGACGCCGCGCTGATCGCTCGCGACTGCTACGGGGTCGACGCCCAGGCGAGCGAGCTCGGGAGCAACCAGGACCGGAACTTCGTCCTGATCGAGCCGGACGGATCACGCAGCGTGCTGCGCGTCGACAACCCGGTGTTCGGCGACGACGCGAGAGCCGCGCAGCATGCGGCGCTCGACGCCTACCGCGCAGCCGGCGTTCGTGTTCCCACCGTGCTCCCCGGGCTCGACGGTGAGCTCACCCAGCGCTGGCGAGGATTCGCGGTGCGGCGCAGCGAGTTCGCCGAGGGCGAGCCGATGGTCGACGCGGGCTATCTCGCTCCCGTCGTCCTGGGGGAGTTCGGCACGCTGGCTGCGGCATCCGTGAACGCGCTCGCAGGTCTCGTGCATCCGGGGCTCGACCGTGAGCAGATGTGGGACATGCGCGTCGCGTACGAGCAGATCATCGCGCTGGCCCCGGCAGTGACCGAGGCCGAACTGCGCGTGCGCGTGCGCACGGCAGCCGATGAGGCTCACGCCGCTGTCTCGACCGTCGCTGCCGGCCTGCCTGTGCAGCCGATCCATGGCGACCTGACCGACGACAACGTCACCGGAATGCGCGGTGCTGACTCGCGGCTGCACCCGCACACGGTGCTCGATCTGGGAGACCTGGGTCTCGGTTGGCGCGTCGCGGAACTGGCTGTCTGCGTCTCGTCGATGCTGCACCATGAGCCGGAGCGCCCGCTTCGCGCACTCGACACCGTCGCGGCGTTCCACGCCGATGCCCCGCTCACTCGCGACGAGGCGGTCGCGGTGTGGCCCCTCGTCGTGCTGAGAGCAGCGCTGCTCGTCGCGAGCGGCTGGCGTCAGCTCGCGATCGACGGGGACAACGACTACGCCCGCGAGAGGATCGAGGGGGAGCAGGCCATCTTCGACGCGGCGACCGCCGTTCCGCTCGCCGAGATGTCCGAGCACGTGCTCGCGCGGCTCGGGTTCGCGTCTCCGGAGTTCGAGATGTCGGATGCTGGGACTCCGGATGAGACTCCTGATGCGGGGACTCCGGATGCAGGGACTCCGGATGCGGGGACTCCGGATGCGGGGGCTCCGGATGCTGAGATTCCGGATGCCGAGATTCCGGGGGACGCTCCCGACGTGCCTGACGCTCCCGACGTACCCGACGCTTCCCGCCGGGAACTGTCGATGCTGCTTCCCGATCTCGACGGCCGAGTCCTCCTGGTCGATCCGGGCATCGAAGCCGAGGGGCTCGATGCAGGGCGCTGGTCGCATCCGGATGCCGAGGCGATTCTCGTGGCCGAGGCCCACGCGGCGGGTGCTCGCGCTGCCGTGGTTCCCTACGGCGTCTTCCGGCTCACCCGGACGACCGTCGACGCCGTGAGCGCAGCCGCCACCTGGCCGGTGGAGACGGAGGTGCATGTCGCCCCCGGTCCGTCGTCGCGACTGGTCGCGCCGACCGCGGGGGAGCTGAAGATCACCGACGACGGGGTGCACATCGAGCTCGACGGCGGGTGGAGGCTCGCGCTCCGTGGCACCGACATCGAGCCGAATCGCAGCGGGAGAGTCGAGAGGGGCGAGAGCATCGGCAGGCTCGCCGCATCCTTCGAGAACCGCACGATGGTCATCGGGCTGACGCGAGGGGATGCTCCGCCGCTCCGCTCCCCGCTGCCGAATCCGCCGATCGCCGCGCGGCTCGTCACCCCGGGACGCGTCGCGGCCTGGCGTCGCTTCACCGCGGACCCCGCTCCGCTGCTGGGCCTCCGGTCCGCCGCGCAGCGCGACGAGGCCGGTCAGGAGCTCGAGCGCCGCGAGCGCACCTTCGCGGCCGCACAGGAGCGCTATTACGAGCACCCGCCGCAGATCGAGCGAGGCTGGCGGCACCACCTCGTCGACACGACCGGTCGCAGCTACATCGACATGGTGAACAACGTCGCCGGGCTCGGACACGGGCACCCGCGAGTCGCGGCAGCGGCGAACCGCCAGCTGAAGACGCTCGCCACGAACTCCAGGTTCCTGTTCCGCGGCCTTGCCGAGTACAGCGAGCGACTCATCGCGCTGATGCCCGAGGGGAGCGGCCTCGACACCGTGCTGCTCGTGAACAGCGGATCGGAGGCGGTGGACCTCGGCATCCGTCTCGCGCAGGCGGCCACCGGCCGACGAACCGTCGTCGCGCTGCGAGAGGCCTATCACGGGTGGACGATGGCGAGCGATGCGGTCACCACCAGCGCCTATGACAATCCTGATGCGCTCGCGACGCGTCCCGATTGGGTGCACGTCGCCGATGTGCCCAACTCGTTCCGCGGCACGCACCGCGGCCAGGACTCAGCGGACAGGTACCTCGCCGACCTCGCCGCCGACCTCGACCGGCTCAGCGTCGAGGGCCGGGATCCGGCCGGGTTCGTGTGCGAGTCCGTGCTCGGCAACGCGGGCGGGGTGGTCCTCCCCGACGGATATCTGACCGGTGCGTACGACCTCGTGCGTTCACACGGTGGCCTGTGCATCGCCGACGAGGTGCAGGTGGGCTTCGGGCGCATGGGATCCACGTTCTGGGGATTCGAGCAGTCCGGAGTGATCCCCGACATCGTCACGATCGCGAAGCCGATGGGCAACGGCTTCCCGATCGGCGGCGTGATCACTTCGAAGAGGATCGCCGACGCGCTGAGCGAGCAGGGCCAGTTCTTCTCCTCGGGCGGTGGCAGCACGCTCAGCAGCAGCGTCGGCCTCGCAGTCCTCGATGCCATGGTCGAGGACGACCTGCAATGCAACGCGCTCGACGTCGGTCGGCATCTGGCGGAGTCGCTCCGTGCACTCGCGCAACGGCATCCGATCGTCGGGCCCGTGCACGGGCAGGGTCTGTATCTCGGGGTCGAGCTCGTGCGCGACCCCGAGACCCTGCACCCGGCGGCGGCCGAGGCGGCCGCGATCTGCGAGAGGCTTCGCGAGCTCGGCGTGATCGTGCTCACCACCTCGGAGCGCTCGAACGTGCTGAAGATCAAACCCCCGCTCTGTCTGTCGGTCGAGAGCGCCGACCATGTCGTCGCGATGCTCGACCGCGTGCTCACCGAGGGCTGGTGATCGAGCGGGGTCTTCGAATCGAGTCGGTTCTCGGCATGTTAAATGCGTATTTCGAATCAGATCCGCTCTTCCGCTGACGAATCTCCGGGGTACATACTGAGCGTCAGTGTCGGACCGCCCGAAGTCCGGCCCATGCGCTGTTCCCGAAGGAGTACTCATGGTCACGCCCATCAAGACGAAGCCGCTCGCGCAGGGCGGAGGAACCCTCCGCCGCAATCTCGGCCTCTGGGCGATCGTCGGTCTCGGACTCGGCTATATGACACCGACCGTCGTCTTCGACACGTTCGGCATGGTGGCTCGCGACACCGACAACGTCGTCCCCGCGGCCTACCTCGTCGCCCTCGTCGTGATGGTGTTCACCGCCATCAGCTACGGCAAGATCTCCCGCGCCATCCCGAGCGCCGGGTCTGCGTACACGTACGTCCGCGAGTCGATCCACCCGAACCTCGGGTTCATGGTCGGCTGGACCTCGCTCATCGACTATGTGCTGCTCCCGATGGTCAACTGCCTCATCATCCGCAGCTACCTCGAAGCGCTCTTCCCCGACATTCCCGGCTGGATCTGGGTCGTGCTGTACTGCATCCTCGTCACGAGCATCATCTACATGACGATGCGCGGCACCTCGAACATGAACATGATCCTGCTCGTGTTCTCGATCGTCGTGATGGTCGTGTTCGTCGTCATGGTCGTCGCGCAGCTGATGCGCGGCGAAGGAGCGGGCACGATCGCATCGGCCGCGCCCTTCATCCACGACGGTGCGACGATCGGCGCGGTGCTCATGGGCGCGACGATCGTCTGCTTCTCGTTCATCGGGTTCGACGCCGTGACGATGTACGCCGAGGAGGCGAAGGATCCGAAGACGATGCCCAAGGCGATCCTGCTGACCGTGCTGCTCGGCGGCGCGATCTTCCTCGTCGCCGCGTACGTCACGCAGCTGCGCTTCCCCGACTGGAACGAGTTCGCACCCGGTGGCGACATGCAGTACGTCGAGGATTCGACGCTGCCGATCATCGGAAACCTCGTCGGGGGCAACGTGCTCATGGCCGTGCTGACCGCCGCCGGCTTCTGCGCCACGCTCGCCTCGGGTCTCGCCTCGCACGCATCCGTCTCGCGGATGCTGCTCGTGATGGGTCGCAACAACGTCCTTCCGCAGAAGGCCTTCGGCTACATCAACCCGCGCACCCACACGCCCACCTTCAACATCGTGCTGGTCGGCGCGATCTCGCTGCTCGCGATCCCGTTCACCCTCGAGCTGATCGCGGCGTGGATCAACTACGGCGCCCTGATCGCGTTCACCTTCGTCAACATCTCGGTGATCGCCTGGTTCGCCGTGCGCAAGGGGCGGCGCCACACACCGCGCGACATCTTCTCGTACATCGTGATGCCGGGCATCGGCATGCTCCTCACGGGTCTGCTGTGGGTGAACCTGCACTCCGACGCCCTGACAGGGGGACTCATCTGGACCGCTCTCGGCCTGATCTACCTCGCCGTGATCACGAAGGGGTTCCGCAAGAAGGTGGTCGCGTTCGATGAGAACCAGGCGGTGACCGGGTTCAACAAGGTCGTGAAGGTGCCGGTCGACGAGAACTGAGCACCTCAGGCGTAGAGACGCGCAAGAGCCGCCTGCCCGGGAGGGAGGCGGCTCTTGTGTCGTGCGCAGTGGGTGCGACTCCGGTCAGATCACGCCCTGGGCGAGCATCGCGCCCGCGACGCGCTCGAAGCCCGCGATGTTCGCCCCGGCGACATAGTCGCCGGACACGTCGTAGCGCTCCGCGGCATCGAACGCGGCGCGGTGGATGTCCGCCATGATCTCGCGCAGCTTGTTCTCGCTCGCGTCGAAGCTCCACCGCTGGCGAGACGCGTTCTGGCTCATCTCGAGAGCGGAGGTGGCGACGCCTCCCGCGTTCGCCGCCTTGCCCGGCGCGAAGAGGACTCCGGCGCTCTGGAACGCATCGACGGCAGCGGGGACGCAGGGCATGTTCGCGCCCTCCGAGACCGCTCGCACGCCGTTGGCGATCAGGGTCTCGGCGGCGTGGAGATCGAGTTCGTTCTGGGTCGCCGACGGCACGGCGATGTCGACCGGGACCTCCCAGACGCTGCCGCCTTCGATGAATCGGGCGCCGGGGCGACGGTGGGCGTACTCGACGATGCGCGCGCGCTCGACCTCCTTGATCTGGCGCAGCAGGTCGACGTCGATGCCGGCGTCGTCGACGACGTACCCCGACGAGTCGGATGCCGTGACGGCGGTCGCGCCGAGCTGGGATGCCTTCTGGATCGCGTAGATCGCGACGTTGCCCGAGCCCGAGACGCCGACGCGCTTGCCGTCGAGCGAGTCGCTGTGCACGCCGAGCATCTCCTGTGCGAAGAACACCGCGCCGTAGCCGGTCGCCTCGGTGCGCACCTCTGCGCCACCCCAGCCGGTGCCCTTGCCGGTGAACATGCCGGACTCGTGGCGGTTGGTGATCTTGCGGTACTGGCCGAACAGGTAGCCGATCTCGCGACCGCCGACGCCGATGTCGCCGGCGGGGACGTCGGTGTGCTCGCCGAGGTGACGGTAGAGCTCGTTCATGAACGACTGGCAGAAGCGCATGATCTCGGCATCCGACCTGCCGTGCGGGTCGAAGTCGGATCCGCCCTTGCCGCCGCCGATGCCCTGGCCGGTCAGTGCGTTCTTGAAGATCTGCTCGAACCCGAGGAACTTGATGATCGACAGGTTGACCGACGGGTGGAAGCGCAGGCCGCCCTTGTACGGTCCGAGCACCGAGGAGAACTGGATCCGGTAGCCGCGGTTGACCTGCAGACGCCCGGCATCGTCGACCCACGGCACGCGGAACAGGATCTGCCGCTCCGGCTCCACGAGACGCTCGAGGATGCCGCCGTCGACGTACTCCGGGTTGCGCGCGAGCACCGGTGCGATCGAGTTCAGCACCTCGTGCACGGCCTGCTGGAACTCGGGCTCGTGCGGGCTGCGGGCGAGCACCGTGTCGAACACGGGCTGCACGTCGTCGGCGAGCGGATGGAAGTCGACGGAAGACGGAGAGGTCACGCGAAAGAGCTTTCTGATCGGGGGATGGTGCTGCGTGCGATCGTGTCGCGTGAGGGTGCGCCGGATACGGCGAAGTTTTCACTCTAGCGGGCACGCCGAGGTGAGCACCTTCACACCGGCATGCGCTTGTTCGGGGACGACGACGCGGGGGTCACCCGGTGTTCTGGAGGCCCGCCGCGACGCCGCTCACCGAGAGCAGCAGCAGTCGCCGCTGCTCGTCGTCGGCACCCGAGCCGGTCGCCTCGGCCGGGTCGCGCAGTGCGCGGAGGGCGCGCAGCTGCAGCAGCGACAGGGCGTCGACGTACGGAGTGCGCAGCTGCACGGCGCGCTGCAGGATCGGCTTGTTCTCGAGCAGGCCCACGCCGCCGGTGAGACGGATGACCCACTCGCGCGTCAGCGACAGCTCGTCGAGCACGAGCTGCGCGAGATCGTCCCGATCGCCGAGGGCGAGGTACTGGCGGGCGATGCGCTCATCGGTCTTCGCGAGGCTCATGGCGACGTTGTCGATCATGGTGCGCAGCAGCGGCCAGTCGCGATAGGCCTCGGCGAGACGGGCCTCGTCGCCGACGGCGGCGAGAGCGGTTCCGAGTCCGAACCAGCCGGCGAGGTTGATGCGGGCCTGGGTCCAGGCGAAGACCCACGGGATCGCGCGCAGGTCTTCCAGCGACTCGACCGACAGCCCGCGTCGAGCCGGGCGGGAGCCCAGGGCGAGCAGGCCGATCTCCTCGAGAGGGGTGACCGTGGCGAACCAGGGGGCGAAGCCCTCCGCCTTGACGAGCGAGAAGAAGCGCTCGCGCGACGAGGTGTCCATGACGGCGGCGATGTCGGCGAAGCGTGCGGCGGCGTCGCTCGCGTGCTTCTCGACGGACGGAGACGAGGCGAGCAGCGTCGCCGCGGCGACCTGATCGATGTGGCGCATCGCGATGGCCGGCTCGCCGTAGCGCGCGAAGATGACCTCGCCCTGCTCGGTGAGCTTGAAGCGACCGTCGACCGAGTGCGGCGGCTGAGCGAGGATGGCCGAGTTGGCGGGTCCGCCGCCTCGGCCCAGAGCACCGCCGCGACCATGGAACAGGGTCAGTTCGATGTCGGAGTCCTTGGCCCACTGCGCGATCTTCTCCTGCGCCTCGTACAGGGCGAGGTTCGCGGCGACCGGGCCGACGTCCTTCGACGAGTCGGAGTAGCCGAGCATGACCTCGAGCCGGTTGCCCGTCGTGGCGAGGCGTTCCTGGAACTCCGGGAACGTCACGGCCTCCGCGAGGATGGCGGGCGCGGCCTGCAGGTCGGCGAAGGTCTCGAACAGGGGAACGACGTCGAGCACGGGCGCGTCGTCGCCCAGCGCGTGCCTCGCGAGCGCATACACGTTCGCGAGGTCGGACGCCGACTGAGTGAACGACACGACATAGCGGCCGGCAGCCCGCAGGCCGCGGTCGCGCTGGATCTCGGCGATCACGCGGAAGACCTCGAGCACCTCCTCGGTCCGCGCGCTGATCGCGTCGCCGCTGGAGAGCTCCGAGAGCGCCTTGCGATGCACCTGCGAGTGCTGACGCACCTCGAGCTCGGTCAGATGGAAGCCGTAGGTCTCCACCTGCCAGATGAGGTGCTGCACGCCGCCGAACGCATGGCGCTTCGCGCCCGCATCCGCCAGCGACGACTGCACCGTGCGCAGGTCGTCGAGCAGCTCCTCGGGGCGCGAGTAGCGCTGCTCCTCGCCACGGCGGGTGGCCGCGACACGGTGGGCGAGGGCGAGCAGCACGCGGCGGTGCGGCTCACCGGGGGAGCGGGCGCCCAGCTCCTCGGCGACGCGCGGCTCAGCGGCGGCGAAGGCCTCCCACAGCGCCGTGACTCCGGCGCTCGCAGGGGTGTCCTCGGCGTCCAGCGTGAGGGCGCGGCCGATGCGCTCGAGTGCGCGCTCCAGCCCGCGCAGCACGTGGTCGGAGGCGATCTGCGACGCCTCACGGGTGACGGATGCGGTCACGAACGGGTTGCCGTCGCGGTCGCCGCCGACCCAGGACCCGATGCGCACGAACGCGGGCACGACCGGAGCGCTCGAGCCGGAGTCGTCGCCGCGGAGTGCGTCGTCGATGCGCCGGTACACGTGCGGCACGGTGGTGAACAGGGTCTCGTCGAACACGCCCATGACCGTGCGCACCTCGTCGGTCGGCGAGGGCTTCTCGGCGCGGAGCGGCGCGGTGCGCCAGAGGGTGTCGATCTCCTCCAGCATCCTCCGGCGCGCGCGGTGCTCCTCCGACCCGCCCTCGCTCGCGGCGTCGTGCTGGGTGAGCAGCTCGGAGAGGCGGCGGATGCTCGACGACACCGCGCGACGGCGTGCCTCGGTCGGGTGGGCGGTGAACACCGGGTGGAAGCGCAGGCCTTCGAGACGGCGGAGCGCCTCGTCGTCACCGACCTCCGTCTTCAGACGCGCATAGGCGGTGGCGACGGTGTCGGCCGCATCCTCGCGGCCCGGCTGGCCGGCCCGCTCGCGGAGCACCCGCACGCGCTGGTGCTCCTCGGCGAGATTGACGAGGTGGAAGTAGCAGGTGAACGCCCGGGCGACCTCGTCGGCGCGCGCGATGCTGAACGACTGGGCGATCGCGGCCGCCCGATCGAAGGCGTCGGAGGTCTCTTCGTCATAGGCCTGGATCGTCGCCAGCCGCAGCCGCTCGACGTCCTCGAAGAGGTCGTCGCCGCCTGCTTCGCGCAGTACCTGGCCGAGAAGGGCGCCGAGCATTCTGACGTCGGAGCGCATGGCATCCGGAATGCCGCGGCCCGCTTCGAAACGGCCGATGATGCGGATGGCCGAGGTGTCAGTGGGCTCGGGGAAGGCGTGTTCGGGGGTCACCGTTCGAGAGTATCCCGGGTCGGGGTCGTGCTCTGAACGCATGACGATGTGAGACGTGCGGGGCGCTCGCAATTACCATGGGGGCGATGCGCATCTCCGCGAACCCTCTCCGTGGCCAGCAGTTCCCTGCTGTCCTGCTCCTCGTCGCGGCAGGGCTCGGCATCCTGCTGGCGAATCTTCCCTCGCATGATGCGCTCGCCGCGGTGCTCGACTTCCACATCGCCGTGCCCGGCACAGTGCTCGACCTCGCGATCGAGCACTGGGTGTCCGACGGGCTTCTCGCCGTGTTCTTCCTCGTGGTGGCGATCGAGCTGCGGCACGAGCTCACCCACGGCGAGCTCGATTCGCCCAGCAAGGCCGTGCAGCCGGCCATCGCTGCCGCCGGCGGTGTGCTGGTGCCGATCGCTGTCTATCTGCTCATCGCGGGCGACTCCGCGACCGCCACGGGCTGGCCCATCCCGACGGCGACCGACATCGCCTTCGCGCTCGGCGTGCTCGCGATGTTCGGACGGGGGCTTCCGTCGAACGTCCGCGTCTTCCTGCTCGCGCTCGCGATCCTCGACGACATCATCGGCATCATCTTCATCGCGGTCCTCTTCGCGCACGACGTGCAGTGGCTGTTCCTCGCGCTCGCCGTCGCCGCCGTCGTCGCGTTCTGGCTGCTCAGCAGACTGCTCCACGCCAAGGGGCATCCGGCGGTGGCCGTCGCGATGATCATCGTCGGCGTCGTCGCCTGGGGCCTGGTGGCCTCGTCGGGCATCCACGCCACCATCGCCGGCGTGATGCTCGGGCTCGTGATGTCGCCCGTTCCTGCCGCGCGCACCAGGCACGTGCTCGAACCGACCGTGAACGGCGCGATCCTGCCGATCTTCGCGTTCGTCGCCGCTTTCGTGGTGATCCCCGCCCTCGCACCGTCGGAGCTCTCTCCCGCCTTCTGGGGGATCGTCGTGGCGCTGCCCGTCGGAAAGATCATCGGCATCTCCCTGTTCGGGTGGCTCGCGATGCGGATCCGGCCCCGAGGCGCGGCGCCGGCCCTGCCGTTCGCCGACATCTTCGCCGCCGGTGCGCTGGGCGGCATCGGCTTCACCGTCTCGCTTCTGCTCGCCAACCTCGCCTTCGCGGCCGACGCCGGCACCCGCGATCAGGCCATCCTCGGTGTGCTCGTCGGCTCGCTCGTGGCTCTCGTGCTCTCGGGTGTGATCGTGTCACTCCGCGCCCGTACGTACCGACGACGCGGCGCCGTGACCTCGTGACCGCGAGGCGACCCGAGTGGCGTTCGAAGGAGGACCGGTGAGTGCAGAGCCCGCCCGAGACCCGCTGCGCGCCGCAGCCGAGACGATGCGCGAGGTCCGGGATCGCTGCGTCTGGTCGCAGCAGATCACCCATCGTGATCTCGTGCCGTATCTCATCGAGGAGTCGCACGAGGTGATCGACGCCGTCGAGGACGGCTCACGGGCCGACCTGCGTGAGGAGCTCGGCGACCTGCTCTGGCAGGTGCTGTTCCACGCCGCGATCGCTGCGCAGGACCCCGACGACCCGTTCGACATCGACGATGTCGCGGCCACGCTCACCGAGAAGATGGTGCGGCGGCATCCTCACGTCTTCGCGGACGAGGTCGCGACGACCCCTGAAGAGGTCCTGGTGCACTGGAACGCCGCGAAGGCGGCGGAGAAACGCGCGAGACGCAGCGTCCTCGACGGGATCCCGCGCGGTATGCCGGCGCTCGCGCTGGCACAGAAGGTCGCCGGTCGAGCCGAGGGGGCCGGCGTCGTCGTCGCCCGGACCGACGCGGACGGGGCTGGACCGGCGCCCTCCTCGGAAGCAGAGCTCGGCGACGCACTTCTCCGCCTCGTGGCGGTCGCGCGCGCCGAGGGCTGGGATGCCGAACGAGCGCTGCGCGAACGGCTCCGAGCGGTCGAGGCCGAGGTCCGCGAGGCGGAATCCGAAGCCTGAGTCCACGGCCTGGCCCGCCGACCTGGAAAGATGGAGGCGTGGCTACTGTGAACCCGCCGCGCGGAATGCGCGACATCCTCCCCGCCGACAAGGCTCGCCGCGAGCGCGTCCTCTCCGTGATCCGTGATCGTTACCGCTCGCACGGGTTCGACGAGATCGAGACCCCGGCGCTCGAGGAGTACTCGCGACTGCACGCCGGCATCGGCGGCGACAACGAGAAGCTCGCCTACAACGTGCTGCGCCGCGGCCTCGATGCGGATGCCATCCGCGACGCCGCCGACGACCAGGGCGCCCTGGCCGACCTCGGTCTGCGATACGACCTCACGGTTCCGCTCGCGCGCTTCTACGCGAGCAATCGCGCTCAGCTCCCCGGTGTGTTCCGCGCGATCCAGATCGGTCCGGTCTGGCGTGCTGAGCGACCGCAGAAGGGGCGCTACCGCCAGTTCGTGCAGTGCGACATCGACATTATCGGCGACGACTCGTCGCGCGCGGAGGCCGAGCTCATGGTCGCCTCGCTCGATGCGGTCGACGCACTGGGTCTCGAGGGCGCCACCGTGCGCATCAACGACCGCCGTGCGCTGGACTGGATGCTCGACAGCTTCGGCTTCACGGGCGACGAACGTCCCGGGGTCCTCATCACGATCGACAAGCTCGACAAGATCGGGCCCGACGGCGTCGCCGCCGAGCTGCGCGAGCGCGGTTCGGCGCCATCGGCCGTCGACGCGTTCGAAGCCTTCCTCCGGCGCCCGCAGACCATGGAGTACAACCCCTTCGGCGAACGTCAGATCCGCAAGGCGCTTCCCGACGGTGCCCCGGACGAGATCGTCGGACACCTCGTCGCGATCGGCGAGGCCGTCGCCGCCGGCCGAGGCGCGACCGACATCCCGCTGGTCTTCGACCCGTTCCTCGTGCGCGGCATGGGCTACTACACGGGCACGATCTTCGAGCTGGCCCACCCTTCGGTGTCGTACTCGCTCGGCGGCGGCGGTCGCTATGACGGCATGATCGGCCGCTTCCTCGGCCAGCAGGTCCCTGCCGTCGGGTTCTCGCTGGGCTTCGAGCGCCTCGTCGACCTCGTGACGGCGGGCGCGGATGCCGGCGAGCGCGCCGTCGTGCTCATCCATGACGCCGACGTGCCGGTCGCCGAGCTCGTCATGCACAAGGCGGGTCTCGTGGGCTCCGGGGCGCGAGTGCGGCTGGAACGGCGCACGAAGAACGTGAAAGCTCTGCTCGAGCGCTCGGCCGCCGACGGATACACGGAGTTCGCGACCGTGTCGTCGGGCACCTCGCAGCTGGAGCTCAAGCCCCTCTCCTGAGTTCGGCGGATGCCGTTCACTCGGCGTTCACGCCGTTCCGGTCGAATCGGGACATGAGCCGACCGCCGTTCGTCGCCGTCGCGGCGGTGGGTGTCGCCACCGCGGTGGCCGCCGCCGGAGTCCGGGTCGTCCTCACCCGACAGGCCGCGATCGCGCGTCGACGCATCGGCAAGCCGCTCGGTGAGGAGTCGATCGACGCCGACCGCGTCTGGCGTCGTTCGCTCGACGGCATGCCGATCGATCTGCTCGTGCTCGGAGACTCGCTGGCGGCGGGCCTCGGCGCCGAGCGGCGCAAGGAGACACTGGGCGGACGACTCGCCAAGGGTCTGGCGCGACGGATGCGACGACCGGTCCATCTGCGCACGGCCGCCGTCGTCGGGTCCGAATCGCCCGACCTCGCCGCCCAGCTCGACGCGCTGCCCGAGGACTACGCCCCGCATGTCGCCGTGATCGTGGTCGGGGGCAACGACGTGACGCACCGCATCCCCGTCGCCGTCTCGACGCAGCACCTGCGGGAGGCCGTCCGACGGCTGCGTGCTCGGGGTACGGAGGTCGTGGTCGGCACCTGTCCCGATCTCGGAACCCTCCGCCCCGTACCGCAGCCTCTGCGGCGCCTGATGTCGAGCATGTCCCGTCGACTCGCCAGGGTACAGGCCGAGACCGCTCGTGCCGAGGGCGCGCACCCCGTCGACCTCCGCCGCGCCGTCGGCCCGATGTTCTTCGACGATCCGGAGGCGATGTTCAGCCTCGATCGCTTCCACCCGAGTCCGCTCGGCTATCGGCGCACGGCGGAGGCACTGCTCCCGGCCGCGTGTCGGGCTGCCGAGACCGCGCTCAGCTCGCGCCGTCAGACGGGGCAGCACTGAAGGACGCCGCCCAGTCGGCGACCCGCCGTGCGCTCTCCTCGTCCGAGAGGTCTTCGACCCGGGTCATCACCGACCATCGCACGCCGAACGGATCCCGGATGCTGGCGAATCGGTCTCCCGACACGAACGCCGACGGAGCCTCGCGCACGGTTGCGCCCGCGGCGACGGCACGCTCGACGACGGCGTCGACGTCCGAGACATAGAGTCCCATCGAGTAGCAGTCGCCGTCTCCCGACGGCGCAGAAACCAGATGATAGTCGGGGCTCGGCTCGCCCAGCTGCAGGTGGCCGAACCCGAAGTCGAGGTCCGCATGGGCGACGACACCGCCGAACTCCGTGACATCGATGACGCGAGCGCCGAAGACGTCCCGGTAGAACTCGATCGCCTCCCGTGCCCGGGGGACCGCGAGGAAGGGAGTGAGGGAGGTCGCGCTGTTCGGTCGGCCGTCCGTGGTGTGCTCGCCGGTCACGCCGGTCCTGTTCTCGGTGCTCATGCAGCCACAGTAGGGAGCAGTCGCAGACGCGCGCTTGAACTTGCGCGACACGATCGTGCGCCGGGTCATAGGGTCGAGGCATGGACGTCGACGACCTCGGACCGACCGTGTCCGCCATGCGGGTCACCGTGACGATCCTCGCCGGCGGCTAGCGATGCGTGCGACCCGCGGTGTGCTGTATCCGGCCCGGCTGCCGGACTTCCATCGTCTGCCGCCTGCGACCGCCGCGCGGGACCTCGCGGTGTGGTTCTGGATTCCCGAGTGGAGCATCGAGCCCGCTCGATCGTCTCGCCAGGAGATCGTCGGCTACCCGGCGCTGAACCTCGTCGTCGAGAACGGTGACGTGAGTCTGTCCGGGGCGACGACACGGGCTTCGCATCGCGAGCTGACCGGCACGGGCTGGGCAGTGGGCGCCCTGCTGCGACCCGCAGCTGTCGCGGCCCTCATCGACGACCCTGCCGCACTCGTCGATTCCGAGCAGCCGGTCGTCGCTCCCGAGCTCGCGGACGGGGTCAGTGCTGCGATGGCGTCGGGGGAGGGGCACCGCGAACGCGCCGTCGCGGTGTTCTCGGAGTGGCTCGCTCGTCGGGTCGGACCCCTCGACGACAGTGCGAGGCATGCGAACGCGCTGGTCGAGGTGCTCATGGAGGAGGGCGCGGCCGACTCGGTCGAGGAGGCCGCGACCCGACTCGCGGTCTCGCTGCGCACGCTGCAGCGCCTCGCCCATCGTCACGTCGGAGTGTCGCCGGCCGCCATGATCCGGCGCCGCAGGCTGCAGGAGGCCGCGGAGCACCTGCGTCTGCACCCATCGGTCGATCTGGCGGATCTCGCCGCCGACCTGGGGTACGCGGATCACGCCCATCTCACCCGCGACTTCCGGAACGTGCTCGGAATCGCGCCCCGCGCGTACCGGGCGTCCTCCGCGCAGGACGTTCGGAGCGCTGCCGCGCCACCCTGATCAGCGCGCGAGCCGCAGCCGGATCATCCGATAGAGCACACCGACCAGCACGACCGCGGTACCCACCACCGAAGCCACCACCGGCAGCGTGTTCACGAGCACGAGGCACCCGAGCGCACCGACGACCTGCAGCACCCGCGGATAGCGGCGAGCCGCAGTGCGCTGGCGGAATGCCGCCGCATTGGCGATGAGGTAGTACAGCAGTACACCGAACGAGGAGAAGCCGATCGCGTCGCGCAGATCGGCGACGAGCACGATCATCACGATGATGACCGCGATCGTGATCTCGGCTCGACGGGGTACGTGCCAACGCTCGTCGACCTTCGCGAGGAAGCGCGGCAGATCCTCTTCGCGGGCCATCGCCAGTGTGGTGCGACCGATGCCGGTCAGGAGGGCGAGCAGGGCTCCGAGCGAGGCGGCGGCCGCGGCCACGCGGACGACAGGAGTGAGAGCCGTCCACCCCGAGGCCGTGACGACATCGGCGAGAGGGGTGGTGCTCGTGACCGCGTCGCCGCCGAGCACGATCACGACCGTGATCGCGACGAGCGTGTAGACGACGACCGTGCCGCCGAGGGCCAGGGCGATCGCCCGGGGGATCGTCCGGGCGGGGTCGACGACCTCTTCGCCCATCGTCGCGATGCGCGCGTATCCCGCGAACGCGAAGAAGAGCAGGCCTGCGCCCTGAAGCACCCCGTACGCGGAGGCATCCGGAAGGGGAGCCGGGGCGGTAGACGAGGAACCGCCGAGGCCCACCGCGACCACCACGGCGAGTCCGAGCAGCGAGCACACGACGAGGATGCGCGTGACGAGGGCGGTTCGCGTCACGCCGAAGCAGTTGACCGCCGCGAGAGCGACGACGGCAGCGACGGCGACCGGCACCTCCCAGCCTTCCGGTGCCGCGTAGGCGGCGAAGGTCATGGCCATCGCCGCGCAGCTGGCGATCTTGCCGATCACGAAGCTCCATCCGGCGACGAATCCCCACCACGGGCCGATCTCGGCGCGGGCGTAAGCGTAGGTGCCGCCGGCGACGGGATGCGCGGCGGCGAGCTGCGCCGAGGCGGTCGCGTTGCAGTAGGCGACGATCGCGGCGATCGCCAGGGCGATCAGGATGCCGCTTCCGGCGACTCCCATGGCCGGTGCCCACACGGAGAACACGCCGGCGCCGATCATCGAACCGAGACCGATCGCGACGGCGTCGACCAGTGTCAGGCGGCGGGCGAGGGGCATCCCGTCATCGTGGCACGTCCGGGTGAACGTCCGGTATCGCCGTCGCCGTCAGCCCCGAGCGGAGGTGACGCGCTGCTTCTCGCGGATGTAGACCTGTCGGCGGACTCTGGCGACGACGTCTCCGTCGCGATCGGTGATGACGGTCTCGAACCACTCGAGCACCTTCGCACCGCCGTGCGCCCGCTCGCGGATCTCCTCGGCCCGCTCGCGGCTGACCTCGAACTCGGCGGTCAGCACCCCGCGCCCGGGCTTGACGAACTCGATCTCGCCCCGGGTGTCCCAGACGACATAGTCCCGACCGAGCTGATGCATCACGAGCATGAAGAAGTACGGGTCCGTCATCGCGGACATCGAGCCGCCGAATGCCGTCTTCACGTAATTGCGGGTGAACACGTTGACGTGCAGCTCGACCGTGGCGTGCGTCCAGTCCTCGCTGAAGCGGCGGATGCGGATGCCGCTGAACAGATTGGGGACCCACAGGCTCATGCCCGTGGCGAGACGACGGGGAGTGATGCGCATGAGGTCAGTGTGGCCGACGGCCTGATCCGGACAAAGCTCGCTGGAGGGTTGCGACAGTTGTTATAGTTTATGTAGAACTACTAGAAGATTGGAGGACGGGATGCTGATCCGCATCGACGCCGACAGCGCTCGGCCGCTCTTCGATCAGGTCGCGGCATCCGTTCGCGCCGATGTCCTCGCCGGACGTCTCGTGCCGGGTGACCGGCTGCCTGCCGCCCGTGAACTCGCCGAGGCGCTCGAGATCAACCTGCACACCGTGCTCCGTGCCTATCAGCAGCTGCGCGACGAGGGGCTGATCGATCTGCGCCGTGGCAGGGGAGCGGTGGTGTCCGCTGCTGCATCTCCGCTCGCCGAGCTCTCACAGGACATCGCCGCGCTCGTCGCCCGCGCCGCATCCCTCGGACTCTCTTCCTCGACACTGGCCGCGCTCATCAAGGAGACCGACGCATGACCCCCGAGATCCGCCGCGCCCGCACCGCCTTCTGGTGGGTCGGGGTCATCGTCCCCGCCGCTCTGATCGTGCTCGCCGCCGTCATCGTCCTGGCGTGGCTGCCCGACATCCCCGATCCTGCGGCGATCCACTGGGGCCTCGACGGGGCCGATGGCTTCGCGCCGCGGTGGACGCCACTGGTCATGCTGATCGGCCTGGGCGGAGGGATCGTGGCGATGTTCGCGATCATCGTCCTGGTCTCGCACAGGCTGCCCCCACGGGGCTCGGGCGGGCCGCTTCCTCAGTCGCAGTGGTCGACGACCGCCCGTCTGCTCGGAGCGGCCGGCCTCGCGATGGCGGGCCTGATGTCCATGCTCGCGATCACGACGACCGGCTCCCAGCGAGGGCTCTCCGATGCGACCGAGGCGCCCGACATCACCCTCTGGGTCCCGGTCATCGTCGCGATCGCCGCCGGCCTCGGGGTGATCGGATGGTTCGCGCAGCCGAAGGTGCCCGTCGCATCCGTCGCGTCCGCGGATCCGGCGGCACCTCTGCCTCTCGCCGACCACGAGCGCGCCGTGTGGATGAAGACCGTGAACGTGGCCCGCAGTGGCCAGGTCGTCCTCGGGATCAGCGTCTTCTTCACGGTCGCCGTGAGCGTGCTGCTGCTCGCCCGGGGCATCGCCGCCGGGTGGATCGTGGCGGGCATCACTGTGGTCCTCGTCATCGTCGTGGCGACCGGTCTGTCGTTCCGGGTGCGGGCGAGCACCGCTGGCCTTCGGGTGCGCTCCGTCGCCGGATGGCCGCGTCTCGAGATCGCCGCGGCCGATATCGCCAGCGCTCGCGCGGTGCAGGTCGACCCGTTCGCCGAGTTCGGCGGCTGGGGCTACCGAATCGGCACCGACGGGCGGCGCGGATTCGTGCTGCGCACCGGCGAGGCCCTCGAGATCACCCGCACAGACGGTCGCGTGTTCGTCGTCACCGTCGACGACGCCTCCACAGCGGCATCCGTCCTCGCTTCCGCAGCATCCCGATGATCGCACCGCACATCGACACCGAACAGCACATCGACACCGAACAGCACATCGACACCGAACCGGGAGTCAATCCATGACCCGCATCAGAGCCGCATCCGTCGTCCTCTTCGTCGCGCTCGCGTGCGGGCTCGCCTGGCTCGTCGCCCTGCCGCTGTGGCTGGGCGACGGCCTCGCCGAGCCCAGCGCCTGGTTCCTGCTGCCCGTGATGATGCTGACCCCCGCGCTCGCCGCGCTCGTGGTCACCCTCGCCCTGCGTGTGCCGGCACCGGGGGAGCGGCTCCGCTTCCTGGGCATCTGGCCCCTGCGCCCGGCCAGGCGGGTCGTCTGGCTGATGGTGGCGGGCTGGCTCGTCCCTCCGGTTCTCGTCGCGCTCGGCATCGTGGTCGCGGCGGCCTTCGGATGGGTGCAGCTCGACCCGACGTTCTCGGCGTTCTCCGCTGAGATCGCGAGGTCGCTGCCCGCCGGTGCGCCGATGCCCCCGATCGAGCTCATCGTGATCTCGCAGATCGTGATGATCCCTGTCGGCGCCCTGATCAACAGTGTGCTGGCGTTCGGCGAAGAACTCGGCTGGCGCGGGTGGCTCGTCCCGGCCCTGCGACCGCTCGGCACGTGGCCGGCACTCCTCATCAGCGGAGCGATCTGGGGCCTCTGGCACAGCCCGGTGATCCTGCTGGGCTACAACTTCGGGCGCACCGACATCACCGGCGTGCTGTTCATGATCGGCGGCTGCATGGCCTGGGGTGTGCTGCTGGGCTGGCTGCGTCTGCGCTCCGCATCGGTCTGGCCCGCCGTCCTCGCGCACGGCTCGCTGAACGCGGCCGCCGGACTCGTCCTCATCTTCGCCGCATCGCAGCCCGATCTCGCACTCGCCGGACCTCTCGGCGTCGCGGGATGGATCGTCGCGGCGGCGGTGATCGCCGCATTGGCACTCACGGGCCAGTTCCGTCGTCAGCCCGAGCTCGCGGGCGCGCCCGGGCGGCTGCTGTCCGCTCCCCGAGCCGGGAGGGGGCCGCAACCCTCTTGACGCTCTTCGGGGCTCACGGTTTGCTGAGGGCATGGAATCCACTCCCGCCGCCTGGTCGAATGCCGACGCCTATCTCGCTGATCTCCTCGTCGGTCATGATCCGCAGCTGGAGGCGGCGCTGGCCGCTCAGCACGATGCCGGTCTTCCCGAGATCGAAGTCGCGCCGGTCGGCGGCAAGCTCCTCAACCTCCTGGCCCGCATCAGCGGCGCTCGCCGCGTGCTGGAGATCGGGACGCTCGGCGGCTACTCGACGATCTGGCTCGCACGGGCGGTGGGTCCCGAGGGGCGGGTGATCACCGTCGAGGCCGAAGCGGACAACGCCGCCGTGGCCCGCGCGAGCATCGATGCCGCCGGCGTCGGAGACCGCGTCGACATCCGGATCGGCCGAGGTGCCGACGTGCTCCCCACGCTGGTCGGCGGCTTCGACCTGGTCTTCATCGACGCCGACAAGGAGTCGAACACGGTCTACCTCGACTGGGCCGCGAAACTGGGCCGTCCCGGAACCGTGATCGTGCTCGACAACATCGGACGGGAGGGTGAGATCGTGCGCGACGATGCGGCCGACCCCAAGGTCGTCGGCACCAGGGATGCACTGCGGATGCTGGGCGAGGACCCGCGCTTCGACGCCACCGCGCTGCAGACGGTCGGTGTCAAAGGCTGGGATGGCGTCGCGCTCGCTGTCGTCGTGTGAACCTCCGACCCCGACCCGGGTGCTGAGGTTCGGGCGGGCTAGACTGGGCGCGGATCGACGACGCTCCACACACCTTTTCTCTGAGCAAGGAGCACATCAGTGGCACTGATCGAGGCTGTAGGCGCACGCGAGATTCTCGACTCGCGCGGAAACCCGACCGTTGAGGTGGAGGTGCTCCTCGACGACGGCGTAGTCCAGCGGGCAGCCGTCCCGTCGGGTGCATCCACCGGCGCATTCGAGGCGTACGAGCTGCGCGACGGCGACAAGAGCCGTTATGGCGGCAAGGGCGTGCTCAAGGCCGTCGACGCCATCATCGACGAGCTCGGACCGGCGCTCGAGGGCATCGAGGCGAGCGAGCAGCGCATCGTCGACGAGATCCTGATCGAGACCGACGGCACCGAGAACAAGCAGCGCACCGGCGCCAACGCGATCCTCGGCGTCAGCCTCGCCGTCGCGAAGGCCGCGGCCGACTCGGCCGATCTGCCCCTGTTCCGCTACCTGGGCGGCCCCAACGCGCACGTGCTGCCCGTGCCGCTCTTCAACGTGATCAACGGCGGCGAGCACGCCGACAACGGCATCGACATGCAGGAGTTCTTCCTCGCGCCGATCGGCGCCGAGACGTACTCCGAGGCGCTTCGCTGGGGTGTCGAGACCTACCACGTGCTGCGCGGCGAGCTGAAGGCCGCCGGCTACGCGACGGGCCTCGGCGACGAGGGCGGCTTCGCCCCCGACCTGCCCAGCAACCGCGAGGGTCTCGACTTCCTCGTCAAGGCGATCGAGAAGGCCGGCTTCAAGCCGGGCACCGAGATCGCGCTCGGCCTCGACGTCGCAGCGACCGAGTTCTTCAGCGACGGCGTGTACCGCCTCGACAACAAGGACTGGACCGGCCCCGAGCTGATCGAGTACTACCAGGGTCTGGTCAACGACTTCCCGATCGTCACGATCGAGGACGCCCTCGCCGAGGACGACTGGGACAACTGGAAGCTCCTCACCGACGCTCTCGGCTCGAAGGTCCAGCTCGTCGGAGACGACCTGTTCGTCACCAACCCGACGCGTCTGGCTGACGGCATCAAGCGCGGCGTCGCCAACTCGCTGCTCGTGAAGGTCAACCAGATCGGAACGCTCACCGAGACGTTCGACGCGGTCAGCCTGGCGCAGCGCTCGGGTTACACCGCCATGCTGTCGCACCGCTCGGGTGAGACCGAGGACACGACGATCGCCGACCTCGTGGTCGCGACGAACGCGGGTCAGATCAAGGCGGGTGCGCCTGCTCGCAGCGAGCGCGTCGCGAAGTACAATCAGCTTCTGCGCATCGAGGAGGAGCTGGGCGACGCGGCTGTCTTCGCCGGCCGCTCCGCGTTCCCGCGCTACCAGGGCTGAACACAGCTGAGACAAACAGAAGCCGCCTGAGCGGCTCGAACGGAGGAGGAGCCGTGGCACGACGACCGGCTCCTCCTTCGGCGTCTCCGGGTGCGACCCGACCCGCCTCAGCGCCGCCGTCGCCCGCACAGCGCACCGCGGGTCGGACGCCCCGGGGTGCGGCGAGCAGAGGCGCGCAGGACCGCAGGGTCGATGTGCGCGAGTGGGCCTCCGGCATCCGCCTGTCGGCCTTCTCGGTCATCATGCTGTCTCTCGTGGTCCTCGGCGCGTGGGTGCTGGTGCCGACCCTCAGCACCTTCATCGATCAGAGGCAGAAGATCTCGGCTCTGGAGCAGTCGATCCAGGTCTCCGAAGACCAGATCGCCGCGCTCGAGAAAGAGCGTGAACGCTGGAACGACCCGGCGTACATCACCACCCAGGCGCGTGAGCGCCTGTATTACGTCAAGCCCGGCGAGGTCGTGTACCTGATCGACAACGACCTCGACCCCGCCGCGCTTCCGCAGCAGCAGGGCCCGGTCAGCGACACGCTCGAGGAGACGCCCTCCGACTGGATGCCGCAGCTCCTGCGCACTCTGACGTCCGCCGGACTCAGCGACACGGCCGCAGTCGCCCGCTGACCTGCGCCGCCGCCGCACGGGGCGTGTGCTCCGAGCATCCTCCCGGTCGGCTCCCGTACGCTGGTCGGGTGACCACGCCGCCATTCCCCGCCCCCACGACCGCCGAACTCGCCGTGGTGTCGGCCCAGTTGGGGAGAACCGCTCGCGGCGTCGTCGGCATCGCAGCCCGTTGCGTCTGCGGCAACCCCACGGTCGTCGCCACCACGCCGAGGCTGCCGGACGGAACGCCGTTCCCCACCTTCTACTACCTCACCCACCCTGCCGCGACTGCGGCCATGTCGACTCTCGAGGCCACGCAGGTCATGCCGGAGCTCGCGGCGCTCCTCGCCGAGGACGACGGGGTCGCGGCGGCCTACCTCGCGGCGCACGAGGCCTACCTCGCCGACCGTGCGCAGTTCGGCGAGGTCACCGAGATCGACGGCATCTCGGCCGGCGGCATGCCCACGCGCGTCAAGTGCCTGCACGCTCTGGCCGGTCACGCTCTCGCGGCCGGCCCCGGCGTGAACCCGATCGGCGACGTGGCGCTCGAGCGTTCGACGTGGTCTCCCGAGAAGTGCCGGTGCGACGCCCCGGGCGCGGCGCTGCGCGACGTCGAGGCGTCGACCGAATGAGGCCGCCGCGGATGCTGCGCAACGGCGTCGCGGTGGCGACGATCGTGGCATCCGTCCTGCTCCTCGGCGCAGCGGCGACGCCGCCACCGGTGCCCGATGATCCTGCCGATCCGGTGCGCGCCGCCGAATACTGGCTCGATGGCGCCGGGATCCGAGACGCCTGGCAGACCACCCGCGGCGACGGAGTGACCATCGCCGTCATCGACACCGGGATCGCCAAGGTCCCGGGAGTGTTCGACGGGGCCGTCGTCGGCGGCACGGACGTGTCCGGCACCGGGACACCCGACGGGCGCACCCCGGTGGGTGCCATCGACGGCAATCACGGCTCGTGGGTCGCATCCCTCGCCGCCGGGCGCGGCGCGGCCGACGGCAAGGGCATGATCGGCGTCGCCCCCGAAGCCGATCTGCTCTCGATCTCCGTGGGGTTCGGCGCAGCTGCCGCCGTGCCGTTCACCGAGCAGGTGGCGAAGGCGATGCGCTGGGCGGTCGATCACGGGGCGGACATCATCAACCTCTCGTTCACCACGAACACGCTGGACTGGGACAAGAGTTGGGACGACGCGTTCCTCTACGCCTTCGAGAACGACGTCGTGGTCGTGGTCGCGGCGGGCAATCGGGGGAGCGGCACCGACATCATCGGCGCCCCCGCGACGATCCCCGGCGTGCTCACGGTCGGCGGAGTCGATCAGACGGGCACGGCGAGCATCGAGGCCTCGACGCAGGGGATCACCATCGGCATCGCGGCACCCAGCGAGGGCCTGCGCGGTGTCTCGGCGGACGGCACGGTCGTGCCCTGGAGCGGCACCAGCGGTGCGGCGCCCATCGTCGCGGGCATCGCGGCCCTCGTCCGGTCCGCGCATCCCGAGCTCGATGCCGCCAACGTCATCAACCGCATCATCAAGACGGCGATCGAGGTCCCCGGCATGGCGGATCCGCCCGACCCCCTCTACGGCTACGGTCTGGTGGATGCCGAGGCGGCGATCAGCGGGGACGTGCCCAAGGTCTCCGAGAACCCCATGGGAGACCTCGCCGAGTGGGTTCGCCTGTTCCGTCGGGCGGAGACGGTCCCGCAGCCGGAACCCAGCGCCGCGCCGGTCGAGGTGCCGCCTCTGCCGGATGCGGACGCGCCGACGGAAGCCGGTTCACCGCTGCTTCCCAGCGCTGAATCGCTGCGCTACGGTACCCTGCCGCTCATCGCGCTCACAGTCCCTGGTATCCTGATAGCGCTTGGCGTCACCGCAGCTGCCCGGCGCATCCGATCGGCGCGCGCACGCACGCCACATTCCTGACTCCCGAGGAGTTGTCCCCCTGTGCCTCAGAACAGCACTGTGCCCAAGATTCTGATCGTCGGTGGAGGCTATGCAGGCTTCTACACGGCGTGGAAGCTGGAGAAGCACCTTCGCAAGGGTGAAGCAGACGTCACCATGGTCGACCCGCTGCCGTACATGACGTACCAGCCGTTCCTCCCCGAGGTGGCCGCCGGCTCGATCGAAGCCCGACACTCGGTGGTCGCCCACCGTCGTCACCTCAAGCGCACGAACGTGCTCACCGCCAAGGTGACCGGAATCAACCACGCCGAGAAGGTCGCGACGATCACGCCTCCCGTGGGCGAGCCGTACGAGTTCGCGTACGACCAGATCGTGGTGACCGCGGGTGCCGTCTCGCGCACCTTCCCGATCCCGGGCATCGCAGACAACGCGATCGGCCTGAAGACGATCGAGGAGGCCGTCGCGATCCGTGACCGCCTGATGTCGAACTTCGACAAGGCGGCGTCGCTGCCTGCGGGCCCCGCGCGTGATCGCCTGCTCTCCGTCGTCGTCGTCGGCGGTGGCTTCGCCGGCATCGAGGTGTTCGCCGAGCTGCGCTCGCTCGCCTCGTCGCTGGTCAGCAAGTACCCGCAGCTGACCTTCGACGACACCCACTTCCACCTCATCGAGGCGATGGGGCGCATCATGCCCGAGGTCTCGCTGCAGACGAGCGAGTGGGTGCTCAAGGACCTCGCGAAGCGTGGCGCCAACGTGCACCTCGACACGCAGCTCACCAGCGCGGTCGACGGCAACGTCGAGCTGTCGACGGGTGAGGTCATCCCCACCGATCTGATCGTCTGGACCGCCGGTGTCATGGCGAACCCGACGGTGGTGCGCGGTGGCGACCTCCCGATCGAGGAGCGCGGCCGCATCCAGACCCGTGCAGACCTCCGTGTCGGCACCCCCGAGGCCTTCGTTCCCGGGGCCTGGGCCGCCGGTGACGTCTCTGCCGTCCCCGACCTGTCCGGTGGTGGCGTCGGCGGCTTCTGCGTGCCGAACGCCCAGCACGCCGTCCGTCAGGCGAAGCTCCTCGCGAAGAACATCGTCGCCGTGCTGCGTGGCGAGGACCCGAAGGAGTACTTCCACAAGAACCTCGGCGCCGTCGCGGGCCTCGGGCTCTACAACGGTGTCTTCCAGTCCGGCAAGATCGCCCTCAAGGGGTTCGTCGCCTGGGTCGCCCACCGTGGATACCACGGCCTCGCGATGCCCACGTGGGAGCGCAAGTTCCGCGTGGTGTGGGGCTGGTGGAACAACCTGTGGCTCGGTCGCGACCTGGTGAACCTCGAGACGGTCCAGAACCCGCGCTATGTCTTCGAGGAGTTCGCCGCTCGCCCGCGTCCGGCCGCCGATGCGCCGGCTCCCGCCGTCACGGCTCCGGCCGCGCAGGCGACCGCCGTCGACAAGGCTGCTGACGAGAAGCCCGCCGGCCAGAAGACCGGTGCCAAGAAGCCGGCCGCCAAGAAGACCGCCGAGACGGCTGCCGCCAAGTAGTCCTCTCCTCGAACGCCCCGAGTCCTCCGGAGTCGGGGCGTTCGTCGTCTGCGGCGACGGGGCGTGTCTCGCACCCCGTTCATAGGCGCGCTTGCTACCGTCGGCAGCGCAAGGGGAGTACTCCCGTCTGCGGTGGTGTCGTCATTACGGATACGAGGTCGTGTCCCGGCCCACCGGCCCGTGAGGGTGGAGGAGACCTGGCGTCCGTATCCGCGGACGGCCAAGGACCCCTCACCGCACCGCTGTCGAGACCCGTGGTCGTCCACACCACGAAGGAATCGTCACCATGGGAAAACTCAACCGACTGCTCGGGATGGCCGCTCGCGCCCTCGATCTCGACGAGAGCGGATCCCGCACGGATCGCGACGGCTCGCGGGGGCAGACGCCTCCCGCGCCCGGACGGCGTCACCCGGAGAATGATCGATACTCTCCTCCGCCGGTGCACCGGACGTCGCGTGACCCGTACTCTCCGCCTCCTGCCGGTGCCGCCTCCGCCTCCCGTGCAGCCGGATCGGGGTCGGATGCCGACCGGGCCGCGATCGCACGGTACGACTACCTGCTCGAGACCGCCGATCCGCACCGCATCGAGCAGATCCATCGCGAGGCGTTCGCGCGGCTGACGCCGGCGCAGCGCGCGCAGGTGCAGGAGCGCATGAACACGGAGCTCGCGCCCGGCGAACGCCCGACCTCGTCCTCGCCGGAGGATCTCGCACGTGCGGCCGGGCGCTCCGAGGCGGCGCACCCCGGACGCATGCGCGGCATCCTGTCGCGGGTGCGCGGGTTCGGCGCTGCCGGTGCCGTCGGCGGCGCCGCCGTGGGCGCGTTGGGCATCGTGGCGGTCGGCGCCGTCGGCAGTGCCGTCGCCGCCCCCCTTCTCGAGCAGGCGGCCGGGCTCGGTGTCGACTTCGACGCGCTCGCGCAGGGTGTCGACGTCGAGGCGATCGCGAGCGGACTCGGCGGCGAGGAGCTCGCGGGAGCCGCTGAGGGTGTTCTCGGATCGGCCGGTGAGACCGTCTCGGGCCTCGGCGACGCCGCGAGCGAATGGGGTCAGCGGCTCGGCGACCTGGGCATCCCCGGAATCGGCGATCTGTTCGGTCGATGAGCGGCGCGATCATGGCGGCCGCCGAGTCATCGCCGTCGGATCACGGATTCTCCGGCCTCACCGGGTTCGCCGCCGACGTCCTCACCCAGCTCGGCGACATCGGGGTGGGCGTGCTGGTGTTCCTCGAGGTGCTCGTCCCGCCCATTCCGAGCGAGGTGATTCTCCCGTTCGCCGGCTACCTGAGTCAGAGCGGCGACCTCACGCTCGGCTGGCTGATCGTGTGGAGCACCCTCGCCTCATGGATCGGGGCGCTCCTGCTCTACTGGCTCGGGGCGGCCATCGGCATCGAGCGGGCCGTGCGGCTTCTCGCGGCCACCAAGCTGGTCAGCCGCGGCGATCTGGACCGGGGAGTGGCCTGGTTCCAGCGAAGCGGAGGGTGGACGGTGCTCGTGGGGCGGATGGTCCCCGGAGTCCGCAGCCTGATCTCGATCCCTGCGGGTGCCACGCGGATGAACCTGGCGCGATTCAGCGTCTACACCATCGTGGGCAGCGGCCTGTGGAACACTCTGCTCATCGGGGTGGGTGCCCTGCTGGGAACCCAGCACGAGCAGCTCGAGCACCTGCTCGGGTATCTCGACTACGCCGTGTATTCAGCGCTGGCGATCGCCGTCGGTGTGCTGGTCCTGCGCCGAATCCGTGAGGCGCGCGGGTCGGCATCCGCGAACGGACAGACCCGCGGCGCGGCAGATGGACGCGCGGATGGCTGAGAAGCGCGCTGTGCCCCCGCTGGGACTCGAACCCAGACTGAAGCGATTTTAAGTCGCCTGCCTCTGCCATTGGGCTACGGGGGCTCCATGTGACTGGCTCAGATTACACGGGTATATCGGCCGCTCCGGCGCCGCATCCCGCACGGACAGGGCGAAGGGAGACGGGCGTCCCAGCGCCCGTCTCCCTGTGATGCTGCTGAGACAGCATCGCTACCCCCCGGCAACCGGCCGGGCACGGCCGGTGAGCCGCCACGAATGACGGCCTCAGTGATAGAGACGGCGACCGTGGATGTTCATTACGAGCATTGCGGCTAAAGTACCGGGATTCCGGACGTGGCCGTACGACTGCGCTGCGACTCGATCTCAGAAAGCATGAATCCGCGTCCGCGCTGGACATAGGGTGGGGGAGTGCTCGACCTCATCGCCGATATGAGCCCCGATCAGGGACGAAACGCAGTCTCCCCCGAGTGGCACGACCCGTCACGGTACTGGCCGCGCCTGTCTGCGGCGACCGGCCACCTCTCTGCTCCCGTGGCGGTGATCGACAGAGAAGCGCTCCGGCACAACGCCCTGGATCTGCTGGTCCGTGCGGGCGGACTGCCGATCCGCGTCGCCTCGAAGTCGGTGCGCGTGCGCTCGGTGCTCGACGCGGTGCTGCAGCTTCCCGGCTACCGGGGGATTCTCGCGTTCACCCTCGCCGAAGCGCTCTGGCTCGCCGAGACCCATGACGACATCGTGATCGGCTACCCGACGGTCGATCGCGCGGGACTCGCGCAGCTCTTCGAATCCGAAGAGGCGGCGCGGCGCATCACGCTCATGGTCGACGACCCGGCGCATCTCGACATCGTCGACAGCGTCGCGCCTGCCGGCCATCGCCCCGACATCCGTGTCGCGATCGACGCGGACGCCTCACTGCGATCGGCGGCGCTCGGTCATATCGGCGTCCGCAGGTCCGCGCTGTTCACTCCGGGAGAGGTGGCGGCCTTCGCTCGCACGATCGTCCGCCGCCCCGGCTTCACGCTCGTCGGCCTGCAGATGTACGAGGCCCAGATCGCCGGGCAGGGCGACAACGCGGGACCGGACGCGCCGGTGATCCGTCTGATGCAGGCGCGCTCGCGGTCAGAGCTGCGAGACCGACGAGCCGCGATCGTCGGCGCACTCTCGGAGATCGCCCCTCTCGAGTTCCTCAACGGCGGAGGGACCGGCTCCCTCGAGTTCACCGGCAGCGACGAATCGCTGACCGAGGCGAGTGCCGGCAGCGGACTGCTCGGAGGGCACCTCTTCGACGGGTATCGATCCTTCCGCCCGGCACCGGCGTCCGCGTTCGCGTTCGACGTGGTGCGGCGGCCGGCCGCCGACATCGCGACCGTGCTCGGTGGCGGATGGATCGCCTCGGGCCCCGCCGTGGCGTCGCGACAGCCGTCGCCTGTCTGGCCGCAGGGATTGCGCACTCTGTCGCGCGAGGCCGCGGGCGAGGTGCAGACACCGCTGCAGGGGCGAGAGGCCCAGCACCTCGGAGTGGGCGATCGGGTCTGGTTCCGCCACGCGAAGAGCGGCGAGCCTGCCGAGCGCATCGACAGCTACCAGCTCGTCTCCGGCGACGAGATCGTCGACGAGCTTCCCACGTATCGCGGCGAGGGGAAGGCGTTCCTGTGACCCGGATCGGCGGAACCTGGCAGAACTGGGGGCGGTCGGCGCAGGTGAAGCCGCTCCGCGTCGAGCGCCCGCGCACGCCGGAAGGCGTGCAGCGCGCCGTCCGGGCAGCTGTGTCGCAAGGTCTCACCGTGAAGGCGGTCGGAGCGGGGCACAGCTTCACGGGCATCGCCGTCGCCCCCGGGGTGCTCCTGGAACTCGACGACATGCAAGGACTCGTATCGGCCGACGCGTCCACCGGCCGCGCGACTCTGCTCGCGGGAACCCGGCTGCACCGCATCCCCTCACTGCTTGCGCCGTTCGGTCTCGCCATGGAGAACCTCGGCGACATCGACCGTCAGTCCATCTCCGGCGCGATCTCGACCGGGACCCATGGGACCGGGTCCGGGTTCGGAGGACTCGCCACACAGGTCGTCGCGGCGACCATGGTGACCGCAGCCGGCGAGTTCCTGAGAGTGGACGAGAGGCAGAACACCGATCTGCTGCCCGCGGTCACACTGGGGCTCGGCGCGCTCGGGATCCTGGTCGACATCACGCTGCAGTGCGTGCCGAACCTCCTCCTGGAGGCAGTCGACGAGCCAGCGCCTCTCGACGACGTTCTCGAGACCCTGCACAGTCGGGTCGAGGAATCGGACCACTTCGAGTTCTACTGGTTCCCGCACACGGACATCGCTCTGACCAAGAGACAGACCAGACTGCCGGAGTCGACTCGGCGGCAGCCTCTCCCCGTCGTAGGGCGCTGGATCGGTGAGACCCTGCTCTCGAACGGCGTATACCGGGCGGTATGCGCCGCCGGGCAGGTGGCACCCGTCATCACTCCGCCGTTCAACAGGCTCGCGGTGAAGCTCACGGGCGACCGGCGCTACACCGAGCTGTCGCACCGCGTCCTGACACAGAGCCGCACGGTGCGGTTCCGCGAGATGGAGTACGCGCTGCCCGTCGAGAACGTCGTGCCGGCCTTCCGCGCTGTGCGCGAGCTCATCGAGCGACGAGGATGGCGCATCGAATTCCCGATCGAGGTGCGCTTCGCGGCGGGCGACGACAGGTGGCTGTCGACGGCGTACGGCAGGGCCACGGGGTACATCGCGGTCCACCGCTACTGGCGCGCCGATCCGTCGGTGTACTTCGAGGCCGTGGAGCAGATCATGCTCGAGCACGGCGGACGGCCCCACTGGGGCAAGCTGCACACGCTGACCGCCGAGCAGCTGCGAGAGCGCTATCCGCGGTTCGACGACTTCACCGCCGTGCGCGACCGGCTCGACCCGGATCGCCGATTCACGAACCGATACCTGGATCGCGTTCTCGGCGCATGACGGGGCTGCAGCTGACCGTCGCACACCCAGTCGACGCGCAGGCTGCGCCGATAGGATGAGACAAACACGAGGAAGGGTGGGCCTCTGATGGAATGGCTCGTGCCGGTACTGATCGTCGTCGGTGTGATTCTGCTCATCGGAATCTACCTCTGGGCGACCTACAACTCGCTGGTGCAGCTCAACGTCCGCGTCGACGAGGCCTGGAGCGGCATCACGGTTCAGCTGAAGCGCAGAGCGGATCTGATACCCAACCTCATCGAGACGGTGAAGGGCTACGCCTCGCACGAGAAGGCGGTGTTCGAGAACGTCACGCGTGCGCGAGCGGAGACGCTGTCTGCCGGCAGCCCCGGCGAGGCGGGCATCGCCGAAGGTCATCTGCAGCAGGCGCTCCGCAGCCTGTTCGCGGTCGCCGAGGCCTATCCGCAGCTGCAGGCGAGCCAGAACTTCCTTCAGGTGCAGCAGGCCCTCGTCGACACCGAGGACAAGATCCAGGCTGCGCGCCGCTTCTACAACGGCGGGGTCCGCGAGCTGAACACCAAGATCAAGGTCTTCCCCAACAATCTCTTCGCCAAGGGACTCGGATTCACCGAGCGCGAGTTCTTCGAGGTCGCCGACAGCGGCGCGATCTCCGAGCCGCCACGCGTGCAGTTCTGATGTGTCACAAGGCCCGATGCGCACCAGCGCATCGGGCCTTCTGCATGTCCGGCCGCCCGTGGCGAGTCGATCCCGGGGCCTGAGCGTCGCTCACCAGACGTCGAGCTCCACAGCGTCACCCTCGACGGTCACGCCGCCGCGGAGCATCCAGGAGTCCGTGCGATACGTCTCGGTCCTCGGACTGCCGTCCTGACCTGTGCCAGACACGGTGGCGACGAGGACGCCCCCGTCGGCGACGAATCCACCGTCCGTGAGCTCCAGGACCGGCAGCTGCTCTATGCGGAACCGGACGTCGTCGACCGAGGCGAACTCGGTGCCCCAGGGGATCCTGATCCCGCATCCGTCGGGAACGGCGTCATCGGAGACCTCCGCAGACGTGCACTCCTCGAGGTGGTCGTCCAGCGCCTGCTGTGCGGTCGTGCGCACATCGATCTCAGGCGTCGGTGAGCTGCTCGTCGCCGGGGGACCGGCAGCAGGGGACACATCGCCGGATGACAGCCACAGCCATGATGCCGCCACCACGACGACGAGAGCGGCACCGACGCCGCCGATCGCCCATGCCCTGCGGCGGTTCACGAGGGCACCTCTCTCGCGTGCACATGGCGACGCACGGACGTGTCCGGGCGAACCGAGAGTGCGGCGTGAAGAGCCTCTGCCGCGGTGCCCCACCGCGAGACCGAGACATGCGCGAGGCCCTGCCATTCCGCTGCGAGCGCCAGCTCTGCGGCGATCCGCTCAGCGTCGGCGTCAGGCCTGGCCTGAGGTTCCCACCAGGCCGACTGCACCTGAAGCGTCGACGTCGCGCGGTCGGCCTTCAGATCGACGCGGGCCACGATCCGGTCGCCGACGAGCACGGGCAGCGAGTAGTAGCCGTATCGCCGCTTGTCGGCGGGGACGTAGATCTCGATCCTATAGTCGAGCTCGAAGGCGCGCAGCGCTCTGTCGCGGAACCAGACGACGGGATCGAACGGTGTCAGCAGCGCTGACGCGTCGATGCGGCGCGGCAGCACGGCATCCCGATGTCGCCAGCTCGGGAGCGGGCGCCCACCGCGGTCCCAGCCCCGCACCGACACCGGGAGCAGCTCGCCCGTGTCGACCAGATCGGCGATCGACTGCGAGACCGCCGCGCGATCGCGGATGCGGTGGTAGTCGGCGAGATCCGACTGCGTCGCGACTCCCGACGAGCGCGCCGCCCGACGTGTGAGCTCGCGGATCGCATCGTCCCGCGGCACGTGGCGCGACAGGATGGCGTCGGGGATCACCTGCTCGGCGAGAGCGTAGCTGCGCTCGAAACCCTTCCGACCGCTGATCGCGACGTCCCCGGTGCGCCACAGGTGCTCGAGCGCGAGCTTGACGTCATCCCAGTCCCACCATGTGCCGCGCTCGCGGGGCGCATCTTCTCGGAGATCCGCCGGTCGCAGTGGGCCCCGCGCCCTGAGCTCGTCCTGCACCCAGCGCAGCGTCCGCGTGTTCAGGCTCATCCACGAGTCGGCCGCCGCCCATCGAGCGCGGAAGTGATCCATCCGGAATCGCCACAGCGGCCAATCCTCGATGGGGATGAACGTCGCCTCATGAGCCATGTACTCGACGTAGTGGGTGGTCCGGGAGTGGAACACCCGATCGAACAGCGCCGGATCGTAGGCTCCCAGACGCGAGAACAGCGGCATGTAGTGCGACCTCGCGAACACGTTGACCGAGTCGATCTGCAGCACGCCCAGCCGATCCATCACCCGGTGGATGTGCCGGGCCGACACCGATGCGGGGCGTGCGCGGGAGAAGCCCTGCGCGGCCAGCGCGATGCGACGGGCCTGGGCGGAGCTGAGGGTCTCGGTCACCTCGTCAGGGTATCTCCGAGCGCCGACATCCGGACCTCGTACGTCCGGACGCGCGGCGCCCGCGCCGTAGACTTGGGCGATGAGCGAAGAGCTGCGTCCACGGCTGAGAGACCTCTTCCGTCCGCGCCCGGTCTCGCCGGATCGCACGGTGACCACCGAGGCCGATGAAGCCGTCCCGCGAGGACTCCGCATCACGGCCGCATATTCCTGGCGCATCCTGCTGATCGCAGCGGTGGTGGCCGGATTCATCTGGCTCGTGATCGAGCTGAAGCTCCTCGTGATCCCGCTCATGGTCGGCATCCTCATCACGGCTCTGCTGTGGCCGGGATTCCAGTGGATGCTGCGCCACCGGTTCCCGCGCTGGCTGGCAGTGGCGCTGTCGATCATCGGCACGCTCGCGATCGTCTCCCTACTGCTCTGGCTCGTCATCTGGCAGGTCCGCGCCCAGCTGCCCGACGTGCAGGCGCGGAGTTCCCAGGCGATCGAGGAATTCCGGCAGTTCCTTCTCAACGGACCGCTGCACCTGAGTGAGACGCAGATCCAGGACTACATCGATCAGGGCCTCGGCATCATCAACGAGCAGACGCAGACGCTCCTCAACGGGGCTCTCGCGGTCGGCACGACCGCCGCGCATGTGGTGACCGGAGCGGTCCTCTCACTGTTCATCCTGATCTGCCTGCTCGCCGACGGTCGGGGGATCTGGCGCTGGACGCTGCGCCTGTTCCCGCGCGCGGCGCGACCTGCCGCCGACGCGGCCGCGAGCAACGGCTTCGCGACGATCGTCAACTACGCCCGCACGCAGCTGCTGGTGGCCGCGATCGACGCGGTCGGCATCGGCGTGGGTGCCGCTCTGCTCGGCGTCCCGCTGGCGATACCGGTCGCCGTGCTCGTCTTCCTCGGATCCTTCGTGCCGATCGTCGGTGCGGTCGTGACCGGCGCGATCGCGGTCCTGCTGGCCCTCGTCTACAACGGGCCGTGGATCGCTCTGGCGATGCTGGCCGTCGTGCTCGGCGTGCAGCAGCTCGAGGGGCACATCCTGCAGCCGATCCTGATGGGCTCCGCGGTGAAGGTGCACCCGCTCGCGGTCGTGCTCGTCGTCGCCGGCGGCTCGATGGTCGGCGGCATCCCCGGAGCGCTGTTCGCGGTGCCTCTCGCAGCGTTCGTCAACGTCGCAGCGGTGACCGTCAGCACGGGGTCGTGGAAGACCGGCGACGTCCCGAACGCAGACCTAATCTGGAGCACAGTTCCGCGCGAGCGGAGACGGAGGAATCGATGAGCGCAGTCCCCAGCCTGGACGAGTTCGAGAAGGCAGCTCAGAGTCTGGCTGAGGTGATCACGCGGACGCCGACGTTGCCTTCGCGCGCTCTGTCGGATGTCCTCGGAGCGCCGGTCGTGCTCAAGATGGAGAACCTGCAGCGAACGGGGTCCTTCAAGATCCGGGGATCCGCATATCGCCTCTCCCAGCTGAGTGCCGAAGAGCGCGCGCGCGGCGTGGTCGCGGCCTCCGCCGGCAATCACGCGCAGGGCGTCGCCCTCGCGGCGCAGACCCTCGGAATCCCGGCGACCATCTTCGTGCCGATCGGCATCCCGGTGCCCAAGCTGCTGGCGACCAGGAGCTACGGCGCCGAGGTCGTGCTCGAGGGAGAGACGGTCGCGACGTCGCTGCGGCTCGCCGCCGAGTTCGCCGAGCGCACGGGAGCGGTGATCATCCATCCGTTCGACCACCGCGATGTCGTCATCGGCCAGGGCACGCTCGGGCTCGAGCTGCTCGAGGATGCTCCGGACGTCGACACGATCGTGCTGGGGATCGGCGGGGGAGGCCTGATCGCCGGTGTCGCCGCCGCGGTGAAGGCGAAGGCCGCCGAGATGGGCCGCACCGTCCGCATCATCGGCGTCCAGGCCGAGAACGCCGCGGCGATGCTTCCCTCGCTCGAAGCGGGATACCCGGTCGACATCGAGACGAAGCCCACGATCGCCGACGGCATCCTGGTCGCGCGCCCCGGCGCCATCCCGTTCGAGATCATCAAGGACCTCGTCGACGAGGTCGTCACGGTGACGGACGACGACCTCGCACGCGCCATCCTCGTGCTGCTCGAGCAGTCCAAGGTGATCGCGGAGCCGGCGGGTGCCGTCGGAGTCGCCGCGATCCTCGCCGGCAAGGTGAAGGCCAGCGGCAAGACCATGGCCGTGGTCTCCGGTGGCAACATCGACCCGCTGCTGCTGCAGCGCGTGGTCTCTCACGGTCTGGCGGCATCCGGCCGGTACCTGACGATCCGCATCCCGCTGCCCGACCGTCCCGGTCAGCTGGCGCGGGTGTCCGAGCTGATCGCGGAGGCCGGCGCCAACGTGATCGAGGCGATGCACACCCGTCACGGGCACGGGCTGCAGATCAGCGAGGTCTTCCTCGAGCTCAGCGTCGAGACGCGGGGCACCGAGCATTCCGAGCACACCCTCGACACCCTCCGTCGTGCCGGCTTCCAGCCGATGATCGTTCCGGACTGACCCGCGACGACAGAAGGCCCCGTCCATTCGGACGGGGCCTTCTGTCGTCGCGGAACGCGCGCGTGATCGGAGCGCGTCAGCCGGTGTAGGTCTCGACGTTCACGATCTCGACCGAGATCGCGCGGCCGTTCGGCGCCTCGTACGAGGACTTCTCGCCGACCTTGAGCCCGAGGATCGCCTGTCCGAGCGGGCTGGCCTCGCTGTACACGTCGAGGTCGCTGCCCACGGCGATCTCACGGCTGCCGAGGAGGAAGACCTCTTCGCCACCGGCGACCACGGCGGTCACGACCGTGCCGGGCTCGACGATGCCGCGGCTCGCGGGCGCCTCGCCGACCTTGGCGGTCTTGAGAAGGTTCTCGAGGGTGCGGATCCGCGCCTCCTGCTTGCCCTGCTCGTCCTTGGCGGCGTGGTACCCGCCGTTCTCCTTGAGGTCGCCCTCTTCGCGTGCCGCTTCGATGCGCTTGGCGATCTCTTCGCGACCGGTGGTGGAGAGGTGCTCGAGCTCGGCGACGAGCCGGTCATACGCTTCCTGCGTGAGGAAGGGAACCTGAGCGTCAGTAGACATGACGAAGCTCCTTCGTTAGGTACCCGGCGACGTTCCGCGGGGGATATGCCAAGACGCCCCGGCACGGTGCCAGGGCGTCATCTGTCTGGCTCGAGTCTAAGCGACCCAGCAGCTGTTCACCAAACCTGTCGTGGCGCTCGAGACGGTGGGAACCGTGGCAGAGAGCGCCTGCGAATGGGCATCTCCGGCGGGGATCTCGACGACCTTCCAGCCGACGACCCCGAACTCCTCGTCCAGCGCCTCGACGATGCAGGCCACGTCCTTGCCCTGCACCCCGGTGATCTGGAAGCGCACGGTGACGCTGTGCTCATCCACCAGATCGAAGCCGAGATCGTCCGAGTCGACCGCGTTCATCTGCGCCGCGACGATCATCCAGCCGAACGCGCCGACGAGAAGTGCCGCGATGGCGATCAGGACGATCCATGGCCCCCGGCGGGAGCGGGTGCGACCGTAGCGGTCGTCGAGCTGTTGTGCGGTCGTCACGGGGTAGGTCTTCCGGTCGTTAGGCTGGTAACTCCAGGTTATGCGACCTGCGCATGAAAGGCAGACTCCATGCTCGCTCTGACCGAGACACCGATGCCGACGCCCACGATGACGGTGGCACCGGAGCTGGTCACGCCCGGATTCGTCGGCTTCGCCGCCGTCGTGATCATCCTGATCGCGGTGATCCTGCTGATCCTCGACATGAACCGTCGCATCCGTCGGGTCCGCTACCGCGAAGAGGTCAGGGATGAGCTCGACGCCGAAGAGGCCGCGCGGGCGGCTGACGAGGCGACCGAGACGGATGCCGACCTGCCGATCGTGCGCGAGGGCGACGACGACCCCGAGAAGCGCTGACCGAGCCTTCGGCGGGTCAGGCCCCGAGTGACGGGGACAGCGGTGCGAGGGCGATGAGCAGACACGCGACCCAGTGGCACAGGAAAGCGAGCACCGTGCATACGTGGAAGATCTCGTGGAACCCGAAATGGCCGGGCCACGGGTTGGGCTTCTTGATCGCGTAGACGACCGCGCCGCCCGTATAGAGGAGCCCTCCGACGATGACGAGCACCATCATCGTGGCGTTCGCGACGAAGAGGTCGGCGAGGTACATCACCGCAGCCCAGCCCAGAAGCAGGTAGAGGGCGACGTACAGCCACCGCGGAGCATTGATCCAGAACACCCGGAACAGGATGCCGAGAAGCGCCCCGCTCCACACGAACACGAGCAGCAGGGCGCCCTTCTGAGGGGGCAGAGCGAGCACGGCGAGCGGCGTATAGGTGCCGGCGATCAGCAGCAGGATGTTCGCGTGGTCGATCCGCTTGAGGATCACCTTGACCTTCGGGCTCCAGTCGATCCGGTGATAGAGAGCGGAGTTGCCGAAGAGCAGCAGCGAGGTGGCCATGAACACGGCGGCGGCCCACTTGGCCGCGCCGCCCTGCGCGACGGTGATCAGCACCACCCCGGCGACGATCGCGACGGGGAACGTGGCCGCGTGGATCCAGCCGCGCCAGGTCGGCTTGATCTCGACGGCGGCGTCGTGCGCCGCCTCCTCCAGGAGGGGCAGCTGGGGGACGTCAGGTACCGAGGAGTCGGGAGTGCTCACGCCTTCACTCTATGCGGGCGCCCATGCAGGCGAGCGTACATATCCTGAGCGTCGGCCCTGGGTCCGCCGACGCCGACGCGATAGCGTAGGGAGGTGATGACACGCGATGGTCAGGGGCGGGGGCCGCTGTACCGCCTCTACACCAGCCGGCTGCGCCGCCATCTCGATCCGGCGACCGTTCCCCATCACGTCGCCATGATGATCGACGGCAATCGGCGCTGGGCCAGGCAGCTCGGCTACGAGACTCCCGCGGAGGGACACAGGGCGGGTGCCGCCAAGATGCGCGAGTTCCTCGGCTGGTGCGACGAACTCGGGGTTCGGGTCGTGTCGCTGTATCTCCTGTCCAGCGACAACCTGCGAAAGCGCGACTCCGCCGAGCTCGCCGATCTGATCGAGATCATCGCCGAGCTCGCCGAGGCACTGTCGCGCGAGGGCAATTGGCGTGTGAAGCACGTCGGACGCTCCGACATCCTTCCCGCGGAGCTCGCGAAGGTGCTGGACGACGCACAGGAGCGCACGCGCGACCACACCGGCCTCCACGTCAACCTCGCGGTCGGCTACGGCGGACGCAACGAGATCGTCGATGCGGTGCGCAGCATCGTCACGGCGCATCAGGCGTCCGGCGGCACGATCGAGGACCTCGCCGCTCATCTGACCCCCGAGATGATCGGGGAGCATCTGTACACCGGCGGCCAGCCGGACCCCGATCTCGTCATCCGCACGAGCGGCGAGCAGCGTCTGAGCGACTTCCTGCTCTGGCAGAGCGCCCACAGCGAGTTCTACTTCGTGGAGGCGCTCGGGCCGGACCTGCGCCAGGTCGACTTCCTCCGCGCGATCCGCGACTTCGCCGACCGCGACCGGCGCTTCGGCCGCTGACCTCGACGACGACGCCACCCCGCGTTAACCAACACGTAACGAACTCGTGGCGTGTCGAGTCCGTCAAATGTCGGCGGCTGGTCGTAGCTTCTAGGCATCGGGCAAGGTGCCCGTCGGGTCGGCCTCAGGATGACGACTCGTGACCCCCTGGTCGACTCGTTCGAATAACCGGGAGTTCCCCGGGTCGGGAGTGGGTCGTGACCTCACGTACAGCGCAGCAGTCCACCAGCACCGCGCAGCAGTCCACCCGTAAGACGACGACGCGAGCGGGGGCGGAGGGTCCTGATCAGGATCTTCGGACCTATGTGCTCGACACGTCCGTCCTGCTGAGCGATCCGCAGGCGTTCTTCCGGTTCGCCGAGCACTCGGTCGTCCTTCCGGTGGTGGTCATCACCGAACTCGAAGGCAAGCGGCACGACCCGGAGATCGGATACTTCGCCCGTCAGGCGCTTCGCCACCTCGATGACCTTCGCGTCGAGCACGGACGGCTGGACTTCCCCGTCGAGGTCGGCGAGGGCGGCACGCTTCGGGTCGAGCTGGCCAACACGGACTCCTCGGTGCTCCCGGCCGGCATCCGGCTGAGCGACAACGACACCCGCATCCTCTCGGTCGCGATGAACCTCGCGCAGGACGGTCAGGACGTCACGATCGTCTCGAAGGACCTCCCGATGCGCGTCAAGGCGGCCTCGCTCGGTCTGCGTGCCGAGGAGTACCTCGCCGAGCAGGCCGTCGATTCGGGATGGACCGGAATCACCACGCTCGACCTGTCCGGTGACGAGATCAGCGATCTCTACGAGAGCGAGGTGGGCATCAGCGAAGATGCGAGGGGCCTGCCGGTGAACACCGGGCTCATCATCCACTCCGAGCGCGGTTCCGCACTCGGCAGGATCACGGGAGACGGCGAGTACAAGCTCGTCCGCGGCGACCGCGACATCTTCGGCATGCACGGGCGGTCCGCCGAGCAGCGGATCGCGATCGACCTGCTCACCGACCCGGACATCGGCATCGTCTCGCTGGGCGGGCGCGCGGGCACCGGAAAGTCCGCCCTGGCTCTCTGCGCCGGCCTCGAGGCAGTGCTCGAACGACAGCAGCAGAAGAAGATCATCGTCTTCCGCCCGCTGTTCGCCGTCGGAGGCCAGGAGCTCGGCTACCTGCCCGGAGATCAGGGCGAGAAGATGGGCCCGTGGGGGCAGGCGGTGTTCGACACGCTCGGTTCGGTCGTGTCAGGCAACGTCATGGAGGAGGTCGTCGAACGGGGCATTCTCGAGGTGCTCCCGCTCACGCACATCCGCGGTCGGTCGCTGCACGACGCGTTCGTGATCGTCGACGAGGCGCAGTCGCTCGAGCGCAACGTGCTGCTGACCGTCCTCAGCCGCATGGGGCAGAACTCGCGCGTGATCCTGACCCACGACGTCGGCCAGCGCGACAACCTCCGTGTCGGCCGTCATGACGGCATCGCCAGCGTGATCGAGACGCTCAAGGGGCATGACCTGTTCGCCCACGTGACGCTGATGCGGTCCGAGCGCTCCGCGATCGCCGCCCTGGTGACCGAGCTTCTCGAAGGGGGCGAACTCAGCTGACCTGAGTGGTCCGACAGCGGATGCCGTGGTGTCACGGCATCCGCTGTCGCATGTTCCGGCGGATGCGTCGGCGATTCGCTTCCGTCGGCGTGGTCGTCGGATTACGCTCGTGGCACCGAACGCAGACGATGGAGTGATGCGCCATGAGTGACACAACGAAGACTGTCGAAGACCACTCGCTTCCCCCGGTGGCTGTCGATGAGAAGCCGCGCTGGACACCGCTGAAGATCGTCCTCTGGGCGGCGATCGCGCTGCTGGGCGGTGTCGCCTGGACGATGCTCGCCATCGTCAGAGGCGAGACGGTGAACGCGATCTGGTTCGTGTTCGCGGCGGTCTGCACCTATCTCGTCTTCTACCGTTTCTACTCGAAGTTCATCGAGCGCAACCTCGTCAAGCCGAACGACCGGCGCGCGACACCCGCCGAGTACAAGGCGGACGGCAAGGACTACGTCGCGACCGACCGTCGAGTGCTGTTCGGTCACCACTTCGCCGCGATCGCGGGTGCCGGCCCTCTCGTGGGACCCGTGCTCGCCGCGCAGATGGGCTACCTGCCGGGCACGATCTGGATCATCGTCGGAGTCGTCCTGGCGGGTGCCGTGCAGGACTACCTCGTGATGTTCTTCTCGATGCGCCGGGGCGGGCGCTCTCTCGGCCAGATGGCCCGCGACGAGCTCGGTCGATTCGGCGGCACGGCGGCCATCGTCGCCACACTCCTCATCATGATCATCATCACGGCGATCCTCGCTCTCGTCGTGGTGAACGCCCTCGGCGAGAGCCCCTGGGGCGTGTTCTCCGTGGCCATGACGATCCCGATCGCCCTGTTCATGGGCGCGTACCTCCGGTGGATCCGACCAGGCAAGATCACCGAGGTGTCGCTCATCGGGTTCGTGCTCCTGATGGCGGCGATCATCGGCGGCGGGATGGTCGCCGAGACCGACTGGGGTCAGGCGGTCTTCACCCTCGACCGCACGACGATCGCGTGGGGGATCATCATCTACGGCTTCATCGCCGCGGTGCTGCCGGTGTGGATGCTGCTCGCTCCGCGCGACTACCTCTCGACCTTCATGAAGATCGGCGTGATCGTGGCACTCGCCGTCGCGATTCTCTTCGTGCGGCCCGAGATCACCGTCCCGGCCTTCAGTGAATTCGCTGCGGGGGAGACGGGGCCGGTCTGGGCGGGTTCCCTCTTCCCGTTCCTGTTCGTGACGATCGCCTGCGGGGCGCTGAGCGGATTCCATGCGCTCATCGCGTCGGGCACCACGCCGAAGATGATCGAGAAGGAGAAGCAGACCCGCTTCATCGGCTACGGCGGCATGCTCATGGAGTCGTTCGTCGCGATCATGGCGCTCGTCGCCGCGATCTCGATCGACCGTGGTCTGTACTTCGCGATGAACTCCTCGCCGGCCGCGACCCTCGGCACCGTCGAAGGCGCCGTGCAGTTCGTCAACAGCCTCGGGCTGACGGGGGTGAACCTGACCCCCGAGATGCTCACGAGCACGGCCGAGGCTGTGGGGGAGGAGTCGATCGTCTCCCGGACCGGCGGTGCGCCGACCCTCGCTCTCGGCCTCGCGCACATCATGCAGCAGTGGATCGGCGGCACCGGGATGATGGCGTTCTGGTATCACTTCGCGATCATGTTCGAGGCGCTGTTCATCCTGACCGCGGTGGATGCCGGCACCCGTGTCGCGCGATTCATGCTGCAGGACTCGGTCGGCAACGTCATCCCCCGTTTCAAGGACACGTCGTGGCGGGTCGGGGCCTGGATCTGCACGGCGGTGATGGTCGCGGGCTGGGGCGCGGTGCTGATCATGGGCGTCACGGACCCTCTCGGCGGCATCAACACCCTGTTCCCGTTGTTCGGCATCGCCAACCAGCTGCTGGCGGCCATCGCGCTCGCCGTGGTGCTCACCATCGTCGCCCGCAGGCGCACGTTCACGGTTCTCTGGGTGGTCGCTCTGCCGCTGGCATTCGTGACGGTCGTCACCGTCACGGCGTCGCTGCAGAAGATCTTCTCGAGCGTGCCGCAGGTCGGCTACTTCGCCAATCACGTCGCCTTCCGCGACGCGCTGGCTGCGGGCGAGACGTCGTTCGGCACGGCGACCAGCGTCGCCGCGATGGAGGCGGTGGTGCGCAACACGATGATCCAGGGCATCCTGTCGGTGACTTTCCTGGTGCTGTCTGTGATCGTCATCACGATCTCGATCGTCAAGGTCATCCAGGCGGTGCGACCCGGGCCGATCATCGATCACGAGGACCCGGAGGTGCCGTCGCGTCGGTTCGCTCCGGCAGGACTCATCGCCTCACCGGAGGAGCGCGCGGTCGAGAAGGAGTGGAACGCGCTGCCCTCGTCCGCCCAGCCGACGAGGGGGCACTGATGTCTGCGGCGGTGACCGACGCGGCGCGCAGGATCTGGCACTCCGTCGCCTGGTACATGAACGGCGTGACAGGGCAGTCGCGGTACACGGCCTACGTCGCGCACGAACAGGAGCGGCATCCCGAGCGAGAGCCGCTCACCGAACGCGAGTTCTGGCGGGCGCACTACGCCCAGCAGGATGCCGACCCCGGAGCCCGGTGCTGCTGAGGGGCAGACGACGGATGCCGCAGGGAACGAGTCCCTGCGGCATCCGTCGTGTCAGTGTCCGGTGATCAACCCGGGTGGGTCATCGACAGCAGGTCGAGCTTCTCGTCGAGCTGCTCGAGCGTCAGGTCCCCGCGCTCGACATAGCCGAGGTCGATCACGGCGTCGCGCACCGTGATGCCCTTCGCGACCGAGTGCTTGGCGATCTTCGCCGCAGCCTCGTAGCCGATGAGCTTGTTGAGCGGGGTGACGATCGACGGGCTCATTCCGGCGAAAGCCGCGGCGCGGTCGAGGTTCGCCTGCAGTCCGTCGACGGTCTTGTCGGCGAGCACGCGCGAGGCGTTGGCGAGCAGACGGATCGACTCGAGAACGGCGGTGCCCATGACCGGGATCGCGACGTTGAGCTCGAACGAGCCGGATGCTCCGGCCCAGGCGACGGTCGCGTCGTTGCCGATCACTCGTGCGCACACCATCAGCACGGCCTCGGGGACGACCGGGTTCACCTTTCCGGGCATGATCGAGGAACCCGGCTGCAGGTCGGGGATGTGCAGTTCGCCGAGTCCGGTGTTGGGGCCGGAGCCCATCCAGCGCAGGTCGTTGTTGATCTTGGTCAGCGAGACGGCGATCGTGCGCAGCGCGCCGGACGCCTCGACGAGACCGTCGCGGTTGGCCTGTGCCTCGAAGTGATCCTTGGCCTCGGTGATCGGAAGCTCGGTCTCGGCCGCGAGGAGCTCGATGACCTTCTGCGGGAATCCGAGCGGGGTGTTGATGCCGGTGCCGGTGGCGGTGCCGCCGAGCGGGACCTCGGCGACGCGGGGGAGCGCCGACTGCACGCGCTCGATGCCGAGGCGCATCTGACGGGCGTAGCCGCCGAACTCCTGGCCCAGGGTGACGGGCGTGGCGTCCATGAGGTGCGTGCGACCCGATTTCACCGCGTCCTTCCACAGCTCGGCCTTCGCCTCGAAGGCGACGGCGAGGTGGTCGAGCGCGGGGATGAGGGTGTCGATGAGCGCCTGCGTGACAGCGATGTGCACCGAGGTCGGGAACACGTCGTTCGACGACTGCGAGGCGTTCACATGGTCGTTCGGGTGCACATCCGCACCGAGGATGCGCGTCGCGAGCGTCGCGAGCACCTCGTTCATGTTCATGTTCGACGACGTGCCGGAGCCCGTCTGGTAGGTGTCGACGGGGAACTCGCCGTCATGTGCACCGGATGCGACCTCGTCGGCGGCCTGGGCGATCGCGTCCGCGATGGCCCCATCGAGCGTGCCCAGCTCCTTGTTCGCGAGCGCGGCGGCCTTCTTGATGCGCGCGAGGGCGGCGATCTGCGTGGATTCGAGGCCCTTGCCCGAGATCGGGAAGTTCTCGACGGCGCGCTGCGTCTGTGCGCCGTAGAGTGCGTTCACGGGAACACGCACCTCGCCCATCGTGTCGTGCTCGATGCGGTAGCCCTGCGCGTCTGCGCCGCTGTGCTGGTCGGTCATTCCGAACCCTCCTTGGTTGCGGGGCTGTGCCCCTCGGTGTCGTTTCCGTCTGTGTCGAGTCCGACCGTGATGACGGGAATCGCGGTTCCCTCGGCCAGACGGTAGTTGGCGCCGACGATGCCCAGACGACCCTCGGCGACGGCGTGGGAGATCACCTCGGACGACTGCAGCAGGTCGCGGACCGTGTTGCGCAGGTGCTCCTGGCCGACCAGGTCGGCGTCGATCTCGGCGACCGTGGTCCCGCCACTCTCGACGAGCACCTTCCGGGCCGCAGGCACGATCGGTGCGATGAGCTTCCAGATGTGCGGCGGCAGCGGCGCCGCGTCGATCGCGGTGCCGTCGATGGCGGCGCGCACAGCACCGCACGAGTCGTGTGCGAGCACGACGATCAGGGGGACGTTCAGCACCGCGACCGCGTACTCGAGGCTCGCGACGATCGACTCGCCGATCACCTGACCGGCATTGCGGACGACGAACAGGTCGCCGAGCCCCAGGTCGAAGATGATCTCCGCGGCCAGCCGGGAGTCGGAGCATCCGAACAGGGTGGCGACAGGATGCTGCGCCGCAGCCAGGTGCTTGCGTCGGGCGACATCCTGATTCGGGTGCCGCGGGGCGTCATCGACGAATCGCTGGTTGCCCTCCTGCATCTGCTTCCAGGCGGCGGCGGGCGTGAGCGTGTCTGTCATGAGGGCTACTCCGAGAGGTCGCGGATCTGGGGGACGAGGGACTCGGCGAGCTCGGCGGTGGAGTCGGCGGAGCGTGAGCCGTAGAGCAGCAGGTAGTCGTCACCCGCCTGGGTGCCGATCGCATAGGTGATGTTCTGCTTCGCACCGGCATCGCCGAGGTCGTAGACGTCCCACTCCAGCCCGCCGATCGACGTCGTGTCCGTCGGCGCGGTTCCGTTGAGGCGCTGCGGGGCCCAGGCTGCGTCAGCATCGAAGGCCTGTGCCAGCTTGATGAATCCGCGCTCATCCTCGGCTGACGGGGCGAGGGTGACATCCCAGACCGTCGTCGCGCCGCTCGTGAGCTCGGCCGTGTTGACTCTCCAGAAGTCGGCCAGGTCGGGCACGATCACCGGGCGATCCATGGTGGACTCCACGTCCGCGGCTACGCCGACCACGTCGATCTTCTGGGCGGTCGCGGGTTCGCCACGGGGAACTGCGAGCACGATCACCGTGACGATGGCCAGCGTGACGATCAGAGCGGCCACCAGGCTGCGCACCGTCTGGCTCGAGCGATAGGCCTTGCTCGACGCGGCCTTGCGGGCCGCCGTCTCTTCGGGGGTCTCCGGCCGGCCCAGTTCGGCGACGATGGGAGCGGGCTTGCTCATGAGTCGTCTCCGTCGGCGGCACCGGTCGACGTCGCACGGGCGGCCTCGAGGCGACGCTTGGCGCCGAGCAGCCATTCCTCACAGCGGGCCGCCAGGGCCTCGCCGCGCTCCCAGAGAGCGAGCGACTGCTCGAGGGTCGGAGCGCCCTGTTCGAGCTCGGAGACGACCTTCACGAGCTCATCGCGAGCGGCCTCGAATGACAGCGTGTCCACAGGGGTGTCGTTCGGCGCACTCACGCCTCCATCCTACGCGGTACGCGGGACCCGCTCATCCGGAGCGGGGCACCGGTGCTTCCGCGATCTCGCCCTCGGAACGGGCCGCGACGGAGCCGCGGTCGACCGTGATCGTCAGGCTGCTGCCGGCCGGAGCGTCGGCGGCGTCGCGGAGGATCACTCCGCCCTCGAGATGGGCGATCGCATAGCCGCGCGACAGCGTGGCCGCGGGGGAGAGCGCCCGCAGTGAGGCTCGCAGCTCGCTCGTCGCACGGCCGGCCGCATCGTGCTGACGGGTGATCGTGTCGCGTCCCCGCGAAAGCAGCAGCCACACGTCCTGAGAACGCGACTCGATGATCGGGTCGGGGGAGCGCAGCGAGGGACGGGACCGCAGCTGCTCGAGCTGTGCGATGTCGTGCGACAGCCGCTGCGTCAGTCGGGTCGTGGCTCGGGATCGCAGCTGCGCGATCAGCGCCCGCTGCTCGCTGACGTCGGGTACGACGCGCTTCGCGGCATCCGTCGGAGTCGATGCGCGCAGGTCGGCCACGTCGTCCAGAAGCGGATGATCGTTCTCGTGTCCGATCGCGCTGACGATCGGAGTCGTTGCCGCGGCCACAGCCCGGACGAGTCGTTCGTCACTGAATCCGAGCAGCGTTTGCGGATCGCCGCCGCCGCGGGCGATGACGATCACGTCGACATCCGGGTCGGCGTCCAGTCGTGCCAGAGCGGCGAGGGTCTCGGGGACGCACCGGTCGCCCTGAACAGCCGCATACTCCGTGCGGAAGCGCACCTGGGGCCAACGCAACTCGGCGTTGCGGTGCACGTCCTTCTCGGCATCCGACTTCTCTCCCGTGATCAGGCCGATCACATGGGGGAGGAACGGGAGGCGCTTCTTGCGCGAGGCGTCGAACAGGCCCTCCTGGCGCAGCTGCAGTCGCAGCTTCTCCAGCTTCTCCAGCTGATCGCCGAGGCCCACGTGCTTCATCGCCGAGACGGCGAAGCTGAAATCGCCGGCCTTGACGAAGTAGTCGGCCTTGACGGCGGCGACGACATGGTCGCCGACAGCCAGATCGCCGGGGATCCGCGGGCGCACACTCGACCAGATCCTGATGGAGATCTGCGCGTCGGAGCGGGTGTCCTTGAGCCGGGCGAAGATGTTGCCCCCGCGCACGTTCCAGGAGGTGATCTCGCCTTCGACCCACACCGTGTTCCAGCGCGCCACGAAGTCGCGGATCGTCGCGTTCAGGCGTGCGACCGAGGTCGGTGCGTCGGCCGAGGAGTCGCGCGGGGCGACCGCATCCGCCGGCGGAGTCTCGCCAGGACGCGTCGATGCTTCGAAGACCGTCATGCGCTCGGTGCCCCTTCCCGCTCCTGCTCAGGTTCTCGGCGGTAGAATTCAAGGGTGACCTCGACTGCCGTTCATCTGCCTCTGCCGCGCATCCCCCGAGTACGTGGGGCGGCCGGGCGGCTTCAGGATAACCCGGTCGTCGGGAACAAGCGTGTTCTGCTCGCCGCTCCGCGCGGATACTGCGCCGGCGTCGACCGGGCTGTGGTCGCCGTCGAGAAGGCGCTCGAGCGCTACGGCGCGCCGGTCTACGTGCGCAAGCAGATCGTGCACAACATCCACGTCGTCACCGAGCTCGAGGAGAAGGGCGCGATCTTCGTCGAGGAGGTCGACGAGGTTCCCGAGGGCGCTCACGTCGTCTTCAGTGCGCACGGAGTCTCCCCCGCGGTCGTCGAGGCGGCGTCGGACCGCGGCCTGCACGCCATCGACGCGACCTGCCCGCTGGTCACCAAGGTTCACCGCGAGGCAGTACGTTTCGCCCGCGACGATTTCGAGATCCTGCTCATCGGTCACGAGGGGCACGAAGAGGTCGAGGGCACCGCGGGAGAGGCTCCCGAGCATGTGACCATCGTGAACTCGCCCGCCGAAGCCGACACCGTGCAGGTGAAGGACCCCTCGAAGGTGGTCTGGCTCTCGCAGACCACGCTCTCGGTCGACGAGACCATGGAGACCGTGAACCGACTGCGGGCCCGGTTCCCCGAGATGCACAATCCGCCGTCCGATGACATCTGCTACGCCACGCAGAACCGCCAGGTCGCCATCAAGAAGGTCGCGGCGAACGCCGACCTCGTGATCGTCGTCGGTTCCTCGAACTCGTCGAATTCGGTGCGCCTCGTCGAGGTCGCGCTCGAATACGGCGCGAAGGCCGCCTATCGCGTGGACTACGCCGAAGAGGTCAAGCAGGAGTGGCTCGACGGCGTTGCGACGGTCGGTGTCACCTCCGGCGCCTCCGTGCCCGAGGTGCTGGTTCGCGAGGTCCTCGACGCACTCGACGGAGCGGGTTACCGCGACGTCGAAGAGGTCAAGACGGCGGAGGAGGACCTCATGTTCTCCCTGCCCAAGGAGCTGCGACAGGATGCCGCGGGTCAGCGAGACGCGCGTGCGCTGGGAGGCCGTTCCTCCAGCGGGAACGCCTGACGGTGGCCGCCACAGAGGCGGCGCCGACGCTGATCGGCTCGGTGCAGCGCGCGCTCCGACTCGTCGACATGGTCGCGAACTCTCCGCGCCCGGTGCCGGTCAAGACTCTCGCCATGCGAACCGGCCTCACCCCGGGCACGACCTACAACCTCGTGCGCACACTGGTGCATGAGGGGTATCTCGTGAGCGAGCCCGACGGTCTGGTCCTCGGCGAGAACTTCCCCGCTTTCCGGCTGCAGTCCGACGCCGGGGGCGTGTTCTTCGCGCATGTCCGCATGGCCCTGCGTCAGACCGCCGACGAGGTGGGTGCTTCCGCATACCTGTCCCGCTATCAGGACGGCGAAGTGCACCTCATCGACATCGTGGATGCCCCGCGCAGTCCTCGGCTCGATCTGTGGGTGGGTCTGGATTCGAGCGCGCATGCCACGGCGCTCGGCAAGCAGATCCTCAGCGATCTGAGCCGAGAGGAGCGTGACGACTATCTCTCGCGGCATCCGCTGGAGGAACTCACGTCTCGCACGATCAGTGACCGGCGTGCGCTGATCGCGGAGCTCGACCGCTCTCCGGGATTCGCCGTGGACCGCGAGGAGTATGCCATCGGCAACACCTGCATCGCCGTTCCCGTGATCGCCCCGAGCGTCAGAGCCTCACTCGCCGTCTCGCTTCCTGTGGGACACCCGCGCTTCGATCGCGGCCTGCTCGGGAAGCTCAAGCTCGTGGCGAGGCGGTTGTCCATGCAGTTGGGGGCGGACGCTCTGGGCGGCGGCGCAGCCCGTCTGGCGACGCCGATCTGACGCAGCACGTGTCGCCCGTCTGATGCTCTTCACTATCTGAAGAAGTGCCTCTGGTGCTCGGGCACGCGCTTTCCTAACATGTGAGGTGTAGTCGTCTGTGCAATCGGCGCTACAGGTGGAGGAATGTCCCCAGCGTTCCTCACCCCACTTGGATGACGAGCGTCCCCAGCGTTCCGAGTCCGCGGCCCCGAGGAGTCCCCACTCCTCCGGGGCCGCCATTCTTTTGACGCCCGCAGTCTGTGAGTCGTGCAGAGACCGGGCGGATACCATGGCCGAATGACCGATCAGCGTCCTCAGTACGGCGAAATCGCGACCCTCGAAGAGCAGCGGAGGGCAGCAGGGCTGCCGCCGCTGGGCGAGGTGCCGGCTGTGGATGTGAGCGGGACCGAGGACGCGCCCGCTCCCGGTGACCGAGTCCCGTCCGCATCGGCAGCGGCTCGTCCGCGTCCCGTCGATCGCTTCGTGACCATCGCACTGCTCGCCTACGGGCTGATCAATGTCGTGATGACAGGACTGTCATACCTCGACTTCTCCACCGCGATGAATCAGATGATGACGGTGCTCGGCGTGGACGGCGAGTTCACCAACTTCGCTGAGGGCCGGATCTGGGGCACCGTCGCGGCGATAGTGCTCGCCGTGGGCTGGTCGCTCACCGCTTTCCTGTCGATCCGCCGCCTGCGCGCCGGCAAGCTCTCGTGGTGGGTTCCGCTGGTCGGTGCGGCCGTGACCCTGCTCGTGGCGTCTGTATGCGCCGCGATTCCGCTGATGAACGACCCGGCGTTCATCGACTTCGTCGCCAAGACGGCGGGTGGATGACCCCGTGAAACAGGAGATGCCCCCGGCCGTTCGGTCGGGGGCATCTGCGTTGTCCGGCTGGATCAGCTCTGGGACTGGCCGTACGAGCCGAGCTGGCGCGTGGACTCGACGACGCGAGCGGCCATGGCCGTCTCCGCGATCTTGCCCCAGGCGCGCGGGTCATACTGCTTCTTGTTGCCGACCTCGCCGTCGACCTTGAGCACACCGTCGTAGTTCTTGAACATGTAGTCCGCGATGGCACGCGTGTAGGCGTACTGCGTGTCGGTGTCGATGTTCATCTTGATGACGCCGTTGGCCACCGCGAGGGCGATCTCCTCATCGGTCGAACCAGAACCGCCGTGGAAGACGAGGTCGAGCGGCTTCGCGCCGGTGTTGTACTTCTCGGCGACCTGCTGCTGGATCTCTCCGAGGAGCTCGGGACGCAGCTTCACTCCGCCCGGCTTGTAGACGCCGTGGACGTTGCCGAACGTGAGGGCTGCGATGTAGCGCCCCTGCTCGCCGAGACCGAGCGCCTGGACGGCCTGGTCGACGTCCGCGAACGTCGTGTAGAGGGCATCGTTGGATCCCTCGTGCGCCACACCGTCTTCCTCGCCGCCGACGACGCCGATCTCGACCTCGAGGATGGCGTTGATGTTCTTCATGCGGGGCAGGAGATCCTTGGCGATCTCGATGTTCTCCGCGAGCGGCACGGCCGAGCCGTCCCACATGTGGGACTGGAAGATCGGGTTGCGTCCCGCCTTGACCTCGTCTTCGGAGGCGGAGATCAGCGGCTCGACGAAGCCGGCGAGAGCATCCTTCGGGCAGTGGTCGGTGTGCAGCGCGACGGTGATCGGGTAGTTCTTCGCGACCTCGGTCGCGAAGCGCGCGAAGGCGAGTGCGCCGGTCGCGCGGGCCTTGACCGTGTGGCCGGCGAAGTAGTCGGCGCCGCCGGTGGTGACCTGGATGATTCCGTCGGAACCTGCCTCGGTCAGGCCCTGGAGGACCGAGTTGATGGTCTGCGAGCTCGAGACGTTGAAAGCCGGGTACGCGAAGCCGCCGGCCTTCGCGCGGTCGAGCATTTCGGCGTACTGATCCGGGGTGGCGACGGGCATGAGAACTCCTGCGATTTGGGGAAGCCGGGACAGCAGTCACTCTATCGGGGCTGACTGCCCGATGCTGTCGGCGGTGACCGGGCGAGCACGCCCTCCTACCCGTGTGTTAAGAATCGGGATTCCTTCGTCGTCGCTCGACCGAAAACTGCCGTTTCAGACGTTCACACTGGTTAGGCTGACCGCATGGTTAGTCTTACAGCGGATCTCAGCCCCCTTCGTCCCGATCGAAACCTCGCGATGGAGCTGGTGCGGGCCACTGAAGCAGCCGCCATCCGCGCCGTTCCGTTCATCGGTCGTGGCGCGAAGGAGGCGGCGGACGGCGCCGCCGTCGATGCGATGCGTGCCTTCCTCGGGACAGTGGCCTTTCAGGGGCGAGTGGTCATCGGTGAGGGCGAGAAGGACAATGCTCCGATGCTCTTCAACGGCGAAGAGGTCGGCACCGGCAGCGGCCCGGAGTGCGACATCGCGGTCGACCCGATCGATGGCACCTCGCTGACCGCAGCAGGACGTCAGAATGCGCTCTCCGTCATCGCCGTCTCCGATCGCGGATCGATGCTCGACGCGTCCAGCGTCTTCTATATGGACAAGCTCGTCACGGGCCCTGCCGGTGTCGGAGTGGTCGACATCCGCCTGCCGATCGGCGAGAACATCCGCAAGCTCGCGGGGGCTCTCGGCAAGCCGGTGGACGAGATCGTCGTCTCGGTGCTGAACCGTCCGCGTCACGAGCAGCTGATCCAGGAGATCCGGGATGCCGGTGCCGGGACGCGACTCATGAGCGACGGCGACGTCGCCGGCGGGATCAACGCGGCGCGTCACGCGGCCCGAACCGACATGTGCGTCGGGGTGGGCGGCAGCCCCGAGGGAATCGTGACGGCGTGTGCGATCAAGGCTCTCGGCGGTCACATCCAGGGGCGTCTCTGGCCTCGCGACGACGATGAGCGCCAGCGCGGAATCGACGCCGGCCTCGACATGGACAAGGTCTACGAGGCCGACGATCTCGTGCGCGGGGACAACACGATCTTCGTCGCCACCGGCGTCACGGACGGCCAGCTGGTGGCCGGCGTCCGACGCGAGGGCGGCTACATCTACACCGAGAGCGTCGTGCTGCGCGGTGCCTCGGGAACCCTTCGCCGGATCGCCTCGGAGCACCTCGTCTCGAAGTGGCTCTGACTGCCGTGTCCTGAGCGCGCGGGTCGGGAACGGGCCCCTCATCGTTACCGACCCGGTACCGCCTGTGCGGTGCTGAGCCGAGCTTTCTCGTGGGTTCGTGTGACAATTGACACTGGATTTGTCGCCGTCGACGGAGCCGCCAGGCACCGCAGGCACAGGAGGGCAGACCGATGACAACGCAGCACACGAATGGTTCCCAGGGCACGCCGACCAAGATCGTGACGACGCCGACCGGCCGGATCATGCGGATCAACGTCGACGAGGCCGGAGTGCCTCTGCCGATCGCGACTCCGGCGGCGCCTGTCGTCAAGACGGCTGTCTCAGATCCCGCTCGACGTGCGGACGTGCTGTTCCGCAAGCGCCTCGACGAGGGGCACGAGATCAGCTCCTGGTGGATGGTCGGAGCTTTCGTCGTGACCAGCGGCCTCGTGATCCTGCTGCTCAGCGGCGTACCGGGCGTCGCCTGATCTCAGCGGCGGGGCTCTTCCGCCTCGACCGGTCGGGATGCTGAATCCGCGTTCGCCGATTCGTCGCTGACCCGGCCGCGAACGTCTCCGACATCGGCCTGGATCGACGTACCCGGCGCAGCGGACGCATCGTCAGCAGCATGGGGGATGCGGAGCTCGGAGCCGATCTCCGCACCGGAGCCGCTCATGAGCTCTGCCGAGGTGAAGCGTCGCGTCTGCGCGGTGATCGCCGGTGGGGCGGAGTCGAGCGTCGACGCGCTGATTCCGGGGAACTGCCTGGCCGTCACGAGCACACGGCTCTCGAGCGAACCCGCGAATCTGTTGTAGCTGTCGACCGTGCGCTCGAGTGCGCGGCGCAGATCGTCGGCGTGCCCCGCGAGGACGCCGAGTCGGTCGTAGAGCTGGGTGCCGAGATTCAGCAGTGCGCGCGCCTCGGTCGACACCTCTTGCTGCGTCCAGCTGTAGGCCACGGTCTTGAGCACGGCCCACAGATTCACCGGGGACGCGAGCGCCACCTTCTTCGTGAATGCGTAGTCCAGCAGCGTCGGGTCTTCGTCGATGGCTGCGGCGAGCAGCGACTCGCTCGGCAGGAAGCAGATGACGAACTCAGGACTGGCGTCGAGGCCCGTCCAGTACGCCTTCTTCGCGAGTGCGTCCACGTGCGCGCGAACGGCCTTCACGTGCTTCTGCATGTGGGAGCGACGCTGTGTCTCATGCGCGTCCCCGATCGGCAGTGCCGATGCCTCGAGGTAGGCATCGAGCGGAACCTTGGCGTCGACCGCGATCGATGTGCCGCCGGCGAGACGGATCACCATGTCGGGCCGTCCCTGACCCCGGTCTGACGAGATGCTGGACTGCAGATCGAAGTCGACGTGTCGGATCAGCCCTGCGGCCTCGACGACCCGTCGCAGCTGCGTCTCACCCCAGACCCCTCGTGTGGCGGTCGAGCGCAGTGCTCCGGCGAGCGACTCGGTCGTCGAGCGCAACGCCTCGTCGGACTCCTGCGCGCGCCTGAGCTGCTCCGCGAGCGATCCGAACTGCGCATGACGCTCCTGCTCGATCGCCGAGACCTTCTGCTGCATCTGCTGGAGACTCTCGCGCACGGGAGCGAGAGCGGTGAGCACCGCATTCTGCTGCTGCACCCGCTGCGCCTCGGCGCGCTGCTCGAGCCTCGCGTGCTCGACGGCATCCCGATACAGGTCGTACTGTCGGTCGCGATCGTCTCGAGCTGCGGCGAGCTCGGCCTCGGCGCGAGCGAGGTCTGCTGCTCCGCGCGATCCGCGGAGGAACCACCCCACGGCGGCGCCGGCCGCGAGCGCGACCAGGAGAAGAACGAGCGTGAGAGCATCCATGTGCTCCATGATGCGCTCGGCCACGGACATTCGTCCGGTGCGACTCAGGCGACCGCGCGCTCCGGGGTGGCGAGGACCGGCTCGGTCACTCGCAGCGACAATGCATCCGCCAGGGAGAAGACGTCGGACGCGCCGTGTCGGCGAGCGGCGTCGATGATGATGTGGGCGCACGCGAGCGCGTCCGCAAGCGCGTCATGGTGCGAGAAGCCGGTGAAGCCCGCAGCCTCTGCGGCCTTCGGGAGTCGGTACGACTCGATGTCGTAGGTCTTGCGAGCCACCTGCAGGCTGCACAGCGAGCGATACGGCGGGCAGTCGCCGCCGGTGGCCTCGGACGCCCGGCGGAGCACGTTGAGGTCGAAGCCCGCGTTGTGCGCCACGAGCACGTCGGCGCCGGCGAAGGCGCACAGGCGGTCGAACTGATCGGCCCAGGTGGCCGCGTCGATCACGTCGTGGGCGCGGATGCCGTGGATCTTGGTGTTCCACTCCTGGAACTCGTCGTGACCGGCGGGCGGGCGGATCAACCATCCGGCGGTGGCGACGATCCTGCCGTCGCGCACCCGCACGAGGCCGACGGAGCAGGCCGAGGCGGGGCTGGAGTTCGCCGTCTCGAAGTCGATTGCGGTAAAATCCAGTGGCACATCCCCACTCTCTCCCGGCATCCGAGACGCTCCAGGATGACGCGCCGTAGGCTGGCGACATGAGTACCGACCGAGCGACATCCTTCGGCGCCGAGGCCGCGAACTACGAGGCGGGAAGACCCGAGTATCCCTTCGAGGCCGTGTCGTGGATGCTCGATCCGATGCCTCACGGCTCCCGTCGCATCGCCGACGTGGGCGCGGGCACCGGAAAGCTCACACGTGTGCTCGCGCAGGCCCCGGATGCCGAGGTCGTCGCCGTGGATCCGGACGCCGCCATGCTTGCGACACTGCGGCGCAGCGTTCCCGGTGTTCCGACTTTCCAGGGAACAGCCGAACGGATGCCGCTGCCCGACGCCAGCCTCGACGCCGCCGTGCTGGGTCAGGCCTGGCACTGGGTCGAGCCGTCTGCGGCGTCCCTCGAACTCGGACGAGTCGTCCGCACCGGGGGAGTGCTGGGGCTGATCTGGAACATCCGCGACGAACGCGCGGACTGGGTGCGCCGTCTCACTGACATCATGCACAGCAGTCCGGCGGAGGACATGGTCAACGGACCCGGCTCCGACGGCCCGCGCATCGAGGCCCCCTTCACGGGGATTGAGAAGCAGCAGTGGGAGTGGACCCGGGCGATGAACCGGACGCAGTTGCATCAGATGGCGCGCTCGCGCAGCTACCTGATCGCGGCGTCGAACGACGAACGCTCAGAGATCACACGGCAGATGGACGCGCTGTTCGACGAGCTCGGACTCGACGGTGAGGGGACGATCGACCTGCCCTACGTGACGCACGCGTTCCGCGCCGTGCGAGCCTGACACCGACACCCGCAGGGGCTGCGCATCTGCGACCGGTAGACTCGACCCCCGTGGCTCTCACTATCGGAATCGTCGGCCTGCCCAATGTCGGCAAGTCCACCCTCTTCAACGCTCTGACCAAGAACGACGTGCTCGCGGCGAACTATCCGTTCGCGACGATCGAGCCGAACGTCGGGGTGGTGAACCTGCCCGATCCTCGTCTCGACAAGCTCGCCGAGATCTTCGGCAGCGAGCGCATCCTGCCCGCCGCGGTGTCGTTCGTCGACATCGCCGGCATCGTGCGCGGCGCGAGCGAGGGAGAGGGACTCGGCAACAAGTTCCTCGCGAACATCCGCGAGGCGGATGCCATCGCCCAGGTCGTGCGCGGGTTCGCAGATGACGATGTCGTGCACGTGGACGGTGCGGTCAATCCGGCATCCGACATGGAGACCATCAACGCCGAGCTCATGCTGGCCGACCTCGAGACCGTCGACAAGGCGATCACGCGGTACGAGAAGGAGGTGCGCGGCAAGAAGATCGAGCCCGTCGTCCTCGAGACCGCCAACGCGGCGAAGGATGCGCTCGAGCGTGGTGTGCTGCTGTCCGTCGCGGGCATCGATCTGACGCCGATCCGCGAGCTCGGACTCCTCACCGCCAAGCCGGTCATCTTCGTCTTCAACGTCGACGAGGGCGTGCTCACCGACGACGCCCGCAAGGCGGAGCTCGCCGCGCTGGTCGCCCCGGCGAAGGCCATCTTCCTCGACGCCAAGATCGAGTCCGAGCTGATCGACCTCGACCCCGAGGATGCCGCAGAGCTGCTCGCGTCGACCGGGCAGGACGAGTCCGGTCTCGACCAGCTCGCCCGCATCGGCTTCGACACTCTCGGACTGCAGACCTACCTCACGGCTGGCCCGAAAGAGGCGCGCGCGTGGACGATCCCCAAGGGATCCAAGGCGCCGCAGGCCGCCGGAGTCATCCACACCGACTTCGAGAAGGGCTTCATCAAGGCTGAGATCGTCTCGTTCGACGACCTCGTCGAGACCGGGTCCGTCGTCGAAGCCCGCTCCAAGGGCAAGGCGCGCCTCGAGGGCAAGGACTACGTCATGCAGGACGGCGACGTCGTGGAGTTCCGTTTCAACAACTGAGCGAGGTTCTGCCCGAGTGCTGAGGAGATCGGCACCGGCGCGTACGAAGCCGCGGGGTGCGAATCAGATCTCGTCGCTACGTCGAGCACGCACGGTCCAGCCGACCTGCATCAGTGCCTCCGTGAGGCGGTCGGCGGCAGCGCTCGCGACGTCGACGCTTGCGTCAGAGCAGACGTCGATGGCGATCGGCGGCGGATCGGCGAAGCGTGGGATCTGCACCTCTGCCCAGGCGTCGGGCGACAGCGGTACCCGAGGGGACGCGGTGCGGGCGTCTCGGATGGCGCTGTCCGCCGCGAAAGCGATGACGTCCAGCGCATGGAGCTTGGTGATCGGCATGTCCACCACGAGGGTGACGGCGAAAGTCGCGTCTGCGGTATCCCCGAATTCTGGCCTCACCGCATGAAGATATCACTGCGCGGTCGGTGCGGATACGAGCGTCACAGCGACGGGCGATGATCGCCATGCTGTGGAGTCGCGAGCGAACTCGGCGCGCACAGCCGGTCTAGCTGCGACGCTCGACATCCTGACTCAAGAGCTCGGGCCAGGCTTCGACATGTTCAGGAGTGCGGGCGACCGCCAGGGTCGCGTGCGGGAGCAGCTCGGCAAGGGATTCTGCGGTCCACAGCGGGTGGCCGGGGTCGTCCACCCAGGCCAATATCGTCGTCGGCACATCGATCCCTGCGACCGCCTCAGGGGCGGGCAAGTCGCTGAGCGCTGCACCGCGAAGCAACGACGGCAGAAGGGCATCGGCGACGTCGGGCCATGTCTCCGGTGCCGAGACGGCGGCCGGGGGTGGCGTCGATCCGCGCGTGCCGGCGAGGAACGCCTCCACACCATCGGCTTCGATCAGCGCAGCCGCGGCTCGGTAGATATCCGCTTGATCGGGTCTGGTCTTCCACCCGGTGGGCGGCACCATGAGTGTGAGTCCGGTGAAGCGGTCCGGCTCGAGCGACGCAGCGTGCAGAAGGGTCGCGGCACCCATCGAGGGGCCGACCCCGTGGACGCGCTCGCCGGGGAACCAATGATCGAGCAACCGCAGAAGATCATCCGCCAGGTTCGGCCAGCGATAGTCGTCGGCAACCTTCCGCCCGGTCGAACGGCCATGGCCGCGTGCGTCGTACCGCAGGAGTCGAGTTCCGCTCAGTCCGCGACCGAGGTCGAGATTGAGCACCCGGTCGCGGGCCCGACTCGACGTGAGGCCATGCAGCTGGACGACGGGGTGCCCGCCTTCATCGCTCAGGGCGACAGCCAGCTCGGCTCCGGGTACCTCGAAGGTGGGCATCAGGCTCCTCGATCGATGACTGAGCGAGTCTGCTCGGGCAGTCGTGTTGAGTGATCAGGTTATCCGGACGATATGGTGCTACCCATGCGACTGACCAACGTCACGCACCTCCGCCTCCCCTTCGGACGGCTCTGGGGGTACGACGTCAGCGCGTCCGCGCTCGGACGACCCCTGCCCGTGTCGTTCGACCAGCGACTGCATGTCGGGGCGGGTGACCGACCCGGCTCCTGGATGGCTCTGTCGTTCCGGTTGCCCGCACAGACCGATCGTGAATCGATCGCGGATGCGTGGCTGGCTGTCGTCGCTCGACATGGCACGCTGCGATCGGCCTTCGCACGTGGTGCGGACGGCGATCCGACGCTTCACGAGATCGAGATCAGCCCCGGAAGCTGGGTCGAGCATCAGGTGGGCCCTGGTCAGGCGGTCAATGACGCGCTGCGCGATATCCTCGACGCGGAGTGCTCCCCATACGGACGTCCGTCCCATCGGCTGTGCGTGCTGGAGACCGCTGCGGGGCTCACGGTCGTGATCGCGGCGGACCACGCGCACGTCGACATGTGGTCGATGCTCGTGATCGTGCGCGATCTGCTGTCCGCGCTGGACGCGGGCAAGACGGGCGCGAAACCGATGTCGACGCTGAGGTCGGCGCCGGCATTCGTCGAACACACGCAGGCGCTGCTGGACAAGGACCCTGCACCGGACCACGTGCGGCGGCGATGGGAAGCGATCATCGCGGACAGCGGCGGTGTGATGCCGCAGTTCCCCCTGTCGCTGGGCGCACCCGAGCCGCATCGCGAGCGCGTGGAAGTGCGCGATGTGTTCGATGTCGACGACGCCGCGGCATTCGCCGCGCAGGCCCGTGACGATGGCGTCTCCACGCTCGCATCTGCGGTCGTCGCGATGACTGCGGTGACGCGCGAAGTCGCGGGTACTGCGCTGCGAGCCGTGTTCCCCGTGCACAGTCGCTTCGAGGACGACTGGCATGACTCGGTCGGCTGGTTCATCACGAATTCCGTCCTCGAATCGGAGCTCGCCGAACCGCACGCTGCAGCAGCGGCCGTCAAGGAAGCAGTACAACTCGGTGCGTGGCCGCTCGCAGATGTGCTCGCACCGTGGGGTGGGATGCCGGTGGCTCCCGGGATGTTCGCGATCTCGTGGCTGGATCTGCGCAGGCTGCCCGTGCGGATCGACTCCGTCGGGCTCGACGCCCAGTACGTCAGCGCGGCAACCGACACCGACGGCGTCATGCTGTGGTTCATCCTGGACGAGTCCGGTCTGCACCTGAGATGCCGCTATCCCGACACCGCAGAGGCTCGCACCAATGTCGGCGGATGGCTCGACCTGCTCGTAGCCAGGATGCAGGCCGACGCGCGGTCCTCAGTGCGGGGACGACTGCAGGTGGCGGGCCGAACCTTCCGTGTCGAGCGGGCGACTCGGGATGACATCGAGGCGATCGCAGCGCTGCTGTCGGACGATCGATTCGGTGCAGACCGTGAGAGTGTCGAACTCGACCGATACGAGGCGGGCTTCCGCGCCGTCATCCGCGACGCATCCAACTACCTGGGGGTCGTCCGGGACAGCGCCGACCGCATCGTCGCCACCATGCAGTTGACCGTCATCCCGGGGCTCTCTCGCGGCGGGTCGACCCGACTGCAGATCGAGGGACTGCGTGTCGCGACGGCGGAGCGATCACGGGGCCTGGGCGCGGCGATGCTGGAGTGGGCGCACGAGTTCGGTCGTGCGCGGGGGGCGACGCTGTCACAGATCACCACAGACGAGGCTCGGGATCGCACCCGCGCGTTCTACACCCGGCTCGGCTACCAGACGGCCCACGTCGGGCTCAAACGGAACATCTAGCGCGCGTCACACCGCCAGGGCGTGCGGGTAATCCGTCGATCGTCCCTGGAAGCTCAGGATGCTCGGGTTCTGGATCATTCCGTCGCGGATCTCGATCGCGCGTGTGAGCGTCGAGCTCTCGGCCCACGCGTCGGGGCCTTCGAGAACAGTGCGGAGGAAAGGCAGGAGAGCTTCGCTGATGTCCCACGTGGCCGAGTTCCAGAGATACGACGGGCTGTGGTCGACGGCGTAGTAGTTCACGCCCTGACCCACCGTGAACATCGGCTCGTCGAAGGTCGTCGGGGTCGCCCACTCGAAGCCCATGCCCTCGTCGCACGACACATCGATGATCAGGCTGCCCGAGGCGAAACGGGACAGGTCCTCGGTGCGCAGATACGTCAACGGCGCCGCGACATCCTGCAGGGTGCAGTTCACGACGATGTCGTACGTCGCCAGGAAGTCGGGGAGCAGCACGGAGCCGTCCTCCGTCTCGACCTCGCTGAGGTGCGTGGGGCCGTCGTCGGTGTTCAGCTGAGTGAGGTGCGAGTTGTGGATGGGGGAGCCCACGGCGGCCGCCCCGCGCTGAGTGAGGACTTCGATGTCGTGCACCCCGTGAGCATTCAATGCCGTCACCGCGCCGCGTGCCGTCGCCCCGAAGCCGATGACGACTGCGCGCAGGCGCGGGCCGTAGTCCCCGGTCGAGCCGACGAGGCTCATCGCATGGATGACCGAGCAGTAGCCGGCCAGCTCGTTGTTCTTGTGGAAGACGTGCAGGCTCATGTCTCCCTGCGGGGTCCAGTGGTTCATGGCCTCGAAGGCGATCAGCGTGAGACGGCTGTCGATCGCGGTCTGCGTGAGAGCGACGTCCTGCACGCAGTGCGGCCAGCCCCACAGGATGCCGCCAGCGCTGATCTCGGCGACATCCGCGAGCTGCGGCTTGGGCAGCAGCAGCACGTCAGCGGAGGCGAGCACGTCAGACCGCGCGGCGACCCGGCCCACGCGGGACTCCACATAGCCGGCCTCCAGCTGGAAGTCGGCGCCGTACCCGTGCTCGACGATCATGCGAGCGCGCACATCCGCGTCGATGCGGTCGAGATGGCGGGGATGGATCGGGAGGCGCCGTTCGTTCTCCATCGAGGAGTTCGCCAGCAGGCCGAGGGTCAGAAGCTCCGGGCCGGAGGTCGGGGTATGGACGGACGAGCGTGTCGTGTCTGACAACGGGTTCCCATCTTCGGGGAACCAGAGTCAGCTCCTGGCCTGACTCTACGCCCCTGCGCGCCTGAGGTGGGGCGGGGCCGATCTCCGCCGACGGGCTCGACTACGCTGGAAAGCGATCCCTGACATCCGAACGAGGAGCCGCGCGCCCATGACCGATACCCAGATCTTCGAGCCAGAGGGCCGCGCGATCCCCTTCGTGGATGAGGGAGACGGTCCGGTCAAGCTGGTTCTGATCCAGGAGCAGGGACTCGCCGCCGACGTGCTGGGCGTCGCCGCGCACTATCTCGCCGAAGAGGCGGGTTTCCATGTGCTGCGGATCGGCCACCGCGCGGCATCCGATGCCTCGCTCGACGAGCGTGTCGACGACGTCATCGACGTGATCGATCACGTCGGAATCGAGGACACCTGGGTCGGCGGTCATGGCTTCGGTGGGACGATCGCACGCGCCCTCGTGGCAGCGCACAGCGACCGGGCCAACGGTCTGCTGCTGCTCGGCGTCGAGGACGTCGACATCGCCGTCGCACCGGCGATCCCCGTGCTGATCGTTCAGGGAACCGAAGACACCGACACCCCGGCCGCCACTGCCGAGGCGTTGCAGGCCACGATGCCTGACCGTTCCAGCATCAAGACGATCGCCGGCGACCACCTGTTCCCGATGCACCACCCGATCGAGACCGGCGTGATCATCGAGGAATACCTGGACTGGGACTGACTGATCACCAGCGCGCAGTCCGACTTCTGCGTACGCACCACGATGCAGCGCGAGGCGGCGGAAGGCTATGACGTGACCCTCGTGAGTGACGCGCACACGACGGTCTGACGAGAGTCGCGCTCTATATTGATCTCGTGACCCAGTATGCAGCTCAGGCCAAGACGAACCTGCTCGCCCTGGTGGGCTTCATCGCCGCGTTCGTGATCCCTCTTGCGGGTGTGATCCTGTCGATCTTCGCGCGCCGACAGCTGGACGCTCCCGGGAACACCGAGTCCGGCCGGGGCCTCGCTCGGTGGGCGATGGTGATCGGCATCCTCGGCACGCTCGCTCAGGTCGCCTTCTTCATCCTCTGGTTCTCGCTCTTCTTCCGCGCCGTGGCCTGACGGTCACCGGGCCGGGGCGGGCGTGGACCAGCCGTGAGCCTGACAGACTGGTCTGATGACCGCCACCCTCGTCGCCCAGAACCTGGCAGGCGGCTACGGCCACCGCATCCTCTTCGAGGGCCTCGACCTGACTGTCGCTCCCGGTGACGTCATCGGCGTGGTAGGTGCGAACGGCGCAGGGAAATCGACTCTGCTCCGCCTGCTCGCCGGTGTGGATGCGCCGATGGGCGGGTCGATCTCGCTCGCGCCCACCGACGCTTTCGTCGGCTGGCTGCCTCAGGAGCATGAGCGCGTCGACGGCGAGACGGTGGCGGGATACATCGCGCGCCGCACGGGCTGCGCGACGGCGACGAGTGAGATGGATGCCGCTGCAGCGGCGCTCGGCGATCCCACGCTCGCCCCGGCGGGCACGGACCCCGCCGACACCTATTCTCAGGCGCTCGATCGGTGGCTCGCGAGCGGTGCCGCCGATCTCGAGGAGCGCATCCCTGCGGTGCTCGCCGACCTCGGACTCCCGAGCACGAGCGGCGTCGCGGAGGACGCGCTCATGACCGGCCTGTCCGGCGGCCAGGCGGCTCGCGTCGGACTCGCCGCACTGCTGCTGTCGCGGTTCGACATCGTCTTCCTCGACGAGCCGACCAACGACCTCGACCTCGATGGGCTGGAGCGCCTCGAGGCGTTCGTACGCGGTCTCCGCGGCGGCGTCGTTCTCGTCAGCCACGACCGCGAGTTCCTGGCTCGCAGCGTCACCCGCGTGCTCGAACTCGATCTCGCCCAGGGATCGAATCGTCTCTACGGGGGCGGCTACGACGCCTACATCGAGGAACGCGCCGTCGTGCGTCGGCACCTGCGGGAGAAGTACGACGAGTTCGCCGACAAGAAGGCGGACCTCGTCGCGCGGGCGCGCACCCAGCGAGAATGGTCGAGCCAGGGCGTCCGGAACGCGATGAAGAAGGCTCCGGACAACGACAAGATCAGGCGCAAGGCGTCGACGGAGTCGAGTGAGAAGCAGGCGCAGAAGGTGCGTCAGATGGAAAGCCGGATCGCACGACTGGACGAGGTCGAGGAGCCGCGCAAGGAATGGCAGCTGGAGTTCACGATCGGCTCTGCGCCCCGATCGAGCAGCGTGGTCTCGACACTCAACGGGGCGGTCTTCCAGCAGGGCGCGTTCACGCTGGGGCCGCTGTCTCTGCAGGTGGACGTCGGCGACCGCATCGGAATCACCGGTCCCAACGGCGCCGGCAAGTCGACTCTGCTCCGTGGGCTCCTCGGACGACAGCAACCCGTCGAGGGGACCGCGGCGCTCGGGAGCAGCGTGCAGATCGGCGAGATCGACCAGGCTCGGTCGCTGCTGATCGGCGATTCTGCGCTCGCCGATGCGTTCGAGGCTCTCGTGCCCGAGATGTCGTCGGCCGAGGTGCGCACGCTGCTGGCGAAGTTCGGTCTGAGGGCAGACCACGTCACGCGTTCCGTCGAAGCCCTGTCACCGGGTGAACGCACGCGGGCGGCACTGGCGCTGCTGCAGGCGCGGGGAGTCAATCTGCTCGTCCTCGACGAGCCGACCAACCACCTCGACCTGCCGGCGATCGAACAACTCGAGCAGGCGCTCCAGTCGTACACCGGAACTCTGCTGCTGGTCACGCACGACCGACGGATGCTGGAGGCTGTCCAGACCGATCGGCGGTGGTCCGTCGAGAGCGGCCAGGTCACCGAACGCTGAGGCTCAGCGACCCTGACGCTTCTTGTAGGGCTTCGGCTGACCCTTCACGATGGGCGCGCGACCTTTGCCCTTGGACGCCTTGGCCTTGCCGCCCGCCGGGCCCGCCGTCTTCGGCGCGGGCGGGGGAGCGGCGGCCACGGTCGCCTGCGCTTCGGCGAGGAACAGCTCTCCCACGTTCGTGAGTCGCGGCGTCCCTTCGCGATTGATCAGCGTGTGTCCGACCTCGTCCTCGAGCTTGTCGAGAGAGGTGTATAGGGAGGCCAGGGGAATGCCCAGCTGGGAAGCGGCTCGGGGGAAGTGCAGCGTCTCAGCGAGGACGACGTAGCGACGGAGCAATGCCAGCTTCATGCGGGGGAACGGTCCTTCTGGATCCGCGACGATCACGGGTCTCCGTCTAACCTACGCGAGGCGGATGCGCGGCAGTCCCAGACGCACGGATGCCGCGGCTCGATGAGCCGCGGCACCCGGTGGCGGATCTCCTCAGGAGACCTGCGGAAGCACGGCGAAGGACACGGATCCCTCGTCATCGACGCCGGCGTCGAGCACCTTGTCATCGAGCGCGGCTGCGGCGGTCTCATCGAGGAAGAGTCGGGTGCCCGACACCTCGACGACCTGGTCGTCGGGTTCCGGGTCCGGCGTCACGAGGACGGCGAGGCGCGCACCCCCATCCGGTCCAGGGGCGGGCGTGGAGTGGATGCGAAGCCCGGCGTCGTCAGCGTCGGTCTGACGGCTGACGAGGGTGTTCACGATTGCGGTGGCGTTATCGGTGAGGGTGAGCACAGGACTCTCCTTCCGGTTGCGGTCACGACGCGGGTGCGGCGTGACGGGCCACGATTCCGCACTCGGCGGGACGATTCAACCCGACGCGCCCGTTCAGAGGGGTCTCACACCTGACGCAGAGGTTTTCTCAGGAACACCTGCTCGGTTCCGTCGCCCTGCGGCACGCGCTCGGCCTCCTCGTATCCGCATGACTCGTACAGGCGGATGTTGGCCTCGCTCAGACTGCCGGTGAAGAGCTCGGCCACATCCGCGCTCGACGCGCGTTCGGCCGCGTCGAGCAGCGTGCGCCCGATGCCCTCTCCCTGCATGTCGGGCGCGATCGCGATCCTGCCGATCAGTAGCACGCCGTCGTCCTCGACGAACCGGATGACCCCGACCAGCCGTCCGTCCTTGCGCGCCGCGAGGCCGCTGCTGGAACGCAGCTCGGCCTCCACTTCGGGGAGCGTCTGGGTCAGCGGGGGCATATCGGCGCTGCCGTAGATCTGCGCCTCCGACACGAACGCCGCGCGTTGCAGGGTGAGCACCTCACCCGCATCCGACTCCGAGGTCGGGCCGATCACCACATCCGATGCGTGGTCGTCGATCTCGGTCTGTGCTCTCTCTGATTTCGTCACTGCGCCACGATCTGATGAGACCGGGGGGACTGTCAACCCCCTCGATACGGGCCGCGAGCGGAGCTAATCTCGCAGTTTCCAACCCCAGGAGGACTCATGGCTGAGAAGAGCACGTCCAAGAGCGCGTCCAAGACCGGCACCGCATCCAAGCGCGGAGCGAAGACGACGAGAAGGCAGAACGCCGAGAAGGGATTCACGGCGTCGCCCACCCTCGCCGCGAACCTGCAGCTCGTGCTGGTCGACCTGATCGAGCTCTCACTACAGGGCAAGCAGGCACACTGGAACGTCGTCGGACGCAACTTCCGGGACACCCACCGTCAGCTCGACGAGATCATCGACGCCGCGCGCACGTTCAGCGACACGGTCGCCGAGCGGATGCGGGCACTGCACGCGGTGCCCGACGGACGCACGGACACGATCGCGGAATCGACCTCTCTTCCCGCGTTCCCGATGGGCGAGGTCTCGACGACCGACACGATCGACCTCATCACCGCGCGCCTCGAGGCGACGATCGGGACGATCCGCGACGTGCACGATGCCGTCGACGAGGAAGACCCCACGTCGGCCGACATCCTGCACGCGGTGCTCGAGAGCCTGGAGCAGTTCGCGTGGATGGTGAGTGCCGAGAACCGCACTCCCGCGACCAGCTGAGCTGACGTCTCACTCTCGTTCGTCCTCCCGCGTACGTTCGGCCTCTCGCCGGACCAGGCGCGGGAGGACGAGCCAGAGGAGGAGGACGGCGACCAGTGAGGAGACGAGCGCGATGAGCCCGGCGGCGCGATCGACGGTGAAGTCGATGATGAGGGTGGTCACACCGATCGTCAGTGCGGAGATCGCCACGAGGTCGATCTTCACGATCCGAGCGGCCACCCGGACGAGTTCGGGTTTGCGGCGGCGACCGAACAGCGCCCGGTGCATGCCCACCGGCGCGAGCGCCAGGATCGTCGCCAGCGCGGCGAGTGCCACCAGCACCACGTACAGATCCCTCTGGACCTCGTCCATGTCCTCGAAGCGGGGAGTGAAGGCGACGGCCAGCAGGAATCCGGTGAGGATCTGCGTACCGGTCTGCATCACTCGCAGCTCCTGCAGGAGCTCCTCCCAGTTGCGGTCGGCGCGCTCGTTCCGAGTCTCGTCGCGTCCGTCTCGTCGGTCGTCGAGCTCGCTCGACGGTGCAGATCGGTGGTCGGGTTCCATGCAGTCAGTTTTGCGGCACCGCTCGGAGTCTGTCCAGACTCTTGCGCAGATGCACTCGAGGAGCAGGGGATGACGCTTCCACCGATCCGCGAGTGGTGGCCCGGGCTGTCGCTCGAGGCGCGAGTCGAGGTGCTCGGAGATACCGCGCCGCACCTCGGCGCGCGAACGCGGGATGAGATCAGGACGATCACCGGGGCTGTGGTCGGCATGGCCGAGACGCTGTCCGACGACGATCTGGAGTACGCCCGTTCCGAGGCCCGGTCGGAGATCGAGCAGGAGGACTCGGCCTGAGACGGCGTTGTCAGCTGTCGCCGTTCGCGTGCTCCTCGCGCAGCCGCGGCACGGTGCGGCGTTCGGGACGGAGACCGGCCTTGTCTGCGTAGAACGCCCGGATCCTGTCCATGTCAGCGGCGACGTCCCCCGTCAGCTCGATCGTGGGGCCGAGTCCGGTGGTCATCGTGGTGCGGTCGACGAAACCGAGAGTCACCGGCATCCCGGTCTCTCGTGCGATCCGATAGAAGCCGGACTTCCAGTACTCGTTGCCCCCGCGAGTGCCGTCGGGCGTGATCACGAGGCCGAAGACGCCGCCGGAATGGACCTGCTCCACGACGTCGTTGACGACCCGCGCCGGGTCGGCGCGGTCCACGGCGATGCCGCCGAGACGACGCATGATCGGACCCCGCCACCCGCGGAACAGGCTGTTCTTGCCGAGCCAGTGCACCTCGATGCCCAGTCTCCACGCGATCGCCAGCATGAGCACGAAGTCCCAGTTGGACGTGTGCGGCGCACCGATGAGGATGGTGGGTCTCTGAGGAGTGGCCTCGGCGGTGAGGGTCCAGCGGCTGACTGCCCAGAAGAAGCGGGCGAGGAGTCGTTTGAGCACTCGTCCACCGTAGGGCAGAACGTCTGATGATCAGCCGCCCCCCGGCCGCCGCCGCATTTCCGCGCCATGCCGTCGCCACAGGCGTACGATCGAATGATGGCCAAGACACAGGACTCCGCCGAGCAGGACGCACCGACCGTGCTTCAGCCGCTGACCGGAACTCCGAACCTGCTTGATGACGACGCCGCCGGGTACTGCAGCGGCGGCGTCTGCCACTTCCCTGCGCCGAAGACGCAGTAGCAGGAGAAGCCGCCGCAGCGGGACGATCAGTGCCCGCCGTGCGCTCCGCCGGAGACGTCGTCTGCCGGCTTGCGGACGAAGGGGCTCAGCGCCACCGCAGCCAGCGAGATGATCGCGGCGATGAGGAATGCCATGCGGGCACCCGGCGCACCGGCGACCGCCGTGGGGAGCCCTTCGGCTTCTCCGGCGTGCAGGATGGCGGAGTACGTCACCGTCAGCACCGCCACGCCCGCCGCGCCACCGACCTGCTGGAGGGTGTTCAGCACAGCGGAGCCGTGTGAGTACAGCGAACGCTGCAGCGACCCGAGCGACGCGGAGAACAACGGCGTGAACGACATCGCGAGTCCGACCGACATGGCCGCCTGCACGATGATGAGGACCCACCACACGGTGTGCTCGCCGACGGTCGAGTAGTAGAACAGCGCGGCCGACACGAGGATCGTTCCGGGGATCAGCAGCGGGCGAGTGCCGCGTGCGTCGTACACCCGACCCATGATGGGGCCGAGCAGACCCATCAGCACCGAACCGGGAAGGAGGATGAGGCCGGACTCGAGGGCGTTGAGGCCGGCGACGTTCTGCAGGTACTGCGGCAGAAGGGTCAGCGTCCCGAACATCGACAGCGCGAGGATCGTCATGATGACGACCGAGAACGTGAAGTTCGCCGAGCGGAACACGCGCAGGTCGAGCAGTGCGTCGTCGACCCGCTGCAGCACCAGCTGGCGCCACACGAACAGCGCGAGTGCGACGGCACCCACGACGAGAGCGACGACACCGGCGGTCTCGCCGGATCCGCCTTCGCCGCCGAACTGGCTGAGACCGAAGACGATGCCGCCGAATCCGAGAGCGGCGAGCGGGATGGAGACGACATCGAGGGGGACCACTCGGGTCTCACCCAGGTTGGTCATCCACTTGACGCCGATGAGCAGCGAGACGAGCGCGATGGGCAGGATGATCGCGAACAGCGCACGCCAGTGGAGCGTCTCGAGGACCGCACCGGCGAGCGTCGGTCCGATCGCGGGAGCGAGCGAGATGACGAGTCCGACGCGCCCCATCATGCGTCCGCGCGACTGGGCGGGGACGACGTTCATGATGGTGGTCATGAGGAGCGGCATCATGATGCCCGTGCCGGCGGCCTGGATGACGCGGCCGGCGAGGAGGATCTCGAAGCCGGGCGCCACGAGGGCGACCAGGGTTCCGAGCGAGAACGAGATCATCGCGGCGATGAAGACCTGACGGGTCGTGAAGCGCTGCAGGATGAACCCGGTCGTCGGGATGACGACCGCCATGGTGAGCATGAACGCGCTCGTCAGCCACTGGCCGAGCTCGGGCGGGATGCCCAGATCGACGTTCAGATGGGGGATCGCGATGCCCATCGTGGTCTCGTTGAGGATCGCGACGAACGCGGCGACGAGCAGGAGCCAGATCACGCGCATGTCGCTGCGGGCGATCTCGCCGCTGCGCGCGGGAGGGGGCGTGGTGATCGACCCGGTGTCGACGGCAGACATACGGCCTCCAAGGCACTGAAGAGAGGGAGAGATCGCGCGAGTGCGCGGGGACCACTCAGCGTAACCACAGGTTCGGACATTTCATTCCGGATCCCTCTGAATCCGCTCTCAGCGGACGGACGCCCGCGCTGAGCGCGTCCCGGGGTCATGCGTGCTGACTACGCTGGCGACATGAGCATGGGTGGTGGACGCGGGGGATTCCGCGGTGTGGACGAGAGCGCACAGCGTCGGCTCAACGCCGAGGCACCGCGCATCAGCGGGCTCGGATCCAGGGTGATCGCGCTGTTCCGTCCGTACCGCTGGCGCATCTTCTGGACCGGCGTATTGGTTGTGATCGGCGCCGCCATCGCCGTGATCCCGCCGCTGATCGTGCAGCGCATCTTCGACGACGCGCTCTTCCCCGTCGACGGCGGTGGCCCCCAGCTGCAGCTCCTGATCTGGCTGGTCTCGGCGATGGTCGGGCTCTTCCTCCTCTCCGCCGTCCTCGGCGTCGCGCAGACCTGGCTCACCTCGACCGTCGGCAACAGCGTCACGGGCGACCTGCGGGTCCGGCTGTTCGAGCATCTGCAGGCCATGGAGCTCGGATTCTTCACCCGGACGAAGACCGGCGTCATCCAGTCGCGTCTGCAGAACGACGTCGGCGGCGTCTCGGGCGTCCTGACCAACACCGTGACCAGCATCCTCGGCAATGTCGTGACGGTCATCGCCTCCCTCGTCGCGATGATCCTGATCGATTGGCGGCTCACGCTGATCGCTGTCGTGCTCATGCCGTTCCTCATCATCGTGCAGCGACGCGTGGGGCAGGTCCGTGCGCGCATCGCCGGCGAGACCCAGGAGTCACTGTCCGAGCTCACCTCCATCACGCAGGAGACTCTGAGCGTGTCGGGGATGCTCCTGTCGAAGGCGTTCAACCGACAGCGCACCGAATCGCAGCGGTACCAGGCCGAGAACCGCAACCAGGTGAGGCTGCAGGTACGGCGGGCGATGAGCGGGCAGGGCTTCTTCGCGGTCGTCCAGGTGCTGATGGCGAGCGTCCCCGCGGTCATCTACCTCGTCTCGGGCTACTTGATCGCCGGCGGCACCGGCGCGATCACCGCGGGAACCGTCGTCGCCTTCACGACCGTCCAGGCCCGTCTGCTGCAGCCGCTGATGGGCCTCATGCGGGTGTCGCTCGACCTTCAGACGTCGTCTGCGCTGTTCGCGCGCATCTTCGAGTACCTCGACCTGGTGCCCGAGATCCAGGACGCCCCGGATGCGATCACGGTCGCTGAAGCGCCGGGGCCACGGGGACGGATCGAGTTCGCCGACGTCGTCTTCCGCTATCCGGACGCGGCACCCGATGCTCGCCCCACCCTGCAGGGCGTCTCGTTCGTGGCCGAGCCCGGTCAGCACGTCGCATTCGTCGGTCCCTCGGGTGCGGGCAAGACGACGGTGCTGTATCTGGCGCCGAGACTGTACGAGGCGCATGGCGGCGCGGTGCTGTTCGCGGGAGCGGACGTGAAGACCCTCACGCAGGAGTCGATCATCGACCAGGTCGGCATCGTCTCGCAGGAGACGTACCTGTTCCACGCGACGATCCGCGAGAACCTGCTGTACGCCAGACCCGACGCGACGGACGAGGAGATGATCGCCGCCTGCACCGCAGCAAACATCCATCACATCATCAGCGGGTTCGAAGACGGCTATGACACCGTGGTCGGAGAACGGGGATACCGTCTCTCGGGCGGTGAGAAGCAGCGCATCGCGATCGCCCGAGTGCTGTTGAAGGATCCGCCCGTGCTGCTGCTCGACGAAGCGACGTCCGCTCTCGACACGGTGTCGGAGCGCGTCGTGCAGGAGGCGTTGGACGAAGCGGCCAAGGGGCGCACGACGCTGACGATCGCGCATCGACTCTCGACGATCATGGGTGCCGACGTCATCCATGTCGTCGAAGCCGGCCTGATCGTGGAGTCGGGCACTCACGCCGAGCTCCTCGCGCGGGGCGGCCTCTATGCCGAGCTCGCCGCGCAGCAGGTGGCCGCTTCGCGAGTGCTCGATACGGAGAGGGCCGTCGAGACGGCCGTCTCGGGAGGCGTGCGCGCCGCCCTCGCCCACCGTCGGGCCGACCGGGCTCCGGAGGATTCCGCCGGGGCCGATGCGGTCGACGCGCTCACCGCTCCGGTTCCGCTGCTCGACGTGTCCCGTGCCGACGAGCGGGTCTACCCGGCCGAGGGGTGAGACGTGCTCAGTGCACCGACAGGCCGCCGTCGATGAACAGCGACTGCCCGGTGACGTAGCTCGAGCCGGCGCCGGCGAGGAACACGGCCGCGGCCGCGAAATCCGACGGCAGTCCGTTGCGTCCGATCATGGTCCGTGCGGCGAGGGCGGCGATCTGCTCGGGGTCCTCCTGCAGCCGGGCGTTGAGCGGGGTGAGCACGAACCCGGGAACGAGACTGTTGCTCGTGACTCCGGTGCCTCCCCATGCCTCGGCCTCCGAGCGCATCAGCGACTCCACGGCTCCCTTCGAGGCGCCGTAGACGCCGCTGCCGACGAACGCGCGGTGCGCCTGCTGTGAGCTGATGTGGATCAGGCGCCCGTAGCCCCGCTCGGCCATGCCGGTGGCATAGCGCTGGCCGAGCAGGAAAGGGGCGAGCGCATTCACGGTCATCGTCGCGTCCCAGTCGTCCTCGGTGATCTCGGAGAACGGCGGGCGGATGTTGATCCCTGCGGAGTTCACCAGGATGTCCGGCTCGCCGAACGGCGCGACGGCCGCTTCAGCGAGGGCTCGGATTCCCTCCCGCGTGCCGAGGTCTCCGACGACTCCTGCCGCCCGGCATCCGGCGCGGGTGAGCTCCGCCACGGTCTCGGCAATCCGCGCTTCACCGCGCGCCACGATCACGGTCGAGGCGCCTGCGCTCGCGAGTGCCGTCGCGATGCCGCGTCCGATGCCCGAGCTGCCACCGGTGACGACGGCGGTGCGCCCCTCGAGCGAGAAGAGGTCGGCGAGGTACTGGTTCATCGGTCTCCAGAGTGCGGGTCTCACCACGCCAGCGCGGCGGTGAGGGCGGGATCGGGGCGGGCGGCGGCGTGCTCGGGGAGTGCTTCGATCTCGGCGACGAACGCGTCGACCTCGTCTGAGTAGTCCGGTTCGGTGTGCGTGCGCGCGATCTCGAGCAGCGGCGGAATGTCCATGGCCAGGATCAGCTCGAGACGGGCAGTGACGGCGGCCTGTGCCCCCGCCTCGTGCAGCACGCGGATTCCTCCGCGCAGAGCCGTGAGATAGTCGCGCAGCACGGGGAGCTTCGCACGCCCCTGCGTGATCGAGGTGCCGTCCGCGCGCAGGCGCCAGCGCACCACGGTGTCGGGGATGACATCGAAGCTGCGCGCCCGTGTGTACATCAGCTGGGCGACCACCTGATCCTCGTAGGCGACGCCCTCGGGGAACCTCAGATCGTTCCAGAACTCGGTGCGGCTGACCTTCGACCAAGCCACGATGTTCGCGCTCGCTCGAGGGTGCTCCGCGATCGTGGTGGCGAGTCGTTCGGGCGACGTCGCTGCCGACACCCACGGCTGCACGCGCCCCGCGACGTAGCGCTCGCCGTCGAAGCGCGACCGCACGTAGGCGCCGGCGACGAAATCGCTGCCGGTCTCGGCGAGCGTCCCCACGAGTCGTTCGAGGGCAGAGGGCGTGAGTTCGTCGTCTCCGTCGAGGAAGCCGATCAGGGGAGTGTCGACGAGGTCGATGCCGACGTTCCGCGCGGCACCCAGGCCGCGGGACGCCTCGTGCTGCACCGCCCGGAACCGAGGATCCGATGCGGCTGCCGCGGCGAAGATCTCCGCCGTGTCGTCTGTGGATCCGTCGTCGATGAGGATCGCGTTCCACCGCGTCTCGGTCTGCGAGCGCAGCGACTCGAGTGCGGCAGGAGCGAAGGCGCCGATGTCGCGGCCGGGGACGATCAGGGTCACGATCGGGGCGGAGGCGGTCACGAGCCGAGTCTATGGCCGGCCGGTCGGGCTCGTCGTTCAGGGGTGGGTGACCGCGCGCACCGATTCGGCGACCAGCCCGGCGAGCCGTTCGGCCAGGTCGTGCGGGAGCGCCTCGCGTCCGAAGGTGAACCGCACAGAGGTCTGCGCGACCGCGGGGGAGATCCCGCATGCGAGAAGCACATGCGAGGGCTCGTCGCTTCCGGCGGCGCAGGCAGAACCGCTCGACGACACCACGCCCCGACGCTCGAGCTCGAGCAGGACAGCCTCCCCGCTGACTCCGGCGAACGTGAAGCTCGCTGTGCCGGGCAGCCGTGTCACGGGGTCGCCGGTGAGGGCCGCCTGCGGCACGAGTGCGTGCACCGCGGCGATGAAGCGCCCCGTCGACTCAGCGACCCGGGCGCTCGCCTCCTCGCGCTCCGCGTCGGCGAGCTCCAGCGCTGTCGCGAGGGCCACCGCGCCGGCGACGTTCTCGGTGCCCGAACGGCGTCCTCGTTCCTGGCCGCCCCCGTGCATGAGCGGCTCGAGCGCGACGCGCCCTCGCACGGCGAGAGCTCCGACCCCCTTCGGAGCTCCGAGCTTGTGCCCGGCGATCGCGACGGCATCCGCTCCGAGGCCGCTGAGCGGCAGCCACCCCGCAGACTGCACGGCGTCGACATGCACCGGGACGCCTGCCTCCCTCGCGGCTGCTGCGAGGGAGGCGACGTCCTGGACCGTGCCGATCTCGTTGTTGGCGTGTCCGAAGGCGACCAGTGCGGTGTCATCGCGCAGGGCCTGCGTCAGAGCGGCGACGGAGATCCTGCCGAGGCCGTCGACGGGGATCGGCGTCACCTCGACGTCGTGGAAGCGCCGCAGGTGGTCGGCGGATTCGAGGATCGACTCGTGCTCGATCGGCGAGACGACCAGATGCCGGCGACCGCGTGCGAGGGCTGCCAGCACGATGCCCTTCACCGCGAGATTGTTCGATTCCGTTCCACCGGATGTGAAGATCACATCGCCCGCGCGCATGCCCAGCACTCGGGCCACCCGCGACCGTGCGTCATCGAGTGCGCTCGCCGCGGCCTCACCGTACGTGTGGTGGCTCGACGGATTGCCGAAGACCCCGGTCAGGAACGGGCGCATGGCCTCGACGACCTCCGGTCGCACCGGAGCCGTTGCGGCGTGATCGAGATAGAGCATCCCCGTCAGTCGATCCGCACGTCGAGACCGAGATCGAGCGCCCGGGCGGAGTGCGTCAGGGCGCCGACCGAGATGACGTCGACCCCGGTCGCCGCGATCGCCCCGACCGTGTCGAGAGCGACCCCGCCCGAGGCTTCGACCTGCGCGCGATCGCCGATCATCGAGACCCCGGCGCGCAGGTCGTCGAGAGAGAAGTTGTCGAGCAGCACCGTGTGCGCACCCCCGTCGAGCACGGCGGGGATCTGATCGAGCCGGTCGACCTCGACGACCACGTGCGTCGTGTGAGGCAGCCGGGAGAGCGCATCCCGCAGAGCCGAGGCGAGGTCGACGCCCGAGCGCTTCAGCACCGCGAGATGGTTGTCCTTGGCCATCACCGCATCGGACAGCGAGAACCGGTGGTTGTGACCACCGCCCGAGAGCACCGCATGCCGTTCGAACGCTCGCATGCCCGGGGTCGTCTTCCGCGTGTCGGCGATCCGCGCCGATGTCCCCTCGACCGCGCGCACGTAGGCGGCGGTGGCTGTCGCGACACCGCTCATCCGCTGGGTGAAGTTCAGAGCGATGCGCTCGGCGGTGAGGATGCCGCGGGCCGAGCCGGATACCGAGGCGAGCACGTCGCCCGCCTCGAAGGCGTCTCCGTCGCCCACATGCACGTCGACCGCGATCGCCGGATCGGTGAGGTGGAACGCGGCCGCGAACACCTCGCCGCCGCTGAAGGTGCCCGCTTCGCGGGCGACGAGGTCGGCAGTGGCGGTGGCATCCGCGGGAAGCAGGGTCGCGCTCGTCAGGTCGCCCCAGGGGGCGTCTTCCTCGAGGGCTGCGCTGACCACGCGGGTGATGTGGGCGGCGGTGAGCATCAGACTGTCTCCAGGAGAGGTGAGGCGAGGGGTTCGCGGAAGTGCGCACCGACGGAATCGGTGCGAGCGAGCGCGGCAGACGCGGTCGCGCGGGCGAGCAGGAGGAGGTTCGCATCCTCGCGCTCGCGGACGGTGGCCGGCTCGGGAATCGCGGCGAGCCAGCGGCCGACGATGGTTGCGGCGTGTCGCAGACCCTCTTCCGAGCGCAGCAGGCCGACGTGGTCCCACATCAGGCGCTGCAGCGCTGCGCGACTGAAGTCGGCGCCGACAGCGATCTCGCCGGTGGATTCCGACTCCTCGGACAGAGGTGCGCGAGGCGCCGAGCCGCGCTGCGAGCTGACGGGAGGATGCTGCCAGGGCGTGCCGAGCGCGGCTGCCGCGCGGGCTCCGAAGACCGCGCCTTCGAGCAGCGAGTTCGAGGCGAGACGATTCGCGCCGTGCACGCCGGTGCGCGCGACCTCGCCCACGGCGAAGAGCCCGGGGACGGAGGTGCGCCCGTCGAGGTCGGTGACGACGCCTCCCATCAGATAGTGGGCGGCGGGTGTCACCGGGATCGGAGTGGAGGCCCAGTCGAGACCGCGTTCCCGCGTCACGCGATCAATCGTCGGGAATCGCTGCGCGAGTCTGAGTCCGCCGATCATGGTCGCGTCGAGACGCACCGGGGAGCCCTGTCGGGCGGACTGGCGGGCGATCGCCCGCGCGACGACGTCGCGCGGGGCGAGCTCGCCGTCCGGGTGGCTGTCGAAGACGAATCGCCGGCCGTCGGCGTCCACCAGCGTCGCCCCTTCGCCGCGGACCGCTTCCGAGACGAGGAAGGCGGGACCCTCGGCCAGGATCGTCGGATGGAACTGCACGAACTCGAGGTCGGCCACCGCGGCCCCGATCCGCACGGCGGCGGCGATGCCGTCGCCCGTGGTGCCGAGGGGATTCGTGGTATGCGCATACAGGTGCCCTGCGCCGCCCGTGGCGAGCACGACCGCGTCGGCGGAGAGCTCCGAGACCGCCCCGCCGACCTGGACCCGCACGCCGCGCACGACGCCGTCCTCGGCGATCACGTCGGCCAGAAAGGCGCCCTCCACGACGGTGACATCCGCGTCGCGGACCGAGGCCACCATCGCCCGGGTGATCTCTGCTCCCGTGGCATCCCCTCCGGCGTGCACGATGCGTGCGTGACGGTGCGCCGCCTCCCGCCCGAGCAGCAGCCGCCCGTCGGGTGAGCGGTCGAACGCGACGCCTCGGGCGATCAGCTCCGCGATCCTGGTCGCGCCCTCGTGCACGAGAACATCGACCGCGGCGGGATCCGAGAGTCCTGCTCCGGCATCGATGGTGTCTGCGGCGTGCTGTGCCGCCGAGTCGCCGACGCCGTAGATTCCGGCGACGCCGCCCTGCGCGTACCCCGTGCAGCCGTCGCCCAGCGCACCCTTCGTCACGACCGTGACCGAGTGACCGGTCTCGTGCGCGTGCAGGGCCGTCGTGAGTCCGGCGATGCCCGAGCCGACGACGACGACGTTCATCGGGCGCTCGCCGCCACGGGCGGCTTCGCCGCCAGCATCCGTTCGAGGGCGATGCGGGCGGGGTCGGCCACGTCCGCCGTCACCGTGATCCGATTCGGCGTGCGGCCCGCGACGAGCTCTTCGAGCACCCAGGCGAGATACCCGGGGTGGATGCGGTACATCGTCGAGCAGGGGCACACCACCGGGTCCAGGCAGAAGATCTCGTGCTGGGGGAACTGCGCCGCGAGGCGACGGACGAGGTTGATCTCGGTGCCGATCGCGAAGGTGGTCGGCGTGGTCGCCGCGGCGATCGCCCGACGGATGTAGTCGGTCGATCCCGCCTCGTCCGCCGCGTCCACGACGGCCATCGGGCACTCAGGGTGCACGATCACCCGGACCCCGGGGTGCTCGGCCCGCGCCTGGTCGATCTGATCCACGGTGAAACGGCGGTGCACCGAGCAGAACCCGTGCCAGAGGATCACCTGCGAGTCGACGAGCTGTGCCGCGGAGGATCCGCCGAGCGCCTGGCGCGGGTTCCACATCGGCATCCGCTCGAGCGGTACGCCCATCGCCTTCGCGGTGTTGCGGCCGAGGTGCTGGTCGGGGAAGAAGAGCACGCGCTGACCGCGCTCGAATGCCCACTCGAGTACGGTCTGCGCATTCGAGGAGGTGCACACGATTCCTCCGTGGCGCCCCACGAAGCCCTTGATCGCGGCCGACGAGTTCATATACGTGACGGGGATCACCGGCACCCGTCCACCCGCATCGGGTGTGTCGAGGTCGCCCAGCACGTCTGCGAGCTGCTCCCAGCAGTCCTCGACCTGATCGATGTCCGCCATATCGGCCATCGAGCATCCGGCCGCCAGATTGGGCAGGATCACGGCCTGGTCGGGTCCCGAGAGCAGATCAGCCGTCTCGGCCATGAAGTGCACTCCGCAGAACACGATCGCCTCGGCGTTCGGACGCTCCTTCGCCGCGGTCGCGAGCTGGAACGAGTCGCCCACGTAGTCGGCGTGCCGCACGACCTCTTCGCGCTGGTAGAAGTGCCCGAGCACGACGGCGCGGTCACCGAGGGTGGCCTTCGCGATGCGGATGCGCTCGTCGAGGTCGGCCTCGCCGGCATCTCGGTACTCGGCGGGGAGCTCTCCCTGCCGCGGAGCGCCGGTGGGGATGACGTCGCCCATCGACGACCCGGGACCGTATCCGGGGCGGGAGTCGAAGTCCCAGGGGCCGGCGGCGAGGTCGGTCGCGCACGTCGCGTCGGTCGAGGCGCCGGACACGATCGACTGGATCGCGTGATCGACAGAGGCGTCGATCGGCTGGACGACCGGTGTGGGAACGAAGGTGATGCTCATCGGGTGCTCGTCTCCTCGGGGCCGAGGGGGCCGTGATCGGCCAGCTCGACGTCGGTGTTGTAGCGGTACAGGCGGGCGGGTCGGTGGTTGCCGGTGCGGAACCGGTCGGTGGGAAGGAGGTTGCCGGCGGATTCGACCTGGCGGCGGAAGTTGGCCGGATCCAGGTGCTTGCCGAGAATGGCCTCGTACGCCTCGCGGAGATCCGCCAGGGTGAACTCGGCAGGAAGGAAGCCGTGGGCGACGCGGCTGTAGCCGACCTTGTTCCGCAGTCGCCACAGGGCGTACTCGACGATCTTCGTGTGATCGAAGGCCAGCGCCGGGAGCTCATCGAGGTCGACCCAGCGCACGTTCTCCGGAGCCTTGCCGGATGCCCGATGCGCCGCGCTCTGCGCGTCGACGTCATCCTGGCGGAGCAGTGCCCAGTACACGATCGACACGACGCGGGTGGGGGAGCGGTCGACGGCCCCGAAGGCGTAGAGCTGCTCGAGATAGCTCGGCGTCAGTCCCGTCGTCTCGGCCAGAGTCCTGGCTGCGGCGTCGACAGCCGATTCGGTCTCGGTGAGCCAGCCGCCGGGGAGGGCCCACTGGCCGGCGAACGGCTCGCGCGTGCGCAGCACGAGTGGCAGCGCGAGCACCGCCGAGCCGTCCTCGGCGCGTCGAAGGGTGAGGATCACGGTCGACACGGCGACGTCGATGCCTCTGCTTTGGGTCATATGTACCTTAACCTCCTGCTCCGATCTTAGTGTCATCTCGACTGTTAGTGCATCTTCATGACGCCACCGCCCCTGAGGCCGAAACGTTATATACCAGCGTTCTGGACTCTTGTCGCTAGGAAAGGGATTTGTTAGGTTACTGTCCTAACAAATCCCTTTCGGGATCTGTTGCGAACTCCGTCCGGAGTTCGACTCCACCCGGAGAAATCCCTCCTGCAGTGCAGCACCGAGAGGAAATACAGAATGATCCGTAACGGAAGGCGCAAGATCGCGCTCACCGCTGTGGCGGGGGCATCCGTCCTCGCCCTGGGCCTGACGGCCTGTGGCGCAGGCGGAGGCAACGAGGGGAGCGGTGGCGATGGCGACCGTGCTCTTCGTGTCTGGGCCGGCAGCCAGACCCCCATCACCGCGAACTACAACCCGTTCGCCCCGACCGTGCTCCACGGTGCACTCGGGCCGATCTACGAGCCGCTGTTCTTCTTCAACAAGACGGCGGATTCCGAGCCCGTCGGTCTGATCGGAGACTCGTACGAATACAACGAGGACGGCACGGTGATCACGATCGCCATCAAGCCCGATCTCAAGTGGAGCGACGGAGAGCCGCTGACCGCCGCGGACGTCGCGTTCTCCTTCACCTACGAGGCCAACAACCCTGAGGGCAACGGTCTCGTCTCGGCGGAGGCGACCGACGACACCACGGTCGTCCTCACGTACACGACCGCGCAGTACACGACCGAGTTCCAGCGCCTCGGTTCGACCTACATCCTCCCCGAGCACGTGTGGGCGGAGGTCACCGACTTCGCGAACTTCGCCAACGAAGAGCCGGTCGGCTCCGGCGCCTACGTGGTCGACAAGACGACGAGCGAGTCGTACACGCTCGTCGCCAACGAGAACTTCCGCGACGCCGACGAGCTCGGAGTCAAGAAGGTCCAGTACATCGCGGTCGACAACAACCAGACCGCACAGGACCTGCTCGCCGCCGGCAAGCTCGACTGGACGGGCATGTTCATCCCGAACCCGGACGACGTCACGGGCAACGGAGCGATCGATTGGATCAACACGCCGCAGGACCCGACCGTCCTGTACACGTGCTCGAACGCCGAGCTCGGCTGCACGGGTCCCCAGACCGACGTCGCGGTTCGACAGGCGCTCAACGTCGCGATCGACCGCGCGGCCATCAAGGACAAGGCGTTCGTCGGTCTGACCGGCGACATCTCGCCGACCTTCGCGCTGCTGCCCCGTGACGAGAAGTGGGTCGCGGACTCCGCCAACGAGATCAGCCCCCAGGAGGCGAACGCCGACGAGGCTGGCGAGATCCTCGAGGCCGCCGGCTACACGAAGGACGGCGACTTCTACGCGAAGGACGGCGTGCCGCTCGAGCTCAGCCTGATCTCGGTCGACGGCTGGACCGACTACAACGATGCGGCGAAGCTGATCGCCGAGCAGGCAGAGGCTGCCGGCATCAAGATCACGGCATCCACGGTGCAGTGGCAGGAATTCTCGGACGCCCGTCAGGGCGGTGAGTTCCAGCTGATCGTCGGCGGTGTGGTCGGAACCTCGGTGGCCGACCCGTTCCAGATCTACCGCGACTGGTTCGGCGGCACGACCGTCGGTTCGACCGCAGCGGTGGGCTCGGAGGTGCCCGCGGGGCGTTGGAACTTCAGCCGATACAGCAACCCCGTCGTCGACACGGCCGTCCAGGCCGCGATCAGCACGAACGACGAGGCAGAGAAGAAGGAGCTGTACGGCACGATCCAGACCGAGATCGTCCGTGATCTGCCCTACATCCCGCTCGTGATCAACGCGACGCAGACCTTCTACAACACGAAGGACTTCACGGGATGGCCGACGGAGGAGGACCTCTACGCCTTCCCGCCGTCCTGGGGTGCGATCGCGGCGGGCTACGTCCTGACGCAGCTCGAGCCGGCGAACTAAGCACATGGAGTCGGGGGAGCAGGAAGCACGGTCAGTGACATGAAGTTCTATGCACGAAGAATCGGGTTCTACGCGTTCACGCTATGGGCCGCGATCTCACTCAACTTCCTGCTTCCCCGGCTCATGCCGGGGAACCCGGCGGACATCATGATCGCCAAGATGCAGCGAGCGGGCGGGGAGGTCTCCGAGACCACGATCCGCAACATCAAGCTGCTTCTCGGCGGTGATGACTCGTCCCTCTGGGATCAGTACATCGCGTACTGGGGGCGCATGTTCCAGGGCGACCTGGGTATCTCCGTCACCAAGTTCCCCGCGCCGGTGAGCGAGCTGATCGGGCAGGCGCTGCCCTGGACACTCATCCTCGTCGGCACGGTGACCGTGATCTCCTTCATCCTCGGCGTCGTGCTCGGCGCCTGGGCAGGATGGAAGCGCGGAACGTGGGTCGACCACCTCATCCCGGCGACCACCGTGCTGCAGTCCATCCCGTACTTCTGGATGGCGCTGCTGCTCGTCTCGGTGTTCGCGGTCGGGCTCGGCTGGTTCCCGATCTTCGGCGGCTACGACGTGTTCGACTTCCCGGACGGTCCCGAGCCGACCTGGGCGTTCTTCATGGATGCGCTCTCGCACGCCATCCTGCCCGCACTAACGATCGTGATCTCGTCGGTGGGCGGCTGGATGTTCGGGATGCGCAACATGATGGTGCAGACCATGGCCGAGGACTACGTGCTCACGGCCGAGGCCAAGGGGCTCCGTCCGCGTCGCATCATGACCACGTACGCCGCCCGCAATGCCGCGATCCCGTCGATCGCCGGCTTCTCGATCACCCTGGGATTCGTTGTCGCCGGCTCCATCGTCATGGAGCAGGTCTTCACCTACCCGGGCATCGGGAAGCTGATGTTCCAGGCGGTCACGAACAACGACTACGCGCTGATGCAGGGACTCTTCCTCGTCATCACGATCACGGTGCTCGCCGCCAACTTCATCATGGACCTCGTCTATGGCTTCATCGACCCGAGGGCTCGCCAGAATGTCTGACACCGAGAACACAGTGCTGATCACGAAGGATCAGCCCATGACCCAGCCTGCGAGCACGATCTCTCTCGCCACCCAGCGGGGCCGCAGACGCCGCCGCGTCCTTCCCACCTCATCGACGAAGTTCATCATCGGCGCGAGCATCGTGATCGCGATCGTGCTGTTCGCGATCATCGCGCCGATCTTCTCGCAGGACCCTCGAAGCACCGACAACCCCGCACTGCTCCCGCCCTCGCCGGAGCACTGGTTAGGCACCACCAAGCTGGGCAACGACATGTTCGCCCAGCTCGCCATCGGCGCCCAGGGCTCGCTCCTCGTGGGCGTGGTAGCGGGCGGAATCGCCATCATCCTGTCGCTTGTCTTCGGAGTCCTCGCGGGGTACCTCGGCGGATGGCGCGAGGACACCCTGGCGCTGCTGACCAACGTGATGATCGTGATCCCCGGCCTGCCGCTGGTGATGGTGATCTCCTCCTTCGTCCCGCAGCGCAGCTGGCAGCTCGTCGCGTTCGTGCTCGGCATCACGTCCTGGGCCGGTGCCGCCTACGTGCTCAGGCTGCAGACCCGATCTCTGCGCACCCGTGACTACGTCTACGCGTCCAAGGTCGCGGGAGAGCGATCCTTCCGCGTCATCCTGGTCGAGATCATGCCGAACCTGCTGCCGTTACTCACCGCGCAGTTCCTGTTCGCGATCATCTTCGCGATCCTCGGCGAGGCCGGACTCTCATACCTCGGTCTCGGCCCCAACTCCTCCATCACCTGGGGGACGATCCTCAACGACGCGCAGTCAGGTCAGGCGCTCGGACGAGGCGCCTGGTGGTGGTTCGTCCCACCGGGAATCATGATCGCCATGCTCGGCGCCGGACTCTCGCTCATCAACTTCGCGATCGACGAGGTCATCAACCCCAAGCTCCGCAATGCACCCGACGCCGCTCGGCGCGTGCGCAAGGCGGCCAAGACGAAGGGGGTCGCCGCATGAGCGCTCCGGATGCCGTGCTGACCGCACGGGACGTGTCGATCGAGTACGAGGTGGATCCGCCCGTGAAGGCGGTCCGCAACGTCTCTCTCACACTCAACCGAGGCGAGATCCTCGGCCTCGCCGGTGAGTCCGGCTGCGGCAAGACGACGCTCGCCTACGGCATGAATCGGCTGCTCAAGGCTCCTGCGCTCATGACCAGCGGCGAGATCGTGTTCCATGACCGCGACGGCCACGACATCGACATCGTCGCTCTCGACGGCGATGGGCTGCGGGCCTTCCGCTGGGACAAGATCTCGATGGTGTTCCAGGGAGCGATGAACTCGCTCAATCCGGTCATCAGCGTCAAGGCGCAGATCTTCGACATCTTCGAGACCCATCGCCCCGGCATGTCCAAGAAGGACAAGCAGGCGCGGGCCGAAGAGCTGCTGACCCTGGTCGGGGTCGACCCGTCGAGACTGACGAGCTTCCCCCATGAGCTGTCCGGTGGCATGCGTCAGCGCATGATGATCGCGATGGCGCTCGCGCTGGACCCGCAGGTGATGATCATGGACGAGCCGACCACGGCGCTCGACGTGGTCGTGCAGCGCGGGATCATCCGCGAGATCATGCGGCTGCGTGAGCGGCTGGGCTTCGCGGTGATCTTCATCACGCACGACCTGCCCATGCTGATCGAGATCAGCGACCGCATCGCCGTGATGCTGCAGGGGCAGATCGTCGAGGAGGGCACCGCGGAGGAGATCTACCGCACGCCCCAGCACGAATACACCAAGAAGCTGCTGTCGAGCTTCCCGAGTCTGACCGGCGAACGCGGAGATTTCGTCCGCACCGGCAACCAGCCCAGTCAGGAGGAGGTCCGATGAGTGCTCCCACCCTCGAAGCCCGCAACCTGGTGAAGGACTTCACGCTGCGATCCGGCCTCAAGACGTCGGTCCTGCACGCGGTGAAGGACGTCTCGTTCACCATCGAAGCGGGGAAGACGGTCGCTCTCGTCGGCGAATCCGGGTCGGGCAAGTCGACGATCGCCCGGATGCTGATGAAGCTCGAGACGCCGACGGGCGGGCAGATCCTGCTCGACGGCAAGGACTCGGGCATGCGAGGCCGCGCCGTGGAGGACTACCGCTCCCAGGTGCAGATGGTCTTCCAGGACCCCTTCGCGTCACTCAACCCGTTCCACACGATCATCCATCACCTGGAGCGGCCGATCCGGCTCCACCACCCCAAGCTGTCTGGCTCCCAAGTGCGGGCGCGGGCGATCGAGCTGCTCGAGCGCGTGCGGCTGTCGCCCGGCGAGAGCTTCGCGGAACGTCGCCCGCATGAGCTGTCCGGTGGTCAGCGGCAGCGCGTGGCGATCGCTCGTGCGCTCGCCCCGGGCGCGCGGTTCATCGTCGCGGATGAGCCGGTCTCGATGCTCGATGTCTCGATCCGACTGGGAGTGCTCAACCTGCTGGCAGACCTGCAGCGGGAGGAGAACCTCGGCGTGCTCTACATCACGCACGATCTCGCGACGGCACGTCACTTCAGCGACGAGATCATGGTGCTCTACAAGGGCGATGTCGTCGAGCGCGGCCCCGCCGACGAGGTCATCCTCAATCCGCAGCACGAGTACACCAGGACATTGCTGGGCGCCGCGCCCGAGCCCGAGAACCTCGGGCGTCTGCGAGACGAGGTCAGAGCCGAGCTGGCGGGTCGCTGACCTCCAGTGGATGACGCCGCGCTCGCCTGGCGCCCCACCCTCGGGGCGTCGGGGGAGCGCGGCTTTCTGCGGCCTGTGCCGACGACGTCGACCCGCTAGACTGAGGCCACAAGTGAAGACAGGCCGAATGACCCACGCGGGAGAGCCCCGGCGAATGCAGCCGGGCACCGAAGGAGCAAGCCTCCCCGCCAATCTCTCAGGTACGCGTACCGCGCGGTTCCGGCCACTCTGAAAAGCGATCTCGAGCGACGCCGCGTCAGCTCGGATCCGCCGACGGTGAAAGCCCAGTCTCTGGGCGAAGCTCTCAGGCTCATGACAGAGGGGGAGTTCCCAGGAGCAGCGTCGCTGTTCCGCCCGATCCAGCCCGGGAGAACTCCATGTCCGACCCCCGCTACACCCCGCTGCGTGAGCGCCACGAGGCGCTCGGTGCATCGTTCACCGACTTCGGCGGTTGGCAGATGCCGGTGCGATACACGTCCGACCTCGCCGAGCACCACGCCGTGCGGCAGGCGGCCGGCATCTTCGACATCTCCCATATGGCGGAGTTCCTCGTCACCGGCGACTTCGCCGGGGAGTTCCTCGACTACTCGCTCGCGGGCCGGCTGTCGGCGATGGCGGTCGGCAAGGCGAAGTACTCCCTGATGCTCGCCGACGACGGCGGGATCATCGACGACGTCATCGTCTACCGGCTCGCAGACGACCGCTTCCTGGTGATCGCGAACGCGGGGAACCGCGGATTCGTCGACGCGGCGTTCGCATCGCGCGTCCGTTCGTTCCCATCGCGGATCGAACGCGAGATGCCCGCCAGGGCCGAGGGAGAGGACCGCAGCTTCGCGGGGTTCATCGGCGACAGGGGCGTGGACGTCGAAGACGTCTCCGACGACTATGCCCTGCTCGCGGTCCAGGGCCCCGCCTCCGAGGCGATCGTCTCGTCGACGCCGGGCATCACCGATCTCGGCACCCCATGGGCGGAGCAGAAGTACTACGCCTGGGCCGATGCGCTGTTCCAGGGTGCACCGCTGCTGCTCGCCCGCACGGGCTACACGGGTGAGGACGGATTCGAGCTTCTGGTGAGAGCCGCCGACGCACCCGCCCTGTGGGACGCCCTCGTCGAGGCGGGTAAGCCGCACGGGCTCGTCCCCGCGGGCCTCGCCGCGCGCGACACCCTCCGGCTCGAAGCGGGGATGCCTCTCTACGGTCACGAGCTCTCGCGCGAGACGAAGCCGTCTCAGGCCGGTCTCGGGCGAGTGGTGGTGTCCGACAAAGACGACTTCATCGGCAAGGGAGCGGTGCATGCCGCATCCGACGCTCCGGTGCTCGTCGGCCTGGTCGCCGAGGGCAAGCGTGCCGGACGCGCGGGCTACTCGGTGGTCGACGCGGACGGCATCGTGCTGGGCGAGGTCACCAGCGGTGCACTGAGCCCGACGCTCGGCCACCCGATCGCGATGGCCTACGTGGCACCTTCTTCCGCTGCCGCGGGAACCGCAGTATTCCTTGATGTGCGGGGGACCAGGATCCCCGCGACCGTGACCGCCCTGCCTTTCTACCGGAGGACCAAATGACCGATCTCAACGCACTCAGCTATACCGACGAGCACGAGTGGATCGCCGCTGACGGTGACACCGTGACCATCGGGATCACCGACTACGCGGCCGACAAGCTGGGAGACGTCGTGTTCGTCGAACTCCCCGCCGTCGGCACCGAGATCACCGCAGGGTCGGTCGTCGGTGAGATCGAGTCGACCAAGTCGGTCGGCGAACTCTACGCCCCGGTCACCGGCACGGTCGTCGAGATCAACGACGCCGTCGTCGACGACCCGTCGCTCGTGAACGCCGAGCCGTTCGACGGAGGCTGGCTCATCAAGGTCTCCGTCGCCGCCGGTGCGCTCGAGGGCCTGATGGATCGCGACGCGTACGTCGCTCTCACGGAGGGCTGATCGTCCAGTGGTCTCTTTCGCCGATCGTCATATCGGAACCACCGCCGCCGCCCAGCGCCAGATGCTCGACACGCTGGGCGTCGAGTCGAAGCTCGAGGACTGGAGCCCGGTCGAGGCGCTGATGCGTCAGGCCGTGCCCGCTTCGATCTTCACCCCCGCCTCCACGGAGTCCGTGATCCCGCGCGCAGCGAGCGAGACCGAGGCGCTCGCCGAGCTGCGAGCGCTCGCGTCCCGCAACACGGTGAACCGGCCGATGATCGGTCTCGGGTACTACGGCACGATCACCCCTCAGGTGATCCAGCGCAATGTGCTCGAGAATCCGTCGTGGTACACCGCGTACACGCCGTACCAGCCCGAGATCTCGCAGGGTCGCCTCGAAGCACTCATCAACTTCCAGACGATGGTCGCCGAACTGACCGGCCTGACCACCGCGAACGCGTCGATGCTCGACGAATCGACCGCTGTGGTCGAGGGGATGCTGCTGGCACGCCGCGCGTCGAAGAAGGCGTCGAACGTCTTCGCCGTCGACGCCGACGCGTTCCCGCAGACGAAGGCACTGCTCGAGACCCGTGCCGAGGCCGTGGGCATCGAACTGGTGTCCGTCGACTTCGCGGCGGGTGAAGAGCTGCCCGCCGAGCTGTTCGGCGTCTTCGTGCAGTACCCGGGGGCCTCCGGGCGAGTCTGGAACCCGGCGGCCGTGATCGATGCGGCGCACCTCGCGGGCGGGCTCGCCGTCGTCGCGGCCGACCTCCTCGCGCTCACCCTCATCGCGTCGCCCGGCTCGCTCGGGGCCGATGTCGCGGTCGGGACGACGCAGCGCTTCGGCGTGCCGATCGGCTTCGGAGGCCCGCACGCGGGCTACATGGCTGTGCGCGCAGGGCTCGAACGTCAGCTGCCCGGCCGTCTCGTCGGCGTCTCTGTCGATGCCGACGGCAAGCCGGCGTATCGGCTGTCGCTGCAGACCCGCGAGCAGCACATCCGCCGCGAGAAGGCGACGAGCAACATCTGCACCGCTCAGGTGCTGCTCGCCGTGATGGCGTCGATGTACGCCGTCTACCACGGTCCCGATGGACTGAAGGCGATCGCCCGGGAGGTCGCGGCCAAGACCGCGATGCTGCGCGACTGGCTCGCCGATGCGGGTGCGGACGTCGTGCACGACTCGTTCTTCGACACCCTCCAGGTGCGGGTGCCGGGGCGCGCTGCCGAGTTCGTGGAGCAGGCCCATCACGGTTTCGGCATCCTGCTGCACGCCGCGGATGCCGACACGATCGGCATCTCGATCGACGAGACCACGACGGTCGCCGAGCTCCATCAGGTCGCTCAGGTCTTCGGCGGTGCCCGGGAGCGCGCATTCGGATTCTTCGGCTCCGGTTCGCAGGGCGGCCTCCCCGGCGATCTGCTCCGTCAGGACGAGTACCTCACGCACCCCGTCTTCCACGCGCACCGCAGCGAGACGGCGATGATGCGCTATCTCAAGAGCCTCGCCGATCGTGACTATGCGCTCGACCGCGGCATGATCCCGCTCGGGTCCTGCACGATGAAGCTCAACGCGGCGACCGAGATGGCGTCGATCACGTGGCCGGAGTTCGCGGGCATCCACCCGTTCGCGCCGGCATCCGATGTCGCGGGGTATCTCGACATGATCACGCAGCTCGAAGCGTGGCTCGCCGAGGTCACGGGGTACGACGCCGTCTCGCTGCAGCCGAACGCCGGCTCGCAGGGCGAGCTGGCCGGCCTTCTCGCCATCCGCGGATACCACCTCGCGAACGGCGACACGCAGCGCACGGTGTGCCTGATCCCGTCGTCCGCGCACGGCACCAACGCGGCCTCCGCGGTGCTCGCCGGAATGAAGGTCGTCGTCGTGGCGTGCGATGAGCTCGGGAACGTCGACCTCGACGACCTGCGGGCGAAGATCGCGGCGCACGCCGACGAGCTCTCGGCGCTGATGATCACCTACCCGTCGACGCATGGCGTCTACGAGCAGGACGTGGTCGAGATCACGACCGCGGTGCACGACGCCGGCGGCCAGGTGTACGTGGACGGTGCGAACCTCAACGCGCTGCTCGGCTACGCCCGGTTTGGCGATCTCGGCGGCGACGTCTCGCACCTCAACCTGCACAAGACGTTCGCGATCCCGCACGGCGGCGGCGGCCCCGGTGTGGGCCCCGTCGCAGCCAAGGCGCACCTCGCGGCCCACCTGCCGTCGCACCCGCTCGCGCAGCGGGCGGAGCATGCGGGCGGATTCGTCTTCGAAGGCGGCGCGGTTTCGGCGGCACCGTACGGATCTGCGGGCATCCTGCCGATCTCCTGGTCCTATGTGCGGATGATGGGCGCCGACGGCCTCCGTCACGCGACCGCGGCCGCGGTGCTGTCCGCGAACTACATCGCCGCGCGCCTGGGCGAGCACTTCCCCGTGCTGTACGCGGGGGAGGACGGCCGGGTGGCGCACGAGTGCATCCTCGACCTGCGTCCGCTTCGCGAGGAGACCGGGATCACCGTCGACGACGTCGCCAAGCGACTGATCGACTTCGGCTTCCACGCACCGACCATGTCGTTCCCGGTCGCGGGGACTCTGATGGTGGAACCCACCGAGTCCGAGGACCTCGGCGAGATCGAGCGGTTCATCGAGGCCATGATCATGATCAAGGCCGAAGCGGATGCCGTCGCCGCCGGGCGCTGGCCCGCGGACGACAACCCTCTCGTCAACGCTCCGCACACCGCAGTCTCGCTGATCGCGGGGGAGTGGGAGCACGCCTACAGCCGTGAAGACGCCGCCTATCCGGTGCACGCTCTGGTGGCAGGCAAGTACTGGCCGCCCGTGCGCCGCATCGACCAGGCGTACGGTGACCGCAACCTCGTGTGCGCCTGCCCGCCGATCGAGGCGTTCGCCTGAACCGAATCCTGAGGGGTGACGGCGTCGTGTCCATGCGGACACGACGCCGTCACTCGTTTCCGTGCATTTCCGCGTGTTTCGGGGATGTTTCAGTTGGTCACCACTCAGTAACGGTTCATTAGCCGAGAGCAGCGTCCGCGAAACCGCGGGTTACAGTCAACTATCCCTACGCGTTCGACGATGAGCGCGCAGTCTGATGAATACCCGTCCACAGGAGGACACAAAGTGAAGCGCAACAAGATCGCCCTTGCGGGCACTGCGCTGTTCGCGATCGGCGCCCTGGCGCTCGCGGGCTGCGCGAGCGGTGGAAGCGGCAATGAAGGCGACGGCGGCTCCGGTGCGAACACCGACGCCGACGCCATCATCACCACGAACGGCTCGGAGCCCGAGAACCCGCTGATCCCCACCAACACCAACGAGGTGGGCGGCGGAAAGATCCTCGACGAGATCTTCGCCGGTCTGATCTACTACGACGCCGACGGCAAGCCCGTCAACGACGTGGCTGAGGAGATCACCACGGAGGACCCGCAGAACCTCACCGTCAAGATCAAGGAAGGCCTGACCTTCACCGACGGTGAAGAAGTCACCGCCGACAACTTCATCAAGGCGTGGAACGAGGGCGCCAAGGCGTCGAACGCTCACCTCTCCAGCTACTTCTTCGAGGACATCGAGGGCTTCAGCTACGACACCGACTCCGAGCTCACGGGTCTCAAGCAGGTCGATGACTACACCTTCACGATCGCGCTGAACAAGCCGGCATCCGACTTCGCTCTGCGTCTCGGCTACTCGGCCTTCTACCCGCTCCCCGACGTCGCGTTCGAGGACATGGAAGCGTTCGGTCAGAACCCGATCGGCAACGGTCCGTACATGATCGACGGCGAAGACGCGTGGCAGCACGACGTCCAGATCGACCTCGTCCGCAACGACGACTACGACGGTGGCCGTCAGGCCGCCAACGGCGGTCTGACCATCAAGTTCTACGCCACGCAGGAGGCCGCATACGCCGACCTGCTGTCGAACGAGGTCGACGTCATCGACGCGATCCCGACGAACTCGCTCCCGGTCTTCACCGACGAGCTCGGCGACCGTGCTGTGAACCAGCCCTCCGCTGTGTTCCAGTCCTTCACCATCGGCCAGTTCCTCCCGCACTTCAGCGGCGAAGAGGGCCAGCTGCGTCGTCAGGCGCTGTCGATGGCGATCAACCGCGAGGAGATCACCGAGACGATCTTCTCGGGCACCCGCACCCCGGCATCCGACTTCACCTCTCCGGTCATCGACGGCTGGTCCGACTCGGTTCCCGGCAGCGAGGTCCTCGACTTCGACCCCGAGAAGGCGAAGGAGCTGTGGGCTGAGGCCGACGCCATCGCACCGTGGGACGGCGAGTTCAAGATCGCGTACAACTCCGACGGCGGCCACGACGCCTGGGTCGACGCGGTGAGCAACAGCATCAAGAACACGCTCGGCATCGAGGCATCGGGTGACCCGTACCCGACCTTCCAGGACCTTCGCACGAAGATCAACGACCGCACCATCACCACGGCTGCGCGCTCGGGCTGGCAGGCCGACTACCCGGGTCTGTACAACTTCCTCGGACCGCTCTACGCCACCGGCGCAGGCTCCAACGACGGTGACTACACGAACCCCGAGTTCGACGAGCTCATCTCCGCCGGCATCAGCAACCCCGACGCCGAGGCTCAGATCGAGGACTTCACCAAGGCGCAGGAGGTCCTGTTCCAGGACCTTCCCGCGATCCCGCTGTGGTACTCGAACGTGACCGGTGGCTTCAGCGAGAACGTCGACAACGTCACGTTCGGCTGGAACTCGGTTCCGCTGTACTACGAGATCACGAAGGCCGGCGAGTAAGTCTGACGGCACTTCACCTGTGAGGCGGTGACGATTCTTCGTCACCGCCTCACAGGCTTGTGTTCACGTAGCTTTCTTTCCCCTCAAGAAGGGACAAGCGGATGCTCGGTTACATTCTGAGACGTCTCCTGCAGGTGATCCCGGTCTTCTTCGGAGCCACCCTGCTCATTTACTTCCTCGTGTTCGCCATGCCCGGCGACCCGATCCTCGCCCTGTTCGGCGACAAGACGCCCAACCCGGCGGTCGTCGAGCAGCTGCGCGCGCAATACCACCTGGACCAGCCGTTCATCGTGCAGTACTGGTACTACATCACCGGCGTCTTCCAGGGCGACCTGGGCACGACCTACTCGGGCCGCCCGGTCTCGGCTGTGCTCGCCGCCACGCTTCCTGTCACCGGCCGACTCGCAGTGATGGCCATCGCCATCGAGTTCGTGCTCGCCATCGTCATCGGCACCATCTCGGCGCTGCGCAAGGGCAAGCTGTTCGACAACGTCTCGCTCGTCGTGGCGCTGGTCGCGATCGCGATCCCGATCTTCGTGGTGGCGTTCCTCGCGCAGTACTTCCTCGCGATCCAGCTCGGCTGGTTCAAGCCCACGGTGGGTGCGGACAACGACTGGGGCGGGCTGTGGCTGCCGGCGATCGTGCTCGGTTTCAGCCTCTATGCAGTGAGCATGCGTCTCATGCGCAGCTCGGTCATCGAGACCCTGAACCAGGACTGGGTGCGCACGGCGTACAGCAAGGGCCTCTCGCGCAACCGCGTGCTGCCCGTGCACGTGCTGCGCAACTCCCTGATCCCGGTGATCACGAACTCCGCCACGAACTTCGGCGTGCTGCTCGTGGGCGCCACCGTCACCGAGGGCATCTTCAACGTCCCCGGTGTGGGAAACACGCTCTTCCAGGCGATCCAGCGCGGCGAGGGACCCACGGTCGTCTCGTTCGTGACCGTGTTCGTCATCCTGTACGTGTTGGTGAACCTTCTCATCGACCTGCTCTACGGTCTGCTCGACCCGAGGATTCGCTATGCCTGATCCCACATCTCAGAAGCACTACGTCGCTCCGATCGAGACGGAGTCGATCGCGGTCGACGCCGTTCGGATCTCGGACAAGCCCAGCAACCTCTGGCGTGACGCCTGGTTCGACCTGCGTCGTCGTCCGCTGTTCTGGTTCTCGGTCGTCCTCGCGCTGTTCTTCCTCGTGATGGCGCTGTGGCCGACTCTGTTCACCGCGACGCCGCCGAACAACGACTGCCAGCTGTCGAACAGCAACGGCGGTCCGACGGACGGACACCCGCTCGGGTTCACGTTCCAGGGCTGCGACATCTATGCGCGCATCGTCTGGGGTGCTCAGACGTCGCTGGCCGTCGGCCTCATCGCGACGCTGATCTCGTCCGTTCTCGGCCTGATCATGGGAGCTCTCGCGGGCTTCTACGGCGGATGGCTCGACTCGGTGCTCTCGCGCATCGGCGACATCTTCTTCGCCATCCCGTACATCCTCGCGGCCGTCGTCGTGATGACCGTGTTCCGGGATTCCCGTTCGGTGTGGACGCTCGCGTTCGCCATCGGAGCGTTCGCCTGGGCGTCCACGGCTCGCGTCGTGCGGGCCGAGGTGCTCCGCGTGCGTCAGGCGGACTTCGTGATGGCGTCGCAGGCGCTCGGTCAGTCGAAGTTCAAGATCCTCCTGAACCACGTGGTCCCGAACGCCATCGCTCCGCTGCTCGTCGTCTCGACGCTCGGCCTCGCCGCCGCGATCGTCGCGGAAGCGACGCTCTCGTTCCTCGGGGTGGGTCTCGGCAGCGACGTGATGTCGTGGGGAAATGACATCGCGAAGGCTCAGGCATCGCTGCGTGTCGCGCCGATGGCGCTCATCTATCCGTCGATCGCCCTCACCCTCGCGGTGCTGGCGTTCGTCACCCTGGGCGAGCTCATCCGAGACGCCCTCGACCCGAAGGCGAGGGCACGCCGATGAGCGAGCGAATCACCGAACAGGTCCCGCTGCTGAGCATCCGCGACCTGAGCGTCGCGTTCCGCACGCAGGAGGGTCTGCGCGAAGTGCTCCACGGAGTGAGCTTCGACGTCATGCCCGGAGAGACCGTCGCGATCGTGGGCGAGTCGGGCTCGGGCAAGTCCACGACGGCCACGGCCATCGTGAACCTGCTGCCCGGCACCGGCCAGGTCACCGCGGGATCGATCACCCTCGAGGGGCGTGAGCTCACGACGCTCAACCGTCGCGAGATCGAGGCCGTCCGAGGCCGGGACATCGGCTTCGTGCCGCAGGACCCGATGTCGAATCTCAACCCCGTCTGGAGCATCGGCTTCCAGGTGAAGGAGGCGATCCGTGCGAACGGCATCGCCCAGGGGCGCGACGCGGCCAAGGCGCGCACCGTCGAGGTGCTGCAGCAGGCCGGACTCGCCGACGCCGAGAAGCGTCTGCACCAGTTCCCGCACCAGTTCTCGGGAGGCATGCGCCAGCGCGCGCTGATCGGGATGGGCCTCGCGGCCGACCCCAAGCTGCTCATCGCCGACGAGCCGACCTCGGCTCTCGACGTCACTGTGCAGCGCGTGATCCTCGACCACATGGCGTCGCTCACCCGTGACAAGGGCACCTCGGTGCTCCTGATCACACACGATCTCGGTCTCGCAGCCGAGCGGGCGGACAAGATCATCGTGATGAACGGCGGCAACATCGTCGAGTCCGGTCCCAGCCGCGAGATCCTCGAGAACCCGCAGCACCCGTACACGAAGCGACTGGTCGCCGCGGCGCCCAGCGTCGCATCGCAGCGCATCCAGGCGGTGGTGGAGGACCGGGGGATCGAGACGCTCGACGACCTCGCCGACATCCCGCCGACGGTGCGCGTCGCCGGACTCACGAAGGACTACCGGATCCGCCAGGGGAACTTCCGCAGTGAAGCGTTCCGCGCTGTCGACGACGTGTCCTTCGAGATCCCTCGCGGCAAGACGCTCGCGCTCGTGGGCGAGTCGGGCTCTGGCAAGTCCACGGTCGCCAAGATGGTGCTGAAGCTCGAAGAGCCGACCAGCGGAACCATCGAGATCGACGGGCAGGATGTGTCGAGGCTGTCGAATGCGCAGGCGTTCGGTCTGCGTCGGCGCATGCAGCCGGTCTTCCAGGACCCGTACGGCTCGCTCGATCCACTGCGCAACATCGGCAACACGATCGCCGAGCCGATGCAGATCCACGGCGTCGGCGATCGCGCCTCGCAGCGCGAGCGGGTCGAGGAGCTGCTCGACCAGGTCTCGCTTCCGCGCGTCCTCGCGACCCGCTATCCGAACGAGCTCTCGGGCGGTCAGCGTCAGCGTGTCGCGATCGCACGCGCTCTCGCGCTCAAGCCCGACATCATCGTCCTCGACGAGGCGGTGTCGGCGCTCGACGTGCTGGTGCAGGATCAGGTGCTGCAGCTGCTGGCCGAGCTCCAGTCGGAGCTCGGGCTCACCTACCTGTTCATCACTCACGACCTCGCGGTCGTCCGAGTGTCGAGCGATCTGGTGTGCGTCATGGAGAAGGGCAAGATCGTCGAGCAGGGCACTGTCGACGAGATCTTCGCGAATCCCCAGCAGGAGTACACCGATCGTCTGCTCAAGGCGATCCCCGGGGCGACCATCACCCTCGGCGGTCACTGAGAGTGAGCATCGACCCTCGACCGGAGGCCGCACGGACTTTCCGTGCGGCCTCCGGGCCTGTCTCCCTCGTGCTGTGCTCGCTGCTCGCGATCTTCCTGCTCGGCGACGCCGTCGTACGCGCCGGCTGGGGCCAGATGCTCCTGCTCGCACCCTGGGTGCTGCTCGGACTCTGGGTGGTCTACGAGATCGCGTTCGTCTCGGTCGTCCGCATCGACGACCAGGGAGCGATGGTGCAGAACATGCTGCGTCGCACGTCGTTCGGCTGGAGCCGCGTGCGCGACGTCGACCTGCGCTGGCAGCTTGTCTTCTCGCTCGACGACGGCACCGACCTGTCGAGCTACGGAGGGCCGGCTCGAGCGCGGCCCGTGCGACGCGCGACCGGCGACGACGAGGCCAAGGCCCCTGTCGCGCTCCGCGACCTCACCGACGTCCGTGACCGCTGGCAGGCTGCTCTCTCCGGTGCGGACGCGCCGATCCGCCGCACGTGGGACTATCGGGCGCTCATCGCCCTCGGTGTCATCGTGCTCTGGGCCGTGGCGTCGATCCTGATCGCGAACGGCTGACCCCGCCTCGGCTCTCAGCCGGGCAACCCGAACAGCGCCGGCCAGGTCGCCGCAGCCCACGGGTAGCCGACGAACACGGTCGCGTCGATCAGGAAGTGCGCGACGAGGAACGGCATGAGCCGTCCGCTGCGCTGGAACAGCCATCCGAAGAGCAGGCCCATCGCGAAGTTGCCGATGAAGGCGCCGGGCCCCTGGTAGAGGTGGTAGCTCGCGCGCAGCAGTGACGTCGTCAGGATGACGGTCCACGGGCCCCACCCGAGCTGCTTCAGACGGGCGAACAGATATCCCAGCACCACGAACTCCTCCTGGAGCGATGCACGGGCTGCCGCGAGAAGGAGGATCGGCACGGTCCACCAGTGGGCGCCCTGGCCCGAGGGGTCGACCGCGACGAAGATCCCCATGGCTCTTCCGGCCAGGTAGAGCCCGATCCCCGGGATGCCGATCGCCGCGACGAGCAGTGCGCCCCGCCCGATGTCGGCACCCACGCGGGTCCCGTCGAGGCCGAGCCTGCCGAGGTGCGGCCTCGACGACTGCCAGAGCAGGAAGCAGACGAGCAGCACCGGGACGATCGAGAATCCGATCGAGAGGACCTGATAGACCAGGTCGAAGATCTCCCGATCGCTGCGGGACGGATTGAGCGCGGCCGTCTGATCGGCGAGAGGCGTCTCGTCGGTGAGTCGGTAGGCCAGCTGCACGATCGCGTACACCGCGGACTGCCCGAGCCCGAGAGCCAGCACGATCGCGATCTCCCACCACAGGCGTGCTCTCGGGGATGGGGCGTTCGAGGGGAGGCTCATGGCATCACCGATCGTACTCGCGCGGCTGGCACTGCTATGGCATGGGCGCGTGCACTTCGACAGCCCACGTGCGCATGAGCTGTCGCTCTTCGGCTGTGCAGATGTAGTCGTAGCCGTAGTCTCGACCGTCGAAGGTCAGGGTCCACAGATCCAGATAGGTCAGTGCGTAGCAGTCGGCGAACACCTCGCTGTTCCCCTGAAAGTGCCCCTGCTCGACGAGGACGCCAGATGACCCCAGCTCGGCCCCGTTCGCATCGCTGTCGGCTCGCATGTAGAGGTGCGAGAGCTCGTGCAGAACGACCAGACGGATGGCGGTGTCGCCGCCGAGCTGGTCTTCAGGCAGAAGGTGAACCGTCAGCGTTTCCTCGGAGATGCAGCCGATCGTCACACTTCCGTCATCCGGTTCTCCGGGGGTCCCGCACTCGGTGTCCGCGTTCCATGCGATGTCGATGAATCCCTGGCCGGCTTCGTCGACGATCGCCTCGCTGACCGAACCGGAGACGTTCGCTCGTCGCGCGGCGGCGTCGGCGATCCGCTGCTCGAGGCTCTGCCGGATGGCCTTGGCTTCGCTCGCATGGTCAGCGACCGACGCGTCGGTGACAGGGGGCTGCGAGATCGACGCCTCCAGGCGTCGGAACGTCATGAGGTCCGCGACCAGGGGAGCCACCGGGTTCGCCTCGATCTGTGCATAGAGCTCATAGAACCTGCTCCGCTCCGCATCGAACGCCGCCAGCGACTCGGAGCGGGAGCCGGTTCCCTGTGCTGCCGGCTGCTCCGGCGACGAAGAGGACGCAAACAGCCCTGCGACGACGAGCACCACGACGAGGGCGAAGCCCAGCAGAGCGATTCCACCGCAACCGAGGAGCGCGCACAGCCCGCCCCTTCCTCGCCGCGGAACAGGGGCTGGAGCTGGAGCAGCCATCGCCGCTCGGATCGCGGGATTGACTGCGAGTATCCACTCGCGCAGCTGCGGGTAGCAGGCGGGGTGATGCAGTAGGAGCGAATGCAGATCTCCCCGGCGTGCGGCTATCTCTGCGAGCAGAGCGGGTGGCGTCGCAGGATTCTGCACGGCGGCCAGGTCGGTGTCGTGCATGTGGCCGCTCATGCGGCCACGGTATCGCACAGCCCTCGCACCGGCGCGACGGTCGAGGTCGTACTTCGCCGTTCAGGAACGACTCGCCCGAATACGATAGTCTGGAACGTCGGCTTCTCGGCAAAACCCCTCACTCTTTAGGACATCTGCATGGCGCACGCCCTTCGCTCTGACCTCCGCAACGTCGCAATCGTCGCGCACGTCGACCACGGCAAGACCACTCTCGTCGACGCCATGCTGCGTCAGACCGGCTCGTTCGGCGAACACGCCCACGTCGATGAGCGCGCGATGGACTCGAACGACCTCGAGCGCGAGAAGGGCATCACGATCCTCGCCAAGAACACGGCGATCACCTACAAGGGCAAGCATGCTCAGGGCAAGGAGATCACGATCAACGTGATCGACACCCCCGGCCACGCCGACTTCGGTGGTGAGGTCGAGCGCGGCCTGTCGATGGTCGACGGCGTCGTGCTGCTCGTCGACGCCAGCGAGGGCCCGCTCCCGCAGACCCGTTTCGTGCTGCGCAAGGCTCTCGAGGCCAAGCTGCCCGTCATCCTCCTGGTCAACAAGACCGACCGTCCCGACGCTCGTATCGCCGAGGTCGAGGAAGAGGCCCACGACCTGCTGCTCGGCCTCGCGTCCGACCTCGTCGACGACGTGCCCGACCTCGATGTCGACGCCCTGCTCGACGTTCCCGTCGTCTACGCGTCCGGCCGTGCCGGCGCGGCCTCGCAGAACCGCCCCGCCGACGGATCGCTGCCCGACAACGACGACCTCGAGCCGCTGTTCGAGGCGATCCTCGAGCACGTCCCCGCTCCCGCCTACGACGACGAGCACCCGCTGCAGGCCTGGGTCACCAACCTCGACTCCAGCCCCTTCCTCGGTCGTCTCGCTCTGCTGCGCGTCTTCAACGGCACGCTGAAGAAGGGCCAGACGGTCGCCTGGGTCCGCGCTGACGGCACGCACCAGAACGCACGCATCACCGAGCTGCTCAAGACGCGGGCGCTCGAGCGCTACCCGGCCGATTCGGCGGGCCCGGGCGACATCGTCGCCATCGCCGGCTTCGAGAACATCACGATCGGCGAGACGATCGCCGACCCCGAGGATGTCCGGCCGCTTCCCGCGATCACCGTCGACGACCCGGCCATCTCGATGACGATCGGCACCAACACCTCGCCGCTCATGGGCAAGGTCAAGGGTCACAAGCTCACCGCTCGCATGGTCAAGGACCGTCTCGACAAGGAGCTGATCGGCAACGTCTCGCTCAAGGTCGTCGACATCGGACGCCCGGACGCCTGGGAGGTGCAGGGCCGCGGAGAGCTGGCGCTGGCCATCCTCGTCGAGAACATGCGCCGTGAGGGCTTCGAGCTCACCGTCGGCAAGCCGCAGGTGGTCACGAAGAAGATCGACGGCAAGACGTACGAGCCGTTCGAGCACCTCACGATCGACACGCCGGAGGAGCACCTCGGCGCGATCACGCAGCTTCTGGCGAACCGCAAGGGCCGCATGGAGAACATGACGAACCACGGCACCGGCTGGGTGCGCATGGAGTTCATCGTCCCGTCGCGCGGTCTCATCGGGTTCCGCAGCGAGTTCCTCACGACGACCCGAGGCACCGGCATCGCGAACGCGATCTCGCACGGCTACGAGCCGTGGGCCGGTTCCATCACGACCCGTCAGAACGGCTCGATCGTGGCCGACCGTCAGGGCGTCGTGACTCCGTTCGCGATGATCGCCCTGCAGGAGCGCATGTCGTTCTTCGTGCAGCCCACGCAGGAGGTCTACGAGGGCATGGTCATCGGCGAGAACTCCCGCGCCGACGACATGGACGTCAACATCACGAAGGAGAAGAAGCTCACCAACATGCGTGCGGCGAGCTCCGACACCTTCGAGTCGATGACGCCCCCGCGCCAGCTGACGCTCGAGGAGAGCCTCGAGTTCGCCCGTGACGACGAATGCGTCGAGGTCACGCCCGAGGTCGTCCGCATCCGCAAGGTGAATCTCGACGCGAACACTCGTGCGCGTGAGACCGCTCGCCTGAAGCGCCAGGACGCGAACGTCTGAGAATCGTCTGAGAGAAGGGGCCCTGTACCGCCGGAAACGGCGGTACAGGGCCCCTTTCTCACGAAACGTCCAGGAGTGCCGTTGCAGAATCGTTACCTTGCGCCTGGGGCGATCTCCCGATGAGTGTCCTGTGACGGGCGTACGACGACCCGAAAGTCGAACCCAATGCTTCACACCACCCGTGCGCTTCGGCGCGCCCACGCGGCGGCGACAGCTCGTAACGCCATCACGGCGCGTCGCCCGAAACTGATTCTCGGAACGATCACCGGAGGCGTGCTCGGCCTCGCTCTGACGGTCGGCATCGTGTCCGCCCCCGCGGCCGGCGCCGAGCTGCCGGACGCCGTCGCAGGCGTCACCTCGTTCGTCACCGGCGAGCCGGACGCCCCGGCCAAGAGCGCGGATGACTCGGCGCTCACGATGGTCGCCGCTCAGGATGCCGTCGCGGCAGCTGAGGCGCTGAACGCAGAGGTCGCGGCATCGGGCCTCGATCTGGGCGCCGCACCCTCGAGCGTCGACACGGCTGACGTGACCACGTGGGTCGATCAGCTGGCGGACCGTGATGACTTCTCGAACAGAGAGCTCTCGAGCCTGACCGCGTACGCAGTCACCGGAACGGACGAGATCGTCGCGGAGACCGCTGCGCTGCAGGCGTCCTATGTCGCAGCCCAGGAGGCGAAGGCCGCTGCGGACGCGGCTGCGGCCCAGGCGGCGGCTGAAGCCGCGGCGCTCGCTCAGACGAACACCGTCGACGGCGCGAAGGCCGCGGCTCGCGACATCGCGTCGAGCGAGTACGGCTGGGGCGAGGACCAGTTCTCCTGCCTGAACTCGCTGTGGACCAAGGAGTCCGGCTGGAACTACAAGGCGTACAACGCCTCGGGTGGCGCGACGGGGATCCCGCAGGCTCTGCCCGGAAGCAAGATGGCGTCAGCCGGGTCCGACTGGCAGACCAACGCGGCCACTCAGATCCGCTGGGGCCTCGGGTACATCTCGTCGGTCTACGGCACCCCCTGCAGTGCGTGGGGCCACTCCCAGTCGGTGAACTGGTACTGAGCCGCAGCTCCGCACACCCTCCCTCCGAGACCCACCCCGCCTGCGTGCGGTGGTGGGTCTCGGTGTGTCCGGACATGTGTCGCAACAGGGCACTGCATGCCCTAGGCAGCGCGACGCATTGGCACTACGGTGAGCGATGACGGCTGGGGGGTCGTGGACTCGAAGGAGAACGCATGGACGTCGCGGCGCTGGCTGGCATCCCGCAGCAGGTCTCGACGGGTGGGCTGCCCGGGTGGGAGAGGGTCGACCAGCTCGTGCGTGAGGCTCATCGTCTGTATGCGCAGGACCACGGCGGCGCGGTCGCCGACTACATCCCGGTGCTCGCCGAGGCCGACCCCGAGCTGTTCGGTCTCGCGGTCATCGAGGTCGACGGCGGCCTGCATGACGCCGGGGATGCGCAGCATCCGTTCTCGATCCAGTCGATCTCGAAGATGTTCGTCTACGCCCTGGCGATCCAGGAGCACGGCCATGAGCGGGTGCGCGACATCGTCGGCGTCAACAACACCGGCCTCGCCTTCAACTCGCTGATGGCGCTCGAGCTCAACGGCGGACACCCCATGAATCCGATGGTCAACGCCGGTGCGATCGCGACGACGGCACTGATGCCGGGGCAGACGGCTGTCGAGCAGTGGGAGCGCGTGCGCGAGGGGCTCTCTGCTTTCGCCGGCCGCGCGCTGAGCCTCGACGGCGTGGTGTACGCCTCGGAAGCCGCGACCAACGAGCGCAACCGGGCGATGGGCTGGCTGCTCCGCAGCTACGGACGGCTGGTCGGCGACCCCGACGAGGTCGTCGACGTCTACACGCGTCAGTGCGCTCTCAGCGTCACGGCCCACGACCTCGCGGTGATGGGGGCGACGCTCGCCGACGGCGGCGTGAATCCGATCACGGGCGAGCGGGTGGTCTCTGCGGACGTCTGCCGCGACACTCTCGCAGTGGTGGCATCCACGGGCCTCTACGAGGCCTCGGGTGAGTGGCTGTTCGAGATCGGGCTGCCCGCCAAGTCGGGTGTGGCAGGAGGGATCGTCGCCGTCGCGCCGGGCAAGGGTGCCGTCGCCGGATTCTCACCGCGCCTCGACGCGGCGGGAAACTCCGTGCGATCGCAGCTCGCCATCGGTCACCTCTCCCGCGCTCTCGGACTGAACCTGTTCGCCTCCGCGCCCGCGCCGACCGCTCGGTCGACGGACTGACCTCCTTTCCCGCTCAGAGGACCCTGCCATGACACTCACTTCTCCGGCATCCACGAAGACCTCCTGGATGCCGCTCGTCAGTCTCTTCCTCGCCCAGGTGCTCATGTCGTTCAACGTGGCAGCCCTGCCGATATCCCTCGGTGGCATGGTCAGTGAGTTCGGCGTGCCGCCGACGGTCGCCAGCACCACCATCGTGATGTACGGCCTCGCCGTGGCCGCCCTCGTGATGACCGGCGCGAAGCTCGGTCAGCGGGTCGGCTGGGTCCTCATCTTCCGGATCGTGATCGGCTTGTTCGCCGCGTCGTCGGTGCTGATGATCGTGTCCCCGAGCGTGGGCTGGGCCATCGCGGGGCAGGCGGTCGCCGGCGCCGCCGCAGCGATCATCGTCCCCTCGATCGTGGCGCTGATCGCCGAGAACTATCGGGGCGCGCAGCAGGCGACGGCGATCGGTGCGATCGGGTCCGCCCGAGCCATTTCGGGAGTCACCGCGTTCCTCATCGGCGGCACGCTCGGCACCCTGGTCGGATGGCGGCCGATGTTCTTCATCGTGTTCGGCATCGCCGTGGTCGTCTTCGCGTTCAGCTTCACGCTGCGAGGTGATGGGGGAGACGCGTCGATCCGCATCGACCTCGTGGCGTCGCTCCTCATCGGCGCGGCCATCGTGCTTCTGACCCTGGGTTTCAACAACCTCAACGGGTGGGGTGCCGTCGCTGCGACCGAGGCCGCACCCTTCAACATCCTCGGGCTCTCGCCTGCGCCCGCCTTCGTCGTCGTCGGGATCGTGCTCGGTCAATGCTTCTTCGTCTGGACTCGCCGTCGGATGGCCGAGGGCAAGGTGCCGCTGATCGACCTCAGCATCCTCGACTCGTCGAAGGAGCGCGCTGCCGTGTACGCGATGTTCATCGTCGTGGCGCTCGAGGCGTGCGTGAACTTCACCATCCCCCTGTACATCCAGATCGTGCAGGGAAGGACGCCCTTCGACACGTCGCTCGCGATGATGCCTTTCAACCTGACCGTGTTCATCACCGCCACACTCGTCGTCCGGTTCTACAAGCGCTACCCGCCGCGGGTCATCGGCGTCTTCGGCTTCATCCTCACCACGGTCGCGCTCGTCTGGCTGTCCTTCGTGGTGAACAACAACTGGGAGACGCTTCCGACGATCCTCGGGCTGGTCGTGTTCGGCATCGGTCAGGGTGCGCTCGTGACCCTCGTCTTCAACGTGCTCGTCACCGCGGCGCCGGCTGAGCTCGCGGGTGATGTCGGCTCGTTGCGCGGCACCACGCAGAATCTCGCCTCGGCGGTCGGGACCGCTCTGGCCGGCGCACTCCTCGTCTCGCTCCTCGGGGTGAGCATCGGCCGCGCGGTCGTCGAGCACCCCGAGCTGCCGCCGTCGCTCGTCGCGCAGGTCGACATGGACAACCTGAACTTCGCCAGCAACGACGACCTGCGCGCAGCACTCGAGCAGACGGATGCGACGCCCGAGCAGGTCGACGCGGCGGTGGCCGTCAACGAGGAGTCGCGTCTGGGGACGCTGCGACTCGGCCTGCTGCTGCTCGCGGGACTCAGTGCCGTGGCGATCCTGCCTGCATCCCGGCTGCCGAAGTACAAGCCGGACGAGATCCCGGACCCGTCACCGGTCTCGGGCTCCGCGCCGAAGTGATGCTCAGCGCAGCTCCGAGATGAGCACCGCACTGGTCGAGGCGACGGTCGCCTCGAACACGTGGGGCGCGTCTCCGGCGTACGAGAGATAGTCGCCCGGGTTCAGCAGCACGGGGGCGTCCGACGGACCGATCCGAGCCTGGCCGGAGATGAGGATCACGTGTTCGGTCGTTCCCACGTGATGCGGATCGGAGCGGCGTGGATCCCCCGGATCCGCGTGGATCAGGTACACATCCCGCCTCGCACCCGGCGGGCTCGCTGAGAGCAGGGTCGCGCTGTACGCGGCGACCGACGACGGGACGCCCGTGAGGTCATCGGCGCGGATGAGCGTCGGCGCGTTGCTCTGCTGATCGACGAGGACGGCGAACGGCACCCCGAGCGCGACGCCGAGCGCCCAGAGCGTCTCGACGCTGGGGTTGCCGGCACCGGACTCCAGTTGGGAGACGGTCGCCTTCGAGATTCCCGCTCGACGCGCCAACTCCGACACGGACAGTCCGGCTCTCTCCCTCTCTCTGCGCAGAGTGCGGGCGATGCGCGTTCGGAGTTCCTCCATGTGTTCATCATGTCAAACGATCGTTCGCTTGACTATCCCGGACACCGCGTTCAGAATGATGGTCATGTGTTCACCGCAGCGAACGATCGTGCGATGAGCGCCGACCGCGAGGTCTGGCGTGAAGCGCTGGGAGTCGTGCTCGCCACCAGCGCCTATGGCATCTCGTTCGGCGCGCTGGCCGTGGCATCCGGACTCGACGTCTGGCAGGCGTGCGTGCTGAGCCTGCTGATGTTCACGGGCGGGTCGCAGTTCGCCTTCGTCGGAGTCTTCGCCGCCGGAGGAGTGTCCGCACTGCCGTCGGCGATCGCGTCGGCCGCGCTGCTGGGAGTGCGCAATGTCGCATACGGCATGCGGATGTCACCCGTCGTCGGCACGACCACCGGACGGCGGATAGCGGCGGCGCACTTCACGATCGACGAGTCGACCGCCGTGGCCATCTCGCAGACTGATCCGCGGCTGAGGCAGGTCGGCTTCTGGGTCACCGGGATCGGCATCTTCATCGGCTGGAACATCACGACCCTGATCGGGGCACTCGTCGGCGACGTGCTCGGTGACCCCAAGACCTGGGGGCTGGATGCTGCGGCGGCCGCGGCGTTCCTGGCTCTGCTCTGGCCGCGCCTGAAGGAACGTCAGGCCATAGCGGTCGGGGTGGCTGCGGCGGTGGTGGCGGCCGCCCTCACGCCGTTCATCATGCCCGGGCTGCCCGTGCTCGTGGCAGCCGTCGTCGCGATCATCGTGGGCTGGTTCAACTGGCTCGGTCGAGTCGATGCCTCCGCACTCGACGGTGGGGAGGCCGCCGCGTGAGCATCTGGAGTGCGATCCTTCTCGCTGCGGTGATCTGCCTCGCTCTGAAGGCCGCCGGGTACCTCGTGCCGCCCTCGGTGCTCGAGGCACCGCGACCGGCGCGCATCTCCGATCTGCTCACCGTGGCCCTGCTCGCCGCGCTCGTGGCCGTGCAGACCCTCGGAGCCGGGCAGGCCGTCGTCGTCGATGCACGGGTTCCCGCTCTGCTCGTCGCGGCCGGGCTTCTCTGGCTGCGTCAGTCGTTCCTCGTCGTGGTGGTCGCGGCCGCCCTCGTCGCGGCTCTCCTGCGCCTGTTCGGGCTCGCTGTCTGAGCGCCCCTTCGCGGCGGCGCGCGTAGGATCGACTCGTGCGTATCGGATGGATCTCCCGGGTGCTCTCCTGGATCGCCGCGGCTCTCGTCGGCGGCGTGTTCGGCGTCGCAGGGACGATCGGTCACAGCCTCATGTGGGGTCCCGTGCCCGTCGGACTCATCGTCGGAGCGATCGCGTGCGGCGCGATCCTCGTCGCGATCCGCGCGCTCACCCACGACCGAGGCGCGACTCTCGCCGCGGGGCTCGGCATGCTCGGCATGCTGGTGCTCATCTCCGGCGTCGGGCCCGGGGGATCGGTGGTCGTCGAAGACACGCTCAGCGGTCGCATCTGGACCTATCTCGTCGCGGGGCTCGTGCTCCTCGCTGTCGCATGGCCCTCGTTCTCGCGGCTTCCGACTCGCACCGAGGCGCAGGCGTCGACGGCCGCGGCATCCGGCACGGCGCCCGGCGCAGACGAGGCGACCGCCCCTCGTGCCCCCGTCCTGGGCGATCGGACCGGCGGCGAGTCGTAGACTGGAGGGGTGACGTATGTGATCGCCCTCCCGTGCGTCGATGTCAAGGATCGCGCCTGCATCGACGAGTGCCCCGTTGACTGTATCTATGAGGGCGAACGCTCGCTGTACATCCACCCCGACGAATGCGTCGACTGCGGCGCGTGCGAACCCGTCTGCCCGGTCGAGGCGATCTACTACGAAGACGACCTGCCCGACGAGTGGCAGGACTACTACAAGGCCAACGTCGAGTTCTTCGACGAGGTGGGCTCCCCGGGCGGTGCGGCCAAGGTCGGCGTCATCGCACACGATCACCCGATCATCGCCGCTCTCCCGCCGCAGGGCGAGTAGTCCGTGAGTGTTCGCGATCTCGCCGACTACCCGTGGGATGCGGTCGTTCCCTACCGCGAACGCGCCGCGCGTCATCCGGACGGAATCGTCGACCTGTCGGTCGGTTCGCCCGTCGACCCGACGCCCGAGCTGATCCGCCGGGCACTGTCGGAGGCGACCGATGCGCACGCCTACCCTCAGACCGTCGGCACTCCCGCCCTTCGTGAGGCGATCGTCGAGTGGTACGCGCGGCGCAGGGGAGTGAGCGACCTGACCGTCGACAACGTCCTGCCCACCATCGGCTCGAAGGAGCTGGTGGCTCTGCTGCCGACTCTTCTGGGTCTGGGGGAGAGCGACATCGTGGTGCATCCCCGAATCGCCTACCCGACCTATGAGGTGGGTGCTCGCGTCGTGGGAGCGACCCCGCTGCCGTCCGACGATCCGACGGAGTGGCCTGACGGCACCAAGCTCATCTGGATCAACACGCCCGGGAATCCGGACGGCCGTACCTGGACCGTGGAGGAACTGGCTGCTGCGGTCGAGCGGGCTCGAGAGCTGGGAGCCGTGCTCGCGAGCGACGAGTGCTACGCCGAGCTCGGCTGGGACGGTCGATGGGCGACTGAGCCGATTCCGTCGATCCTCGACCCTCGCGTGACCGGTGGCAGCAGGGCGAATCTGCTCAGCGTCTACTCGCTCAGCAAGCAGTCGAATCTCGCCGGCTATCGTGCGGCATTCGTCGCAGGGTGTGCGCGCATCGTCGGCGAACTGCTCACCGCGCGCAAGCACCTGGGCCTGATGCCGCCAGAGCCGGTGCAGCACGCCATGGCAGTGGCGCTGGGCGATGACGAGCACGTCGCCGCTCAGAAGGCGCTCTACCGAGCGCGACGCGACATGCTGCGGCCTGCGCTCGAGGCGGCGGGGTTCCGGATCGACGGCTCGGAGGCCGGGCTCTACCTGTGGGCGACGGAGGGGCAGGACGCGTGGGCGAGCATCGAGCGGCTCGCCGATCTCGGCATCCTGGCGGGTCCCGGTCCGTTCTACGGTGAGTTCTCGACCCAGCACGTGCGACTGGCTCTGACGGCTTCCTCCGACAGGATCGCTGAGGGCGCGCGGCGTCTGCACGCACAGGCCGTGTAGGTTCTGGCCTCAGATCAGTGGTTCTTTTGTCGGTTGTCACAGTAGGCCTGTGTGCCTACTAGGCTGTAAAGGCGATTCGGTCGTGTATCGACGATCTCGAACTGACCTGGTGCACAGCGCCGTGACATCGCCACATCCGACTTGATGAAGATCCATGAGGAGGCCCGCGTGAGCGCAGCGGCAGAGCAGCAGGCGACGGCGAAGCTGACGATCGGCGATACGACCGCTGAATTCCCACTCGTGCGCGGCACGGCCGGCAACGACAGCATCGACTTCTCGACGCTGACGCGGCAGACGGGTTACACGGGACTCGACTACGGGTTCGTCAACACGGCGTCGACGAAGTCCGCGATCACGTTCATCGACGGAGACAAGGGCATCCTGCGCTACCGCGGGTATCCGATCGAGCAGCTTGCCGGTTCGACGAGCTACCTCGAGGTCGCCTGGCTCCTCATCTACGGCGAGCTTCCCTCCGCCGCCGAGCTCGCCGAGTTCGACGAGAAGATCCGGCGGCACACACTGCTGCATGAAGACCTCAAGCGCTTCTTCTCGGCGCTTCCGCACACCGCGCACCCCATGTCGGTGCTGTCGTCTGCCGTCGCAGCCCTCTCGACCTACTACGAGGGTCAGACCGACCCGCACAACCCCGAGCACGTCGAGCTGAACATGATCCGGATGCTGGCCAAGCTGCCGGTCATCGCGGCGTATGCACACAAGAAGAGCATCGGCCAGGCGTTCCTGTACCCCGACAACTCCCTCGGCTTCGTCGAGAACTTCCTGAAGCTCAACTTCGGCGTGCATTCCGAGGAGTATCAGGTCAACCCCGTGATGTCGAAGGCCCTCGAGCTGCTGCTGATCCTGCACGAGGACCACGAGCAGAACGCGTCGACCTCGACTGTGCGTCTCGTCGGCTCGACGGGCGCGAACCAGTTCGCCTCGATCTCCGCCGGCATCCAGGCTCTCTCCGGCCCGCTGCACGGCGGTGCGAACGAAGCCGTGCTCACCATGCTCGGGCAGATCCGCGATTCCGGTCAGAGCGTCTCGCGCTTCGTCGAGCGGGTGAAGAACAAGGAAGAGGGCGTGAAGCTGATGGGCTTCGGGCACCGGGTCTACAAGAACTACGACCCGCGCGCCAAGCTCGTCAAGGAGGCGGCGGGCGAGGTGCTCGCCGAGCTCGGCGTCACGGATCCGCTGCTCGACCTCGCTCAGGAGCTCGAGGAGCTGGCTCTCGCCGACGATTACTTCAAGGAGCGTCGCCTCTACCCGAACGTCGACTTCTACACCGGCGTGATCTACAAGGCGATGGGCTTCCCGACGCGCATGTTCACCGTGCTGTTCGCGATCGGCCGTCTGCCCGGTTGGCTCGCACAGTGGCGCGAGCTGCAGCTCGACCCGCAGACCAAGATCGGTCGCCCGCAGCAGCTCTACACAGGATCTCCCGAGCGCACCTTCCAGACCCGCTGAATCGACTCGCGATGCCTGTCGTGAGCGCGGAGGCCGTCGTGCCGGTGGATCCGGCGACGGCCTTCGCCGTCTCACAGACGACGGGTGCGATCCGACGCCGGTGGGATCCGTTCATCAGTGAGCAGCACTTCCTCGATGGCGCCGATGTCGCGGCCAAGGATGTGCGGACGTTCACCAGGCAGCGCTTCGGCTTGTCGATGGTGAGCCGGTATGTGTCCTACGCCCCGCCGAGGAACGTCGGGATGGTCATGGAGACCGGGCCGTGGTTCTTCACGAAGCTCGGCGGAGGCTGGCGGTTCACCGAGGTGCCTGAGGGCACGCTCGCCGTCTGGAAGTACAACTTCTCGTGTCAGCCGACCTGGCTCGCGCCGATCGCCGAGTGGATCGGCGCGCGGGTGCTCGGGCTCGAGATCCGTCGGCGCATCGCCGGTTTCGCCCGAGGGTGCTCAGATCCGCAGGTGCTGGCCGCCGTTCGCGGCTGACCTCGCGCAGGCGGGACGAAGAAGGCGGGTGCCCCGACGCTGAGCGTCGGCGCACCCGCCTGTATGTCTCTCGGGTCAGCGGCCCTGCGAACCGCGACCACGGCCGCCCTGGCCGCCGGAGCGGGATCCGCCCTGGCCACCCTGACGGCTGCCGGCCGTGGCGCCCTGGCCGCCCTGGCCCGAGCGCGGACGACGGCTGCGGCGCGACGGCGGGTTGGCCGCTGAATTGCGCTCGCCACCGGCGGGGCGCTGCTTCGACGACTGACGCTGCTGCTGCTGGGGCTGAACCGGAGCCGGACGAACGTGCGGCGCACGCTCGGGGACGAGCTCGGTGACGGCGTTCGACGTGACGGGCTCGAGCGCGGCGGTGATCGACGCCTTGCGCAGGAGGTCCTTCACATCACGACGCTGCTCGGGGAGGACCACCGTGACGACGGTTCCCGCGGCTCCCGCACGGGCGGTGCGGCCGGAGCGGTGCAGGTATGCCTTGTGCTCCATGGGCGGGTCGACGTGGACGACGAGGTCGACGTTGTCGACGTGCACGCCACGGGCGGCGACGTCGGTCGCGACGAGGACGCGCACGCCTCCGTCGGCGGGATCTGACGAGAAGGCGCCGAGGTTGCGCTCACGCGCGTTCTGCGAGAGGTTTCCGTGCAGATCGACAGCGGGGATGCCCGCCGCGGTCAGCTGCTTCGCGAGCTTCTTCGCCTGGTGCTTCGTGCGGGTGAAGAGGATGCGGCGACCGGTGCCCGAGGCGAGCTCGCGCACGAGAGTGGTCTTGTTGTCGGTGGAGTCGACGACGAGCACGCGGTGCGTCATCTCGCCGACGGGCACGCTCTCCTCGTCCACCTCGTGGCTCACGGCGTTCGAGAGGAACCGGCGGGCGAGGGTGTCGATGCCGCGGTCCAGCGTGGCGCTGAACAGCAGGCGCTGTCCGCCGGCGGGCGTGGCGGTGAGGATGCGGGTGACACCCGGCAGGAAGCCGAGGTCGGCCATGTGATCGGCCTCGTCGAGCACAGTCACCTCGACGGAGTCGAGCTGCACGACCCGCTGCTTCATCAGGTCTTCGAGGCGGCCGGGGCACGCGACGACGATGTCGACGCCGTTGCGCATGGCCTGTTCCTGGGGACGCTGGCTGACGCCGCCGAACACGGTGGTGACGCGCAGGCCCTTCGCCTCGGCGAGGGGCGCGATGGTCGCGGCGATCTGGGTCGCGAGCTCACGGGTCGGAGCGAGGACGAGTCCTCGGGGGTGCCCGGGGCGGCTCTTGCGCGACGAGGCGGCGAGGCGGGCGACGAGGGGGAGCGCGAAGGCGATCGTCTTGCCGCTGCCGGTGCGGCCGCGGCCGAGGAGGTCGCGTCCGCCGAGCGAGTCGGGAAGCGTGTCGCGCTGAATCGCGAACGCCTCGGTCTTGCCGTCCTTCGCGAGGACGGCGGCGAGGTCGGCGGGCACGCCGAGATCGAGGAAGGAAGTCATGAAGTATCTCCGAGAAATGCACGCACGAGCCGAGGGGCCGGGTGCGGAAGGTGGGCGACGGCGCGGGATCGCGCATCGTTTCGCCGTTCGAAATGGCCAGAACCAGGCAAGTGGCGCGGGAGCGTGTCGACGACGCAGACGTCTCGCAGTGCGAGTGGCGTCACCGCGACACTATCACGGCAGTCCCGGAGAAGGCTGAGACGGCCCGCTCTCAGCGAGTCGTGCGATCAGGCGTGGAGTGCGTCGTTGAGGGTCACACCGACGCCGGCGCGCTGCACGGCTTCGACCGCGCCGCTCAGCGAGTTGCGGCGGAACAGCAGTCCGTCGCGTCCGGACAGCTCGGAACCCTTGGCGGTGTTCCTGCCGCCGTCAGGCGTCGCCGGGCCGTCGACCAGCACGACCTTCGTGCCGGCCGTCACGTACAGTCCGGCCTCGACGACGCAGTCATCGCCGAGCGAGATGCCGATGCCCGCGTTGGCTCCCAGCAGCGTGCGTGCCCCGATGGAGACGCGGTGTGCGCCGCCGCCCGAGAGCGTGCCCATGATCGACGAGCCGCCGCCGATGTCGCTGCCGTCGCCCACCACGACGCCCTGGGAGATACGTCCTTCGACCATCGACGCACCGAGGGTGCCTGCGTTGAAGTTCACGAAGCCCTCGTGCATGACGGTCGTGCCGGGGGAGAGGTGCGCGCCCAGGCGGACGCGCGACGCATCTGCGATGCGCACACCGGCAGGCTGCACGTAGTCGGTGAGCCGGGGGAACTTGTCGAGCCCCTGAACCTGGATCCCTGAGCGCTGGAGCACGGGTCGAAGCCGCGCGGCATCCACGGGGTGCATGGGGCCGGCATTCGTCCACGCCACGTTCGGCAGATGCGCGAAGATGCCGTCGAGGTTGAGTTCGTTCGGTCGCACCAGGAGGTGCGACAGTGTGTGCAGCCGCAGATAGGCGTCAGCGGTCGAGGCCGGCGCCGCATCGAGATCGATCTGCAGCTGTACCGTCTGCACCGAGACGTTGCGACGTTCGTCCGGACCGGTGAACTCCTCGAGCGCCGCGAGCGCGGTGCCCGCGTCGTCGGCACCGGGCTCGACGGCCGTCACCTCGGGGAACCAGGCATCCAGTACGGTGCCGTCACCGGCGATCGTCGACAGTCCAGTACCCCACACGGTGCGCGCCTCAGTCATACCTCCACGGTATCGCGACAGGCGACGAGGGATGGTCCAGATGTCGGGGTAAGTAGGCTGGGGGCATGATGCTCGATCTGACCGCGTCCTCCGTCGACCTGACCCGTGCGATCTGCGACATCCCGAGCGTGTCGGGTGACGAGAAGGCGCTTGCGGATGCCATCGAGCAGGCGATCTCCGCGTATCCCCATCTCGAGGTGATCCGCCACGGCAACACGATCGTCGCGCGCACCGATCTCGGGCGAGCGCAGCGGGTCGCGATCGCCGGACACATCGACACCGTGCCGATCAACGGCAACGTGCCGACGAAGGACGTCGAGATCGACGGCGTCGAGTACATCTGGGGCCGGGGAACCGTCGACATGAAGAGCGGCACCGCTGTGCAGCTGAAGCTCGCCGCCGAGCTCACCGAGCCCTCGGTCGACATCACCTGGATGTGGTACGACAACGAAGAGGTGGAGGCCTCGAAGAACGGGCTGGCGCTCCTCGCCGCGGTGCGGCCGGATCTCTTCCAGGCCGACTTCGCGATCCTCGGCGAGCCGTCCAACGGCGAGGTCGAGGGTGGCTGCAACGGCACGATGCGCGCGATCGTGCGCACCACCGGCGTGCGTGCGCACGCGGCACGTGCGTGGATCGGTGAGAACGCCATCCATCGGGCAGCCCCGATCCTCGCGCGCCTGGCCGAGTACCGTGCACGAGAGATCGCGGTCGACGGACTCCTGTATCGGGAGAGCATGAGCGCCGTGCGCATCACAGGCGGGGTCGCAGGCAACGTGATCCCCGATGCCTGCGAGGTCGAGGTGAACTACCGGTTCGCTCCGAGCAAGTCGGCAGCAGATGCAGAAGCGCACATCCGCAACCTCCTCGCCGGCTTCGACGTGGAGATCACGGACGCCGCAGAAGGCGCGCGGCCGGGCCTCGACGCGCCGATCGCCCAAGACTTCGTGGCCGCCGTCGGCGCCGAGCCTCGCCCGAAGTACGGCTGGACCGATGTCGCTCGGTTCTCCGCCCTCGGCATCCCCGCCGTGAACTACGGACCGGGAGACCCGCACCTCGCGCACCATGACGAGGAGCGCGTGCCGCTCGCGCAGATCGACGCCGTCGAGCGAGGACTGCGCGCATGGCTCAGCTCGCGCTGACCGCGACCCGCCGGTGGGCCGCAGCGCCACTGGCGCTGCGCGTGGCCCTGATCTACCTCGCCGCTCGCGCGGTGACGACCGCGATGATGATCGCGGCGGCGACGCAGTCGACATCGCTGTCGAGGTTCGGCGCAGAACCGGGCCTCGCCGATTTCATCGTCGGGTGGGACGCGCAGTGGTACTGGCTCGTCGCCGAAGAGGGATACCCCTCGGATCTGCCGCTCACCGAATCGGGTGACGTCGCTGAGAACGCCTGGGCGTTCATGCCGGTGTTCGCCTTCGCCGCCAAGGCGATCGGCTTCGTGTTCGGGTCCTGGGGGATGGGCGCCTTCCTGCTGTCATTCGTGGCCGGCTACCTCGCCTGTCTCGCGCTGCACCGATTGCTGCGCGATCGGATCGGCGCGCGTGCGGCGATGTGGGCGGTGGTGTTCTTCGCCTCCGGACCGATCGCGGCGATGTTCCAGGTGGGGTACGCCGAGACCCTGTTCCTGCTGCTGCTCTTCCTGGCTCTCGATGCCACGGTGCGACGGAACTACGCATGGCTGTATCTCCTCATCCCCGTGATGGCGTTCACCAGACCGGGGATTCTCGCGTTCGCGCTGTACCTGGGTCTGCACGGCATCCTCCGCTGGTGGCATCGCAGGGATGATCCGCTCGCCCCGCGGGAGATCGTGCACATCGTGGCGCTCGGCGCACTCGCCACGGTCGCGGGCTTCTCGTGGCAGGTCATCGCCGGCGTCGTGACCGGCGATCCCGGTGCGTACCTGGCGACCGAGCTCTCCTGGCGTCGCAACTGGCTCGTGGGCGGTGTCGACGGGTTCGTGCCTTTCGAAGGGTGGGTCCAGGCATCCCAGTTCTGGTTCGGTCAGTGGGGACTCCCCGGCTCGTGGGGGCCGGTCGCCGTCGCGCTCCTGGTGGTGGCAGCGGGTGCCGCCCTGCTCTACGTGCCGCAGGTGCGTGCGCTGGGTCCCGACCTGCGGCTGTGGAGCGCGAGTTACCTCCTCTACCTGCTCGCGGTGTTCTTCCCTCAGTCGAGCACCTTCCGGCTGCTGCTGCCCGTGAGCCCGATCTGGGGAGCACTCGCGGTGCCGCGCTCGCGCGTCTGGCGGCTCGGGGTCCTGGCCGTCTGCCTGCTGGGGCAGTGGCTGTGGATATTCCACATCTACGCCCTGGGGAACACCTTCTGGCAGGTGCCGTGAATGTTAAGGCTTGATGCATTTCTTCATAGGGGACATCCAGGTTCCGGTAACACCCGATAAACTGATCGCATACCACCGGAGGAAAAGGAGCCCACGATGGCAGCGATGAAGCCGAGGACCGGAGACGGACCCATGGAGGCCGTGAAAGAAGGGCGACTCATCATCGTGCGCGTCCCGCTCGAAGGCGGCGGCCGTTTGGTCGTCTCCGTGAACGACGCAGAGGCGAAGGAGCTTCACGACGTGCTGGCAGCCGTCGTGACGCCCGCCTGATCGAACTCGAATTCGCGCACGCGGATTCACCAAGAGGGCGACGGATCGATGATCCGTCGCCCTCTTCCGTCCCTTCACGACGGTGTTCGGCTCAGCTCTCGCCGACGCTGATCAGCTGCAGCAGCCCCTCGCCGGAGGCAGAGACGGTCGCGAGCACGGCTGATGACTCCTGAGTCTCCTGCACGAGCGAGCGGTAGGCGGAGGTCACCTCGTCGCGCTGCACCGGATCGGCGACACGGCCGCCTCCGAGAATGCGGGGGACGAGAACCATTCCGCCTCGACGCACCAGCCGCAGGCCATGCTCGACGTAGTCGATGACGTTCTCGGGGTCGGCATCGACCAGCACGATGTCGTATGACGCCTCGTTCATGCGGGGCAGCACGTCGGCCGCGCGACCTGTGATGAAACGCGCCTTCGTCGCGGGGACGCGTGCGTCGGAGAAGGCCTGACGGGCGGCGGCGAGGTGCTCGGGCTCGTTGTCGATCGAGGTCAGCACCGCCTGCGGCGCGCCGCGCAGCAGCCAGAGCCCCGAGACTCCGGCGCCCGTGCCGATCTCGACGATCGATCTGGCACCGGTCGCGGCGGCCAGCACGGCGATCTGCGAGCCGACGGCCGCGCTGATCGGCGACGCGCCGAGTTCGATGGCGTGCGCACGCGCGCGGGCGATCGGCGACGGCTCCGCGATGGACTCGCGGATGAAACGTGCATTCGCATCGTTCTCGCTCATTGCCTGATTCTCCCGACTGAGATATGTGTTCTCCCAGGGTATGCGCTCGGTGCGCGGCACAACGGCAGGCGCGGCGGTAGCCTGGACAGATGCAGTTCGGGATCACCTTCGAGAAGCTGCTGCTCATCGGTCTGATCGCTGTGCTTCTCATCGGACCGGAGCGGCTGCCCCGCTACGCCGAGAGCGTCGCCAAGCTCGCTCGGCGCGCCGGCGAGTTCCTCCGCGACACCAAATCGCGTGTCCGCGACGAGATGGGTCCCGAGATCGACGACGTCGACTGGCGCAAACTCGATCCACGGCAGTACGACCCCCGGCGCATCATCCGCGACGCGCTCTTCGAAGACGACGCTGCGCCCGGTCCCGCCCGTGCGGAGGCAGTCGTTGCGGAGCCGACGGTGAAACCGGTGCGGACGGCGAGGGTGCGACCGGAGTTCTCGGTCGCGAGTCCTCCGCCGTACGATTCCGAAGCGACATAGCCCGAGTCTCCGCCCGGCGGAGCTCCGGTGCGAAGGCTCAGCCGATGCGCGCGCGCAGCGTGGCGAGGTCGTCGTCCGTCACCAGTGACCGGGGGATGGCGGTGATCGCCGACGCGCCACGCAGCTTGAGCAGTACCGCGTCAGCGCCTGCTCGCACGCTCTGGAAGGTGCTGTAGTCGATGTCGGACGAGCGACGCCCCGCGCCGATGTGCAGGGCAGTGTCGCCCAGTCGCACCCAGACGACGGTGCCTGGCGGGGTCGCCAAATGCACGGCACGCCGTGCTCCGACGATCGTCATCACGACGGCATAGACCATCAGACCGATGCTCGCGACGGGGAGCAGACCCGACAGCCCCGGGTTGCCTCCGGTCGCGCTCAGATTCAGGATGCTCAGCGCGAGCGCTGCAGCGAGGGCGATCCACATCACGATCGCCGCAGGACGAGTGAGCGCGTAGACCGCCGCATCTCGAGCCATTCCCCGAAGCAACCGCTCATCGACGGTGACAGTCATGGTCGGGCCTATCCGACATTCATGGGAAGCGACCGGCCGGCGAGTCCGCGCCCCTGTCCGGCGAGAGTGCGGGCCAGATCACGGATCGCCGTCGCCGCCGCATCGGCGCCGTCGCTCAGGACGACCGGCACACCGTCGTCGCCTCCGGAGCGCAGCGCGGAGCTGAGCGGGATCGACGCCAGCAGTGGGACGGACTGCGTCTCGGACAGCGCCTCTGCGACGGCGGCACCTCCACCCGAGCCGAACAGGTCTATCACGGTGCCGTCCGGCAGGGTGAGCGCGCCCATGTTCTCGACCACGCCGATCACCCGCTGACCGGTCTGACGCGCCACCAGCCCGCTGCGGATCGCCACGTCGGATGCGGCCGCCTGCGGGGTCGTCACGACGAGCACCTCGGCGTGCGGCAACAGCTGCCCGATCGAGATCGCGATGTCGCCGGTGCCGGGGGGCATGTCGATCAGCAGGATGTCGAGGTCGCCGAAGAACACGTCCGTCAGGAACTGCTGCACTGTGCGGTGCAGCATCGGACCGCGCCAGGCCACCACGGCCTCGCCGTCGCGCAGGAACATGCCGATGGAGATCGTCTTCACTCCGTGGGCGACGGGCGGGAGCATGAGGTCATCGATGCGCGTGGGCTGTGTCCCCGCGGGGATGCCGAGGAGCCCGGGGATCGAGAAGCCGTGCACATCGGCGTCGACGAGACCGACTGCGAGACCCTGCGCGGCGAGTGCGACCGCGAGGTTCGCCGTCACCGTGGACTTGCCGACCCCGCCCTTGCCGCTGGAGACGAGGATCACCCGCGTGAGCGAGTCCGGGCCGAAGGGCATCTGGCGCGGCGGCCGGCCGTCGCGCAGCTTCTCGGTGAGCGCCTTGCGCTCGGTGGGCGTCATGACACCGACCTCGACGTCCACCTCGGTGATCCCCGGCACGGAGGCGGCGGCCGCGCGGACGTCCGATTCGATGCGGGCGGCAGCCGGGCAGCCGACGATCGTGAGGACGATCGCGACGTGCGCGCGCGGACCGTCGACGTCGATCTCCCTGACCATGTCGAGATCGCCGATGGGGCGTCGCAGCTCGGGATCTGTGACCGCGGCTACGGCCGCCCGCACGGAATCAGCGGTGCTCATGATGATGCGGCGCGGCCGCGGGGGCGTCGCTCGACCGGCTCGTCGTCATGGTCTCCGAGCTCGGCGAGCAGCGACTTGAGCTCCTGCCGCAGCACATCGCGGGTCACGACCTGGTTGTTGCGCTCCTCGAGCGACATCCGCAGCGCGACGATCTCACGGGCGAGGTACTCGGTGTCGGCGAGGTTGCGCTCGGCCCGCTGACGATCCTGTTCGATCTGCACTCGGTCACGGTCGTCCTGGCGGTTCTGCGCGAGAAGGATCAGAGGGGCCGCGTACGACGCCTGCAGCGAGAGCATGAGGGTGAGGGCCGTGAAACCGAGCGCCGCGTCATCGAAGCGCAGGTGGTCGGGCAGCAGTGTGTTCCAGCAGATCCAGAGCACACAGAACAGAGTGAGGATCAGCAGGAACGCGGGGGTGCCCATGGCGCGGGCGACCCACTCGGTGAAACGGCCGAAGCGATCACGCGACGTCGAGCGCTGGCGGGAGGTGCCGCGGCCCAGGGGTGCGTCGAGCCGAGGCGAGCGCGAGCGGGAGCGGGGCATCAGCGCACCTCCTTGGAGACCGTCGGCTCGTCGCTGTCGTGCGTGCGCCAGTCATCGGGGAGCAGGTAGTCGAGGACGTCGTCGATGCTGATCGCGCCGACCAGTCGGTGGGCGGCATCGATCACGGGGAGCGAGACGAGGTCGTAGCTCGCCAGCATCCTGGCGACCTCAGCGGCGGACGCGGTGACCCGCACCGGCTCGAGGCTGTCGTCCATGATGGCCCCGAGACGTTCGTGCGGCGGGTAGCGCAGCATCCGCTGGAAGTGCACCATGCCGAGCAGCCGACCGGTCGGCGTCTCGAACGGCGGCAGGGTCACGAAGACCGCGGCTGCAAGGGCGGGGTGCAGCTCGTGGCGCCGGATGAGGGCGAGCGCCTCGGCCACTGTCGCGTCGGCCGACAGGATGATCGGCTCGGGCGTCATGAGTCCACCGGCCGTGTCGGGGCCGTAACGGAGCAGCATCCTGACGTCCTCGGCCTCTTCGGGCTCCATCAGCTCGAGCAGCTGCTCGAGACGATTCGGCGGAAGCTGCGCGAGGAGGTCCGCGGCGTCGTCCGGTTCCATCTGGTCGAGGATGTCGGCGGCGCGCTCGTCGCCGAGTCGATCGAGGATATGCACCTGCTCGTCTTCGGGCATCTCCTCCAGGGCATCGGCCAGGCGGTCGTCCGAGAGCTCCTCGGCCACCTCGATCATGCGCTGCTGGGGGAGGTCGAGCAGGGTGTTCGCGAGGTCGGCTGCGTGGAGCTCCGAGTACGACGCGACGAGCTGCTCGGCCGACTGGGACTCGCCGGGGGAGTGCTGCTCGGCGACCTCGCTCCAGGCTGCGAACGTGGTCGGTCCCTTCGCGAACGGAGAGGCGCTGGTCTTCGGTCGACGCAGGAAGAGCTGACTGATCGCCCATTCCCCGATGCGGTTCGGCTCGATGGCGACGTCTTCGATCACGGCGGTGCCGCTGCCGTCGACGAGGCTCACCCGACGCCCGAGGAGCTCGGCGAGAACGCGCACCTCGCCGGCGCGCGGTGAGAATCGGCGCACATTGATGAGACCGGTGCTGATCACCTGGCCCGCGCGGATCGACGTCACCCGTCCGATGGAGAGGAAGACCTGTCTGCGCCCGGGGATCTCGACGACGAGGCCGATGACGCGGGGAGCACCCGTACTTCGGTACACGATGACGACATCACGGACTTTGCCGAGCCGGTCGCCCACGGGGTCGAAGACGGCGCAGCCAGCAAGGCGCGCGGCGAATACCCGTTGTGTGCTCACTCGTCCAGCGTAGTCGCCGGTGTCGCAGGGGTGGCCCCCGGCGGCACCGCTGCACGACACACTCCCGGCCCTGTCACCACAAGGCATGGAACAATGGCGGGATGAGCATGCTGAACCGTCCAGCCGACAGCCGCGATGAGGGCGAGATCGTCGCCTCCACACGCGATTACGAAGGCGCCCAGAAGACGGTGTCGAAACTGATCGCCCAGGAGGTGCCCGCCCGGGACATCGCGATCATCGGACAGAGCGTCCGGACGGTCGAGCGCATCACCGGGCGTCTGGGCTATGCAGCAGCCGCCCGATCGGGAGCGATCAACGGCGTGCTCATCGGTCTCTTCCTCTCTGCGATCCTCGTGATCGGCAACCCGGAGGTTCCGATCCAGCTGTTCGTCGGATTCGTCTTCATCGGCGTCGCACTCGGGATGCTTCTGAGCCTCGTCACGTATGCGATCGTGCGGCGACGCCGCGACTTCGCGAGCGTCACGCAGTTCGCGGCCGATCACTACGAGGTCCGCGTCCAGGCCGCTTCGCTCGCGAAGGCCCGTCTCGCCCTGGGTGCGGCCACGCCGGCACCGGCGCGGGCACCGGTGAACCTCGACGAGCCGCCGCGGTACGGCGAGCGCATCACCCCCGGCGCGCACGAACCGGCCGGACAGCCGACGACCACGACACAGCCGACGCCCGAAGAGCCGACGCCCGGAGCCGATCCGACTCCCGGCAGCGAGCCGACACCGCCGCTGGGCGGCGGTGAGACTCCGCCTGCAGAGCCGGCCGTCCCGCCGAGGCCCGCGGATCCGGAGCCGCCGTCTCCCACGGCGCCCGGGACCGGTGGCGCGGGGGTTCCTCCGAAGTCTGCGGAGCCCGCCTGATGTCAGACGCACCCCGCGATCCGTCGACCCCGTCCGAGCGATCGGCGCAGCCCGCACCGCCGCCCGTGCCTCCCGTTCCGCCCTTCCCTGACGGGCAGCAGCCCGCGGCGCCGGCCCGTCCGCTGAACCCGTACGCCCCGCCGCCGGCGCCCGGCTCAGCCCCGCAGCAGTCGCACGGCTACGCACCGCCCCAGGGCTCCGCGTACGCACCGCCGCAGGGCTCCGGGTACGCACCGCCGCAGGCCCCGGGGTACGCGGCACCCCAGGCCCCGGGGTATGCGGCACCCCAGGCCCCGGGGTATGCGCCGCCTCAGGCGCCGGGCTACGCGCCGCAGCAATCGGCACCGGGCTACGCGCCGCCGGCCTACCCCGTACAGGGGTACCCCGTCGGCGCCTACCCTGCGGCCGTCCCCCCGCGGGGTCTGCTTCCGTGGGCACTGGGCCTGCTGATCCTCATCCCGTTCCCGTTCGTCGGCGGACTCGCGTCCGGACTCGCCATGGCCGTGAGCGGCGGGGCGTCCCGTCGATACGGCGGGGTCGCGCGTGAGAACGCTCGCGCTGCGCTGAACTGGGGGCTGACATACCTTCTGGTCTCCACGGTGCTCCTGGTCACGCACTTCGTGCTGCTGTTCGCGCTGACCTCCGATTCGCCGACCACCGGCTTCTACCCGCTCGGCATCCCCATCACGCTCTATTTCGCGCTCTCGGTGCTGCACGTCGTGCTCGTGATCGTGGGCATGGTGCGTGCGTCGAGCGGCAAGGTCATGCGCGTGCCGTTCGCCATCCCGTACCTGCGGGCCTGATGCTCGAGATCCCTGTCGAGCTGCCCTCCGGGGTGACGACGGTCTCTGCCGACTGGGCGCCCGGCGACAACGGCGCGACAGTCCTGATCGCCCACGGCGCCGGTGCGGGCAAGGACCATCCATTCCTCGTGGGATTCTCGGATGCGCTCTCGGACCGGGGATTCTCCACCCTGCGGTTCAACTTCCCCTACGTGGAGCAGGGGCGCAGGATGCCGGGGCCTGCGGCACACGCGATCGCGACGTGGAACGCGGCGGTGGCCTTCGCGCGCGATCTCGACGCGGAGGCCGCCATCTGGGCCACAGGCAAGTCCTACGGCGGACGCATGGCATCGATGGCCGTGGCCGAGGGACTGGCGGTCGACGGTCTCGTCTACCTCGGCTACCCGCTGCACGCTCCGGGCAGACCGGAGAAGCCGAGAGCCGACCACCTGCCGGCGGTCGCTGCGCCGCAGCTGTTCGTCGCGGGTACGAACGACCCCTTCATCCAACCTCTGACACAGTTCGATGACGTCGTCTCCACGTGTCAGGACGCCCGCGTCGTCTGGATCGAGGGTGGCGGTCACACCTTCGAGGTGAAGGGGCGCAAGCGTGCGGCATCCGACATCGGCGCGTCGCTCGCGCCGATCGTCGCGGAGTTCGTCCGGCCCTGACAGCATGGCAGGGTGAGTCTCGAACGCGTCGCCCTGATCTCCGATGTCCACGGAAACCTGACCGCTCTCGAGGCGGTGCTCGCCGACATCCATCGCAGGGGCATCACCCGCATCGTCAACCTCGGGGACACGGCGGGCAAGGGGCCACGAGGCGAAGACGCCGTGCGGCGCTGCCGCGACGTGTGCGAGGTGAACGTCCGCGGCAACTGGGACGACTTCCTGCCGACCATCCCCGACGACGGGCCGTCCGAGATGCTGTGGTGGCGAGATGAGCTGTCGGCGCCGAGCAGGGCGTGGCTCCGGTCGCTTCCGCTGAGTGTCGATCTGGTCCTCAGCGGTCATCGGATCCGCCTGTTCCACGCGTCGGCGCAGAGCCCGCACGTCCGCGTGCACTTCGCCCACACGCCCGAGCAGTTCTCCGCGATGTTCGAGGCGACGGAGATGACCGGCGACGGCCCGCTGCCCGATGTGGTGGGCTACGCCGACATCCACGACGCCTACATCGAATCGAACGACGGACGTACGCTGTTCAACGTCGGAAGCGTCGGGAACCCGCTCGACACACCCGTTCCGTCCTACGTGATCCTCGAAGGAGGACAGTCGGCGGACGATCCCTTCGGGATCCAGTTCGTGCGCGTGCCCTACGACGTCGAGGCCGAGATCGCCGTCGCCGAATCGCTCGACATGCCGACCGCCGATGTCTGGGCCGTCGAGCTCCGCACCGCCGTATATCGAGGGCGGCAGGCATCGCAGACGGCGACGCCATGATCGCTCAGAGGTTCGCGAGGTCCGGATCGTCGAGCAGACGCCTCATCGTCGACCGTCCCAGACCGCTCATGGCGGGGTTCGAGGACTCGTAGTACCAGACGAGGCCCATCGCCTGCTGCAGCGCCCAGGCTGCTCCTCGCCGCCACTCGCTGTCGGAGACGCGCAGACGGTCACGCACGACGGATCGCCCCCGAGCGTCGAACAGATGCCACGCGGCGACGAGATCGAGCGCAGGGTCGGCAGGGCCGAAGCCCCCGCCGTCGAGGACACCGACGAGACGATCGTCGGCCACCAGCAGGTTGAACGGCGTGAGGTCCCGGTGGCTCATGACGTCCGCACCCTCGCGGGGCGCGTCGCGCAGCGAGCTCCAGAGTCGATCCACGCGATCAGGATCGACCTGGTGCGCGCTGCGCTCGATGCAGAGCGCGACCCACTCGTCGTGGTCACGGAGAACACCACCGCGGCCGCGCCCGTCGAACTTCCGTCCGCGGGTCTCGGTCGACCGCAGCACAGTGATCAGCCCGGAGACGTCCGAGACGAGCGACTCCGACGATGCGTGGCCGGCGGGGGTCGCGGCGACACCCGCCAACCAGGTCTGGATCGACCAGGCAGAAGGATGCTCCTCGGTCGCCGCGGCGAGTCCGACAGGCCGCGTCGCCGGCACGCCGCAGACGTCGGCGAGCTCAGCCATCGCCGCGGCCTCGGTGCCGAGGACATCGCGCGATTCTGCGACGAGGGGGAACCGTGCCGCGAGGTCGTCGCCGATCCGGAAGATCGTGTTCACCGTGCCCGTCGAGCGGACGCGCTCGATCGGCAGATGGGCGAGCTCGGGGAACGTCTGCGCGATCAGCCGCGCAGCGCGATCGTCCGTGAGTGCGAGCTCGCCCTCGTGCATCCGTGAGGTCAGTGCTGGACTCGTGCGATCCAGGCTTCGACCTCGTCCGCCGTGCGCGGGATGTCCGCCGAGAGGTTCACCGGGCCGTCCTCGGTCATCAGGATGTCGTCCTCGATTCGCACACCGATACCCCGGTACTCCTCGGGAACGGTGAGGTCGTCGATCTGGAAGTAGAGGCCGGGTTCGATCGTGAAGACCATTCCCGGGGCGAGGATGCCGTCGTAGTACATCTCACGCCGGGCCTGAGCGCAGTCATGGACGTCGATGCCGAGGTGGTGCGACGTGCCGTGCACCATGTAGCGGCGGTGCTGCCCGCCGGTGTCGCCGTCCAGCGCCTCCTGTGCGCTCACGGGGAGCATTCCCCATTCGGCGACGCGCGCGGCGATGACGCGCATGGCCGCCTCGTGGACCTCGCGGAAGCGCACCCCGATTCGAGCCGCGGCGAACGCGGCATCAGCGGCCTCGCGCACCGTCTCGTACACCCGGCGCTGCACCTCGGTGAAGGTTCCGGAGACGGGGAGCGTGCGGGTGATGTCCGCGGTGTACAGGCTGTCCGCTTCGACGCCCGCGTCGACGAGGATGAGGTCTCCCGGCACGACCGTGCCATCGTTGCGGGTCCAGTGCAGGTAGCAGGCATGGGGACCCGATGCGGCGATCGTGTCGTACCCCTCGCCGTTGCCGTCTTCGCGCGCGCGGCGGTGGAAGACGCCCTCGACGACGCGCTCGCCGCGAGCATGAGCGATCGCGTCGGGCAGCGAACGGATGACGTCCTCGAATCCCTGCGCAGTGATGTCCACCGCTCGGCGCATCTCGGCGATCTCGTACTCGTCCTTCACGAGCCGCAGCTCCGAGACGAAGCGGGTGAGGTCGTCGTCCTCGTCGAGCACGAGCTCTCCCTCGGCGGCCGAGAACCTCTCGAGGTGGTCGGTCGCGATGTCGAGGTCTGCCGCGACGCCGGCGAGAGACGGGCGAGGGCCGATCCAGAATTCACCGACCGTGGCGTCCGCATAGAACTCCGTGGTGGTGCGATCGGCGCGCTCCCGGAAGTACAGCGTCACATCGTGGCCGGACTCGGCCGGCTCGAACACGAGGATCGAGTCGGGCTCGGCATCCGAAGCCCATCCCGTGAGGTGTGCGAAGGCCGAATGCGCACGGTACGGGTAGTCGGTGTCGTTGCTGCGCTGCTTGAGCGAACCGGCAGGGATGACGAGTCGCTTGCCGGGGAAGGCAGCGGACAGGGCGGCGCGACGCACGGCGGCGAACGGCGCCTGCGCTCGCGGCGCGGGGATCGACTCGGGGCGCTCCGCCCATCCGGTCGAGATCGTGTCGAGGAATCCGCGGGGGAAGGGCTGCTTCCGATTCGTGGTGATCGTGTCGGCGGGAGTCTCGGTCGTGGGCTCTGCGATCGTGTCGCGCTCAGCGGTGCTCATCCCTCCAGTCTGTCACCTGAGCGACGGCCACGGCATGTCAGCCTGCGGGTTCGAGCTGCACCACGAGACCGCGGTGGTCGCTTCCCGAGCCGCCGATCACGACGGAACCCGTCGTGGACCAGCTCGGCGACGCCATGACGTGGTCGATCGGGGTGCTCAGCAGCGCCGGCAGCGAGCTCGGCCATGTGCCGCTGTATCCGTTGCCGGAGCGGCTCGCGCCGTCGCGGCAGTACCCCATGTCGCCGCCGTCGACGCCGAGCCCCGCCATGTGGTCGATCGTCGCGTTGAAGTCACCCGCGAGGATGAAGTTCCCCTCGGGGCACTGGTCAGCGATCCAGCGCAGGTCGCTCTGCCACTGCGCCATGTCCTCCATCCGGGGCGCGACGGCGTGCACCGCGACGATCGTCGGACCCTCGCCATCGACCGGCATCAGCACCGCGCTGGGCACCGAGCCGGTGTTGTTGGAGCCGTCCTCGGACGACTCGATCACGGAGTACTCGCCGAGGTCGGGGGAGACGAGGACGGTCGTGTGCCAGGACTTGGGGCCGTCGACGACGTCGGGCTTGAACTGCACATGGTGCACCCACATGGGGTGATCCTGATCGCGCAGCAGCACGGCGATCTGCTCGCCCACCTCTTCGGTGGTCTCGGGCAATGCGACGACGTCAGCGCCACGCTCGAGGATCTCCCGCGCGATCTCCTCGGCGGACACCTCGTCGCCGGCGGTGTTCCAGGTGAGCACCCGGATGCTCGAATCGGTGGCGGCGGGGAGCGTGTCCGCGCCGAACCCGCGCATGAAGCCGATGACTCCCGTCGCACCGGCGCCGAGCAGGGCGACGATCAGTACGGATGCCGCGAAGCCGCGCAACGGCTTCGCGAGCAGGAGCAGCAGCGAAACGGCCGCGACGAGGAGGAATGCCGCCAGGACCACGCCGCGGGCGGCGACGATCTGCGCGAACGGATAGGTCTGCTCGAGATGGAAGAACTGCGGCCAGACGACGACGGCCGTCGCGATCGCGAGCAGCACGGTGACGAGGATCCCCAGTAGTCGAAACATCCTCTTCAGCCTAGAAGTCCTCTCTGTGAAGTCCCTAGAGCGACAGGCGTGCGCGGCCGACGTCCACGGTCGTCGGTACGCTCGGAGCATGGCCACCGCTCGATCCCGCCGTTTCGCCGGTCCGTCCGACCTGCACATGCACTCGAACCACTCGGACGGAACGGAGTCGCCCGGCGATGTCGTGCGCCAGGCACACCGGTTCGGGGTGCGCACGATGGCGCTGACCGATCACGATCGCACGACGGGGTGGGACGAGGCGGCGGCGGCGACGGCCGAGCTCGGGATGACGTTCATCCCCGGCATGGAACTCTCCGCGAAACACGAGTGGCGCAGTGTGCACGTGCTGGGCTACCTCTTCGATCCGCTCGACGAGGCGCTCGGATCCGAGACCGATCGCATCAGAGACGACCGGATCGGTCGTGCCGAGCGGATCGTCCGCAGCATCGGTCGTGACTACGACCTCGACTGGGACGATGTCCTCGCCCAGACCACTCTCGACGCGACGGTCGGCCGTCCGCACATCGCCGATGCCCTTGTGGCCCGCGGAATCGTGCGCGACCGCACCGAGGCGTTCGACGGGATTCTGCACCCCAGAGAGGGTTACTACGAGCCGCACTACGCGCCCGACCCGCTCACGGCAGTGCGTCTGATCACCGAGGCCGGAGGGGTGGCGATCATCGCGCACCCTGCCACGATCGGCCGCGACCACATGATGCCGGTGCCGTTCATCGAGCAGCTCATCGCCGCAGGCCTGGGCGGTTTCGAGATCGATCATCGGGAGAACACCGCGGCAGGCCGGAAGACGCTGCACGCGATCGCCGCGAAGCACGATCTCATCGTCACCGGCTCGAGCGACTATCACGGCACCGGGAAACCCAATCTGCCGGGCGAGAACACCACATCCGACGAGATGGTGGAGCGACTGATCGAGCGCGCGACCGGCTCCGCGCCCCGCTACGCCTGACGCCGGGACGGCAGAGGGGCGGATGCCGCAGCTGCAGCATCCGCCCCTCTGTGAGTCCCTGAGGTGGAGTCGATCAGGCTCCGACGACCGGAGCCGCTCCCGCGCCGCCCGAACCCCCGCGGCGACGACGGCGACGACGGGCCGGGGCCGGCTTGCCGTCGTGATGCTCCCTGCCTGCGCCGTCGTGGGTGCCGGCGCCCTCGGCGCCGCGGTCCGCTGACGGCGAGGACTGAGAGTCTCCGGCTGATGCGTCGGCAGCGCCCTCGGCGAACGTCGAGCCCACCGGGGTCGAGCCGCCCCGACGACGCCGACGACGGCGGGTGCCGCCCTCATCCGTGCCCTCGGCCGCGGCATCGGCCGCACGCTCGGGGCGCGGTGCGCGCTCGGTCTTCACCGACTGGGTCTTGGGAGCCGAGACGAGACGGCCCTTGGTGCCTGCGGGGATGTCGAGGTCACTGAACAGGTGCGGGCTCGAGGAGTAGGTCTCGACCGGGTCGGGCTGCCCGAATTCGAGGGCGCGGTTGATCAGCGCCCACTTGTGCAGGTCCTCCCAGTCGACGAAGGTCACGGCGATGCCGGTCTTGCCCGCACGGCCGGTGCGACCGGCGCGGTGCAGGTACGTCTTGTCCTCGTCGGGGATGGTGTGGTTGATGACGTGCGTGACATCGTCGACGTCGATGCCGCGGGCGGCGACATCGGTCGCGACGAGGACGTCGCGCTTGCCGGCCTTGAACGCGGCCATCGACCGCTCGCGCTGGTCCTGTCCCATGTCGCCGTGCACGCCGCCGACGTTGAAGCCGCGGTCGCTGAGCTCGTCGACGAGGCGCTGCGCGGCGCGCTTGGTACGGGTGAAGATCACCGTCTTGCCGCGACCCTCCGCCTGGAGGATGCGGGCGATGATCTCGTCCTTGTCGAGCGAGTGGGCGCGGTACACCAGGTGCTTGATGTTCGCCTGCGTGAGACCCTCGTCGGGGTCGGTCGCGCGGATGTGGATCGGGTTCGTCATGAACCGACGAGCCAGCGCGACGATCGGTCCGGGCATGGTCGCGGAGAACAGCTGGGTGTGACGGACGGCCGGGACCTTCTGGAAGATCTTCTCGATGTCCGCGAGGAATCCGAGGTCGAGCATCTTGTCGGCCTCGTCGAGCACGACCTCGGTCGCGTTGGAGAGGTCGAGCAGACGCTGGCCGGCGAGGTCGATCAGGCGACCGGGCGTGCCGACGACGATCTGGGCGCCCGCCTTGAGCTGGTCGATCTGGCCCTCGTATGCCTTGCCGCCGTAGATCGCGACGACGCTGGTGGAGCGGTTGCTCGTCAACAGGTCGATGTCCTCGTACACCTGCACCGCGAGCTCGCGCGTCGGCACCACGATGAGCGCCTTGACGCCGTGCTCGGGGTCGAGGCCGAGCCGCTGCACCACGGGGATGCCGAAGCCGAACGTCTTGCCTGTTCCGGTCTTGGCCTGGCCGATGATGTCCTGGCCCGGAAGGCCGAGGGGGATGGTCTGCTCCTGGATCGGGAATGCGTCGACGATGCCCTTGGAGGCGAGAGCGTCGATGATGTCCTGATCGATTCCGAGATCAGCGAAGGTTGTCAATGTTCAGATGCCTGTCCGGCGACCTGCGAGGATCGCCATGTTCACGGATCCACGCCGTCTCTTGTGCCACAGGCGCGGGCCCCGCTCCGACGGCGGGGACAGGGACAGCCTACCCGAGGGGGTGGCGACGCCCGGGAATATCGCGTCCCCCGGGTAGTGTGAACCCCGTGGTGAACTGGTTCTGGAAGCGTAGGACGCCCCGGCGCACGATGACGTTGCGCAGTCGGGGCGATCAAGGAGCGGCGACGCGGGTCGACTTCGCCGAACTCGCGCCGGAGCTGCCGCGATTCCTGGGACAGGCGGCGTACCTCCAGCTGGGGTACTTCGAGACGCTCACGCGGCTGATCAGGGCGACTCCGGAGCTCTCCGAGAAGGAGGCGCTCTCCCGGGCAGCCGGTGCTGCGCTCACCAAGCATCGGGCGATCGTCGAACTCATCGCGGAGCGCGGAGACGATCCGACGCAGCTCATGCTCCCGTTCCGGGAGAACCTCGACGCCTTCCGGCGCAAGACCATCGGCGCGCGTCCGCGGGAGACTCTCCTCGCCGTCTACATCACGGCAGGGATGCTCGACGACTTCTACTTCGCACTCGCCTCGAGCTACGGCGACACGGGGGAGAGGGTCGCGGAGATCCTCTCCGAGGACGACGCGCGACACGAGATCGTCGCCATCATCCAGGAGACGATCGACGGCGACGGCGAGTGGCGGTCGCTGCTCTCGATGTGGGCGCGCCGGCTCGTGGGGGACACGATCCTGGTGTGCCGGTCCGCGCTGCGTCAGCCCGAGCTCGCCGCGATGAGCGAGGACCGCGTCGAATTGGTCTACACCGAGCTGATGGGCGCGCACGCACGCCGCATGGATGCGATGGGTCTCGCCTCCTAGCCGACGGACCCGGCCGACGGCATCAGATGCCGAGCGCCGCCTTGGCCGCGGCATCGCTGCGTCGGCGCGACGCGACGATCACGACGGTGGCGACTGCCGCGATGCCGACGGAGCCCACGACGCTCGCGAGCCATAGCCAGATGCTGTCCTCGCCCACGCCGAGCCACTGCAGGCCGGTGTAGACGACGGCCGCGAGGGCCGTGGCGACAGCGGGGGTGAGAGCGACCCCGCGCAACTCCCGCCCACCGATCATGTAGTGGGCCGCGATGCCGAGCGCGCACGCCCCGACGAGAGCGAGGAGGATGTACATCGTGGGGTCAGGCGAAGAAGCCGACGCGACGAGACTCCTCGGTGCCGAGCTCGATGTACGCGAGGTTCGCGGTCGGAACCAGGTAGGAGTTGCCCTTGACATCGGCGAAGCTCAGGTGAGAAGTGTTCTGCTCGAGAGCCGAGGAGACCTGCGTGCGGACCTCGTCCGCGCTCGATGCGGTCTCGAAGCTGAGCTCGCGGCCGGTGTTGATGATGCCGATGCGGATTTCCACGCGTACTCCTGTTTTCCAGTCGACGATGCTGTGGTCGAGTCGACCTCGGAGGTCGACGACTGAGCCCAACTCTACCGGGCGGCGAGGTGACGGGATCCGCGGATCGGGCCGGTTTCGCCCTGAGCGCACACCGTCGCGAGACGCCGACGCCCGGCGATGTCGGCGCGCCGCAGTAGCGTGGAGGACATGACAGAGGATGCCGCGCAGAACGCCGTGATCGGTGCAGACGCCTCGGCATCCGGCGTCATCATCGGGGCGCCCGGCACGGGCAAGACCCGCACTCTCACCGAGCGCGTCGTCCATCTGCTCGACACAGCGGGGATGCGTCCGGAGCAGGTCCTCGTCCTCACTCCCAGCAGGCAGGCGGCGACCGCGCTGCGGGACCGCATCGGGGTCAGGATCGGTCAGGCCACTCCCGGGCCGCTGGCCAGGTCGCTCGGGTCGTTCGCATTCCAGGTGGTGCGCGGAGCGATGGTCCGCGAAGGGGCGGAGCCAGCGGCTCTGCTGACCGGCGCAGACCAGGACCGCCTGATCGCCGAGCTCCTCGCCGGCGATGCGGAGGACGAGCGCATCGACTGGCCGCAGGCGCTGAGCCCCGCCGTACGCGCCTCCAAGGGGTTCCGCTCCGAGCTCCGTGCCTTCCTCGCGGAATGCGTCGAACTGGGGGCGCAGCCAGACGAGCTGCGCACGTCCGATGTCCCCGCCTGGTCGTCCGTCGCCGAGTTCCTCGTCGAATACCGCGCCGTGCTCGACCTGGCACGGGCATCCCACCGCGACGCGGCAGACCTGCTCGCCGAGGCGTGCACGATCCTGCGCACCGCCGAGCCGAGTGCCCTCGGCCCTCTCGCCGACCTCAGGGTGGTGCTCATCGACGACGCGCAGGAGCTGACGCGCGGTGGCATCGCGGTGGTCGAGGCGCTCCGTGCGCGAGGCACGGCAGTGCTCGCCTTCGGCGATCCTGACATCTCCTCCGGAGCTTTCCGCGGCGCGAGCCCCGAGTTGTTCGCGCAGCTCGCCACGGCGCTGGGCGAGGTCCACGTGCTCGATGTCCCTCATCGTCAGGCGCCGGCGCTCACCGCGCTGACCCGCACCGTCACGCAGGCGATCGGCGTGTCGGGTCGCGTCGACCACAGGCGCGCGCCCGAGCCCGTCGCCGCGCACAGCCCGGGCGCCCCCGGCGACGTGAGCACCTTCATCGCCCCGTCACCGCATGAAGAGCTCGACCGCATCGCGGGTGTCATGCGCGAATGGCATCTCGTGGATGACGTCCCGTGGGATCGCATCGCGGTCATCGCACACGACACCAGGCAGGTCACGCAGCTCGACGCAGAGCTCGCCGCGCGGGAGATCCCGACGAGAGCCGCGGGCGTGCAACGTCCTCTCGGCTCCGAGCCGATCGTGCGCGACATCGTCGGCATCGTGCGCCTGGCCCTCACGCCGGCCGAGGAGCGGACTCCCCAGGACTGGGAGGAGGCGCTCCGCACTCCCTTCGGAGGCATGGATGCGATCGGGCTCCGACGCCTTCGCGCTCGTCTGCGCCATATCGAGCTCGACCTGGGGGGCTCGACGCCCGCACGGGAACTGCTGCGCCAGGCGCTGGCATCGCCCGACCACTTCACGCTCATCGACGCCCAGGAATCGCGCCTGGCCGCGCGCTTCGCCGCGACGATCGCAGATGTGGCCGCCGCGGCTGCCGACGGCGAGACGATCCACGATCTCCTGTGGCGGGTCTGGGACCAGGCCAGAGCGGTCGACGGGCGCAAGCTCCAGATCGCCTGGCGTGAGATGTCGTTGCAGACCAGCGGCGCGGAGACGGCGCGAGCCCTCGATGCGCTCGTCTCCCTGTTCGGTGCGGCCAAGCGATTCGTCGAGCGCACCCCGAACGAGAAGCCGGAGGTCTTCGTGCGCGACATCCTCGACAGCGAGGTGCCCGAAGACTCCCTCTCGAGTCCCGACCGGCCGGGCCGTGTGACCCTGCTCACACCGGCGACCGCACTCGGAACGGAGTTCGACGCGGTCGTGGTGGCCGGAGTGCAGGACGGAATCTGGCCGAATGTGCGGCTGCGCGGCGGGATGCTCCAGTCCTGGCGTCTCGCCGACGCACTGCTCGCATCCCGCACCGGAACCGCCGAGCACCCGCCCGAGGCACTCGACAGGAGCCGCGCCGCTCTGCACGATGAGCTGCGGCTGTTCGTCCGCGCCATCTCTCGTTCGCGGAGCAGACTCCTCATCACCGCGGTCGATGACGACGACATGACACCCAGTGCGTTCTTCGGCTTCCTCCCGCCGCCCGACCCGCCCGAGCTGCATGCCTCGGCCGAGCACCCGCTCACGCTGCGCGGTCTCGTGGCGCGTCATCGTCGGGTACTGACGACCTCGAGCGTCCGTGCCGCCCGAGACCACGCCTCCGCCCAGCTGGCGGTGCTCGCGCGGGAGGGAGTGCCGGGTGCCGATCCGGACGAGTGGTACGGAGTGATGCCGCCGACGACCGATGCACCGCTGCACGACCTCGCCGTCGACGCCGCCCGGGTCTCGCCGTCGCGGATGGAGTCCTTCGAGGAGTGCGAGCTGAACTGGGCGGTGTCCGCCCTGGGCGGCGACACCGTGATGCCGCCGTCGGCCGGAATCGGCACGATCATCCACGAGGCGATGGAGCAGGTGCCCGACGGCGAACTGGACCGTCTGTGTGACGTCCTGGCCGAGCATTGGCCGGAGCTCGATTTCGAGACGGCCTGGATAGGTCGCAAGGAGAGGCGCCGCGCCGATCTGTACATCGATCGACTGCACAGCTACCTGTCGGACGTGTCGGACGAAGGCGGTCGAGTGATCGCCGGCGAGGTGGAGTTCCGGTTCGCGGTCGAGGTGCCCGAGCAGGAGGGCATCGCGCCGGGCGTGCGTGTGGCGAGCGTCGACGGCGACCCCCATCCGCACCATGCGATCGTGCACGGCTTCATCGACCGGGTCGAGGCGTACACGGCGGGTGGTGGAGAGCATGCGAAGGCGCGGGGACAGAAGTGGACGCGCATGGCCGATGCGCAGAGCGGGGAGCGAGTCGTGGTCGTGGACTTGAAGACCGGCAAGTACGAGCCGGAGAGCGAGCAGAAGGTGGCGGACCACGCCCAGCTCGCCGCATACCAGGTGGCGGTGCAGGAAGGACTCGTGGCGGGAGCGGATCCTGCGGCCCTCGCCGGCGCGCGCCTGGTCTTGGTCGCCAAGACCCTGGCCGGCAGCGATTTCCGCGTGGCGCACCAGCACACCCTCGCCGGTGAAGAGCGTGTCCAGTTCCTCGGGCGGATCGCGGAAGCCGCCCGAGGGATGTCGGCGGCGAGCTTCACGGCCCATGTCGAGGCTCACTGCGCGGACACGCAATGGCGAGTCCAGCCGTGCCGCATCCACACCGTCGCCGCGGTGAGCGCGTGACGGCGTGGACGGGAGCGGGGAACGGGATCTCTGCTCTGGACGTCGCCGCCGCGCTCGGTCTCCCCGCACCGACGGAGGCCCAGCAGCGGGTGATCGAGTCGCCACCGGCGCCGGCTTTGGTGGTCGCGGGCGCGGGCAGCGGAAAGACCGAGACGATGGCCGGCCGCGTCGTCTGGCTGGTCGCGAACGGGCATGTGCGACGCGATCAGATCCTCGGCCTGACCTTCACGCGGAAGGCCGCGGGTGAGCTCGCGGAGCGCATCGGCGTCCGTCTGGCGCTCATCGACGAATATGGGAGACGAGGATTGCTGCCGCACCTGCCTGAGATCGTGGCGAGCGGTGCCCTCGATCGGGTGTCGAGAGCCGCGAACGCCAGACAGCGCGAGGTCGTCCGATCGCAGGTGCTCGACGAGCTCGCCGCACGTTTCGGCACCGGGGCGGTCTCGACCCCCCGTTCGGCCGAGGATTTGTTGATCCGTCCGAAGGTCTCGACCTACAACGCGTTCGCGGATGGCATCGTGCGTGAGCACGCGGCGCGCATCGGGCGCGACTCCGACGTCGCCATGCTCAGCCAAGCCGCATCCTGGATGCTCGTGCGCGACGTGGTGCTGCGCGCCGACCTGCCGGAGCTGGAGGAGATCGACCGGTCGGTGGCGGGGGTGGTCGACGCGGTTCAGAGATTGGCCGGCGACTCGCTCGATCACCGGGTCGATCTCGACCGCGCCGATCGCATCGCGCTGCGCCAGGCCGAGGCGTTCGAGCCGTACCTCAGCAACGCGGAGGTCGCGACCGCGGCTGCGAACCTGCGCGCTCTTCCCGCTCTGTCCGTCCTGGTGCGCGATTACATCGCCGAGAAGGAGCGCCGCGGAGTGCTGGACTTCGCCGACCAGGTCAGCGGCGCCTACGACATCGTGGAGTCGTCTCCCGACGTGCGCGAGGACCTGCGGCAGCAGCATCAGGTGGTGCTGCTGGACGAATACCAGGACACCTCGGTGATCCAGACGCAGTTCCTCGCCCGACTCTTCCGCGACACCGCGGTGATGGCGGTCGGGGATCCGCACCAGTCGATCTACGGATGGCGAGGCGCCAGCGCGGACAATCTGCACGCCTTCGCGCGCACCTTCTCCGAACACGAGAGCGTCGGCAACTACAGTCTGATGACGAGCTGGCGCAACGACCGGAGCATCCTCGGTGTCGCCAACCGCATCCTCGGTCCGCTGCGCAGGCCCGGATTGGATGTGCCACCGCTCGAGTCTCGTCCCGGCGCCGGCCCCGGGGCGGTCGAGATGAGCTTCCCGCTCACCGTCGATGACGAGGCTCGCGCGGTCGCCGAATGGTTCGCGGCGCGTCGCGCGGAGCACGACGACCTCGCGAAGCCGCATACCGGAGCGGTGCTGTTCCGGTCGAAGCGGCACATGCAGACGTTCGCGGCGGCCCTTGCCGCAGAAGGGATTCCGCACCGCATCCTGGGGCTCGGGGGACTCCTGGCGACCCCCGAGGTCGTCGATGTCGTGTCGACGCTGCGCGTGCTGCACGATCCGACGGCGGGCTCTGCGTTGATCAGGCTCCTCGTCGGTCCTCGATTCTCCGTCGGTGTCGCCGACATGGCGGCGTTGCAGCAGCTCGCGGCGGAGCTCTCCCGTCGGGACAGCGGGCTGCTGCCGCTGGACGACGAGCTCCGCAAACGCATCCGCGCGTCACGGGGGGCGGACGAGGCGCTGTCGATCATCGACGCCGTCGACGTGCTCCGCGGTCTCAGCGACGACTACCGCCTTCTCGCCGGGATCACGCCGGACGGGCGTTCTCGCATCCGTGCCGCGGGCGAGATGCTCGAACGCCTCCGACGGGCGTCGTCGCTTCCGCTTCCCGATCTGCTGAGGCTGATCGAGCTCGAGCTGCGTTTGGACATCGAGCTCGCAGCGAACGAGACCAGAGGGCCGGCGCGTATCGCGGCGACGCAGCTGCGCGCGTTCACTGACGAGGTTCGGTCGTTCCTCGCCGCAGACGAACGGGGGACCATCTCGAGTCTCCTCGCCTGGTTGGAGAAGGCCGAGAGCACAGACGAGCTGGTGCCGCGGCCCGAGCCGCCCGAACCCGGGGTCGTCCAACTTCTGACGATCCACGGATCCAAGGGGTTGGAGTGGGATGCGGTCGCCGTCGTCCGCATGGTCGAGGGCGAACTGCCGTCGCGCCCGACGGACACCTCAGGATGGTTCGGCTTCGGAGTGCTGCCGTTCGCTCTGCGAGGCGACAGCGCGGCCCTGCCGACCTTCAGTTGGATCGCGCCCTCGGACGAAGAACTCGATGCGGCGAAGCGGCTGAAGGCAGGTATCGCATCGCTGACCAGCAGGAGCAAGACAGCGCCGGGCGCGATCACGGTCTTCAAGGACGCCTACCGCGAGTATCAGCAGGAGGAGGAGCGTCGACTCGCCTACGTCGCCGTCACCAGGGCGCGCAGTCATCTGCTTCTGACCGGGGCCCACTGGGCGGGGCAGAAGCAGCCGAAGAAGCCGAGCCCCTATCTGACCGAGGCGATGGAGATTCTCGGAATCGCTCCGATCGAGCCCGTGGATCCGGACGAGAACCCCTACGACGGCCCCGGCGCAACGCTCACCTGGCCTCTCGACCCGCTCGGCGCTCGGCGTGGAGTCGTCGAGGCAGCCGCCGCTGCCGTGCGCGCGGCAGCCGACGGGGAGCCGGAGGCCGCTCCCGAACTGGCGCGTCTGCTCGCCGAGCGCGCCGCCCGATTGCGTGGCACCGACGCATCACCGCCCACCCGGGTGCCGGCCTCCCGCTTCAAGGACTACGTCACCGATTTCACCGGCACCGTGTCTTCCATCGTCCGCCCGATGCCTGAGCGGCCGTATCGGCAGACCCGGCTGGGCACGCTGTTCCACGCATGGGTCGAGCGGCGGAGCGAACTCGTCGGCGTCGGTCAGCGCGTCGACGAGGCGCTGTGGGAGGTCGACGAGGATGATCTCTCGTTCGTCGAGACCGTCGGCGGAGCGGAGGTCTCGTCCGCCGACGCCGCCGACCTCGAGACCCTGCAGTCGATCTTCGAGGCCAGCGAGTGGGGAGCGCTCAAGCCCATCGCGGTCGAGATCGAGATCGACTTCGCGCTGGGTGGCGCTGTGCCGGGTGACGAACGCCATATCGTCATCTGCAAACTCGACGCGGTCTATCGACGCGAAGATCGCGGCGGGCGCATCGAGATCGTCGACTGGAAGACGGGCAAGGCCCCACGCACACCTCGGGAACGGGAGGAGCGGATGCTGCAGCTCGCGCTCTACCGTCTCGCCTACCACCGTCGTTTCGGAGTGCCCCTGGAGGAGATCGACGTGGCGCTGTACTACGTCGCGGACGACCTCGTCATCCGCGGTGACCGCGTCTACTCCGAGTCGGAGCTCTTCCAGCGCTGGAGCGCTGCTCGGGCAGCCCGCTGAGCCTCGTCCTCCGGCGATCCCTCGTCTGAGCCGTCCGCTCGCTCAGTCCGCGCCGGGTCATCGACCGGGCGTCGCTCCGCGGTGGGCTCCTGCGCGGTGTGCCTGCGCACGCCTGAAAGATCTTCCGTCTCGAGACCACCGACCTCGAGACGACGAGCGGCGTCCGCGGCGGCGTCGCTGAGATCGCTCGTCGCCTGATCGTCGGCATCGCCATCAGGACCGTCGGCGTCGTCGTCGCGCCACAGCTCGTTCGGGTTGTACGCGTCGGTCTGCATCGACGTGTCGGCCCCCGCCGAGGCGCGTGCCGGCACTCTGTCGAGCGCGTCCAGGGCGGACTCGACGCCCTCGTTGCGCGACGCGATCACGCCGAGATCGTCGCTGTGCAATCCTTCGGCGAGTGCCTCGAGAAGGGCGGCGGCGTCGTCGACGATGTCGGGTCGGTGCAAGGAGTCGCCGTGGACGAGCCATCGGGCGAATTCGAGCTCGGCGAGCAGGCGTGCGCGCACCTCGAGAGCGCCGTCCGGCCCGCGGTCGGCGGCCCGAGCGTACGCGGCATGGACGTCGTGCGCCGCATCAGGGGCGGTGGACAGCCACGACAGATCGATCGCCGGATCTCCGACGGAGAGCGAATGCCAGCCGATGAGTCCGGTGACCTCGGGACCGAGATCCGGGTCGTCCCGGAAGATGAAGGAGGTCGACTGCACGCCGCCCAGCACGACCGTCGATTCGAACCGCCAGAGATCGTCATCGGCGACGGCGTCGCGCCATCGCACGGTGAGTCGCGCGGGGACGCGCCCGGTCGATGCCGCGGAGTCGATCAGTCGAGCGAGTTCGTCGCGGCTCTCCTGCGCAGACCGCGTCGCCAATCCGGCGCCTCTCACGACGGAGGTGGGCAGGGAGTGCACTGCCGCGATCGCCGCACCCATCGATTCGGCGGCGCCACGGCCGGCCGGCACCATCGCCGCCTCGATCTGGAATCCGGGCAGCAGCTCCGTCACGAGCGCGCGGGCGTCTGCGAGTCGCGTCTCGCCGATGTATTCCGGGGCTCGGAAGGGGAGCATCGCCCGCGCACCGGCCGTCAGAGCCCGCAGCGCGAGGGCCTCGGCGGCCAGCTCGCGTGAGGTCTCGTCGTCATCGGCGACACGGATCGCGAGCTCGCGCCCGTCTGCGAGAGTGGCGACCGCGGAGTCGAAGCGTCCGTCACCGTCGGCGCTGAGCGTGCGGGCCCCGATCACCTCGGCGCCGGGCAGTGCGGCAGTCACCGCCGCGGCTAGAGTGAATGGAGAGCGTCCCATGCCTCCAGGGTAGGTGGACGTGGGGGTGGTCCAGCTTCCGCCACGCCCGTGAGAGAGGGAGACGATGATCGCCGGCAGCAGCATATCCCTCGATCGCGCAGCGGATCTGCGGGTCGAACCCGGAGTCCTCGATCGTCTGCGCGCCGACGAGGCGACGCGGGTCATCGCCGTACGAGACGGCCGCGTGCGCATTTCGGGCGCCGACCTCGAATCGGCCACGCTGCTGCGGGTTCCCGCCGCCGAGATCGTCGATGCGACCTGGGCGCTCCTCGGGCGCGAAGGTGACGGTACCGCCGTGCTTCTCGCCGTTCTGCAGCCCGAGGGCGACACCGTCGACACCGCACCCGACGAGGTGTGGCTGGGACTCCGCGACCTCGGCGCGCGTCTCGGCTCGGGTGACACGGAGCTGCTCATCGAGGCGCTCGCGCTGGGAGGCTGGCTGCGGGACGCACCGTTCTGCCCCCGATGCGGCGGAGGGACGGAGCTGCGCCAGGCCGGATGGTCGCGCCGCTGCCTCGTCTGCGGTCGCGAGCACTTCCCTCGGACGGACCCAGCCGTCATCGTCGCGGTGGAGAGCTCTGACGGCGAACGGCTCCTGCTCGGGGCGAACGCCAATTGGGGCGGCCGGATGTACTCCTGCTTCGCCGGATTCACCGAGGCGGGCGAGTCGTTGGAGTCGACCGTGCATCGTGAGCTCGAGGAGGAATCCGGCGTTCGGCTGGCCTCGCTGCGTTACGTCTCGTCTCAGCCGTGGCCCTTCCCTCGCTCGCTCATGCTCGGCTTCCGTGCCGTCGCTCTGGATGAGCACGAGCTGCGGCCCGACGGGGAGGAGATCATCGACGTCCGCTGGTTCACCCGTGACGAGATCGGGTCCGCTCTCGCCGGTGACGGACCCGTCGGCCTCCCCGGACCCGCGTCCATCGCCCGCGCACTGATCCTCGACTGGTTCGAGGAGCGCGCGTGAGCGCGCTCGAAGCCCTCGACGATCGACAGCGGGAGGCGGCATCCGTGCTGCGCGGTCCTGTCGCCGTGCTCGCAGGTGCGGGAACCGGGAAGACCCGAGTGATCACTCACCGGATCGCCCATGGCGTCGACACGGGTGCATACTCGCCGTCGCGCGTCATGGCGGTGACCTTCACGGCCAAGGCGGCGGGCGAGCTCAGGGGTCGTCTGCGCGCGCTCGGCGTCGAGGGCGTGGCCGCGCGGACATTCCACGCCGCCGCCCTCGCCCAGCTGAACTTCTTCTGGCCCACACTGGCCGGATCGCCCGCTCCGTCGATCATCGACAACAAGGTGAGGCTGCTCGGCCAGGCTGCCGACGCGATGCGACTGCGGCCGAGCACCGCGACGCTTCGCGACCTCGCCTCGGAGATCGAATGGCGCAAGGTGTCGATGTTGTCGATCGAACAGCACGCGTCGCTCGGCCGCACGTTGAGCGGCGTCGACTCCGCTCAGTTCGTCGAACTGCAGCAGCGCTATGAGGCGCTGAAGGACGAGCGGCGCCAACTCGATTTCGAGGACGTGCTGCTGGCCTGCGCCGGGATGCTCGAGGCCGAACCTCGCGTCGCAGCGTCCGTGCACGAGCAGTATCGGCATTTCACGGTCGACGAGTACCAGGACGTCTCTCCGCTCCAGAACCGCCTGCTCGAACTCTGGTTGGGCGATCGCAAGGACATCTGCGTCGTCGGTGACGCGAGTCAGACCATCTACTCGTTCGCCGGCGCCGAACAGCGATTCCTCCTCGAGTTCGAGCGGCGGCATCCCGATGCCACGGTCGTGCGTCTCGAGACCAACTACCGTTCGCAGGCCCCGATCCTCGAAGCGGCGAACGCCCTGATGAAGGGGCGGCCGGGCGCCCTCGAACTCGTCCCGGCGAGAGAGACGTTCAACGCGGATTCGCCCACGGTCACGGCGTACGACTCCGAGCGCGACGAGGCAGAGGGGATCGCCGCCGCCGTGGCGGCGCGGATCGAGTCAGGGGCTTCGCCCTCCGAGATCGCCGTGCTCTACCGGGCTCATGCGCAGTCCGCGGTGCTGCAGCAGGCGCTCGCCGCCGAGGGCATCGCGACATCGGTGCTGGGTGGAACCCGGTTCTTCGCGATGCCCGAGGTGCGACAGGCGATCCTGGCCCTGCGGGCCGCCGCGGTCGCGCCGACCGAGCACGGTTTCCTGCCCGGGGTCCAGAGGGTCCTCCGCGAGCTCGGTCTCTCCGACGAGCCACCTGCGGCCGGGGGAGCTCAGCGCGACGGCTGGGAGGCTCGGCGGGCGATTCTGCGTCTCGCCGAAGACGCCGGACCCGATGAGACCCTGCGCACCTTCAGCGACGCGCTCATGGCGCGCGCGAAGGACCAGCACGAGCCCACCATGCGCACCGTGACTCTGTCGACGTTGCACGCCGCCAAGGGTCTCGAATGGCCGCATGTCTACCTCGCGGGGTGGGCGGAGGGCGCACTTCCGATCTCCTACGCCACCGGCTTCGAGGCGATCGACGAAGAGCGCCGCCTCGCTTACGTCGGCGTCACGCGGGCCGCGCGTACTCTCTCGCTGTCGTGGTCGCGCTCAGCGGGACGCGGGGAACGCGCCCCGTCGCGGTTCCTGGCAGAGATGGGAACGACTGCTCGCGGCACCGGCATTCTTCGTGAAACGTCACCGAGCGCCAGTCGCGGCGCCCCTCGCCGCTGACCTCCACGAACGAGCCCGGGGCCGCGCTCTCTGCGAGCAGCCGCGCGACGAGCATCGCCGCCTCCGTGATCCGCGCGGCACTGATCGGACCCGCGCCGCGCCCGATGAGTTGGGCGTGCATGCGGGGCCAGGCATCGTCGCGCTCGCGTTCATGCTCGTCGCGGCAGGTCAGGCAGGCCGATTCGCCGGGCACCACCAGGGGTCCGACCGTGATCCGTCCTCGCTCGAGCGCGACCGGCAGGTGCGAGGTGTCGTCGCGAAGGTAGCGTGCGAAGTGCAGCGCGGCCGCCGCACCTTCGACCAGCACGATGCCGATGTCGCGGGGATTCTCCCGCTCGCCGACGGCGATGCCCTCGTCGAGGAGCGCCTCGCGCATGCGGAACTCGCATCGCGCGTCGGCGACGTCGATGCTCTCCACCCACGCAGCCGGGGGAGCGGGAGAATCGTCGACGAGCAGCGGCTCGAGCCGCGACAGGAGCATCCGCGCCTCTGCGCGCGGGGCGCCGGCGGCATGTGCCACGACATCGAAGCCCCCGCGCCGGAATCCGGCGGCCATCCGAGCGATCAGACGCTCGACCCACGGTTCCGAGGCGGCGATGCGCAGCGTCCCCTCGATGCCGATCTGCAGTGTCTCACCGTCGCGCCAGAGCAGTGGAACCGCGGGGTCCAGGCGAGTGATGGTCTTGGGTGTCAGAGGAGACATCCCTCGATTCTGCGCAAAGCCGAGCTCCCGGTGGGGGAGTCGCGGGCATCCGTGGAAAAGTCCTCGAGACTCTGCCACCCCGTCGGTCACACGGGTCGGTCTCCCCCTGGGCCGTCGTCACCGTCGGTGTCCTGCTCGCCTTCGGGCGTCTCCGGCTGCTCTCGCGAGAAGTCGTCGCCATCCAGCAGACGTGCCAGCGCCTCGTCGAACTCATCGGCGACCGGCTGCTCTCCCCGCGCGCTCGCCTGCAGTCGCGCCACGAGCGCCGACGGGTCGTCGATGTCGTCCGACGTCGGCATGAGGTCGGCGTAGTCCCACAGGGAGTCGCGCCCGGCGATGCCCACGGCGTCTGTCACCGCCTGCCACATGGCCGACGCCTCGCGCAGACGACGGGGCCGCAGCTTGAGTCCGACGAGAGCGCCGAGTGCGTCCTCGGCGGGACCGCCCACCGCGCGGCGGCGGCGAGCGGCTTCGGCGATGCGGGCACCGTCGGGAAGACGGGAGGTGGCCTGCGCTGTCACGACGTCGACCCAGCCGTCGATCGTCGCGACGAGGTTCTCGAGTCGGGCCAGTGCCTCGCGCTGCGCGTCGGTCTGCGTGGGAAGCAGCGCACCGCCTTCGATGGCCGCGCGGAGCTCTTCGGGGTTGGACGGGTCGAGACGGCTTGCGACGTCCTCGAGTGCATCCACGTCGACCGTGACCCCGCGGGCGAAATCGGTGATCTGCGCCATGACGTGCAGGTGCAGCCACTTCGAGTGGCGATACAGCCGGGCGTATGCGAGTTCGCGGGTCGCGAGATAGAGGGTGATCTGGTCTTCGGGGATCTCGAGACCCTCGCCGAATGCTGTCAGGTTCTGGGGGATGACAGCGGCAGTGCCGGCCGGAAGCACCGGGATGCCGACGTCTCCGCCCGACACCACTTCGAGTGCGAGGTTGCCGAGAACCTGGCCGAACTGCGCCGCGAAGACCGAGCCGCCGAGACCGCGCATGAGCTTGCCCGCGCCCTGCACGACGTCGCGCATCTCTTCGGGCACCTGCGTGTCGAGCGCGCTGGTGAGCGCATCGGCGATGCTCGTCGACACGGGGCCGGCGATCTCCTTCCACACGGGCAGGGTCGCTTCGACCCATTCGCCGCGCGTCATGGCCTTCGGCGACTCGCCGAGTTCGGAGATCGTGGTCGCCTCGCCGAGCCAGAGGTCCGCGAGGGCGAAGGAGTCGACAAGCGAGGTCCGCGAGCCGTCGGTGATGCCGAGACCGTCGCGGTTGGCGATGTGCAGCGCCTGCCGCAGCGCGTTCTCCCAGGGATCGCCGCCGAACGCACCCTGCAGCTGCGACATGATCGTCTGCATCATCGCCGGGTCGATCTGGATCCCATCCATGCCCGCGAAGGCGTTCTGCAGCGCCTCGGGGTCGATGTCTCCGGCGCCCTGGCCGGACATCATGCGTCGGAGGAACTCTTGGAAGTCCTCGGGGGTCGGGTCGTTGTCTGACATGTCGCTCGCCTCTCAGCACGCCTAAAGCCGTGGCATCTACGCTAGTCACAGGATCGGCCGCGAGACCCCGAAGCGGACAGATCGCTGTACGCCGCCCGCGAACGACGGAGGAACCCTGTGGATCGAACCCGGTCTGTCAAGCTCGGACTGGGAGTCTGGGCGCTGGTCGTCGCGTTGATCGCGCTCGTCGTGCTGACCTTCCTCCCGACGCCTTACGTGATCCAGCGTCCGGGCCCGGTCTACGACACCCTCGGCACCGCGGCAGGAGCCGACGGCGAGCAGGTTCCGCTCATCCAGGTCGACGGCGCCGAGACGTTCGAGACCGGAGGGACTCTCGACCTCACGACCGTGCAGGTCGTCGGAAACCGTGAGCGCACCCCGAGCTGGTTCGAGCTCGCTCTCGCGTGGATGGACTCCTCACGAGCGGTGGTGCCTCTCGACTCCGTGTTCCCCGAGGGGGTCACGACGGAGCAGCGCGACGAACGCAACGCGACACTCATGGTGGACTCGCAGCACGAGGCGACCGCGGCAGCGCTCAACGAGCTGGGCTACGACACCGGAGCCGAGGTCGTCGTCCAGGAGGTCGTCGAGGATGCACCGGCCGAGGGAGCACTCGAGGCGGAGGACGTCATCACCGCAGTGGACGGCGCCGCGGTGACCTCCGCGAAGCAGCTGCGTCAGGCGATCCAGGATGGGGAGGGCGCGCCGGTCTCGCTCACCGTGCAGCGCTCCGGCGAGGAACAGGTGGTCGAGGTGACGCCCGTCGAGCAGACCGACGGTGACGTGACGACGTGGCTGATCGGTGTCACGTTGCGCACGGACTACGATTTCGAGATCGATGTGACGCTCCAGCTCGACAACGTCGGTGGACCCAGCGCCGGGATGATGTTCGCGCTCGGCATCATCGACACCCTCACCGAAGGGGAGTTGAACGGCGGCGAGAACGTCGCCGGCACCGGCACGATCGAGGCCGATGGGACGGTCGGGCCGATCGGCGGCATCCGTCAGAAGCTCTACGGTGCCCGTGATGCGGGGGCGGAGTACTTCCTCGCTCCGTCGACGAACTGCGACGAGGTCACCGGCCACGTGCCGGACGGACTGACCGTGATCAGCACCTCGACGCTGGAGGAATCGCTCGACGCGCTCGAGGTGATCGCGAACGGCGGCGACGTGGGATCGCTCCCGACCTGCGACGTCGTGACCTCCCCGTGACAGGTATGACAGCCGCAGCACAGTAAGGCGTGCCTAGGATGGGAGGGTGACCTCGACTTCTGCACCGAACCCGGCCACTCCCCGAACCTCGCGAAGAATCTTCGGTATCTCGCTGGCGATCATCGCCGCGCTGATCGCCGCCTTCTTCGTCTTCGCGTCGCTCTACACCGAATTCCTCTGGTTCGACCAGGTGGGCTTCGCGGGAGTGCTCACCACCCAATGGTTCGCCACGGCGGTGATGTTCGTCGTCGGATTCCTCGGCATGGCCGTGCCGCTGTTCGTCGCCATCCAGCTCGCGTACCGACTGCGCCCCGTCTACGTGCGGCTCAGCTCGCAGCTCGACAGGTACCAGGAGGTCATCGAGCCGCTCCGCCGCCTCGCGATGTGGGGCATGCCGATCTTCTTCGGCCTCTTCGCCGGCTTCTCGGCGGCCAGCCAGTGGAAGACCGTCTGGCTCTGGGCCAACGGCGTCGCGACCGACGCCACCGACCCGCAGTTCGGCGTCGACACCGGCTTCTACATGTTCGCGATGCCGTTCTACTCGATCCTGCTGGCTTTCGTGTCTGCGGTCCTGCTGCTCACCCTCATCGTCACCGCGCTGGTGTCGTACCTCTACGGGTCGGTCCGCATCGGTCAGGGCGAGCTGCGCATCTCGAAGCCCGCACGCATCCAGCTCGCTGTGATCGCGGGGCTGTACCTTCTGGTTCAGGCGGCGAGCCTGTGGCTCGACCGCTACAAGACCCTCGTCGCACAGGACGACCGCATCGTCGGCCCGGCCTACACGGGCGTCAACGCCACGATCCCCGGCCTCGCGATCCTCGCGATCATCGCCGCGCTCGTCGCCATCCTCTTCTTCGTCACGGCCGTCATCGGCCGCTGGCGGTTCCCTCTCGCCGCGACCGCGCTGCTCATCGTCGCCTCGCTCGTCGTCGGCGTCGGATTCCCGTGGGCCGTCACCACGTTCCAGGTCCGGCCGAACCAGAACGCCTACCAGGCGGAGTTCTACCAGCGGAACATCGACGGCACCAAGGAGGCGTACGGGGTCGCCGACCTCGAGACCACCCCGTTCGAAGCCGAGACCGATGCCGAGGCCGGCCAGCTGCGTGAAGACGCCGAGACCACCGCATCGATCCGCATCGTCGACCCCAACGTGATCAGCCCCGCCGTGCGACAGCTCGAGCAGTACCGCGGCTACTACCAGTTCCAGGAGAAGCTCGACGTCGACCGCTACGAGATCGGCGGGGAGATGCAGGACACGGTCGTCTCCGTCCGCGACCTCGACATGAACGGCGTCGACGTCACGAACTGGAACAACCGCGCCGCTGTCTACACGCACGGCTACGGCTTGGTCGTCGCAGCGGGCAACCAGCGCACGCCCGACGGCGAGCCGGTCTTCCTCGAGCGTGGCATCCCGTCCGACGGCTTCCTCACCCAGCAGGAGGAGTTCGAGCCGCGCGTGTACTTCGGCGAGAACTCGCCGGAGTACTCGATCGTCGGCTCTCCCGACGGAACCGATCCTGTCGAGATCGACTATCCGCGAGGCAAGGACGGCGCCAGCGAGACCAAGACGACGTTCGAGGGCGACGGCGGACCGAAGATCGGGAGCAGCTTCACGAAGCTGCTGTACGCGCTGAAGTTCCAGTCGGAGCAGATCCTGTTCTCGAACCTCGTGAACGAGGACTCGCAGATCCTGTACGACCGCGATCCCAAGACGCGCGTGCAGAAGGTCGCCCCGTACCTCGAGCTCGACAGCGACCCGTACCCGAGCGTCGTGGACGGCAGGATCGTCTGGATCGTCGACGGATACACCACGAGCTCGACCTACCCCTACTCGACGAACGTGAGCCTGTCGGATGCGATCGCCGACTCGAACCTCCCGTCGCCGACGCTCGCGATCGACGAGATCAACTACATCCGCAACTCGGTCAAGGCCACGGTCGACGCCTACGACGGTTCGGTCACCCTGTACGCATGGGACGACCAGGATCCCGTGCTGCAGACCTGGCAGAACATCTACCCGTCGACGCTCAAGCCGGTGAGCGACATGTCGGCCGATCTGATGAGCCACGTCCGCTACCCGACAGACCTGTTCAAGGTGCAGCGCGACATCCTCGGCACCTACCACATCGACACCGCCGGCTCCTTCGCGCAGCAGGACAACCGCTGGCAGACGCCGAACGACCCGCGCAGCGAGCAGGTCCTGCAGCCGCCGTACTACCTGACGATGCAGATGCCGGGTCAGGATTCCCCGCGCTTCTCGATGTTCTCGACGTTCATTCCTTCGGCGCAGGGCGGCAGCAACCGCGACGTGCTGATGGGCTATCTCGCGGTCGACTCGGATGCCGGATCGGAGGCCGGCGTGAAGGCGGAGGGCTACGGCCAGCTTCGGATGCTCGAGATCGACACCGATACGACCGTGCCGGGCCCCGGCCAGGTGCAGAACACCTACAACTCGGACACGGCTGTGGTGCCGCAGCTCAACCTGCTGCAGCAGGGCGAGTCCGAGGTGCTGTACGGAAACCTCCTCACTCTGCCCGTGGGCGGCGGTCTGCTCTACGTGCAGCCGGTGTACGTGCAGTCCTCGGAGGGCACCAAGCTGCCGCGTCTGCAGAAGGTCCTCGTGGCCTTCGGCGACAAGGTCGCGTTCGAAGACACGCTGACCGCCGCGCTCGACACCCTCTTCGGCGGTGATGCCGGTGCGACCGGTGGAGACGATGAGGTCGAGCCGACCGAGCCCGACCCGGACACCGGTGAGGTCCCGACCGAGCCGACGGTGCCGACCGACGCCGAGGCCGAGGCTCTTGCAGCCGCCCAGCAGGCGCTGACCGACCGAGAGGCCGCATTGAAGGCAGGCGACCTGACCAAGTTCGCCGAGGCCGACAAGCGCCTCACGGATGCCGTGAACACGCTGCTCGGACTGGAAGCCGCCTCGGGGGAGTAACACCCCGGCCCCGTCTGCACACGATGCCGTCCCTCGTTCGCGAGGGGCGGCATCGTCCGTTTCTGCCGACGCCCGCGGAGGCAGGCGACGGGCGCGACGAGCAGTCCGCTGACGCCGCCGCGATCCGTCCGCGCCGATCAGTCCGGTCGGTCAGTCCGCGTCGTAGCGGCAGGTCACGGAGCCCGTGCCGCTCTGCTCGACGACCAGCTCGTCGTTCCACAGAATCTGACAGCTCACGGTCGAGTCCGTGTCGTCGTCCGGGGCGGTGACGACGATCTCCGCCGAATCGCCGGTCGTCGTGTACTGCTTCCAGCCGCTGGAGGCCCACTCCTCGTCGTACGCCTGTGTGTCATCGGCGAAGGAGACCGTGAATGTGGGTCCGCCCGTGGCGCGCACCTCGACATGGTTGAGGCCGTTGCCGGCGAGGACGCCGACTGCCATCACGACGACGAGAATGAGATCGACCATGAGGGCGACCGCTGCGACGACGACGGCCGCCGTTCCCGTGCGAGCGACCGCGGAGCGTCTCGCTCGACCGCCCAGCAGGAGAGCGACGATCGCCAGCAGTGCGGCGGCTGCTGCGACCGGGAGCAGGGCCGGTACGGGCACGAGGAGCACGATCAATGCGACGGAGATCAGCAGAGCCACGGCGCCGATCCAGAGGCTGACGATCGCGCGCCGCGATGAGCCTGATGCGAGCGCGGGACGTTTCCGCGCGGCGCTGTCGGGAGTCTGCGTCATGATGGACCTCCGGGTCATTGTTTCCACCGACCGCGCCGCCGTCGACGGTCGCGCCGTTCGGTGGGACAGTCTAACGAGTGGATCCGCGGGCGATGCGGGTGTCGTCCTGTCGCGAGCGAAGGAGTCCGGGAATCGATTAGTCTCTCGGTGGAGCCGTCCCGACGCGTCGAGAGATGTCCGGGCGGCACTTGACGGAAATCGAGACTGGAGGGGATCGAGATATGCCTGACTATTCGGAGTTGCCGGACATCATCGGCAAGATGAAGCGCGCCGCGATCGACTGTTTCATGGCGGACCAGGGCTTTCACCCGAACTGGGGAAATGACCAGATCTACGCGAAGTGGGGCTTCATGCTCAACTTCTACAACCGGCCGAATGCCGCAGGCGAGGGTGGGGGCGACGGCAACGGCGTGAACCACTCGGTCGCACCGGCTTTCGACGACATCCGGGCCGCGATCGATGCCCGCGTGTCGAAGTGGCTTGATCTGCCGGACGGCGGCGACGCCTGCGAGGCGCCGGCGAGTGCGACCTCGGCGGCAGCCGCGATCCTCGGCACCTCGGGCGCGGGTGCGTCGGTGCAGAACACCGGTGCGATCGGCACAGCCAATGACTCGGTGCACGAGATGATGGCGAACAAGATCGAGGGCAGCTTCAAGCCCGCGTTCATCGACAAGTACTACATCCAGTTCCAGTCCGTCACCCACGGCCTGGGGGACGCATGCGTGATCCTCCAGCTCAACTACAGCGCTCAGGCCGCCATGTGGCCCGCCGCGCGACAGGACGTCGTGTCGATCTGCGACAGCGCTCGCGCCGCCTGGGACCAGAAGGCGGGGAACGCCGCTGCGGCCAACGGGACGCTCGTGCTGACCGTCGTCGGAGCGGTGGCGGGCGTCGTATCCGCGATCGTGACGGCCGGCACGGGCACGGTGGCCGCAGCAGCCGTGCTCTCGGGAATCGCCGGCGCGGCCAGCAGCGCCGTGCAGGGGATCGCCCGCAACGTCGTCATCGAGGGCAACACCTATTCCGACATCCTGTCGTCTCTCGACGAGGCGCTCGGCAATCTCGATAAGGCGCTCGAGAAGCAGGAGAACGAGCTCAACGACGCGATGACCGAAGCCGCGAGCATCATCCGCTCCGACAACGCCACCTACAATCTGGACGCGTTCGCTCTCGGCCCGTACCCGGTCGGTGACGGCACGATGAGCATGGACAGGAGCAATGCGACCGTGGTGTCGAACAGCATGGGCCGGATCGATACGGAGCTCGCCAGTGCCGCAGCGGCGCTCGGGAGCGCGCCGGCGTCGAACCCGACTCCCCGCGGCGCCGGTGTCGGGCGCTCGTCGAACGGCACGCATTACGCGGCGAGCGACCTCTACGCGCTGACGGCGCGCTGCCTGGCCCTCACCGTGGCCGAGTATGCCCGAGGGCATCAGCTGTTCGACGCGACTGTCGAGGACTTCTTCTCGTCGGATTCCGCGGCTTCGCAGGAGGTCTCGCGCCTCCTTGCCGAAGAGATCCTCAGCGCGAATCTGGGGGTGTGAGCTGATGGAGAGCCGTCATCTCGGACAGATCACCCTCGACGGCGGAACCGGAGGAGGCGCGATGAACGGCTCGGTGCCGTTCGACGGAGACGATGTGCAGGTGCGCATCGAGATCGACTATCCGGACCGCTTCGACGAGTCCGTCCTCAACGACGTCGATATGGTTCTCGACAATCTCGCCTTCCTCGACGAGATGGCGCGCACCACCATCTCCGAGGGAGTGCAGCGCGACAGCTCACCCGCGGCGAGTGTCTTCCGCACCTGGGAACAGGGCCGGGTCGGGGGCGCCTCGGCGGGTGACTTCGTGGACGCGCTCTCGGTCGCGCGCGTTCTCATCCTGCCGGACGGCGGAACCGCGAACAGGGACCGCGTCGTGATGAGCTACGTCGCGGCCGGCGCGGCGGCGCTGGGCAGCGTCCGAGTCAAGTTCGTCGAGCCGACCGGTCCTGAGCTCACACTCAGCTACCGCTGATCCTTCGCAGCCGAGCGATCTCGATGTCGCTCGGCTGCGAGGCCGGCGTGAGGTACACATGCGAAAGGCCCCTGATCGGAATATCTCCCGACCAGGGGCCTTTCGTGTGTCGCATTCTCGTTGCGGGGACAGGATTTGAACCTGCGACCTCCGGGTTATGAGCCCGGCGAGCTACCGAACTGCTCCACCCCGCGGCACGATCAATAGCCTAACACGCGAATCAGGAGTGCGCGAATCGAGCCGCGAGGACGCGTGTGCGAGAGGATGGGAGCATGCCAGAGACCCCCGCCGTGCCCGTCGCTGTGCCCGTCGCCGTCTGTCAGTTCGCCCCCACCGCCTCCCGTGCGGCCAACCGGGATCGGATCGCGGAGCTGACGGCGGAGGCCGCCGCACGCGGTGCCAGGCTGGTCGTGTTCCCCGAGTACTCGAGCTACTTCGTGGATCCGATGGACGCCACTCTCGCCGAGAACGCGGAGCCACTCGATGGTGAGTTCGTGTCGACACTGACTGCGCTGGCCTCCGACTACGCGGTGGTGATCGTGGCGGGGCTGGCCGAGCAGGCCTCGGACGCCGCTCATGTGAGGAACACGGTGGTCGCGGTGCGCGGCGACGGCATCCTCGCGACCTATCGCAAGCAGCACCTGTATGACGCCTTCGGCCAGACCGAGTCCGACTGGGTCGAGGCGGGGGAGGTCGGGGGAGCGGCGACGTTCGAGCTCGCGGGCATCCGATTCGGACTGATGACCTGTTACGACCTGCGATTCCCCGAGGTGTCGCGCACTCTGATGGATGCCGGCGCCGACGCCCTGGTGGTGCCGGCCGAGTGGGTCCGCGGTCCGCTCAAGGAGCACCACTGGACCACGCTGCTGGCGGCACGCGCCATCGAGAACACCGCGTACGTGATCGCCGCCGACCACCCGACTCCGATCGGCGTCGGGCACTCGCAGATCGTCGATCCGCAGGGCGTCGTGCTCGCCGGGGTGGGAACGAACGAGGGCATCGCGGTCGCGACAGTCGAGCGGAGCACGATCGATCGCGTGCGGGCAGTGAACCCGTCCCTGCGCGGGCGCCGATACGCCGTCGGTCCGCGCTGAACGAGAGCGTTCAGAAGCTCGTCGCGAGCCTCGTCGCCGCGTCCTCCAGGATCTCGACGCGTTTGCACGCCGCGAAGCGGACGAGCCCGGCGTACTCGCGTCGGCGTGACTGCGACACGAAGGCGGTCAGCGGGATCGCGACCACTCCTGCGCGTTCGGGAAGTGCGCGGCAGAACTCCGCGGCATCCGCTCCGCCGAGCGCTGACGCGTCGGCCACCGTGAAATAGCCGCCCTGGGGCGGATGCACGGTGAACCCGGCGGCGCGCAGGCCGGCGCCGAGTATCTCGTGCTTGCGCGCCAGCGTCGACGCGGCACCCGCGAAGAACGCATCTCCGAGGCGCAGACCCACGGCGATCGCCGGCTGGAACGGCGAGCCGTTCACGTATGTCAGATACTGCTTCACGGTCAGCACAGCGGTGATGAGATCGGCGGGGCCGTGCACCCAGCCGATCTTCCAGCCGGTCGCGGAGAACGTCTTGCCCGCCGACGAGATCGTGAGCGTGCGCTCGGCGGCACCCGGCAGGGTGGCGACGGGGGTGTGCGGGATCTCGAACGCGAGATGCTCGTAGACCTCATCGGTGACGATGATCGCATCGTGCAGATCGGCGAGACGGACGACCTCCGAGAGCACCTCGCGACCGAAGACGGCTCCGGTGGGGTTGTGGGGGTCATTGACCAGGATGATGCGCGTGCGGTCGGACACCACGTCCGCCAGCTGCTCGAGATCGGGCTGGAAGTCCGGAGCGCGCAACGGCACCGTGCGCAGTCGCGCGCCGGCGAGAGCGACCGCCGCCGCGTAGGAGTCGTAGTACGGCTCGAAGACGACGACCTCGTCGTCAGGACCGTCGATGAGGGCGAGCAGCGTCGCGGTCAGCGCCTCGGTGGCGCCGGCCGTCACGATCACCTCTGTGGAGGGGTCGACCTCGAGCCCGTAGAAGCGCCGCTGGTGTTCGCTGATCGCGGCGAGCAGGTCGGGGTTCCCTCTTCCGGGCGGGTACTGGTTCACCCCGTGGGAGATCGCGTCCCTGGCAGCGTCGAGCACTTCTGCAGGACCGTCCTCGTCGGGGAAGCCCTGGCCGAGATTGATCGCACCGGTTCGGGCCGCAGCAGCGGACATCTCTGCGAAGATGGTGGGCGCGACGGTTCCGTCTGGTGCGAGCAGACCGGCTCCCGCTGCCGTGCGCCGCCATGCGCCGGGGATGACACTCATGAAGAACAGGCTAAGGCCATAGGTGAAACTCATCTCCGCCATACGAAACGCACAGATACAGGCGTCACTCTGAGAGGGCGTTGTTGAAGGAGCACACACCATGAACGAAGACAGCACCCAGGACCACACGGCACCTGCGTCGAATGACGCAGCGCCGTCCACCGAGGCAGCAGAGGTCGTCGACCGTTCGACGACGGATGCCGCCGCTCAGACCCCCGGCATCGTCGCCGCCCCGGGGCCATATCAGGGACACCACGTTCCCGCGACGTTCACATCGTCACCCGCGCCGGCATTCGAGGCGCCGGCCGCCCCGGTGGCGCCGGACGCCCAGACCGTCCCGCAGCAGTACCTCGGAGCGCCGGGACACCACCCTGGCCACGCATCGGGACCGGTCGGCGGACCGGCCGCGGCCTCTCCCGGTGCGGCGTTCGGTCTGCACACCGGAGCGCAGCCCGGGCAGCCGGTCGACGGCTCCGTCAAGGTCAAAGAGCAGAAGCCGCGCGCCGGAGTGAAGTTCGCCGCGATCGTCGTGGCGGCTGCGCTCGTCGGCGGTGTCGCGGGCTTCGGCGGCGGAGCGATCCTCAACGGGATCTCCGACCAGAGTTCGACGGGCGTCGCCCAGGGTCCCGAGACCATCACCGTCAACAACCCCGGCTCCGTCAACGAGACGACGGCCGTCGCGACCGCGGCGCTCCCGTCGGTCGTCACCATCGAGGTGGCCGGCTCCGATCAGGGCGGCAGCGGATCGGGCGTCATCATCAGCGACGACGGCTACGTGCTCACGAACACTCACGTGGTGACGCTCGGCGGCGCAGTCGCCGATCCCACGATCCGCGTCACCACGTCGGACGGCCGCATCTTCTCGGCGACCGTCGTCGGGACCGACCCGATCTACGACCTCGCCGTCATCAAGCTCGAGGACGCGACAGATCTCACCCCGATCGACTTCGCAGACTCCTCCAAGCTCAACGTGGGGGACACCGCGGTGGCTCTGGGCGCGCCGCTCGGCCTGTCGAACTCGGTCACGACCGGAATCGTCAGTGCTCTGAACCGCAGCATCCAGATCGCGTCGTCGGCGCTTCCGGACTCGTCCTCGGAAGATGCTCCGCAGAACGAGCAGCAGACGCCTGAGGAGGGCGAGGGCCCGTTCCAGTTCGATCTGCCCGGCAACACCTCGCAGCAGACGTCGGAGTCGATCTCGATCGCCGTGATCCAGACGGATGCCGCCATCAACCACGGCAACTCCGGCGGCGCGCTCGTGAACAGCAAGGGCGAGCTCATCGGCATCAACGTCGCGATCGCGAGCTCCGGGAGCTCGGAGGAGTCGGGATCCATCGGGATCGGCTTCGCCATCCCCGCGAACATCGCTCAGCGGGTGTCGGAGGAGATCATCGCCGACGGCGCAGCCACCCATGGCCTGCTCGGGGCGTCGGTGCAGGATGCGGCCAGCGTCAAGGATGCCGACGTGTCGGGTGCCTACATCGCGGATGTCACCGGTGGCGGCGCCGCCGCGGCCGGCGGGCTGAAGGCCGATGACATCGTGACCGCGTTCAACGGCGTGCCCATCACGAGCGCCAGCGACCTCACGGCGCAGGTGCGGGCGGCAGCCGGGGGCAGCGACGCGAAGGTCACGTACATCCGTGGCGGCAAGGAATACGAGGCCGATGTGACCCTGGGCGACCTCGCCGGCTGACTCCGGCAACCGTGCTCACCGAGAAGGACGCCACCCCGCGATAGGCTCGCGGGGTGGCGTCCTTCTCTTTCGGCTCCGGCAATGCGGCCAAGCTGCTTCGGATACCGCTCTATCTCGCCGGACGCGCCGGCACCCTCGTGATTCCGCGAGGCGCCCGATGGGTGTTCGGGTGCGGTGCAGGCGTCGGGGATGGGGCTCTCGCCCTGCACCGTGTCGCCGCAGCTGAGGGGCACGACACCGTGTGGCTCACGTCCTCCGATCGGGAAGACCGCGATGCCGCGGCGCTCGGCCTCCGCACGATGCGCAAGGGCAGCCTACGAGGGTGGTGGACGACGGCGCGTGCCCGCGTCGTCGTCGTCACGCACGGCCTCGGCGACGTCAACCGCTATGCGGTGTCCGGTGCCTTCGTCGTGCAGCTCTGGCACGGCATCCCCCTCAAGCGGATCGGATTGGACTCACCCGCGACCACGCAGGTCCCGGACGTCCCCGGTGCGCCGCTGCTGCGTCGTCTCGTCGGCTTCCTGTACCGCCGAGCCGCTCAGCGGATCCGAGTCTTCCCGGCCGCATCGCACCGGTCGAGGGGTCGGCTCGAGTCGGCCTTCGCGCTCGGCGACGGCCGCGTCGTCGTCACGGGCGAGCCGCGCGTCGACGTGCTGTCCGCAGGCGACCCGACCGAGCGTCGGGCCGCCGCGTCCGATGCGCTGGCGCGCGTCGTCGGCGAATTGCCGACCGCATCTCGGACGATCCTCTACGCCCCGACCTGGCGCGACGGAGCCGATGATCCGGCAGTCCCGTCGGCGACTCAGTGGGTGCGGATCATCCAGATGCTCGAGCAGCGGGATGCCGTGCTGCTCGTTCGCTCCCACCCGCTCGGAGAGGGCGGGTATGCGCCTCCGCTGCCCAGCAGAAGGGTGCGGATGCTCGGCTCCGGCCTGCTGACCGACGTCACGCCGGTGCTGCCGGCGATCGATGTGCTCATCACCGACTACTCCTCGATGGCGTACGACGTGGGACTCTTGAGAATGCCGGTGCTGTTCCTCGCTCCCGACGCCGAGGACTACGCGCGGACGAGAGGCTTCTACGGTCGGTTCCAGGACGTCGCCGGCGACGACGCCGCGACCGGCTGGGACTCGCTCTTGCCGCAGCTGTCTGCACTTCTGGACGACGAGGACCTCTTCTCTGCACGCGCCGAGCGTTCGGATACGCTCAGCGCGGAGATGCACGCCTTCCGCGACGGCGGCAACACCCGGCGCGTCTACGAGACAATCCGTGCGCGGGGGATCCCCGCGCCGAAGGGAGCAGCATGACCACGGCCCGGATCGATGGGGCGGCAGAGACGCTGGTCATCGCAGGCGCCGGCCAGCGCCCCACCACCGCCGAGCTGATCGGGCCGCGCGCCCGGGTCGGCGCGCGCATCACCGGCGGAGGCAAGACCTGGAAGGCGACGTTCCCGCTGCGCGCGGCACGGTGGGGCGGCCCTGAGCTTCCCCTGCCGACTGGGGACTACGAGCTGCACATTGCAGACGTGGAGCTCGGTGATCTCCTCGTCGCAGCGGAGGTGCTGACCGGCGTGCGCGTCGCCGTCGACGGGACGACCGTGCGCATCGCGGCCCCGATCGATCCCGCCTATGAGACGAGCGAGGGGCAGGCGACGCTCGAGGGCCGCTACCTCGCGCATCCCGGGGCGACCGAGAACGCCGTCTTCTTCGAGAGCTTCTACGGACGTGCCGTCGGCTGCAACCCGCAGGCTATCGACCGCGCCTTGTTCGCGCAGGCGCCGGACGTCACGCGCTACTGGAGTGTGGTCGACCTGTCGGTGGCGGTTCCCGACGGGGCGATCGCGGTGGTCGAAGGCAGCCCGGAGTGGTGGCGTGCCCGCGCGGCATCCCGCCTGCTCGTGGTCAACGACTGGCTGCGCCGTCGCTTCGCCCGCAAGCCCGGCCAGAAGGTGCTGCAGACCTGGCACGGCACACCCCTGAAGCGGCTGGCGCTGCACCGTCCGGGGTTCGCTCCTCGACGGATGGCGGCGGTCATCAAGGAGTCTCGACGCTGGGACGTGCTCCTGGCACAGAACACCTACTCCGAGCGCATTCTCCGCAAGGCGTACGCATTCTTCGGACGGCCCATCTGGGTCGAGGGGTATCCGCGGAACGACGCTCTGGTCACCGGGGATGCCGCAGCGATCCGCGCGGACCTGGGCATCGCCGACGGCGAGCGCGTGCTGTTGTATGCGCCCACCTGGCGCGACGACCGACCCGAGATGGTCGACTTCATCGACGCGGAGGCGCTCGCCAGGCAGACGGACTCCGTCGTGCTCGTGCGCGGCCACTCGCGCACGATCGACACGGGACGGGACCGAGCGGGCGCTCGCGTGATCGACGTCACCGGATACCCCGAGACCTCGCAGCTTCTGCTCGCCGCCGACGTGTTGATCACCGACTATTCCTCGGTGATGTTCGATTTCAGTGTCACGGGCAAGCCGATGTTCTTCCTCGTGCCCGACCTCGACCACTATCGCGGAGAGCTCCGTGGGTTCTACTTCGATCTCGAGACCCGCGCCCCCGGCCCTCTGGTCCGCACGCAGGATGAACTGGTCGCGGCACTCGCCGACGGCGAGCACGGGAACGTCTATGCCGAGCGATATCGTGCCTGGCGGGCGCAGTTCAACCCGCGGGATGACGGTCGCTCCGCCGAGCGGGTCGTCGCGCGGATCCTGGACCAGGGGTACGTCACCCGGTGAGCCGGTCGGTGGTGCGGCGCGTCAGGGGAGTGGCGTGTTGCGGGTGCCGAGTCGGGACGCGTCGACCGTGTCGCGAGCGCCGCGCAGCACGCCCTCGATGAAGCCGAGGCCCCAGGAGAGGTGCATGGTGGGCAGAACCAGCAGTGTCCACAGTCTCTGGCGCAGCCCGCCACCGCCGGGGAGGCAGGCGACGCCCACCACGAGCAGCAGATACGCCACCAGCGGCAGATAGACCACGGCCCCGACGACGAGCGAGAGAGCGCCGGAGAGGATGCCGGTCAACTGCAGGACGCCGGTGAGGAGAGCGGCCGCGACGAGGACGACGAGCGCCGGGGGAGCGAAGTACCGGATGCCGTTGCGGCGTCCGTATCGTCGCACGAGTTCGCCGCGCCACGCGCCCGTGGCCCGGAACTGACGGGCGAGGCGCAGCCAGCTCTCGCGAGGCCAGTAGGTCACCGAGAGATCGGGATCGAACCAGACGAGATGTCCTGCCTGGCGGATGCGGAGGTTGAGCTCCCAGTCCTCTCCGCGACGTATCGACTCGTCGAAGAGCCCGACCTCGTCGAGCACCGACCGACGCATGACGCCGAGGTAGGCGGATTCGGCCTCGCCCTCGTGGGTGCCGCCGTGGTAAGCCCCGCCGCCGAGGCCGACGGGGGAGTTGTAGAGGCGCGCGACGGAGGTCTGGAACGGCGTGCGCCCGTCAGCGCGCATCACACCGCCGACGTTCGCGGCACCCGTGCGTTCGAGAGTCGCGAGGGCGAGGGCCGCATAGCCCGGAGCGAGTTCGGAATGGGCGTCGACGCGGACGATCGTCGCGAAGCGACTCGCTCGGATCGCGGCGTTCAACCCGACCGGGATGTGAGCTGCGGGGTTGTCGACGAGGCGGATCCGCGCGTCCCCGGCGGCCAGGCGCTGCGCGAGTTCCGTTGTGCCGTCGGTGGAAGGCCCGAGCGCGAGCACCAGCTCTGCGGGGACAGTGAGCTCCTGCTGGAGCACGGAGGCGACTGCGTGCTCCAGATAGGCGCGCTCGTTGAGCACGGGCATGACGAAAGACACTCCGTTCTCCGGGGCGGCGATGTCGTTGTCAGGCACATGACGATCATGGCATGCGCTTCTCGCGCGTTCGCTGATTCCCGGCACCGGTGATCTCGGAAGGCGTCAGGCGGGGCGAGCCGCCGCACTCGGTATCCTGGAGGGATGGGTGCTGTGTCCGATGCGAAGAAGGCCTACCGTCTGCTGAAGCGGGCGCTCGCCTCGCGCAAGGCTGTGCAGCGAGTGCGGCGGCGCCTCGCCGAGCGCGAACCGCACCCGCCGGAGCACTACCAGGTGGCGGTGTACTTCGCCGACGGCGACGTGAACATGTACCAGATGCGGCAGTGGTATCGCCCTCTCGTGGAGCTGTCGAAGCACTGGCCCGTCGTCGTGCTGTCCCGGTCGGCGACGGGCGCCGACAAGCTGCTCGACGAGGACGGTCCTCCCGTCGCCTTCGTCCCGACGATCCGTGATCTCGAACGCTTCCTCAGCACGCAGGACATCCGTGTCGTCCTCTACGTGAATCAGAACACCCGCAACTTCCAGATGTTCCGCTACGGCAGGCGCTGGCACGTGTTCATCAATCACGGCGAGTCGGACAAGATGTACATGACGACCAATCAGTACAAGGCGTACGACTACGCCCTGGTCGCAGGACAGGCTGCCCGTGACCGCCTGTCACGGACTCTCTGGGACTGGGACATCGATCGACGGACGATCGAGATCGGCCGGCCGCAGGCCGACCACTACTCGGGCACGCTGCCGTACGTTCCGGACGAGCGCACCGTGGTGCTCTACGCCCCGACGTGGGAGGGCGACCGCCCGAGCGCGCACTACGGGTCGATCGCCACCCACGGCGAGACCCTCGTCACGACGCTGCTCGCCTCGGAGAGGCACCGCGTGATCTACCGCCCGCACCCGCGAAGCGGCGTGATCGACGACGCGTACGGTGCCGCGCACCGACGCATCATCGCCGCCATCGCGGCCGCCAACGCCGCGGATCCGTCCGCACAGCACGTCTACGACGACGGCGCGGAGCTCGGATGGCAGCTGGCCGCCGCCGATGTCGCGATCGTCGACATCTCGGCGATGGTCTACGACCGCCTCGCAGTAGGCAAGCCGCTGATGATCACACGGCCGGCCGACGAGAGGGCATCGATCGACACCAACGGCTACCTGTCGGACTGTGAATGGCTCGACGCAGGCGCTGCGGGTGACATCGTCGCCGAGGTGGAACGCGTGCGTGCCGACGAGGTCGCCATCGCGAGGCTGCGCATGTGGGTGCAGCACTACTTCGGAGACACGACCCCCGGAGTGGCCACAGAGAAGTTCCACGCCGCGATCGCGCAGCTCATGCAGAAGTGGGATCGTTGGCAGGCGAACGAGATCGGGGCAGTGCGCACCGATGAGGACGATGACGACGAAGAGGCCGACGAAGAGGAGGTCTGACGTGGACCTTCCACTCACTGCCGCGGTCGCCTCATGTCTCGAGGTGCTGACCGAAGCAGGCTCGACGAACGACATCTTGAGCGAGCGAGCGCGCGATTCGCCGTCGACGCCGCACCTGTCCGTTGTCGTCACCGACAACCAGACGGCGGGGCGCGGCAGACTCGGCCGCTCCTGGACATCCGCGCCTGGCGCATCGCTCGCCGTCTCCGTGCTGCTGCGGAGGCTGCCCTCGGCGGCGGATTCGCGAGGCTGGATCCCGCTCGCGGCCGGAGTGGCGATGGCGGATGCGATCGCCGAACAGCTTCCCGACCACGACGTGGCGGTCAAATGGCCGAACGACATCTTGGTCGACGGCCGCAAGATTTGCGGAATCCTGGCGCAGGCGACTCAGGATGCGGTCGTCGTCGGAACCGGTGTGAACACGGCGATGACACGGTCGGAGCTTCCGGTGCCGACCGCGACGTCCTTCGCGATCCTCGGCGTCGAGGCCGACGCCGACAGGCTTCTCGCCACCTACCTGCGCGCACTCGATCAGCTGGTCTCCGAGCTCGCGGGAGCGGGCGACGCCGTCTCGAGCGGTCTCCACGCCGCCGCGACCGAGCGGTGCGCCACGATCGGTCTCGACGTCAGGGTCTCCCTTCCCGGCGATTCCGTCCTCGTCGGAAGAGCCACCGGACTCGACGTGGACGGTCGGCTCGTCGTGCAGGGGGAGGGTGCCGAGACATCGATCTCTGCCGGAGATGTGGTGCACGTCCGTCCGGCGTGAGTCTGACACGCCCGGCGCGCGAGCGGCGATGTCGGCGGTTGCGGGCACAATGGAGGGGTGACTCAGCCCGTGACTCTCGGCGGAAGGCCGACGATGCCACCGCCGGGTGCGCCCGCGGAAGAGCTGCTCATCGCCCGGTTCCGCACTCACGCCCGGAGGCTCTTCTGGTCGGCGCTCGTGCTCATCGCCGTCTTCGGTGCGACGTCCTTCTTCTACGACAACCTCCCGGCGCCGTTCGAGAACTGGATGCTGCTGAGTGCAGCCGGGGCGATCGTCCTCCTGTTGGTCGTCGTGCCCTGGGTCATCTGGTACTCGCGCTCCGTTACTCTCACCACGCGGAGGGTCATCGTCAATCACGGTATCGGCGCCCGCAACAGGCGGGAGATGTCGCACGCTCGGGGATACACGATCGGCGTCCGCCGCGGCATGATCCAGCGGATGTGGGGCGTCGGAACGATCACCCTCTCGAACGGGGTCGATGCGCCGTTGCGTCTGCCCAATGTCCCGAACGTGACGCTCGTGCACGAGACACTGGCCGATCAGATCGAGGTGAGCCAGATCCTGGCGCACCGCGATGCGCAGTCAGGTCACGACGGCACTGCCGGATTCTGAGCGCGGTACCGCGTCGGGCGGGACGCGTGAACGCCGCCGGCGCTGATGCGCGAGAATGGTCAGGACGAAATGGAGGCGGCCCATGGCGCTGCGCGTTGGTGTGATCGGTGGAGGCCAGCTGGCTCGGATGATGATCGCTCCGGCGGTCGAACTCGGACTCGATCTGAGGGTGCTCGCTGAGGACGAGGGGATGTCCGCGCAGCTCGCCGCGACGGCGGTCGGCGACTACCACGACCTCGAGGTCGTCCGCGCGTTCGTCCGCGACGTGGACGTCGTCACCTTCGACCACGAGCACGTGCCGCAGGAGGTGCTGCGGGCACTGGTCGCCGACGGGGTCGCCGTGCACCCGGGGCCGGACGCCCTGCAGTTCGCCCAGGACAAGCTCCTGATGAGGGCGAGGCTCGAAGAGCTCGGGGTTCCTCAGCCGGACTGGGCGCCGGTGCGCGACTCCTCCGCGCTGCAGGCATTCCTCGACGAGCACGACGGGCAGGGTGTCGTGAAGACCCCCCGCGGCGGATACGACGGCAAGGGAGTCCGCGTGGTCCGAGAGGCCGGCGAGGCTCAGGACTGGTTCGACGGGCTCGCCGACGGCGAGGCGCTGCTGGTCGAGGAGCTGGTCGGATTCGTGCGCGAGCTCGCGCAGCAGGTGGCTCGTCGTCCGGGCGGCCAGATCGTCGCCTACCCGGTGGTCGAGACGGTGCAGCGCGGGGGTGTGTGCGCAGAGGTGATCGCGCCGGCGCCTCATGCGGCCGAGCGCCTCGTCCGGGTCGCCGAGGAGATCGGTCGATCGATCGCGGAAGGACTCGGGGTCACCGGGATGCTCGCGGTCGAGCTCTTCGAGACCGACGATGAGCGCATCCTCGTGAACGAACTCGCCATGCGCCCGCACAACAGCGGCCACTGGAGCCAGGACGGCGCAGTGACCGGGCAGTTCGAACAGCACCTGCGAGCTGTTGCGGACCTGCCCCTCGGCGACACCGCGCCTCAGGCGGCGTGGTCCGTGATGGTGAACATCCTCGGAGGGCCGCAGACCGGCACGCTCGGCGACCGTTTCGCCGGAGCCATGTCCGAGCATCCGTCGGCGAAGATCCACACCTACGGAAAGAGCCCGCGACCGGGTCGCAAGGTCGGGCACGTCAATGTGACGGGCGACGACCTCGACGACGCGGTGTACGTCGCGCGCGCCGCGGCGGCGCACTTCGACTGAGCGTGCGGTCAGGGGTGTGCCGTTCGGGGTTTCTCCCAGCACCAGACCGTAGCCTGAGTGGGTGACTGAGCCACTGCACTCCTCCACCGCGCCCCTCGTCGGCGTCGTCATGGGTTCCGACTCCGACTGGCGCGTGATGAGCGACGCCTCTCAGTCGCTGAGCGACTTCGCTATCCCGCACGAGGTGGAGGTCGTCTCGGCGCACCGCACCCCCGACAAGCTCATGCAGTACGCGCGGGAAGCGCGCGGTCGCGGCATCCGTGTGATCATCGCAGGTGCCGGCGGGGCCGCTCATCTTCCCGGGATGCTGGCCTCGATGACCGCGTTGCCGGTCATCGGAGTCCCCGTTCCGCTCGCGTACCTCGACGGGATGGACTCGCTTCTCTCCATCGTGCAGATGCCCGCCGGAATCCCGGTCGCGACGGTGTCGATAGCGGGAGCGCGCAACGCGGGCATCCTCGCGGCGCGGATCCTCGGCACCTCCGACGATGACCTCGCCGATCGTGTCGAGGCCTACGCGCTCGACCTCGAAGCGCAGGTCGAGGAGAAGAACGATCGGCTGAAGGGGTCCCTGTGACCCTTGCGCCGCCGCGAGGTACGGCGCGACCACTGATCGAGAGCCGCCCGATCCGGCATCCGAACACCGCCGATGCGGGGATGATGACGAAACGCGGGTGGTGGCTGGTGCTGCTCAACCTGCTGGTGCCCGGTTCTGCCCAGGTTCTCGCCGGCAATCGCAGGCTCGGACGCTTCGGTCTCGGGGCGACGCTGACCGCATGGCTGCTCGTGATCGTGGGCGCAGGGCTGGCGCTGTTCGCTCGTCCTGTGCTGCTGTGGCTCACGGTGGGCGGAGGCTGGTTCTCCGCGGTCATCCTGACTCTCGTCCAGGTGCTGCTGATCGCCTACCTCGTGCTGTGGGTGGTGCTCACCTTCGATGTGCTGCGGCTCGTCCGACTGGTCAGGGTTCCGGGCCCGTCCAAGTTCGCGATCCCACTCGTCGCCCTGCTTCTGCTCGGTCTCGTCGGAACTGGAACGGCATACGCGGCGTCGTACGTCGGCACAGCCCGGGGAACGATCAGTACGATCTTCGGACAGAGCGGGCCCAGCCTGCCGCCGAGCGAGGGGTATTACAACATCCTGCTGCTCGGAGCGGACAGCGGCGAGGGCCGAGACTCGATGAGGTTCGACAGCATCTCGGTGGTCTCGGTGAACGCGACCACCGGCGCCGTGACGATCACCGGGATCCCGCGCGAGCTGCCCAATGCGCCCTTCAGCGAGGGAAGCCCGATGCAGGCTCTGTATCCCAACGGCTTCGAGGGCCACAGCTCCAGCGCGTGCGGCTGGAACGGCTGGATGAACCACGTGCGCAATGCCGCAGAGATCTGCCGTGACGACAACGGCACGGGCCTGTACCCGGACGCCGCATCGCACGGTTCCGATCCCGGCATCGAGGCGACCAAGGATGCGGCGGAGGGCGTTCTCGGCATCGAGATCCCGTACTACGTCTTCGTCGACATGCACGGCTTCGCTGCGCTCGTCGACGCGCTCGGCGGTGTGGACATCACTGTGACGGAGCGGCTGCCCAAGGGTGGCCCACCCGAGGGCACCGACCCGTATGACGTCGACGCATGGGCGATCGGGTGGATCGAGGTCGGCGAGCAGCACATGGACGGTGACACGGCGCAGTGGTATGCGCGATCGCGGTACACGACGAGCGACTGGGATCGGATGAAGCGCCAGCGCGAACTGCAGGAGGCGATCCTCGCGCAGTTCACCCCGCAGACGGTGCTCACGCGCTTCAACGAGGTGGCCGCCGCGGGTACCGCGCTGATCAGCACCGATCTGCCTCAGGACAAGCTGCCCGAGTTCTTCGACCTGATGACGAAGGCCCGGGAGCAGACCGTCGCCACGATCGAGCTCACTCCTGACAACGGGGTGGACGAGCACACCCCTGACTACGGGTACATCCACGAGCTGGTCCGGCAGACGCTGCACCCGCCGACGGAGACGCCGACGCCGACTCCGTGATCGGCGACGTCGATCGGGATGTTCTCCCTCGAACGGCCGGTGCACATGAGTGAGCCCACGGCCGCCACCTGAGAGTGAAGGTGGCGGCCGTGGGCCTCCGGTTCAGGACCGGATTCACCAGACGACGGTGATCGGAGGGGGAGGGATCACCGTCGTCCAGTCGGTTCCCGCTGAAAGCGGGGACCTGACCTAGGCGCGCTTACGGCGCGTGACGCCTGTGGCGACGAGAACTCCACCAGCCACCAGAGCAGCTGCCCCACCTCCGAGAACCCACGGCGAGACGCTGCCGCCCGTGAGGGCGAGCTCGAGCCCGCCGCCGGTGAGCGGAAGCTCCGTGCCCGCGGCCGCGACACCGGGATCGTGGTCGCAGCTCACCGCCGAATCGTGGCCGTGCGAGACGGTGATCGTCGCCGTGTACGACCGCGACCCGTCGAAGGCGAGTGCGTAGGAGCCCTCGCCGTCGGCCGGCGGGCGGAAGGTGACGACGAGGCTGCCGTCCGCCGCGGCCGTGTTGCCCGAGACAGCGGAGTCGCCCGCGTTGAGGCCAGAGACCGACACTCCGACGTTCTCAGACGGCAGGAAATAGCCTGCGCCGAAGACGACGGTGGACACTTCGCAGATGTCGATGATCGGATCATCGACGCTCACCCGCGGCGTGCCGGCATACGAGTCGGACTCGGTCGGAACGACCGGTGAGGCGGAGGCGACAGCAGGTGCCATGAGCACGAGTACGCCAGCGGTAAGGCTGATGGCAGCCAGTTTCTTCAGCATGATTCTCCCCAGAAATACACGCGGAATCGCCTTCGGAGACACCCCTGCATCCGACTGCGTGAGCTCTTCCTGTCCCCACGACAGAATTGCAGAACTCAGATATTCCCCAGTGAGAATGACCCTACATCATCGAATCAAGAAAGTCACGACGCGCAACGCAGTTGTTCGCGGGACACGTCGGGTGCGGTGACCATGGGCGTGTGATCGACCACCGTCAGTCGTTCTCCGGCGCCGGTTCCCTGATATTCGACGGTGATCGTCGACGATTCGCCCGGAGCCAGCAGCACCTCGTGCTGAACGGCGGAGCGGGAGCCGAGCAGAGCCGTTTGCACACTGACCTCTTCTCCGTCGCGATCGATATGAGACGGGGTCGCGCCCTCGGGGCCGTACACGGTGATCAGGGTCCTGGTCGACCCGGCGGGTACTCCGTAGAACCCGTTAGCGGTCACGTATGGCGGCAGCGCCGTCCCGGCGTCCGCGGGCGCGTCGTTCTTCCAGGTCACCGTCACCTGCGTGGTCGGTTCGCCGTCGCACGTGCCGATCGACGTCGTGATGGCCGCGTCCGCGTAGAAGTCCATCTTCCCGCCGGTCGTGTCGTTGAAGAGCACGCCGACGTGGGTCTGGGGGCCGTCCTCGGGCAGCGCCCCGCCGAGCGTCGACGCCGACAGGATCGCCTCCTCATCCTCATGCGCGCTCCAGATGCGGATGCGTCCCTCGTCGGCCGACTCGGCGAGGGCGGCGACGAGATCCTTCGGGGCCGCTTCGGTCAGTGCAGCGGACAGCAGCGCTCCCGCCGCCTGGGAGAAGATCTCATCCTGCGCCGCCGGATCGGGCACGCTGGCGTAGATCTCCGAGATCAGCAGGCCCACGACGGTGTCTTTCGTCGCGCTGAACGGCCCGAAGGTGAGCGGGCCCGTGGCTGCGACGAGGTTCTCCGTCATCACGGCGTCGACCGCGATGACGCCATCGATGGGGTGTCCGAATCGGTTCTGCCACCGCGCCGCGATCGCGGGGCCCGCTTCGGTGAAGTCCGGAATGCTCGTCAGGTTCTGCATATACCGACCGGGGCTGTCCTCGAAGAGGGCGACGGTCGACTCGCTCAACGGCAGCGGCGTGTCGAGGGAGGGGAAGTCCGGAACGGAGGCCTGCTGCACGAGCGTGATCCGGCCGTTCTCGGCGTGCAGCAGGGCGATCGCCCCGATGATGCCGCCGGACGATCGCAGCTCGGCATTGTTCTGCATCGCGAGCACATAGTTGCGGGGACCCTCTCCGCCGAGCATGCTCGGCAGCAGCGCGGACGCTCCATGCAGCGCTCCCACGACGGTGGCAGCCTGCGTGACGGCCGATCGCATCTCTCGCACGGCATCGGCGAGCGGAGGAATCGTCGCGCCCGCGTCGATGTCGAGCGCTCGCGTCTCCGCAGAGGTCAGCGTGGCACTCGCCTCAGCCAACGGGGGCTCGATCTGCGCGAAAGGCGTGAGGTCCACGACGCCACCCGAGAGGCCCAGACTCGCCAGATCGAGTTCCTCAGCGGCGGCCAGCACCGGAACGAGCGCGTCCGACGCGACGTCGTCGGCGATCTCGGCGACGTCGCTCACCGCCGAGAAGTTCGGTCCGAGCCAGGGCAGCAGACCGAAGCCTGACCAGATCGGATCGGATGTCAGGTCGTGCGCGGACCCTGCGTGGTGAGCGATGCGCGCAGAGAGCGTTGCGGCCGTGTCGAGGTCGCCCTGCCCGATCGCCTGCTTGAGCTTCGACGACGCCGCCGAGACCTGCTGCAGATCGTTCACAGCACCGATTCCGCGGATGCCCACCCAGCCGATCGCGAGCACGATGAGGGTCACGATCACGCCGATGGTCCACCGCAACCATCGACGACGCACAGGCAGACGTCCGTCACTCACCCCTGCATTCAAGCACGAAGCGAGATATCGGCGGCGGACGGCCCCGCAATCCTCCGCGCACCCGGTGCTGCTCCCAGGTTCGGGGCGGGTGGGCGATTACTGTTGTCGCATGGGTGCTCGGCTGCGTGTTGTTCTGGATCAGCTGACGCATGTCGTGCACGCGGACCACGCCTCAGCGGCGTCGGACCTCACCGCTGCGCTCATCTCGACCGCCCCCTCCGGGTGCGAGGTCGAGGCCATCGTCCCGTCGGGCGTCGACGTGCAGATCCCGGGTCTGGTCGACGTGCGCAGACTGTCACTCGCGCGGCGCGAGCTCGCGGCGTCCTGGCAGTTGGGCATCGTCCCCGGGGTGGGCGGGGGGCTCATCCATTCGCCGACCCTGATGGCTCCGCTGGTGCGTCACGACCGCCTGCACGACCTCGATCAGACGACAGTCACGCTGTGGGATCTGCAGGCGTGGGACGAGCCGGATTCGCTCACCAAGTCCGTGGTCGCCTGGCAGCGGGCGATGCTGAAGCGAGCCGTCAAGCACGCGGATGCCGTCGTGGTGCCCTCCCACTCGGTCGGTGAGCGACTGGCGGAGATCGCGAAGCTGAGCGGACGGATTCGCGTCATCCCTGGGGCCGCCCCAACTGCTCTGGTGATGCCCCTCGACGCGCGAGAACGACGAGCCGCTCTGTCCCTGACGGAAGGGTATGTGCTGCTCACCGGATCGGCGCAGTCGCTCGAGCACGGCTTCCGGGCAGCTGTCGCATCCGGCAGGGATGCCGTCGTGCTCGACGCTCCGGAAGGGGCAGAACCGCGACTCGTCGAGGTCGCAGTGGCCGCAGGGCTGCCTGAAGCGCGGGCCCACATCCGCGGCGCACTGTCGACGGAGGATCGGGCGGCCGTCTTCGCCGGGGCGTCGGCGCTGGTCGCGACCAGCCCACGCGCTGCGTGGCCATGGCGTGCGGTCGAGGCCATGACCCTCGGTGTGCCGGTGGTCGCCGTCGACAGCGGAGTCCATCGGGATGTGATCGCTGACGGGGGCGCGATCGTGCCGTCGACCGAGATGGTCGAGGCCGTCGTCGATGCGGTCGGCGACGGCGCACGGCGTCTGAGCGTGCTCGGCGCGGATCGATCGAGGTCGTTCTCCTGGCTCGGCGCGGCCGAGCGTGTGTGGGGACTCCACGCGGATCTCTGAGACGCACATCACCGCTGTCGTCGAGCTCGCCGACAGCGTCAGCGGGCTCTCAGGAGCGCATGACCTCGACGGCTTCCGCGCTCGGTCCGTCGAAGCGCACTTTGCCCTTCTGAAGCAGGATGCCGCGGTCGCACAGGTTCGAGACCATGTTGAGGTCGTGGCTGACCACGACGAGCGTCTTCCCCTCAGCGTGCAGTTCGCGCACGCGAGCGAGGCACTTCTTCTGGAACGGCTCGTCGCCGACCGAGAGGATCTCGTCGATCAGCAGGACGTCCATCTCGGTGTGGATCGCCACGGAGAACGCGAGTCTGAGGAACATGCCGGACGAATAGTGCTTCACCTCGGTGTCGATGAACTGCTCGATCTCGCTGAACGCGACGATCTCGTCGTACCGAGCCTCGGTCTCCTTCTTGCTCATGCCGAGGATCGCGGCGTTGAGGAAGATGTTCTCGCGTCCGGACAGATCGGGGTGGAACCCCGCGCCGACCTCGATCAGGCCGGCGATGCGGCCGCGAGTGAGCACGGTGCCGGCATCGGGCTCGAGAACACCCGAGATCAGCTTGAGCATCGTCGACTTGCCCGATCCGTTGAAACCGAGGAGAGCGACGGATTCGCCCTGCTGGATGTCGAACGACACGCCGTCCAGGGCGTGGAAGTCGGTCGTCAGCGGCTTGCGACGGATCGCGGCGAGAGCCGTCTCCTTGATCGAATGCGTGTGCCGGAGCTTGAACGTCTTGTGGACGTCGTCGATGATGATCCGCGGAAGTGGCTGCGCATCAGAGATCTTGGGCAAAGCGGCCCTCCAGTCGGCGGAAGACGAGCTGGCCGATGACCAGCGCGATGAGAGACGTCACGAGGGCGATGAGCCCGTACATCCACACGTCGGGGAGCGGGGACGCGTCAGGCCCGAGCGGGAACCAGACGCCGTAGTGGAAGAGCTCCACGGCGGCGGTGATGGGGTTCAGTCGATAGAGGACGAAGAGCCAGTCGGGTACGACATTGGCGACCTGCGTCCACTCGTACATCACGGGGGAGGCCCAGATCGCGACCATCACGATGATCTCGACGAAGCTCTGCGCATCGCGGAACGTCACGTTGATCGACCCGAAGAAGAGCCCGAGGCCACTGGCGAGCACGGCGATGATGACGAGTGCGAGAAGGATGGCGCCGAGCGAGGCGAAGGTGGGCGCCCACCCGAAGAACAGCGAGATGGCGATCACGACGATGATCTGCGGCACCGTGTTCACGGCGGCGATCATCATGCTGGCGATCGGGAACATCTCGCGAGGCAGGTAGATCTTCTTGATGAGCGCCGCGTTGTCGACCAGGGACCGGGTGCCGTTGGAGAACGCCTCGTTGAAGAAGGTGACGACGGTGATGCCCGAGAGCAGATAGATCGGGAAGTAGTCGACGCGGTCGTTCAGGCCGAGGAACACGCCGATCGCGACGAAGAACACCACGAACTGCACGAGTGGCTTCACGTACGACCACAGCCAGCCGAAGATGGAACCCCGATACCGGATCTGGACTTCCTTGCGCACGATGAGCGAGAGGAGATGCCGTTGCCGGAAGACCTCGAGGAGCCCTCGATTCGCGCCAGGAGTCGTCATTCTCTGGTCGTCGGCTGTGCGAGCCTGTTGCACCGCGATTCCACCTTCCGAGGCGCCGACGGTCTCGGGCGCACCGAGAGCAATCATACGATCCTCCGCGCGGTGTCCCTGGCAGATCGATGGGGATGCGTCCGAACGCGCGGCACAGGCGCAACCCAGGGTCAGGGGCTGGGCCGCTGGTAGGATCGCGGAGGTCTCGTGCGTCCGTCGATCCGAAAGCAAACTGTATCCGTGACACCTCTTCAAGCTCTCGATCAGCCTGCACTCTTCCGCTTCGAGGACCCGCAGACGGGCGCCGATCTGTCGGAGCGCGAACGCCGCCTTCTCGTCGGCGCGTTGAACTTCCACGCGCTCATGGCACCTCAGCGAAAGCTGCGGATCCATCTCTACGACGGCTCGGTGGAGACGACGCCTCGACTGACCGACGACAGCACGTTCGACGGACTCTCGAGGAACAACCGACACCGCATCGGGAGCTTCGACATCGTCAGCTCCGTCTCCGTCGAAGAGCGTGAGCCCGAGCGTGCGGAAGCGGCCTCGGCCCGTCTCGTGGCGTCGCCCGCCAGGCATCTGCACGTGTCATCCGACGATGTGCTCGACTCGGACCCTTACCGCCCGCAGCGTCCCGGCCTGGTCGGCCGGATCGCACGGAGCGTCAAGTCGCGCGCGCCGCTGCTCTACGACGACGCCCGGGACCTCTCGCTGCTCAGATTCCGCCGCAAGCTCACGACGGCCATCGAGCCTCGCGATTACGAGGCGGAGTTCCGTCCGGGGGGCGCACACGAGGACGACGTGATCGTGCCGGCCGGCCCGGTTCTCGACGGGGCGCCGAAGGCCGTGATCATCGGACTCCACTGGTTCGAGCTCGGTGGCGCCGAACTCTGGGCGTTCGAGACGGTGCGTCTGGTGCGCGAGGCCGGCTTCCTTCCCATCGTGCTGACCAATCGGGACTCTCACCAGCCATGGGTCACGCGGCCCGAGCTCGACGGAGCGCTGCTCATCCCGTTCTCCGAGCCCACCGTCACCTCGCAGACCGCCGGCGTCGAACCGCTGCTCCGCTCGCTGCTGCGCACCTTCGACGTGCGCGGTGTCGTCATCCACCACAACCAGTGGCTGTACGACCGGGTCGCCTGGATCGCCGCCTCGCGTCCCGGCATCCCCATCATCGACAGCACTCACATCGTCGAGTACACCGGCGGCGGGTATCCGCTGAGCAGTGCGATCGCGTCCCGATCGATCACGACGCATCACGTCATCTCGCCGAGCCTCGCCCGCTGGATGACCGATGTGCAGCGCATCCCTGCTGACCGTGTGGTCATGGCACCGCTCGGCGGACTCACCGTGAAGCCGAAGGATGCCGTGTTCCGTCCGCGGACCGCGGGTGAGCAGTTCACCGTCGCGTTCATCGGCCGGATGGCCCGGCAGAAGGCGCCCGAGGTGTACATCACCATGGCGAGGCGGTTGAAGCGCCAGGGATACTCGCTGCGTTTCATCCTTCACGGCGGCGGCGAGCTGTCGAGCTGGGTCGATGACATCATCCGTGCCGAGGGGCTGGGGGAGGACATCGTCCGACGCAGCTCGGACACCCCTGTCTCCGAGACGCTCGATGAAGCGCATGTGCTCGTCGTCGCGTCGCACAATGAGGGACTCACGCTCACGACGCTCGAGGCGATCGCACACGGTGTGCCCGTGATCTCGACGGATGTCGGGGCACAGAGCGACATCATCCCCGAATCCGCTCTGGTTCCGCGTCACGCACGTGTCGCCGCCCGTCGACTCGCCGAGGCGGTGGCCCCGCTCGTCGACGACGAGGAGTCGAGGGAAGCGCTGTGGCGGAAGGAGCGCAAGGCGGAGAAGAAGTTGCTGTCCCAGCAGTCCGCGAGTTCATGGTTCAAGGAAGAGGTGGGCTCATGGTGAGTGTCGCTGGAGTGGTCGTCACGTTCAATCGGCTCGAGAAGCTGAAGACGGTGATCGCATCGATCGAGGCGCAGACGCACGCCGTCGAGACGCTGTTCGTCATCGACAACGCCTCGACCGACGGCACGGCGGAGTACCTGGCATCCCTCGAGACGTCCGTCCCCCTCGAAGTCGTGACCATGTCGACCAACTCCGGGGGAGCGGGTGGCTTCTCCGAGGGGATGCTGCGCGGATACGCCTCCGGCGCGGACCACGTGTGGATCATGGACGATGACTGCTATCCGAAGCCGGAAGCGCTCGAGAGCCTCATCGCCGGATTCGACGGGGCCGTCCAGGAACTCGGCGGCGACGTCCCCTTCGCATGCTCCGTCGTCGAGTTCACCGACGGCAGCATCTGCGAGATGAACAACCCCGTGACGACGTGGGACTGGGGTCGTCTGCTCGTCAAGGGCCAGAACAATGTCATGGTCACAGCGTGCTCGTTCGTCTCCGTGCTCATTCCACGCTGGGCGATCGCGGAGTACGGGCTTCCCTACTCCGAGTACTTCATCTGGTTCGACGACCGCGAGTACACCCTTCGCCTCACCGCTCGTTGCCCCGGCGTGCAGGTGCTCGACAGCGTCGTGGTCCACGACATGGGCGACAACCGCGGAGTGAACTTCGCGATGGTCGACCGCAAGAGCCTCTGGAAGTTCTCGTACGGCGTGCGCAACGAGGCCTCCTGGCAGCTGCACCATCGCGGATTCCTGTACTTCATCGAGTTCGGCGCACGGCTCTTCGTGAGCCTGCACCGCGGTCGCGTCCCGCTGGATCTGCGCGCGAAGCTGCTCGGCAAGTGGCTGAAGGGCATCACCTTCAATCCGAAGGTCCGCTACCCGGAGGCTGAGGCGGCGTGAGCTGGGTCTCGATCCTGCCCGCACTGATCGTCACCGGAGCTCTTCTCTTCATCCCGGGACTCCTGCTCGGCTTCCTCCTCCGCCTGCGCGGAATGAGACTCCTCGCGCTGGCACCGGCGCTGAGCGTCTCCCTCGTCGCGGTCGCCGCCATCGCAGCGCCTTTCGTGGGAATCCGATGGAGCATCCTGCCCGTCCTCGTACTCACCGCGGTGGCGTCGCTCGCCGCCTTCTTCTGGTCGAAGCACGTCGGAGTCCCGACGAGACCACGCACGCACGTGAGCGCGAGGCAGCTGGTCGCGATCATCGTCTCCATCGCAGTGCCCGCTGCGCTGATCGCGTTCGTGCTCGTGCGGAGCATGCACGACCCAGAGTTCTTCTCACAGCGTTACGACAACTTCTTCCATCTGAACGCTGTGCAGTACGTCCTGGACACCGGGAACGCATCGCCGCTGTGGCTGGGAAGCATGACGTCGCCGGCCGGCGTCCCCTTCTACCCGTCCGGATGGCACGCGCTCGTCTCCATCGTCGTCGCCCTGAGCGGGGCATCCGTGCCCCTCGCCACCAATGCGATGATCATCGTCGTCGCGGCGGTCGTCTGGCCGATCGGCGCGGTGTTCCTCGTGCGCGAGCTTCTGGGACGAAACCAGATCATGACGGTGATCGCGGGCGCTCTGGCTGCCGCCTTCCCGGCGTTCCCCTTCCTGCTCCTGCACTACGGGGTGCTCTATCCGCTGTTCCTCGGCCTGGCCGTGGCTCCGGCCGCGATCGTCGTCGCCTGGTGGCTTCTCAGGCCCGGGCAAGTGTCACGTCGCCAGGACTGGGCCCTGCTGTTGGTGCTCGTCGTGCCGGGCCTGGGTGTCGCGCACCCCGGGGCTCTCATGGCGGTCGTCGCTCTCACGGTGCCCTTCGTCCTTGCCAGGCTTCTGCATCAGATGAGGGCTCCCGGACGCCCGCGGGTGATCGCGATCGGCCTGCTCGTCGCCTACGCCGCCGTCGGCGTGGTCCTCCTGCAGGTCGTGCGTCCCCCCGGAAGCCAGATCTACTGGCCCATCATCAACACCGTGCCCGACTCCATCGGAGAGGTCGTCGCGGCGAGCGTGTACGGCTACCCGAGTTCGCTCGGGATCACCGCGCTGATGATCATCGGCGCGTACAGCGTGATCCGCCGAGGCACCTATGCGCGGTGGTCGGTCCTGGCGATGGCGGTCATCTCCGCCGTGCTCTACATCATCGTGTCGGCGTCACCGTATGAGACGCTCCGGTTCTGGTTCACGGCCCCGTGGTACAACAACCCGCCTCGTATCGCCGCGTTCTGGGCGATCGGAGTCCTCCCGCTCGCTGCGCTCGGTGGCATCGTGCTGGTCACGTGGCTTCTTCGTCAGCGCCTGCTCGCGCCGGTGCGGCGCTTCTCCGAGCGTCTGCCGATCGTCCTGATCGCCGTCGTCGTGATCGCACTCGTCGGAGTCACCCAGAACGCCGCGATCCGGCAGGCGGCAGCAGATATCGAGTTCACCTACGAGCTGCGACCGGGTGGGCCGATCCTGTCTCCGGACGAGCTCGATCTCATGGAGGATCTCGACGAGCTCGTTCCCGAGGATGCCGTCATCGCGGGGGACCCGTGGACCGGAGCGTCCTTCGCCTATGGCGTGAGCGGGCGACGCGTCCTCATGCCGCATCTCCTGATGGATCTCACCGACGACGCCGAGGCGATCAACACGAAGCTGAACACAGACGGCGACTCTCCGCAGGTGTGCGACGCCCTCGAGGACACCGGTGTCGCGTACGTCCTCGACTTCAGCGCCGACGGCGACTTCCAGGAGAACGACGGCGACTACTCGGGACTCGAGGACCTCGAGAGCTCGCCTTACGTCGAGCTCGTCGAGCAGCGCGGAGATGCGAAGCTCTACAAGATCGTCTCGTGCGGACTCGGGTCATGACGTACGAGATCTTCGTGCCTTTCTGGGGAGACCCCGAACAGCTCTACGAGACCGTCGAGTCGGTGCGCGCCCAGACGGACCCGGACTGGCGGCTGACCGTCATCGACGACTGTTATCCCGATGACTCGGTCGCGGCGCACTTCGACGAGGAGTCGGACGAGCGGATCATCTACACCCGGAACGAGCACAACGTCGGGATCACCGAGAACTTCCGGGAGTCGGTGCGCCGCGCGTCCGGGGACTTCGTCACGATCCTCGGCTGCGACGACCTCCTGCACCCGAACTACGTGGCGGTCGTCCGCGCCGCGGCGCGTGCCGTGCCCCACGCGGATGTGATCCAGCCGGGAGTCCAGGTCATCGATGAGCGCGGCGCGGTCGTGCTGCCCCTCGTCGATCGGATCAAGCAGCGCCTGCTCACCCCGAAGGGCCAGGGGATCACCGTGTTCAACGGCCCTGACATGGCCACGACGCTGATCCGGGGCAACTGGCTGTATTGGCCCTCGCTCTCGCTGCGGGTCGAGACGCTGCGCAGGATCGACTTCACGGATGACCTCGCCGTCATCCAGGATCTCGCTCTCCTGATGGACATCGCGTTCGACGGGGGCACGCTGGCGTATACGCCGCCGCTCGCGTTCTCCTATCGGCGTCATCTGGCGAGCGCGTCTCAGAAGACGCTGCTCGACGGCAGCCGTTTCCTCGACGAGCGTCGGTACTACCGCATCGCGCGTCGATCGGCCGCTGCGCGGGGATGGAGCCGCACAGCGCGGACCGCGCGAGTACGTCTCATGTCCCGTCTGCACGGGATCGCCGCGTTGCCCCTCGTCCTGAGGCATGGCACGGCGCGGGGTGTGCGGTCGGCCCTGGCGCACGTCGCGGATCCCCGCTGAGGGTCGGCACGGGAAGCGGCTCAGCCGCTGTCTACGGGGCTGAGCGGCCTCGGCTGAGTCGCCGTGCCGCGGCGACGCGACGTGATGCCTCGCGCCAGGCACGGAGAAGCATCCACCGCGACTGCAGAGCCTTGCGGAGACCCCGTGGCCTCGGTGCCGACGCATTGGCATCGTGCAGCCGACGTCGCAGAACCGGGCTCTGCACATGCGCGAGCACACGGGCCGTGTTGCCGACCGTCGCGATCCACAGGTCGTGGGACTCGACCAGGAACCCCGGGAAAGGCAGGATCAGCTCCGAGGCCTCACGTCGGATCGCCATCGCGCAGCCGTAGTAGGGGGCATCGCCGGCCAGCAGACGCAGCTCGTTCGCCAGGGATCCGCCCGAGGGCAGCGGAGCGAGGCGCCAGGGTCGTCCGGTGAGCGGCGAGCTCAGTGGCGAGTCGTCAGGGAGCAGCACCAGGTCGCCGGCGGCGATCGAGCGGTCGCGGAGTGCCTCGACCAACAGGTCGCGACGCCCGGGGACCCACTCATCGTCCTGGTCGGAGAGGAAGATGACGTCACGGTCCGCCAGCGACAGCGCACGCTCGAACGTCTTGACGTAACCGAGGTTCTTCGGGTTTCTGTACACGGTCACGCGCGCATCGCGGTATGTCTCGAGAAGGGCGACGGTGCCGTCGGTACTCGCGTCGTCGACGATGACGACCTGATCGTCCGGCAGCAGTCCCGCGAGGATCGAGTCGAGTTGCTCGCGCAGATACCCTGTGCCGTTGTACGTCGCCATGCATACGCACACGGTCTCAGTCATGTGCGACTCCTCGCTCAGACGGTGCCACGAGAGCGAAAGCCGCCCGCCTCTCCCGCAGCAGATGATGTGTTCCGGCCGACCCGACGACGGCGAGGATCACGAGCTCCGAGGCGGCGAGGCCGGCGATGATCCCGCTGAGACCCCACTGGGACGCCCAGATCATGAGCGGCACTCCGACGACAGCGGCGCCGAGGGTGCCGTAGAGCACGTAGCGGTTGAGGCCGGCCGGCACCAGGACGTTGCGGATGAAGGGGGTCGTCAGGCTCGTCAGCGCGAAGGTGGCGCCGAAGCCCAGGAACACGGTGATCTCGGGCGTCGCCGCCCGGCCGAACAGGAGCGTGGACAGCACAGGGCCGAGCAGAGCCAGCGCCGTACCGCCGAAGAGAGCGAGGGCTGTGTGGAGGCCGAATGCCACGAGATGGCGGCGCGCCCGGCCATGCGCATAAGACACTTCGAGCACCCACTTCTGCAGAGTGTTCGACAGCACGGTGACGGCGAAGAGGGCGATGCGGAAGAACTTGTCGGCGGAGGTCGCCTGACCGCTGGCCGTCGCGCCGAGGAGGCCCTGGGCGAGCGGGATGGGCGCAGAGGTGTAGGTTCCGCCGATCGTCTCGGCCGCGGCGACCGAGACGTTCGCGCGGTATGCGCGCAGGATGCGCCGCCCGGCGAACGGAGGCACGGGTCGTCGGTAGAGGCGGAGATTCAGAAGCAGCGGGCCGGTGAGAAAGCCGATCAGAGTGAGGACCGGATACCACAGCAGCTGCTCGGTGAGCAGGAGGAGCGGGATCGCGAGAGCGACGCTGAGGCTCACCGGCACGGTCTCGAACAGCAGGACGACCCGCGCATCCCCGACGCCGACTGCGTACCAGACGACGGTCATGGCCGCGGCAGTGGTCGCCAGCGTGACGAGGGCGGCGACAAGGCGGAACTCGGGGGGAACCAGGGCCGAGCTGAGGGCGGCACCGACGAGTCCCGCCGCGACGACGAGCAGTCCGCGGCACCAGAACGAATCACCGAAGAGCTGACGTCGGGCGTCGTCGTCGGCACTGAGCGCGATGCGCGCTCCGCCCGAGATGTTCCAGCCGAATCCCGCGACTATCGCGCAGACGGTTCCCACGGCCTGAGCCGTGCCCACGGAGCCCCACGCCGCCAGACCGAAGACGTTCGGGATGATCGGCAGCAGGAACAGCGGCGCGATGAATGAGATCAGAGGAACGGCGCTGAAGCCCGCGAAGCGTGACAGCAGAACCTTCATCGATGGGACTCCTCGGACCATTGCGGCCCGACACCATTCCGGATGGCGCGGACGTGAACGCGTGCGACCCTAGACTACTTGAGTCGGCGTGAACGAGAGGTCAGGGTCCCATGGTTGGTGTCATCGTGCTCGCCGCCTACCGACCTTCCCGGGAACTCTTCACCCGCCAGCTCGCCTCGATTCGCGATCAGACGGTCACCGACTGGGAGTGCATCATCTCCGTCGACGGAGAACTGGAGACCGTCGAGAAGGTCGTCGCCGAGGTCGCGGCCGGGGACGAGCGCTTCCGCATCGTCGCGGACGGCAGACGCCTGGGTTTCTACCTGAACTTCGAGAGGGGTCTCGCAGCGGTGCCCGCCGAGACCGAGTGGGTGGCGCTGAGCGACCAGGACGACTTCTGGTATCCCGACAAGCTCGAGAAGCTGCTCCCGTACCTCTCGGATTCGGCGATCGTCTCCGGGCAGGCGCGTCTGGTGTCCCATCCCGGTGACGAGGTGCTCGGATTCACCGACCGCCGGCAGCTCGACCCGGCATCGACGATGATCGTGAATCAGTTCACCGGTTCGTTGTGCCTCTTCCGCCGAGACCTGCTGACGACGGCGCTGCCGTTTCCCCGCCTCTCCTCACACACGGTCGCGCACGATCACTGGCTCGCTGTCGTCGGGATGGCGCAGGGAGGCGGTCGCATCGTGGATGAGGTCGTGCAGGACTACGTGCAGCACTCCGCGAACGTGTTCGGCGACCCGAGCAGGCTGAGGCTCGGCCTGATCGCGACCCTGCGGAGAGCCTGGGGCAACGCCGTCACGTTCGCCGTGCGGTACGAGGGGGCGGCGTCACCGTCCGCGATGACGCGGATGCTGTTCTGGATCTATGTGGGGTGGCGCCAGCTCATGGCGCAGACGCTCCTGGAGCGTGATCCCCGCGCGGCACGCGCGATCGAGTTGGATCGGCTCTTCGGCTCGGGTCGGCGACTGCCGGTGACCCTGGGGATGTTGCGGAGGGTTCGCCGCGCGCGGGCCGTCCCGACGCCTTTCGTCATCGCCTATGTCGCGAGCTGGGCAGCGGGGTGGCTGATCCGGGGCCGGCGGCGCACCCCGACGGTGGCACGCTGAGCGGTCCGTTCGCAGATCTCGCGCCGGTCACACAGGGCGCGCGCGCCAGGTGACTCGAGCGGCGTCAGCGGCGAGTTCCGGGCTCATCCTGCCCAGGCGCTCAGCGCGTCCGTCACGGAACCCCGCGATGAGCAGCTTGCGCATGGTGGATCGGGGCCTGGACAGCATCCACGCGATGAGGAAGTACGCGTAGTCGGCTCGCGCGTCGCGACGCAGGCGCGCCCGGTGACGCGGATGCCGCCGTCCCACGACGATCCGATTCCTCGCCCTGTAGTAGTACCGGAACGGCGTGCTCAGCGTGAGGGTGGGAAGCACCGCTCCGAGCGGGCCGGGTACCCGGTAGCGTGCACCCAGGCGGTGGGGCAGGCGGAGGCCGGGGGCGACGATGCACGGAAGGTCGGCATCCAGGCAGCGGATCTCGAAGTCCGTATCCACGAGGTCGATGAAGAGGGCTTCGTCCATCAGCCCGACCCGTTCGAGCACCTCTGACGGAAGATACATGCCCGACTGGATCGCGTGGGCGGCGTGGACCACTCCCTGCGGCGTCGATGACCCGGCCTGGGAGACGTCCGCGAAGAACTCCGGAACCACGGGGCCCGCGGGAACGCCGTGCGCGCGCGCATGCTCGTGCGCGGCGCCCAGAGCGGCGACGAAGCCGGGGGCGATGGTCGAGTCCTGGTCGAATGTCACGACCGCGCTCGCGCCGTGTTCGATGGCGCAGCGGATGCCGTGATTCAGTGCCGCACCGATGCCGCGGTTGCTCTCCAACGTGATCACCTGCGCACCGGTCGATGCGATGTCCGCGCGGATCACGTCGAACTCTGCACCGCTGCCGTCATCGATCACGATGATGCCGGTGACTTGCGGAGCGAGATCTCCCAGAAGCGGAGGCACCTGTGCCGGGCGATGCACGGTGACGACGCCCCAGACATCGGCGCTCGGGGCTCCGGACGTCATGCCGGGGGAGCGCTGTCGGCGTCGCGGCCGCGGTGCTGAGCCTCCAGAGCGGCGATGCGGCGATCCAACCTGTCGATCTCGGCGCGCGACAGCGCCGCTTCCTCCGCGACGCGGCGGATCTCGTCCTCTGCCTGGGAGAGCTCCCAGGAGAGGTGCAGCGCGACTCCCAGGAGCAGGGTGATCGCGAGAGCGAACAGCAGGTTCGCCGGCACTTGCACACCGAGCAGCGATGTCGCCCAGAGCAGGAGCTGGGGGAAGATCCCGAGCAGCAGGACGCTCAGCGCGATGACGATCCACATCACCGCGTACTTCTCGCGAAGACGTCGCGTCAGCAGCATCCAGAAGACCAGTGCGAGGATGACGAGAGCGAGAGCGATCCCGACGATGACGATCATCGTGCGACCTCCGGTTCGCCCACGGATGCGGACCGACTCGTCGAACCGGGTCGTCGCAGCATCGCCAGGCCGAGGGTGAACACCGAACGCAGCAGGTAGATCGATGCTCCGATTGGGCCCTGACTCGGGGTGCCGTGCACGCGCGGCCGCATGGCCACCGGCACCTGCGTCACCGTCAATCCGGCGTGGCACGCTGCGACGAGCGAGTCGATGGTGTCGCCGAGGTACTCGGCGGGGTAATAGCGGACGTACTGTTCGATGGCTCTGCTGTTGGCAGCGCGGAAGCCGCTCGTCACGTCTGTCAGACGGGTCTTCGCGACCCGGGACACGGTCTTGGCCAGGAACACCATCGCCCAGTGGCGCGGGCCGCGAACCGAATAGTCGCCGACGTCCGCGAAACGTGCGCCGATCGAGATGTCCGCGGTGTCGAGACCGTCGAGGACTCGCGCGATGTCGACGGGGTTGTGCTGGCCGTCGGCGTCGACCTGGATGGCCCGGGTGTAGCCGTGGCGCTTCGCGTACGTGAAGCCGGTGCGCATCGCTCCGCCGACGCCGAGGTTGAAGGGGAGGGAGATGACCGTGGCGCCGGCCTCTCGCGCGACCGCGCTCGTGTCATCGGTCGATCCGTCGTCGACGACGAGCAGATCGAAGTCGGCGCTCGCTGCCCGGATCTCGTGCACGGTGCGTCCGACGTTGCGGGCCTCGTTCCATGCGGGGACGATCACGAGGACACGGTCCGACGACAAGCTCATAGTTCACCGATCCTATCCGATCGGCCGAACGCGACGATCACGTGATCGGAGCGCCCATGGCGTAGTCGGCCTTGAAGGCGGGGGCGAGCTGGAGCACTGCGGGTGCACGCCCTCCACCGAGTCTCAGCAGGACCGAGGGCGAGGTCACGTGCCTCAGCTTGCCGTTCTCGTAGAAGTAGACCTCAGGCGCGCCGGTGAACTGCACGAAGTCTGCTCCGCTGGTGAGATAAGGGGACCCGACCTTGAATCGCGAGAGATGCTCACCCAGGAGCACGTACTCCCGCGGCGGCGTTCCTCCATTCAGCTGGAGCAGGGTCTTGATGCTGCGAACGTGACGCAGCGTTCCGTTCTCGTATCGGTATATCTCGTCGCGTCCGGTGAAGCGCACGAAGGAGTTCGAGGGGAGGAACGCAGGGCCGGTGCCGAACCATCTGACGGTTGCCTGCGACCACGGCAGCACCTGCAACGGTCTCGACCCGTTGAGGGTGAGCAGATCGGCGGGGGACTGTACATGCCGCAACGTGCCTCCCGACGCGACGTAGACCTGAGCTGCGCCTTGCGGCTGGATGAACAGCGGGACGGAGACCGTCGTCTTCGCGTGGGGCATCGCGCCACATTCTCCGCTGCCGAGCTTCGTCGGCTTGATATCGCCGAACTGCGTGCCCGACACCGGATAGACCTTGCCGCCCGCGGCGATCAGTGTGCTGTTGCCGCACGAGACGACCGGGGTGAGCGTCGACCCGACCTTCGAGTTGGCTGCGACCGAACTCCTCGGCACCACGGTGAGGCTCGTGGCCCCGAACTCACCGGCGAGCGCGGTGCTGGGCACATGCAGCAGGCGGTCGCCGAGCAGCGTGAGATAGATATCGTTCGAATCTGCGGCGCGAACCAGGCTGTTCGCTTTGATCACGAGGAGGCCGATACTGATCGCCGCGGCCGCCGACGGATTCATCGAGGCGACATACCCCGGCGTTCCTCTGGACACCTCGAGCCATGTCTGCTGGTTGGCGACATGCCTGCGCAGACCTGACTGATACAGGTAGACCTCCGGCTCCGCCCCTGAGCGGAAGAACGACCCGACGGGTGCACCCTCGGAGAATCGGTCCGCCGTGGCGCCGGTGAGGTTGACGTACGAGCTGAACGCGTAGCCGAACAGGGCGATCTGAGCCGCGTCGACGAAGCGATGCCGGGTGCCGTCGGGCTCCAGGAGGTACAGGGTGCCCGTCCGAGGGTCATGCACGTATCGCGTGACCGGCTTGCCCTCTGGCATCGGGTCGAGATACGCCGCGGCCACCGACACGGCCCCGCCGAGCCTCGACCGCAGAGCGGCGTAGTCCTCGCCCGCGACGACATGGTGGCGCGTGCCGGACTGCACGAGATAGATCTCCGCGCGACCCGGGACCTGCGCGAGGGTGGCCGACGTGGCGCTCTGGGTCTGCGTGCTGCCGAACCAATCGGTGAAGAGCTGGTAGAAGTTGCGGTTGCCGTAGCTGGAGCACCCGTCCCCGCTGCCGTAGCCGGCATTGAGTGCCGCCCGGTTCGGCTGATACGGCGTGTAGTAGTAGAGCGCGGCGGTCGCCTTGTTCTCGACGCGGACCGGTGCCGAGCCGCAGGCCCTGTTGGGGTGGTACAGGATGTTCCAGGTCTTTCCCGGCGCGTAGTACGTGAACCAGCGCCCCTCGGCGTAGATCTGCATCTGCCTGGCCGCACCGTAGATCTGGTAGAAGAAGCCTGCGTATGCGGGGTCACACGCCGCCGTGTCCGGGCAGCCCTGACCGAGCGCCATGTCGAAGCGCCAGCTGCTCGGCCACGTGTGCGTGACGAGGCTCTGCTCCTTCTCGAGCATCACGATGAGCACCCGCGGGTTGATGCCGCAGGACTGCGCGACCCGCGCGATGATCGTGGCCGCCGATTCGTTGGCCGCCCCGCTGTAGCCCCGGCAATAGCTGTCGGCCGGACGGTTCGGCGTGTTCTGGCGGTAGTCCTTGAGGCAGACGTATCCAGCGCGGCACGACGCCACCTTCCCGCGGAAGAACGAGTCGATCTGACCGGCGGACATGGTGTCGCCCTGGAAGAAGACGGCATCGGAGATGATGTTCCCCGGCTTGAACTGCGCGAGGTTCGCGGTCTCACGGATCGACGCATCCGCCGAGCCCGTCGCCGCAGCTGACGATGTCAGCGCGGTCGCGGCTGTCGAGAGACCGCCGGAGGATGAGGGCGACACGGCACTGGCCGGCATCGCCACGAGCAGGGATGCGGCGAGGACGACAGCCGCTGCACTGGCGAGGAGGCCGAGCAGGTGGGGGGATTTTGAGCCGGTCACCTGCTCATTGTGACGGAAATGCACAGACGATGCCAGTGTGAACGATGTGACGCAAGTAAATCGTGTCTTTCTGAGTCCCAGCTGGGATGTGGCACGATATGGGGGTGAAAGGCATAATTCTCGCTGGCGGCTCAGGCACTCGACTGCACCCGATTACGCTCGGCATCTCCAAGCAGCTGATACCCGTGTACGACAAGCCGATGGTCTACTACCCGCTGTCGACGCTGATGCTGGCGGGGATCCGGGACATCCTGATCATCACCACGCCTCACGACGCCGAGCAGTTCGAGCGTCTTCTCGGTGACGGCTCGCAGTTCGGGGTCAATCTCACGTTCGCGCAGCAGCCGTCGCCGGACGGCCTCGCACAGGCCTTCGTGATCGGAGCCGACTTCATCGGCGACGACAAGGTCGCCCTCGTGCTCGGTGACAACCTGCTCTACGGTCCGGGGCTCGGCACCCAGCTCAAGCGCTACACGGACGTCGAGGGCGGTGCCGTGTTCGCCTACTGGGTCGCAGAGCCCAACGCCTACGGTGTCGTCGAGTTCGACGCCGACGGTCGCGCCGTCTCTCTCGAGGAGAAGCCGGAGCACCCCAAGAGCAACTACGCCGTGCCCGGACTCTATTTCTACGACAACGACGTGGTCGAGATCGCCCGCACCCTCGAGCCGAGCGCTCGCGGCGAGTACGAGATCACCGACATCAACCGCGCATATCTCGAGCGCGGCGGGCTCCAGGTCGAGGTGCTTCCTCGCGGAACCGCGTGGCTCGACACCGGAACGTTCGATCAGATGTCGGATGCCGGTGACTACGTGCGCACCATGGAGCGCCGCACCGGGCTGCGCATCGGCGTGCCGGAAGAGGTCGCATGGCGCCAGGGCTTCCTCACCGACGACGAACTGCGTGAACGGGCCACGAAGCTCGTGAAGTCCGGCTACGGCACATACCTGCTCGAGACCCTGGAAAGAGGTCGTTGATGTCGAACATCCTCGTCACCGGAGGCGCCGGTTTCATCGGCTCGAACTTCGTCCACTACGCGGTGGAGAACACCGATCACACAGTCACGGTGCTCGACGCGCTCACCTATGCCGGAAACCGGGCGTCGCTCGAGGGGCTCCCCGAGGACCGGGTGCGATTCGTGCACGGTGACATCACCGATGCCGAGCTCGTCGACGGGCTCACCGCAGAAGCGGACGCCGTGGTGCACTACGCGGCGGAGTCGCACAACGACAACTCGCTGCACAGTCCTCGTCCCTTCCTGGACACGAACATCATCGGCACGTACACGCTGCTGGAAGCGGCGCGTCGGCACGAGACGCGGTTCCACCACATCTCGACCGACGAGGTGTACGGCGACCTCGAACTCGACGACCCCGAGCGGTTCACCGAGCACACGCCGTACAACCCGTCGTCGCCGTACTCGTCGACGAAGGCCGGCAGCGACCTGCTCGTGCGCGCGTGGGTCCGCTCGTTCGGCGTCCAGGCGACAATCTCGAACTGCTCCAACAACTACGGCCCCTATCAGCACGTCGAGAAGTTCATCCCTCGGCAGATCACCAATGTCATCCGCGGTATCCGGCCGAAGCTGTACGGTGCCGGGGAGAACGTCCGGGACTGGATCCACGCGAACGATCACTCGTCCGCCGTGCTCACGATCCTGGAGAAGGGTCGGATCGGCGAGACCTATCTGATCGGCGCCGACGGGGAGCGGAACAACAAGGACGTCGTCGAGCTCATCCTCGAGGAGATGGGCCAGCCGCGAGACGCGTACGACCACGTCACGGACCGCGCAGGTCACGATCTGCGGTACGCGATCGACTCCACCAAGCTCCGCACCGAGCTGGGCTGGAAGCCGGAGTTCGCCGACTTCGAGTCCGGACTCGCCGCGACCATCGCCTGGTACCGCGACAACGAATCGTGGTGGGCGCCGTCCAAGGACCAGACCGAGGCGTTCTACGCGTCGAAGGGACAGTGACCCGGTGAGCGAGATCGACTTCGGAAAGCCTCTGAGTCGCACCGAGACGACGATTCCCGGGCTCGAGATCTTCGATCTGCCCGTGCACGGCGACTCGCGCGGATGGTTCAAGGAGAACTGGCAGCGCGAGAAGATGACCGCACTGGGCCTCGCCGATTTCGGTCCGGTGCAGAACAACGTCTCCTTCAACGACGCCGTCGGCACGACTCGCGGGATCCACGCCGAGCCGTGGGACAAGTGGGTGTCGATCGCGACCGGTCGGATCTTCGGGGCCTGGGTCGACCTGCGCGAAGGCCCGACATTCGGAGCGGTCTTCACGGCGGAGTTGGATCCTTCGAAGGCGATCTTCGTGCCTCGCGGCGTCGGCAACTCCTACCAGACCCTCGAGCCTGACACCGCGTACACCTACCTCGTGAACGATCACTGGTCGCCGGACGCCTCGTACTCGTTCCTGAATCTCGCTGACGAGACCGTCGCGATCGAGTGGCCCATCCCGCTCGCCGACGCCGAGGTGTCTGCGAAGGACCTCGCACACCCGCGTCTCGCGGACGTCGAGCCGGTCGCCCCGAAGAAGACCCTCGTCATCGGCTCGGGCGGGCAGCTGGGAACCGCGCTGCGAGCCGAGTTCGAAGGCGTCGGCAGCGTCGAATGGACGACGCGCGCGGATTTCGATCTCGGATCGACGACTCTGACCGACGCGCGACGGTGGCGCGACTACGACACGATCATCAACGCCGCCGCGTACACGGCCGTGGATCGTGCGGAGACGCCCGAGGGCAGGCGGGATGCGTGGGCGGTCAACGCCGCCGGACCGGCAGCTCTCGCTCGCATCGCTGCGGAGCACGGCATCACCCTCGTGCATGTGTCGAGTGACTACGTCTTCGACGGAACCGCCGAGCGACCGTACACGGAGGACGACGTCGTGTGTCCACTCGGCGTCTACGGCCAGTCGAAGGCGGCGGGCGATCTCGCCGTCTCCACAGCCCCTCGTCACTACATCGTCCGCACCTCGTGGGTGATCGGGAGTGGTGGGAACTTCGTGCGCACCATGGCGTCGCTGGCCGCGAAGGGAGTCGACCCGAAGGTCGTCGACGACCAGCGGGGGAGACTCACGTTCGCTGAAGAGATCGCGCGCCTCATCCGCACCCTCGTCGAGACCCGCCCGCCGTTCGGCGTCTACAACCTGACGTCCGAGGGCGAGAGCGTCACCTGGGCCGACATCGCCCGCCGTGTGTTCGAACTCGTCGGCGAGGATCCGGCGCGGGTCACGGGTGTGTCGACTGACGCGTACTTCGCCGCGGCGACGTCGCCCGTCGCTCCGCGCCCCACGAACAGCGTCCTCGACCTGACCCGGGTGCATAGCATCGGCTTCACCCCTCGCGTGGGAGACGAACTCCTCAGGGAGTATCTCGGGTCGTGAGCGTGTCGTTGCGGAGCGCAGACGCTCCGACCGCGGCGCCGAAGGCACAGGTGTTCCGAACCGACATCCAAGCACTTCGCGCCGTGGCCATCGGCCTGGTGGTGCTCAATCACCTCTGGCCGATGCGCCTGCCCGGCGGCTACGTCGGAGTCGATGTGTTCTTCGTGATCTCCGGCTTCCTCATCACGGGGCACCTGGTGGGCGAGATGACACGGACCGGGGGAGTGCGCCTCGGTGCGTTCTACGCCCGACGGATCCGGCGCCTGCTTCCGGCCGCGCTGCTCGTCCTCGCGGTGTCGCTCGTGCTTCTCGTGCTGTTCCTTCCCTACCCTCGCTGGGAGCGGGGCGCCTGGGAGGTCGCAGCGAGCGCGGGGTACGTCGAGAACTGGTTCCTGGCATCGATGTCGGTCAACTACTCGGCGCTCAATGATGCGGCGAGCGTGGTCCAGCACTATTGGTCTCTGTCGGTCGAAGAGCAGTTCTACATCGTCTGGCCCGTGCTGCTGGTGGCCGCGCTGGCCGTGTCGCGGCGCACCGGACGACCGGACACGCGACGCGGAGTGAGAGCGCGGACGGCCACGGCGCTGATCGCGGTCGTCGCGCTGGTGGGGGTCGCCTCCTTCGTCGCCAGCGTCGTCTACACGACCATGGCTCCGCCTCAGGCGTACTTCGCGACGTTCACGCGCGGGTGGGAGTTCGCGATCGGCGGGGCGGTCGCGCTGCTCGGCAGTCGAATCCCGCTCGGACGCGCTGCGGCCGACATCGTCAGCCTGCTCGGATTCGGCCTCATCGTCGTCGCCGCCTTCGCCTATGATCATGCGACTTCTTTCCCCGGGTACGCCGCACTGGTGCCGGTTCTCGGCACCGCAGCGGTGATCCTCGCCGGAAACTCGCACGCCGCTCTCTGGCATGCGAAGGTGACCGCACTGAGACCTGTGCAGTGGATCGGCGGAGTCTCGTACTCGCTCTATCTCTGGCACTGGCCGCTCATCGTCGTCCCCCCGTTCGTCATCGGTGGCGAAGCGAACACTCTCTCGAAGGTCGCGGTTCTGGCCATCTCGCTGGTGTTGGCCGTGCTCACGAAGAGGTTCGTCGAAGACGCCGGACAGACCTGGGGATATTGGCGCGGCTCCTCGCGCCGCGCGTTCGGGCTCATGGTCACGGGGATGCTCGTCATCGCGGCGCTCGTGGCGGCGGTCCTTGCCGCATATGCGGCGAGGGTCGAGGCGGACAGCCCACCGGACGACCTCGCCGCGTCGACGTGCGAAGGGCCTTCGGCGCTCGCACCGGGGGCCGAGTGCGACGACCCTTTCGGGGCTGCGGACTATTCGGTGATGACCAAGAAGAACGAGTACTTCTACACGCCTGCGGAGTGCGGCGAGTTCCTGCCGATTCTCACGTATGGGGACCTCAAGACCACCCACGAGTGCGATTTCTCGCGAGGCGAAGAGGATCCGACGAGGGTATGGCTCATCGGGGACTCCCACGCGCAGCAGTGGCAGGGAGCTGTGTTCGACATCGCAGAGGAGCACGGCTGGATCGTCGACACGAGTTTCTACGGCGGGTGTCCCGCCGCCGACGTCGAGTTCATCGGGTTCCGCAGCGCGTGGGGTGCCGCCGACGTCGAGAGGTGCCGCGAGTGGTCGAGCGACCTCGCCGACACCGTCGCCGAAGAGGATCCGGACCTCGTCATCACCGCGATGGCGTCGCGGCTCCAGCTGGTGGACGACGGCAGCGACCGGCCGCAGGTCGATCAGATGTCGGACGGACTGCTCGATTACTGGACGCGGTGGAGCGAGGAGGGGATCAAGGTGCTCGCGCTGGCGGATCCTCCGTTCAACGCTGAGGTCAGAAGCCCCGACTGCGTGCTGCACAATGCCGAGGACCCGAAGTCCTGCGCGCGCCCTCGAGCCGAGGCGCACCCGGTCGACCCGGTGGTCGTGGCGGGCGCTCAGGCAGAGTCACCGTCGATCAGCGTGCTGGATCTGACCGACCGATTCTGCGACGCGACATCGTGCTACGCCGTGGTCGGCGGCATCCCCGTCTACTACGACGCGGATCATCTCAATCTCGAATACGCCAGACTGCTGGGAACCGAGATCGACGCGGCGGCCGAGCGACTGCTCGCAACGGGCGGATAGGCTGGCAGAGGCAGACGGTCGACCCGAGACGACTGCGGCGACACCCCTCGCCGATACGCCGCCCCTCATGAAAACGACGCACCCGACACCGCTTCCTCCGACCGCGCCTGTCGCCGGGGATCCGCTCACCCGCCGCGCGGACATCGACGGTCTGCGCGCGCTCGCCATCCTGCTGGTCGTGGCGTACCACGTGTGGCTGGGGCGCGTCTCGGGCGGCGTCGACGTGTTCCTGATGGTCTCCGCCTTCTTCCTCACCGCGTCGTTCGTGCGACGAGTCGGGTCGGAGCGTCCGCTCGCGCTCGCGTCCTTCTGGTTGCGCCGCTTCCGGCGGCTGCTGCCCGCCGCGGCCGTGACGATCGTCGGCGTCCTCGGCGTCGCGTTCGCGGCGTATCCGCAGACCGAGTGGCCGCGCGTCTGGCGTGAGGCCTGGTCGAGTCTCTTCTACGTCGAGAACTGGACGCTGGCCCTGTCGGAGGTCGACTACTACGCTCGCGACTCCGCGACCCCGAGTCCGTTCCAGCACTTCTGGTCGCTGTCGGTCCAAGGACAGGTCTTCATCCTGTGGCCGCTCATCATCGCCGCGGTCTGGCTGATCCTCCGTCGTCGGCGCCACCTCGTCATCCCCGCACTCGCCGTCGTCTTCGGGACGATCTTCGTCGCCTCGCTCGCATTCTCGGTCGTCGAGACGATGCGCGCCCAGTCCTTCGCCTATTTCGACACCCGCACGCGACTGTGGGAGTTCGCGGCCGGCTCGCTCGTCGCGATCGCTCTCCCGCATGTCCGCGTCCGACCGTCGATCGCCGCACTCCTCGGTTGGGTCGGGATCGTCGGCATCGTCATGTGCGGAATCGTGCTCGACGTGCAGGGCGGATTCCCCGGGTATCTCGCTCTGTGGCCGGTGATCTGCACGGCGCTCGTCATCGTCGCCGGGCGCGACCGCCCGCGTGGCGGCCCCGCGATGATCCTCGAGTCGGCGCCGCTGCGATTCGTCTCCCATGACGCGTACGCGCTCTACCTCGTCCACTGGCCGGTCCTCGTGACCTGGATGATGGTGAGCGGCAGGTCCGAGCCGGGATGGCTGGCCGGCGCCGGTATCGTCCTGGTCTCGTTCGTGCTGGCGCGGATCGTGTCGACGCTCGTGGAGCGCCCGATCCGCGACGCCGCGTTCTTCGATGGCTCCCGTCGTCTCGGCGTCCTCGCACTCGCGGCCTCGGTCCTGCTGGTCGCCGCACCCCTCGCCGCCTGGCAGCTCACGATCCAGCATCGTGCGGCGGCGCTGATGGACAGCGACAGCGGCGGGTATCCGGGTGCCGCCCAGATCGACTCGCCGATCGATCTCGCCGTCACCGACCTCCCGCTGATGCCGCCGGCCACGGCGCTCGATGACGAGTGGGTGGACCTGAACGGCAGCTGCGCGGGAGACCTCGAACCTGTGGAGCCTGCGCTGGCAGGCAGCTGCGCCCAGACCGCGGCAGCGGAGGACTCCGACGCCTGGCGAGTGCTCGTGATGGGGGATTCGCACGCACAGCAGCTCATGTCGCCTCTCGCCGTTCTCGCCGATCAGCAGGGATGGGGCCTCGTCGCTCTGCTGAAGGGAGGGTGCGCCATCGGCATCGGAGCTCCGACCTGGTCGGCGGCGGGTACACCCTGCGACGAATGGCGCGCCGCGGCGATCGAGTATGCGATGAGGGTCCAGCCGGATGCGGTCTACCTGGTCGCGACCCGGGCGACGCCCTCGTCTCCCGAGGTTCTCGTCGAGGGGATCCGCGAGATCGCGGAGGAGCTCACGGCGAACGGCATCCAGGTGATCGCCGTGCGCGACAATCCTCGCTTCGATTTCGACATGTACGAGTGCGTGTCGGAGGATTCGGAGGTCGTTCCGGGTGCCGACGCCGCATCGTGCGACGTGCCCGAACTCGCCTTCGTCGACGGAGAGGATTTCGACGATCTCACGGCGGCTGACGGGGTGATCGCGGTGGACTTCCGACCCTGGCTGTGTCCTGAGGGCGTGTGCAGGGGCTCGATCGGCAACGTCGCCGTCTACATCGACGACAATCACCTCTCCGACTCGTATGGGCGCACGCTCGCCCCGATGCTCCAGCAGATGCTGGACGTGGGAGGGCCTCTCGGCACCGAGGCGGGCTGACAGGCAGCGCCGAGTGCGCTGCAGGTAGAGTTGTCTGCTGTGTGCCGCGCGACGCCGTGCGGATGTCAGCCTTGTGGGCAGAAAGCAGCAACATGGATCTTCTTGTCGTCGGGTCGGGCTTCTTCGGCCTCACCATCGCAGAACGCGCCGCCGATGCAGGCCGCAAGGTGACGGTCATCGACCGTCGCCACCACATCGGCGGGAACGCCTACAGCGAGGCCGAGCCCGAGACGGGCATCGAGGTCCACCGCTACGGCGCGCATCTGTTCCACACCTCCAACGCCACGGTGTGGGAGTATGTCAACCGTTTCACGAGCTTCACGAACTACGTGCACCGCGTGTACACGACGCACAAGGGCACCGTGTTCCCGATGCCGGTCAACCTCGGCACGATCAACCAGTTCTTCCAGTCGGCCTACACGCCCGACCAGGCACGGGCCCTCGTGCGCGAGCAGGCGGGGGAGTTCGACGTCAAGACGGCGTCCAACTTCGAGGAGAAGGGCATCGCGCTCGTCGGCCGCCCCCTGTTCGAGGCGTTCTTCCGCGACTACACCGCGAAGCAGTGGCAGACGGATCCGCAGAAGCTGTCCGGCGACATCATCAGCCGCCTGCCTGTGCGATACACATACGACAACCGCTACTTCAACGACACGTGGGAGGGGCTGCCGACGGACGGCTACACCGCGTGGATCGAGCGGATGGCCGATCACCCCAACATCGAGGTGAAGCTGAACGTCGACTTCTTCGATGAGGCTCAGCCCCTGAACAAGAGGGCGACGGTCGGACAGCTGCCCATCGTCTACACGGGCCCCGTGGACCGCTACTTCGACTACACGGCGGGTGCCCTCAGCTGGCGCACGCTCGACTTCGAGCAGGAGGTGCTGAACATCGGCGACTTCCAGGGCACCAGCGTGATGAACTACCCCGACATGGACGTGCCGTACACGCGCATCCACGAGTTCAAGCATTTCCACCCGGAGCGTAAGGACGTCTACGAGTCGGACAAGACGGTCATCATGCGGGAGTTCTCTCGCTTCGCGAACCGCGAGGACGAGCCGTACTACCCGGTGAACACCCCGACGGACCGTGACGGCCTGCTCGCCTATCGCGAGCTCACGAGGGGCGAGAAGGACGTGCACTTCGGCGGACGCCTCGGCACGTACCAGTACCTCGACATGCACATGGCCATCGGCTCGGCGCTGTCGCTGTGGAACAACTCGTTCTCGTAGACTCGACACCGTGAGTCACGCTGCTGTCGGGGCGCCCGGGACGCCCCGGCGCTATCTGCATTCTCTGTGGTTGTTGTCGGCCAGAGACCTCAAGGTGCGGTACTCGACGAGCCTGCTCGGCTATCTGTGGTCGGTGCTCGATCCGCTCGTCATGAGCGTGATCTACTGGTTCGTCTTCACGCAGATCTTCAACCGCGACGTCGGCGAGGACCCGTACATCGTGTTCCTCATCAGCGCTCTGCTGCCCTGGGTGTGGTTCAACACGTCGGTCACGGACTTCACGCGCGCGTTCAAGAAGGATGCGCGGCTCGTACGATCCACCGCGATCCCACGCTCGATCTGGGTCAACCGCATCGTGTTGAGCAAGGGAATCGAGTTCCTCTTCTCGCTGCCTGTGCTCGCTGCCTTCGTGATCATCAACCTGCTGGTCGAGCAGGATCCGGCGCACACGGTGCAGGTGGGCTGGGGAGTCCTCTGGGTGCCGGTCGCGATCTTCCTGCAGACCGTCCTGCTCGTAGGCCTGGGGCTTCTGGTCGCCCCGCTCTGCGTCCTCTTCGTCGACCTGGAGCGCACGACCGCGCTGATTCTGCGCGCCATGTTCTATGCGACTCCGATCATCTACAACGTCACCGACCTCCCCGGCATCTTCCAGACGCTCGGTGCATTCAATCCTCTCGCCGGGATCTTCATGCTCTATCGGATGCCGTTCTTCCCCGACCAGTGGAACCCCTTCACTCTGCTGGTCAGCGTGGGCATGACCCTCGTCATTCTGGCGCTCGGCGTATGGACCTTCCGGTCCCTCGAGCGCACCGTTCTGAAGGAGCTGGGATGACCGTCGCGATCGAGGCCAACGGGCTGGGCGTTCGGTTCCGCCGCAATCGCCGTGGGCGCCAGAACTTCAAAGACCTGTTCGCCCCTGCGGCGCGGCGGTCGCGCTCGGGTGAGTTCTGGGCACTGCGTGACGTCTCGTTCACGGTGCAGCAGGGGGAGTCGATCGGCGTCGTCGGGCGCAACGGCCAGGGCAAGTCCACGCTGCTCCGTCTCGTCGCGAACGTGCTGCTCCCCGACGAAGGGGCGGTGACCGTGCACGGTGGAGTCGCCCCGCTGATCGAGATCACGGGCGGCTTCGTGGGAGATCTGACCGTGCGGGAGAATGTCGCCTTGATGGCGGGTCTGCACGGAATGCCGCGCGACGCTGTCGCGCTGCGCTACGACGACATGATCGCCTTCGCCGAGCTGGCGGGATTCGAGGACACTCCCTACAAGCACCTGTCCAACGGCATGAAGGTGCGCCTGGCGTTCTCGGTCGTGTCCCAGCTCGACGAGCCGATCCTGCTCGTTGACGAGGTTCTCGCCGTTGGAGACAAGGCGTTCAAAGACAAGTGCTACAAGCGCATCGACGAGCTCCTCGCCGAAGGGCGCACGCTCTTCTTCGTCAGCCACAACGAGCGGGACCTCCGTCGCTTCTGCACCCGAGGTCTGTATCTCGACAAGGGCACGCTCGCCCTGGACGGGCCGATCACCGACGTCCTCGACCGGTACAACGCCGACTACAACCGCGGCTGAGCGGGATTCGCCGGCGATCTCCCGGTCATTCGCCGAGCTTCTTCTGTTCGACGTGCGCGTTGACCGCGGCCAGGTCGGGATGCGCGTCGAGCACCGCCACGATCCCGGTCGCGTCCAGCGACGCGGCACCGTGCTCTTCGATCAGCCTGCGGATGACCGTCAGGTCCTCCGGAGTGTCCAGCGTCACCCGATAGTGCGAGGCATCGACGTCCTGCGTGATCGAGTGGATGTTCGCCCGCGGTGACCCGCCCGCGTAGAGATAAGGGGTGACGTGTTCGCGCTCCGCCGGCTCGGTGGCGTTCCGGTCGGCGTCGGCGAGAGCGGCCGCGGAGAACACCTCGAAGTCGAAGCCTCGCGGGTACGTGCGCTGGAGGACGTTGGAGACATGAGCGTGAGGATCGTCCAGCTCGATGAATCGACGGACGCCGTCGAGGACCACGGCGGGATCGATCAGCGGGCAGTCCGACGTCACTCGGACGACGACATCCAACTCGGCGGAGGAAGCCGCCCCCGCGAACCGACTCAGCACATCGGTCTCGCTGCCGCGGAACACATCGATGCCGCGTGCGTGCCCGAGCGCGGCGAGAGGGTCGTCTGCGGCGTTCGTGGTGGTGGCGAGCACGATCGGCAGATCGGTGGCGGCGAGCCTGTCGAGGTGGTGGTCGAGCATGGAGCGGCCACCGGCCGGGATCAGCACCTTCCCCGGAAGACGGGTGCTGGTCATCCGCGCCTGCGTGATGATCCCGATCCGCGTCAACGCAGAGCCCTGAGGAGCGACTCGACGACCTGGTCGACCTGGTCGTCGGTGAGCTCGGGGTGGATGGGGAGCGAGAGCTCCTCGGCGTAGAAGGCCTCCGCGTTCGGGCACATTCCGCGGCGATAACCGGCGTCCGCGTACACGGGGTGCCAGTACACGGGCATGTAGTTGACCTGCACCCCGATGCCGTCCGCGCGCATCCGGTCGAAGACCGTCCGACGGCGTCCGTCGAGGATGCGCACCGGATAGAGATGCCGGATCAGCTCGACGTCGTCACGCTGGATCGGAGTACGGACCCCGTCGACGCCTGCGAGAGCCGCGTCGTAGCGCCGCGTGATCTCGGCGCGTCGCCGCCGGAACGAGTCGAGTCGGGCCAACTGGGCTATCCCGAGTGCGCAGGCGATGTCGTCCAGTCGGTAGTTGAAGCCGAACTCGTGCACCTCCTGATGCCAGGGGCCCTCGGTGGTCACGGCGAAGCGATCGGCATCCCGCACCAGCCCGATGAAGTGGAACTCGTGGGCGCGCTGGGCGATCTTCGGATCCTTGGCGACGAGCGCACCGCCCTCGCCGGTCGTGAGGTTCTTCGTCGGGAAGAACGAGAACGTCGTCAGGTCCGCGAGATCGCCGACGGGCCGACCCCGGTACGTGCTGCCGATCGAATGGGCGGCATCGTCGAGGACGAGCGCGTCCACACGCGCCGCGATCTCTGTCAGTCTGTCGTAGTCGGCGGGGTGTCCCGCATAGTCCACGGCGGCGATCACCTTGGTGCGTTCATCGACGAGGGCGTCGACCGCGTCCGGGTCGATGAGCGCTGTGTCCTCCTCGACGTCTGCGAAGACGATGTCGGCTCCGAGGACCGACGCCATCGAGGTCGTGGCGATGAAGGTCATCGGAGTCGAGATCACGGTGTCTCCGTGCGTGACCCCCGCAGCCGCGTACGCCATGTGCAGCGCCGCCGTGCCCGAGGTCGCGGTGACCGCCCGGTGCCCGCCGGCGATCTCGCCGAGTCGCGCTTCGAATGCGGCCACTGCCGGGCCGGTCGTGAGCCAGTCGCCACGGAGCACCTCGACGACGGCCTGGATGTCCTCCTCGGAGATCGACTGCCGTCCGTAGGGCAGCATCGTCAGATCCCCGCCTCGATGATCTCGGAGATCTCCTGCTGCGAGTACCACTGATCGTTGCTGTCCGACCGGTACGCGAAGCCCTCCGGCACGGGTACGGCTCCGGCGGGCATCTGATAGCCCCAGGACGCGAGGTCGGGCTGGATGATGAAGTACTTCCCATCGCTGACCGTGACGGCGCGACGGCCCTCTTCCGGGCTGATCATCTCCTCGTGGAGCTTCTCGCCCGGGCGCAGGCCCACATCGACGAGTTCCGCTCCCGGCACGACGGCGTGGGCGAGATCGGTGACCTTCATCGACGGGATCCGCGGAACGAGGAGCTCGCCGCCCTGCATGAGCTCGAACGTGTCGATCACCATCTCGACCGCCTGGGGGAGTGTGATGAAGAACCGCGTGCATCGAAGATCAGTGATGGGAAGCGGCTTTCCCTCGGCACCCAGGCGGGAGAAGAAGGGGATGACCGAGCCGCGGGATCCCATGACGTTGCCGTAGCGGACCACCGCGAACCGCGTGTCGTACGCGGCTGCGTAGTGATTGCCGGTGATGAAGAGCTTGTCGGCCGTGAGCTTGGTCGCACCGTAGAGGTTGATCGGACTCGAGGCCTTGTCGGTCGACAGCGCGACGACGCGCTTCACACCGGCGTCGATCGACGCCTCGATCACGTTCTGGCTGCCGAGGATGTTCGTCTTCACGAACTCGAACGGGTTGTACTCGGCCGTGTCCACCTGCTTGAGGGCAGCGGCGTGAACGACGTAGTCGACGCCGTGCAGCGCGCGAGCGAGTCGCCTCTCGTCGCGGATGTCGCCGATGAACCACCGGAGTCGAGGGTCGTCGCCGAACTGCTGCCGCACCTCGTACTGCTTGAGTTCGTCGCGCGAGAAGATGACGAGACGCCGGGGATTGATGTGGGTCAGGGCGTGACGTATGAACGCCTTGCCGAACGACCCGGTGCCGCCAGTGATGAGGATGCTCGCGCCCTCGAGAACCGACACTCTGTCTCCTCAGCGTTGTCGTGATGGCACGGATGCTCGGGTTGTTCCATGCCCGGCCTATCCTATCGGGTGGGCGCAGCCGCGCCCCCGAGGAGAGGGACGTGTGATGAGCGGGCGACGGGTCCTCCTGCACTGCAATGCCGGTGTCGAGGCGGGCATGGGGCACCTCATGCGCACTCTCACCATCGCCCGCGAGGCGCGGGACCGGGGGTGGACGGCGTCGGTGTTCGGCGATGTGGATGCGGTCGGTGCGGAGGTCCTGCGCCGGATGGATCCGGAACTCGAGCTGCTCACCGTGGACGGCGCCGCGGCGAGCCTCGGCGACTTCGCGGAGCTCGGGCGGGACGCCGACGTGATCCATCTGGACACCTATCGCGAAGTCCCCGATCTCTCGTCCCTCGCAGTGCTGCTCAGCAACATGCAGGATGGTCCGTTCGGTGTGCGCGATGCCGATCTGGCCATCGATGCCAATCTGGCGTCCGAGCGCACCTTCGCGAGTCCTGAACGCAGCCGGAGTCATCTGGCCGGGATCGACGCGGCTGTCGTACGCGCTCAGGTGCTCGCTCAGCGTGACGCCCGGAAAACGGCGGCGGCAGCGCCTCGCGTGCTGATCGTGATGGGCGGCACGGACCCTCACGGCGTGACCGCGCGCGTCGTCGCCGCGTTCGATCGCGTTCCTTCTCCGGTGGAGATCACGGTGATCGACCCCCGGCGGCGTCCCGACGTGCTGTCCGCGGCGGGGTCCTCGCGTCATGCCGTCCAGGTCCTCGGCTTCGTCGAGGACCTCCCCGCGATCGCCGCGTCCCACGACCTGGCCGTGACGGCTGCCGGCACCTCGGTCTGGGACTTCGCGTGCATGGGTCTTCCCATGGCGCTCGTCTGCGTGGCGGACAACCAGCGGGTCGGCTACCGTCAGGTCGTCGAACAGGGGCTCGCGGTGGGCCTCGGGGAGCCGCCCCATCACGGACTCGAGGAGAGGATCGGCGCGCTCGCCGATCTCCTGGCTTCTCCGGCATCGCTCGCCCGGACGGCCGCCGAGCTGAAGCGGACCGTCGACGGACTCGGGAGCTGGCGGATCGTGGCGTCCTGGGAACAGCTGCTGACGACCCGCCCTTCCGTCGAGCCTCCCTCCGGACTCGTCGCCCGTGCGGCGAACGTCGACGACGGGCGGAGACTGTTCGAGTGGCGCAACGACCCGGAGGTCCGCTCCGGCTCGCGCTCACGCGGCGAGATCGACTGGAGATCGCACACCGATTGGCTCGCGCGAAGCCTGCGGAACCCCGACCGGCGACTCCTGATCGTCGAGTCCGACGGAGTGCCGGTCGCCACCTGCCGATGGGACCGACGGTCGGCCGACGAGTGGGAGATCTCGATCACGGTCGCACCCGAGAGCCGTGGCCGCGGGCTGGCGGCATCGGTGCTCCAGGCCGCGGAGCGAGCCCTCGCCGCACAGCCGCCGGTGCGCATGGTGGCCACCGTGCACGGCGACAACGTCGCATCACGACGATTGTTCGAGCGCGCCGGCTATCTGCCGTACCTGCCCGCCGACGATGCCGGCTTCCTCACCCTCGCCCGGTGGCGGCTCTCGTAGGAGCGCGGTCTAGAGCGCATCCCAGGTCAGCGGGGTGCCGCGTTCGACGTCTCGCGTGAACGTGCGTCCGCTCACCAGGGCGAAGTCATCGGGGCGGAGTCCGCCGGCGGGGCGGATCGACCGCACGTTCTCGGGTCCCACGGTGTCGCCGGCTCGGACGTCGGCGACGACGAACAGCGAACGGCGAAGGGCGAGCACCGCTTCTTCCTGAGCGGTCGGTCCGAAGGACACACCGCTCGCGGACGCGACGCGCGCCTGTTCGGAGGCCACGACGAGAGCGCTGAACTCGTCGGGCGTGAGAGAGAAGTCCGCGTCGACGCCGCCGTCTGTTCGGTCGAGCGTGACGTGCTTCTCGATCACGACCGCGCCGAGGGCCGCAGCGGCGACCGCGACCCCGATCCCGAGCGTGTGGTCCGAGAGTCCCACCGGCACGTCGAAGGCGTCTCGGAGCGCCGCGATGTTGCCCAGTCGCGCCTCTTCGGGAACCGCGGGGTAGGCCGCTGTGCAGGCCAGCAGCACGAGCTGGGTGCCTCCGGCACCGCGGATGGCGGTCACCGCCGCATCGATCTCCGAGAGCGTCGCCATGCCGGTCGACACGATCATCGGCTTACCGGTGCGGGCGACCTCCCGGAGGAGCGGGATGTCGACGATCTCAGCGGATGCCGTCTTGTAGATCTCGACCCCCAGCTCTTCGAGGAACGAGACCGAGCTCGGATCGAAGGGCGTCGAGAAGGGGATGAGTCCGTGGCTGCGCGCGCGATCGAAGATCGGCGCATGCCACTCCCACGGCGTGTGAGCCTCCTGGTAGAGGGAATAGAGGTTCCTGCCGCCCCAGAGCCCGTGGTCGCTCGCGACCCGGAAGGCGGGCTTGTCGGAGTCGATCGTGAGCGTGTCGGCGGTGTAAGTCTGGATCTTGAGAGCGTCGGCGCCGGTGGCGGCGACCGCGTCGACGATCGCGAGCGCCCGATCGATGTCGCCGTTGTGGTTTCCCGACATCTCAGCGATCGTGAACACGGGGGAGCCGGTGCCGATGCTCGCCGTGGAGAGCGGGATGGTCTGCGAAGAAGTCACGCCGACAACTCTAGACGCGTCCTCTCCGTGACTCGCCGCCCCGCCGATGGGACAGCCGCCGCGGTGCCCTAAGCTGAGGTCTCATGGGGCGTGTGACGGATCTTGTCGGTGATGACAGGGCGATTGCCGGAGAGGTCGACTTCTACGACCGACTCCGTCCGCTCGTCACGGCATACGGGCGAGCGGATACCGCTCGTCGGATCGCCGTCGTCGGAAATCAGCCGCTCGAGCCGTCCGGCGAGCGCGCCGCGATGATCGACACGGCTGACATCGTGTTCCGAGTCAACGGCTTCCGTGTCGACGACGTCGACGGCATGCCGTCGGTGGGTCGGCGCGCCGACGTCGTCGTGTTCAATCGTGGTGTGCGTCCGACGCCCTGGTTCTTCGAGGGCTACTCCGAGCGCCTCTACCTGATGATCGAACCCGGGCGCCTGCTCTGGGAGAACCCGAAGCTCCCGGCCTTCTGGCCCGCGGATCTCGGAATCGTGACGATGCCGAACCGCGAGGTGGTGCTGCCACTCGGCGAGGCGATGGGAGCCGATCCGCGCAGCGGTGGCCAGTGGGCGACGACGGGGACGGTGATGCTCTGGATCGCCACCCGCCTGTTCCCGGACGCCACGGTCGATGCGGCCGGATTCTCCTTCGTCGACGCGCCGGATCAGACATCATGGAACCACGCCTACGGAGACCCCTCGGCGGTCGGAGCAGAGCACCGGATCGACCTGGAGTCGGCGCTCGTGCGGCACTGGATCGACTCCGGCCGCGTCACGTATCACCGCTGAATCCCACAGACCATCGACAATCACCCGAATGATTGAGGACTGAATGCTGAACCGACTCCGTCGCAGACTCGACGCCGTCGTCGAACGCCGTGTAGACGCGAGAGTGGACGCCCGCATGGGGCGTGCTCTCGAGCAGGTCGAACACGCGCAGCGCGACTACGAGGCACGCCTCGCGGGAACCCAGGCTGACTTCTCTTACATCAGATCCGAGTTCGATCGCATCGCTCCTCAGGTCGCCGCGCTCGAGCAGCGGTTCGAGTGGCTGCGCGTGCGCCTCGATGTGGCTGATCTGGAAGCCGACGAGGCGCTCAGCCGCGCCCAGTCGGAGCACGAGCGCGCGCGACTGCGCCTCGAACTCGCGGCGCACTACGAGGAGCGCCTGCGCCGCCTCGAGTCCGACGGCGACTGAGCCGAACGGATCGGGCCGCCGCCGCGGGGTCAGAGCCCGACGAGGCCTCGAAGCTGATTCGCAGCCGAGCGTGCGCTGTCGACGCTCGGCTGCATCCCTGCGGCCGCGTCGGAGTGCAGCGAGGTGAGCGCCTGGTCGTACTCGCTCAGCGCGCTGCCCCAGGCGGATTCGATGGATGAGGGCGGAGCGCTCTCGCCGAGCCGCTGCGCGTCGGCCTGGAGGCTCTCGATGACCTCGGTCGCGTCCTGTCCACTGGACTCGCTGACGATCTGCAGTCCTGTCAGCGCATCATCGAGCCAGCCCTGAACCTGTCCGCGGAAGGCGTCGACCGAGGGGTCCGCGACGGGGGGCGGGGTCGTGATCGGTGTCATCGTCGGAACGGGCTCCGCCGTCGGCTGAGGGGTCTCGGTCTGCGTCGGCGACGCTGACGGGGACGGGGACGGGGACGGGGATGTCGATGCCGACGCGGAAGGGGAGGGCGAGCCGCTGGCTCCCGGAGTCGGGGTCTCGCCCCGCGGGAGGAGGAAGAACAGCAGCACGCCCACGATGACGAGCACGGCGACGATGAGCCCGACGATGAGCCAGACACGACCACGATTGCTCGGCTTCGGCTCCAGTGGCGCCCAGCGGAGTTCCGGCTGCGGTTCGTCGGTCATGCGGTCAGTCCTCCAGAGCGGGCATGGGCGTCCAGGAGCGATCGCGGCCGAGCTTGCCGCCCTCCTTGAGTCCCCGGAACAGATTGCTCGTCCCTCGCACCGTGCGCTCGACGAAGAGGAGGCGGATGAGCTCCTTCGCGAACGTCATCGACGTCCCGAGGCCGAACAGCACGGGGTTGTAGTTGCGGTGAACGCGGTAGTACTGCTTGATGTACGCCCGGTTGCGCATGATGTAGAACCGGTAGGCGTTGCTCGAGGCGTTCATGTGGCGGATGCCCATGTCCCACTGCTTGATCTCGCGAGTGCGTCGCAGGACGAACTCGTCGACGATCACCGCAGTGGTCTTGCGCGAGGCGAGCCACCCGTACATCTGGTCATCCCAGTAGATGAAGAAGCGGTGGTCGGGCAGACCGATCTGCTTCACGATGGACCGATGGATGAACATGCCTTCGAAGCATCCGCTGTTCATCTCCTTGTAGCCCGACGCATCGAACCCGGACGGCGCGAACGGGATCGGGATGCCCATGCGCTCGGCGATCCGGTACTGCCAGTAGAACTCGCTGCCGTCGTAGTCGTATCGGCGGCCCTGGATGCTCTTGAACCGCGGGGCCCACTTGCCCATCTTCGCCAGGCCGTCGGTCACGACCTCGACGTCGTCGTCCATCATCCAGATCCACTCCGAACCCAGCTCGTACGCCGTGCGCATGCCTTCGCTGAAGCCGCCCGACCCGCCGGTGTTCGTCTCGAGGCGTCGGTAGATGATCTCGGTGCCGAGCCGAGGACGGAAGGAGTCGACGACCTCGGTGGTGTCGTCGGACGAGGCGTTGTCGATGATCACGACGTGGCCCGGCTTCGGGTCCATCGCCGTGATGCTCTCGAGGAGGCCGGTCAGGAGGTGAGACCGGTTGTACGTGACGATGACGATCGTCGCGGAGGCCGGGTCGAAGGGGGCGTGAGTCACGAGGTGAAATCTCCGGAGGCTCGGGGCCCGCAGGGCGCCGCGAGCAGATCCACCCTACCCGGAGCAGTTCGGAATCCGCCGAGGGCGCGGCGCGGAGGTCAGCGTTCGGGACGCAGCGTCGGGATCGCTCCGGTGTGCGCGGCGTCGATGTTCTCCCGCCACGACCTCGTCTGGCCGGCCCGCAGCGCACAGAGCACGAGCATGAACCAGCCCGCGCCGACGATCGTGAAGCTCTCGAACATCGACTCGACGGCGAGTGTGACGAGCATGAGCGGGGTCCAGGCGTAGACCACCGAACGTCGAGCGCTCGCGACGAGCCAGGACCGGACGGTGGCGATGCCGCCGAACAGGAGGAAGAGCACGAGGCCGGCGGCGCCCAGTTGCAGCAGGACGTCGAAGTACGCGTTCAGCGCGCTCTGGTGGTGGTCGTCGAGCAGGAAGTTGATGTACGTGAACGGGAACTCTCCGCGGGCCCACGCGCCGTACCAGCCCCACCCCTCGACCGGCTTGAGAGCGACGAAATCGAGGATCGTGTTCCACAGGGTCGCTCTGATCGAGAAGTCCGAACCGGCATCGAGCAGCGCGATGATCACATGGCGAAGTGCGAACGCGGCGGCGAGGGCGAGAGCGACGAGGACACCGAGCACCCACTGCACGATGGTCCGCCGCTCGGGCGGGGTGTGACGGACGATCGCGAGCGCGACGGCGACGACGCCGACTGCGGCCGCGAGCACGAGCACGGTGGGGGAGGAGGAGAAGAAGGCCAGCAGCGCCGCGAGCGCGATCGAGGGGATCGCGATGCGAGCGGTCAGCGACTGCGACCGCCACTCCACCACGAAAGTGATGAGTGCGATCACGGTGACGAAACCGAGCATGTTCCTGCTGCCGAAGATCCCCTGCACGGGTCCGCCGACGGCCAGGTCTCCCTGGATGCCGAGGAAGAGGAAGGGCGTGTCGAGCAGCACGCCGGAGAGGAGCTCCAGGCACAGAGACACGAGGAGGAGGAACCTCAGCGAGTCGCCCAGGGCGCGGACGGTCTGGAGGGTGTCGCGGATGTGGCCGACGGTGATCGCCAGGAAGGCGAAGCCGAAGAGCTCCATCCAACCGAAAGCGGTGTCGGACTTGTCGGTCGTCCACACGATGCTGACGGCGGCCCACGCCAGGAAGGCCAGCAGCGAGGACGGAGCGATCCGCAGCAGCGACAGCTCCTCCCTGCGCACCCACAGGATCCAGGCGCCGACGACGCACAGGACGGCGATGATCGTCGCGAGGGTGACCGATGAGGCGATGTGCTCGATCGCGAACGACGAGAAGACCGCTGTGAGGACCGCGATCGTGTACGCGCGGGCGAACTCGGCCGAGCCGAGCAGATCGCTCAGACGACGTTCGGGCGTCACGGAACCCGCCGGCTTCGCTCGCCGCGCTCGATCACACGCTCGCGTTCACCGACGCCGACCAGGGGCACGACCTTGATCTTGAACGAGAGCAGGACCAGCAGCATCCAGCCCCAGAGCATGATCGGGGTCGATTCCGTCAGACCCTGCACGAGCAGCACGACCGTGAAGAGGCTCGGAAGCAGAGTGATCGCCGAATAGTCGCGGTCCGACCTCAGATCCCAGCGCGGGCGGTCGATGGCGAAGAACCACGAACGCCAGAGCAGGCTGAGATAGGCGAGAGCCATGAGGACGACCCCCACCACGCCCAGCTGCATCAGCACGTCGAGCCACATGTTGTGCGCGTGGAACACCGTGATGCCGTGATCCTCGATCCATCCGGCGAAGGCAGGATCGAAGGGGACCCAGGGACTCGAGAACCCGTTGCCGAAGATCGGATGCTCCGCGGCACGCGCGAGGACCTTGTCCCAGATCTTGTCGGAGCGCCCGGTGAGGTCTGCGCTGCGACCGATGAGGGCGAACAGGGGTTCACGCAGGAGCCAGACGGCGGATCCGATGACCACGGCGCCGCCGATGAACAGCACATACAGTCGGGTTCGTGCGCCCGGAGACGTCGCGCGGCGCATCAGCAGAGCGACGACCAGGACTGCGGCGGCAGCGGCGGCGCACACGTATGCCGTCGCGGATCCGGCCCGGACGAGGAAGTATCCCGCGAGGAGGGCCCAGAGCGCGAGAGTGGTGCGCCAGCGCGTGCGCGCGGCGAACAGCACGCCGAAGGTGAGTATCGCGAACAGGCAGATGATGGCGAGCACGTTCGAATTGCCCACGATGCCCTGGATCCGGCCGCCGTCCACGAGGTTGCCGCGAACCCAGTACCAGTGGGCGTTGGTCTCGCCGTCCGGCCGCACGAAGAAGTTCGGCAGGATCGGAGCGTGGACCACAAGGGCGACCCACAGTTCGAGCGCGAGGGACAGGCCGAGGATCCACTTGAACGCGGAAGCGAGCGCCCGCACGATCTCGTGCCAGGTCAGCACATGGACGATGAAGAGCGCGTTCACCGTGACGGTGGCGAGCAGGACCCAGGTGATGATGGTCGCTCCGCGCCACTGAGACCACGCGACCGAGAGCAGGGCCAGCGTGGTGTACGCGACGGCGGCCCAGGGCAGGCGACGCCACGCGAACGCGGCAGGTCGCCGACGGGCGATCATCGGAACGCCGATGGAGAGCGTCGCGATCAGGAAGACGAGGAGGGTGATGAATGCGCCGATCTCGCCCACGAGGTTGTACACCGCCGAGTGCGCGAAGGTCGCGAACAGCACCAGGCCGATGTACCCGCGCAGCAGAAGATGCCCCGTGGACTCGCGCTCGGGAGCGGCGGGCGGGGCGGCGACCGGGTGCTTCGTGTATTGCGCCATCGCGTTCAGGCTACCGCGCGGAAGTCGGGAGTCACCGATGGGACGGTCGTGGCACCGTGGGTTCCCTGCCAATAGCCTGGTGGCATGCTGCTCAGTCTCTCGAATGCACCCCGTGATTACGCGTGGGGATCCCCGACGCTCCTGGCCGACCTGGAAAGCCGCACCCCCACGGGTGCGCCTGAGGCGGAGGTGTGGTTCGGCGACCACCCGGGAGACCCGTCCGACGTGCAGGGCGGCGGGACGCTGGACGCCGTCACGGGCGGTGCTCTGCCGTACCTGCTCAAGCTCCTCGCGGCCGCATCGCCCCTGTCCATCCAGGTGCACCCGACCGTCGAGCAGGCGAGAGCCGGGTGGGCGAGAGAATCGACGCTCGACGCCACGGACCCGACTCGCAACTACCGCGATGACAACCACAAGCCCGAGCTGATCGTCGCCCTGAGCGAACGGTTCGAATCCCTGAGCGGGCTGCGCCCCGTCGGCGACACCCTGGGCCTGCTGGGGGAGTTGGGGCAGAGCGCCGGGGTCGAGGAACTCGCTGATCGTCTCCGCGGTGAGGGCGACGTCCTGCGCGACACGATCGGCTGGCTGCTGTCCGGCGATGCGCGGTCCGTGGTCGACGACGTCGTCGCCTCGGTGAGCGCGGCCGCAGCCTCCGCGTCGGGCGAATGGGCCGAGACGCTCCGCGGTGTGGCGGCGATCGCGGAGACCTATCCGGGAGACCCCGGTGTGGTCGTCGCGCTGCTCATGAACCACGTGGTGCTTCGCAGGGGCGAGGGCATCTTCCTGCGGGCCGGGCTCCTGCATGCCTACATCGCCGGTCTCGGAGTGGAGATCATGGCGGCGAGCGACAACGTCCTGCGCGGCGGTCTCACGCCCAAGCGCATCGATGTGGCCGAGCTGCTCTCGGTCCTCGACACGACGACCGGCGAGGTGCCGGTGCTGCGCCCGACGACGGATGGTGCGATCACGGAGTACCCGGTGCCCGTCGCGGACTTCTCGCTGAGAAGAGTCGAACTCGACGGCCAGGACGTCGTCATCGACGTGGACGGACCGACGATGGTCCTCGCGACGTCCGGTCGCGTCAGGGTGGGCGGTGCGGACGGTGCAGTGCTCGATGTTCCGGTCGGCACCGTCGCGTTCGCGTCCGCCGACGAGGTTCGATTGACCGTCGGCGGCCAGGGCGAGGCGTTCGTCGCATCGCCCGGCGATCTCACCTCCGGCCGCTGACTCCTCGGGCGGACGTGCGACACGCCGTACGGAGGTCAAGAACCTTCAAGACCGGATTGAGGGTTTACGATCCGCGACTTGACCGATGGGAATGACACGGGTGTAATTAGTTGAGCACGGCCCGCCGAGGGGGCGGAATTTAGGGGTTGGAGAGCGAGATGACGGGTTACCGTTCAGACGTACCGGAGAACTGGTTCGTCGATCCGATCAACCTCGGTGTTCCCGGGGTTCGCAAGGTCGAGACCGACGATGACAATGCTCTCGCATGGCAGAGCGATGCACTGTGCTCGCAGACTGATCCTGAGGCCTTCTTCCCCGAGAAGGGCGGATCGACCCGTGACGCCAAGAGGATCTGCACGTCCTGCGATGTCCGCGGCGAGTGCCTCGAGTACGCGCTCAACAACGACGAGCGCTTCGGAATCTGGGGCGGTCTCTCCGAGCGCGAGCGCCGCAAGCTCAAGCGTCGCGCGAGCTGACCCGGCAGTGATTCGTCCGCGTTCATAGCTTCGCGGCCACGCCGGGTCGGGTCAGCCCCCGATTCCTGTCGCACGCATAGGCTGACCACGTCATGCCAGCCCGAGTTCACGCAATCATCGTCGCGCGCCCCGGTTCCTCCGCCCGCGCGCAGCTGCTCCGCACACTCGATGCGTTGCGCTCCCAGACGACGCCCGCAGCCGCCATCACCCTGGTGATGTGCGGCGACGCGGCGTCGGCTCGCGAGAGCGAGGCGGTGACCAGCACAGTCGAGGGCATCATCCAGGCGCGCGGCAACACCTCATTCGCGGATGCCGTCGAACTCGCCAGACCCCGCATCCTCGAGGGCAGCGCCGTCTGGCTGCTCGCACAGGACACCGCTCCGCACCCGCGAGCGCTCGAGCGCCTGATCGGCACTCTCGAACGATCTCCGTCGGCGGCGATCGTGGCGCCCAAGCTCGTGCAGACCGACAACGACCGCGAGATCGTCTCTCTGGGCGTCAGCATGACGACTCTGGGGCGCTCGGTGGAGCTGGCCGGCGGCGAGCTCGACCAAGGACAGCACGATGCCAGCGACGACGCGCTCGGTGCGGACATCCGCGGCATGCTGATCCGCGGCGAGGTCCGCGATGCGCTGCGTCCGGATCCGGCGCTCGCGGGAGCCGACCTGGGTCTCGACCTCGGAGTCCGTGCCCGCCTCGGTGGCGGACGCGTCGTGCTCGCGCCCTCGGCGCGCGTATCCGTGTCACCGGACGGACCAGGGACACCTCCGACCGCGCGGGGCAGGCGCGCGTTCGCGACCAGACTCGCCCAGCTGCACCGCCGCCTCGCTTATGCCCCGGCGATCTCCGTCCCGCTGCACTGGCTCACTCTGCTTCCTCTCGCGCTCTGGCGATCCATGGCCGACCTGATCGGCAAGCGGCCGGAGGCCGTCGCGCCCGAGTGGGCGGCTGCGGTGACGGCGATGTTCCGCTTCGGCGCGATCGCGCGGTCTCGTTCTCGCATCCGCTCCTTCCGCACCTCGAGCTGGTCGAGCATCGCCCCGCTGCGTGTGAGCAGCTCCGATCTTCGTCGTCGGCTGGATGACGGCCACGGCAGCGAGGGCGGAGCGGTCAGTGAGCTCCGGTTCTTCTCGGGCGGAGGCGCCTGGGCGGTGCTGGGCGCCCTCGTCGTCAGCATCGCGACCTTCACCACGATCCTCGCGTGGCCCGTGCTCGGTGGCGGTGCGCTGCTTCCGCTGCGGTCGACGGTGGGTGCGCTGTGGAATGACGCCGCCTGGGGGCTGCGCGGTCTCGGAGTCGACGTCGTCGGCGCCGCGGACCCCTTCTCCGGAGTGCTCGCTGTGCTCGGCTCTCTCTGGCCGGCCGCCCCGTCGTTCTCCCTCGTGCTCCTCTGGGTGCTGGCGCTGCCCCTCGCCGTGCTCGGCGGCTGGTTCGCGGCCACGCGAGTGACCGACCGTGCGGGTCTGCGCATCTTCGCCGGAATCGTGTGGGCGCTCGCTCCCACCTTCCTCACCGCGCTCGTCGACGGTCGCCCCGCCGCTGTGCTGGTGCACCTCCTCCTGCCCTGGCTCTTCCACGCCGGGGCGGTGGCCCATCGTTCGTGGGGCGCAGCAGGTGCAGCGTCGCTCCTCTTCGCCGCGGTCACGGCATGTGCGCCCTCGCTCGCCCCGGCACTCCTCCTGCTGTGGGTCGTGGCGCTCGGCATCACCCTCGCCGGCGCTCGTATCCGCGGAGCCGTCCGCCTGGTCTGGGTGCCGATTCCCGCCGTCGCCCTCTTCGCGCCGCTCGTGGTCTGGCAGCTGAGCCGCGGAGACATCCTCGCGGTGCTCGCGGATCCCGGCTCGATCTGGGCCGGTCCGCAGGCAGCGGCCGATGCCGCAGGCAGACTCGCGTTGGCCAGCGGATTCCCCAGCGGTGACATGGCCGGGTGGGCGACGTGGCTCGGCCTCGAGCTCGCGCCGTGGGTGGGGGTGCTGCTCGCCCCGCTCGCGCTCCTCGCTCTCGCATCAGCGGTCGCCCCGCGCTGGCGAGCCGGAATCACTCTTCTGCTCGTCGCGCTCTGCGGCCTGGCCACCGCGTTCTTGGCCGTGGGAGTCGCCGTGTCCTTCGCCCAAGGGACTCCCGTCGCCATCTGGCCGGGTTCGGGTCTCAGCCTCGCGTGGATCGGCGTCACCGGAGCCGCCCTCGTGACGCTCGACACCGCGGTGACCATGCCACGGGTCCGGGTGCTCAGCGCGGCGGTCGCCGGTCTTGCGATCGTCGTGTGCGCTGTTCCTGCCCTGGCCGCGGTCCACGCGGACGAGTCGGAGCTCCGAGACGGTCCCGCATCGACGCTGCCGGCGTATGTCGCAGCGCAGGCGGGTGCCGACCGTCAGATCGGAACCCTCGTGCTCACCCCGCAGAACGACGGCGGCCTGGCGACCGAGGTGGCGTGGGGCGGAAGCGAGACGCTGAGCGCCCAGACGACGATCCTCTCCACAGCGACGGAGCTGCGCGGCTCCGACCTCACGACGCTCGCGGTCGATCTGCTCTCGGCCAGGGACTTCGATGCGGCTGATGAGCTGGCTCGGACGGGGATCTCGTACGTCCTGCTCGCACAGGTCTCGGGTGAGGAGTCGGACCGTGCTCGCTCTCTGCGCACGGCCGCGGTGACATCGCTCGACCAGCGGGCTGGGTTCGTCCAGGCCGGCTCGACCGACCGTGGTGTGCTCTACAGGCTCGAGGCCGACGCCTCGCCACGGGCTCCGCTCTCGACCGCTCAGCAGGCGACAGCGCGCCTCGTGATCACGGTCCAGCTCGTGCTCGTGCTCGCGGCGCTGCTGCTGTCCGTGCCGACACGTGCGTCGCGGCGAGCAGCCCGCGCCCGCTCGCGCATCGTCGGACGAGCACCGGAAGAGCCGCTCGTGCTGCCTCGGCACCCCGAGGACCGCGACGGCGCCGCAGAACCGCACGGCGATCCGGAGGTCGCTGAGACAGCCGCAACAGCCGACGCCGCGCCCTCGGACGGGCCCGAGCCGGATGCGGCAGTCGAGGCCCATCCGTCGACCGAACAGGGTGAGGAGGAGCGGCGATGACCCGCAACCGCGCATTCCGGGTGGCGGCGACCGGCGCTCGAGTCCTGACAGGCGCCGTCGTCGCAGGAGCGTGCGTCGTCGGTGTCGTCGTCGGCATCACCGCGCCGTGGCCGACTGTCTCGCACGAGCCCGCTCAGGCGCAGGTGGCGCCCCTTCCGGGTGACACCGTTCTCGTCTGCAACGGTGACCTTCGCGCGGTCGGTCGAGATCCCTCCAACCCGCTCGAGATGGTGTCGGCGGCGTCTCCCCAACTGACCTCCGAGGGGTCATCCGGGCGACCGGAGTCGAGTCCCCTGCCTGCGAAGGACCTCGCCGACGGCGGATCCGCGCAACGCCTCGTGGGCCCTGTCGAGGGACGCCAGGCGCCGCTGCTCGGCGCCACGGAGTCGGTCAGCGTGCAGGAGGCGGACCTGTTCGGTCTCGCCGCGGCGCCCTGCCGTCCTGCGGGCATCGAGTCGTGGCTCGTCGGCGGAACGGTCGCCACCGGGACCGAGGACCTGATCGTTCTCACGAACCCCGGGGTCGTGCCCTCCACTGTTTCTCTCGGCGTGTTCGGGTCTGCGCGGGCGTCCAGCACCGTGATCGTCCCCGCGGAGTCTCAGGTCGCGCTCGCGCTGTCATCGATCGCCGCCGGATCGGACTTCCCGATCGTCAAGGTGACCGCGACAGGGTCGCCCGTGCGGGCTGTACTGCAGTCGTCGCTCACCCGGACCCTCGATCCCTCGGGCATCGACCTGCAGGATGCGGTTCCCGCTGCGCAGCGTCAGCCGGTGCTCCCGGGCATCCAGGTCTTCGAGAACCAGGGCGACAACGCAGACATGGCGGTTCTGCGGCTGATGTCACCCGAGGTCGATTCCCAGGCCGTCGTGACGGTCAGAGAGGTCGGTGCGTCGACGATCGCCGACGAGTTCACCGTTCCGCTCACCGCCGACGCACCCACCGAGCTGTCGCTCTCCGCGCTGTCGCCGGGGGACTACACGATGAGCATCGAATCGGACAACCCTGTGCTCGCCGCGGTGCGGCAGCAGGATGTCGCCGGGCCGCAGGACGATTTCGCCTGGGTCACGCCGGCGCCGGAGCTCGAGGATGACGTGTACGTCGCCGTTCCTGCCGGGCCGACGCCTCGCCTCGTGCTCGCCAACGACGAGGATGTCGATGCGACGGTGCAGGTCGCATCGACATCGGGCGGAGAGCCCGTCGAGGTCACTGTCCCCGCTCACTCGTCGGCGTCGGTCGATGTGACGCCGCGCACGGTGTATGCGCTGTCGACCTCGGCGCCGGTGCATGCCTCCGTCACGATGAGCGCGCCCGGAGCGCTCGCGGTCTGGCCGGTATGGCCGGCTGCGGGAGCGCAGCAGAGCATCACCGTCTACCCGTGACCTGCGGACCGGCGAGGACGGTCTCTGAGCTCAGTGCTCGTGGCCGCCGAGGTCCCAGGGCTCGCGGCCGACGTACTCGGCCGCAGCTCTGAACACGGCGCTCTCGATCGCCATCCTGCGGTGGGCGGAGTCGTCGTGTCCCGGCGGCAGCAGCCGTTCGATGGGAAGCCGGAAGAGCACGATGCGCGCCTTCTCGTGATCGAGGTACCAGCGCGGGACCTCGTCTGCGGCCTCGAACGCGGGCATGGCGCCGATCTCGAACCGCACCTCCTGCAGTTCGGGCCAGGTTCCTCGAAGGAACTCCACCGCAGTGCCGACGGTCAGATCGAACCGGTCGATGCGCCCGTCGAGAGGGGCGAGTGGAGGGCGCACGACCTCGCTGCGTCCGAGCCGACCGTGGCGCCCGTGCCTGGCCCCGCGGCGGGGTGCGTCAGAGGTGCGGGAGCGACGGGGCATAGCGAAAGTCTAGGCCGAGTCCGACGGGCGCGGCGGCGCGGCATCCGCTCATCCGATGAACCTCGACGTAGCCTGGCGTGAATGGACGGAAGACTCTGCTCTAAGGTCGGCTGCGCGCGCGAGGCCGTGGCCACTCTCACCTACGACTACGGCGATCAGATGGCCGCGCTCGGGCCCCTGGGGATGGCGCGCCACCCGAACGCGCATGATCTGTGCGCACAGCATGCGGACCGCCTGTCCGTTCCCGCGGGATGGCTCGTCGTCCGGCACGAGGCGCTTCGCGCCTGATATACCGTCCGCATCGCCGACGGGGACACGCCGCCTCGGGGCGGGTGGGTCATCGACGCATGCCGATACGCTGACCGCGGATGCGCCAGGGCGGCGCCGCCGGAAAGGCAGCCGTGATCGTCTGGCGACGCTGGATCTTCCCTCTTCTTCTCGTTCTCGTCTTCGGTGCGTGCGCCGCGGCTCTCGTGAAGATCGCGTTCTTCCCGGACGCCACAGAGGCGATGGTCAGCCCCGAGTCGTCGATCGTCGATCCCGTCATCCCGGTCGAACGGGGCTCGGTGGTGAACGCTCTCACCCTGAGCGGCAACGTCGCACGCGATGACGCGTTCCCGGTGCGGTCGGAGATCACCGGAACGGTCATCGCGGTGCATGTCTCCGACGGGGCGACCGTCGCGGCGGGGCAGAAGCTCTTCACGATCAGGCAGGACGAGCCCAAGAAGGATGTGGACGTCGTCGCGCCGGAGGCCGGCGACGTCTCGGAGATCGCTCTCGTGAAGGGTCAGGCGACATCCACCGGAACCGAGATCTTCACGCTCACGCCCGCGCGCTACCACCTGCTCGCGACCGTCGAGCCGGTCCAGCTGTACCGCCTGGTGAATGCGCCGGCCGACGCATCGGTGACGATCACCGGGGGGCCCGCGCCGTTCGTGTGCACAGGAGTGCGGGTGCAGGTGAGCGCCGAGGGCACAGCGAGCGTGCGATGCGCGGTGCCCGGTGACCAGGTCGTCTTCGCCGGTCTGCCGGCGACGATGGATCTGGCGCTCGGGCAGGTGGATGACGCCCTGGTGGTGCCGGTCACCGCTGTGCAGGGTGGCGCGGGCACGGGCAACGTCTGGGTCGATGCCGGCGACGGCGCTGAACCGGAAGAGCGAGCGGTCGAGCTCGGCGTGAGTGACGGGGCCATGGTCGAGGTGGTCTCCGGCCTCGAAGAGGGGGAGTCGATCCGCCAGTTCGTCCCCGGCTTCGTCGCCCCGGTCGAGGAGGTCTGCTACGAGGTGGCTCCCGGAGTCGAGCAGTGCGACAGCGGGGTCAGCTGGTGACTCTCGTCGCGCTGAGCGATGTGACGAAGAGCGTGCGGCTCGCTGACGACTCGGAGCTGGAGATCCTGCGAGGGATCACGCTCGAGGTCAGTGCGGGTGATCACGTCTCGATCGTCGGCAGGTCGGGCTCCGGGAAGTCGACGCTGCTCAACATCCTCGGGATGCTCGACGCTCCGACCACCGGCTCCGTGTCGTTCGAGGATCGCGAAGTGCGTCGGATGCGGTCGGGGCGGCTGGACCGGCTGCGCGGCGACAACGTCGGCTTCGTGTTCCAACAGTTCAATCTGCTCCCGGGGCGCACCGCGCTCGACAATGTGATGATGCCACTCGGCCATGCGCGCGGTCGGCTGTTCTGGAACAGGAGGCAGATCGCCGCTGACATGCTCGAGAGAGTCGGCCTCGGTCATCGCATCGAGCAGATCGCCGATCGACTCTCGGGAGGAGAGCAGCAGCGGGTCGCGATCGCGAGGGCCCTCGTGCGCAGGCCCGTGCTGATCCTCGCGGACGAGCCGACCGGCGCACTCGACATCGACACGGGCGCGTCCGTCATGTCGCTGCTCGACGAGGTCGCGACCGAGACCGACGCGGCGCTCGTGACCATCACGCACGACCTCCATGTGGCCGCCCGTGCCCGACGGCACTACCGACTCGACGCCGGGGTCCTCGAGCCTGCGGATCTCAGCCGCGCCTTCGAAGCCTCGACCCTCGCGGCATCCGTTCCCTCCGCATTCGTTCCCTCTTCATCCGTCCCGGCCGCATCCGCACCGGCGGCTGCGTCCACCGGGGCCGAGATGCCGACACCCGGCAGCATGCCGGCCATGCCGTACTCGCGTCGCGGAGCCGCGTCATGACCGGCATCCTCGGAGCGCTGTCGGATGCGTGGGCGGAGATCCGCGTCCACAAGCTGCGTGTGCTGCTCAGCCTGATCGGCATCGCGGTCTCGGTGGCAGCCCTCACCGGGGTCGTCGCCGTCTCGGAGTATCAGCGTCAGTTCCAGGCGGAGCAGTCGGATCGCTGGGGAGGCAGGGCGGCGACCCTGGTCGTCACGATCAGCAGCGACGACGGGGCGCCGGTCGACTTCGACGCCTTCGATGAGAGGTTCACGCGCGTCACGGAGCGGTTCGAGTTCAGCCACACGGCCCGGATCGCGCAGGGCATGGTCGTTCCGGTGCAGCTGCCGGACGGCATCGTCGATGTCAACTCACGATTGATCGATCCGCTCTACTCCGAGATCCACCGCGAGCAGCTGCTCGTGGGCCGATGGATGCGGGATGCGGATGCCGACGCACTCTCCCCGCCCGTCGTGATCACGGAGGCGCTGTGGGATCGCATCGGTCGCACGCCCGTCGCGGAGCATCCGATTCTCACGCTCGCGGGGCCTGCGGGTGGCACTTATCAGGTCGTGGGTGTCGCGCCTCGCCAGGGGTTCGGAGACGAGGAGCTTCGGGTCGACATCCTCTACGACGCGTATCGTGCCCGCGTCGATGCTCTGCCGGAGGGCGCCTGGCCGCAGTACGAGGTCTGGCTCGGACAGGAGCAGGTCGACGAGATCGCACCCGTGCTCGCCATGGATCTTCGCGCAGGGCTCCCGGACGGGCAGACGGTGTCGGTCAGCCGGTCGGACTGGGCCGCCCAGCCCGGTGCGCTGGATGCGCAGGCGACGTTCGAGATGGTCACCGGCGGCATCGCTGCCGTGATCCTCGCGCTGGGAGCTCTGAGTCTGATCAACATCCAGCTCGTCGCGATGCGGCAGCGAGTGCGTGAGATCGGCGTGCGTCGCGCATTCGGCGCCACCTCGGGCCGGGTCTTCTTCTCGGTCTTCCTCGAGAGCCTCGTCGCGACGACGGTGGCGGGGCTCGTCGGCATCGCGATCGTCGTCGCGGTGCTCCGTTCGGACTGGGTCGTCACCTCGCTGTTCTACGGGATCCAGGACGTGCCGCCGTTCCCGATGCGCGCGGCCTTCGTGGGGCTCGCCGCGTCGATCCTGGTGGGCGCCGTCGCCGGCTTCATCCCTGCACTGGTCGCCCTTCGCGTCAAGGTGATCGACGCGATCCGATTCTGACGGCGCCGGGGTTCGCGAAGAGACCGGTGTGCTCAGGCCCCGACGCGTCGGCCGGTGAGCTTCTCCGCTCGGCGGTCGGCGTTCTCCAGCGCTCTGCGCTCCCGCTCGCGCCGCAGCACGGTGATGCCGATGAGCGCAACCTCCGGGGCGGCCTGAGGCAGAGGCGAGACGAACGGCGATGCCTCGGTCAGGAGATCCTGCGCCACTCGGGCGCGAGCTGACGGGACCATCCGCTGAGCGCTCTGCAGGAACTGCGAGATGCGGCGCGCGAGACGGTCGGGGAGGCGCGCGACATCGGCGATCTGCGCCCAGCCGGCGAGCATCGGCGGCAGCACGGGGACGCTCGGGATCAGCTTGGGCGTGCGCACGCGCTGGCTGTAGGTGCCGGCGACCATGTCTCCGAGCCGCTGCGAGCGGGCGCTGAACGCTCCGGCGAGCACCGCGATGCTGCCCAGCGTCATGTAGATCTCGAGGACGCCGAGGAGTGCCCTGATGAACGCATGGCGGAAACCAGTCGCGCCACCGTCGAGTCGCACGATCCGACCCCCGACGGCGAGCTTGCCCAGGCTGCGGCCCTTGAGGGCGACCTCCATGGTGATCGGCAGCACCACGAAGCTGATCACGATCGAGGCGATCAAGGCGATCGTGTCTGTCGCCTGGGTCAGGACGCCGATGTCGAGGAGCCAGATCCGCAGGAAGATCGTCGACAGGAACACAGCGAGCCCGACCAGGAGGTCGATGATCGCGCCCGCGGCTCGCAACACGAAGCCGATCGGCTGCACGTCGATCGCGACGGCCTCGCCCGAGAGGACCTCGTCGGATGCATCGAGCGCGGCGGACATGAGTACAGTAAATCAGGTGGATGCCGATGCGCTGACAGATGCACGCCGCGCCGAGTGGGAACGGCTCGACCAGCTGAGCCGTGCTCGGCTCGACGGCGCGGGCGTCGACGAGCTGATCGTCCGCTACCGCGCGGCGTCCGCGGATCTCGCTGAGCTCAAGACCTCGGTGGGGGAGTCGCCTCAAGGTGCGTACCTCTCGACGATCCTCGTGCGCGCGCGGCTGCGACTCACCGGGGCGTCCGACAGCATCCTCACCCAGACCGGCCGATTCTTCTCGCTGCAGCTGCCCGCCGCGCTCTATCGACTGCGCTGGACGACGCTCGTGATCGCGGCGTCATTCATCGCGATCGTCGTCGGGACCGCGACATGGATCTCCGCAGATCCGGCACTCCTCGCGACCCTCGGCCCGCCGGACCTGCTGGAGCAGTACGCCGACGAGAGCTTCACCGGCTATTACACCGAGAACCCGGCCGCGGTGTTCATGGGCATGGTCTGGTGGAACAACGCCTGGATCGCCCTGCAATGCGTGCTGTTCGGCATCACCGGCATCTGGCCGATCAACGTCCTCGTGCAGAACGCGATGGGGCTGGGCGTGTCGGGCGCCGTCATGGCCGCACACGACCAGGTCGATGTGATGATCCTCTACATCCTCCCGCACGGACTGCTGGAGATGACGTCGATCTTCGTCGCGGCTGCGGCGGGTCTGCACCTGTTCTGGTCGTGGGTCGCGCCGGGACACCGTTCGAGAGGCGAGTCACTCGCGTCCGAGGGACGCTCGCTCGCGACAGTGGCGATCGGACTCGTCTTCGCGCTGTTCGTGTCCGGACTGATCGAGGGATTCGTGACGGGGTGGGCGCTGCCCTGGCCTGTCAAGATCGGCATCGGCGTCGCCGCCCTCGCCGCGTTCCTCATCTATATGCTCGTGATCGGCGGTCGAGCGTATCGCCGCGGCGAGACCGGAGACCTCGTCGAGTACGAGGCAGGTACGCCCAGGCTCCTGGCCGGCTGACTCTCTGCGTTCAGAGGCGCCCGGCGGCCTTCAGCTCCAGGTACCGGTCTGCGATCCTCGGAGGCAGCGACTCGGGGTCAGCGGCGATCGCCTCGCCTCCCGCGCGGCGCACCGCGTCGGCCACGTTCTCCGCGTCGCGCATCGTGCGTTCGGCCGCCGCAGCGAGGTAGATCTCCTCCCGAGATCCGCGCCGCGTCGTGAGATCCGCGATGCCGTCGTCGGTGACCGAACCGACGAGGATCGATGTCGACCTGCTCGCGTCGGGGAACGCACCGAGGAATCCGCGAGCCGACTCAGCCGCATCCTGAGCGGTGAGCACCACGATGAGCGACGGACGGGTCGTGAGCGTGCGCACGGCAGCGAAAGCACCCGGCCAATCGGTGTCGACGAGACGCGCGTGCACCGGAGCCATCGCATCGGTCAGCGCCGGAAGCAGCGCTGTCCCCTCCACACCGGTCACGCGCGCCCGCACGACCCGGTCGTACATGAGCAGATGCACGTGGTCGCCCGCACGCGCGGCGAGGGCCGCGAGCAGAAGAGACGCCTCCAGGGCGGCATCGACCCTCGTGCCGTCGCCGACGCGCGCGGCGGCCGTGCGGCCGGTGTCGATGATGATCACGACGTGGCGGTCGCGCTCCGGTCGCCACGTCCTCAGCATCGTGGTGCCCGCGCGGGCGGTGGCGCGCCAGTCGATCGACCGCACGTCATCCCCTCGGACGTACTCGCGGAGCGAGTCGAACTCGGTGCCCTGACCGCGCACCTGGATGCTCGTGTTCCCGTCGAGCTCCCGCAGACGGGCGAGGCGGGAGGGGAGGTGCTTCCGCGACGAGAAGGCGGGCAGCACCCGGATGGTCCCGCGTACGAGGTGACGGGCCTGCCGGCCGGCGAGGCCGAGCGGACCGAGCGAGCGGATCATCACGAACTCGCTCGCCAGCTCGCCGCGACGTCGTGGCAGCAGGGGGATGGAGACGCGTCGCCGTTCACCCGGCGGGACGCTGAGTCGCTGACGGGCCTCACCCGCTCCGGCCGTCGGCTGCCAGGCATCGCGGATCAGCGCATGGAGCGTCCGGGGACCCTGATTCTGCAGCGCGACGCTCACGGGGACCTGCTCGCCGATGCGGGTGCGCGTCGGCACGCGCCTGGTCACGACGACGGAGCGGGGGCTCGGAGCCAGCAGCACATCGACGACGATCAGCAGGACGCAGAGCAGCCCCCAGATGCCGAGGGCGGCATAGGGCGGGAAGTCCGCCAGCCCGGCGAGGACGAGCGGGACGATGCCGACGGCGACGGCAAGCGCGAGACGGCCGGTGACGAACACCTAGATCGGCACCCTGGTCTGCTGGACGACGGATGTGAGCACGGCATCCGCGGACACGCCCTCCATCTGGGCGTCCGGACGGAGCTGCAGCCGGTGCCGCCAGACGGGGACGAGCATCGTCTGCACGTGATCCGGCGTGACGGCAGAGGATGCGTTGAGCCACGCCCACGCCTTCGCAGCGGCGAGCAGACCCGTGGAGGCGCGGGGGCTCGCGCCGAGCTCGACCGAGGGCGACTCCCTCGTGGCTCTGGCGAGGTCGACGACATAGCCGAGGACGTCATCGGTGACCTCGACGCGTCCTGCCGCATCCTGAGCCGCACGGATCTCGTCCGCGGAGACGGTCGCCTCCACGCCGGTGAGCTCGCGCGGGGAGAAGCCGGAGGCGTGCTTGCGCAGCACGGACACCTCGGCATCCCGCTCCGGCATTCCCACGACCAGCTTCATCAGGAAGCGGTCGAGCTGGGCCTCCGGCAGCGAATACGTGCCCTCGTGCTCGATCGGGTTCTGCGTCGCGGCGACGAGGAACGGGTCGGGCAGAGCTCGGCTGACACCGTCGGCGGACACCTGACGTTCTTCCATCGCCTCGAGCAGGGCGGCCTGGGTCTTCGGAGGCGTGCGGTTGATCTCGTCGGCGAGAAGGATGTTCGTGAACACCGGACCCGCACGGAAGTCGAACTCGCCCGTGCGGGCGTCGTAGACCAGCGAACCGGTGACGTCTCCCGGCATGAGGTCGGGGGTGAACTGCACGCGCTTCGTGTCGAGGCCGAGCGCCCGGGCGAACGAGCGCACGACCAGGGTCTTCGCCACCCCGGGCACGCCCTCGAGCAGCACATGTCCTCGCGCGAGCAGCGACACCAGCAGGCCGGTCACCGTGCCCGCCTGGCCCACGACGGCCTTGTCGACCTCCGTGCGCACGCGGTGCATGGCCTGACGCAGCTCGGCGTCGTTGAAGTTCTCAGCGGTCACGTGGTGTCCTCGGCTTCCGGTCGGATGATGGATGGACGGCGGTTCGGCGGGGGCGGTTCATTCGGATCTCCGCTCCGTGAAGGACGAGGCGTCGACGGCGCTCTCGAGTTCCTGCAGTCGGCGCGCGAGGTCGATCAGTGACGGATCGTCGACGGGTGGCGCGCCCGCGAGCAGCTCGTGCAGCGAGCCACGCGGCACGCGCAGCCGGTCGGCTGCGGCATCCGCGACCTCCTCGGCACTCGCGGTGACAGCGAGGCCGAGCCTGCGCGCCAGGCGGCGCCGGCTCCCGTCACGGATAGCTTCGCCCGCGTGCGCGGCGTCGCCGGCCTTCGCGGTCAGACGTGCGCGACCGTGCATGGTCTCCGAGGCGCGCACCGTCACCGGCAGCGTCTCGGCGACGAGCGGTCCGAAGCGCTGACCGCGCCACAGTGCTGCCGCGACGCCGGCGAGCATGAGCAGCAGGATGGCCGGTGTCACCCATCCCGGTGTGAGCGACCCGAGGGTGTCCTCGGTCTCGCCCTCGATGTCCGTGTCGCCGAAACTGGGCACGTACCAGACGACGCGCTCGGTCTGTCCGAGCAGCGCGAGCGCGAGTGCGGCGTTGCCGTCATCCGCGAGATAGGCGTTGCTGAAGAGGCGCGCACCCTCGACGACGACATGCGTGGCTCCGTCGCTCTCATCGATGAGCACGGCCGCCGCGTCGTCGTCGCCGAAGCATCCCTCCACGCCGTCGGCGGGCGTGAACAGCCGATCAGGACGGATCGAGCCGACGTCCGCGAACTCGGGTGCGTCGCAGTCCGCCTGCACCGGGGTGAAATCCGGGGTGGCGTTGTCGCCGATCCTCAAGAGGCTCAGCAGGTGTGTGCTGCTCGACAGGAAGACCACCCGGTCGGCGGGATCGATGAGCTCGGTGATCGCCTCGTCGGAGAGCGTGTACGGATTCGCCATCACGAGCGTGGCGTCGTCATCGAGCGCTTGGCGTGCCTCGGTGCGCGAACGGAAGACCGAGACCTCGACGCCGTTCTCCTGCAGGATCTGCGCGATGGCCATGGCACCCGAGTCGCTCACGCTCTCGGGATCGAGCGAACCCCGCTGATCGGGCATGCGCACACCGACCTGTATCGCGACGAAGACGCCGCCGAGGACGAGCGCCACGATGATCAGCCATCCGAGCAGAGCTCGCGACCGTCGGCCTCGAGGCGCGCGTTCGGCGGTCGACGCGGGGACGTCCTGCTGCTCGAGAACGCTCACGCGGTCACTGCTTCCGGGCGCAGGGCACTGAGCCGGTCGTCTATCGCTGCGAGCTCCGCGTAGCGATCAGCGGTCGCGGGATGCCGCAGATAGCGCACGTCGTCGAAGAACACGGCGGCCTGGCGGACGGGCGTCGTCTCCGCAGGGAACACGACAGAGACCTCGCGCGCGATCGCCTGGGCCGTCGCGCCGGGGGACGGCTCGATGAGGTCGCGCTCGAGGAGTCCTCTCGCGAGCGCGCGGAACCGCAGGACCGTCGCCTCGTCCCAGTCCGCCGCTCGCGCGGCACGGTCGGCATCCGCACGCAGCTGCGCCGCCGAACGGTCGTCCTCGGCGCCGAGAAGCCCGGCACCCGGCCGACGGATCGCCTGGGAGCGGCGAGGGCGACCCCAGATGATGAGGGCCGCCACAAGAGCGCCGAAGACGATGACGCTGACGATGATCAGTGCAGACGGCCCGACGCTGGCGCCGTTGTCGGAGCTGAACAGATCGGCGAGGAACCGTCCGATGTCACGCGCGACGAGATCGAACCACGTCGGCTTCGCATCGGCATAGCGCGGGTCGGAGAGCTCCTGCTCGGCCCACTGTCTCGCCTCGTCTCCGTCGGGCACCAGCACATCGTCCAGCGGGCGGATCATGCAGATCCTTCGCTGCCCGCTCCGGGGGCCGCCCAGGTGGAGTCGTCCGCGGGCGCTGAGGATGCCGGGGGAGCGGCGGGCGCCGGTGCCGGCCGATACGCCGGTGGCTGAGGCGGGACGGTCGCAGCCGGCGGCGCGTACGGCGGCTGTGAAGGGGGAGGCTGAGTCGGGTACCCGTACTGCTGCCCGGGGTACGGCTGTGCCGGGTACTGCTGCCCGGGGTACTGCTGCCCGGGGTACTGCTGCCCGGGGTACGGCTGCCCTCCATACGGCTGCGCCTCATAGCCGGCCGGCGTCATCGTCGCCCATTCGGGCACCTGCTTGGGCGGCGGTGCACTCGAGACGGCGCGCGTGGCGTCGACGACGAAGGGGTCGCCGAGCTGTTCCTCCGTCCACCCCAGGTCGCGTCGCTCGACATGACTGATCAGCGCCTGGTCGAGACCCTCGTAGCGCATCCGACTGTCGAGATACACGAGGGTGCCTGCGGTGCTCTGCACCACGAGCGTGATGGCCTGCAGCACGAGGAGCAGGATCTGCGGGGCGAGGAGGGCGAAGACGAACCCCATGATCGCGGCAGTGTCCGCAGAGCCGGTCGGGGCGATGACCGATCCGAGCATCGAGCTCAGCAGCGACACGGGCAGATTCACGAGCTGCATCGCGGCACCCATGATGGCGCCGATCAGGAAGGTGACTCCCCAGGCGATCCAGAAGCGACCGCGGGTGAGTCGCCACGAGCGCACGAGCGCATCGCGGAGCTTCGCGCGCTCGAGGACGAGGATGGACGGCACCAGCAGCAGCTTGGTCGTCAGCCAGACCAGGAGGGGGATCGTCGTGAGCAGGACGAGCAGCACGAGGATGACGACGCCGCCGATGGCCTCAGCGGATCCGCCGAGCCCGCTGGCGACGAAGCCGGCGACGATGACGAAGAGGATGACGATCACACCGAAGATGAAGATGACCGAGAGCGAAGCGAAGGCGGCCAGCCGCCAGAACGACGGGGTCATCTTGCGCCAGAGGGTCTTCAGCGTGGCCTTCACCCCGATCGCGGCGTAGCCGATCTCGGCTCCGACGACGCCCTGCATCAGAGCGGTGAAAGCGACGGACGCGAGACCGACGGAGATGCCCGCGACGATGTTCATCGCGATCGTTCCGGCGAACACGGCCTCGAAGTCCGGGGAGGAGGGAGAGAGCGACTCGAGCCGCGTGAACGTCGTGACGAACACGAAGCCCATCACCGTGGCGCTGAGCACCACGACCGCGAGCTGGATCACGACGCCGAAGCCGAAGAGGACTTTGGGGTTGTGGCGCAGCGCGACGAACGACTTGCTCAACAGCATCCCGAACGTCAGCGGATGCAGGGGGATGATGCCCTTCTTCGGGGCAGGGGTCCATGTCTGGCCGCTCACCGGCACTCCCTCCGTCGTGCGCTCCCATCGTGTCACATGACCCGTCGGGCGCGTAGACAGGAGGACCGTGGTACTGAGTGCCATAAGGTAACAGTTATGACCTCACGCATTCTTGTGGTCGACGACGACACCGCGCTCGCCGAGATGATCGGCATCGTGCTGCGCACGGAAGGTTTCGAGCCGGTGTTCTGCGCCGACGGTGCGCGGGCGGTCGACGAGTGGCGCGCACAGCGTCCCGATCTCGTGCTGCTCGACCTGATGCTGCCCGGGATGGACGGCATCGAGATCTGCACACGCATCCGCGCCGAATCCGGAGTCCCCGTCATCATGCTCACCGCCCGCAGCGACACCGCTGATGTGGTCAGAGGACTCGAGGTCGGAGCCGACGACTACATCGTCAAGCCCTTCAACCCGAAGGAGCTCGTCGCTCGTATCAGAACCCGACTGCGGCCCACGTCGCAGAATGTGGGGGAGCAGCTGCGCGTGGGAGACCTCACCGTCGACGTCGACGCCCATGAGGTGCGCCGCGGCACGGCTCCGATCGCTCTCACTCCACTGGAGTTCCAACTGCTCGTCGCGCTCGCGTCGAAGCCCCAGCAGGTGTTCTCGAGGGAGATGCTGCTCGAGCAGGTGTGGGGTTACCACTACAAGGCCGATACGCGGCTGGTCAACGTGCACGTGCAGCGTCTGCGGGCGAAGGTCGAACTCGACCCGGACAACCCCAAGATCGTCATGACGGTACGGGGCGTCGGCTACCGTGCCGGGAGCGCGGGCTAGGCCCACGATGGCCGCGACCACAGCGACCACCACGGCGGTCGCTGTCATCCGCGACTGGCGTGGCTGGCCGACCGTCGTCCAGGCGTTGTGGCGCAGTTCTCTGCGATTCCGGACGCTCACGATCACGCTTCTGCTGACGTCCACCGCGATCCTGATCACCTGCGTGACGATGGCGCTGGTTATCCAGAACGATCTGTTCGAATCCCGCAAGAACGAGGCGCTCGAAGACGCGGCCCGCTCGGTGAACCAGGCGCAGGCGACCCTGGACGCGACGGCGCTGGGCGATGACCCGGCAGCCCTGCCGGAGCTGTGGGACAGCGTGCAGGAGGACCTCGGACGGAATTCGACGGCCGAAGGTCTCGCCGGATTCCGCATGGAGGTCGACCCCGACGTCCCGCTCAACGGCTTCACCGCCGGGCTGAGCGACAATCTGATCACCTCGGGCCTCAGGAACAGGGTGGTCGAGTTCGACGACTGGCAGTCCTGGCAGTCCGTATCACTCGAGGTCGGCGGCCGAGCTGTCCCCGGGATCATCGTGGGGCAGCAGCTGCGGGTTCCCGAGGCGGGGCCGTTCGAGATCTACTTCGCGTACGACCTCGCGGATGCAGACAACACTCTCACCTTCGTGCAGCGCACCCTGTGGGTCGCCGGCATAGGTCTGGTGGCGATCGTCGCCGCGATCTCCTTCATCGTTCTCCGCACCGTGTCGACGCCTATCGTCGAGGCTGCCGAGACGAGCGCGCGTCTGGCCTCGGGCGACCTCGGCGTCCGCATCGACGTGCACGGGGAAGACGAGATCGCGACCCTGGGACGCTCCTTCAACGCCATGGCCGACAGTATCGAATCCCAGATCAAGGAGCTCGGCGAGCTGTCACTCGTGCAGCAGCGCTTCGTGTCAGATGTGTCGCATGAGCTGCGGACTCCGCTCACCACGATCCGCCTCGCCGCAGACATGCTGAACGATCAGCGGGAGGAGTTCGATCCGACGACCGCTCGCACCACCGAGCTCCTGCACACGCAGGTGCAGCGGTTCGAGACGCTGCTGTCGGATCTGCTCGAGATCAGCCGCTATGACGCAGGCTCCGTGCAGCTCGAGCTCGAGGCGACGAGCCTCGCACATCTGGCAGAGGACATCATCGAGCAGATGCGTCCTCTCGCCGACGATCGCGGCAGCGAGCTGAGGCTCGTCGCCCCCGGCGGTTATTCGCCGGTCGACATGGATCCGCGGCGAGTGCGACGAGTCCTGCGCAACCTGATCGGCAATGCGATCGAGCACGGCGAGGGCCGACCGATCGTGGTCACCGTCGACAGCAATCAGCATGCGGTCGCCGCCGGCGTCCGCGACTTCGGGCTCGGCATGGACCCGGCGGATGCCGAGCGGGTGTTCGACCGATTCTGGCGCGCTGACCCCTCCCGCCAGCGCACTCTCGGGGGCACGGGGCTCGGACTGTCGATCGCGCTCGGCGATGCGACTCTCCACGGCGGATCGCTCGCGGTGTGGTCCGAACTCGGCGTCGGGACGAACTTCGTTCTGACCCTGCCTCGCCGTGGCGATGCGACGGATGGGCCTTCGCCCATCCCGATCGAGCCGCAGGAGCCGCTCGCCGAACTCGGCGATGCCACGCAGCCGATCCAGCTCGCCGATGTCCCGGCGGAGCTCTTCGATCGAGGGAGCATCGAATGACCGCGCGGACTCGGCGCGTGCTGCGCGGTCTCGTGATCACGGCGACCGTGCTCATCCTGTCAGCGTGCACAGGCCTTCCGACCAGCGGAGACGCACAGCCGGGAAAGCCCCTCGGGGCGTCCCCCGAGGGGCAGGACTTCCTCCCGCTCGCTTCGGGTCCGGTGGACGGCGCGGGGCCTGCGGCGATCGTCGAAGGCTTCATGGAGGCCGCGATCACCCCGGCCGACAACTGGAACACCGCTCGCAGCTTTCTCACCCCGGAGCTCGCATCGACCTGGCGTCCGAACACCGGCGTGTCGATCGATGTGAGCTCGGCGACCCGCTCGTTCAGTTCGAATGTCGACGAAGACGACGATGCCGATGACGGCGACACGGCCGACGTGAGGGTCGCCTTCGATCAGGTCGCCAGCGTCGACGCGACCGGAGCGTACTCCGAGGCGTTCGGCGCCTCGAACTCGGCCTTCGTGGTCGAACTCACAGACGGCCAGTGGCGGATCGCCGAGGCGCCGGACGGCGTGGTGATCGACGAATCCAGGTTCTCGCGCGTGTACGACGACTACGCGCTGCAGTACTTCGATCAGACGTGGGAACGACTCGTGCCCGATGTGCGCTGGTTCCCTCGACGCGCCACGGTGGCGACGACCATCGCGCAGTCGCTGATCGGCGGCGCGCCCAGCCCCTGGCTCGATCCGGCCGTGCAGAGCGCGTTCCCGCAGGAGGTGCAGCTCGCACGGGACTCCGTGCCGATCGACCCCGACCAGATCGCCGACGTCGCCCTGAACCGGGCGGCGCTGGGCCTCGACCCGACCACCCTCGCGCGCATGCGCACTCAGCTCCAGGCGACCCTGACCGCCGGGGGCGTGCAGATCGACCAGGTGCGCTTCACGGTCGACGGCCGCACACTGGAGGCCGGGGTCGTCGAGGTCGTGACGGACAAGGCCGATCCGGGCAGCCTCGTGCTGAAGGACGGGACTTTCGGCATGCTGGTCGGTGGAGAGATCACGCCGATCCCCGGCGTCTCGGACCAGATCGTGAACGCGGGTCAGCCCGTCACAGCGGTCGACGTGTCGGTCGACAGCTCCCACGCGGCCGTGCAGCTCATCGACGGGCACGTGTGGCTCGCAGGTGAAGGCAGCTTCAACGAGCTGGACGACCGCCCATCGCTGGTGCGGCCGTCCATGGATCCCTACGACTACACGTGGTCGGTCCCGTCTAACGCACCGGCGGCTCTGCAGGCGATCGGCAGCGATGTCGCCCCTCAGAGCATCGCGGGCGCGTGGCCGGAGGCCTCCTCCGTATCCGCCATCCGCGTCTCGGCGGATGGGGCCCGCGTCGCCGCGGCCGTCGTGATCGGGGGCGAGCGCTGGATCGTCGTGTCATCGGTGATCCGCGATGAGGCCGGGCTTCCGACCGAGCTCGGGCCCACCGAGCCGCTGGCGCAGCTCGACGGCGGCGCCATCGGCCTCGTCTGGATGGGCGCGGATCGTCTCGGACTGCTGACGGATCCCGCAGACCGGATGGTCGTCACGCAGGTGGTAGGAGGGCCTGGCACGTCAGAGGTGGCTCCGACCGGCGCGGTGTCCCTGGCGGGTGCGCGCGCAGCCACCGGTCTGCGAGTGCTGGGCGCGGACGGCGCCGTGTTCGCCCGTGCGGGCTCGGCATGGAGCGAGTCGATCAGCGGAGTCTCACTTCTCGCGACGCGTGCGGGGCACTGAGCGCGACTGTCCCTGCACGGCCGTCCGACATCGACTGACAGTCCATGACGGCCGCGTTCCGCGCAGCCTCTGCAGCCCCGGCGCCGGATTGTTGCGAGAGCATCGACGGATGTCACCGCATCCACCGGCCCGCGCCGTAGGACTCGAGATACTCGCCCTTCTGCTCGCGGCGACCTGCGCGGGGTGCGACCGGCCCGAGACGCTGCTCTGCGGCTCGTGCCGACAGAGCATCCGACCGGAGCCGCTCGTCCGCCGCACGCCCGCCGGACTGGAGGTCCGCGCGGCGATGCCCTTCGAGTCGGTCGCGGCGCGATGCATCCGCAGGATGAAGGACGACGGCGAGACGCTGCTCGCTCGTCCGTTCGGATCGGCGCTGGGGGAGGTGGTCGACGTGCTCGAGGCACGCCCGGATGCCGATCGGCCGCTCCACCTCGTGCCGATCCCGACATCAGTGACGGCCTTTCGACGGCGCGGCTACCGGGTGCCCGAGCTGCTGATCCGGCGGGCGGGTCGGCTTCCCGACCGCTTGCTCGTTCTGCGGGGTCGGCGCACGGATCAGCGAGGCCTCGATTCCGAGAGCCGAGCGGAGAACGTCCGCGGGAGCATGCGAGCGCGACGTGCGCTCGAGGGGGAGACCGTCGTGCTCGTCGACGACGTGGTCACGACGGGTGCGACGTTCGATGAGGCGGCTCGCGCGCTGACAGACGCGGGCGCACATGTCCTGGCCGCGGTCGCGCTCGCCGCCACGCCGCGTCACAGCGAACGGAATGTGAACGCATCGGGGACACGCAGCAACTGACCCGTGACATCCGAGGTCAGGCCGACTACCGTGGGGGGTCACAAGGCGACCACGGTCCGCCCTTGGCCGGGAGGACCGGGACAAGGAGGCAGCAATGGAAACGAGCATCGTTGGCGTCGGGGTGGGTATCACCGATCGATTCCGAGCCGTTGTCGAAGAGAAGATCGCCAAGATCCAGACGTTCGCGTCCCGTGCGCAACGGCTGGATGTCAAGGTCACCCACCGGGTGTACCGCAACGGTCATGTGCCGGACGAGACCGTGGAGCTCACGCTCGTCAGCAAGGGCCCCGTCGTGCGCGCTGAAGCCACGGACGGAGACAAGTTCGTCGCACTCGACATGGCCGTCGACAAGATGGCCGAGCAGCTTCGTCGAGCGAAGGAGAAGCGAGTCGATGGACGCCAGCACCCACGCGGGGCGCACTTCGAGAAGGAGAGCGGAGCGCTGCAGGGCATCGATGTCCAGCCGGCATCCGTGGATGTCCTGCGGGCCGTCGCGACCGGCAACGTGCCGATCCAGAACGAGGACGACGAGGTCTACTCACCGGTGGTCATCCGCACCAAGAACTTCGGAGCGGAATGGATGACCGTCGAAGAGGCCGTCGACCGGATGGAGTTGGTCGGGCACGATTTCTTCCTGTTCGTGGACGTGCGCACCGACCACCCGAGCGTCGTCTACCGACGCAAGGGCTGGGATTACGGTGTGATCGCTCTCGAGACGCAGGCTCCGCCCACTGAGGCGCTCGCCTCCTGAGGCTGAGACGACGACGGCCCGGCTCCAGAGGGAGCCGGGCCGTCGTCGCGTTGTGCGACGGCGTCAGTCGAAGATGCCGTCGAGGATGCTGCCGATGACGAGACCGCCGAGGATGCCCGAGGCGACGTCGCCGCCACCGCCGCGTCGGCCCCCGCCGCTCCAGCCGCCGCCGCCCCAGCCGTTTCCGCCGCCCCAGCCCTGATCCTGCGGCCGTGAGGAATCGATGTCGCGCTGGGCGAGCTGCAGGGCCTCAGAAGCCAGGTGTGCGACGCGTCGTGCACTGGCCAGAGCCTCGTCGCGCGTCTCTTCCGCCGGAAGCAGATCCGACAGATCGACCCGCAGCCTCTCGGCCTCGGCGAGGCGCGTGCGCGCGTCGGCGCCGATCCAGCCGCGGTGCCCGGCGATGAGTCCGCGGGCGACGCCGAGCTGGCGGTCGGCATCATCGATCGCATGCTGCACCTGCTGGATGCTGGGCAGCGGGTGCGCCTCGCGATGCCGAGCGGTGGCGATCGCGTCGTCGAGAGCCGTGTTCGCGTCGCGCAGCTGCGACAGCTCGGCGAAGGGATCCCCGGGGGTGCCCGCGGGCGACAGGGCGCTCAGCGCGTCCTGCAGCGCGGAGACGGCGGCCGCGACGGCCGGCACCTGGGGGGCGGTGCGCGCGGCGATGAGGTCGTTGCGTGAATCCGCGACGACCTCGGCAAGGGTCGACTCCGCACGCAGCGCTTCGATCTCGAAGTCCTCCACGGCGTCGAGCAGCGCGGAAGCGCGCCGCGTGGCCTCGGTGGCGGTCTCCAGTGCGAGGTTCGCCTCCTCGTTCTGCTTCGCCGCGCGGCGACGCTCTGAGACGGCCGCGCCGTGCGTTGCGAACGCGATCAGCTGCTCTGCTTCGGCGGCGCTCGCCGTGATCTGGTGCATCGCCGAGTCCGAGTAACGCGCGGAGAGACGCGCGACGGTCTCGTTCGTGTGCGGGATCCGTGCGCTCAGCGCCTCGGCATCGGCACGCACCTGGGCGATGATCTCGGGTGCGCGACGCACCTTCGAGATCGATGCCGCGAGATCCGACGTCTTCTCGTCGAGCAGATCCTGCGCCCAATCGCACAGCTGGATGATCCGCGCGTTGCGGGTGCGGAGCTCCTCAGGCGTGTCGGGAATCTCATCGTGGTTGAGCTGGTGGAGCTGGAATGCCTCGCGCAGATGCGTGCGCACCGCAGCGAGCGCCTTCTTCAGGTCACGAGTCAGCTGCTCCCCGAGTTCGGCCTCCGCGAACGCCAGCTCGTCGGACGTGCTCCTGATGCGCTCGTCCGCCGAGACGAGTGCCTGCTCAGCCCGGCGAGCCAGGTCGGCGTCCTGTGCGGCCAGCTCTTCCTGCTCGCGCTTGCGTCTGCCCCATATTCCAGCCATAGGACTGATCCTAGTTTCCCGGGCGACGCCGCTGGCTGTGCATACGCTTGAGGCGAAACCCGTCAGACGAGTGCCGCCACGTCTGCCCTCGAAGGCCTGCCACGTTTGGGTCGATCGGTCGTCAACTCGAGAGCGAGGGCGTGGACAGGGTGCTGGGCGAGCCGGGTCTGCACATGGTCGAGCCAGCGGACCTCGGCCTCCGCCGTGAAGATCATCGAATCGACGACGAGCGACCATGCGAGCCCCTCGGGGCTGTCGTCCTCGCGCGTCGCCCTCGTCGCGATGAGATCTGCGAGATGCTCTTCCGACGCCGCGCGCTGGGCCGCGATGACTCGGGCGGCGTCCGCGCCGGGGAGGGTTGCCGCCACAGCCAGCTTGATGGCGAGCTCGTTGCGCGTCGCCTGGCTTCGTGGCGCGGGAGACGCGAGCCAGCGGTCCACCTCGGACGCGCCGGTGGCCGTGATCTCCCAGTAGACGTGGCCGTGCTCGTCCGCTGCACCGCGAGCGACGAGCCCGTCACGCTCGAGGCGCTCGAGCGTGTTGTAGATCTGACCGACGTTGAGCGGCCATACCGAGCCCGTGCGGCGGTCGAACTCGTGCCGCAACTGGTAGCCGTAGCAGGGGCCCTGAGCGAGGATCGCGAGCAGACTCTGTCGGACCGACATATGGACCTCCCGGTGTCGTGGACCAATATATACATACTCGGAAACGCGTTGGCGGCACGCCATGCAGACGACGTGCAGACGACGTGCAGGTCACGGACCGGTAACATGACAAGGTATGCCTGGCACGCGCCCGACACGCGGCGCCGCCGGAACCATCGACAGGGAGATGACATCTGTGGCCAATCCTCTTGAGAAGCTGCTGCGCGCTGGAGAAGGGCGGGTCATCCGACGCCTGAACCAGGTGGTCAAGGCCGTGAACGCGCTGGAAGAGGACATCTCCAAGCTCACGGACGACGAACTTCGCAACGAGACCACCGAGCTGCGTGAGCGGTTCGCGAAGGGCGAGTCGCTCGATCAGCTCATGCCCGAGGCGTTCGCCGCCGTGCGCGAAGCGGCGAAGCGCACCCTCGGTATGCGCGCGTACGACGTGCAGATCATGGGTGGTGCTGCTCTCCACCTCGGCAACATCGCAGAGATGAAGACCGGTGAGGGCAAGACCCTGGTCGCCACCTTCCCGGCGTACCTCAATGCGATCGCGGGCGAGGGCGTCCACGTGATCACGGTCAACGACTTCCTCGCGAGCTATCAGGCAGAGCTCATGGGGCGCGTGTACCGGGCCCTCGGCATGTCGACGGGAATCATCGTCTCGGGCCAGACCCCGGCTGTGCGCCGCGAGCAGTATGCGTCCGACATCACCTACGGCACGAACAACGAGTTCGGCTTCGACTACCTCCGCGACAACATGGCGTGGCGCAAGGAAGACCTCGTCCAGCGCGAGCACTACTTCGCGATCGTCGACGAGGTCGACTCCATCCTGATCGATGAGGCGCGCACGCCGCTGATCATCTCAGGACCGTCTTCCGGTGAGGCGAACCGCTGGTTCGCGGAGTTCGCGAAGATCGCGCGCACCCTCGAGGCGGGCGTCGACTACGAGGTCGACGAGAAGAAGCGCACCGTCGGCGTTCTCGAACCCGGCATCGAGAAGGTCGAGGACTACCTCGGCATCGACAACCTGTACGAGTCCGCGAACACGCCGCTGATCTCGTTCCTCAACAACTCGATCAAGGCCCTCGCCCTGTTCAAGAAGGACACAGACTACGTCGTCATGAACGACGAGGTCATGATCGTCGACGAGCACACCGGTCGCATCCTGGTCGGACGTCGCTACAACGAGGGCATCCACCAGGCCATCGAGGCGAAGGAGGCCGTGCCGGTCAAGGCCGAGAACCAGACTCTCGCCACGGTCACGCTTCAGAACTACTTCCGCCTGTACGACAAGCTCGCCGGCATGACCGGTACAGCCGAGACCGAGGCGGCCGAGTTCATGTCGACCTACAAGCTCGGTGTCATCCCGATCCCGACGAACCGTCCGATGATCCGCAAGGACCAGTCCGACCTCGTCTACAAGAACGAGACCGCCAAGTTCGCGCAGGTGGTCGAGGACATCGCCGAGCGTCACGCGCAGGGGCAGCCGGTGCTCGTGGGCACCGTGAGCGTCGAGAAGAGCGAGTACCTGTCGCGGCTCCTCGCGAAGAAGGGCGTCAAGCACGAGGTCCTCAACGCGAAGAACCACGCGCGCGAGGCCGAGATCGTCGCTCGCGCAGGGCGCCTCGGTGCCGTGACCGTCGCCACGAACATGGCCGGTCGTGGAACCGACATCATGCTCGGCGGCAACGCCGAGTTCCTCGCCGTGCAGGAGCTCAAGGGTAAGGGACTCGACCCCGTCGAGACGCCTGAGGAGTACGAGATCGCGTGGGACGAGACGTACGAGGCGATGAAGTCCATCGTGTCGGAAGAGGCCGAGAAGGTCATCGAGGCCGGTGGACTCTATGTCCTGGGAACGGAGCGCCACGAGTCGCGCCGCATCGACAACCAGCTTCGCGGTCGCTCGGGCCGTCAGGGCGACCCCGGCGAGAGCCGTTTCTATCTGAGCCTCACCGACGATCTCATGCGCCTGTTCCAGTCGGGCGCCGCCGAGGCGATCCTCGCGCGCACCAACTTCCCCGACGACGTCCCGATCGAGTCGGGCCTGGTGTCGCGGGCGATCCGCAGCGCTCAGTCGCAGGTCGAGTCGCGCAACGCCGAGATGCGCAAGAACGTCCTCAAGTACGACGACGTCCTGAACCGTCAGCGCGAGGCGATCTACGCCGACCGCCGCCACATCCTGCAGGGCGATGACATCGCCGACCGCGTCCAGCACTTCATCGAGGACGCGATCAGTGGAGTGGTGCGCGATCACACCGGCGAGGGTCACAACGAGAGCTGGGACTTCGACGCACTCTGGACCGAGCTCAAGACGCTGTACCCGGTGAGCGTGACCATCGACGAGGTCGTGTCCGAGGCTGCCGGCCGCAAGGGTGGCATCACCGCAGAGGGTCTGACCCGCGAGCTGCTGTCGGACGCGAAGATCGCATACGAGACCCGTGAGGAGTCGCTCGGAGAAGCGGCGACCCGTGAGCTCGAACGACGCGTGGTGCTGCAGGTGCTCGATCGCCGCTGGCGCGACCACCTCTACGAGATGGACTACCTCAAGGACGGCATCGGTCTCCGTGCGATGGCGCAGCGCGACCCGCTCATCGAGTACCAGCGCGAGGGCTACGCGATGTTCCAGTCGATGATGGGGCAGATCAAGGAGGAGTCGGTCGGCTACCTCTACAATCTCGAGGTCGAGGTGCGTCGGGCGGGCGATTCGCAGACGGCCGAGGTCGAGGCGAAGGGCCTCGCCGAAGACGGTGGAGACCAGCGGCTCGAGTACTCCGCCGCGAACGACGCCGGCGAGGTCGAGGTCCGCAACGACCGCGGTCAGGTTCAGCAGGCCGCGACCGAGAAGCTTCGTCAGGCAGCGGCCGCGCGTCAGGCTCCCGCCGAGGAGGCCGAGTCGGCTGAGGCTCCGCGCGGCGCGTTCGGGCAGCGCACCGAGGGCTCGGCAGCTCCCGCGGGCAACCGCGAGCAGCGGCGGGCGCAGGGCAAGAAGAAGAAGTAGCAGAGCGCATGACGAGGGGCCGGTCCGTGGGGATCGGCCCCTCGTCGCGTCATTGTAGGCTTGCTCAATGACACCAACGCGCCACTTCGACCAGTCGTCGAAGCTCAAGAACGTCCTGTACGAGATCCGTGGAAACACGCTCGTCGAGGCGGCGCGGCTCGAGGCCGAGGGACATCGGATCCTCAAGCTCAACACGGGCAACCCCGCGATCTTCGGCTTCGAGGCACCCCACCAGATCGTGCACGACATGCTGGCCGCGCTTCCGACCGCCCACGGGTACAGCGACAGCAAGGGGATCATCTCGGCACGGCGAGCAGTCGTCAGCCGGTACGAGGAGATCCCCGGGTTCCCGCGATTCGATCCCGAGGATGTCTTCCTCGGCAACGGCGTCTCCGAGCTCATCACGATGACGATGCAGGCTCTTCTCGACGAGGGCGATGAGGTGCTCATCCCGGCACCCGACTACCCGCTGTGGACCGCCATGACGAGTCTTGCTGACGGCACCCCGGTCCATTACCTGTGCGATGAGGACAACGGATGGCAGCCCGACCTCGAGGACATCCGATCCAAGATCACTCCGCGCACCAAGGCTCTCGTCATCATCAACCCCAACAACCCGACCGGCGTGGTCTACTCACGCGAAGTTCTCGAGGGCATGGTGCAGATCGCCCGTGAGAACCAGCTGCTGCTGCTTTCCGACGAGATCTACGATCGCATCCTGTTCGATGATGCGGTGCACATCCCGACGGCGACCCTGGCGCCGGACCTGCTGTGTCTGACGTTCAACGGGCTCTCGAAGACCTACCGGGTCGCCGGCTTCCGGTCCGGGTGGCTGGTGATCACCGGGCCGCAGGACCACGCGAAGGGGTTCCTCGAGGGGATCAACCTGCTCGCCTCGACGCGTCTCTGCCCGAACGTCCCCGCCCAGTACGCGGTTCAGGCGGCTCTCGGGGGAGTGCAGTCCATCGACTCGCTGATCGCGCCGACCGGGCGCCTGCATGAGCAGCGTGACATCGCCTGGAAGGGACTCGAATCAATCCCCGGTGTCTCGTGCGTCAAGCCCGTCGGCGCGTTGTACGCCTTCCCGCGTCTGGACCCGAACGTCCACGAGATCAGGGACGACGCGAAGCTGGTCTACGACCTGCTGGTCTCCGAACACATCCTCCTCGTGCAGGGAACCGGCTTCAACTGGCCGACCCCCGACCACCTCCGACTCGTCACGCTCCCCGAGCCCCGCGTGCTCGCAGAAGCCGTCGAGCGCCTCGGGAACTTCCTCTCGAGCTACCGCCAGTAGGCGGCTCTGCTGATGTGGAGACGAGAGTCTCCACGACGCGGCGCACGCCGGCGACGAGGGACGAGCGCGGAGTGAGGTCCGCCATCGGTCGCGCGTGCAGGAGTGCGGCGTCGGCGGCCCGCTGATCGAAAGGGAGGAACGCGACGTCCGTGATGCCGGCGAACCTTTCGAGCGTGCGCCGGATCTGACCTCGGGCATCCACGCCCAGGGGGCCGGGGCGCACGCGGTTCACCACCACTCTGATGGGCGTCCGGGTCGTGAGCCGTCGTAGCTCGGCATGCTCCCTGATGAACCTGCTCATGCCGAGCGGGTCGGCCGCCGCGATGGCGATGATCACGTCTGCCTCCTGCAGCGCGGCAACGGTGGCTGCGTGGCGACGCGGGCCGGCGAGGTCGTACGTCGCCTCATCGTCGGCGTCGAAGGCGCTCGCGACGTCGACGACGGTCTCCTCTGCCCAGCTGCGGCATGCGCGCAGCGTCGCCTCCAATCGACGTGCGCCGAGTTCCGGCCAGCGCCCAGGGCGATTGATGCCCCCGAGGACCTCGATCTCTCCTGCGCTCGTGTCGAGGACGGTCGCCAGCCGTGTGAGTTCTGCCGAGTCGAGTGCGCCGAGTTCTGCCCGACGGCACGCGGCGGCGATCCCGGGCGCATCATCGCTGAGTCCCAGGAGCAGCGCGAGGGAGGGAGCGACGGTGTCGGCATCCACCAGGGCAGTGCGGCGTCCTGCCCTGGACAGCTCGACGGCGAGCTGGACCGCGACGGTCGATCGTCCCGGCGCACCGGACGGACCCCAGACCACCGTGACACGACGCGGAGATTGCGCGATTCGCTCGACGGAGCCCGCAAGGTCGGCGGTGAGCGCTGCAGCGATCTCCCAGCCGCGCGCTTCTGTCGGGAGTGCGGCCGCGAGGCCGTAGCGCCCGAGCAGTCTGCTGTCGCCGTCGCCGAGCGGCAGGATCCGCACCCCTGCCCTGTCGCAGTCGGCGACGAGCGCGGGCGTCAGCACCGCGCGGCTGGCGGGAACGATGACGGCATCGACGCCGTCGGGCAGGGGCAGGATCCTGCTCGGCGCGACGACGGAAACCACGCTGATGCCTTCGAGCTCGAGTTCCTCGGCCAGGGTGCGCGCACGGGAATCGGGTAGGGCGATGATTACCGACGTCACGAGGTCGAGCCGATCGGCACGACGGACAGGACAGAGCCGCCGGTGATCGCGGACAGCACATCGGCGACATCCGCTCGGTCGATCACGATCTCAGCCGTGGTGCCGTCGGCGGCGAGCATTCCTTCGGTCTTCATCACCGATGTGACGATCGCATCGGCGACGAGGATGCGCGGCGTCCCCGGGAGGGCGCCATCGTCCACCGGAGGAGAATGCCAGAGTTCGATGATGCTCCCGGCGCCCACATCGGCCGGGATGCCGGTGCTGCTTTCGACGACGATCGTGGTGGTTCTGTTCGCATCCGCGTCCTCGGCGGCAGAAGTCGGCATCAGCTCGCCGTCGACGACCGTCCGGGACGCGATCTGACCGGGCCGAAGGTCTTGGGGCGCGAGGTAGCGATCCGAGACGGCGCCGAGTCCCACGTCCACCACCTGGAAGTCACCGGAGACGAGCGCTTCGCCGAGCGGTATCGTTCGCGTCGCCTGGAGTACCGGTGTCGTGGCGCCGGAGGAGGAGACGACGGCCCACACGCCGGCGACAGACAGCGCGACCACGGCGATGCCGATCAGGAAGCGGGCATCACCCCAGACGGCACGCCGTGAACGGGAGAACTTGCTCATGGCGACATGGTCACAGAAATCGCCGCGGCTGCTCGAGACTTATCCACAGCATCGGATCGGCCCTGGCGTATCGGCACGGCAGGGGGAGAATGGGAGCATGCCCCATTCCTCTCCGGCCACGCAGCGCTTCCTGGCGCCGGCGCAGGTGGCGGAACTGCTGAGCATCGGGGTCGACGAGGTCATCGAACTCGTCTACGCGGGGCGTCTGCGCGGGTCCAAGCTCGGTGCACCCGCCCGGTGGCGCGTCGAAGAGTCGAGCCTTTCGGAGTATCTCGCCGAGCAGTCCGAAGAGGCCAGACGGATGGCACTGTGGCGCGAGGCCAATGAGGCGAGTTTCCCAGAGGTCTGGGGCACATCCCGCCGTCACGGCATCTGATCTCCCGCGGTCTGAACCGACGTGACGGCTGCGAACGGGATGATCTGGAACGCATGCACCGCCGAGGCGGTCCTCGCCTCGCCCGGGTCGTGCAGGGCGAGATCCAGATGGTCCGCACCCGCTCGGTCGATCGTCCCGTGGAGGTCGGATGCATCGACGCTGACGATTCTGACCGGAACCCGCCGCCGGGCGAGGTCACGGAGGACGAACCCGAGCGACATACGCTCGCGGAGCACGGGGGCGGGGTCGTCCTCTTCGTCCAGGCTCGACAGCAGCAGACCGTGATCGACGGTGAGTCCGCGGAGCGCGTGAAGGGGGACGATCACGGTCGACCGCGTCGTCCGTGATTCCTCGGCCTGCGCGATCGTCGCAGCGATCCAATCGGAGCCCAGCGCGTTCAGTCGTGCCCGAACGCGAGCTCCACCCGGCAGATCCAGGGTGGCGGGAGCGGCCGATGCGCAGAGCACTCTGAGCCGGCTGCGCAGCTCGAGCCTCGAGATGCGCAGGCGCTCCGACTCGGCGTCGAGCGCCGCGCGCTCGCTCTCCCACTCGGAGGCCAGCTGGCCTTCGAGGTCTTCGAACAGTCGATCCCAGTGCACGCGGACCACCGTAAATGAAGTCCGGGAGCGCATGTACGAGTTATCCACATACATCACGAACGCGACCGGATCGGCCAGTCGACGCATGCTCTACTTGGCGCAGTCTTCCCGATGGAGAGTGCCTCAGATGATGCTTCACGAGTACTTCGCACCACAGCCGACGCCCCGCGCCGAGCTGCCGGATCCGAGTCCGCTGCTGCGGAGCCTGACCCAGGGCGTGCTCGAGGTGCTCGCGGGAGTCAGAGAAGTCGATCAGCTCGCCCGCTGGTTCAATGAAGACGCGTACCGGAGTTTGCTGACGCGGGCGAATCTGTCGGCGAGGGCGCGCAGCGCGAGGGGGGTCTCGCCTGCGCGCCCGACTTTCGAGATCCTGTCGATCCGCGTGACGGAACCGGTGGACGGCAAGGTAGAGGCCGTCGTCGTGGTCGCGGGTCCCGGTCGCACCCGGGCGGTGGCGATTCGCCTCGAAGGTCTCGACCGACGCTGGCGGGCGACGTCGCTGGCCGTTCTCTGAGCGGACGCGCTCTAGGCTGGTGGGGTGTCAACGCTCAGCGACCTCGCCAATGCCCAGGGCCGTCTTGCCGAGAACGATGTCGAGTGGCTGCATCGACTCGCCGGCGACGGTCAGCTTCTCGCGGACCTCGCGTCGGCGGACATCGTCGTCTGGATCGAGACCGACGACGGATCGTTCGTCGCCGTAGCCCACGCCCGTCCGAGCGGAGCGGCCACCCTGTTCTACCGCGACATCGTGGGCGAGCGGGTGCGGCCGCAGTGGCGCACGCAGGTGCAGGGGGCGTTCGATTCGGCGGAGATCGTGGACTCGTCCTCACCGGATTGGTTCGAGGAGACCCCGACGCGCGTGAGGGCGGTGCCGATCGTCAACGAGCGCCGCGGCAGCGAGCACCAGGGGACCGTCATCGGCGTCGTCACCCGGCACACGAACCTCGGCGAGGCCCGGACGCCGTCGCGACAGCAGATCACGTTCGACGAGTGCGCGAACGACATCTTCCGGATGATCGCCGACGGCAGCTTTCCCGATCCGGCGGCTCCGACCTCCCCGCGCCGCGGAGCTCCCCGAGCGTCAGACGGCTTGATCCGGATCGACGTCGACGGCATCACGACGTTCGCCAGTCCGAACGCGCTCTCGGCGTTCAATCGCATGGGGTTCGATGACGAACTGGAGGGCGAGTCTCTCGCCGAGGTCACCACCAGGCTCGTGCCGCCGTCGCGACAGGTCGACGAGTCGCTGCCCGTCGTCGTGACGGGGCGCGCCCCGTGGCGCACCGACATCGAAGCACGCGGCGTCACTGTCTCGCTGCGGGCGATTCCCCTCAAGGATCACGGGACGCGCATCGGTGCCATCGTCCTGTGCCGGGACGTGTCGGAGCTGCGTCATCAGGAGCAGGAGCTCATCACCAAGGACGCGACGATCCGTGAGATCCATCACCGTGTCAAGAACAACCTGCAGACGGTCGCATCGCTGTTGCGCATCCAGGCGCGTCGTACGCACTCGGACGAGGCGCGCGATGCGCTGACCCAGGCGATGAGACGTGTGGACTCCATCGCGGTGGTTCACGACACCCTCGCTCAGGGGCTGACTCAGAAGGTCGACTTCGACGAGGTGTTCCACCGGGTTCTGAAGCTCGTCGCCGAGGTCGCATCCGCGCCGAACACCCGTGCGCGCACTCGGTCGACCGGGCGCTTCGGGGTCCTGCCGAGCGAGTATGCGACGCCGTTGGCTCTCGCGCTCACCGAGGTCGTCACGAACGCGGTGGAGCACGGCCTCGCAGGGCAGGAGGGCATGGTCACGATCGACGCCGCGCGCACCGAGGAGAATCTGCGCGTCACGGTGCACGACACCGGCAAGGGCCTGCCGGAGGGGCGCATCGGTCAGGGACTGGGAACGCAGATCATCCGCACCCTGATCCAGGGGGAACTCAGCGGATCGATCGAGTGGCGGGGGAGCGAGGGAGAGGGCACCGAGGTCGTCATCGACATCCCGCTCCGCTGGCTCACCGCGTGACGAGTCCGCTGCGGCGGTGAGCAGATACGCAGAAGCGGGGGGGGGGCGCGGCGGGGGGGGGGGCGGGACGCTGCCGGACACCCGCTGGGTGCGTGGGGTGGTGAGGGTGGTGTGGGTGGGTAGGGCGGCTTGGCGCCCCATCTT